>CAXXKQ010000040.1:0-200982 GCA_963676535.2 Prolixibacteraceae bacterium | reverse complement strand
GGCTGATGGTTCCCGTAAATCGGATCGAGTCCGTCAGCAAATATCAACCGGCTGAAATTTAGCGAATTGATTTGGGCTCCTGCACTAAGGCTGCCATACATTGTCCATTCTTGGCTTAATCTGATTTCTTTCGAGTATACAAATTTGAAACTTGATTCGGTGTAAATGCCATTGCCCTGAACGTCGTTGAACATCAGCAGGCCTATTCCGCTGGTTATTTTGGGAAAGTATGTGTCGTACGATGCAAAATAAGTGGTGTAAGCTTTATTCATGCCGGGCCACTGGTTGCGGTACTGGACGCCTACACGGGGAACTTTCATAGTTCCAGCGTAAGCGGGATTCATGTAAACCGGATTCAGAAAAAACTGAGAAAAATAAGCATCCTGGGCCTTTATACTGGCAGATAATCCTGCTATAAAGCTGATTGTCAGGAAAACTATTTTCAGGCCATGTATTGATGGTCGCATTTTTGATCGCAAGGTAATGTTGATTGACCAAATGTATAAAATATTACAGATGAAGTTTTTTTATATCTCTATATTTCAATTTTTTTAGCAGAAATTGCGATTTTAATTTTCAGCAGGTGCCTGGTTTTTTAGTTTTCTACTCCGGAAAAACTTATTTTTGCGCAAAAATGTAAAACTATGATACAACGTATTCAATCTTTATATCTGCTGGTTTCGGCCATCCTGACCGGATTTTTGTTTTTTTTACCTTTTGCTGAAATCGCCAAAGATGGTGCTATTTACCTGTTTGATTTCAGAGGCATCATGCTTAATGGTCAAATAACCGAGAATGGGATAGCTATTTCAGCTTTAATCGGAATTGTTGTGGTTTTGCATGGTTTTGCTATTTTGAGCTACAAAAAACGGATCAGGCAAATACGGGTTATTGTTTTTGCCATACTTCTAATGCTTGGTTTATTTGGCTTGTTTTTCTTTTTTACCCATTTCGCATTCAGCGATGCCCAAATCAGTTATCAGGTCAGCATGGTTTTTCCGCTGGTGGCCATTATTCTTGATTATCTGGCCATTCGCGCTATTGGTAAAGATGAAGCGCTGATTCGTTCTATTGATCGCATCCGCTAAGAATCGCTTCCGTAAAAAAATCTGAGATTGAAGTCAGATAAATTTTCTTCGGTTCGAGGAATCGCGGATTTCCATTTCCGTTGGTAGAACAATGGTGTGATAAGTTTTCTCTTTATTTTCAATTTGGCGGATAATTAAATTGGCTGCCTTTTGACCCATTTCAAAACCAGGTTGTATAATGGTTGTGATGGGGGAGAAACTACTTTTGAATAAGGCTCGTTACTAAATCCGACAATCCCAATGTCCTGAGGAATGCGGATTCCCCGGTCTCTCAGGTAAATCATAACACTGAGGGCAATGGTGTCGTTGCTGCAGAAAATGGCATCGGGCGGATGGGGAAGACTCATGAGTTGCTGAATAGCCAGGACTCCTTCTTCGCTCGTCAGGGTATTTACCAAAATAAGAGACTCGTCAGGTGCTATTCCATTTTCTTTGAGTGCTTCGAGGTATCCTTTCTTCCGAAGCTGGTAAATGATCAGATTTTGTGGGCCGGCAATGTGTGCAATGCGTTTATAGCCCTGGTCAATCAGGTGCTGAGTTACTTTATACCCGCCAGCCTGATCGTCAACTACAATTGTATCGGTTTCAATTTCGGGTACAGCACGATCAAAAAATACCAGTGGAATATTTTTTTTTCGGAATAGTTTTAAGTGATCAAATGTGTTGGTTTGCATGGCAATGGAAATGATCAACCCATCGACCCGGTTCGAAAACATGGAGTGAACAATGCTGATTTCCTTTGCTGCCTGATCGTTTGATTGCGAAATGACGACATTGTATCCGGCCTTAAATGCAACATCTTCCACTCCGCTGATTACCGCAGAGAAAAAGTTACGATTAATCAGAGGTACCACAATCCCGATGGTATTCGATTTTTTGTTCCGCAGATTAGAGGCCAGGGTATTGGGCCGGTAACCTAGGGCGTCGGCAACTGCCTTGATTTTTTCTTTTGTTTTCAGACTGATTCGGGGGTTGTCGTTTAATGCCCGTGAAACGGTTGATGCAGAGATTTTTAATTCCCGTGCAATGTCATGAATGGTTGGTTCAGATAGTTTGTTCATTTTGATAAGGTATGTTATGCAAATATGCTAATTATTTCTTTTTTTGCCATTTGTTTTAAAATAAAAATGCAATCGATTGCGCTTTTCTAAAATACACTTACCTTTGCTTAAACTTTATAAGCCTGAATATAGTCTAATCAAAAATCAAAGATGTATATGAGAAAACTAACCTTTTGCATGGCTGTTCTGTTCTTCGCGATGTTTTTTTTCTCAATGGAAACTTCTGGGAAGCAAAAAGATAAGCTGATTTCGGAACTGGATAAACAATTCAAGTATCTTGTTCAGCAAACACCCAACGACAGCATGGTGCCTCGTTCATTTGAAAACGGAAAATATGTGATGATTACCCAAAAAGACTGGTGTTGTGGTTTTCCTGCCGGAAGTTACTGGTACATGTACGAATTGACCGGGGATCAAAGCTGGAAGAAAATTGCTGCCGAAAATACAGTTAAACTGAATGGCGTTCAGTTCAGAAAAAATACGCATGATTTAGGATTTATGGTGTTTTGCAGTTATGGAAATGCTTATCGGATCACCAAAAATCCGGAGTATAGAAAAGCCATAATCGATGCTTCAGAGTCGTTAATTACCCGGTTTAATCCAATTGTTGGTTGCATCCGTTCCTGGGATCATGGCAAATGGCAGTTCCCGGTGATCATCGATAACATGATGAACCTGGAAATGTTGTTTTGGGCATCCAAAGAAACCGGCGATCCAAAATTTCGCGATGTTGCCATTAAACATGCCAATACCACTTTAAAAAATCATTTTCGCGATGATATGAGTTCGTTCCATGTGATTGGTTACGATCCAAAAACCGGGAAAGTGTTGGAGAAACAAACTCATCAGGGATTAAATGACGCTTCGGCCTGGGCAAGGGGACAAGCCTGGGGATTGTATGGTTATACGGTTTGCTATCGGGAAACCGGTGATATTCGTTACCTCGATGCGGCCCAAAAGATCGCTTCATTTATTCTGAAAAACCTGCCGGAAGATTTAGTTCCTTACTGGGATTACAACGATCCGGCGATCCCGAATGCTTACCGCGACGCTTCAGCAGCAGCGGTTACTGCCTCTGCACTTTATATGTTAAATTCATTGACGAAAGATGCATTTTACAAACAGCAAGCCGATCGGATGGTTGAAAATTTAAGTTCAAACAAGTATCTTGCCGAAGTTGGCAGCAATGCCGGTTTTCTGATCAAACACTGTGTGGGTAATATGCCCAAAAAATCTGAAGTGGATGCCCCGATTAATTATGCCGATTATTATTACCTTGAAGCTTTAAAATATAAATACAACCAAAAATAAAACAACATGTCAGTCATTTTTGAAGAACGTTTTGCCGCGCACCCTAATGATGTGAAAAAGTATAATACCACTCAGTTGCGCGAACATTTTCTAATTGAAAAAGTAATGGAGGACGATAAAATTCGTCTGGTTTATTCACATTACGACCGATACATTGCCGGTGGGGCTGTTCCTGTAAATGGCCCGCTCGAATTGACAGCCATTGATCCGCTGAAATCAGTTCATTTTTGTGATCGTCGCGAATTGGGAATCATCAACGTGGGAGGAAAAGGTCAGGTTATTGTTGACGAAACTACTTATGTGCTCGATTTCAAGGAAGCCTTGTATGTAGGCAAAGGAGCCCGGAAAATTGTGTTCAAATCAGATGATGCTGCACAACCGGCACATTTTTATCTGAATTCAACCCCGGCTCATAAAGAATTGCCAACCCGTCATATCACCTTGAAAGATGCTAATGTGCTTCAGATGGGGGGGGGGGGGGGGGGGGGGGGTCTCAGAAAACATCAAATGAACGCCAGATTAACCAGTTACTGATCAGTAAAGTAATTGAAACTTGTCAGTTACAGATGGGAATGACAGAATTGCGTCCAGGAAGTGTTTGGAACACGATGCCTGCCCATACACACAGCCGGCGTATGGAAGTTTATTTTTACTTCAATGTTCCCGAAGGACAGGCCGTATGTCATTTTATGGGACAACCTCAGGAAACCCGCCACATCTGGATGGTAAACGAGCAGGCTGTTATTTCACCGAACTGGTCGATCCATTCGGCTGCCGGAACCGCTAACTACATTTTTATCTGGGGGATGGCAGGCGAAAACCTCGACTATGGAGATATGGACGTTGTACAACCCAATCAGATGCGGTAAGGTAACAAGTTTATAGTGCACTCTGAAAATTTTATATGAATCGGCGGAACGCGTTTAAATATTTATCATTGCTTGGTTTAGCTCCTTTGGCTAACAAAGTCTCAGGAAACGGTACTTTTATTCAGGTTGATATAACTGACCGCGACTATTGGGTAAAGGTGCTGACCCGGATTGCAACGCCGGTGCTGGAGTCGCTCAGCAAAGGCGAACTTCGGAAAAATATGCCGGTTGAATGTCGCCCTGGTAAAGAAGCCGACCGACGGACAGTCACTTATCTGGAAGCTTTTGGCCGATTAATGGCCGGTATGGCTCCATGGCTGGAATTGGGCGCTGATGAAACTCCTGAAGGAAAACTCAGAAAGAAGTATATCGATCTGGCACAAAAGAGTATGAAAATGGCCGTTGATCCCCAGTCGCCTGATTTTATGAATTTCACGCAGGGCGGACAGCCTGTGGTTGACTCTGCTTTTCTGGCTCATGCTGTTTTACGCGCACCAAACGTATTGTGGCACCAGTTGGATGATTCAACAAAAAAACAATTGGTGGCTGCCATGAAAAGCAGCCGGATAATTACTCCGGGCTACAACAACTGGTTGCTTTTCAGTGCAATGGTTGAAGCATTTTTACTTTTTGCAGGAGAG
This sequence comes from Prolixibacteraceae bacterium, assembly GCA_963676535.2. GTDB lineage: Bacteria > Bacteroidota > Bacteroidia > Bacteroidales > Prolixibacteraceae > Aquipluma. The sequence goes on along the minus strand of CAXXKQ010000040.1, from coordinate 196,012 downwards.
CAGCCCGATGAGATGCGCATGGATTATGCTATCCGCAAACATCTGGAATGGTACAAAGGTGATGGAATGTATGGCGATGGTCCTGATTTTCACTGGGATTATTATAACAGTTTCGTTATTCAGCCCATGCTGGTTGACATTTTGGGAGAACTGATGAAACACGGCAAAAGAAACGAAAAGACGTATCAAACCTTGGTGGCAAGAGCCAAAAGGTATGCTATGATTCAGGAAAAACTGATTTCTCCTGAAGGAACTTTTCCGCCTATTGGCCGCTCGCTGGCCTATCGGTTTGGTGCATTCCAATTGTTGGCACAAATTTCGTTACAGCACCTGCTTCCCGAGGAAATCAAACCTGCGCAGGTACGTTCCGGCTTATCGGCAGTTATCAGGAGAATGTACGAAGCTCCCGGTGTTTTTGATGATAAAGGCTGGCTGAGGATTGGTTATTTTGGCCATCAGCCCAATATTGGCGAATCCTATATCTCAACCGGAAGTTTGTACCTCTGTACAGTGGGTTTATTACCTTTGGGGCTACCTGCAGCAGATCCGTTTTGGGCTGATGCTCCACTGGACTGGACTGCAAAGAAAATATGGAGTGGTCAGGATTTTCCAACGGATCATGCCATATCGGATTAATTAGAAAAGTATTTAACTATAAAATATGATAAACATGAATGAATTATTCGATTTAACTGGTAAGATAGCCCTGATTACAGGTGGAACTCATGGAATCGGTATGGCTATTGGTAAGGTGCTTGGTAAAGCAGGTGCTAAAATTTGTGTAAACGATTTGAGCAAAGAAAAACTTGAAGCCTGCATCCCTGAATATAAGACTGAAGGTATTGACGTTTTTACTCTGGTTTTCGATGTGACCAACGAGGCTGATGTTGACCGGGGAATCTCCCTGATTGAAAAGGAAGTGGGAACCATTGATATTTTAGTAAATAATGCCGGCATCATCAAACGTATTCCTATTTTGGACATGCCAGTTGCCGATTACAGGCAGGTAATTGATGTAGATCTGGTTGCGCCGCTTATTGTGTCTAAACGCGTTGCTCCGGGTATGATTGCCCAACGAAGTGGTAAAATCATCAATATGTGCTCGATGATGAGCGTGTATGGTCGTAATTCAGTTTCGGCCTATGCATCAGCCAAAGGTGGCTTAAAATTACTTACGGCCAATATGTGCTGCGAGTGGGCAAAATACAACCTTCAGATTAACGGTATTGGCCCCGGTTACATTGTGACCTCACAAACCGGGCCGATTCGCGAAAATGGTCACCCGTTCAACGATCTGGTGATGACCCGCACACCTGCCGGACGTTGGGGAGAACCCGAAGATGTTGGTAATGCTGCACTTTTCCTCGCTTCAAAAGCCAGCAATTTTGTGAATGGGCATGTGTTGTATGTCGACGGCGGTATTTTAGCAAATTTTGGTTACGTGAAAGGCGAGAACGACCTTCCGTTATGAGAAATACAATCCTGATGAGTGCTTTGCTGCTGATCGGATTCAGCTCATGCACCACAAAAAATACCCTGGTTTTAACCAATCCGTTGACTGTTGATCGTACCGATGAAACCATCATCCTGAAACGTGCTGACGTGGAAGCAAAAACAGGCGTTGTTCCGGACGGTTCTGCTCCTGTTCTGAAACTGAACGAACAAGCTGTTCCTTCGCAGGCTGACGATCTGGATAAGGATGGAAAATGGGATGAACTGGCTTTCTGCCTGAATTTCAAGGCTTCGGAAACTGTTAAGCTGGAAGTTGAAAATGTGGCAATTGCCCAATATCCTGAATTTGAAAAGCGTACGAATGTTCGTTTGGGGATTGTTCTGCCTGATCATTCATATAAGGAAGTTGATCAGTATTTTGCTCCTTCGTGTGCCGATAGTTTCAAAATTATTGCACAAGGCGAAAGTGTAAGCTGGGAAAATGACAAAATGGGTTTTCGCAATTATTTTGACTGCCGTAATGTAAAAGACCTGTTTGGTAAATTGAAACCAGGCTTAATCATCGACAAAATTCATACACCTGAAATTCCTGATTACCACAAATTATCGGATTGGGGAATGGATATTCTGCACTGCGGAAGTTCAACCGGATCGGGAGGTTTGGCTTTACTCGAAAATGATTCGCTGTATCGTCTGGGCTCGACCGATGTCTATGAATACCAGAAAGTGGCCGAAGGTCCGGTACGTTCGGTTTTCGATCTGAAATATTCAGGTTGGCACGTGGGCGACCAGAATTTGTCAGCTGTTGAGCGCATTTCCATTTATCCAGGCAAATATTGGTTTCAGTCTGATGTAACTGTTTCCGGATTTAGTGGCAAAAAGCAAATCGTAACCGGAATTGTAACCAGCTTGTTAAAAAATGAACCGGTTGATTTTGAGGCAAACGCGGATTATCGTTCTATTGCCACACTTGACAAACAATCGTTAAATAATGATGAACTGGGAATGGCCGTTTTGCTGAAAAAAGACGAAACCACCAAAGTTGCCCGGACCTCGAATATTGATTTTTACAGCCTCGGTTACAAAACCGTGGATGAAAAGAAATTCAGCATTGTGATTTCGCAGATGTATTATGCTGCTCAAAAAATAAATGCTGACATTCCTGCCCGCCATTATTTCTTTGCTGTTTGGGGGCTTGAAAATGAAAAGTGGAAAAGTATGAACGATTTCAAAACTTACATTTCTTCGGAGGCCGACCTGTTAAGCAATCCGATCAAAGTCGAATAATATTTTCACAGTTTAACGTTGAAGGGATGAACCCAGATTATTTTTCTGGCTTCATCCCTTTCTTTTTGGTGACTTCAAATTTAGACTACCGAACGAAACGATGTTGGTAATTTCACATTACCTGATGCTTATCGGCTGGAAAATAGTTGGGCTAGTTCAGCCTGCTATGTTACAGCAGGTTTTTTTATTTACATTTAGTGCCAATTAACTACTTGCTAATCGATGGCACTAAACTATATCTGGATTTTCTTTTTTGTTGCGGCTTTCCTGATCGGCCTTGCCAGGCTTATATTTCTTGGTGATCTCAATGTCTTTCCCGAGATGATGACTTCAACATTTGGTATGGCTAAAACAGGCTTCGAAGTTTCACTGGGGCTCACTGGCGTATTAACACTTTGGATGGGTATCATGAAAGTTGGGGAAAAGGGTGGGGTAGTCCGGATTTTCTCGCGCCTGGTCGGCCCATTTTTTAATAAACTTTTTCCTTCACTGGGGAAAGAGCATCCGGCTTATGGATCGATTATAATGAACATTGCCGCGAACATGCTGAATCTGGACAACGCAGCTACCCCAATGGGATTAAAGGCGATGAAGGAAATGCAGGAAACGAATCCTTCGAACGATACTGCCTCGGATGCCCAGATCATGTTTCTGGTTCTGAATGCTTCGGGATTGACGATTATTCCAGTTAGTATCATGGTTTACCGGGCGCAGTTGGGAGCTGTAAATCCGTCAGATGTATTTATTCCTATCCTGCTGGCAACCTTTTTTGCGACATTGGCTGGTCTGATTGCAGTAGCCTGGCATCAAAAGATTAACTTGTTCGATAAAACAATTATAAGTTACATCGGTGGGTTAACTGTCGTAATTGCCGGAATAATCTGGTATTTTTCAGGCCTTGACAAGGATCAGATTCAGGTTATTTCGAGCGTTGTCAGCAATCTCCTGATTTTTTCAGTTATAATCAGTTTTATATTGCTGGCCCTGAAGAAAAAAGTAAATGTGTACGAAGCTTTCATCGAAGGCGCCAAAGATGGATTTACAACTGCCATCATGATTATTCCATACCTGATTGCTATCCTTGTTGCAATTGGCGTTTTCCGCACATCAGGAGCGATGGAATGGCTTATTTCAGGAATTAGCTGGGTGTTTCAGCAACTGGGAGTCAATACTGATTTTATTCCGGCCTTACCTACCGGCCTGATGAAATCACTGAGCGGAAGCGGGTCGCGGGGTATGATGGTTGACGCGATGAAAATGTATGGTGCCGATTCGTTTGTTGGCCGGGTGGCATGCACCATTCAGGGATCGACCGATACCACCTTTTACATTTTGGCTGTTTATTTCGGCTCGGTCGGAATCAAGAATACCCGGTATGCCTTAACATGTGGACTGATTGCCGATTTTGTTGGTATGGTGGCTGCCATACTGATTGCTTATATGTTCTTTCATTGAGCTTCAACAAACCAGCAAAGTTTTTTTGATAGTCAATTTGAATAAAAAGATAAAGGGGTTGCTCTGTTTGATACAGACAACCCCTTTTATTATTTCAATTTTGAAATGCTTGCTTTTGTTTCAACCCGGAATTATGGTTTCAGAACAAATGGTTTGCTATCATCAAAGTTATCGTACAACGGCTGTAAAGGCTGTGCATCGCCAGCTTTGATCTTTGCCGCAGTAATAGCGAATATTTTGATGTTTTCATTTGTTGGAAGGGTTATACTTTTTGCTCCCGGATGAAGACTGATCTTGTATTTATAAATGTAGCAATACTGGTAAGTATCATTTTTGGTCGGATAGGCCAAATGTCTGTGAGAAGCAAACCAGGCAATATTATCTCGCTTGACAAATGGTTTGTCGATGCCGATTACGGTTACCTGGTCGAGACCAAATTTACGGTTATAATGCTGTCCGATGTAGCCACTCCAACTCTGAATTGAAAGTTTACTGGATTCTGAATCAATCAGAAACTCAGCTTCAGCAGTCCGTCTTGCCGAAGCAAGGATGTAAAGGGTGTTGAAATCACCTTCAGGGAGGTCAATTTTCTGACCTTTGCACGAAACGGCATTCTCCTGTTCATCAGCTTTATCGCCAATGTTGAAACGAATGTCTTCACTGACTATTTCAGAAGGAATTAATTCAGCCGGATAGCTGGCACGGCCGTCATAATTAGCATCGTTCCGGTTATCGTCAAAACTGAAAGCATCGAGGTTATAGGGAAGTTTTACAGATGCCTGCAATGGCAGTTCAGCGGATTGGGTTGCCGGTGCAAACTTGACAGCAAAAGTGCGAATGGTATAATGTGTCAGGTCAAAATTCAGCGTTCCGTTTGCAAAATCAGCGCTGCCAATTTTCTGTTCCTGGCCGTTCACTTCATACGCATCGGCAACTTTTCCCTGAAATTTAATATGGATTCCCTTGTTATCTTTTCCTGATAATTCATTTACCCGGACGGTGTAGTAATCGCTGTTTTCCATTTTCTTGAAGGCCATCAACCCGACCTGAGGCGAGTCGATTGTCAGCAACGAAGTTTCTTTTCCAAGTGTTCCTTCATGTTGGGAAACTTCGAAAGCCATTAAGGGCTGGTTCATAAATTTTCCCTGCCACGGCGTCAATCCGTCAGTCCAGCTTCCCTGGTGAGCATAAATGCCGTATTTAAAGTTTTGAATTCCCCAGTCCTGAGAACTTTGAACGTCATATCTGCCATCGGTTTTGGGAGAATATAAAAGTGTAAGCCGAAGAGTTTGATCATCCGGTTTGTCGGAACCATATTTACAGTCTTCCAAAACCGAAACGCCATAGCTGCCCGATTTATCAGTTAAGTCGAACCATTCTTTGGACGGAACTTCAAATTTAACTTCGTTGTTGTTGTTGCGCTGAATCGTTCCAACGCCCAGGTTGTAGGTTGCATTTTCGTTTGAAGCGGTGAACGGGAAAGCCGCTTTAAGCGTGAGTCCTTTGGTTTGCCAGTTGAGTTCGTTGGCGATTTCAAAGCGTTTACCGGCTTCTCCGGCTGAAAGGCTTAAAATTTGGGTAATTTCCGAGTTAAATCCTTTCCGTTTTACTTCCAGCGCTATACGGACCGGCCCCTGTTCGATCACGCGAACTGATGCTTCTTCGTTCATGTATCCAACAGCCGGTTTCTGACGTTCTTCCCAGTGCATGTTCCATGCCGGCCAGACAGTTGATTTCTCAGAAAGAAATTCCAGACGGGCTGGTTTCGACAACAATTCTTTTGCCGTTTTTTTATCGAAAATACTGGCGATATCGCCTTTTGAGTCGATGCTGATTTTGTAGAAATCATTTTCCAGGCTGTTATCCGAAACCTTTAGGGAAGATTTTGCCGGACTATTTGCCGGATTTTCCTGAACATCATACACTGCCAGTCCAACCGATGAAACTTTTGCCAGGAACACGAATTTCAGCTTGTTTCCGTCTCTTCCGATTATTTGCGACGGAACGATTTTGCCTTTTGGATCAAGTACTTTAATATTTGCGGGAAGTTTTTCGAATTCGAGCTCGGCAGTCACCACATCTTCACGATTTGTTGCCACCGGGTTGTAAACGGCGACCGAACGTCCTTTGCCTTTGGTGTTTAATTCACCCGCCAGTGCACTAACAGAGTTTTTCAATACTTCGGCAAATCCGTTTGCAGCGATAAACTCATCGTTCCAGGCATATTCATAAGCTTTCGGAATACTTGTTCCCGGAAGAATATCGTGAAACTGACTACCCAAGACAAGTTCCCATGATTCGTTTAATTTATGAAACGGGTAAGCAGCGCTTTTACGCCAATCGGCAGCAGCAGCCAGTTGTTCGGCCGATTGGGCCAATAATTCGTTTTTGCGGTTCATCCGTTTCATGTACGATTCGGAAGTCAGCGATCCGGCGCTATGCTCGATAAGCAATAAGTCGCCCGAATAGGTTGGAAGTTTTGCCCTGAGGTCAGGCGTAATGTCGCGAAACATCTGGTCGGCAGAGGTGAGTATCACTTTAAATTTGCTGTCCGGATTATGGAGGCTTCCGGTAACATTCTTTACATCTCTTTCCCGGGGAGCTCCTCCCTGGTCGCCTACGCCGTAATAACGGTAATCAAAAGAAATTCCGTATTTGGCATTGTCTTCGTTGATCCGTTTCTCCCATTCGGTGCTCAGGTCAAGCCGGGGAACGACACTGCCAACATAATTAGTCGCATTTAGCGCAGCAATAATTCCTTTACCATCGGGACCGTTCCATACGCCAACATTAAAGGGAACTCCCACTGCTGATCTCCAGGTAAGTTTTTGGGTAGAAAAACCAAGCAGTCCACAATGGTTCCAGATCGATGGCATATTGGCCAGGAATCCGAAACAATCGGGAAGCATATAGTCTTTGCTTTCCACGCCAAATTCTTTTCTGAAATAATCATTTCCGTAGAGAACCTGCCTGATCAGCGATTCGGATGAAGAAATATTTACTTCACCTTCGTCAACCGACGAACCGGCTACATACCAACGGCCCTGTTTGATATACTGAACAACTTTCGGATATAATTCAGGATAATATTCCTTCATCATCCGGTAGCGGCGTGATCCGGTGAAATTGAAAACATAGTCAGGATATTTTTCAAACAAATGAAAATTTTCCAGCATTACATTTTTAATACAGTCGTTGATGGTGGCCGGGTAATCCCAGTTCCATTCGGTATCCAGATGTGCATAGCCAACCGTATAAAGCACTTTGTCACGCGAAATGTCGTATTTCGTGCGATTTGCCAACGGCTGGGCAGAAATAAAAAGAGGACAAATGGCAATCAGAAAGATTGCATACAAAAATACTTTCATAGTTTTTTTTAATTGAATTTTAACACTGGTAATTGCTTCATGCACTTAGACATTGCCATGGACCAGTGGATTTAGGTTAATAAATTATTGTTGTATTAAAATGAGTTTTTACAAAATTCCTTTTACCTGGTTGTACACATTTTGAGCGGTAAATCCGAGTTTCTCGTCGAGAACGGTGTATGGGGCCGAGAATCCAAATGAATCCAGACCGAATACTTTTCCGTCGGCACCAACCAAACCTTCAAGGTTTACAGGTAGTCCGGCAGTCAAACCGAATTTTTTTACACCGCAAGGAAGAACACTTTGCTGGTATTCTTTCGATTGGTTTCGGAATAATCCTTCGGAAGGAACTGAAACAATCCGACATTTAATGCCTTCTTTTTCGAGTAATGCTTGTCCTTCAACCAAAGTAGCCACTTCCGAACCACTTGCAAGCAAGATTATATCTGGAGTACCTTCTGAATCCGTTACGATATATGCACCTTTGGCTGCTTGTTGGGCTTCAGCATAGCGGTCACCTTTCGATGGTAGATTCTTGATATTCTGACGCGAAAGAATCAACGCAGTTGGAGTATCAATATTTTCGAGAGCCATTTTCCATGCAACGGTTGCTTCTTCGGCATCAGCCGGACGAAGTACCAGTATCGAGTTTTTACCGTGATGGTTTTTCAGTTTTTCCATCAGGCGTATTTGGGCTTCCTGTTCAACCGGCTGGTGAGTTGGTCCGTCTTCACCAACTCGGAAAGCGTCGTGAGTCCAAACATATTTCACTGGCAATTGCATCAAAGCAGCCATACGAACCGCTGGTTTCATGTAGTCGGAGAACACGAAGAATGTTCCGCAAACCGGGATAATACCGCCATGCAGAGCCATACCGTTCATCACGCAAGCCATGGTTAGTTCGCAAACACCTGCCTGAAGGAAAGAGCCTGAGAAATCGCCTTTTTTGAAAGCTTTTGTCTTTTTCAGGAAGCCGTCGGTTTTATCGGAGTTTGAAAGGTCGGCTGAAGAAACAACCATATTTTCGACACCAGTAGCAAAAGCTGCCAGAACAGTGCTCGATGCAGCGCGTGTAGCCGATCCTGCTTTCTGTTCAATTTTACTGAAATCGAAGGCAGGAGCTTCTTTGCTGAAGAATTTAGCCAACTTGGCAGCCAGTTCAGGATTAGCTTTTGCCCATACTTCCTGTTCGGCTTTTTTAACGGCTGCAGCAGCAATCAGTTCTTTTTTGCGTGCATCAAATAAGGCCTGAACGTCGTCGAAAATGACGAATGGGTTCTTTGGATCGCCTCCCAGGTTCAGGATTGTTTTTTCGAAAGAAGCACCAGCTTCGCCCAGAGGCATTCCGTGAGTTTCGCAGCGGCGTTCGTAGCTCGAACCGTCTTCTTTCAAAGCGCCTTTACCCATGATGGTTTTACCAATAATGAGGGTTGGTTTTTCTTTTTCAGATTGAGCATTTTTCAATGCATTGCGGATTTGGTCGGCGTTATTTCCTTCAATAGTTACCACTTTCCAGCCCCATGCTTCGTATTTTTTTGCAGTATCTTCATTGGTAACCTCTTTGGTTTCAGTTGAAAGCTGGATGTCGTTTGAATCATAGAACATGATCAGGTTGTTCAGTCCGAGGAACCCGGCAATACGTCCGGCTCCCTGCGAAATTTCTTCCTGAACCCCACCGTCGGAAATAAATGCATAAGTTTTGTGAGCCATCCATTCGCCAAAGCGCTGAACCATGAACCGTTCGGCAATCGCAGCGCCAATGGCCATTGTGTGTCCTTGTCCGAGTGGTCCGGATGTATTTTCAACACCTCTGGCAGGTTCTACCTCAGGGTGTCCGGGGGTTGGACTTCCCCACTGACGGAAATTGGCGAGTTCATCCATAGTGTAGTTTCCGGTCATAGCCAGAATTGAATACAGCATAGGCGACATGTGTCCGGGATCGAGGAAAAAACGGTCGCGGTTGATCCAGGTCATATCGCTTGGATCGTAATTCAGGAATTCAGAATAAAGAATGGTGATGAAATCGGCGCCACCCATTGCTCCACCCGGGTGTCCAGATTTGGCTTTTTCAACCATCGATGCCGATAGTATCCGAATATTATCAGCGGCTTTAGTTATAAGATTTTTCTCCATTTCGATTTATTTGTCTGATGTACGTTATGCGAAAAAATAATACCCGGCAAAAATAGCATTTACGCTTTAGCTTACCGGGTATTAAAAATATTTTACTAATGTTTATTGCTTTGGAGGAAGGATCCGAACCATAATTACACCTTCAATTTCTGATATCATATCTTTTATAACAGCGGGTACCGTTCCGTCCACATCAATAATGTTGTAGGCAATGTCAGCTTTATTCCGGTTCAACATATTTGAGATGTTAAGCCCTTCGTGGGCCAGCAGTGATGAAATCTGGCTGACCATTTTGGGAACATTTTTATTAGCGATAACGATGCGGGTTCCACCATTTCGTTCCATTTCGGCTGCCGGAAAATTAACCGAGTTGATTATATTCCCGTTCTCAAGGTAATCGATAACCTGATTTACAGCCATGATGGCACAATTGGTTTCCGATTCTTCGGTTGATGCTCCCAAATGTGGTATTGCAATAATGTTTTTCACATTGATCAGTTCATCTTCAGGAAAGTCGGTAACATATTTTCCAACTTTACCCGATTCGATGGCTTCAATCATATCCTGATTATTTACCAGACCACCGCGTGCAAAATTCATAATTTTGACACCGTTTTTCATCATTTTCAGCTTGTCTTTATTAATGAAACCCTTTGTTTCGGGAAGCTGAGGAATATGAAGGGTAACAAAATCGGCATTGGCGAGCAAGGATTCAATCCCTTCTGCTTTTTTTACATTCCGGCTTAATTTCCAGGCCTGTGCAACCGAAATATAAGGATCGTACCCCATTACATTCATTCCTAAAGCCTGAGCAGCATTGGCAACCAGAACGCCAATGGCACCCAGCCCAATGACAGCAAGGGTTTTTCCGCGTATTTCAGTTCCGCCAAAGTTCGATTTTCCTTTTTCAACCAATCCGGGAACCTCGGTGCCTTTACCTTTCAGGCTTTTGGCCCATTCGATTGATCCGGCTATATCGCGGGAAGCAATTAACATTCCAGCAATTACAATTTCCTTTACCCCATGGGCATTGGCTCCGGGCGTGTTGTAGACAACGATTCCCTTTTCAGTGCATTTTTCAACAGGAATGTTGTTTACTCCGGCTCCGGCACGGGCAATTGCCAGAAGACTTGAGGGTAATTCCATATCATGCATAGCCTGACTGCGCACGATAATTGCATCAGGGTTGCCAAATTCGCTGGCAATTTCATACTGGTCGAGTGGAAATATTTTCAATCCTTCCGGATCGATCTTGTTTAATGTCTGGATTTTAAACATGTTATTTGGGTTAAAGGATGTTTAAATTTTTTGGATATTAATTTCAACTAAGATATGACAAAGATCACATTTTATTTAAGAATCGAAGTCGTTTTATTGAAAAAAAATGTTCCGGGATATGATGAAACCGGATATGATTTTTGAAAGTTTAGCTGGTGAATTTTTGGTGTATGTTTTTGAATAGCTTTTTAAAATTTAATAGCAGTAGATGTTAAAAAATGTAAAATTTTACTAGTTTTGATCGCTCAATAAGAGTAAAATGAGCTTTCATTTTTATGAATTTTTGCTAACTAACTAATTTTTAATTGTTTTAACTATTAACCTAAATTTGATCTAAATGAGTTGATCCTTTAATTTTTTGGAGGTAGATGCAATCGATTGTATGTCCTCGACAAGCCTCTAAAGCCGGTGTGATGCTCTTCTCGACTCCCGGCTTAAACAAACTTAAATTTTTAATTAACAGAACAAATTATGAAAAAAATTCGAAGATTGGGTTGTTTCCCTTTTGGAAGTGACACGCAAATTCTTTTGAAGATTAAATTGCTTTCTTTCGGTTTGTTGTTGGGATTTGCCGCTGTTGCCGCAGATGGCTATCCCGGAAAAGCAAATCCGGAACAGGTGATTAACCCCGTTGGACAGCAAAAGCAAATCAGCGGGAAAGTTAGTGATAGCACAGGTGCACCAATTCCTGGAGCTACCATTATGGTTACCGGCGCCAATATCGGTACCATTTCAGATGCTGACGGAAAATTTACTCTGAATATTCCTGCCAGCGCCAAATCAATTACGGTTAGTTTCGTTGGTATGGTTACCCAGGAAGTAACTCTTGGTTCCGTAACGAATTACAATGTGGTTCTCGCCGAAACAAATGTAGGTTTGGAAGAAGTTGTTGTTGTTGGGTATGGAACCCAGAAAAAGGAAAGTGTTATTGGTGCAATTACGCAGGTAAACAATGCCGCCCTGATGAAATCGGGTACACAGAATATTACCAATGCGATTACCGGTAAACTTTCCGGGGTATTGACCATTCAGCAAACTGGTGAACCAGGAAATGATGATTCGGAAGTTATCATCCGCGGTATATCAAGTTGGAACGGTTCTGCTCCTCTGGCTTTGGTCGATGGTGTTGAACGCGATTATAAAGATTTGGATCCTGCTGAAATTAATACGGTATCAGTATTAAAAAGATGCTTCGGCTACTGCAGTATTCGGAGCTAAAGGAGCTAATGGCGTTATTATCGTGACTTACCAAACAAGGCGCATTGGGAAAACCCAAAATGAGTTTTACCGGTTCGTATGGTGTAAATAAAGCTACCAGAATACCTGATTTTATTGACTCATACACCACCATGTCGTTGTTGAATGTGGCCAGCATGAATGGACAACAATTTCAACAATTGACTCCCCAGAATATTTTGAATGAATACCGTAATCCCTCTACGCCGCTTAATTCATTGCAATATCCCAATGTTGACTGGTTCGATCTGCTTACCCGAAAATTTGCTCCTACTGCCAATGCGAATTTTAATGTGCGTGGAGGAACCGATTTTGTTAAGTATTTCTGTTCGCTGGGTTGGTATAACCAGGGTGACTTTTTTAACTCCTATCATAAGGGTTATGACGATACGCGTTACCGGTATAATCGGTTTAATTACCGGGCCAACCTTGATTTTACCCTGACCAAAACAACCCAATTATCACTGAAAGTTGGTGGTGAGGTTGGAATCAAGAACCAACAACACGATTCGCCCTGGAGAAACTTGTATTCAACATCTCCGGCCCGGTTCCCTGCTTATTTTCCTGCATGGGTTATTGAACAAGTGCCAGATCTTGACTATCCCAATGCCACGGGATTACGGCAGGCAGCTTCTTTCGGCGAGTACACCGGAAATCCATACAATACGATGAATAGCGGGTCGTTCGACCAATATCTCGATTCAAAACTGTTTACTGACCTTGCTGTCGATCAAAAACTTAATTTTATTACCAAAGGACTATCATTTAATGCCAAGGTATCATTAAGTACTTATTATAAAAATCGCTCATTATATACAACGTACAGTTTTCCGCAATATCTGCTCGATTACTCAAAGATTGGCGCAGTTGATCCCGTTACAGGTAAACCTGTTAATCCCTGGAGCCGGAACGGTCAAGGTAATGAGGTTTATAATCAGGCGCCTCTGGATATTAACGTTGGTGGTTTGGAGGCGGTTATTACGCGATCTTTATTATGAGTTAGGCTTTAATTACGCTAATACGTTTGGAAAGCACTCCGTTACCGGATGGCGCTGTTAAACCGTCAGCAACAGAATGATGGAACAGATTTTCCATATTATAATGAAGCGCTTGTTGGCCGTGCGACTTACGATTATTCTCATAAATATTTATTGGAAGTAAACTTAGGTTATACCGGTTCTGAGCGTTTTTCACCTGAAAACAGATTTGGATTTTCCATCGGGTGCGCTTGGCTGGGTGATATCTGAAGAACCATTCTTTGAAAGCGCAGTCCCCTGGATGAGCAAACTCAAATTCCGTTATTCAGATGGGTTGGTTGTAGTGATTATGCATCAAGCCGCTGGCTTTATATCAGCGACTATTATACTATCGGCAGTTATATCCGTGAAGATAAAGGGGCAAATGTGAATGCACAATGGGAAGAAGCCCGAAAAAGGGATTTGGGTATTGAAGTTGGCCTGTTCAAAAATCTGCTTACTTTCAATGTCCGATTTCTTTGATGAACTCCGTGATAAAATGTTGTTGTCTCCCGAAGCGTAACCATGCTGGTCGGAAACTCTTTCAAGGATTTGAACATGGGAGCATGAAAAAACATGGTTTCGAAGTTGAACTTGAATTCAATAAAACAACAAGCGCCCAGCTTAACTATTATGTGAAAGGTATTTTTGGGTTCAATGAAAACCGGGTTATTTTTAAAGATGACCTTATTTATGCACCCGATTATACCAAAAATGCAGGGAAACCAGTCGACGCCCAGTTAAGTGGTGTATTGCTGACAGGTACCGGTTATTATACATCAGTTAACGATATCCATAACAATCCATCCCCGATTGCATTGGAAAAACTGAATGTAGGCGACTATAAATTCCTTGACTTTACTGCAGACGGAACAATTTCGAGTGTCGATAAATACCCGATTAAGGGTTCAAATTATCCACCGATTACCTATTCACTTTCGTCGGGATTTAGTTATAAGGGATTTGATTTTAATTTCATGTTCCAAGGTAACTATGGAAAGTTTGTAGTCTACAATCAGACTTATGAAGCCGAATTTGTAAAAGGCGATTATCGCGTCCACTCCTCACAATTGGATTACTGGACTCCCGATAACCAGGGAGCAAACCATTCAACGCTACACTACAACGGTGGAGGCAGTGTTGATATTCTGTATTGGGGTGGTGGTGAAGCAGATAAAGGGTATGACATTATGGTTGAAAACCGTTACTGGAGAAATGCGAACTATGTCCGACTGAAAGAAATTTATGCCGGCTATACGTTCACCTCACCACTTTTTAAACGTTTGGCAGGTATTGGGAACATCGTTGTTTATGCGACAGCTACGAATGTATTTACGATAACTCCGTTAATCGAAGGCGATCCTGAACGGAAAGATTTCCAGCAGGGATTCTATCCTCAAATGACTGGCTTCAATTTTGGTTGTAAGTTTGATTTCTAACCTCAAAAACAGAACAATGAAAAAATATATCATTTTGATCTTATGCAGCGGGATGTTTGCGATTTTCCTCCCATCCTGTCTGGATAGCTATCTTGACAAAGCGCCCGAATCAGGGTTGACCGAACAGGATGTTTTCAGCAAATACGAGAAACTTCAAAAAATATTTTGAGGGAGTATATGAAGGGAAGAAAAGATATGGCAGTAACGATCGGGATTATAATATCAAGACCGGGTTTTCGCTGTATTTTAGCTTTTGGGACCAGAAATATACCTGGGATGGCTTGACTGATATGAGCGATGGGGGACGTTTGATGGAAGGACAAACCGTTAAGGGCGGACAAATCTCCTCGATTGTTAACAAATTTACTTATGATGGTGACCGGCGTCCTATTCTCGAATCAATGTTCTTGGTTATTAGAACATGTAACATGTCGTTACAGAAAATGTCTATGTTGCAAGATGCCCAGCAGGTTGATATTGATGATTATACCGCTCAGGCACACTTTGTAAGGGCATTTGCTCATTTTACCCTTTTCAAAATATGGGGAAGAATGCCTTACCTTACTAAAGTTTTGGGACCCGATGACCAGTGGGATGTTCCACGTTTGTCGAATCACGAAACCCTGACGAAAATTGCTGCCGATTTGGACACTGCAATTATCTATTATAAAAAGGCTGAAAAGATGCGCAGGGATAATCCGGTTCTGGGTGGCGCTGGTCACCTTAACCATCCTGATTTGTTTAAACCAAATGGATGTGCTGCACTTGCCCTTAAAAGCCGTGTTTTATTGTACGCAGCCAGTCCGCTTAACAATGAATTGGGCGCCAAAGACTGGGAAAATGCAGCTGTCGCAAGTTGGGAAGCCATTCAGGCTGCCGAACAGTGGGGGTACATTCTGTTGAGCGCAACCGATTATAAATTGAATTATGTGGGCACCCGTTACTCCGATGAAGAAATCTGGGGCTGGTCGGCCAGTAATCAGGCATACAATTCAGGAAGTCTTGCCGCTCTTTCCAATGGTATTTTCGCTTCAAGTAAATCCAGTAATTCGGGTGAATGCCCAACCCAAAATACGGTTGATAAGTTCGAAACCAAATGGGGAGAACCGTTGAATACTGAAGCTGACCGGCAAGCTGCCATTGCTGCCGGACATTACAAAGACCAGGATCCTTATGCAAACAGGGACCCACGGTTCTATATTGATATCATTTACAATGAAGCGCCCATTCCCGGTTACACCACTGCAAAAATTTATTATGAAATTAAAAATGGAGTAACAACTTATTCAGAACTGCTTGATCAGACTTATCTGGGTATCACCAAAACCGGATACTATCAACGTAAACTTTGGGGCGATCAGAGTGTAAAAAATAAAGTACAACCTCTTATTACCGATCCTGTTATCCGTTTGGGTGAACTCTATCTGAATTACGCTGAAGCTGCCAATGAGGCTTATGGTCCCAATAAGGCGGCACCCGGCGCTAACATGACGGCAATCGACGCAATTAACAAGATTAGGACCAGGGTTGCCATGCCAAATGTAAAATCAGAATACACCACATCTACTGACGTATTCAGGCCTCGCATAAAAAACGAAAGAACCATTGAGCTATGTTTTGAAGGACATTACTATTTTGATATCCGTCGTTGGAAAGATGCTCCTACCGTTATGGCAGGTCCGTTAATGGCGATGGATGTTGAAAAAGTAACAACCAGTACTACCTATCCCAAAGGTTATAAATACACGCGTATGCCGCTTCTTGCCGAACGTCAGACACGCTGGAAAGACGCGATGTATTACTTCCCGTTCAATACTTCAGATAATTACAAGATGAAAAATTTCGTTCCAAACATAGTTTGGTAACATAAAACCTATAAAAATGAAGATTATGAGATTTCATCATATATTATTTCAAAAATTCAGGTTTATCGGCATACTTTTACTATGCCTGCCATTTTTAGGAACAGTTTACGCGCAGGACAAAACCACCAGGAGAGCTAAAGCTAAAGCAATTAGCGTTAGTCTTCGCGTGGTTGACGAAAGTGCTGACCCAATATCCAAGGCGCAGGTAGTTGTCGGTGAAGGCGTGATTCATGCAGAAACTGATGCAAACGGGATGCTTACATTCACGGCTTTTGCAACTGATTTTGTCACGATTTCTTTGTCAGGCTATGAAAAAGTTGTGCTTTTGGTTCAGCAGATTCTGGCTGATAAATCTGTAACGCTTGTCAAATCAAAACTTTTAAAGACTGCTGCTGATGATGTTCCGCTACCTTTTATGACGCTAAAAAAACGCAATCTCACTGGTAGTGGAACGGTGATATCCGGAAGCAGGTTAGATAAATATCCGTCAACCGATCTTCGTAATGCGTTTACTGGTTTGGTCCCCGGAATGGAAGTTGTTGAAAAATTTGGTACCACAGGTATGAACCCTGAAGAAGATCTTGGCAACTTTGGCGTTCTTGAAAAAGTAAGTCTCTATACCAGAGGCCGGAGCCCAATCTTCATCATTGACGATGTGCCGACTGATATTACAGAAATGCAACTCGATCCACAGGAAATAGAATCAGCTACTATCATGAAAGACATCGTGGCTAAAACAATGTTTGGGCCACAAGCTGCTGATGGAGTTATTTTTATTAAAACAAAACGTGGAAAGAAGAATGAACGTATCTTAAATGTAAATGCCGAATATGGCGTTAGCCAGATAGACCGGTTTCCCGGATTTGTGTCGGGCGCTGATTATGCCACATTAAATAATCTGGCCAAGACAAACAGCGGATTAACTCCAAATTTTTCTGATGACGCTATTGGAAAATATGCGCTGAATAATCCTTACGACATGTATTTCCCCAGTACCAATTACCGGGACATGATGTTGAAAGACACCAAATCGTTTACAAGGGCCAATGTTTCCTCACAAGGAGGTAACGATGCCGTACAATATTTTGCCAATCTGGCTTATGATGGTGACGGCGATATTTATAAGATCGGACCAACTTCCGATTTTAACCGGATTAGCACACGAGCTAACCTTGATGTCAGGATCAATGATCTCATCAAAGTACAATTCGATTTTTACGGAGGTTTAACCATTCGCAGATCTGCAAATTATGGTTATGACTCAAATTACGGAGAAGATGACAGCGATGATGGAACACTCGATGTATATGAACTGGACAGGGTATTGGATGATATTACTTCAATTTCACCAATCGCATTTCCGGTATATGCCAATAACGATCCCTCGTTAAAAAAACCATGGTACGGGGTTAAAAAGCCAACCTTCTCTAATAACCCGATTGGCCGCCTGGTTAATAATGGTTATTATTCAGAATCTGGTCGTTCAGGAAATACTTCACTGACTTTCAACTACGACATGAAGAATCTGACAAAAGGACTGAAATCGAAAACATTCCTTGATTTTCAGGCTTTTAACCTTCTTCGTATCGGAAAAGCTGAAGACTATATTGCTTACAACGTTACTCCTTCACTTACTGCAGCCGGAGCCGATACCATTTTGCTGACCAAGTCGCACGATGGTGTCGATATGCCGGGCCAGGCAAAATTACACGATTATTATTATCAGCGTTTTGGAGTTTACCAATCGTTCAGTTATGACCGGACTTTTGGAAAACATGACATTCAATCAACCCTGACTTATTACATTGCCAAGGCAGCATTGAATGGAATTGAAGAACCACGACGTCAGCAAAACGCAGTTCTGAATGGTGTATATACATATAACGACAAGTATAGTATTCAGGCTGTTGTCAATTATGCAGGTACATACAGTTTTGATAAAGGAAAGAGATATGCCATGTTTCCTGCAGTTGGTGTAAGCTGGGTAATTTCGGATGAGAAATTTATGTCAGGAGTGAAATGTATTGATTTCTTAAAATTGCGCGCACAGGCTGGTCAACTTGGTTACGAAGGATATACTTCTCCGTATTATTATAACAGTGTGATTACCTATAATACCAGCGGAACAAAATTTGGGCCCGCACCAACAGGATATTGGTTTGGCAGCGCCGAAGACAAAACACAATACCAGACCTATCCGAGCCGAACAGGAAATCCGAATATTACCTGGGAAACACGTAAAGAAGTTAGTGTAGGGCTTGATGCATTGTTCTTCAAACAGAAGTTGTCGTTAGAAGTTAATTACTATAATAATTTACGCGACGGCCAAATCACTCAGCTTTCTAACGTGATTCCTTATATTGCCGGGGTTTCGGGGGCAAAACCTTACTTCAATTATAACAAAACCAGATATTTTGGTATGGAAAGTGCCATCCAGTTCACCGATAAGGTTGGTGAATTAACCTATTCTTTGGGAGGTAATGCCACCATTCAGAATTCGGAAATTGTAAAAATTGATGAGCCTAACTATCGCTTTGCTTACCAGAGCAAGGTTGGACAACCAGCCGATGCCTATTACGGACTCACTTATCTCGGAAAATTTGAGTCAGATGAGGAAACACAGGTCGTTCCGCAATTATACGATGCGGTACTTCAAGCCGGTGACTTGAAATATAAAGACATGAATGGTGATGGTTTTGTTGATGACAACGACATCAGTAACATTGGCCATACCAGTCCTCGTTTATATTATTCGGTTAATGCCAAGGTTAGCTATAAAGGATTTGACCTGACCGTAATTGGCGCCGGTCGTGCTTTTTACGATGTTGCATTAACAAATAAATATTTCTGGAATGGCTGGGGTGATAATAACTATTCCAATTTTGTCAAAGACAACATTGGCGGAGCTTATCCAAGGCTGACTTACAACAAGGTGGAAAACAACTTCAAAGGTTCAAATTTTTGGTTAACCAAAGCTGGATTCTTCAAAATCCAGAATGTGGAATTGGCCTATACATTGTCTCAAAAAGCAGCCTATTCGTTATCCGCCAGAGGTGTTCGTTTCTTTGTACGCGGTGCAAATTTGTTAACGGTATCAAAACTTAAAGATGTAGACCCCGAATCGCTTAGTTCAGGTATCGATTCTTATCCGTTATTTAAGACTGTCACTGCCGGAGTTAAATTAACCTTTTAAATTTTGATCATTATGAATACAAAGAAAATATTGATTCTGATTGGATTTCTAGTTATTATCCTTAGTTCATGTGTCAATTATTTGGATCCTTATCCAAATGGCGCCCGTTCAGAGGAGGATCTCTGGAAATATCCGGAAATGGTTCAGGGTTTAATCGGCCAGATGTACAGCGGCGTACCCAGAAATTATGATAACAACGAAGGCGCTTATTTTGATTGTACAACTGATAATGCAGTTTCTACAAGTACAACCAGAGATATGGCCAAATTTGCCCAGAACCTTGTTCCAACGTCACAGGACCCTTTCAAAACTTATTGGGACCGCGATTACAAAATGATCAGACTGGCCAATACCTTTTTGAAAGACCGGAGAGGGTTTAAAACACGTTTCCTGATCTATCCTCATCTTGACAGCCTCGTTCGTTGTAGGTTGCAGGGAGAAGCTTTTGCTTTACGGGCATGGTTTGAATGGGATTTGCTCCAAAAGTTCGGAGGAAAAGGGATGAACGGACAGTTGTTGGGTGTTCCAATAGTAACTGAGCCTCTTGATATCAGCACGAATGTGAATCTTGCCAGGAATACTTACGATGAGTGTGTCAAGCAAATTCTGGCAGATTGTGATTCGGCCTTTAAGTATTTACCGGTCGCCTACCGCGACTATTTGATGGAAAATCCATCAAGTGATGCTGCTGCTGCAGGTTCGAAATATTGGGCGCGTATTGATGGCAACACGACCAGGGCAATCAAAGCTGTTGTTTATTTGACTTGGGCAAGTCCGCGTTTCAATCCGTCAAACGATGTGTCGCGCTGGGATTCGGCTGCGGTGTATGCCAAAAAAGTGATGGATTTTAAATTAACCGTGGATGGTACCGGCAACACGTCAAATCCTCAGAAATCAGCTGCATTTACACCGACTGCACAGATTAACTGGGTTAATCCACAATTCTCGGGCGGTATTTGGATAACACAATATGGATCAAACGATGCCATGGAAAAGATGTTCTATCCCGGCGGGTTCCAGGCTAATGGAACCATGGGTGCAACTCAGGAATTGGTTGATGCATTCCCGATGAAAAACGGATACCCGATTACCGACCAACGCAGCCTTTACAATCCTGCCAATCCTTACAAGGACCGTGATCCACGTTTTTACAGCACCATCTTTTATAATAGCTCGACTGCCAACTTTGGGACTACTACCGGACGTGTTATGTACACTTTCGAAAACTGGGAAAATGGCGGTAAGGATGCTGCTAACATAATTCCAACCAATAGTAAGACCAACTATCATATCAAGAAGTTTGTTTACATGGGGCTAGATTTTAATGCCAATACCAAAGACGTTCAAAGACACGCCAAATACATTTTTGAATGGAGTCATGTATGTCTGGCATTTGCCGAAGCTGCCAATCATGTTGTTGGACCGACCAATGCTACAAAATATGGCATTTCAGCAAAAGCTGCCATCCAATATTTGCGCACCAGGAAGACTACCGATGGTTTGGCTGGTTTTACAACTACTGATCCTTACCTGGACGAAGTAGCAGCTAACTCTACAAGCTTTGATAACTTCCTTAAAAACGAACGGCGGATTACCACCTGTTTTGAAGGTCAGCGCTTTTATGATATGCGACGTTGGACAACCACACTGGACGAGCTGAATAAACCGGTACATGGAGTTGGCGTTGTTAAAAATGAAGATGGTTCGTTCACTTATGATTTGAATAAGGTAGTTGAAAACCGTGTTTACAATTCGGCCTATTTACCGATACCTTATGATGAAATGTTAAGGATGAGTAATCTGGTTCAAAACGAGGGTTGGGATTCCTGGAAATAAAAAATAAAAACAAAAAGATATGAAAAAATTACTTATTGTTTTAATTCTTTCAGTAGCCATGGTTTCATGCTACGAGGATTATATAAAAGACTATGACTTCAACAGTGTTTCTTTCCCTTACCAGACCGATGTTCGTACATTTGTTGTTGGTGAAGGAATGAAGATAGAAGTTGGGGTAGCCTTGGGCGGTGTCAGAGAAAATACCAAAGACCGGATTGTTACTTTTGCTATTGACAACAGTTTGGTTACTCCGTCAATCCTGACTCTAATGAAGGTAGGAGCCACCTATATTAAAGATGCCGTTGCTCCGGTA
Source organism: Prolixibacteraceae bacterium (assembly GCA_963676535.2). Taxonomy (GTDB): domain Bacteria; phylum Bacteroidota; class Bacteroidia; order Bacteroidales; family Prolixibacteraceae; genus Aquipluma. The sequence continues at coordinate 174,141 of CAXXKQ010000040.1, read as the reverse complement.
ACAACCTTGTCTCCGATTCCAACCAATTATTATACCTTGAGCGACAACAGCAAAATGGTTATTAAAGCCGGACAGCACATGGGCTCTGTGGTGTTGAAAGTTGATTCAGCTGCTTTCCTGGCTGATTCGAAGACCCTTTTTGCTAATTATGCAATTCCGTTTTACATTACTGATGCCGATGCTGATTCTATTTTACCTGACAAACGTTCAGCCGTTATTGGACTGAAATATGAAAATATGTTGTTTGGTAATTACTGGCACGGTGGAGCAGCGTTGCTTAATCGTCCGGGAAAACCAGATACTACGATCATTTATAGAACTTCAATTCCCACGTCGGAGAATAAAATTTGGAAGTTGACGACCAAAGGTCCAGCTGTTTTGGCAGCAAACGGATATTTAGATCAGACTTCAACCAAAGATGAAATGATTCTTATTTTGGATGGAACCAAAATTTCTATCAGCACGGCTACCGGATCGACTTTTACTGTTCTTCAGGATGGAGAATGTACGTTTAACAGGGCTAAATTACTTCAAAACCGAAAGATTTTTCTGAAGTACAAGTATGTAAATAGTGTCAATGGGTATACCTATCATGCTACTGATACGCTTACATTCCGCAATCGTCTTCGCGACGGTGTTAACGAGTGGCAGGATGAAAATCCGAACAATTACAAATAAATGATGGATAAATTCTAAAATACCAAACGGCTGTTCCTCAAGGGGCAGCCGTTTTTTGTATTCCAAATTTTGTTTTCTTTGCCATTCAATTTTCAGGAAAATGGGTATAAATATTTTTATTCCGCGGGTTCAACGACCGTTTCTACTGCTGGTAGCAGCCCTGGTTTGGACTTTTGCAGGAGCGATGTTGCTTTTCAGAGGCTTTGCGCTGAACGAGGTTCAGCCTGTTTACTGGTTGATTAAACTGGGGATTAGCGCCGTCTCCGGCTTGTTGTTTTACGCGTTTCTGTTTACGCGAATCTCAAAAAAACACGTTCTTCGCATTCAAACGATGGAAAAAGAAAAACCGACTGTTTTCGCATTTTTTAACCTGAGAAGTTATCTGATGATGTTTTCGATGATTACCTTGGGAATCACACTCCGGAAAACAGGTCTGGTTTCTCCGGAACACCTGTCGCTTGTTTATATTACCATGGGCATTCCTTTGTTGATGTCTTCCTTCCGGTTTTACTATACCTTCTTCCAAAAATCAAATTAAAAAATCAGGGCTTCACCATTGGCAAAATCCTGACTTCACCAGTCAATATATTTCTCTGTTTAGAATGTATATTTCAAGGTGAAAGCAAAATCGAAAGGCTGAAGCTGGAAGAAGTTCTTTCCGAAAAGATTGAAATAGGGTTTTACTTCAATTCCGGCCACCAGCGGAATTTGAGGAATGGTGTATTCAACAGCAGCCAACCCGTCGAGTCCGGCGATCGGTCCTGTGCGGCGGTCGCGGTAACGATTGCCTGTATATTCGTCGTAGTAACGATAAGTGTACCATGATTCGAACCCGACATGCGCGCCAAAGCCATAAACAAATGATATTTCTTCTTCGCCAATGTCGAAGGCATCGGGCAAATGAAATTCTTTCAATCCGGTGAGTTGCAATCCTTGTTTGCGCGCTGAGAGCAGTACTTTGTATGAATTCAGATCGCCCGAGAAAACACGATATTCAAAACCGGAAGAAAGTCCGCCGCGAATACCAATTGCTTTTTCCGGACCTTGCGCAAAAATGGATAGGGTCAATACTAAAAGGATACTAAGACAATAAATCTGTTTCATGTGTGAATTTGTTTGGTGCAAATTTTAAATTTCAATGTGATTTTTGTAAATGATTATTAACCGATGGGCCAAATGGCCTGGTGAATACCAGAAGTCCGCTGATGGTTCAGTTTCGGTCAACTACTCCGCCTGAACCCGATACGCTGGTATGGATGGCCGGATAATTCACATAGTAGACTCTTCCGCTACCCGAAATGCTGGCATCAATCGCCCGGCTAACGTTAACATACATATCGCCAGAACCTGAGATCGCAGCCTGACAATATTCCTGTTCTAAATTGTATGATTTGATTTTTCCGGAGCCGCTGATAACAAACTCAGTTTCAAAAACATCACCTTCCAGAAAAATAGTGCCTGAACCTGAAATATTAGCTTTTACCTGGTCGGCGCTGACCTGAGTATTGATATCGCCTGATCCGGAAAGAACAATGCGGAAATCGTCACTCGTAAGGCTGCCGGTCTGAATGTAACCCGAGCCGCTTAACGTCACTCCTTTTAGCACAGGTGTAGTGATGCGGATTTCAATTGGCTCATTGTGTCGCAGAGAATACAGGCCGCGGGTCCGGATTTTAAGCGTATTGCCAACCACATCTGTTTCAATATACGATAACAGGTTCGACTCAGCAGTGACTTCTATGGAATAGCTGTTGCCTGGTTCAACAATTACGTCGAAATCGCCGCTCGAAGTGATCTGATTAAAGCCGGTGGCCATCCGGAATTCGGATTGGGTAATTCCGTTGCCTTCCAGAAAAATATCGTCGATACACGAACTGGTGGCAAAAAGCAATGCAAGCAATGCAAATAAGCCGGTAATTTTAGTTGTTTTGAATGATTTCATGGCTTTGAGATTTGTGTGTTTCTGTTAATTGTTTTGTTTCTGAACGGTCTGTTTTTGTTTTCTGTTGTTTATAGACAGGTTTTTGTTTATGTGGTTGCAATTCCTGAGAAAAAAGTTGAATTTTTTCCAGTGTGGTGTGAAGACTCTAATGTCGGGAAGTCATCCTCAATTCTTCAGTAATTCAATTCTTCAATCAATACGCCGTTATATTCGTTTCGCCGCCTACTGCATTGATGATTAGCTGGTCTTCTTTCATTTTTTTACCGAAGTATCCGGTATGTCTGATTTTATTTTCTTTGGGGTCAAGCACTTCTTTGTCTTCTACTTTCAGCTCATGCCCCAGGCTCAGGTCGGTTTTGGTTTCGGTAATCTCAAAATTAAATTTGGCTTCCGGATTAAAGTACAGGTTGATATCGGCCGACCGTGCTTCAATATACAGGTTGCTGAAATTGGTCTGAATCTTTTCCATGTCGAGGCTGCCAAAACTCAGACGCATGTTGGCCTTGTTCTTGAGCTCGGAGACCATGAAATGGCTGAAATTTCCGGATGCATCTATTTTTTCGGCCTGCCGGATACGGTATTTGTCGCGGCGTGAATCGATGCTCAGATTAATGGTATTTTGTATTTCGATAGTTGATGATTTGGTTTCCATCCGGAGGCTCTCCGAATTTTTCAGGATGATATCGCTGTAATTGCTTACAATCCTTGCATTGGGCAGATTTGCAAGGTTGGCATCGGCAAAACTCAGGTTCAGACTGGTCCGCTTGGGAAGGTTCCCGGCTTTGAGTTTTCCGTTGCTCAGTACGATTTGCGTTTCGCCCTGGTAGTCGCCCATCACAATGTCGCCAAATTTATTTTCCAGCCGAAGTTCGTGGTTATCGGGCAGCCAAACCATCAAATCAATGCGGATACTACCGTTGGTCTGTAAAATGGTTTCCTTAAACTTTAGCAATTCGCTTTCAAGCGAACTGCGGTTCTGGTCGATCTGCGTTTTTACTATCAGGTAATGCTGGCTGTTGCTGACATCAAAATCAAGATTCTGAAGCATTTTGCCCAGTTTGTCTGGTTTTTTAGCGCTGATTTCCATCTTGAACTGAATAACGACGGAATCTTTTTCCCATGTATTCAGTTCAATGCGGCCGTATTTATTGGTGATGTCGATGCGGGTTTCGGGCTGAATACGGAACCTTCGGACAAACTCACGGCTTTCGGTGAACTGAGACTGAGCGGTCAGGCAAAGCAACATCAAAAGTCCCGACAGGATTGATTTTCCGGTGATAAGTATTTGTCTGTTCATAATCCGGGCGTTAACAGTTTATTTGTTCCAGAACTTCATCAACCAGTTTCACCCGGTTTCGGTTGTTCTCAATCATGGCTTCAATTACTTCTTTGTTCGAGATATTTTCTCGCAGGTCATTTTTTAACGACAAGTACATGGTTTCCAGTTCGTTCAGATCGCCTTCAATCTCTGATTTCAGTTCTGGATAAACTTTGTAGCATTTCTGTATTTCGGCCAGCTTGCCCGAAACTTCATGGGCATAAAATGCCTCAGCTTCCATCAGTTCCTGTACTTCGGGATCGACCTGAATAGCACGAGCCATTTGTTTTTGGTTCGAAAGCCTGATCTGGTAAACAACAGCAGGCAACAGAGCCAGTAAAACCATTGCAGCTGCAACTTTCATCCAGCCCAGTTTTCTGGTTTTACTTTCCGGTTTTTCATTCAGGCGTTGGCTGATAGACTCCCAGCTTTGAGCTGAAGGTTCCATCAGATCAAATTCCTGCCTGTTTTCCTTTACAAACTGTTCCAATCGATCGGATTTCATATCGTTCTTGTTTTTGTTTGTTTCATTAATTCATAAACTCTTCGTTTGGCGCGCATATACTGCGTTTTTGATGTCGATTCGGTGATACTTAGAATTTGTGCAATTTCACCGTGATCGTAGCCTTCGAGCAGGTATAGTGAGAAAACGATCCGTCCTCCCTCCGGAAGCTGATTCACGGCCTCCATAATGTTTTCGGTGGTGTACAGCGCTTCTTCCGGCTCTTCTTCGGCAGTTTCGAAGCGATGTAAGTCGTCCATGTATCGCAAATCAACTTTCCGTTTGTTCATCGCATTTATGCAGGTGTGGATGGTGATAGTCTTCAGCCAGGTTCCAAAACTTGATTCGTTCCGGAAAGTGTCGAGTTTCTGAAAAGCCTGAATAAATGCTTCCTGAAGCATATCCTCGGCGTCCTCGCGGTTGTTCATCATGCGGAAACATACGTTGAACATGGCCTTGGAATACAACTGGTAAAGCTGATAGCGGGCTTTGTTGCTGCCTCGAAGGCTTTCGGCTATCAAATCCTGATGTATAAATGCAGTCTGACCCAAATGATTTTAATTACGACTATAGTGACAATGGTTTTTCTTCAGGGTTGCAATGCGGCATTCTTTTTTCAATTTTTTTCTTTTCGGGACCTTTTTTGGATATTTTTGCCACATAAACCTGCGCTGAAAAGCCCTTCAGGTGTAAAGATAACCCGATAAATTAAAATCAGAACCATGACCAATCGTCGAATGTTTATTAAAACCAGTGCTTTAGCCGGAACAGGAGTTCTGGTTGCCGGAAAAACAACTGTTATTGCCAGCCAACTGCTTCCTGTTTATGAGAGCAAAAGACCTCCGGTGGCTAAGCGAAATTTTGTGAGTGAAGGTGTTGATAAAACCATTGCCAAAGTAAAAGCATCGATTACGAATCCGGAGTTGGGATGGTTGTTCGAAAATTGTTTCCCGAATACCTTGGATACTACTGTCGATTTTGAAATTATTGACGGGAAACCCGATACTTATGTGATTACCGGAGATATTGATGCCATGTGGTTGCGCGACAGTACTGCACAGATTTGGCCATACCTGCCCTTGGTCAAGGAAGATGCAAAGTTGAAAGAACTGGTAAAAGGCGTAATTAACCGCCAGACCAAATGTATTTTGCTCGATCCGTATGCCAATGCTTTTTATAAAGATTTTGCCAAGGAAAGCGAGTGGAAGAATGATGTTACTAAAATGAAACCCGGCATCCATGAACGAAAATGGGAGATCGACAGTTTGTGTTACCCAATCCGCCTGGCGCACGGCTACTGGAAACTGACCGGCGATACCAGCATGTTCGACAGTAAATGGAAAGAAGCCATGCAACTGGTGTTACAAACTTTCCGCGAACAGCAGCGCTTTCACGATAAAGGACCGTACAGTTTTCAGCGCAAAACAGCCTGGGCAACCGACGGCGTTCCGTTGAACGGTTATGGCTATCCGGTTAAACCTTGTGGACTGATTGTATCTGCTTTCCGCCCAAGCGATGACTGTACCTTGTTCCCGTATCTGATTCCAAGCAACATGTTTGCCATTGAGGTGCTCGGCTATCTGGTCGAAATGTTCTCTACTCCTGAATTGAAAGACGATGCCGTGGTTGCCAAAGCCAAAGAAATACAGCAACAGGTAAAACAAGGTCTGAAAGAAAATGGAATCATTGTTCATCCGAAGTTTGGCGAAATTATTGCGTTTGAAGTGAATGGTTTTGGAAGTTTTCACTTCATGGACGATGCCAACGTGCCATCGCTGTTGTCATTGCCTTATTTGGGAGCTATAGCTCCGGATAGTCCGCTGTATTTGAATACCAGAAAAGTGGTACTCTCTGAAAATAATCCGTTCTTCTACAAAGGAAAGGCAGGCGAGGGGATTGGCGGTCCGCATACCGGAACTGATACGATCTGGCCGATGAGCATTATTTTGAGAGCCATTACCAGCATCGACGATAATGAAATTAAACACTGTATCGACATGTTGCTTAAAACCCATGCTGATACTGGCTTTATCCACGAGTCATTCCATAAGGATGATGCCCGGAAATTTTCGCGCAAATGGTTCGCCTGGGCCAATACGCTGTTTGGAGAAATGATTCTGAAAGTGTATCACGAACGACCCCACTTATTGAAAGGATAGTTTTTTACTGATAAAAATCTCAGACCTTCAGGTTTTTTAAAACTTTGAAGGTCTTTTTTTATTCATTATTTCGGCTTTGTCAGATCTACTCCAATTCCCAGAATGAGGTGAAGCGCCAGATTGTAAACATCGGCATGGCCTTCCGTAATTTTGATGTGGGCGTAGGCAAAAGTGGTTTTGGCTTCGGCATTGAGAAAAAAGCGACCGCTCAAACGAATTGGCCTGCTGATGGAAAGATTCAGAACCGGCCCCGACAGGTAATAACCCATATCCCAATCATCGCCAGTATTGCCAAATTCTTTTCCTCTGATTTTTGATTCGGGATGAGTTAAAACAATTCCTGCTCCGGCACGGTATCGAAATGTTTTTTTAGCGAATCCACGGTTCAGCATGACCATATTGAATCCGTGAGAAATATTGAATTTCTGGACTTCCGGCGTCGTATTATCTAAATACAGCTTGTGATGAATTGCCTCAAATTCCCATGACTTGTTATTTTGCCAGCGACTAAAACGTACGTCCCAATATACCGGAAGAGTCAGGGGTTCTGTAAAGTACCGGGCTGTGAGTTTTATATCCGGATAGCCATGCTGTTTAATTGTTAATGGCATGGGTACATTGTAAACTTCTCCGCCATGCAATTCAAAAGTCCAGTGCGACTGAGCCTGTATAGTTGTATGGGCAAGGGTTATCAGAAAAACTAGGAAAAATATTTTTTTCATTTTCCCAAATAGAGAGTTATTGTCTGCGCTGATCGTCAAAAAATAATTCTATTACTTACGGCAATCCGGAGGGAATAGTTATTGTAAAAGAGGCTGTTTCAAAAATCAAATCATTCAAGACCCACGTCATCCAGAACTTGTTTCAGGATAACTCTTTGAATGACTTTTGAAGCAGCCTCTTTCTTCAATAATCGCTAATTTTCTGTTTTCTCTTCCGGATATCGATGGGCCCATGGCGGACGGTGCAAATGAATGTGTTCGCGGAACTGTTCACGTTCTTCCGGTGTCATGTTTTCCCATTTTTCATGCATATTCTTCCTGCAATGATGATGGCGATGGCCTCCAGGGTGTCCGCCAAAACTTCCTAACAGAATGCGGGAAAGGATCAGCAATCCTACCGTTTGCCAAAATGTAATTTCAGGCAGATGAAACAACACGGGCATCAGCGAGTTCCACAACCACATCGTGATGAACCCAAACCCAACCAAAGCAATCAATATAAGAGGTATAAACAAATACCATCTTTTTCTAAAAACTGTTTTCATGTTTTTTTATTTAAAGTTTATTAATTCGTTATAAATAAGCAGCAATTGTTCACGCAAATACAAAACAGCGTACCGTTTTCTTGAAATGAGTGTATTTACCGGTTCACCGGTTTGTTCAGCAATTTCTTTATAAGAAAGTCCCTTCATTTCGGTCAACTCAAATACCAGTCGTTGCTCTTCCGGAAGTTCGTTGAGCGCTTTTTCGAGTTCAATCCACACCAGTGAACGCAGGTAATCGGTTTCGGGCGTGCTTCCATCGTCAAAAATCAACTCTTGCCATTCCTTAATCACGTTTTCATACTCATCTTCGTCGAATGACTCCGGCATCTTCTCTGTTTTCTTCTTGCGGTAGAGATCGGTAATCCGGTTGCGGGCAACGGTAAACAACCATGCCGAAATCTGATCGATAGGTTTCATCAGCCGGTCAGCGTCTGCCAGCTGATAATAGACTTCCTGTAAAATATCATCGGCATCTTCAATGGAGCGCACACGTTTGCGGATAAACCCCTGCAAACGGCTACCATAGTTTTTGATGACTTCGGCTATGTTTAGTTTTCCTTTCACACTTGTTTCTGTCCACTGAACCGACAATTCGTCTTCCACCGGAGTAAAAACCTCAATTTTGACCATGTTGTTTTTGAATGAACCACAACAGAATTTTCCGGAATTTTCAGGACTGTATACCGACCTGTTTTTTCATTCAAATTCAATTGTGCAGCTTATATTGAGGTTGACGAATGAGTCGGAATAATATTTTAAATGAAGTGAATTTTTTTTGAAATAAGATGGGACAGCAGCAGATAAAATACCTTTCGTGAATATCCGAATAGCCAAAATCTTTTTGTTTTTTTTGAGGTAATTTTAATCCTTTTGTAGAAGGGTTCTCAAAATATATGATGAATAATAACAAACATACTCATTTAATTTTGTAACTTTAATAGTAGCGAGTTCAATTATCTTGAACCTTCTTTCAAAAGTTATTTGAAAATTTCCAATAGGAAAATTATGCTGAAAAAACTCTTTAACTCTTTCCTGAATTATTTTTCGTATAAAGAGAATTTTTACATTCATTCTGTCTTCTTGAGATATAAAAACTGAACTGAAATCTGCACAGATTCTAAAATTAGTTTTACTGTTTTATTGAATTATTTTGTTAGATAATAACCAGTTAAGAAAGCAAACTGGTAGCTATAAATGCAAAAGACATTAAGCAAAGTCAATAGATTAATAAAATGTCCATCACTTAAATCTTAAATCTTGAATTATGAAAGCAAAAACTATGATTTGGCTGATGATTTCAATCATCATTTTTAGTTGCTCTACCAATGAAAAGCAACATCGAAAAATTGATGGTGCATGGAGTTTGGCTTATTACCAATCCATTGCAAAAGATTCGGTTGTAGGCAGATATACAGGAAAAGATGTCGTTGGATCTCAAGTTAAAGTATGGTCTGAGGGGCACTTTGTTTTCGTTGGTCGGTTCAAAGTTGGTACAAAATTGATTGATAATTATGGAGGTGGAACTTATACTCTGGAAGGTTCACAATACATTGAAACCATATTGTACCATACCAATAAACAATGGGTAGGAACACATCCTAAAATGCTGATTGAAATAAAGAAGGATACCTTATATCAAACCTGGCCGGTTAATGATATGTGGCAAATCGATAAAAGCAATTATACTCTCGAGAAATATGTCAGGTTAAAATGACAAACAATCAAAAAATCGAAGTCTTTGGAATAAAAATTAAAGCCAGGTAACCATCGCATTACCTGGCTTTTTCCCTCCTTTGAGAGCCTACTGAAAGCTGAGTTTTGTCGTTTTTATTTCATTTTCTCATGCCATTTTGAACGGTCGGGTGGTGCAGGGGCATTTATTTTTTTAACCGGGTTTTCCTGTAATTGTTTCAGCAATACTTCCACCGCTTTTTCAATGCACGGGTCAATACCTTTGGCCAGTTGTTCGGGGCGATCAACCACTTCAATATCTGGAGAAACGCCCATTCCTTCAATAATCCACTGTTCGTTTTCGTCAAAAATGCCGAAGCGTGGAACCGAAATGTATCCGCCGTCAACCAGTCCGGCATTGCCCGAAATGCCAACCAATCCTCCCCAGGTGCGGGTGCCGATCAGTTGTCCAAGGCCTTTTTTACGGAAATAATATGGGAAAGCATCGCCGCCCGAAGATGAATAACCATTGGTCAGCATCACTTTGGGTCCGTTGTGCGAAACGCCTGGAGTTTTTGACGGATTCAGACCGTTACGTTGCCAGTAACTCAGCGTTTTGCGGTCGAGCAGGTCGGCCATTACGTCCGGAATAAAGCCGCCGCCATTATAACGATCGTCAATAATCAGCGCATCTTTTTCGTTGTAGGCATACATGCCGCGATGCAGTTCGCGGTTCCCATCGGTTGAAGTGTTGGGCACATAAATGTAGCCGATTTTACCTCCGGAAAGTTTGTCGACCATGGCGCGGCGTTCGTTTACCCAGTTCAGGTTCAGCAATTCCAGCTCGCTGGCTATTGGCCTGATGGTATATGTTCTTGCACCGGCGCTTTCTAGTTTCGAATTCACAGTAACTTCAACCGTTTTACCTACCGTATTTTCAAGTAATTCGTACGGATTCATGTTTAGGTTCAATTCGGTTCCGTTAATGGCTATCAGGTAATCGCCTTCTTTGACGTTTACTCCCTGTTCGGTCAGTGGCGAACGGCGGGCTTCGTTCCAGTTTTCGCCCTCGTAAATTTTGGCGATCCGGTATCTTCCGGCAGCCTGATCGGCTTTTAGCTCGGCGCCAAGTAAACCGGTGTCAACCCGTTTTACGCGTTCAAAATCACCCCAATCAACATACGAATGACCGGTATTGCTTTCCGAAACAATTTCGCACAGAATGTAGTCCAGATCGGCACGATGGCTCACATGCTCAACCAGCGGAGTATAACGTTCTTTAATGCCTTTCCAGTCGACACCATGCAGGTTATTTACATAGAAGAAGTCGCGGAAAATGCGCCATCCATCGGTGTAAATCTGAGCCCATTCTTTTTTAGGATCAATTTTCATCACCATATCGTCGAGATTCAGCTTGCCTGCTCCCGATTTTTGTCCGGTTGTAAGCTTGGCAATTCCGAAGTCTCTTCCGGAGCGATAAATCATCATTTTGCCATCGGCGCTTACCACGGCCTGCGTCACTTTGTCCATTACTTCTTCATCTTTTTTGTCTTCGATGGTAAATTTGCGCAGCGAACTTTCGCCGATATACAGGATTCCGCCGTCAACAGCCACCAGATTGCGGTATGATCCTGAACTCATCGGAAAAGCTGTGATGCGTGAATTAATTCCTTCAAAATCGATTTCAACTTTTACTAGTGAACCGGCAACAACTGGTTTTTCTTCCGACTTGCCTTTCTTATCTTTTTTCGGTTCTTCATTTGGTTTTTCATCTTCTTCCTTAACCGGTTCCACATCGTTTTTGTCTTTGAATAACTTGGGTTGGTCGGCTTTCAGGGCAACGGCATATATGCGGGTCGATTTGTTATATATGTAATCGAACTCGAAGCTTGAAAAATCGAGGTTGAAGTCGCGATCGGAAAGAAAATAAATGTATTCGCCATCAGGTGAAAACACGGGAGAACCATCGTTGAAACGATCGTCGGTGAGTTGGTGTTCTTTTGCGGCTTCGATGTTGTAAACCCATACAGCTCCCAACCCGTTGGCTCCTTCTTTGTCGAAAGTGATCCATTTTGAATCAGGAGAGAAGGAATACGAACGAATTTCTTCGCGATCGGCATGAGAAACCACCGTGGTTTTGCCGGTTTCGGCTTCAACCAGTTTCAGTTGCAGGGTACGGTCGAAATAAAGCAGGTATTTACTGTCGGGCGACCATTCTGCATCGTATTTCCATGCTGTTGAACCACTGGTTAGCTGACGGGGAGTTGCACCTTTCTTGTTTTCGAGCAAATAAATTTCGTATTCGCCCGAAGCATCCGAATAATAGGAAATGTATTTTCCATCGGGCGACCAGCGCGGATAAATTTCGCGAATTCCCTGGGTATTGGTTAGGTTCAGAGTTGGCCCATTTTCAGCCGGAATGGAGAAAATGTCGCCACGGGCTGAAATCAGCGCACGTTTTCCCGTGGGTGAAATTTCGTAAGCCTGAACGAAATCCCTCACATTTTTATAGTACGGAATAATATTCGGATTATCGAAATGTATACTGACACTTACTTTGTCTTCCTTTCCGGTCTGAAGGTTCAGTTTATAAAGGAAACCGCCATTTTCATATACCATTTGTCCATTTTCGCCCGAGGGCCACATACAGTCGAAATCAGCATGGGTTGTTAGTTGTTTTAATGCTTTGGTTTGAGTGTTGTATTGGTAAATATTCAGTTTCAGATCGCGGTCCGAAGCAAAATAGATGTTATCGCCATACCAGGTCGGCAGCTGATCGGTTCCTTTGAAATCGGTTATTTGTTCCGATATATTTTTGTCCAGATCATAAATCCACAAGTCGGAAGCACGGCCACCTTTATAGCGTTTCCAGGTACGGAATTCGCGGTCAACCGGTGTGAAGCATATTTTTTTATTGTCGGGAGACAAGGTTGCAAAACCTCCGTTTACGATTGGTAGCGGTTTTTCCAGTCCGCCATCGAGGCTAACCAGAAAATATTTGCCGTTGCGGTCGCCAAAAGGAGTGCGGTTGGCGCGGATCAGGATGCTTTTACTGTCGGAGGTCCAATCAAGCGGCACATCGTCGTAACCACCCCGCGGAGGCATAACTCCTACCGAATTGTAGAAGGTCAGCTGCCGGGGAGTTCCACCGGATGAAGGCATCACGAAAATCTGGCGGCTTCCGGAGTATTCACCCGAAAAGGCAATCCATTTTCCATCGGGCGAAATTTTTGGAAATAATTCCATTCCTTCATGAGAAGTTAGACGGCGGGCTTCGCCACCATTGGCGTCGACAGTCCAGATGTCGCCGGCATACACAAATGCAATCAGGTTTTTGTTGATATCAGGGTAGCGCATCAGGCGGGCTTCGTCCTGCGCCTGGGTTTTCAATCCGAAACCAAGCCCCATCATAGCTAAGACCAGAATTTTGAATGAGATTTTCTGCATATTATCTTATTTTAGTAAAGTTGTATCTGAAAGAATAGGTTTCATCAATGCGCCCGAAATTACAGATGAGTAGTTAAAACAGGAATGAGAAATTGCAGGTTAATTGGGCCGCTTGTTTTAAGATTCGTCAAACTTGGTGATTTCTTCGTGTTCATTGTGGCTAAATCCCTTTATCTTTGCGGCAAACAAAAGTGAAATGACAAATCGCAAAATAATTGTGGCTATCGACGGGCATTCGTCGTGCGGAAAAAGCACGATTGCCAAGGCTGTGGCTGCACAATTCGGATATATTTTTATCGACAGCGGGGCCATGTACCGGGCAGTCACGTTATATGTGCTTCGCCACCATTTGATCGATGGAGACGAAGTGAAGCGGAGTGACTTGGTCAATGCTTTGCTGCAGATCAAAATAGAATTCCGATATAATCCGGATAAACAAATCAGCAATACCTGGCTGAATGGCGAAAATGTGGAAGATGAAATCAGGCAGTTGCCCGTTTCACAGCATGTGAGTCAGGTGGCAGCTATTCCGGAAGTACGGCGGGCGATGGTTCAGTTGCAGCATGAAATGGGTAAAGATAAAGGCATTGTGATGGATGGACGCGACATTGGAACTGTTGTTTTTCCTGAGGCCGAACTGAAGCTTTTTGTTACTGCCTCGGCTGAAATCCGAGCACAACGTCGCTTCGACGAACTGACGGCCAAAGGAGAAAAGGTATCATATGAAGAGATTCTGCAAAACGTGCAGGAACGCGACCGGATCGATTCGACCCGTGAAGTTAGTCCGCTCCGCAAGGCCGACGACGCTCTGGTGCTCGATAACACCAACCTGACCCGTGAAGAGCAATTGGAATGGGTTATTGAGCGGGTGAAAGAGCGACTGTCCGATAATAGTTTCAAATTCTGAATACGCATTTAATTCATCAGAAGATCAAAAATAAAAGATCGTGATTATTGAAATTGACCAAAAATCCGGGTTCTGCTTCGGAGTTACCAATGCTATCCGAAAAGCGGAAGAAATGTTGGATTCCAACGAAATCCTGTATTCTCTTGGTCATATTGTGCACAATGAACTTGAAGTAAAACGGCTTCAGGAACTTGGGCTGGTAACGATCAGTCACGATGAATTTTTCAAACTTCGAAATTGCAAAGTACTCATCCGGGCTCACGGTGAACCACCTTCAACCTACGAATATGCCTGTCAAAATAATATTACCCTCATTGATGCAACTTGCCCGGTTGTGCTGAAATTGCAGCAGCGGGTGAAGCAAGCCGCCGAACAAATGCGGCAGGAAAATGGGCAGGTAGTAATTTTTGGTCATGAAGGTCATGCTGAAGTTACCGGTTTGGCTGGACAAATCAACAGCACGGCCATTATTCTGGAAAATCAGGAGGATAGCCATAAAATAGACCCCAACAGACCGGTTGTTGTATTTTCTCAGACCACTAAATCGGTGGAAGATTTTAAAAAACTAACTCAATCGATCCGGGAGAAATCCTTTTCAGGGAAGGTTGAGACGCACGATACCATCTGTCGCCAGGTCTCGAACCGGGTGCCTCATCTCGAAAAATTTGCCAGTCGCTTTGATCTGATCATCTTTGTTGGAGGGCGGCAAAGTTCCAATGCCCGCGTATTGTTTGATGTCTGCAGGAAGCAGAACAGCCGTTCTTATTTTGTTTTTGCTCCCGAAGACCTGCAGGCTGAATGGTTTCAGAATGTTGAAACGGTTGGGATATGTGGCGCCACATCGACACCACAATGGTTAATGGAAAAAGTAGCCGAAAAAATCCAATTACTTTAAGTCTTCATGAATCTTAAAAAAGTTCGACTGATTTTTAACTGACATCTCCTGAACTTCTGCTTACTTTGATCTGATTTTGTTTAATCCATTTAAAGTGAATATTATGACCATGAAAGATAATTCGTCAGAAACTCCTCCCAGGAGAAAAAGACTGCAAAAAATAGGTGTTTTTACTTCAGGAGGCGATGCTCCGGGCATGAATGCAGCTATCCGTGCGGTAACACGTGCTGCTATTGCCAATAAATTAAAGGTGGTTGGTATTCGTCGTGGCTACCAAGGGATGATTGAGGGAGATTTTATTAACTTGAAATCATCAGATGTCAGCGGTATTCTACAGCTTGGCGGAACAATGCTCAAAACTGCACGCAGCGCCGAGTTTAGAACTCCGGAAGGGCGGGAAAAAGCTTTTCAGCAATTGAAAAAGGCAGAGATTGATGCAGTAGTGGTTATTGGCGGAGATGGTTCGTTTACCGGAGCATTGGTCATGTTGCAGGAATATGATATTTCGTTCGTTGGGATTCCCGGAACCATTGATAATGACATGTATGGTACCGATTATACGATTGGGTATGATACCGCATTGAATACGGTGGTTGAGGCGGTTGATAAAATCAAAGATACGGCCAAATCGCACGGACGGATTTTCTTTGTTGAGGTGATGGGGCGTGAGGCCGGTTTGCTGGCCCTTACCAGCGGAATTGCCTGTGGTGCTGAAGCTATTTTGATTCCTGAATCGAAAGAACAGCACGAACAACTGAAAAAATTTCTGAATAAAGGATATAAAAATAAAGAGACCAGTGGCATTGTCATGGTTGCTGAAGGTGATGAAGCCGGAGGAGCATTGAAAATCGCCGAAGAAGTGCGCAAAGAACATCCGGATTTGGATGTGCGCGTTTCTATTTTAGGACACATTCAGCGGGGTGGCAGCCCGACTGCCAAAGACCGGGTCAATGCAACCAAGATGGGCGTGGCTGCTGTCGATGCCTTACTCGACGATCAGCAAAGCATCATGATTGGCCTCGACAATGAGAAAATTGTGCACGTGCCGTTCAACAAAGCAGTCAAGCTGAACCATTCGATTGATACAAATTTGCTGGACATCCAGAAGTTACTGAACATTTGAGAGTAGAATCGTCAAAGCCCTCGGGTTGACGATCGCTAATTGGTTGGTTTGATGTTTCGTACCATTCCGGCGATTACCAAAAGCGTGATCAGGGCTACCGAGGCTCCGGCCATAAATGCTCCCTGAAGGTTGCCAATAGTGTAAAAGATACCGACCAGCAATGGGCCAATGGTTTGACCAATGCGCAAAACCATGCTGTTGAACGACATGAATGCTGCACGCTCCTTAATTGTGGTGAAACTGACCAGTAAATTCTGAACAGATGGAACCATCAATCCATGCCCAAGTCCGAAAAGAACGACTGAACCCACTGCCTGCAACCAGCTACCGGCAAAAAGCAGTGAGATCATCGACAGAAAATAAAAACCAGCTCCGGTCATTAGTAATACCCGGGATTTGAACATACGGTTTAAACGCCCAAGCTGAGAGGATGTAGTTGCGGTTACCAGCGACATTATCGACATCAGCAATCCAATGTGCACCGAACTGGCCTGCAACCGCTCGGAAAGCAGAATGGGAAAATAGGTGAGGTATGCTCCGTAAAGGATAACGAACAAAAGCAGATTCACTAAAAACAATCCCCAGACACTTGGCTGGTTAATGCTCTGCCAGATTCGTCGAAAATATTCATTTAGCTTTTGATGATCTTTTGGCTCCGGGTTATTCAGCCCGAAAAGGACAAAGATTCCGAGCGGAATAGCCAGCAGCGGCAGGTAGAAAATGTAGTTCCAGCCAAAAGCTGCGATGAATCCGCCCAGAGTCGGGTAAGCCGCGGTTCCGATACTCAGGATACTGGCATTGTAGCCCATCAGGGCAGTCCGTTTTTCTCCGGAATATAAATCGCCGATCAAGGTAATGTTGATACTCGAAAGTCCGCTGGCGCCAATTCCTTCAATAAACAGAAAGATCAGCAACGAGTGAAAGTCGTGCATGAATGAACACAAAAAACCGGCAATACCAAATACGAAAAGCGAAGGGACCAGCACCAGTTTCCGTCCAAACCTATCGGCCATAATTCCGGCTACGGGTGTCAAAAATACGCCCGGAAGTGTAAATGCCGCAATAAGCCAGCCTACCTGCTGAGTTGAAATCCCAAAATAACGAATGATTCCGGGAAACGCCGGGGTAATGCTGGCGATTCCCATTACGGCAATCAGGGTGACACCGAAAATGATGATCATATTTTTTTCGATGCCTGACTTGTGCGAATTGGTCATCTGATAAAAGCTTGATTGTTCAAGCCTTGAAGGTAAAAAAGAAACCGGAGATCAAATCGAAAATGTTCGAAAATGATCTGATAAATTAAGTTCAGGATTTAAGCTGGATGAGGCAATTGTTTCTTTATTTTTTACTCCAGCCCGGGAGTACCACGGTTCATCATCCTTTTTCTCAGTTCAAGCATCACTTTTTTGCGTAACTCTGCTTCAGTCTGATACAGTTTGATAATTTGCTGTGGCGAAAGTACTGCCCTGAATTCCTTGTAATATTTCTCGCGGACAGTTATTAGCTTTTTGGCATTGTACAGCTGACTTATAACTAAATGGTCTGCTTCTTCTGCTGATAAACTATCGGCATCTACTTTCATTAACCGGGCCTGATCGCGAAAATCAACCTGGGTAATTTCCCTTTCATACCTCAGGTAAATCGGGCGGAACCGCTCAAAAGTAGGCTGGTCAAGCCGTAAATTGGTTCTTATTTCGTGCAGTTTGGCCTGAATAATCCGTTCCCGCATCATTGGCATACGGTTGGGATTTTGAGCGGTTGAAGCTAATCCGGAAAGCAGAGTTGCTGCAAAAATCAAAAGGATAACTATTTTTTTCATGGTTGGGATTTTAAAATTTATTGCATTGATTCGCCTATAAACGGATCGGTTTTGATCATTGCTGCCAGCTGAAACAATTCTTCATCCGACAGATCGGTCAGCACGTCGGTCAGCTTTTCAACTTTGGCTTCCACAGACTTTGCTTTTTCCGGAGTCTTTGTTGTTTTTTTTTCTATAACGGGTTGAATCTGTGCCGGTGATTCCTGCTTTATTGCCTGTTCGGTTTTAATCTGGTCGTTCTGAGCCGTCAATTTGGGCTCTTCCGGCTGGTTGATAACCAAAAAGCCAATCAAAACAGCCGCGGCAATCAGCGAGGCTGCTGCGACTGATCGCCAAAGAAAAATATGTTTTCCTTTGTGCTGCTTCCGCACTTTGGCTTCCCGAAGAGTTTTTTCCGAAATTTGACCGAAAAAGTCTTCCGAAACCTTGTACGGCAACTTTTTCCCTATTTTCTGAAATTCATTATTCTCTTCCATGATCGGTTATGTTTTGCTTTTTACTATTTCTTGTTTAGGCCTGTTCAACCAGGTATTGTTTAATTTTTTCGCTGGCATAATGATAATTGGTTTTCAGTGAATTCACCGATGAGTTCAGAATTTGACTAATATCTTCATAGCTAAGCTCGTCGTAATACCGCATGTTGAAAACCAATCGCTGTCTTTCAGGAAGCTGCAAGATCGCCTGCTGAAACTTAATCAGGATTGACTCACTGTTTTCTATCTCGCTTTCCGATAAACCGGAAACTATTTTTTCAGAAATTGAAGTCGCATTTTTCTGCCATTTCTTATTCTTCCTGAAAAACTTGATACACTCGTTTGTCGCAATACGGTATAGCCAGGTGTAAATTTTGCTGTCTCCTTTAAACGTGTTCGCAAAGCGATAAGCATTGATAAAAGTCTCCTGTAAAATATCTTCGGCATCCTCGTGCAACACCACCAGCCTCCGGATATACCAGTAAATAGGTTGTTTATAAGTATCCATTAACAGGAGAAATCCTTTGTCCCTGGAGACAGGTTCCTTCAATAAGGATAGTATATATGAGTCTGACGTTTCGTTCATTAATCTTTTCAGGAATGAATTTGTATGCTTTGGATGTCAAAACTTAGTGAAAGTTAAATTCGTCGTCAGCAATTTTAACAAAACTTGATTTTGAAATAAAATGAAAAAAAATTACTTCTAAATTTAACTTTTAATGCCGAACTGCTTCTTATTGGCATATCTTTAAATTCTAAAAATTTTGCCTTATGAAACGATTAAAAATGTTTTTCGCTGTTGGTCTGATGTTTTGGACTTTCAATTCCTGTCAGAAAGATGAAACGACTGCAATTCTTGATGAAGTTGGTTTGAGCCAACAGGAGACACTGGTTGATGAAACCCTTGCAGATATTGATATTTTGGTTGATGGGGCACTGGATTTGAATTTTGGAATGCTCAAATCAGCAACCATCGGAAATTCCTTGTATTTAAGCGATTGTTCGGTTGTAACAGTTAATAAAACAGCCTCCCCGCAGGTTATGACCATTGATTTCGGAACTTCCTGTACCGGAAAAGACGGGAAAATACGTTCAGGAAAAATTATTGTGACCTCAACCGCATTTAATACATTTCCATCGGTAAGAACCAAGACATTTGATAATTTCTACGTTGACGGCAAAAAAGTAGAAGGAACTGTGGTTCAAACAATTAATAAAGATCAGGAGAACAGCATCCGTACGGCTCAACTGCAGGAAAACATTACTGTTACATTTCCTGATAACGCGGGCGTTGCTAACCGGGTTGCCAACATGACCCGCCAATATCAGCGGAACACGCTGGAAAATCCTGCTGACAATCAGATTGTAAGCTGGGGTACTGTTGAATTTACCCGTGCCTCGGGAGTTAAAATGACTAAAACTATTTCGGTCGAGAATCCATTGGTTTTCAATGCAGCCTGTCATCATATTGTTAGTGGTATCGTTAACTTTGTGACCAGCACCCGGAGCTGGAACATTAATTACGGAACCGGCGAGTGCGACAACCTGGCAACCCTCACCATGGGAGATAAAACGAAAGAAATCAAAATCCGCTAGCACTGTTACGCTTTTGGGTTAGATCTGATCTGAATATTTCGATCTTTGAAATGCCATCCGGAAATCTCCGGATGGCATTTTTTTAGACTATCTGATTCGGATTTCCTGAGTACAGAGAATAATATTCACTTTATCCGGTTGATTTTGAAAAAGTCAGCTCAACCGATAGGCTGGAGTGCCTTTTCTTATTCAGATTTTTTAAGCTTCGGCCTGAGTTTTCTCTAGGTTGTAAAAAACAAATTACTATATTTGCCACG
Source organism: Prolixibacteraceae bacterium (assembly GCA_963676535.2). Classification (GTDB taxonomy): domain Bacteria; phylum Bacteroidota; class Bacteroidia; order Bacteroidales; family Prolixibacteraceae; genus Aquipluma. The sequence continues at coordinate 154,084 of CAXXKQ010000040.1, read as the reverse complement.
CAAAACGGATACGGGTGTAGCTCAGTTGGTAGAGCACTGGTCTCCAAAACCAGGTGTCGGGCGTTCGAGTCGCTCCTCCCGTGCAAAGCTGCTCAAATCGGGCAGCTTTTTTGTTTTAAGAAAAGTCTTTGGTAACTTCAACGCAAATACAAACGGTTATGACTGTCGATCTTTTTATACCCTGTTTTATCGATCAGATTTATCCTGATACGGCATTCAATACGGTAAAACTATTGCGCAAGGCAGGTTTGGATGTTAATTACAATCCGGAACAAACCTGTTGTGGGCAACCATCTTTTAACAGCGGTTATTGGGACGAAACCCAGACACTGGCCCTGAAATTTATTCGCGATTTTCCGAACGACCGGCAGATCATCAGTCCTTCGGCTTCCTGCACCGGATTTATTAAAAACTATTATCCCGATCTGTTTAAAAAAGGGCAGGCCGGATTTGAAGATTACCAGCGACTCAACCGTAATTTGTTTGAGCTGACTGATTACCTGGTGAATCATCTTCAGTTTACCGATTTTGGCGCCGAATTTCCGCACAAAGTATGTTACCACGATGCCTGTACGGCTTTGCGTGAATACGGTATCCGTCAGGAGCCGCGCCTGCTTCTGTCAAAAGTAAAAGGACTGGAACTGGTTGAGATGGAGGATACCGAGACCTGCTGTGGATTTGGAGGAACTTTTTCAACTAAATTTACTGCAATCTCAACGGCAATGACTGAGCAAAAGGTTGAAAATGCGCTGAAAACAGGCGCTGAATACATTGTTTCAACAGAGTCGTCCTGCATTATGAACATCGAAGGATACATCCTAAAAAATAAATTACCCATCAAGCCCATTCACATAGCCGATATTCTGGCTTCTGGATGGGCTTCGACAGGCTCAGCCACCGCTGAATAAAACATCGTCGTTGCCTGAGCGCGAAGCAGTCGAAGGTAACTTGGAATTTGAAACTTTAAACTTGGAACATAGACATGGCTGAAATAGGAAAGATAAATCACATGTACGTGGTGAAAGAGGTGGATTTTGGTATTTACCTCGATGGTGGCGATCTGGGCGAAATTCTGATGCCCAAACGGTACGTTCCGGAAGGAACCCAGCCCGAAGATATGATCGATGCGTTCATCTACCTCGATTCGGAAGACCGGTTGGTTGCAACTACTGAAAAACCGCTGGCCATGGTCGGGGAATTTGCTTTGCTCGAAGTGGTTTCGGTAACTCAGGTTGGTGCCTTTCTTAATTGGGGGCTGCCCAAAGATTTGTTTGTTCCTTTCCGTGAACAGCGCCAACCGATGGAAACAGGACGAAAATACCTAGTCTATGTCTATCTTGACACCGATACCAAACGTATTGCTGCTTCATCCAAGATTGAACATTACCTCGACAACATTCCGGTTGATTATGACGTTGATGAGGACGTTGATCTCATTATTGTGAATGAAACCGATTTAGGTTATAATGCCATCATTGATAACAGTCACCTTGGAATTCTTTATAAAAATGAAGTATTCCAGTCGCTTAATTCGGGAGATAAAGTTGAGGGATACATTAAAAAGATTCGGACTGACGGGAAAATTGACCTTTGTCTGCAAAAAGCCGGGTACGAGAAAATCAGTTCGTTTGCTGATCAAATCATCGCATCGCTTGAAAAAAACAATGGTTTTTTAGCTTTGACTGATAAAAGTTCTCCGGAAGATATTTACAAAACGTTCAAAATCAGTAAGAAAAATTTCAAAGCAGCTATAGGTGCCCTCTACAAAAAGCGAATAATCGTTCTTGAAGAAAAGGGAATCAGGCTGTTATAGCTTTTGTCCAAATAACTGAGTTTGAATTTTTGCGGATAAGAATATTTAAAGGTCTATTTTTGTATCATTAAATCAGCAGTAATGAACACGGATATGAATTTTTATGAGCGGTATGAGAGCTACCCGGATTCCCGGATCATCGAAATATTGAAAGATCACAAAAATTATCAGGAAACAGCAGTTGATGCAGCGGTGAAAATTGCCATCGAACGGGGTCTCATTCATTCCGAGCAGGATTTGATGGCGCCTGAATTTCAGAATGTCAGGGCTTCCGGTTTTAAGTTGTTTCCGCCTATATCTGACAACTATCAGCGCCAAAGACTAATAGCTAGCATGTTCAGGTTTCTTTACCTGGTTACTCTTATCCCGCTCATATATGGCATTTTATCCTATGCCAGGGGAGAGTTGGATATGACTTTTATTGGCATAGGGGCTGGTTTGTTTTGGGGAGGAGGCAGCTTACTCCTGAGCAAAACCCGAAAACAAGTCTATTGGACTTTGCTGCTGACCGAACTATTAATTATTGCTGCCGCTATCGGCCAAAAGGTCTTTGCTATGAATCCAATCCTGATTCAGGATTTGGTCGTGTTAATTATTGGAACCCTCCTGCCTCTGTATATTCTCCTTTATCTAAAAAACCTGATTCGGTAATATCCTCCAAAATATTCCTTTCACCTAGGGAAATCTGTTATTTGTCGAAAAGAAAATGCAATTAGATGGGTGAATTCTTAGTTTTAGTCAAAATTGATAACCAACCAAAGATTCAACCTATGTATCTTCTTCGAATTACCAGCTTAGTTTTTGCACTTGGTCTTTTAGTTGCCCGGCTTTTTGCTGCACCTGTCGTGCCGATACCGCAATCGTGGGATGATTCGGATACCCGTACATACAATGTACAACCATTTACTAAGATTTATCTTGAAGGAGCCTACAAAGTAATTCTTGAACAAGGTGCTGTGCCCGGGTTGCGCATCAAAACCGATGAAGATAATTTCAAGTACATCGATGTTCAGTCGGATGCTCAGTCGCTTAGCCTGAAAATCAGGAAAAAACATTTTGATTTCGATGAACTTATTTTGTATATCACCTTTAGAGATTTGGAAAAACTTGTTATTGAGGGTGGAATAAGCCTGGAAACGAAAGGATATGTTGATTTAAAGGATTTCTATCTGCATGTTGAAGGTGGGGCAAGTGTGGAAATGAACTTGAAAGTAAACCAATTCAGGGTAATTGGCGAAGGTGGGGTAAAGTTTGAATTTGATGGGGTAGCCAATGAACTGGATGCTTCGATCGCTGGTGCCGGTCATTTGGATGCTATTGACCTGAAAACAAAAAAGGTAGATTTTAAAATTGAAGGGGTAGGGGCTGGCAGCGTTTATGCCACCGATATGCTGAATGCCACCATCAGCGGGGTTGGAAAAATCAGGTACAAAGGAGAACCTCAGGTATTTAAAAAAATAGAAGGTATTGGTTTAGTATCTCCTGATTAAAAGTTTAGTTTAGTTTGTAGAAAGAGGGCTGTGAGTGATTTACTCATAGCCCTCTCAATTTTAATATACTTTGATCGTTTGCTGATTACTAATTTCTTTTTGCTACCCAATCCACAGCACAGCCAATGTGTTCTTTTACTTTCGGGTCCTGAAAAGCTTCAGAAGTATGGCCAAAAACGGTATAATAGGAGCGGGTCTGGCCTATTTCCTGATACCAGATGAGCGGATGGTCGCCCATTTTCCATTTGTCATCTTTCATTGTGGCTTCATCCAGTGAAGTTTCGTCCAAACGGGCCAATACATGAACTTTAGCCCGTGGGTTTTCTTTGAACGAATACCATTCGTCAAATGTCCGGTAAGTTTCCATTCCTTTGAACGGAGCCATTGACGGATGATCGGTGTTTTCAAAAATTACGGTTCCGGTTTGGGCCTTTGGGTGAGTTCTGAAAAATGCGCCATTTAGTTGTCCATACCATGCCCAGTCGTATTCACAATCGGCAGCAGCATGAATGCCAATAAAACCTTTACCGGTATTCATAAAAGCCTCGAAGTTTTTTTGTTGCTGTTCGTTCAGCACGTCTTGCGTAGGATTAAGGAATACCACCACGTCAAAATTTTTCAAGAATTCGGGAGTAAAAAGATCAGCATTTTCGGTAGCTGTTAGTATCCATTTTCTTTCCTGTGCCAGATCGCTCATCATTTTTAATCCGGAAGAGATGGAGTTGTGGCGAAACCCTACAGTTTTAGAGAAAACAAGTACATTGATTTTTTTGTCCTGAGCTATGCCCGACAGTACTAGGATAAGCAACAGGCAAATTACTGAAATAAGTTTTTTCATGGTTTATTTTTTTTAGTTTATTGGTATGCAAGGATACAAATTTTACAGTAAATAAAACGGGTTTGACAGATCTCAATTTTTTCTGCCAAACCCGTTTGAACGACATTAAATGCTATATTTTGACCGCGAATTACGGATGCGGTAATTCCGGAACCACAACTGGTTGTTCGGTTTGTCCGGTAATGGCTTTCTTTACAATGGGTTCGGGTTCCCAGCCCAGAAGGAACAGTAATACGAAAAATCCCAAAATGTAGGCAACTGCCACATGCCAGCCCCCTTTGAGCCAGCTAATTACTGAGCGTGCTTCATGAAACTTATTCGAGATGGCCACTCCGGCAGATGAGCCAAACCAGATCATTGATCCGCCAAAACCAACCGCGTAGGCCAGCATTCCCCAATCGTAACCATTTTGCTCCAAAGCCAGTTTGGTCAACGGAATATTGTCGAACACGGATGAAACAAAACCTAAAGAAAAGGCAGTTTGCCAAGAGGCTGCAGGCAGTTCTTCCACCGGCATTAACGAGGCGCAAGTAACCAGGGCGATCAGGAAAATTGAACCGGCAATCGAATTCCGGGCTTCCAGCCAATCAGTTTTCCGGAAGAAGGTACCAATCAGGATAGCAATCCAGACACCCAACGCCGGAAAATCAAAGAATACATTGGTGGCAATGGTCAGCAGTAAAATTAAGCCAACAATACCCAACCGGGGCCAATCAATCCGGACATCTGATTTGGCATCTTTCTGAATGGGCTGATATTTATCCTGCTGAAGTGAAGCAAACACTGAAAAGAATGCTAATGCAGTAATGGCAGCGACATAGGCATGAAAAACATTGAAAGGGCGTACGCCTTCAATCCACATCAGGGTAGTTGTGGTATCGCCGATCACACTGCCCGATCCTCCGGCATTACTGGCTGCCACAATTGCTGCAATATAGCCAATATGTACTTTTCGCTTAAAGACAACCAATGCAATTGTACCGCCAATAAGTGCTGCAGCGATGTTATCGAGAAACGACGAAATTACAAAAACTGAAATCAGTAAAACCAGCGGGCCCTTCCAGTCGTTGGGAAGTAAATTAGGCAGGTATTCCGGCACTTTCGATTCTTCAAAATGTCGGGCCAGAATCGAGAATCCAATTAATAACCCAAGCAGGTTCAGCAAAACACTCCATTCACCAACGCGCATTTCCTTATTTAGAATTTGGTCGGCAAAAGCCACATGTCCAAACAGATGTTCAGCAAGATTGAATTGAGAAATAAAGACGAATTTGAAAATTAAAATAGACGAAAGTCCAATGAGGGAAACCCAAAGGGTATGGCGGTGAAACAGCGCGACTCCCAAAAGAGTCAATGCAAAAAGTATAAATTCAGGTCTGATCCCGAAAATAAGTGGGACAATTTGTGCAAAAATCATAATTAATTTATTAGAGTAGATTTTAAAATAGGTAATTAAGTCAGCAGGAAAAATGGACATGTCAGCATCTGAAAACTTTCCATAGTGACCAAAATGAATTATTCAACATAAATAAGCTGGTACTTTTTTCAAAAAACCGGTAGACACAATTCAGCGGGATGACATTTTGCCAAAAGTGTAGCAACTGTTTATCGAAAAACTGAAGTTTTGTGCGTCTTTGTGTATTGTCTTTATTGGTGAAATTTAAACCTATAAATACTATTCCTGAATTTTCAACTGCGGCAAGGGGTTGTTCATTATTGCAAGAAGTAAAACTTAATTTTTCGGCCTCAACTAACATTGGCGGGACATCAGGAGAGGACGAATAGCGACCAATAGCCAGTGCCAATATTAATCCGGTGAAAATTAAAATAGTCTTCATTCAATGAATTTTCAGAGCCGTTGAAGATAAAAATAAAAATCAAAAAAATATCTTTCGTGTTATATTTCAGCTTCTGTTTTATAAACTGTTTCTATTTTTGACAGAATTTCAGGAATTGGAAAAATGGAGTGAAATGTTTATTTTGACTGGCATACGTTTCAATCCATCTTTCCCGTTTAATCAAAGAAGTGAAAAACTGGTAAATCATGAAACCAAAAAATCAACTCTTTCAGCTTACGCTTTTAATGGCCGTTGTGTGTATCGTTTCGCTCTCCAATCAGCTTTTTGGCCAGAGCAAATTTCTTATGAAAGGAACTTACGACGGGAAAATCGGGAACGATCAGTTAATTCTGGTTGCTGAAACCGCTGATTCAACCTTGCTGAAGGGCTATTTCGTTTTGAACCGGGGAAAAGCAGTCGAAGATAGCCATGCTTTTTCAATTCAACGGTCAGGCGGGAAGCCGATTTTTCAATCTGACTTGTACCTTGGAAAATTTAAATCGGCCAGAATCAGCTCTTCGTCCATGGAAGGGAGATTGGCGCTTCTGAACAAGCGCAGGCGCTTTTTTTTCTGGCATCCGAAAGTTGACCTAAGTTTTACCTGTCGTCCGGAAATACAGGTGACTCCAACCGAACGGTACCAAAAAGAGATTTTCCCGGCCTTTGAAGTGAAAAGTGATTTGCTTTACGGAAAAGCCAAGGGGTATTGGACCAGTTCTCCCTATACTGATGACCCATACATTGAAGTGCTGGGAAAAGGGTTGGTTAAAGCATTTAACGATCCGGAGTTGCTCGACTTAAATCTGGATATTTATTATCCCAAAACGGATATTTTTAAAAACAGGCCCTTAGTGATGCTTATTCATGGTGGCGCTTTTTACATTGGCAGTAAAGAGTCGGCAGCCGAAAAAGCACTGGCAACCACCCTGGCTAAACGCGGATATGTGGTGGCTTCCATTAACTACCGTTTAGGTTTTAAACTTCTGGCCAGTGACGTTGAACTGAGCGCTTATCGTGCTATTCAGGATGCACATGCTGCCCTGCGCTTTCTGGCCCACAATGCAAAAGGACTAGGGATCGATCCGACACAGATTTATGTTGGTGGAACCAGCGCCGGAGCAGTAGCCTCGCTTAGTGTGGCTTTTATGGACAATGACGAAAGACCCGAACGTATTATTGAAGCTGAAAAGGAAGGTTATGTCACCAAAATTGAAGTCTCGGGTAATAAATATACTGAGAGTTTTGAAATTAAAGCGGTGGTCAATATGTGGGGTGCTGTGGCCGATTTAAATATGATAGACAAAGATGAAAATATATCAGTACTGTCGATCCACGGGACTGCTGATGGCATTGTGCCTTACGAATATGATCATCCGTTTAAGAATTCATTAATGATTAACCGTTTGTTAATGGATAAGATGTATGGTTCAAAACCAATTCACGACCGGTTACAGATTTTGGGGCACCGAAATCGGCTGATTTCATTGGAAGGGCTGGGCCATGAGCCCGAACTGGATAATTTTAAAACACTAAATCAATGGATGGACACGATAACCTACCAGGTATCAAAGTTTTTTTACGAAGAAACGGCCCCTTCGGTGTTATTGCCTTCCAGTCAGCTTTCTGTATCCGAAAATTCAGAATTAAAATCAATGTATTATGAAGTTGCTAACGGATCGCCAGTTGAAATATCAGCTGTCGGCGGAGTAAAAACCAACGCAAATCCGACAGATGCCACAGTTATCTGGTTCCGAAACAGCGAAAAAATGCAACTAAAAATATTGACTCACAATAAGTTTGAGGCTTGGAATACAAGTTATTTTCCGGTTACAATTATCCGGTAATCTGCCAGATTTGGGACATTTTGGAGCTTTCGTTTGTTAAATTTACATTAATAAATGATGTTTCGGAAACAAATGATTTAATAAATAAATAATTTGGCACCGCTTTTGAAATGTGGGACAGATATATTTTTAGGATGAAAAAACTTAAATCACTTCTCGTACTGGTATTTTTACTTGCTGCTCAACAAGGGTATTCTGCGCACCGGATAAGCGAATTAATTTATCCTATCCAGAACGATCATGAAGCTGCATTAAGTTTTGAAGGTAAACGATTTCACTCCAGGCATTTTCGGTGAAATTCCAACAGGTCAAATTATTGTAAGCTTTACGCCTGAATCAACCAAATCTCATCCGGGCAACAGCAACTCCAAAGAAATACAATCTGGATTAACTTATTCGATAATAAAAACAAATTTGACCTATTCGGTCATGCAATCCACTGTCTTCACTCGGACAGTGCACTGTTTTTATACCGATTTATCTTCACAAAACCAGTTTTCTTATATAGTCTTTCGGTTTCTTGAAAGCTCTTTCGGTTTCATAGCTTTGCTATGCCTTTTTGCTTTCATTAACCTGCTAATCTTCTTAGACAAGAAGAATCCGCTGATAGTAATTTGTTTTGACCAATATCAGAATTTTTCCGATCATTATTTTATTTAAGACTCTCATAACTAGTCTATTGTTTTTTTTTTTCTATTTCGCAGATTTTACTAATCATTATAATTCAAGTAATTAAATTAATCACAATGAAATCAAACAAGAAATCGTCAAAAAGCCTGAAGGGAGGCTTTGCTATGTCTATTATCCCGGTATCGTTGCTTGCATCAATTCTAGTTTATGTATTTGTTTTTGGTGATGGGTCTAATTTCGTAGGCGGAGCCAATGCCAATACGCCTCTACCCGGAAATTATTTTGGTATTATTTATAAGGGAGGTCCGATTGTACCAATTATTATCACCTTGTTGCTGACTGTATTGGCTTATTCTGTTGAACGTTACCTGGCTATTAGTAAAGCTGCCGGTAAAGGTAAGATCGTTAATTTCATGTCTGAAATCAATGAGCTTTTGGATCATGGAAAAATTGACAATGCAAAAGAATCATGTAACCAGCAAAAGGGTTCGGTTGCTAATGTAATTTATAGCGGATTGGTGAAATACCAAGAAATGGAAAAGGAAAAAACATTACCAAAAGATCAAAAGATTGTATCTATCCAGAAAGAAATTGAAGAAGCAACATCTCTTGAATTACCAGCGTTGGAGCAGAATCTGGTTATTTTGTCAACCATCGCTTCTGTCGCAACCTTAATGGGTCTTCTCGGTACAGTAATCGGGATGATCAAGGCTTTCTCTGCGTTGGCAAATGCTGGTGCTCCCGACTCTGTTCAGCTGGCTGCTGGTATTTCTGAAGCCTTGATTAACACAGCACTTGGTATCGGAACTTCAGCTTTGGCAATTATTTTTTACAATTTCTTTACCACAAAAATTGACAAAATTACCTACTCGATTGACGAAGCAGGTTTTACCATTGTTAATACTTATGCTGCTAAAAATCAATAAGTAAAAATGCCAAAGGTAAAAGTACCCAGAAAGAGCACAACAGTTGACATGACTGCCATGTGCGATGTGGCTTTTTTATTGCTTACTTTTTTCATGCTTACGTCCAATTTTGTGGCCAAAGAACCGATTGTAGTTGCCGTTCCTTCATCTATTTCCGAAATCAAAATTCCTGAACGGGATATTGTAACGGTCTTGATTGACAAGGATGGAAAAGTGTTCTTCGGTTTGGACGCTCAACAAGACAGAAAAGAAGTGCTTGATAATGTTGGAAAAGCTTACAGCATCAGTTTTACTGACAAAGAACTCACTGAGTTCAGTAAAATAAGCATGTCGGGCGTTCCGATTGAAAAAATGAAGGCATTTCTTGCTTTGCCAGCCGAACAAAAAGATAGTAAAGAAGCTGCCATCGGAATACCGGCTGATTCGTTAAACAATCAGTTTAGAGTATGGATGAAAACAGCCCGTCAGGTTAACCGCAACCTGCGTCTTGCAATAAAATCTGATTCGCAAACTCCCTACAAAGTCATCAAAAGCGTGATGGGAACTCTTCAGGATATTGACGAAAACAGGTATAATCTGATCACAAGCCTCGAGCAGGTTTCAACTAAATAGAAAGGAAAGAACTATGGCTGAAATGCAAGTTGAAGATAAAGGCAAAAAAGGCAAAAAAGGAGCACCCAAAAAGCACAGTACCCGTGTTGATTTAACACCGATGGTTGACTTAGGCTTTCTGCTGATCACCTTTTTCATGCTGACCACCTCGATGCTTAAACCGCAAACGATGGAAATAAGTGTGCCTTCGAAAGATAAGGTGCAAGAGGAAGATCAGAATAAAGTAAAAGCTTCGCAGGCAATTACCGTATTGCTGGGCAAAGACAATACACTTTATTACTATTTCGGAACTCAGGAAAACGGCGTTGATCCTGAATTGATTCAAACCGATTATTCTTCGGAAGGTATCCGGAAAATGTTAATTCAGAAGAATTATGATGTGATGAAGCAAGTGGAAGAACTGAAAGCTGATAAGGCAAACAAAAAGGTTAGTGAGGAAGATTACACTAAAAAATTGTCTGAATACAGAGCTTCAAAGACTGCCCCGATAGTTGTTATCAAGGCAACCGATGAATCGAACTATAAAAATCTGGTTGACATTCTGGACGAAATGCAGATTTGTAACATTGGACGGTATGCTATTGTAGATATTACCCCGTATGATACCGATTTGATTGAGAAGAAAATCAACCCGGCAAAATAAGTCACCATTTATAGAAACAGTCTATGTCTCAAAAAATAAACTTGTTTAACGATGCCTGGGTCGATCTTTTGTTTAAAGAACGAAACCAGGAATATGGAGCTTTCCAGCTTCGAAAAGACAGCGCAAAGCGTCATCGATGGGGTATTATTGCTGCTTTGATTTTTTTCGCATCAGTGATTTTTCTGCCGGTTTTGTACAAACAAATCGTACCAACCCGAAAGGAACGAATGGTTGAAGTTACCACGCTGTCCGACATTCAGATCGATCAGAAAAAAATGGAGAAGCCCAAGGATATCATTATTGAAAAACCAACTCCTCCGCTAAAGTCGACTATCAAATTTACTCCTCCGGTAATTAAACCTGACGAAGAAGTACAGGAGGAAGAAGTAATTAAAACGCAGGAAGAACTGACTAAAACAGAAGTCACAATTTCGATTGCCGATGTGAAGGGTACCGATGAAGAAAACGGTGTAGATATTGCTGAACTCAATAACCAGATTGTTGAAGAAGACACTATTTCAGCTCCTTTTGTTGTGGTCGAACAAATGCCCGAATTTCCCGGAGGAGAAGCTGCTCTGAGAAAATTTATCTCCAATTCGGTAAAATACCCGGTAATTGCGCAGGAAAATGGTATTCAGGGTAAAGTTTTTATCAACTTTATTGTTGACACAAACGGAAGTATTTCCAGTGTGAAAGTTAGCCGTGGTGTTGATCCATCACTGGATAAAGAAGCTATTCGTGTTGTAAAGTCAATGCCTAAATGGATACCAGGGAAGCAAGGAGGCCGCGCTGTTCGTGTGAGCTATACGGTTCCGATCAATTTTGTACTGCAATAAACATGAGGCTAAACGCAAAAGTTATATATAGTTTTTTTATTGTGGTTTTGTACTTGGTGCTTGGTATTCTCCTGCTGCTAAAATATTTAGTTTGGCAGGAGGTACCGAGCCTTAGTATGGCTCTGTTTGGGGCGATCGTAATTGCTTACGGGTTGTTCAGAGGCTACCGAGGTTATCGCGATTCTCAAGATATCAAAAACGAAACTGATGAAGTGGAATAAAGTCCAATTTTTACTCGTGGCAGTGATGGCTGTTTTAATGAATACAGCATGTCACCGGAGTAATAAACCGGTTCCGGATTCCATGTTGACCGGGCAGGCGACCATTGCTGCTGACGAAGCCCTGCAACCATTGCTTCAGGCCGAAATCGATGTATTCCAGGGAATTTATAATTATGCTTCAATTGATTGTAAATATGTTTCGGAATACGATGCGATTAATCTTTTGCTTCAGGAGAAAATCAGGCTGGCTCTTGCAACCAGACCATTGAATCAGAAAGAAATTGATTTTTTTAAAGGTCACAATATTATTCCTGAATCGATACCAGTAGGTTATGATGCGGTTGCTGTAGTTGTTAATTCGGAGAATCATCTGAATGCCTTGACAACAAAGCAAATTGCCGGGATACTTTCGGGTGAGCTGACCGATTGGAAACAGATTGAAGGTTCAGGGAAATCAGGCCAGATTACGCAGGTATTTGATGCTGAATCTTCCGGGATTATTCGGTCGCTCGATGATTCACTTCACCTCGATAAAAAGATCTCCGGGCACATCAGTTTTGCCGGAAGCAGTCGAAATGTACTCAAGGCAATTTCCGAAGGTCCGCAGGCTATTGGTTTTGTGGGTTTTAACTGGTTGAGCGAAAGTGAAAATATGAAGGTGCAGGAAACGTTTAAAAACCTGAGTCTGATAGCTGTTTCATCGGCTGTAGTTGCTGATTCGTCCAATAGTTTCAAACCTACGGTTTCGAACTTATTTAATTTCAAATATCAGCTGACCAGAAGAATATACGCTATTTATACTGACCCGTCTGCAAGTCTGGCACGTGGCTTTTTGTCACATTTAACCAGCGAACGCGGTCAAAAAATTATTTACAGAATGGGGTTGAAACCCGAAAATGACTTTCAAAGACTCGTAAACATTAAAGAAGATAATTGATAAGTTTTGCTTGACGAACAAGCTCTATGTCGTAATTGTACAAACCATAAATAGAACAACGTGATGAAATTAAAATTATTCATTGTAGTACTACTGGCAGTCCTTGGGGCAAAGCTGGCCAGTGCTCAAAAAGAAGCCGATGGATTTGCCAGCCTCGCGCTTAAAGAATATCCCAAAGCGAAAAAAGTGTTTTCTGCTTTGCTGAAAGCCAATCCTGAAAATGCAGCAGCATTGTTCGGACTGGGCGAATATTACTATTATACTGGAAAAACCGACTCGGCTAAAACGTGCTATCAAAAAGGACTGGAAGTCAGCGCATCGTATGCCTCTAATTATGCGGGTTTGGGAAAACTGGCACTCGTTTCGTCTCCTGCAGAAGCTGAAACTTATTTTAAAGATGCCATTAAAAAATCAAAAAAGGATGCAAATGCAGTTGTTGTTATTGCAAAAGCATATTTTGAACAAACACCTTCCAAACTTGACGACGCCAAACGCTATATCGACCTGGCCATCAGCATGGATTCAAAAAATGCAGCAGCATATTTCCTGAACGGATTAATTCAGGTGGCTAAAAACAATACCAGCGATGCTTCGCTTCAGTTTGAGCGCACCATTTATTTTGATCCGAATAATCTGGAAGCTTACCTATATCAATCGACAATCATGGCTCAGGCCCGTAATTTCGATCAAGCAGTTGAATACATCAATAAAGCTCTTGCCATTAATCCACAATACTGGCCAGCATACAAAAAATTGGGTGAATTGTATTACGACAATCAAAAGTATGCTGAATCGGTCACTAATTTTGCAATTTACTTCAAGAATGTTCCTGCCGATAAAGATGTTACTCATTATGCCTATAGTTTGTTTTTTAACAAACAATATCAGCAGGCCCGTGAGATCATTGACAGGCTGGTACAACAAAATCCTAATGATTATGTCCTGCTCCGTTTGATGGGTTACATTAGTTTCGAATCTAAAGATTTGATCAATGGAAAAACATACCTGGATAAATTTTTCACATTGATTCCTCAGGACAAAATTTTATCTGACGATTATTATTATTATGGGAAAATGCTGAGTGCTGTCGGTAATGATTCACTAGCGGTTGATAATTTCAAACTAAGTTTGAAAAAGGATTCGACACAATTCCAGATTTTGGATGATCTTGCCAAATCGTACAATAAACTAAAAAAATACGATCAGGGTCTTCAATACAGTGCTAAATATCTTCAAAAGAAACCCAATCTGGCGACCGCTGATTATTTCCAGCTAGGAAAAGCTTATTATTCTGCAGCTAATAACCTTGAAGTGAAAACAGATTCACTCAACCTGAATATCGATCCTGAAAAACTTAAAATGGATTCTATAAAACAGATGAATTATTATCATGTTGCAGATTCGTTATTTTCAAAAGTCGAAACCTATGCACCCAATTCATACCTGGGTACATTCTGGAGAGCCCGGGTAAATTCTGTCATCGATAAGGAAACCACTCAGGGACTGGCCAAACCATTTTATGAAAAAGCACTGGAATCACTGAGTAAGGATCAGGTCAAGTACAAAAAGGAAATTTCTGAAATCTACGCATATCTCGGATTTTATTATTACCAGAAGGATGATAAACCGAATTCGCTCGATTACTGGAAGAAACTGCTTGAAATTGATCCTGAAAATCTTAAAGCACAGGAAGCGATTAAATCACTCGAAAAGAAATAGGTTATTTGATATTAGTTTTTGTTCTATTTTTTAAAGGGAGAAACGGTGATTCTCCTTATTAGTAAGGAGTTTCGCCGTTTTGTTAAGAATTTAGTTTCTATCAATAGTTTGTTCGAACAATATTTAAAAAAGTAGTCGATGAAAAGATTGATTGTGGCAATTAGAAATATGTGGCTGACGTTATTTCTCATGCTGATTATCGGTATTCGGCTATTTGCGGACCCCGTTGAATCAAGATCTTGGGAGCAGTCCGATTCTGAAACTACTTCTGAATCCGGAAGTACTTCAGAAATTCAGAATTCTTTGGCTTATTATCTTCAGGCCATTGAAATGACTATTTGCACACTGACATTTACAGAAGCTCATCGATTGTTGGCTGTTTTGATCCTGTCAAACAGATTTTTGCCAATCAGTTATAATTTTAATTGTACCATTTTATCTCCTTCAGTAATTAAATATAGCTCTCCTATTCCCATATTTATTAAGGGGCATGCACTACTGAATTAGTCTTATTCCTTTTTTGTTTAATCAAATTATTTACTAACAGACTAATAAGAAGCTGTTCAGTGAATACTGCTATAGAATGTGTCTGAATAAAAGTATATGGTTGCATTTTTATATGCATCAATGAGTTTTTATTCATTATTTCAATAAAAATCAAAATAATTATAAAAGGAATGGAAAATTAAGATAACGACAACGATCCAAAATCAAAAATGGTGTATGATTTTTGCTGTTAATTCTTGCATTAGTCGGATTAATAGCTGTTTTGTTATTTCTTAAATATGCTATTACAGCTTTACATTTGCTCTAAAAAAGTCTGCATTAAAAAATAAATTACCAAACCTGAGATGGAAAGTTTTCAGGTTTGGTTTCAAAAGCTAATACAGTCAGTATTTTTATAAATACAATTACGATAAGAATCGAAGTTGATTTTCAAAACTCTCTAAAAACATAAAAGAAAATGAGTAATGTTGATACGGTTTCAACTGATGTGTTAATCATCGGAGGGGGACCATCTGGTTTAGCCACAGCAATTCATTTAGCAGACATATTTAAACGGAAAAGGCAGAACCCCAGAATATTGCTTATTGAAAAAGGGAGTTCTATTGGTAGCCACATTTTATCAGGAGCAGTTATTAAACCTGGTGTTTTTAATGAATTATTGCCTGAAGTCGAATTCTCAGAGATCCCCTTTAATACCAAAGTAGTAAAGGATCGCACTGTACTGCTTAAGGAGAATGGCCAGTTTATTTTGCCATTCCATATTCCGTACATGAACAATAGGGGTAACTACACCGCTTCACTGGGCCAGATTTGTAAATATTTAGCAATCAAAGCCGAGGAAAAGGGTGTGGAGATATATACAGGTTTCGCTGTAGATGAGATTCTGTATAAAGACGGAAAAGTAATTGGCGCCAAAACCAAGGATACCGGTATAGATCATCACGGCAATCAATTGGAGAACTTTCAGCAGGGCACCCTCATCGAAGCACGGCTAACCATTTTTGCCGAAGGAACACGTGGCAGTCTGACCAAAATGCTCATTAAAAAGTTCAACCTGGACAAAAACAAAAACGAACAAATTTATTCGTTAGGTTGCAAGGAATTGTGGTCGGTTCCGCAAGGAAATATTGAGGCTGGTCAAATATACCATACCATGGGCTATCCACTCAATAGCGATGAATTTGGAGGTGGATTTATATATGGATTAAACGATAATAAAGTAGCCATTGGTCTTGTTGTTGGCCTCGATTATAAAGATCCATCTTTTGATGTTCATGATGCCATGCAAGTATGGAAAACCACTTCTTTTGTTTCAAAGATCTTAAAAGGTGGAAAATTGGTGGAATATGGCGCCAAAACACTTCCCGAAGGAGGTTATTATTCGATTCCCAAATTATATGTCGACAATGCGTTGATTGTAGGTGATAGCGCCGGTCTGGTTGTTATGCCCGCCTTAAAAGGTGTTCATCTGGCCATCAAATCCGGAATGTTGGCTGCCCAAGTTGCATCCGACGCTTTGTTAAACAACGATACTTCCGAAAAAAGCCTTCAGCAATATGAGACACTATTGAATAATAGTTCGATTCATGATGAAATGTATCCTGTACGCAACTTCAGACAAGGGTTTGCAAATGGACTGATTGCCGGGGGATTTCATTTTGCAACTCAGCTAATCACTGGTGGTGCAGGTTTCTTTGGCAGGCTAAAAACACATCCTGATTTTCAGGCTACACAAAAACTGAGCGAGTATAAGAAAAAACCTTTCAAGGAGCGGTTTAAGGGTAAATTGGAATTCGACAAAGTGCTGACATTCGATAAAGCAACAGACATTTACCATTCAGGAGTATATCACGACGAGCAACAAGTCGTTCATCTTCACATTAATAATCCGGAGAACTTTAATGCTGTTAACATTGAACAATACGGGGCTCCTGAGCAATTCTACTGTTCGTCGGAGGTGTACGAGCTTCATGTCAACAAGAACGGCCACAAAGAGCTTCGTATTCATGCTGAAAATTGTATGCATTGCAGAACTTGCGACATCAAATCTCCGGGAGAAGGAATTACCTGGGTAGTACCAAATGGAGGAAATGGTCCGGATTTTCAGAATATGTAATTATAAAAAAACGCAACAATGGCTTTAACGATAATAAGTTTAATTAAGCAAGTTCCACTGCCCACCGAAATGCGGATGGGAGAAGACGGACTAATGGACCGCACGAAAGCAAAATCGATAATTAATATCGACTGCCAATTCGGGCTGGAAGCAGGCTTGCAACTAAAAAAACAGAATCCTGACGCAAGATTAATTGTTTGCTCCATGGGTCCACAGTCATTTGAAGTTGCACTTCGGACAGCTATTTCGATGGGCTATGACGAGGCCTATCTTTTATCAGACCGAAAATTAGGTGGCAGCGATACCTATGCAACGGGTCTGGCTATTGCAACCATGCTAAAGTTTTTGGGTTTTACAAAAGATTCAAAAGAACCTTATATTATTTTATCCGGAAGGCAAACCAGCGACGGCGATACAGCGCATGTTCCATCACAGGTAGCCGAAAACATTGGAATTCCTCAGGCAACGTTTGTTGAAAGTGTAAAAGCTGATGGTTCGGGAAATGTAATAGCAAAACGGATCATCGAAGGAGGGTATCAAATGTTGAAACTGCCCATGCCTTGTGTTATTTCACTAACTCCAACCGGAATTTCCCCACGAAAGCCTTCTTTAAGCGGGGCTATTAAAGCCCGTAATCTGGAAATTACGACTTTAGGAATTGCCAATATTTGTTTGGGAACCGAAAAAATCGGGATTAGTGGATCGCCAACTATCGTGGCAAAAGTTGTAAATATGGTGAGCGAACGTCCGCCTATTACCATGTCAGAAGGTCATAACGAAACTTCTTTGGTCGACAGTTTAATCGCTAACCTGAAAAAAGGAGGAAATATTTTTGAGAAAAAGGAAAGTGTAGCTAAGAAAGATACGGAGCGTCCGGATTTTCCTGAGAAAGACTTCAGGGATGGTGCCAGAGGAATTCTTACCTGGGCTGAAATAACCAATGGAAATGTAGCACGTCCTTCACTCGAACTTTTGACTCCTGCCAGAAACCTGGCTAATCAGTTAGGAAACGACACGAAAGTAATGACATTAATTATAGGAAAGAATGTCCAGGCTTTGGCCCAAACGTTGATAGAGCATGGTTCCGACGAAGTTATTCTGGTTGAGGATGACAGACTTGAAGAATATCTCGTTCTTCCATTCTCTTCTATTTTTGAACAAGTCATTAAGGCCCGGAAGCCGGAAATTGCTCTTTTTGCCGCAACTACCTCCGGACGCGAATTAGCTCCCCGGATAGGCATGAAAACCGACAGCGGTGTAACCGCGGACTGCACTGGACTCGAAATTGGTGAGTACGTCGATAAAAAAGAAAAAGTAATTTACACGCCCATTCTTGAATCACGGCGCCCGACTTATGGCGAAAGTAAACTGGCCACTATTCTTGGTTTTGTTTGTCCGCAAATTTCAACAGCGCGGGCCGGTACCTTTGAAGTCCCCAAACGAATGGTGGGCAGACAAGGCATTGTATCAGGTTTCAACCCCGTATTATCTGACAAAGATTTTGTTGTTGAAATCCTAAAAACGGTACGGGGTGGGGGCGGATTACAAAACCTTTTCGAGGCCGATATTATTGTTTCAGGAGGAAGGGGAACCACAAACGATAGTTTGGGTTTGATAAAAGCGCTCGCAGAAGCGTTAAACAGCCAGGGAGTAAATGCCGAGTGGGCGTGCAGCCGCCCGGTAGTTGACGAAGGTGTTGCCGAGTATGCCAGACAGATTGGACAAACCGGTAAAACCATTCGTCCAAAAGTATATATTGCTGTTGGTATTTCAGGAGCAATACAACACATTGCCGGAATGAAAGAAGCCGAAAAGATTATTGCCATTGACCACAATCCCAAAGCAAATATCTTTCATAACGCCGATTTTGGAATTGTTGGCGAATACCAGGATATTTTACCTGAATTGATCGAACGTGTTAAAGCCGGATTTACCTTCGGAATAGAGCCTAAAAGGATATCTGAAATTATATCTTAAGGAATAATTCTTTAACTTTCAGTGTATATAAAGTGTCGCATAGATAATTTTGAATCATGAAAAAGACTGAATTGCTTTTTGTTGTTTTTCTGTTATTTTTTTTCCAACAAGTATTATTCCCGTCTCATAGGGAATCGAAAGTAGCTGACAAATCAGAGAATATTGAAAGAAAAACACGATTTGAGGAGAATAACTGTTTTTTATACATGTTTGGAGACATTAATCCCGGAGAAAATTTGATCTCTGTTAGTGATACTAAATATTTTTCATCTGATTCAAAGTTCAAAAATCTTCAAATTTTATTATCCCATACTTCAACTCAGTGCAGTTTGATATTGTCGATTAGCTCGATTTTTGGATCTGCCTTCAACCGTATAATTTTTGTCCCGATATATCTGCAATCGGAGAATTTTCGATTATAGTTTTCCCTTTCTTCTTAATGATTTTTATTACCATAGGTTAGGATTTTGTGATCCTTTAAGCTGTGTAAACTTCTTTATTTTTGATTCATCTCAAATCTGGAAGTCTGCCAGCAGGATGAGGTGGGGAAAACAAAAATCAAAAATCACCCTTCAGGGAGCGAAGTAAATTTTTTGATTACTGAGTGCAATTGCAAATTTTAGCAGTTTCTTAAAGTGTCTTTTATTCCTCTGAACTGATCTATACAAAGCCTATCAATCTCTAGGGTTTTCAAAACATTTCTCCATTAACTAGATCACAAAAATAGTTTGTGAGTTTTATTGTTATACACATTCATTGTTTGATGTTTAGGGTATAAATTATTCTATTATGAAATCAAGTAAAAATATATTGAGAGGACTGGAAATAAGTTATTCAATGGCTATTATCCTGGTTCTATTGCTTTATTCTTTTGTAATTCTTGCATTTACGCCTGGTCTTGGCTCAAGTATTCACAGTGGCGATGATGTAAATCCGTTGCAAGAGGAAAATTATTCTGTGATTATTGATCATGCTGAACATGGAATAACAGACACTTTGAAAGGTAATTTGAAGAACAAAAAATCAATGCATTTTGATTCGGTAAATGCATCACACAAACACCATAATCACCAAGCTAACCGCACAATGCCTGTTTTTTCTATCGGGATATCCAAAGAAAAAAGAATGGATATTGAAAGCTGGATGCTGGATAGTAAATTCTTCGGACAACCAATTAACTGCTTTAAAAATGAGTTGGATAAACCGCTTGAAATTGAAAAATGGATGATCAATAGCTGCCATTTTGGATCTTCTTCAGACACGGTTCATGATGAAGCTTTGCAAATTGAGAGCTGGATGACTGATAATCGTATCTGGGGGCACTGATATTCTGAATATGTATGAATTTGAATTACATGTTTTACTAATAATTCACTACCAACGTTAAAAATATATTTCAATGATATTCCTGTTAGAAACAGCGGCTGAAATGTCTTTTCTGGATCTTATTATGAAAGGTGGATGGCTGATGGTCCCCTTGTTTCTGCTGTCATTTATTGCCGTCTTTATTTTTTTTGATCGATATTTTTATTTTAAAGGCCAAAAGAAACTTGATCCAGCTTTTTTTGAGAAACTCAATGAACTGATAAAAGCTGGTAAAATCGAGGCAGCATTGGCTTTATGCGAGTCAGTTAATTGTTCCGAATCGCGTATTATCATAAAGGGATTGCAAAATCTGGGTAGACCGATCCGCGACATTCGTGAACATATGGAAATGGAAGGAAAACTGGAAGTATATAAGTACGAAGGTTCCACCTATTTTTTAGGCGTGATTGCTGGTGTTGCCCCAATGTTGGGATTTATCGGTACAATTTCAGGAGTAATAAAGATTTTTTACAACATCTCGCTTGCTGATAATATTAGTATTTCATTGATTTCCGGTGGATTGTATGAAAAACTGATCACTTCCGGTGTCGGTCTTAGTATTGGTATCGTTGCTTATGTGGCATATCATTTTTTAAATCACAAATTGAATAAACTGGTGCAGGAATGGGAATTCCGCTGTGTTCGGTTTATTGATTTGATTAATAAATAACTCGTTATGAACTTCAGAAATGTAAAGAAGCAGAAATTTGAGGTGTTTTCAAATTCTTTCAGTGACATTATGTTTTTTCTGATGTTATTTTTTCTGATTGTTTCAACAATGATTACTCCGGGGGCGATCAAACTGGCTCTTCCTAATGCAGATAAATCACCATTGATAGACAAGAAAACAGAAGAAATTGCAATTTCAATAACAAAGGATTTAAAATATTACGTCAACGAGAGGCAAGTACAATTTTCTCAGATTGAACCTGAATTACTGAAATTAAAACGGGCGAATGAGCAAGCATTTGCCATTGTCAGATGTGACAACACGATTGCCGTTCAATCAATGGTCGATGTGGTGCAGTTGGGAAATAAAGTAGGCGTAAAGATGGTTTTAGCAACGACAAAAAAAAGTACGCAATAATTAAAGATAGGTTTTGTTTTATTAGTAATCTCCCTGGAAATCTCCTGCCTCTTTGGGTGGGGGGTTTCCTTTTTTTTATCAATCATGTGAATAAGAGAGAATCTTCTTTGGTCTGGTAATCGACTGGCGTTAACATTGGAGAATGTTATTAGTGCAGGAAATGTAGAGTGAGGCCAGCTAATCCAGGAAATCCTAATGGTTCCGATTTCAATACCGCGTCACTCTGTTCCAAAAATGGTCTCCAACTGGTGAAGGTGCATTACCTTGAACCGGTTAAGTAATAGGAACTATTTATTGTCGTATTCATAAACACTAGAACCTTTGTCTTTAAAGGAAGAGCGGAAAACAAAATACGACATTATTTCTTTTTTTGTACTTACAAGGAGACTCACCTTCGAAATAGATTCTAAAAGGTATTAAAAAACTCGGGAAGGAATTAATTGGTGAAGTTCTGAAGGAGAATTTTAATCAAAATAGCGGATGTTCAAAAAGATTTAGAATTAGACATAGGTAAAAACAAAAAGGTAGAACCTCTGTCCTACCTTTTCTCTCTTAAACTAACTAACCTAACTAAACCTAAACTTATGAAAAAAAATGTACTGCAAAGATAGGCTCTGGAATCGATATTCATGTAAAATAATTACTAAATGATGTTAAAAAAATTGTGACCATTTGTTAAATAATTGTAACCGGGGAGTTTCTTGTTCATTATTTAGCTTATGCAGGAGTAATAACTTTGGCAAATGGAAACGGAGAACTCCTTCAAAACAAGGGGTTCTCCGTTTAAAATTTATCCTTAATTACTTCCTCCGGAAACAGATGAATAATTTTCCTGAGAATTATTTCGTGAAATAGGGGATTAAAGTTATAAATAATCCGGTAATGATGGCAGTTGTAATTACTCCCATGATATTGGCTCCTAATGCTTCTTGTAAAACCATAGCATTCGGATTTACTTTATTTACTTCTTTCTGAACTACTTTTGCAGTAGTTGGCACGCAACTAACCCCGGCAATACCTATTGCGGGATTAAAGTTGCCCTTCTTAATGAAAAACATCACATATCCACCAATAATTCCACCAATACCAGAGAAAAGTAAAGCAATAATTCCGAGAATTAACAAAGTCAGGATTTTAGGATTCAATAATAAATGGGCTTCGCACAAAATACCAAGTAATATTCCCAATAAGAAGGTAGAGCCGTACAAAAGTGGACCCTCAATGAATTTCAGGATGTGTGTCAGACCAGATTCCCTGATAACTATTCCAACAAAAAACGAAAAAAATAAAGGTGAGGCAACCGGAAATAAAAAGCAGAGAACAATACAAAGTATTACAGCCGCACCTAATTTCATGTTTTGAGAAATGGGTTTTGGCGGTTTGGTGTATTTCACCTGGATTCCCCGGTATTTTTTTGGTACCAGTAAGCGTATCAGAAATGGGTATCCACCATAGGTCAAACCAAGATAGAGGTATGCTACTACCGTAATTGGTACAAATAAGTGTTTTGCCAGAATTAATGAAGTATATAACACCATCGGACCATCAGCTCCTCCGACCATCGCAATTGAAGCAGATTCGTTTAGGGTCAATCCCATGGCCATAGCCACAGGTATTGTTGCGAAGGTTCCCATTTCAGCAAAAAGTGCCAATGTCATACTCGAAAATGGGCGTACCAGGATGTAACTAATGTCGATCATAGCCCCGATTCCCATAAAAATGAAACATGCGATCAGTCCATTACTAAACATGTAGGTGTAGACAGGCTGCAAAAAATCGATTTGCAAAATATTGAGCAATTCATCAATGTCGGTTACCAACGGATCGACAAACAGGTTTCCCTGAGTTCCATCAGGCATGAACATGATACTTGCGTTAATCGTTGCCATACCCAATCCCATAGGGATCATTAAAAGTGGTTCCAGGATACCCTTTTTTCCCAGATATACCAGTAATACACCCAAAATGATTAGCCCTATCCGGGTAAATGAAATTACCGGATCAGAAAGTAACAAGGTTGAAAAACCTTGAAAAAGTTTATAGAATATGTCCATTTTCATCGGTCAGTAGATTTATTTTTCCGTCTTAATCGTTTCATTTCGCTATATGACTCCCTGAGCGTGGTTTTGGTCATACTTTTAGCCGTCATGGTTGAATAAAGCAACCAGATAATGACAGCTACAAATAATCCAATAACAAATGCCAGGGCGTACATCAGCATTATGTTGTATAAGATATTCATGATTTTGAGTTTAATATGGATTAACCGATTTCAATCAGGATATCACCTTCCATCACTGGATCACCCTTTTTTACATTTACTGAAACAACTTTTCCTCCTTTATCAGAATTGATGATGTTTTCCATCTTCATTGCTTCCAAAGTGATTAACTTATCACCCGACTTAACGGTGTCACCTACTTGAGCATGAACATCCAGAATAGTTCCCGGAAGCGGCGACTTTACATAGCCTGCTCCTTTCGGTCCTGATGGAGAGCTTGTTTTTTGTTCTGTAGGAGAAATGTCGGTTGATGGAACGACCTGGCTTCTCACTAATTTAGGTGTTTTTGTAGTTTCTATAGTCCTGTCAAATTCAACGGAATAATTCAATCCATTAACTTCAACTTCAGCAACATTGTCGTCTACGTTTTTAACAGCAACATCGTATTCGTTGCCGTTTATTGTGAATGAATATTTTTTCATACTGTATAATTATCTGGGATTTTGCCGTAATGTGTAAATCTTTGAACTCCAAGGAGAATAAATTCTGGAGACCTTTTTAAGAGTAATCGTTAAACTTTCCATATCATGCATCTCTACTTTGTACATGTGGATAGCTAAAGCTATTGCAGCGGCTTCTTCGTCACTCACATCACCGGTATTCGATGACGAATGAGCTACTTGTATTGATGGCTGGTCTTTCACTGTGATCAGCTTATCGGTACGGTACAAGAAAAAGATAAATAGTACGATAAAAGTTAGTACAAATCCCCAAAAAAGTAATAGTTGTGATGCCGATAAGGAGTCACCCATATTAACACCAAATTGCAATATTATAAATAGCATATTCATAATTATAAATTATAACGGAAGGTTAGAGTGCTTCTTAGGTAGGTTTAGTACCTTTTTCGTAGTCAAGCTTTGTAAAGCTCTTATAACTCTGAAGCGGGTATTACGCGGTTCAATTATATCGTCGATGTAACCATAACGGGCAGCGCTATAGGGATTAGCAAATTTATCTTTGTAATCTTCTTCAGCCTGTGCAATATATGCTGCACGTTCGGCTTCATCTTCAATAGCAGCAATTTTTTTATGCCGAAGAATTTCGATTGCGCCTTTAGGTCCCATTACGGCAATTTCTCCGGTTGGCCACGAGTAGTTGATATCGCCACGAAGATGTTTTGAGCTCATTACGCAATATGCACCACCATAAGCTTTACGCAAAATCACAGTAATTTTCGGAACTGTAGCTTCACCATAGGCAAAAAGCAATTTTGCGCCATGAGTAATAATTCCGCCATATTCCTGTGTTGTTCCGGGAAGGAACCCAGGTACATCGACCAACGTTAAAATAGGAATATTGAATGCATCACAGAAACGCACAAAGCGAGCCGCTTTACGTGAGGCGTTGATGTCAAGCACTCCAGCCAGATAATTTGGCTGGTTGGCCACGATACCGGTTGAAACTCCATCAAAACGGGCAAAACCGACAACTATATTTTGTGCATAGTTCCGGTGAACTTCAAGAAATTCGCCATAATCAACAATCGAATGGATAACGTCTGTAACATTATAGGGTTTGTTGGGATTTTCCGGAATGACAATATTTAACGAATCATCCAAACGGTTAATCGGATCTTTACATGGCAATAAAGGAGCATCCTCTAGATTATTCTGAGGCAGATAGCTCAATAGTTTTCTTATCAGCAGAATTCCTTCATTTTCGTCTTCAGCAACAAAATGAGTAACCCCTGATTTTGTGCCATGAACAGATGCCCCACCAAGTTGCTCATCGGTAACTACTTCGCCCGTTACTGTTTTGACTACTTTAGGTCCGGTTACAAACATGTAACTGGTATTTTTGCTCATGATAATGAAGTCGGTCAATGCTGGCGAATAAACTGCTCCACCGGCACATGGTCCGAAAATAGCAGATATCTGCGGAACAACTCCCGAAGCCATAATGTTACGCTGGAAAATTTCGGCATAACCGGCTAACGCAGTTACTCCTTCCTGAATACGGGCACCACCTGAATCATTGATGCCGATGATCGGAGCACCCACTTTCATGGCCATGTCCATTATCTTGCATATTTTAAGTGCATAAGTTTCGGATAATGAACCTCCAAAAACGGTAAAGTCTTGTGCATAGATATACACAACCCGTCCGTCGATGGTTCCCTGACCGGTTACCACGCCGTCGCCCAGAAATTTTGTTTTTTCCATGCCGAAGTTGTCACAACGGTGGGTTACAAACATGTCGTATTCTTCGAAACTACCTTCGTCAAGCAACAATTCGATGCGTTCGCGGGCTGTTAATTTGCCCTTTTCATGCTGGGCTTCAATTCTTTTTTCACCACCTCCGAGTTTTGTTTCAACGCGCAGGTTAATGAGTTTTTTTATTTTGTCTTCGTTGTTCATAGGATGTATTTGCTAGTAGGTATTTTGTTATTTAGAGCAAAGTTCGGTCAATACTCCCAAAGTCGATTTGGGATGCAGAAAACCAATTGTCAAACCTTCAGCGCCCTTACGACCGGATTTGTCGATTAGCTGAACGCCTTTGGCCGCAACATCATTCAATGCTTCGTTCACGTTTTCAACGGCAAAGGCCAGATGGTGAACACCAGGACCTTTTTTCTCGATGAATTTACCAATCGGACCTTCCGGGTCGGTTGATTCTAGCAGTTCGATTTTGGTTTGTCCAACCTTAAAGAAGGCAGTTTTAACTTTTTGGTCAGCAACTTCTTCAATGGCATAACATTTCAGACCTAAAACATTTTCATAATAGGGAATGGCTTCTTCTAGATTGTTTACAGCGATTCCAATGTGTTCAATATGTGATATTTCCATCTTATATAAGTATTTAATTTGGTAAGTAAAATAAAGTTTTCTGTAGTGTTTATCATTTTGCGTTGCAAAAGTACGTTTACTATATTGCTTTTTTAATCGATTGCTCAATTATTCGAAAAATGGGCCGTGTGTTCTGCAACAGATAAATGTTCAATACGTATTTTGTCGATAAATTATCTTGATTATTGGTCTTTTAAGCTAAGCTGAACATCAAAAAACTTAAAAGATACTGACTCAATGTAAAATAATTGTAAAGAAAAAAGGCAGATTTTTAGGCTGCCTTTTTCATACTAATCTATTGCAATCTATTACTATCCTTTACGAAATGAAAGTGGGGACCAAAGCGTTCGAAGGCTGCTTTCTCCAAGGCTTCCCGATGTGCCGGATGTGCAATTGATGTAAGCAACCGGGCACGTTCCTGAAGTGTTTTACCATACAGGTTAACAGCTCCATATTCGGTAACAACCCAGTGAATGTTAGCTCGGGTACTCACCACTCCCGAACCTTCAATCAAGGTAGGTGAAATTTTTGAGACCCCTTTATTTGTTACCGACGGTATAGCAATAATTGGCTTTCCACCTTTTGAATGGCCTGCGCCACGAATAAAATCGATCTGACCTCCAACTCCTGAATAGTGTTTAATACCAATGGAGTCAGCGCAAACCTGTCCGGTAATGTCAATGGATAAAGCAGAGTTGATGGCGGTTACATTGTCGAGTTTGCGGATAACGGCAACATTGTTGGTGTGGGCTACATCCATCATGGCAACCTGGGGATTGTCATCAACAAAATCATACAGTGCTTTCGTTCCCATCAGGAAGCAAGCTACCATTTTCCCGCGATCGATGTTTTTATATTTTCCAGTCACAATTCCTTTTTCAACCAATGGTAAAATTCCGTCCGAAAACATTTCTGAATGAACGCCTAAATCTTTGTGGTTACCTAATTGGGCCAAAACTGCATTCGGAATACCACCGATACCCATTTGCAAACAGGCGCGGTCATCAACCAATGCGGCAACATTCTTACCAATGGCAGTTTCAATATCAGTTAATGGTGATTGATCGTGCGCATACAATGGTATATCGTCTTCCACGAAAATATCAATCTGGTCAATATGAATCATGGCATCGCCCCAGCAACGCGGAACATTTGGATTAACAGCTGCGATAACTACATCAGCACATTCAACGGCAGCAAGGCTTGCATCGACCGAAGTTCCCAGGGAAACGAATCCATGTTTATCGGGAGGCGAAACCATAACCATAGCCACGTTCACGTGCAGATAACCTTCGCGGATCAGTTTCTGGGTTTCGCTCAGGAAAACCGGAATATAATCAGCATAACCAGCCTGTGTTTGTTTGCGCATGTTGCCTGCCACAAAAAATTGTTCGCCCTGGAAGATTCCTTCAAATTCAGGATCGGCATAATCAACTTTGCCTTCGATGTGGATGTGTTGAATTTTAACGTCATGCAGTTCCCCATTGCGTCCGCGTTCAACCATTGGCTTGATTAGCGTGTGCGGGGTAACTGCAACCGAGCTCAAGTGTACCCTGTCGCCCGATTTAATAACTTTAACTGCTTCTTGAGGAGATACGTATTTAATTTGTTTCATTATAATATGATTTTGAATGAATTGCCTTTTTTTGATCGGCGGCAAATATAGAAATTAATTTTCCATCGGATTGTGGCCAAAATCCTTATTTAAAACGTATCTAATTAAAAAGCTTGGTTTGTAAAATTAGTGTTAAGAAAAATAAGTACTGTCTGGTTAACAGCTATATATGTAGAATTTTAGATATATGTGTGTTGAAAAAATAAACAGTCGAAATGTTAGTACAGAATAATTTTAGAAGGGAAAATACACAGAAGTTTACTGACCCAAAGTTTGTCAAAACCGTTTTATCCAATTGTTAACACTATCCTGTTATTTTCTTTTTTCACTGGTATAAATTTGAAATCTTTATCTTTGTCACGTTCATTTTTCTGGCTTATGCTGATAAACTTATACCAAAATATTCCGAAATGATTCTATTCTTTAAAACTCCACAGAACACTTTCATTGCTTTAAATTCAATTAATAGTCTGAGTAAAGGGGACATTGAAAAACTGATCTGGCTGTTTGGTGAAGCAGAAAAGCTCGGTGACGAAGTTTTAAACGGATGGTTTGTTGGCCCACGCAAGGAAATGCTGACCCCGTGGAGTACCAATGCTGTGGAAATTACCCAGAACATGGGCGTTTCAGGAATTCTGCGGATTGAAGAATATGTGGAAGTGGCCGGTCCGGATGTCGGATTTGATCCGATGTTGAAAGCGTTGTACCACAACCTCGATCAGCATATTTTTACCATCGACAAAAAGCCAGATCCCATACTTGAAATTGCTGACATTGCGGCTTACAACGAGCAGGAAGGTTTGGCGTTGAGCGAAGAAGAAATTAATTATCTGAATTCAGTTTCAGAAAAACTAGGCCGGAAATTGACCGATGGCGAAGTTTTCGGTTTTTCACAGGTGAACTCTGAACACTGCCGCCACAAAATTTTCAACGGATCATTCGTTATTGACGGGGTAGAGCAGGAGTTTTCACTTTTCCAGCTAATCAAAAAAACATCACAGCAAAATCCAAATTTTATCATATCAGCATACAAAGACAACTGCTCGTTCGTGCAAGGACCGGTTGTTGAACAGTTCGCCCCGAAAACGCAGGATAAACCTGACTTTTTCGAAGTTACCGACTTGGAAACAGTTCTTTCACTGAAGGCTGAAACACACAACTTCCCTACAACTGTTGAACCGTTCAATGGTGCAGCTACCGGAACTGGAGGCGAGATTCGCGACCGTATTGCCGGTGGAAAAGGCAGCTTGCCAATTGCCGGAACTGCTGTTTACATGACTTCGTACCCGCGCATTGAAGATGCCCGCAGTTGGGAACAGGCTACCGAAGAACGCGACTGGTTGTATCAGACTCCTGAAGAAATCCTAATCAAAGCATCGAACGGTGCCAGCGATTTCGGGAATAAATTTGGTCAGCCGCTGATCACCGGATCGGTATTGACTTTCGAGCATTTCGAGAACGATAAAAAATGGGGATTCGATAAAGTGATCATGTTGGCCGGAGGTATCGGCTTTGGGGCTAAAAAAGACAGCTTGAAAGACGAACCGACCAAAGGCGACAAAGTGGTGCTTTTGGGTGGCGACAATTACCGCATCGGGATGGGCGGTGGAGCCGTTTCGTCGGTAGCCACTGGCGAATTCGAAAACCACATTGAGTTGAACGCTGTTCAACGCGCTAATCCTGAAATGCAGAAACGCGTTTATAATGCCATTCGCGCATTGAGTGAATCAACCGAAAACCCCATCATCACGGTTCACGACCACGGCGCAGGCGGCCACTTAAATTGCTTGTCGGAATTGGTGGAAGCTACCGGTGGGAAAATTGATACGTCAAAATTGCCTGTTGGCGACCCGACTTTATCACAAAAGGAAATCATTGGCAACGAGTCGCAGGAGCGCATGGGCTTGGTGATGCACGAAAAGGACGTGCCGCTGTTACAACGCATTGCCGACCGCGAACGCGCGCCGATGTATGTGATTGGCGAGGCTACCGGCGATATGCAGTTTACTTTCGAGAACTCGAAAACCGGCGAAAAACCGATCGACTGGCAGTTGTCGTACATGTTTGGTAAACCGCCAAAAACTGTGTTAACCGACACCACTGTTGCTGAAAAATTCGCTGAATTAGAATATGATCAGTCTAAAATAGAAACTTACCTGGAAGATGTGCTTCAACTGGAAAGTGTGGCTTGCAAAGACTGGCTCACCAACAAGGTTGACCGCTCGGTAACCGGACGTATTGCCAAACAGCAGTGTGCCGGAGAATTGCAGCTTCCGTTAAATAATGTGGGTGTAATTACCCTCGACTATCAGGGACAATATGGTTTTGCAACCACCATTGGTCATGCTCCCGTAGCTGCTTTGGTTGATGCAGAGGCTGGTTCGGTGCTTTCGATTGCCGAATCGCTGACCAACATTGTTTTTGCTCCGTTAACCGATCGCATAAAAGGAATTTCGCTGAGCGCCAACTGGATGTGGCCAGCCAAAAATGCAGGCGAAAATGCCCGCATTTACAAAGCCGTAAAAGCTGCCAGTGACTTTGCCATTGCTTTAGGGATAAATATCCCGACCGGAAAAGATTCGATGTCGATGACGCAGAAATACAAAGACGGCGTCGTTTATGCACCGGGAACGGTGATCATTTCGGCTTCAGGAGAAGTTTCGGATGTGAAAAAAGTGGTGGAACCGGTTCTGGTTAATGCTGAAAACTCTTCCATTTACCTGATCGATTTCTCCGGAATGGAGCGTCGTTTGGGCGGTAGCGCTTTCTCGCAAATCATCAATAAACTTGGTAACAGCGCACCTTCGGTTGCCGATCCTGCCTACTTTGTAAAAGCTTTCAATACCCTTCAGGATTGTATTGACGCCAAACTGATTTTGGCTGGCCACGACATTGCTTCAGGAGGTTTGATTACCACGTTGCTCGAAATGTGCTTTGGAGACAATCGTTCAGGATTGAACCTCGACCTGACCAGCTTGGGTGAAGCCGACATCGTAAAAGCACTGTTCAGCGAAAATCCGGGTGTGGTTGTTCAGGTGGCTGATGTTGCAGCTTTCGAAGCAAAAATGAATGTCGCCGGAATCTCTGTAATCAAAATCGGGACTCCAGCTGCCAAACGCGAATTCACGGTGAAAAACGGGACCGATTCGTTCGATTTTGATTTGAATTCGCTGCGCGATTTATGGTTCAAAACTTCGTATTTACTCGACCGCAAACAATCGGGAGAGAAAAAAGCGCTTGAACGTTACAGCAACTATAAAAAGAACGAACTGAAATACGATTTCAAAGGCTTCACAGGCAAAGCTGCCGATTTGGGTATCGACCTGAAACGGCGCACGCCAAGTGGCGTGAAAGCCGCCATCATCCGCGAAAAAGGTGTGAATGGCGACCGCGAAATGGCGTATGCCATGTATCTGGCCGGAATGGACGTGAAAGACGTGCACATGACCGACCTGATTTCGGGCCGCGAAACGCTGGAAGATGTGAACATGATCGTATTCGTGGGCGGTTTCTCTAATTCCGACGTGTTGGGTTCGGCCAAAGGCTGGGCAGGGGCTTTCAAATACAACGAAAAAGCAAAACAAGCGCTCGATAATTTCTACAAGCGCGAAGACACCTTGAGTTTGGGCGTTTGCAACGGCTGCCAGTTGATGGTTGAACTCGGATTGGTTTATCCTGAAAGAGCCGTACAACCGAAAATGTTGCACAACGAATCGCACAAGTTTGAATCGATCTTTCTGAGTGTGGCTGTTCTTCCAAACAATTCAGTGATGCTGAAATCGCTTTCAGGAATGAAACTGGGCGTTTGGGTAGCCCACGGCGAAGGGAAATTCAGTTTGCCACAGGAAGAAGCCGCTTACTGTATCCCGATGAAATACGCCAATACCGGCTATCCGGGCAATCCAAACGGATCAGATTATCACACGGCCGGACTTTGCTCGGAAGATGGTCGTCACCTAGTGATGATGCCACACCTCGAACGAGCCTTCAAACCATACCACTGGCCATATTACCCGCAGGATCGCAAGTTCGACGAAGTGGCTCCGTGGATTGAGGCTTTCGTGAATGCGAAGAAATGGATCGAAGAGAAAACTAAATAAGAAATTGAATCTGATTGAAAGGCTTTCCTGATAAATTGAGAAAGCTTTTTTTATTTGTGGGTGTTCGTTTCACACCTTATATTTGAGCAAACATAAAGCTGTTTCAATGATAGAATATTTTCAATCACTTGCCGACTGGTACATGAGTCACATGAATTATCTGACCATCACTTTACTGATGGCTGTCGAAAGTTCGTTTGTACCGCTTCCTTCCGAAGTAGTTATCCCCCCAGCAATCTGGCAGGCCTTAAAAACAGGGGAGTTGAATGTTTATCTGGTTGTTTTGTTTGCAACGATTGGTGCTGTTATCGGCGCCACATTTAATTATGTGATGGCTCGTTGGTTGGGTCGGGTCATTGTGTATAGTCTGGCCGATTCAAAAATTGGCAGGTTATTTCTGCTGAACAAAGGAAAAGTAGAACATGCAGAAGCATACTTTAATCGCCATGGCCGAAGTTCCACCTTTATTGGTCGCTTAATTCCGGGCATTCGTCATTTAATTTCGATTCCGGCCGGTTTAGCCAAGATGGATGTAAAACAGTTTGTGTTTTATACGGCAATGGGTTCAGGCATCTGGCACATTATTCTGGCTTCTTTGAGCTATTACCTTTATACACAGCAAGATTTGCTCTACAAATATATGCACGAGCTTTCCTATATTTTATTGGCTTGTGGTGCTCTGTTTGTTGGTTATCTGGTATGGAAATACAAAAAGAAACAAGAATAGATCATTTCTCATGAAAAAAATAAGGTGTCTCAATGGGACACCTTATTTTTTTGTAAAGCTAATTCCAGTTATATAAGCCTTCAATAAGTCTGGCCTCTCTCTCTTCTTGACTTAATGCCATATATTTTTGACATTCAGCTTCGTATTCCGATTGCTTCTTGGATTTCTTTGCTTTCAATTTTGCTCCATAGATGCGCTCAATTTTGTCGTTCAAAAATTTGCACGCTACCATTGGAAACAACTCAAGCAGCAATTCTTCTTTTTCATTAGATGCCAGTTTTACATCTTCTCCAAATTCTGGAAATGACGGATTGGATTGTTTTTCATATTTGGCTGTATTGAACGGAATTTCTTCACGGGTTCCTGCAATTATTTCCCGGAAATCGGGATTAACTGGAATAGGTGTTTTCCCATATGATCCTTTGACTAAATTCACAAACTGTATGGAGTTATTAGTGTAAAATGGATTTCCGTGATTTTCGTCAATAACGCAGTTAACCGCCTGTGCACCTACGATTTGGCTGGTTGGAGTTACCAATGGAGGACAACCTGCAGCTAAACGAACGGTAGGAATAACCTCCAATACACGAGGCAACAAATCTTCCTGTTTCAATTGCTTGAGTTGAGCTAACATATTGGTATACATTCCTCCGGGAACCTCAGCGAATTTTACTTTCTCGTCTGGATCCGGAAAATTGAAGTATTTTTCAATTTTACTACAGGCCTCCATTATCCCTGCTTCGTCATTGGCTTTTGCATATTCAATAGCATCATCAAAATACTGATCAATATGTGCGGGTAATTTATCTTTGGTGATGTCAAATTCAATTGGGTATACTTTATAGCTATCAATATCAGCCATTTCCAGTCTAATTTCTTTCAGTATTTTGTTGATTCTGACTACTGCATCCAAATTTACCCCGGTTTCAATCCCTAATTTGTTGCATAAAATCTGAATCAATTCAAATGATGGAGCGGCAGGTCCCCCTGCAAAATTCAGTATGGCTGTATCCAAAATATCAACTCCATTTATAATCGCGGTTAATGCTGATGCCAGTCCGAATCCTGGGGTGCAATGGGTGTGGAAATCGATTGGTATCTTCACGTTTTCCTTAAAAGCTTTGATGATTTTTCCTGCTTTTACGGGAGGAATCAATCCCGCCATATCTTTCAGTGTGATCATATCAGCCCCCATCGCTTCCAACTCTTTGGCCATGTTCACGAAATAGTCTATAGTGAAAATCTCCTTTGGTAGGGGTTTCCCTTTTAAACGTGCTTTCAGGCGTTCTTTACGGGTAAATTTGGGATCTACAGTATAGCAGGTCACACAGTCAGCCAAACCTCCGTTTTCCTTTACATACTTTATGGTTGACTTGATGTTGCTGGTATCGTTCAACGCGTCAAAAATACGCATAATCGAAATTCCTGACTGGACGGCATTCCGGTTAAATCCTTCAATGACTGATTCCGGATAGGGATTGTATCCGAATAAGTTACGTCCTCGAGACAGAGCGGTAAGATGCGAGATATTACCGCTCTCTTTTTTGATTTTTTCCAGTCGCTCCCAGGGATCTTCGTTCAGATACCTCATAATGGAGTCTGGAACTGCCCCTCCCCACACTTCGAGCGCATAAAAACCAGCTTCTTTGTAAATTGGAAGGACACGTTCAATTTGGGCTTGATGCATCCTTGTTGCAAAAAGAGATTGCTGTCCATCTCTTAATGTAACATCACGAATTAATAATTTCCGAATCATTTTTGGTTTTAATGGTTGTTTTCAGGATTTGTAATTGGTAGTTTTTTAAAAAATAGAACTATTTCTATGATTGTTCAAAAAACGTACAATCTTAATGACTTGTTCGGAAGTTTCCTATGATTAATAAGCAATCAATGCAAATTTTACAGCTCAGTTTACAGTAAATTAACACGGCTATTTTGGTACAGGGATATTGGGCATTTGTATGATGTTGAACAACATGAAAAACAGGAATAAGGCGAAAAGAATCAGGAAATAAATACTTGCTTTTTGAAAGGGAAGTTTGAATATTTTTTGGAGTAAGGATAATATTGAGAATGCCATAAAAATAACAACCCCTTTAAAAAAGAATATTGCTTTTATTTCTTTTGGGATGATAACGGCATTTTCTGCTGGTACAGGTATACTTTTTGTAAAAAGTATACACGATGCCAGAATACCAAGAACAATAAATGCGATTTGCCCTGCCAGAATATAATTTACTCGTTTTTCAATAATTCCAAAAATAATAAGACCTATACCCAGAAATAAGGCCCATTGCGAAATGCTGGTTAATCCTGATAAAGAAATCGAATCCATAAACTGCTTTTTTGAATTGTAGCAAAAGTGTTAATTTTTAATCAAACAAAAAATATTAGAACTAATTGTGTAGTTAGATTGTCTATTTTTGAAAAATATCATAAAACTGAAAAATGGAGAGAGTACTGACGATAAATCCTGCAGCAAAAGGATTGATTTTTGATCTGGACGGAACTTTGGCCAATACCATGCCTATTCATTATATTGCCTGGAAAAATGCTGCTGCAAAATACGGCATTGATTTTACCACTGAATTATTTAAAAAACTAGCCGGAATTCCGCTTTATCCTACTGTGGAAAAGTTGAATGAAATATTCGGCACTCACATCGATCCCCGGGAAATGGGTGATATCAAGGAAAAGGAATTTGAGAACAATATGCACCTGACACCCGAAATTAAAATAGTTACGGACTTGGTCCGCACATACCACGATAAATTACCAATGGCCGTCGGAACCGGTGGATCGCGCCGTTTGTCGCTCAAAACACTGGAAATTATTGGATTTAAGGATTATTTCGATGTGTTGGTGACGAGCGAAGATGTTGCCCACTTTAAACCAAATCCTGAAACATTTTTGAAATGCGCTCAACAAATGGGAGTGAACCCAAGCGACTGTGAAGTGTTTGAAGATGGTATTTTAGGAATTCAGGCTGCCCAAAATGCTGGAATGATGGTTGTTGATGTTACAGAATATTACGAAGTTACTATTGGAAAATAGATCATGAGAAAAAATGTTTGGTTACTGGTTGCTCTTATCGGAATTTTAGGTTCCTGCACTTCCGTAAAAAGAACACTGAAGAGCGAATACACGGTGGTTTCATACAATGTGGAGAATCTATTTGATACGGTTGATGATCCGAAAATTCCGGATGAAGAATTTCTTCCGGCGAGTGAAAAAAAATGGGACAATGAACGTTATCAGAAAAAACTGGATGATATTGCCAAGGTAATTTCTGAAGTTAACCCGAAAGAATTGCCCGAAATAGTAGGTTTGGTTGAAGTTGAAAACCAGACGGTGCTGGAAGATCTGATCCGTACCGGAATACTGAAAGATCGGGGATATGCGATTATTCACGAAGAAAGCCCTGATTACAGGGGAATTGATGTTGCATTGATTTATCGCAAGGATGCATTTACCGAACTTATGCACGAAACTTTACCGGTAACTTTTCCGGACGATCCGGAATTTAAGACCCGCGATATTCTGCATGTCACAGGCCAGATCAGAAATAAAACCGTTCATATTTTTGTGAACCACTGGCCGTCGCGCATTGGCGGTGACGATAAAACTGAGCCAAAGCGCGTTTTGGCTGCAACCGTACTGAAAAACAGAGTCGATCAGATTCTGGCTGCTGATCCTGAAGCACGAATCATCATCATGGGCGATATGAATGACGAACCTGCCAACAAAAGTTTAAAGGAAACACTTGGTGCAGCTTCGCCCGATTCGGGATCAAAATTGGTAAATTTGATGATGCCCGATGATGTTAAAGGGCTTGGAACATATTTTTATAGCGGAAGTTGGAATATGCTCGACAATCTGGTGGTTTCAGAACCGGTACTGAATAGTCGCGGAATGAAAGTTGAAGGCAGAAAAGGCTATATTTTCAACAACGATTGGATGATCTTCACCAACAAAAACGGTGACAAAACTCCCAATCGTTCGTATGTGGGAAATAAATATGTAGCCGGAGTCAGCGACCATTTTCCGGTGTATTTTAAGATGATTGTAAAATAACATTTGCCGGGATTCGTCGCAAGACATGGCAATATATTGCATTTCATGGATTTTAAAATTGTTTCGGACTATCAGCCAACCGGTGATCAGCCTGAGGCCATTAAACAGTTGGCCGAGGGGTTGCGGAGCGGAACTACATTTCAGACATTACTGGGTGTAACCGGTTCGGGAAAAACGTTTACCATGGCCAACGTGATTGCAGAAGTTCAGCGCCCTGCCCTGATTTTAAGTCACAACAAAACGCTCGCTGCCCAGTTATACAGCGAGATGAAACAATTTTTCCCGGAAAATGCAGTCGAGTATTTTGTTTCGTATTACGATTATTACCAACCCGAGGCCTATCTTCCGGTGTCTGATACTTATATCGAGAAAGACCTTTCTATTAACAAAGACATTGAAAAACTGCGGCTGAGCGCCACATCTGCTTTGTTGTCAGGTCGGCGCGATGTGATCGTTGTTTCGTCGGTTTCGTGTCTGTATGGCATCGGAAATCCCGAGGATTTTCATGCGAATGTAACTCAGGTTTCCAAAGGCGAAACCATTAACCGGAATGTCTTCCTGAGAAAACTCGTTGATGCGCTTTATTCGCGGAATGAGGTAGAATTCGACCGTGGAAATTTCAGGGTTAAAGGCGATACGGTAGATGTTTTCCCGGCTTATGCAGATATTGCTTTCCGGCTGGTGTTCTGGGGCGATGAGGTGGAAGAAATCTATACATTCGATCCGGTTAGCGGTGGAACAATCGGAGAGCTCGATCAGGCAGTCATCTATCCGGCCAATATTTTTGTAACCACAAAAGAGCGCATGCAGCTGGCTATCCGTCAGATTCAGGACGATCTGGTAAAACAAATTGCATTTTTTCAGGAAATTGGCAAACCGCTGGAGGCAAAACGGATTCAGGAACGGGTAGAATACGATATGGAAATGATGCGGGAACTGGGCTATTGTCCCGGAGTGGAAAACTATTCGCGTTATTTTGATGGGAGAGTGGCTGGCTCGCGCCCATTCTGCCTGCTCGATTATTTTCCCGACGATTTTATAACCATTATCGATGAGAGTCATGTTACTTTGCCACAGATTCGGGCCATGTTTGGGGGCGACCGGTCAAGAAAAATAAACCTGGTGGAGTATGGTTTCCGCCTTCCTGCTGCTATCGATAACCGCCCGCTGACTTTTGACGAGTTTGAAAGTGTGGTGGATCAGACCGTTTTTGTGAGTGCCACGCCGGCTGATTATGAACTCGAAAAAGTTGAAGGTGTGGTCGTCGAGCAGATTATTCGTCCGACCGGTTTGCTCGATCCGATTATTGAAGTGCGTCCAAGTCTGAACCAGATTGATAATCTGATGCACGAGATTCACTTGCGCATCGAACAAAATGAACGGGTTTTGGTGACCACCCTGACGAAACGGATGGCGGAGGAATTGAGCAGTTATCTGGCCAACATGGGCGTGAAAACACGTTACATCCATTCTGATGTCGATACGCTCGAACGTATTCAGATACTGGAAGATTTGCGCAAAGGCGAATTCGATGTTTTGGTTGGAATCAACCTGTTGCGCGAAGGATTAGATTTACCCGAAGTATCGCTGGTTGCCATTTTGGATGCCGACAAGGAAGGTTTTTTGCGGTCGGAGCGTTCACTTACTCAGACGGCCGGTCGAGCTGCCCGAAACCTCAACGGGATGGTTATCATGTACGCCGATAAAATAACCAGTTCGATGCAGCGAACCATTGACTCGACAAATTACCGGCGTGCAAAACAGCTGAAATACAACATCGAAAATAACATTACGCCAACACAAATTGTGAAGGCCAGCCGTGAAATTGTTGGATATGCCAGCGTGGGCATGAAAGTAAAAGCTTATACCGGAGATGAGCCTGCTAACCTGGCTGCCGATCCGGTTGTTCAATATATGAATATTCCTGCTTTGGAAAAAGCCATAACCAAGCTGAAAAAAGAGATGGAAGCTGCCGCTAAGGAGCTCGATTTTTACGAAGCCGCACGCCTTCGCGACGAGATGTTCAAGTATCAGGAGATATTGAAAAATAAACTGTAACTCACCCGATTTGCTCCCGATTTGCTTTCAAATTGTATCTTTAAGGAGTTCTATCACATCTTCGTTTCTTATGGTGTTCACGTCATTCATGTTGTGATTTGCTTTCAAATTGTATCTTTAAGGAGTTCTATCACATCTCTTTTTTATCATCCGGAAACCATTGCCCCAGTTGTGATTTGCTTTCAAATTGTATCTTTAAGGAGTTCTATCACATCTTGAAGGATGTAGAGAACGAATTTGTTGAGTTGTGATTTGCTTTCAAATTGTATCTTTAAGGAGTTCTATCACATCGCCACCGTGGTTATTGAAGCCATCACCAAAGTTGTGATTTGCTTTCAAATTGTATCTTTAAAGAGTTCTATCACATCTTTCCCGAAATACTGCTATGCGCCACCGGCGTTGTGATTTGCTTTCAAATTGTATCTTTAAAGAGTTCTATCACATCACCCTCTATGAAATTGTATTCAGACATTACGTTGTGATTTGCTTTCAAATTGTATCTTTAAAGAGTTCTATCACATCCGTCGATGTCCAGTAGTCGCGTGTCGGGTTGTTGTGATTTGCTTTCAAATTGTATCTTTAAAGAGTTCTATCACATCAATTTATAAGGTGGGTAACCAGTACGGCACGTTGTGATTTGCTTTCAAATTGTATCTTTAAAGAGTTCTATCACATCTAAAACCTTCCATAATCGCAAGCATGGCGGGTTGTGATTTGCTTTCAAATTGTATCTTTAAAGAGTTCTATCACATCCTGGATTGGTCCTCATTGTTGTTGCCGGGAGTTGTGATTTGCTTTCAAATTGTATCTTTAAAGAGTTCTATCACATCAGTGAACGCAAAACAGTATTGAGCACTCCGGTTGTGATTTGCTTTCAAATTGTATCTTTAAAGAGTTCTATCACATCTTGCAACTCTCAATTCTTTGAAGAAAAGCCGTTGTGATTTGCTTTCAAATTGTATCTTTAAAGAGTTCTATCACATCGAGCAAGGCAGTGTAACTGGTCGGGGAGGGGTTGTGATTTGCTTTCAAATTGTATCTTTAAAGAGTTCTATCAC
The DNA here is from genome assembly GCA_963676535.2 of Prolixibacteraceae bacterium. GTDB lineage: Bacteria > Bacteroidota > Bacteroidia > Bacteroidales > Prolixibacteraceae > Aquipluma. The sequence continues at coordinate 113,983 of CAXXKQ010000040.1, read as the reverse complement.
ATCTTTCCCTCTTTTTTCTTTTTTTCGTCTGTAGTTGTGATTTGCTTTCAAATTGTATCTTTAAAGAGTTCTATCACATCTAATTTTAATTTCAGAAACCAGTTTAGCTAGTTGTGATTTGCTTTCAAATTGTATCTTTAAAGAGTTCTATCACATCAACTAAAGCATCGAATGATGTAAAAAGAACGTTGTGATTTGCTTTCAAATTGTATCTTTAAAGAGTTCTATCACATCTCTAGCTAAATTTCTTGCTGCTTTGAGCAGGTTGTGATTTGCTTTCAAATTGTATCTTTAAAGAGTTCTATCACATCTGGACCAGCTTCATATAATTTTTTGACATAGTTGTGATTTGCTTTCAAATTGTATCTTTAAAGAGTTCTATCACATCTTTAATTTTCAATTCATTGGCTTTCTTTTCGTTGTGATTTGCTTTCAAATTGTATCTTTAAAGAGTTCTATCACATCAACGAGCTCCGGTAAAAACAGCACAATTCAGTTGTGATTTGCTTTCAAATTGTATCTTTAAAGAGTTCTATCACATCATCAGAATCGAAGCAATAAGAGTTATCAATGTTGTGATTTGCTTTCAAATTGTATCTTTAAAGAGTTCTATCACATCAGATTTTCCTCGCGGAACTTGAATGCCGAGGTTGTGATTTGCTTTCAAATTGTATCTTTAAAGAGTTCTATCACATCTTGAATGATCGCGTCCATAGTGATCGCCTGGTTGTGATTTGCTTTCAAATTGTATCTTTAAAGAGTTCTATCACATCGTGCAATTCGGAGTAGTAGATTACGACAGTGTTGTGATTTGCTTTCAAATTGTATCTTTAAAGAGTTCTATCACATCAAATGAAGTAAATATGGCTTACCGTTCGTCGTTGTGATTTGCTTTCAAATTGTATCTTTAAAGAGTTCTATCACATCAAAAGCGCTGTCGAATAACGATGGGCAGGCGTTGTGATTTGCTTTCAAATTGTATCTTTAAAGAGTTCTATCACATCATTGTGGTTTGTGTTTCTGTCAACCCATTCGTTGTGATTTGCTTTCAAATTGTATCTTTAAAGAGTTCTATCACATCGTATTTTGAAAAGAGGTTTTTGCATTGGCTGTTGTGATTTGCTTTCAAATTGTATCTTTAAAGAGTTCTATCACATCAACACTGGATCAAGCAAACACTTTCCTGCCGTTGTGATTTGCTTTCAAATTGTATCTTTAAAGAGTTCTATCACATCCTTCAAGCTTCTTTATTATCTAGCCCTTCGGTTGTGATTTGCTTTCAAATTGTATCTTTAAAGAGTTCTATCACATCTTTGAGAGGATCGGTTACCGACAGCAACTCGTTGTGATTTGCTTTCAAATTGTATCTTTAAAGAGTTCTATCACATCTGGTGCTGGAAAGTTCAGGACAAAGGGTAGGTTGTGATTTGCTTTCAAATTGTATCTTTAAAGAGTTCTATCACATCGATGTACTACTTCGACTATCATTTACTCATGTTGTGATTTGCTTTCAAATTGTATCTTTAAAGAGTTCTATCACATCAACTTGTGATCCGTACTGTTGAGTTGATTAGTTGTGATTTGCTTTCAAATTGTATCTTTAAAGAGTTCTATCACATCAACTTGTGATCCGTACTGTTGAGTTGATTAGTTGTGATTTGCTTTCAAATTGTATCTTTAAAGAGTTCTATCACATCTTCAATCGCCGGTTATACCAACCTCAATCTGTTGTGATTTGCTTTCAAATTGTATCTTTAAAGAGTTCTATCACATCAGCACAGACGTGCAGGAAATGCCAGAGGATGTTGTGATTTGCTTTCAAATTGTATCTTTAAAGAGTTCTATCACATCGACTTTGAGAAAGGAAACAAAATAGCTGCAGTTGTGATTTGCTTTCAAATTGTATCTTTAAAGAGTTCTATCACATCTGTGATGGAACTGTTATTGCCGGAATGCTCGTTGTGATTTGCTTTCAAATTGTATCTTTAAAGAGTTCTATCACATCAGTAGTCGTAAAAGAAGATGAGTCAGGTCTGTTGTGATTTGCTTTCAAATTGTATCTTTAAAGAGTTCTATCACATCAATGGCAGGGAAAAGCTATCTGGCTAGTCGGTTGTGATTTGCTTTCAAATTGTATCTTTAAAGAGTTCTATCACATCTGCATATCTTCAGCTAAAATCAGGTTTAGAGTTGTGATTTGCTTTCAAATTGTATCTTTAAAGAGTTCTATCACATCTCCACCAACTAATAAAATTTCTATTGTTTGGTTGTGATTTGCTTTCAAATTGTATCTTTAAAGAGTTCTATCACATCGTTTAGGAAATAGTTGTTTAACGTTAAATAGTTGTGATTTGCTTTCAAATTGTATCTTTAAAGAGTTCTATCACATCTTCTCCTTGTATTAGAGTTGGTTTGTCAGTGTTGTGATTTGCTTTCAAATTGTATCTTTAAAGAGTTCTATCACATCAAACATGCCAAAGCCTACAATCCTGGTCAGGTTGTGATTTGCTTTCAAATTGTATCTTTAAAGAGTTCTATCACATCGTGTTTGCTGTGAGTAATTCAAATTCAGTCGGTTATCTGGTGTGCTGGAAAACAAAAAAGCGGCTTTCATGCCGCTTTTTTAGTTTCAGATATCATCATTTTTTATCCTAAAACAATTCCAATTGTTGTGCAACTTCGGGCTTTTCAATCTCACGTTTGCTAAAAAACAATTCCATCATACCAAATTGCTTGTCGGTAATTTTCAATATTCCGATATGTCCGTATTCGGGTAGCATATTCTTTACCCGTTGAGCATGTACATCGGCGTTTTCGCGGCTGGGACAATTGCGCAGGTAGATCGAAAACTGAAACATCGAGAATCCATCATGAATCAGGTCTTTCCGAAACCGGGCGGCTGCTTTTTGTTGCTTTTTGGTTTCTACCGGGATATCGAAAAATACAAGAACCCACATACATCGGTATTGGTTGATGGCTTCGAATGACATCAGGTTACTTATTCGTCATAAAATTCGGGATATACAATTTTTCGCCGAGCTCCATCAAAACATTCGAACAACGAATTGGTGGTGCGGCTCAATGCGACCATTAACGGGCTTCTTTTTCCATCGATCTGCACATCGCATGTAGCAATGGATAGCAGTTTCGCTTTTTGTGGTCGTGTAAGTTCTTCGGTTTCAATTTCTCCTGAAGAAAACATCTGGTAAACCAATTCGTCGCAAAACGGGCGATAGGGTTCCATCACATCGTCGGCCAGACAATAGGCATTGTATTTGTTTCGATGGTGGATGCCCAGGGTAGGCAATAGTCCGGTACTAACCAATGCCCTTGCTACCATAGCCCGCAAAATAGCATAACAATAATTCAGGTGCGCATTGGGTTCCATGCCATCACGGTTACGCGTAAAACCATGATCGCCATAAACCAGTTTCCAGTAAACCGAAGCTGCCCGACCTTCCATGTTGTCAGGGTCGCCCGATTTAATTTGTGGAACCAGTGCCAACAATTGTTTACTTTCAATTCCGACCCGGGATAACATCGTCGCCTGGTTTTCGATTTTTGCTTTTATCGTTTGTGCCCAAAGATTTTTCAGCAAAGGTTCGGATGCTGCAATCTGAACGCGGAAACGCTCGGTTTGCACATGATTACCGTCGAGAGGGAGCATTAATCCGGTTGGCAGATGTTGCCCGTCGCAACTAATCAGGGCAACGTTTCGTTCGATCAGGTCGGCCATCAAGGCATGTGTAATGGTAATTTGCGGATGGTCGAGAATTGCGATGGCAATGTCTTCCAGTGGAATTGAGCCTTTTTCGGCCCGGGTTTCTGGTTCGGCTACTTTTAATTGCTGGTCTTTTTTATGCAAATAAGCCGGATTCCCAAAATAAAGGGTTCGTTTGATCATGGTACTAAAGGTATGTCGGGGTAGTTAACCGTATCGATTTTTTCGAGCGCATGCTGGTGTAGTTGGAGAATATTTCCTAAACCTCCGCATAGTTTATGCAATTTTTGGGTTTCCACTCTTTCGCTATTCCCATTAATTACATCGTGATATGAACTATATGGCCATTCGTCGTACTGTTTACAGAACCCATGATGGATAGGGTTTCGATGCGTGTAAACAACGACATTTAAAAAGTAAGTTTTGTCGGTAACGGGCTCGCGTTTGAAGTTTTTAATGAACAGCGAACCCATTCGTCCATATACTTTGTTGAACGACTGCGTATAGCTGCTGAACAGGTTGGCAAATTGCTTCGATAGATATTTTTCGATCTCGCGATTGGTTAAAACTTTTCCAAAGTTCCCGATATTTTGTTCGTTGTACGATTGTTGATCCTTATTACTTCGATAATTAAAACTACGAACTTTGGAAAAGATTGTATCTACGAGAGCCTCTCGTTTCCGAATCCGCACCACCACGTGAAAATGGTTAGGCATCAGGCACCATGCGTACGTTTCGGCAACGGGGTCAATATATTTCCGGTACTTTTCCAGAAAGAAATAATAATTGGCCTCGTGCCTGAAAATATTCTCAAACCCGTTGGCGTGGTTGAAAATATGGTAGCTGGTATCGGGTAGAAGGGGGTGCATCTCAATATTCTCCTATGGATACGATTTGCCCAATATGATTAACTCTAACTTTTACCAAACCTGCTAAATTACTTGCACTTTGAATCACCTTGTAAGTAATCCCTTTCAGTTCTTTTTTGACATCTACTGAGGTTTCTAAATGATGCCTAAACCAAAAACCCGATAATAATGATCCAATCTTCTGTACTCTAAACAAATTCGGGCTAATCAAATGGTAATTGTCCGGATCAAGCAAATTGATTTCATTAGGGTCGAAGCCAGTTGAGATATTGGGGAAGACAAAGTACTCGTTTTGCTTCATGCTGAACAAAAATTTCCATTCTTCCTGACTTTTATATTCTTTATCAATTATAGGAAACCCGAGGTTACCCCGAGTAGTAGCTTCATAAAATGAAACAACATTCTCATGTAGATTACCATTTTTGTCGCGATAAATAGCAACGTGGTGATTATTCCCAGTATTGACAAAATCGACTGGTTGCGGTTTCCCATCCTTGTCTAGTATCAGGTTGCCCGCTTTATCCTTTTTGTCGTGCAAGGCCAGGGCATTGCTGATTCCTGAAATGGTCACACGCTTTATTGAAATGCCTTTTTCTTGGTTTAGCCAGATTGGGTTTAATTCCAAATCGGAAAAAGCTTTTTTCGGATCGTTATTAAACTCTTGCAACCGATCCTGTAAAATTTTCTGAATTTTTGTATCAATCACTTTGTCAATCCTTAAATCGGGCGAAATATCTTTCCGAATTGTATAAATGGTTTCAGCATCCTGTGTTTTCACCTTCTCAGGAACTTTTAATGTGTGCAATCCATCCAGATAAATTGGATGCTTTTCAAGACTGTTTTTTCCGGTGAAAGCTTTTTTCGGATCATTGTTATTTTCCTGCAGCCGTTTTAATAAAGCCTCGCGATAACTGGGTTTGGTAACCTTTGCAATCATGGCCTCATCGAAATTACCGCCAACCTTTTCTTCTTTTATAACGGGTTGCTGCATACTTCCATAAACGGTTTCCAGATGAAGTTGCCCGCGCGGTGTTAGTTGTTTCTTTTTGTTTGCTCCGCCTTTTTTCTTTGTTTTATTTATGTTTATGGTAGTTACTTTATTCTTTGCCTTGATTGAGATCAAAGTGTTTTCCAATTGCCGTTTTGCTTCGGCACGAAATTCATCTAATGGCATTGGCGGTTTAAATTTTAGCTTTCCTTTTTCATCGCGATAAAGTTCTTTTACTTCAATGCCATAAATGCTTCCGGCTTTGTCGCTACGGGCATTCAGGTTGTTCAGGTATTGGATATGACTGCGCTTCGTAAATGCAATGGTTAAGGCATCCATGGCATGATGGCGATGATCGTTGCGCTTAGTCCAGTCTTTAATTCGTTTAATTTCCTGACCATCACGATTTACTGTGATTTCCGTCAAATCCAACTTATTATATTTATCCCAGTTCAATTCCTGCATTACATGAATCAATTGCCAATCTTCACGGAGCCTGTCAGTGATCGACCCGGTTGTGGAAACAACCTCACGAACAAATTCTTCCAATATCGATTTTGCCTTTTTAGCAATATATTGAGTATCCCTCAGATCGCGATTGATAAAATCATCGGGAATATCTTCCCCTTTCATTTTAGTTTTTTCAGCTTCCCTTGTTTCGTCGGGTTATTTTTAAAAATATGATCGATCCGTGTGATGTATTCTTCAAGTCCTTCCTTACCATATTTCTTTTCTATAAATTCAACAGCCGTATCGTTTCCTTTTTCAAGGTTAATACTGCGGGTTTCAATCGTTTTGTTTGAAAAAGAATCGTCGAACAGCCTCGATTGGGGAATGATGTGCTCGATATCGAAATCGCCACTGAATAATTTTTCGGGCGAAATGTATGTTTGGGAATACAATGTTTTAAAACCGAAAGGCTCCAGTTCAAGATAAAGTTTGTACCGGATAATGTCGTTTCTGCTGACTTGAGATAAACCAAAGTTTTTCTGAAGTTCCTGCCGATATTTTTCATGGTCGGCAGTGGTTTGGTTTATAACGGTAGTTAGTTCTTCGCGCTCCTTGGCACTCTTCTTCAATTCTCGGGCCAGCTCAATCCTTATTTCATCAGGCTTGCTATAGGTTTCTGATACAGCGTTCACAACATTGATCATCTGATTCAGAATCTTTTCAACAACCGGATTACGAAGGCTGTTTTTGGGGAGAATGTTAAGTTTATCCTTCAGTTCTTTCTTATCTAATTCTTCTTTAGTCAACGAATTTTTTGAGTGACGGTAACCTGCCAGAACACATGCAACGCTATACTCATTGCCTTCTTTCATGTGGGGCAATATCCTGCGGATGGCTTTTGTGCTGAGGCTTCCATAATCAGGTTTGAAGGTTATTCCGGCAATTATTTTTGCATACTCCTTCTCAAAGCCATACCGTTCTTGTAATTTTTGGATGAGTTTGTCTTGCCCAGAATTGGTATTATCGCCTTCATACGAATAAAGCAAATGCCATAACCGGTACATGGGTTGTCGTTCAAAATCAACTCCAACAACGTCGGAATCAAACGAAAGTATTTCAGTTCGAATACCTAATGTCTCAAAAATTGATTTGATATTGGCTATTATTTCTGAGGAAGGTTTCTTCGAAAAATCAATCTTTTCATGCCCACTTAATTCAAGAATATCATTGTAGGCATTTAATAACGCAGCCTGGGTTCTGTTTCCTTCAATTTCTTTGTAATTCAGGTCTAAATCTTTGTGGTTGCGGTAAAGCAATCTTAAAGCATCGGCTTTTGATAGCTTATCTTTTGTCGAAAGCTCGGCAAACAATAGTTCCTTTTCGTCTTGTTCTAAAAACCATTTGGCGTGGTTCGATTTTTCAGCAACCTGAAGGTTATTCAATATCTGCCAAATTTTAAATTCCTGGAACAGGGGAGAGGATTTTGGACAAACCTTCATCCCGATGGTTTTCATTTTCTTTTTCCCATCTATTTCTACTTCAATCTGCCGGCTTTCAAATTCACAATAGTTGATCAGCCCTTTTTGACTTTTTAATCTTCGCTGAAAGAAGATAATTACATCGCGGATTTCGCTTTTCAATCCGGGCGTTAGCTCTTCATGGAATTTAGCCTGTGTTTCCCAAAGCCTGTTAAACTCGTCTAGATAATCCTGACGATAGAAAACCTGGTTTTTTAAGCGGCTGTGAGGGTTCTGGTCTAGCTGTTCCATTAAATATTGCCCAACCGTTTGTTTATTGAAATAAAGTTCTTTACTCCGGTCGCTGATAGCCCCCAGATAACCGCTCGAATTATATACGTTTCCGTTCAAATCACTAATCACAAAAGCCAGTTCTTCCTTTGTTAGTTCTTTTGTCAGTGCGTCAACGCGCCATTGTGTTGCTTCAAGTTTTCTGTTGACCCCTTTATTGGGCGCCGTATATATTCCATATTTTGCGAGGAATATTTTGGTCGTATTTTGTTTTCCCTTTCCTGCAATTTGCTTTTTAAAATCATCGGTCAGTATTTCGGGATAAAATTGTTTTTGGAAATTCCATATCCTGTCATATTCAGCTTGCAAATCAGACCGGTAAAAATCAGGAAAGTACCTTTTCCCGGCTTTAATCAGTTCAAGCACCAATTGTCCGGGGGTTAAATTCTCATGATAAAGTCGTTTAGCCACCTCCATGCCATCAATCAATTGACCTTCGTCGTTCGATTTGGCTTTACGGCTGCTTTTGTAGCCCCGTTTACGGTTAATCATCAGCAGAACGCGGGCAAATTCTTCCAATGATACTTCTTCTGTTGCAGCTTTTGCCCTTAACCGGTAAGTTTCAAATGTTGTTCTGTTTCCATTCTCTGAAAGAATGGTTTGACCATTAATCCAACCGTTTTGCTTTAGTATGTTTATAAGGCTTTCTTTACGAAGTTTATATCGCTGAAGATTGCGACGCATACTGCGTTTAAGCGTACGGTCAGCATTCGTGGTAATACTTTTCCCTTTCTCGAAGTTGGTAAGTTCATCAACCGTCAAAGGATTTACTCTTACTCCAAGTTTAATAATTGACGATTTTTCATCTTCATTTTCTGCCTCATTTACCAGCGCCCACCCAACGCTATTGGTGCCTAAATCCAGTCCTAATATTTTTTTCATGGTTATGTTGATTTATGTCTTTTAGTTTTTTATATTTGGTTTACAATTTTGAAAGCAAATCACAATAAGGATTATTCCGTTGTGAAAACATTTAAAGCGGCCTTTTCGGGTCGCTTTTTTTTACTTGTATTGTTATTCAGTTCATACTATGACTTTGACAATAAACTGGAAGCCGAAATTTTTGATTCCGGCTTCCAGTAGTAAATAAACTTTTCCCCTTTGTTTTTATGCTGGCGCATTGGTTGCATCTTCCGGCTCTTCCTTTGGCGCGGCCCGGTATAATACAATGCGGGCTGCTTTATACTTGAGGTAAAATTCCGGGTCTTTTCGTTTAAACTGAGTTGCCAGCCGGTCGAGCTTGTTTTTTAACAACGAGCTGGCCTCTTTGAATAACTCGTTAATCTTCTCGGTAGTGCCCGAGCGATCGATTACGGCTTCACGGTTCGACGATTTGATGTTCTTAAAGAATGAAATCAAATCGCCGTAAGCCGTTAATTCTTCAGGAGTAATACCTTCATTGGTTAAGCTGTCGGCGGGTATCCTTTTGGCTTCTTCCAATACGATTCCGGCAGCGGCCACAACTTCCGACTGAGTCATTTTTTCGATGGCAGTTGATTTGTAATTAACTTTCGACATCAGCGAATTATCGCCCTTGTCGTGCGCGTACGAATACACTGCTCCGGCAATTTCCAGGGTCGAATCGCTTAGGTTTTCGAGGGTAGCATCTTTATCGGCAGTTATGCCGGTGATGTCTTTTTCCTGAAAGACCTGGTAATTTTCAAGATTAGTGCAGATGGCTTCAAGCCTGCTGATAACCGATCCGAATTTGGGCACAAGTGCAATACTGTTTGGGTTGTTTTTCGATTCTTTAACAATCAGGTTTAAAGAATCAAGACGTGCTGTCTGGTACTTGTTCATAAGGCAATTGGGTTTGAAATTATGATGATTAAATATATTCAATTTCCAGATACAAGTCAATAGTATTTATTATTTTTCTTATCATCAGTAGTAAATTTTATTCTGATTTTCAGTGTATATTGTATTTTGAAATGACATTTGTCGAAAATTGAGGTGAAAATCTATAGTCAAAGAGTGATTTAATTGAGCCATCGTTTGTACCTTTTTAGGTGGCGGATTCGATTGTTGAATGACCATTTCCGATTGTAAAATCATCAGATGCGCCTGTTGAATTGTCACCCGATACTGTTTATTCGGCGAGGAACATTTTTTAATGGTCGTCAGATACTTTTTAGTTGTTAAGGAAGGTTCTTGAGTTGACATTTCATTCTCTTTAATCGACTTTGGAAGTTGTATAGTGATCCAAGTATGTTATTGAATCAATGAATGCGGTTGTTTAGCGAACGGAGGATTTTATTCAGGGATTAGTTTATAAAACAAAATCCCCGAAAGCCATTCCTGGTCTTCGGGGATTTTTGCTTCCAACTCGGTCTTTCAGCTTCTGACCTTATTTTTTTACATTCGTTCCGGAACATCAATTCCCAGCAGTTTCATTCCATTTCGGACAGTTTTGCCAACGGTTTCGGCTAAAACGATACGAAGATTGCGCACTTCTGCATTTTCTTCGGTCAGCATCGGAAATTCGTGGTAGAACTGATTAAACTCTTTGACCAATTCGTAAATGTAATTGGCGATCAGCGCGGGGCTGTACATCTCTCCGGCTTCTTTTACGGCACCCGGGAATTGCGATACCAGTTTAATTAATTGTAGTTCTTTGGATGAAGGAGTGACTTTTCCGTCAATGGTTCGGTTAATTTCGAATCCGCGATCGGCAGCTTTGCGCAGCACAGATTGAATACGGGCATAGGTGTATTGAATAAAAGGCCCGGTATTCCCGTTAAAGTCAATCGATTCCTGCGGATTGAAAAGCATGTTTTTCTTCGGGTCAACTTTCAGGATAAAATATTTCAGTGCTCCCAATGCAATCATTTTGTAGGTTTGGGCAGCCTGTTCAGGGGTATAGCCTTCCAGTTTTCCAAGTTCTTCAGATGTTTTACGGGCCACTTCCACCATTTCAGCAATCAGGTCGTCGGCATCTACCACGGTGCCTTCACGCGATTTCATTTTTCCCTGCGGAAGTTCGACCATTCCGTACGAGAAATGGTGCAAACCTTTTCCAAATTCAAACCCAAGTTTGTCGAGCAGAATGGCTAGAACCTGGAAATGGTAGTTTTGTTCGTTGCCAACCACGTAAATCATTTTATCGATAGGGTAATCCTGGAAACGTTCTTTGGCCGTGCCAATGTCCTGAGTCATGTAAACCGAAGTGCCGTCGTTGCGCAGCAGTAGCTTTTGGTCGAGTCCTTCGGCAGTCAGGTCGGCCCAAACCGACGAATCTTCTTTTTGATAGAAAATGCCTTCAGCCAGTCCGCGTAGTACTTCTTCTTTCCCGTAGAGATAGGTTTCCGACTCGTAGTATATTTTGTCGAAATTAACACCCAATTCCCGGTAGGTAACATCAAACCCTGTATAAACCCATTGGTTCATCATTTTCCAAAGTTCAACGGTCTTGGGGTCTCTGGCTTCCCATTTGAGCAACAGCTCGCGGGCGCCCAACATGGCAGGAGCGTTTTGCTCGGCTTCGTCCTTGGTCTGACCTTGTTCAATCAGGTTTGCAATCTCTTTTTTGTATTCCTGATCAAATTTTACATAGAAATCACCGACCAAATGATCGCCTTTGATGCCAGTGCTTTCCGGTGTTTGTCCGTTGCCCCACAGCTTCCAGGCATACATCGATTTGCAGATGTGAATGCCCCGGTCGTTCACAATATTGGTTTTGACCACTTTGTTCCCGTTTGCCTTCAGTATCTCGCAAAGCGAAAAGCCCAGCAGGTTGTTCCGGATGTGTCCCAGATGCAAAGGCTTATTGGTATTGGGTGACGAATATTCAACCATTGCCAGTTTCGATGATTGGGTAGGGGAGGTATAGCCAAAATTCACGTCGGCAGATGCTTCATTCAGCACCGAAACCCAGTAAGCTGGTGAAATAGTCAGATTCAGAAATCCTTTTACCACGTTGTATTTCTCAACTTCCGAAACATTTTGCTGAAGGTAGTCGCCTATTTCGGCAGCAGTTTGTTCCGGCGATTTTTTCGACATCCGGACAAACGGGAAAACGACCAGGGTAATGTCGCCGTCAAACTCTTTGCGTGTATTTTGCAGTTGAACCAGGCTGGAATCAATTTGCTGGTTGTAGCATTGGGCGATTGCCTCAATAATATGGTCGCGAATAATCAGTTCAATTGACATTTGACTTGCTTTGAAATTTGAGCGACAAAGATATTTGATTTTCGGCATTAATTGGCATGAGTCTTTGGTCAATTCAAATTGTTAAAATTGAAACTGGGACAACAATAAAAAAGCCCTGCCTGATTGAACAGACAGAGCTTCCTTTTGAATTTGTGAACTTTTTTGGTTCTATTTCATTTTAAAGATTTCGAATTCAACCCGGCGGTTGAGTAATCGACCCTTCTTTGTTTTGTTGGTAGCAATCGGTTTGGTTTCGCCGAAGGCTTTTTGCTGAATAACCCGATCGGCGCCAATGCCTTTTGAAATCAGGTATTTCACAACCGAATCAACCCGTTCTTTCGATAAATCGTAATTGTGCTTGTCGGAGCCCTGACTGTCGGCATGGCCATCGACATTGACATGATAATCTTTGTTTGAATTGAGTGTTGTAATAAGTTTCTGCAAAATTCCCTTGGAATAGTCAGTCAGATAGCTTTTGTCGGAAACAAAGTGTACCGGTTCAACCTTAATATTCATAAGTTCAACCTGGTCAATAGTGATTTCTTTTTTCTTTTCAGGTTCTTTCACCGGGCAACCTTTGTTTTCTTTTGGTCCGGCCACTGTCGGACAATCATCTTCGGCATCTGCCAGTCCGTCTTTATCCTGATCAAGCGGACAGCCACTGGCATCCACTTTCCAGCCTTTTGGAGTGCCAGGGCATTTGTCGTCTTTGTCTGTAATTCCGTCTCCATCGGTATCCGGGCAGCCTTTTAAACTGGCAATACCAGCAACATCAGGACAGGCATCGTCTTTATCGGCAATGCCATCTTTGTCTTTATCCGGACAACCTTTCAGTGAAGTTAAACCAGGAACGGTTGGGCAATCGTCAATGTGGTCAGCCACTCCGTCGCCATCGGTATCAACCGGGCATCCATTAATATCAACGGTAACACCTGCCGGCGTTTCCGGACACTTGTCTTTTTTATCCGAAACACCATCCATGTCCGAATCTTTGATTTTTCCAAAATCGAACTCCAGCCCCACGGTAGCTTTCCAGAAGTTATCCCGAACGGTCTTGTTTGCCCGGGTAGTTTCTATGCCGTTGATGTAACCGGCATCAACATAGAGCGCTGTGGAAGGACTAAAATAGAATTTGCTTCCAAGTCCGAGGTTAAAATTAAGGCCCTGCTCTGAATTGTCGGCCAGCAGTCCGGGACCGGCAAAAAGGTAAGGTTGCAGTTTTTTACTTTCGTCAAAAAACTTCAATCTTAAATTCAGTGAAGTGTTTGCCAGATCGAGATCACTGATCAATTTTGAATTAAACGTACCGAGGTCGCCTTTAATCATGATATCGAAACGATGGTTCAGATAACGACTTAAATAGATTTCAGGCATCAGACCTACTCCTTCAGTATTTGTTGTACCATAAATACCGGCACCTAAGCCAATACCCCATTTTTTATCTGAGGTTTGGGCGAAAACTGAGGCAGTTAAGACGAAGGCTAGTGTGATTAGGATTGATTTTTTCATAATCATATAGTTTGGTGATTATTATATCCTCTTGAACGATAAGTTAAAGCTAATCATTTTTAATGATATATTCTTTTATAAAAGCAAAAATCCCTGTCGTTTGACAGGGATTTTATATTATTTATAGAATTGAAAAGCAATTTTATTTAAATACTTCAAATTCAACCCGGCGGTTCAATGCGCGTCCTTCCGGTGTATCATTGGTTGCAGCAGGTTTGGTTTCCCCATAAGGTTTCTGGGAAGCAATCCTATTTTTCTTGATTCCGGCAGAAGTGATAGCTTTAACGACTGAACTAATCCTGTTTTTCGAAAGATTCATGTTATAAGCATCGGCTCCCTGGCTGTCGGCATGGCCGGTAATATTGACTTTGTAATTGCTGTTTTCTTTCAGCAAACCAACCAGTTGATCAATTTTAGCTTTTTCGTTGGTAATGTAGTTGGCTTTGTTGGTATCAAAATAGACCGGGGCAACTTTCATTTTTTCTGCTTCAAGTTCTTCAGCGGTCTTTTCTTTTATTGGGCATCCTTTGTTGTCTTTTGGCCCTGCAACAGTCGGACAATCATCTTCAGCATCAACAACTCCGTCGTTATCCTGATCAAGCGGACATCCTTTGGCATCAACTTTCCAGCCTTTTGGTGTCCCCGGGCATTTGTCATCTTTATCAGTTACTCCGTCGCCATCACTATCGGGACAGCCTTTCAGACTGGCAATTCCGGCTACATCAGGGCAGGCATCGTCTTTATCAGCAATGCCGTCTTTATCTTTATCCGGGCAACCTTTTAATGAAGTTAATCCGGCAACAGTCGGGCAATCGTCAATGTAATCGGCCACACCGTCTCCATCTGTATCAACCGGACAACCGTTGACATCAACTGCAACTCCGGTAGGAGTATTGGGACATTTGTCTTTTTTATCGGAAACTCCATCCATATCGGAATCCAAAGTCTTTCCAAAGTCAAATTCCAAACCTACGGTAGCTTTCCATATATTATCACGAACGGTCTCAGTTCCCCGTGTTACCTCGATTCCATTAAGGTATCCAGCTTCAAAATAGAGAGCAGTGGCAGGCTTGAAGTAATATTTAGCACCTAATCCCAAATCAAAATTTAGCCCTTTTTCGGAGTTATCATACAATAATCCCGGTCCGGCAAACAAATAAGGTCTGAATTTTTTAGCTTCACTGGCAAGCTTAAGGCGCAAATTAAGCGTTGGATTGAATAAATCGAGGTTGCTTGTCAGGTCTGAATTAAATAAACCCATGTCCCCTTTAAGCATCAAATCGAACTTTGGACTCAGGTAAGTGCTCAAATATAATTCGGGCATAAAACCTAGACCGCCATTATTAAGAGTTCCGTAAGCGCCTACTCCAGCGCCTATACCCCACTTTTTATCAACAGTTTGCGCATTTACTCCAAGAGTAAATGACAAAATCAATGAAAGTAAAATTACTTTTTTCATGGTCATACATTTTTGTTTTTTAAATATAAGAAAATCTATTTAATTTCTTGATATAAAAATACACAACATTAATATGATATTTTTGTATTCGTGAACGATAGAATATATCAAGTAATAATATCAATACAATGTTAATCAGATTTACCCTACTTTTAAATCAATATTCTATTAAAAATAATCTTTTCTTAATTTTAGAAAAGAGTTTGACAGTCATTTAAATTGTACTTTCGAAATATAAATACCTCTTTTGTACGCTATAATTGACATAGAAACCACGGGACAATCAACCACTAAGGGAAAGATTACGGAGATTGCCATATTTATCCATGA
Organism: Prolixibacteraceae bacterium; assembly: GCA_963676535.2. Lineage (GTDB taxonomy): Bacteria > Bacteroidota > Bacteroidia > Bacteroidales > Prolixibacteraceae > Aquipluma. The sequence continues at coordinate 98,700 of CAXXKQ010000040.1, read as the reverse complement.
CGGATTCCGAATTACCGATTCGTTTACCAGTCTGGTTAATCCGGAGTGTTACATTCCAGAGTTTATTACCCGGCTCACCCGGATTGATAATGAAATGGTTAAAACGGCTCCCCGGTTTTATGAAATTGCACGTCAGATTGTGGAATTAACTCAGGACAAGGTTTTCGTGGCGCACAACGCAAACTTCGATTATCGTTTTGTACAAGAAGAATTCAGACAGCTTGGCTATGATTATCAGCGAAAAACTATGTGTACTGTTCGGATGGGGAGGAAATTTATTCCCGGACACAAATCGTATTCGCTGGGAAAATTATGTGCAGAACTTGGAATTTCTATCAATGGCAGACACCGTGCTGCCGGTGACGCGCTGGCAACCGTAAAACTTTTCGAACTAATACTGGCCCGGAAAGCTCAAAAAGAATCCAAACAGCCATCAAATCAACTGAGGATGTTTTAATCCGGCAGATTGCCCGAAAAAATTAGGAGAGATTATTGGAATATAAAAAACCGCAGCACTCCTGCGGTTTTTGTTTTATGCTTCAGGTTCTTTTTCTTCGTTTTTCCCTTCTTCAGGTTCGGCCAGCATATTGTGCCGGCTGAGTAAATGAAACCATTGAATAATTTTCTTCATGTCAGAAACGTATACCCGATCTTTGTCGTACTCAGGCAAAATCTCTTCGAAAAAAGCTTTGATTTCATTGTTTGAAGCTTTGGCTGACAGAAGTTCCCCGTTTTCCTGCATAAGTTTGAATAATTCGGTCAGTTGGATTTCTCCGGTTTCCGTGAAAACCGAGATATCGGCCAATGCACTGATTTTGGAAGTTGAATAAGCCGGAATTCGCTTGCCGGTAAGCAAGGATTCAACAATGATACTGTTCTTTGCTTCGGTCACCAATTTAAATAAACCAGGCTGACCACTGATTGCTAATATTCCCTTTAACATACGTTCTAGTTTTTTCAGTGCGCGAATATAATATTTTCAGTGGAGTAAAAAAAAACTCCCGAACTGGCTGGGAGTCTGATTTATTTAAATTTGAGTTGATGACTGATACCAATGCTAATCCACCGACCGGGTTGCTCAATGGTTCCCAGATCATAATAGCTAATATTGAAAATATTTGACGCCGTGGCATAAATTTCGGTTGTCGAAGATTTCCATATAATTCGCGTATTGACCAACCAGAATGGTGCATAAGCTTCTGTTTTTGTTCTCATTCCATTCCGCTCCTGGTAACTCATGCGCCATGAAGCCTTCAGATTATTCCAGATTTTGTGATTCAGTTCAATGTCGAGTTTATGCTTCAGGTTGTCGAGTACATAATATGAAATGAAATCGTTTCCGTTTTTGGCTAATTTGCTGTATGAGTAATTCAAACCAAGTTTTGTGATGAACGTTTTTTTCTTCCATAATTTTTCGGGAAAAAAATTTCCGATGAATTCTACTCCACCCGTGTTAATTCTGGTCAGATTTTTGGTTTGCCATTTGTCGGTTTCGTTCTCACGTATCCAGTCAATCAGGTCTTTACCATGTCGATAATATAGTTCGGCATGTCCCGAGAATCCAGTAAAATCTAATTTAAAACCTCCTTCGTAACTGACTGTTTTTTCCGGTTTCAAATCAGGATTACCTAAGTTGGTAGGCCCACTGTAGAACAAGTCGGTAAAAGTTGGCATTCTCATACTCGAATTAACCGATGTATATATTTTGACATGTCCTGACAAATTGAATGAAGCATCAACACCCGGATAAATATTCCAGCCGAAACCCAAATCAGAAATCCAATTCGTCATTGCTCCGGCTGAAAAGATAAATTTTTTCATATAAACAGAGTGTTCTGCAAAATAAGAGATGGTTGTCCGCGAATAGGATTTGGTGAAGAACTGTCCTGACTCACCGGGGACTTTAATCGGAGTTGTCATTGCTTCGCCAAGCACATTGCTCCACACGTTTTCAGTTCTTATTTCGGCTCCTAAAGCTGTTTTACCAAGGCGCGAAGAGAACCATGCATTCAGGTTGCTTCCAAATACATCAGTTAAATGGTAATTGTGACCTTTGTAAAATGCTGGCCAGGTTGATGGTTCGCTTCTGAAAAGCTCAAACCGATCTTGGTTTCTACGCCAGTATATCGAGGGAATCAGGTGTATTTTTTGACCTGTTTCAAATTTTAACGATGCAAACGTCGTTTTGGTTTCCTCAAACTGATTGGGGTAAGTGGCAGTATAAAAACTATTTGCCCCAAATGCTTTGTTTGTGCGGCCAGTCTGAAAATTGAGCGTGCCGGGGCCGGTGTTCAGCTTGGTTTGGTAAAAGGCATTCCATGTTTTGAAATCGGTGTTGTCAATATAGCCTGCTGAAGAAATCCGGTTAAATGCAGCAAACTGATTCCATTTACCGGTTTTTACATTTCCCGATAGGTTGACATCAGCGAGCTGGTGTTGTCCGCCTGAAATGTCGAGTTTAAGGTGCGTATCATCTTCAGTACCTGTAATAATGTTTATAGCACCTGAAAAGGCATTTGGACCAAAAATCCGGGCAGATGGTCCTTCTAAAATCTCGATACGCTGGATGTTTTTGAAACTGACCGGAAGATTAAGTGCGTGATGGCCGGTCTGAGGGTCGGAAATGTTGATGCCATTGAGAAGAATGAGGGTTTGGTCGAAAGAACCGCCTCTGACTGAGATGTCGGCCTGAACTCCGTGAATTCCGCGCTGCCGGACATCAACACTCAGCGCGTATTCAAGCAGTTCCTGAATACTTTGGACGGGGGCCGCCTCAATTTCTTCTCTGCCAATCACGGAAACTATCCGCGCCACCTGCGAGAAGGCAACAGGTGCTCTTTGGGCACTGACCTCTACTTCGTCGAGATCATACTCCATGGTTACTTTCGTACTGTCGGTCTGGGCAAATACAAATTCAGGTTCGGCTACTGTCGTGTATACAGCTAAAAGCACGCCAATACGTATCTGCTGTTTCAGCGCGTTGAACAATGAATAAGCTTTACCTCCCCATCGTTTGAAAGTAAACACATCAGCCCCATTAACGAATCTGATTGTTTTTTTCATTTAAATGAGTTTATAAAATACGCCGGCAAAAGTAGCGATTATTTGATAGGACAAAATGCCTTCCCGTAGACCGACCACTTTTAATATACGAAAATATTTTGACTCTACCTCTGATTTTTTTATCAGAATTCTTTGTTTGATAACATGTTGGAATCGAAAAACAAACTTATGTAAATGCTCGTACAACTCAATATTTCTGCCTTATCATGCCTATATAAATATTCTTTATCAGCAATAAAAAATATCTAAGAATAAAAGAGTCATAAATCCTTTTTTTCATATTTTGAATCTATATATTTGTCTCAATATTAACAATCAAAAAACGAACGCCATGACACAGCTTCAATTTAACACGGCCCTTTTAGGATTACAAGACAAGTTGTTATACTATGCATTGAGTCTGACTTCGGATCATGAGAAGGCACAGGATTTACTTCAGGAAACTTTTCTGAAGGCATTGACTTACAGGGATAAATTCACTCAAAATACTAATTTCAAAGCGTGGATTTATACGATCATGAAAAATACATTCATCAATAATTATCGTCGCAACGTAAAAGCTAAAAATACATTCGACGGAACAAATAACGATTTTCACCTGAAATTTTCAAAAGATAAAAGCTATCCTTCACCGGAGTCTGATTACAGTTCAAAGGAAATTACCAAGTGCATTAACGCGCTGGAAGACGAATACAAAGTTCCTTTTAATATGTTTCTTGACGGATATAAATACAAAGAAATAGCCGAGCAGCTTGAGCTTCCGCTGGGCACGGTAAAGAGCAGAATTTTCTTTACCAGGAAAAAACTTGAAAAAACTTTGAAAGATTACGCTTCATAATCGAAATTCACTTTGTTCGCATTTAAGTTGATTTTACGGGTAAAAAGATCCATCAAAAGTGGATCTTTTTTTTTGCTTCCGGATGTCTTATCTTTACCTGAAAAATAGAAATACAATGAAGAAAATGGTTGGAGTTCATTTAGCTGAAGGTTTTGAAGAAATTGAAGCCATTAGTATTGTTGATGTGTTGCGGAGGGCCGGATTGGATGTTTTAGTGATTTCGGTCACCGGAAAACTGGAAGTCACCGGTGCTCACCAGATAAAAGTTATTGCCGACATTCTTTTTGAACAGGTGAATTACGATGAAATTCACCAGATTGTTTTGCCCGGAGGAATGCCAGGTGCATCCAATCTGGATGCGCACAAAGGATTAAAGACACGCATTAGTCAATTTAATGCTGCGAATAAACCCCTGGCTGCTATTTGTGCCGCTCCGTTGGTTTATGGTAATTTGGGTATTCTGGAAGGAAAACAGGCCGTATGTTATCCTGGTTTTGAATCCTATCTGAAAGGAGCTGAAGTGCTCGAGGTGTCTGTAGTTGAGTCGGACAATATAATTACCGGTCGTGGTCCGGGGGTAGCCATTATATTTGCACTGAAGCTCGTTGAAAAGTTGGTGTCACCTGAAAAAGCTAAACTTTTGGCCAGCCAGATGCTGGTTGATTAGGAGGAGCCATTCGTCCAAAGCTATTGCATTGAGGCGATAGCTTTGGACGGAATGGTGAAAATAAACGAACTCCCTTGTCCGGGTGTACTTTCAGCCCAGATTGAACCATTATTTTTCTCCACAAATTCTTTACAGAGGATCAGTCCAAGTCCGGAACCGTCTTCGTTGTTGGTTCCTTTGCGTTTGACCTTTGAATCAATCCTGAACAGGTTTTGAACGTCTTCGTCCGAAACCCCAATTCCTGAATCGATCACCGAAACAAAGGCCCGACCATCATTTTTCGTGGCGGTAATTTCGATCAAACCACCTTCCGGAGTAAATTTGATGGCATTGTTGATGAGATTGCGAAGTACAGTTTCGATCATCAGTGGATCAGCATAAACTTTTAAATCAGGACAAAGCTCCGTTTTGATCAGGATATTTTTTTGTTCTGCAAGCACACGCAATACACTCAGTGAATTATCGAGCACTTGTTGAAATTCAATGTCGGCTGGTGAAAATTTTAGCCTTCCGGTTTGCGCCCCCGACCATTCGAGCAGATTTTGGAGTAACCGGAAAATATTATTGGTGGATTGATAAATGTCTACTGCAAATTTGCGCCGTTCTACCTCTGTAAAGCGATCATAGTCTTTACTGAGCAGGTACGAAAACCCCATCACGTTATGAAGCGGGTTTTTCAGGTCGTGGGCAATAATGGAGAAAAATTTGTTTTTGGAGGCATTTAATATTCGGAGCTCCTGCTCACTTTTCTCGATCTGCCGGTTTTTCTCTTCCAAAAGATGGTTCGATTTGATTTTGTCTAAATACTTGATGAACATGAAGGCGACTAAGATTAAAAGTAAGGAAGCAGTTAAAAAACCAAGTAATTTGAGCTGCTTGTTTGTCCGAAGTTCAATGTCAGTCAAATCCTGTTTTGCCTGAAGTCGGATGATTTCATTTTCTTTTTTTTCGGTGTCGTATTGCTTTTCAAGGTTAACCAATTGTTCGTATTTATCTTTTTGATCCAGGCTATCGGCATATTGGGCAAACAGGATATGATATTTTAAAGCTGTTTTGTAATCACCTGATTTTTCGCACGCAGCTGATAGTTTTTGGTAACTTGATTTCATTAATGCAAAACCTCTGTTAAATTCTTTGGTAAGTTCCAGGCTTTTTGAATATGCGTCAAGCGCTTCTGCATATTTTCCCTGCTTAAATAGAACGTCGCCGAGTCCCTGCCTGATTTCTGGTTCAAAATGGTTCCAACCCAATTCCCGGAAAATGATCCATGCCCGGTTGAGATAACTGATCGCTTTGTTCAGGCTGTCGGGATAATTTGTATAGGATGTTGCCAGGTTGGCCAGAGCAATAGCCTGACGATCATTTCGTTTTGTCTGGATAAAAATATGAAGAGCTTTGTTGAAATTGACAATAGCTGAATCGGTTCGGTTCATATTGGTAAATACATCTCCAAGCCCATTGTAATTGACGGCGATACTGGCCGAGTCTTTGATTGAAATATTGATGAGGAGCGCTTTGCGGTAATTTTCGATGGCATCACGGTTATTATTCATTCGGGAATGAGCCATGGCAATATTTGAAATCAGCTCGGCAGTGTATTCTTTATTGTGCTCGTTAAGCTTTAGCCCATCAATGAATTGAAAAATCGCTTTTTCGCCCTGAAACATATAATGATAACACAGTCCAATTGAATTTAAACAATTGGTCATGTTAAATGTATCTCTCGCTTGTTCATACAACGGAATAGCTTTTTCGTAGTAAGGAATTGCTATTGCATAGTCTCTTGAATAGTAACTGGTTTCGCCCAGGTAATACATCGCCTTGGCTTGATCTGAAAGTAGATGATATTTTTCTGCCAGTTGATAAGCCGTCCGACTGTATGAATTACTTTTTGCAGAATCACGTCGGGTATTGAACGATAGTTCCAGGTAAATGGGTGCCTTTTGTTTTTCTGAACTGTTTTGACAAACCCTCAAAAGGCTGTCAACCTTGGGCTGGGCCGAAAGTACAAATATGGACAGCAATGCGGTAAATATCAGCAATAGCTTTTTCATGATTGTGATATGTTCCAGATAACACAAAGATGTATTTTTATGCTATATAAACATGTATTTTTTCTGTATTTTTCAAATACTGGCTGTAAATAAAGATATTACACCGCCAATAACCTTTCCATTGGAATAATGGGTTCGCCTTTGTATCGCAACATCAGGTTGGCCAGTGCCAACGTGTCTTTTTCGCAATACCGGATAATTCGGTCGAGGTCACCTTCCTGGTAATAAACCTGCGCTACTTGGCTGCCGTCGATATCGTCTTTAGGGGTTGGAATATTGAAAACAGCACACAACAAATCGAGTGAAGTATAATTCTTGTAGTCGCCAAATTTCCACATTTGCAAGGTATCCAACAGATGGTCTTTTACTTCCCATGGTTTGGCTCCGGCAATATCCAGTATTTTGGGTAACTTTAATCCATTGATCAACGTGCGGCGGGCAATGTAGGGATAGTCGAATTCCTGCCCGTTGTGAGCACAAAGTCGTTTAGCCGGGTTCAACGTGAATTTTTGGAGCATTTCGTTGAATTCTGATAGCAATTTTTTCTCGTCACTGTCATAAAACGATTTTACCCGATAATAGCGTTCTTCATTTTTCTGAATAATAACCCCGGCCGAAATGCAAATGATTTTTCCGAATTCAGCATATATTCCTGCTCTTTCGTAAACGTCAGATGCCTGTTGTTTTTCTTCCCGAAAATAGGCAGATTTTTTATCCCACAAATGCTGAAAATGCTCCGGAAGTTCAGTAAAATCAGCTTTTTGTGGCGCTGTTTCGATGTCGAGAAACAGAATGTCTTCGGATGAAAGTGATTCGAACATTTATCTGAGGTTTTGCTGTATGTAATTAGTTAAGATATTAATTGCCACCTGGTTATTTCCTCCTTCGGGCACAATGATGTCGGCAAATTGTTTGGTCGGTTCAATAAACTGAATGTGGCTTGGACGAACGGTTTGTGCATAACGGTCTAAAACCATCTGAACATTTCGGCCACGTTCAATGATATCGCGCTGGATAACCCGAGATAACCGGACATCGGAGTCACAATCGACAAACACCTTGATTCCCATCTGTTCGCGCAAAATAGCCGGGAAAAGGACCAGGATGCCTTCAATAATAACTACAGATTTGGGGCTTATCTCCCGGGTTTCGTCAGAACGGGTGCAGTTCAGGTACGAATAAATGGGTTCCTGAACAGTCAGCCCTGTTTTCAGTTGGCGGATGTGTTCGACTAGCAATTCAAATTCAATAGACGACGGATGGTCAAAATTGATTTTTTGCCGTTCTTCAAGAGGAAGATGGCCATTGTCTTTGTAATATGAATCCTGCGAAATAACAGCCACCTCGCCTGCAGGAAGCTTTTCGATGATTTTTTTAACGACGGTTGTTTTACCCGAGCCGGTTCCTCCGGCAATACCAATTACAAGCATAACAATTGTTTTTTCAAAGATAATCAAGCTCGCGGTTTTCCGGTAAGCAAAATGATACGTTGTAAAACAGAGGGCAGAAAATGTTAACTTCGCAACAGAAATGTTAAAATTATCCTGATATGATTAACCATGTTGTGTTGTTCAGACTAAAGAAATATGATTCGGAAAGCGAAAAGCAAAATATCATTGGAAGCATTGAAGATGCTTTGTTGTCTCTTTCCGGGAAAATTAAAGAGCTGAAATACATTGAGGTTGGAGTTAACTACGAATTAAAAGCCAAATCGTACGACATTTGCCTGATTTCACACTTCGATACGGTTGAGCAACTTGATATTTACCGCATTCATCCGGAACACCTGAAAGTTGCCGAATTGATTGGGCAACATGTGGTTGAACGTGCTGCTGTGGATTTTGAGTTTTAACCTGCTGAAGTTTATTACGTTATTCTAGAAATTAATTTAATTATTCCTTAACGCATGGAAGGATTGTATCCACTGAAGTTTACGCCAATTTACAAAGATAAAATATGGGGTGGGCAAAAGATCAAAACAGTTTTGAACAAGGATTTTGGTAAGCTGCCCAACTGTGGCGAGAGTTGGGAGATTTCGGGAGTTGAAGGCAACGTTTCAGTTGTTGAAAACGGTTACCTGGGCGGGAATTCGCTCGAAGAACTGGTTGATATATATATGGGCGATTTGGTGGGAGAGAAGGTATTTGAAACCTTCGGTGTGGAATTTCCGCTGCTCATCAAATTCATCGATGCCAACGACGATCTTTCCATTCAGGTTCACCCCAATGACGAAATGGCGAAAGAACGGCATAATGCTTACGGAAAAACAGAGATGTGGTATGTACTGCAGGCCGATCCGGGAGCAAAACTCCAATCCGGCTTCAATCAGCAGGTTGATGAAGATAAGTATCTGTTCAAGCTTGAGTACAACGAATTAACCGATATTTTAAATTTTGAGGAAGTTAAATCCGGTGACGTATTTTTTATTCCAGCCGGACGTGTTCATGCCATTGGCAACGGAATTTTGCTGGCTGAAATACAGCAAACCTCTGATGTAACCTACCGGATTTATGATTACGATCGTCGTGATGATAAAGGTAATCCACGCGAACTGCATACCGATCTGGCACTTGGCGCCATCGATTTTACACTTCATCAGGAGTATAAAACGAATTACCAGATAAAAGCCAATACATCGGTCGAACTGGCTAAATGCAAGTATTTCACGACCAATGTTCTGGAGTTGAATGAAACGATAGACAAGGATTACAATCTGCTCGATTCGTTTGTTATTTATATCGGAGTGGAAGGTTCGGTGCAGATCGAAACTGAATCAGGTTTAGAAACCTTGCTGCAAGGCGAAACCATCCTGATTCCGGCATCTATCGAAAGTGTACGGATGAAGCCATTGACAGCATCGGCTAAGTTGCTCGAAGTTTATATTGAGTAGAAAAATATGATCAAACAAGCCAGATTTTTAATCAGTAATACCGATGTGAAGAAATGTCCTTCGCCCGACCGGCCAGAATATGCATTTATCGGGCGATCGAACGTAGGCAAATCATCGCTCATCAACATGCTGGTGGGGCAAAAGAGTCTGGCCAAAGTATCAGTTAAGCCAGGAAAGACCCAGCTGATCAATCACTTTATTATTGACGAGAGCTGGTATCTGGTCGATTTACCCGGATATGGTTATGCCAAAGTTTCGGTGTCGGTGAAAGATAAATTTCAGAAAATCATCAGCAATTATATTCTTCAGCGCGAAAACCTGTATTGTTTATTTGTATTGATCGATATCAGGCACGAACCGCAGAAAATTGATCTGGAATTCATCACCTGGCTAGGCGAAAACCATGTGCCGTTTGCCTTGATTTTTACCAAGGCCGATAAACTTGGAAAGGTAACATCTGCCAAAAATGTAGAAGCTTACAGTCAGGAATTGAAAAAGTTATGGGAAGAATTGCCCCCCATGCTGGTCAGTTCGGCGCTCGACGGAACAGGTCGTGATGAACTGATTGCTTTCATTCAAAAAGTTAATAATTCCTGATAATTTTTGCTTATAACTCACTATATGTCTTAAAGTTACTGCTGTTTTTTACAGAAGCATCGGTTAACTTATACTAGTTTTTTAATAGAAGTTTGCAAGATTTTTTACCTTTGCCTGCAATTCCAACAACTCAACTTTAAATCGGAAGTAATGTCAAGAAAGGCTCCCCTCAAGATTTTTTCATGCACCAACAGCATGGATCTGACCAAACGAATTTGCGATAGTTTAGGTGTAGAATTAGGAAAATCTTCCTGCCCGGTTTTTGCCGATGGGGAGTTTGAACCCTGCTATGAAGAAACCATTCGTGGTTCGCATGTTTTTATTGTCCAGTCAACCCCGCCTCCTGCTGACAATCTGATGGAATTACTATTGATGATTGACGCCGCAAAACGGGCTTCAGCCTATAAAATTATTGCCGTGATACCTTATTTCGGATATGCCCGCCAAGATCGAAAAGATAAGCCGCGTGTTTCCATTGGCGCTAAATTGATTGCCGATCTGCTTTCAACTGCCGGCGCCGACCGGGTTATTACGATGGACCTTCATGCCGATCAAATCCAGGGATTTTTTAATGTGCCGGTCGATCATCTGTACGCATCCTCTATGTTTATCCCGTTCATCAGTAAAATGGGGCTTGAAAATCTGGTGGTTGCTTCTCCCGATGTTGGAGGAACAAAACGTGCCAACACGTATGCCAAAATGTTGGGAACCGACATGGTTATCTGCCACAAATCAAGGGCAAAAGCTAACGTGATCGACAGCATGACCCTGATTGGCGATGTAAAAGGAAAAGATATTATTTTGGTTGATGATTTAATTGACACGGCAGGTACGATCGCCAAAGCTGCTGATTTAATGATGGAAAAAGGAGCAAGCAGCGTCCGCGCATTTGCTGCCCATGGCGTTCTTTCGGGCCCTGCTTATGAAAAGATTGAGAATTCGGCCCTGACCGAGGTTTATTTTACCGATTCAATTCCCGGGAAAAAAGCTTCAGCAAAAATTAAATACATCCCCATCGCCAAGGCTATGGGCGAAGCCATTGAAAGAGTTTATAAAAATCAATCAATTAGTTCATTGTATTACGGTTAATTGTATATATTTGCACCGCTTTTTCCTGAAGCACATGTTATGCATGCTGTTTGCCCTTTCACCGTAAAGGGAGGACTGAGTACCATAATTATTAATTAAAAATTTAAAAATGAAATCAATTTCTATTAAAGGCACAAAGAGAGAAGTCGTTGGGAAAAAAGAAGCCAAAAGACTTCGTGCAGAAGGATTAGTTCCCGGAGTACTTTATGGTGGTGACGCACCTGTTCACTTCTATGCATCCGAAAAAGAGTTCAAGCCACTGATTTACACTCCAAACGTATATCTGGTTGACTTGGACATCGATGGAACCGTTTACCCGTCAATTATTCAGGACGCACAATACCATCCGGTTGAAGAGCAACTGATGCACGTCGACTTTCTTCGTACATTGGAAAACAAACCGGTAAAAATTGAAATTCCGATTAAACTTGAGGGTTTTGCAAAAGGTATCCGCATGGGGGGTAAAATGAAACAAAGTCTTCGATCACTGAAAGTTAAGGCTCTGGTTAAAAATCTTCCGGACGTGATTTCGATCAATGTTGAAGATTTGGACCTTGGACAAAGCATTAAAGTCGGTTCGCTACAGCAGGAAAACATTGAATTCCTTAATGCCAAAGCAACACCGGTTGTAACTATCATGGCAACCCGGGCAGCAAAAACAGCTAAACCAGGTAAAGGTTAATTTTAAAAACGCTGAACATTGAAATACCTGGTTGCAGGCTTGGGAAATCCGGGAAGAGAATACGAAAATACCCGGCACAACATAGGATTTAAAGTATTGGACGCTCTTGCAGATGCGTCCAATATTGTTTTTAGCGACGAGCGTTACGGCTGGATTACCGAATATAAATTTAAAAGTCGGACATTCGTGTTGCTAAAGCCTTCCACGTACATGAATTTGAGCGGGAGGGCTGTCAATTATTGGATGCAAAAGGAAAATATTCCGATCGAAAACCTGTTGGTTGTTGTTGACGACCTATCGCTTCCGCTCGGATCACTGCGTCTGCGTGCCAAAGGCAGTGATGCCGGCCATAACGGGCTGAAAAGTATTGCCGAAGTACTTGGCTCCAAAGATTATGCCCGCCTCAGGTTTGGCATTGGTGATAATTTCAGGCAAGGCCAGCAAGTTGATTATGTGCTTGGTGAGTGGGACAAACAGGAAAAGCTGGAACTTCCGGCACTGATTGATAGTTCCATCGAAATCGTTAAAAGTTTTGGTACGATTGGAGTGGCACAAACCATGACATTTTTTAACAAGCGAAAATAATCAGTACTCATGGCTGAGGATATCCGAATCGATAAATGGCTGTGGGCTGTGCGGTTGTTTAAAACAAGGAGCCTGGCTGCCGATGAATGCCGGAAAGGGAAGGTCCTGATCAATGGCATCAGCGCAAAGCCTTCGCGCGAAATCAAGGAAGGAGAAACTATTCAGCTCAAACGTCCGCCAATCGTCCGGAGTTATAAAGTGATTGCCCTAACTGAAAACCGCGTTTCGGCCAAACTGGTACCCGAATTTATGGTTGAAACGACTCCGGCTTCGGAACTACAAATTATGGAAATGCAAAAGAACATGGGCTTTTATCACCGCGAACCCGGATCCGGCCGTCCAACTAAAAAGGAGCGCCGCGAACTCGACGACTTTTTTGATATATAAAAATAAGATGCTGATCGCCCAATCACTACGGAAAACAAACATTGCAGAATACATTCTGTACTTGTGGCAAATCGAAGATTTGCTCCGCACCTGCAAATTTGATTCTCAACTAATTGATCAGCAATTAGTGCAGCGCTTTAAAGCTGACGAGGAAACCAGCAAGCTCATCCTCGATTGGTACATGAATCTGGCGCTGATGATGGAAAAGGAACATATTCAGGCGAAGGGCCACCTTCAGGTATTAAAAAATCTGGTCAACGACCTGAACGAGTTTCATCAGAAAATGCTTGAAATTCAAAAAGATCAGAAATATGTCGGGCTGTACCGGGCAACTCACATGGTTGTTGCTGAGTTTATGCAACGTTCGGACATGGAAACTGAAAATGAAGTGGAGGCTTGCCTGACTGCGATGTACGGAGTCATGCTCCTGAAATTAAAAAATACGGAGTTATCAGCAGAAACAGTGCAAACTATCGAAGGTTTTAGCCGAATGATTGGCCATCTTTCTGCCCGGTATATTCAATTTGAAAATGATGAGTTCGATTTTGATATGAACCTGTCCAATTCTGATGCGGACGGTATATAGCAGGTTTTTCGTTTTCCGAACCAGCGGTAACGGTTTCGTGCAATCCATAAATACAAATTTTTTCGCCATTTTTGCGGTAATATCCTGAAAATCTCAACTATCTGGTACATACCGCCCAATTCGCTACCCAGTTTCAAGACAGCATCAAAATACCGAAAACTCTGGTCACCGTCAATTACAACAACTGTTTCAGAGGGCGGATTATCCTGATTATTTGAAATTGTTTGAAATAAAAATCGTTTTTTCCGATCAGCTTTCAGCAGAAACCTGACTGTCCGGCTGCACAACAGGCAGTATCCGTCAAACTGAATCAGGATTTTGCTTTCAGAAAGGTTCATTTAATACTTCGTTTAAAATCCTCAATCAATCCATCGCGTAACCAGTTGGCAACGGCCTGCCGATTATCCGGGATGATAAATCGTTTCTGATCGCGTATATGATTAATGTTCCCCAGTTCAATAAAAACCGAGGGTACATACGAATTTTTAATCACGTACAGGTTACGCTCCGACACGCTTCCGTCATATCCTCGCATTGGCTGGTGGGCTGCATACTTCTGTCCGAAAGTTTTCTGCAAGGTAAAGGCAAGCTTTTTCCCGGTATTGCTGCCTTTGTCGAAGTAAAAAAAGACATCAATGTTTTCTTTTTTGCTGCGCGAATCAACATGGATAACCACGAGCCGCTGAAATTTACCCTTGTTCCGGGCATGCAAATCATTTACTGCATTGGTCTCCTGATGTAAACGGGCAATCTGACTAAGGGGGATTTCGCTGTTGGAGTAACAAACTTCATCCTTGTCAGGAGTCAGAAACTGTTCATCGCGAATGCCGTCATTCGGGTCGCGGATGATCATATAAACCGTAGCTCCGCGTTCAACCAGGTTTCGGGCAAGACGCAGGGTCACATCGTAGGCATATTCGTCTTCGCAAAGTTGGTGTCCGTTAAGTATGCCGATAGCTCCAGGGTCTGGTCCACCGTGACCGCTCATCAGATAATAAACTGCTCCTGAAAGTTCGCGGCTTTTCATGGTCACTTCGCGGTACTTACTGCCAAAAATCTCGTTCATAATTCTTTCCGGAGTTTTTTCAATCTGAACCGCATCCGCTTTGGGCGTTGCAATCTGATCAGCCCTCAAGGGCAATTTGTATTCGCGGCCAATGATTAGTGAATTATCTTTTCCCAGCTTCGATTTGTTTAATTCTATAAATTGATTCAGGTATTCGGCAGGAGGATAATTATTTTGCTTTAGAATTGAATAAATTCCATCTCCGTTTTTTGCCTTGATAGTCTGGTAGTTCTGGGCAGATGTCAGGTTGGTCAAAAAGAAAGGAAGCACAATGATTAATCTTTGTAAAAAGCTTCTGAAGAAATATGTCGTTGTCGGGAAAATTAACATCAAACTTGAATTTTGTAATCAAACGAAATTAGATACAATTTGTTTTATCTTTATATTTGGAAACAGGCCTGAAACCTGCGAAAATTCAATCTTAAATATAATTCAATGCGTCGTTTTTTCATCAGTATTCTCTCGATTTTAATCCTGTTTTCCTGTGCACCACATCTGTCAGTGCAACAAATCTATACCAAAAATATCTCCATCACACGGCAAACCAGCACCATCGATCCGAAAATTCAATCGATGGTAAAACCATACAGCGACAGCATTGCTCACGACATGTCGAAGCTCGTGGCCGTGAGTGCCAGTCCGCTGATCAAAGATAAACCCGAAAGTAAATTAACCAACCTGGTGGCCGACATTCTGCTTGAATACGGTGTTGCTTATTGTCAAAAACAGAATTTGAATGTCAGACCAGATGCTTCGTATGTGAATTATGGCGGAATACGGGCTTCGCTACCTCAAGGCGAAATTACCGTTGGACGTATCTTTGAGCTAATGCCTTTTGAAAATGAAGTTGTCTTGGCTCGGATTTCCGGGGAGTCGTTCAAAGAGATGGCTGAGAAAATTGCAGTCAGGGGAGGGGAGGGCGTTGCCGGAATGAAACTGGGCATTCGCGATAATAAACCTGCCTTCCTGACAATTGGCGGAAAAGAGATTGATCCGGCGGCATTCTACTGGCTGGTTACCAACGACTATGTAGCTAATGGGGGCGACCAGATGAGCATGTTGGCCAATTCTTCAGAAAAAATTGAAACGAAGATGAAGATCAGAGATTTGCTGATCAAGGCGTTAAATGAGCGCTATAAGAAATCCGGAATTATTGATGTAACAGAAGACGGGAGGATTTATAATGAGCAATAGAAGGATTTTTTTAAAACAAGCTGCCCTGGCCGGAGGAGCTTTGTCCACTGGTCTTTTCCCGAGGGACCTGTTTGCTTCGGGCGAATTGATCAAACTGACTGTAATGCACACCAACGACCTACATTGCCACATCGATCCTTTTCCCGACGATAATGCGGAATACCCGGGTAAAGGCGGACTGGTACAGCTGGCATCCGTTGTCAGCCAATGCCGGAAGGAAAATCCGAACTTGTTGTTGCTGGATGCAGGCGATATGTTTCAGGGAACTCCCTACTTCAATTATTTTAAAGGTGATCTGATCGTCAGACTGATGAGCCAGATGGGGTATCAGGCCGGAACCATCGGGAACCATGAATTTGATAATGGGTTGGACGATATTTTGTCAGCCGCCCAGGAAGCTAAATTCCCCTTTATTTCAAGTAATTACGACTTTTCGGATACCGTTTTGAACGGGGTTGTCAAAACTTACCATATTCTGAAAGTTGCCGGACTGAAAATTGGTATTTATGGTTTGGGAATTGAGTTGGAGGGGCTGGTTAGCAAGCCAAATTACGGGAATGTAAACTACCTCAATCCTGTTGAGGCAGCTCTGAGAATGGAGCGGATACTAAAAAAAGATCATCGCTGCGATTTGGTGATTTGCCTTTCGCATTTAGGTTTTTCATACGAGCATGGTAAAATCAGCGATCTGACACTAGCGCCACAGATTAGTTATACTGATTTGATTGTTGGAGGACATACTCATTCGTTCCTGGAAAAACCTTCAGTTTTGAAAAATGCCTCAGGAAAACCAATTGTTGTAAACCAGGCTGGATGGGCTGCCTTGGCCATTGGCAAAATTGAATTTGTTTTCGACCAGACGGGAAACTCAAAAGAACCTGTTGTGATGGTTGACAGTCAATAAAATGATACAAAAGAAATATTTATTCTCTGCACTTATTTCCGGAGTTTTACTGAGCCTGCCCTGGCTGATTCAGGGTTTGAGCTGGCCTTTGTTTTTTGCTTTCGTCCCCTTGCTAATAGCCGAAGATCGTATTCTTCAGCAAAAGCAGAAAGGCGTTCTTCGTTCACTTTATTTACTGGCTTTTCCGGCGTTCCTGTTGTGGAATCTGTTGGCAACCTGGTGGATTGGTTATGTGTCAGTTTCCGGGATGTTGCTTATTGTTATTCTCAATGCCATGCTGATGGCTGCTGTATGGAATGCACGACATGTAGTCAACCGGCATGTTGCACCTGCAGGGGCTTTGATTTTGCCAGTTTTTTGGTTGGCATTCGAATTTTTGCACAATCACTGGACGTTACAATGGCCGTGGCTAACCTTGGGAAATGGGTTGGCCAACTTGCCCGAGATTATTCAATGGTATGAATTTACAGGCGTTTTGGGCGGTTCTCTTTGGATATTGGTGATCAATATGCTCATCTTCCGATTGATAAAAAATTTCTCCGGAAAATTGGATCGAAAAATCATTAGCCTCACTTTTGTTATTCTGAGTGTATTTCTGATGCCACTAAGTTGGTCATTGCACCGATACTCGAACTATTCGGAAGCCGGTTCATCTCAGGAAGTTGTGGTTGTACAGCCCAACCTTAATCCATACACTGAAAAATTTACCGGTATTTCACCGGAAGAACAAGTCAGGAGGGTCGTCTCGCAGGCCCGATCCGTTGTTTCACCATTAACTCAGATTATTCTTGCGCCCGAAACCGCCTTGCCTGATTTGTGGGAAGATTCGGTTGAAACAAAAATCTTCATGAGACCTGTTTTTGAAATGATCCACGATTTTCCGGATGCCGGGTTCATTGCAGGAGCCATTACGCAACGAAAACTTGGCGAGAATGAATCACGCTCCGGAACGGCCCGGCAATCAGCTGACCAAAAATATATTTACGATGCTTTTAATTCTGCCTTGATGATAAATCAGTCCGGAATTCAGATTGGTCATAAACAAATATTGGTCAATGGGGTCGAAAAGATGCCATTTCAGAAATATTTTTCTTTCTTTCAAAAACACATGCTTCAACTTGGCGGTACGTCCGGAAGTTTGGCTGAGGGACAGGAACCTATTTTGTTTTCAGGTGGGAAAGGAGCAAAAATTGGGGCGGCTATTTGTTTCGAATCAGCTTTTGGAAATCATGTCAGGGAGATTACCAATGCAGGGGCAAATTTATTGGTGGTGCTGACGAATGATGGCTGGTGGAAAAATTCACTTGGCTGCTGGCAACATTTCTGCTATTCAAAATTGCGGGCTATTGAAAACCGGCGGAGCATTGTGCGGAGCGCCAATACCGGTATCTCCGGAATTATTGATCAGCGGGGAAAAGTCGGAATGAAAACAGAAACAGATAAAGAAACTGTTTTGGTGTCGATGGTGTACTTAAATGATGCGATTACTTTTTACAGCAGACATGGTGATTATTTGGGCTTGGCGGCTGTAGTTTGCTCTGGATTTATATTTATTTATTGGTTGTTGTTCAGAAACAGGCATAAAAAATCCGCATTAATTCGATTGTAAAAATCCCAAATAAATAGGATTTGAGTGCCTGCCTGATCAAACTTCCGACGGTAGATAAACTACTCCCGCAATGCGGTACTGGGCCTGTTTTAGCAGTCAAAAGCTTACTCGTGATATTTATAAAATGTTGAATTTTCCAAACGTAGAATTAATGCGGACAATATCTTTTGACGTATGTGACAGAACGATTTGTTGTTTCAAAGATAAACTCCTCATCTCTATTTTCCAATTAAATCAAGGGTTTTAATAACATGTTACCAATATCTGGCTGATTTTCAGAAAGCTTGGAAATCATATTTTTTTAGTGGAAAACTTTTTAACCCGTTAATCGTAAAAAAGTGCCAATTGACAGAGCTTTCCTCGTTATTTACCAATATATCAGTATCGAAAAAAACCTGAGATTTTACCTGATTTTTGTAGTTTTTGTTTTGCTAAAGACAAAAGTAGTTCTATATTTGCACGCACATTCGCAAAGGCTGAATGGGCAGTAAAACTTACAAGTTGAAATCAAATTGATTTGGTCATAAAACCTGGAGAGGTGGGTGAGTGGCTGAAACCAACGGTTTGCTAAACCGTCGTACGGGTCATTCTGTACCGGGGGTTCGAATCCCCCCCTCTCCGCGTTCAGTTTAAGAATATTGTTTCGGGGTATAGCGCAGTCCGGTTAGCGCACCTGGTTTGGGACCAGGGGGTCGCAGGTTCGAATCCTGCTACCCCGACCAGCTTTAAAGTGTTTGTTTTTCAGTTTTAATTAACTAAAAAACAAACACTTTTTTTTATAAACGATATTCGTGTGAGAATATATTCACTCTGAAATGCAATTTTGCAGTGACAGTCGCCTCAACTTAGGAGCAGAAATTCCGGCAATACTAACCACAATCAGAGTCATCACTCCTCCGAATATAACCGATGGAACCAAACCCATCAAACTTGCGGCGGTCCCCGATTCAAAAGCTCCTAATTCGTTGGAAGAGCCAACAAAGATGCTGTTGACCGATGACACGCGACCTTTCATTTCGTTGGCGGTAAACAACTGAAGAATGCTACTTCGGACCACAACACTCACAAAATCAAATGAACCACTCAGGAGCAGGCATGCGGCTGACAGATAAAAATTTCCGGATACCGCAAAAACGATCATGCAAATGCCAAATCCAGCCACACTAAGCAACATTTGCCGGCCTGAACTTTTTATTGGAGGATAAAAAGTCAATATTACCGACATTAAAATTGCCCCAATTGCCGGGCATGCCCGCAGGATTCCCAATCCTTCTGGACCAACTTTCAAAATATCGGAAGCAAACACGGGCAACATGGCAACAGCTCCACCAAATAGAACAGCGAACATATCCAGTGAAAATGCACCCAGCAATACCTGATTTTTAAATACATACCTTATTCCTTCAGAAATACTGGCAAAAATATTGTCTTCGTGTTCGCATGATTGAACTACTTTCCCCGGACTTTTAATAAAGAAGATTAATGTTACACATATCAGAAAAAAAGTAAATACCAGCAAATAAGCCGGAACAATGCCGAAAAAGCCGTACATCAAGCCGCCCAGCGCTGGCCCGGAAACGGCTGCAACCTGCCAAACGGTACTACCCCAGGTTGCTGCGCCGGTAAGAAATTCACGAGGTACCAACTGTCCCAGCAATGCCGTATGAGCTGGCATCAGAATACCTCGGGTCAATCCAACCAAAAATATAGTGACAAAAATGGGAGTTGTCCCGTGTAGGAATCGGGTTGTTTCAGAATTGATGCTGGAGCTTAGTAAAATGGAAGAGCCGACAAGCAACAAAAAACTGGTACGAAAAATGATCTTTTTACGATCCCAAATATCGACAAAATGGCCGGCAAACAGCGCGATGGTCACCTGAGGAATAACTTCGGTAAGGCCAATCATTCCCAGTGAAAGCGGATCTTTGGTAATATCATATAACTGCCAGCCAACAATTACTGCCTGCATCAAAATAGCGGCAGTTATGAAAAACCGATAAGCCAGAAACAGACGAAAATTACGGATATACATTACCGCAAAAGCTTCGTTGGAGAAAAACTTGCTCATTAATCTATTCTTTACTCTGATCAAAAAAGAGCTGACAAATATAGCTTAACAAATCGTTCTGATCGATTACTTTGCTATTGTCGTTAATCAGAATTAGCTGAAAGTTAAAATGATTATTCAGATTTCATATCTTTAACACAAACATTCAAATTATACTGTAATGGGCACACTTGGAAATTTAATCTGGTTAATTTTTGGGGGCCTTTTGGTCTTCATTGAGTACATGATCGCTGGCTTTTTGTTATGTCTCACCATCATTGGAATACCTTTCGGAATTCAGACATTTAAACTGGCCATGCTTGCTTTGTGGCCGTTCGGAAAAACCATTGCCATAAAGCCATCATCTCCAGGTTGTTTATCGGCCATCATGAATTTACTCTGGTTATTAATTGGCGGAATATGGATTGCTTTAACTCATCTGATTTTCGGAATACTTCTGGGCCTTACTATTATTGGAATTCCCTGGGCCAAACAGCATTTTAAACTCGTTTCGCTGGCGCTAACTCCGTTTAAAAGGGAAATTGTGGATAATTAGGAGATCAAAAGTTTAATCAGAATTATTGCGGCTGGTGAATATACCTTAGTAGAAAAAGGTTAACTGCTGATTTGTACCGATCAATATTTCCAAGTAGGTATTGTTGTGAGAACCAGTTCTATATTCTTCCTGGGGCTCTGATTATGAACCTTATGAGCCTTATCAGACTTGTTTTATCGGTTGTTTTTTGCTTTCTCTTTGATTGCTATTCTCGAACCCATGTCATATTTCTGCCCTTCATGAAGAAAGAAAAATGGTCCGTTTGAGGCCGTAAAATCCTCCTTGTCATCAATCGTATGTTTTGAGCCTTTGCCCTGTATCATGTTGTAATCGTAAATCGCAACATACGATTTTCCAATGACTTCAAGTGTATCTCTTTGAACCAGAATTGCAGTCGATTCATCTAGTCCAATGCCAATTAGCTGAGGGTTATTTTGGATGATGGTCACCAGATCGAACTGGCGATTTCTCTTCAATAAATGCTGATCAATAACTGAATTTCGAAGAAAACCCAATCCTTGGGTGTGGTCGCCAATCAAAATCTGGGCTCCACTGGTGTCGCCCCGCCAAAGGAACGATCCTTGAATACTGGCACCTGCTGAAGTTCCGACAATCACTCCACCACGTTCCAGAACCTCGAAAAATGCCTGATGAGTTAGCGTATTCAGGTATGAATCAGCAATTCGCCATTGTCGGCCTCCAACAAAAAATACCCCAGTCGCCTTTTTCAGTGAAGAAACAAATTTCTCACTATTGGCTTCGGCCAGGTCGTTGGTATGCAATAAAGTTACATTTTTAATTTTGGTTTCCTTTTTTACCAGATCAACCGATTTCGTATTGAAAGCAGCTGAATCGCCTGATGCGGCAGTAATAACCACGATACTGGCTTTTTCTTCGCCACCAGCCAGTTCTGCAAACTTTGTCCAGATTTCAGGAGGAATCTGGCCTCCGCCAATAATAATCAGAGAACCTTTTTCTGGTCCGTGTTTCGTAGTTGAAGGTCTAACGGTAATAGGAGTTTGGGAATACCCGATTGCAGCATATAGGAAGATAACCAGAGACAATATGATTGAAAATTTCTTCATGAGATTTGGTTAGTCAAAATTTAGTTTTTCAATAATGCTTCTTCATAAAGACAATACAACGGAAACTCTTTCATTCCTGATGTGTATGCAATCCGCATTCCTTTTTTGAATTGTTTTCCCACCACCAGCGGCCAGCCCTGAAATCTTCGCCTGGCTGAATGGCCCGAGTGCAAGGAGCACAGCCAATACTGACGAATCCACGATCGTGCAGTACGTTATACGGAACATTATTTTCCTTCACATATTTCTGGCAATCTTCGAGCGACCAATGTAATAACGGATTAAATTTAATCAGTTTGAATCCGGCATCCCATACAAAAAAGTCCAAATCGTGACGATTTTCTGATTGTGAAGCACGGAGTCCGGTAATCCAGCATTCCATACCTTCCAAAGCACGGCCAAGCGGCTCGACTTTTCTTAGGTGACAGCATTCTTTACGATTCTCTAATGAAAGATAAAAGCTTAATGGTCCTTTTTCTGTAACCATTTTCTCGACTGCCTCATGTTTCGGGTAATAAACCTGGATTGTTTTGCTGTATTTTTCAAGTGTACGGTTCATTGTTTTATAGGTCTCTTCAAACAATCGTCCGGTATCCAACGTGACCACTTTTATGTCCAGATTACTCTTAAAAATCAAATCAGTTACCACCTGATCTTCAAGACCGAAGCTTGTGGTAAAAACCACTTTCCCCGGAAACTGCCGGGCAACTTTTTCAAGCATTCCAGTCAGATTATCTGAATCAGCTTTTCCGTTTAATTCCAAAACCAAATATTGATCAATCATAGTCATTTGTTTTTTAATCTCAATCCATTTATCTTGCTGGCAAATATTAAAAGAAAACTCAATAAAACCATCAAAAAGACTTCCGAAATATTACCAGCCGAATTTCTTAAACGCATAAAAACTCAAATTCCTTCTGATTTTGATCAGTTTATTCATTCAATTGATCAAGATGCTGTAATCAGTTTACGGATTAATCCACGGAAGTTCCATTTGCCTGTTTCGGAAGAACGAGTTCCATGGAGTGAAAACGGAATTTTCCTGAAAGATCGTCCTTCATTTACACTTGATCCGATTTTTCATTCGGGAGCTTATTACGTTCAGGAAGCGAGTTCAATGTTTATAGAGCAAGCTTTAAAACAAACAGGACATACAAAAAATCGGATTGTTTTGGATTTATGTGCTGCTCCGGGAGGAAAATCAACACATCTGCTCAGTTTACTTGAACCCGACGATTTGTTGGTGTCGAATGAAGTTATCCGGTCACGAGTTTCGGTACTCGAAGAGAATCTCCGGAAATGGGGGCATCAGAACCTGGTGGTTAGTAGTAACGACCCTGCTGATTTTAGTAGTCTGGAAGGTTTATTCGATCTGATTCTGGTTGATGCACCTTGCTCAGGCGAAGGACTTTTTCGGCGTGATTCTTCGGCTATTCAGCAATGGTCGGTTGAAAATACCAATCTGTGCGCAACCCGCCAACGCCGCATTCTGGCCGACATCTGGCCATCATTAAAAAACGATGGCTATTTGATTTATAGCACTTGCACATTTAATCCTGCTGAAAACGAAGAAAACCTGAAGTGGCTTGCCGAAAACAATTTGGTTGAAAGCATTCGCATCCCGATTCAGAAAGATTGGGGCATTGAAGAATTTGAAGTCAATGGATTGTTTGGCTATCGTTTTCTCCCGCATAAAGTGAAAGGCGAAGGTTTTTTTCTGACTTTAATTCGAAAAAAGGAAGGTGCATATACTTTTTCAATTCCAAAAAAAGCTAAGTCAAGATTTGAACGGATGCCTAAACAATTTGCTGAAATCAGGAACTGGTTGAATGCGTCCAATTCAGAATTTTTTGTCAAAGCTGAGTTTTTGATTGCTTTTCCGGAAAATAAAGTTCAACTGGTGAATGCACTGAGTGAACAACTTCGGATTATAAGCTTTGGCCTGCCAATGGCGCAGTTTAAAAAAAGCGATCTTCTTCCTGAACATACCTTTTCACTTTCAGTTGACCGTAATCCTGAAATATTTGAATCAGTAGAACTTGATTTGCATGATGCTTTGCTTTTTCAGAAAAAGGATGAAATTAGAATTAATACAGTCGTCAAAGGGTGGTTGTTGGTTCAATACCAGGGTATACCTCTTGGCTTCGTAAAAAATCTTGGAACCCGAGCTAATAACTATTTCCCGAAAGAATGGCGAATCAGGATGGTATTACCAGAATTGGAGAAACCGTGGTATGGAGCCGTCCAATATTGATATTTACACACGAGATTGTTGAGGAAAGAATTGAATTGATATTATAAAACATACGTTGTATTAATAGCATCTGAAAAACAGTTGTTTGCAGGACGACAAATTAGTAATGTTATCTAATATTAATAAATTCTTAAAAATTCTTAAAAAGAGTTTCCAAATAACTATTATATTAGCGTCGCTTTAGAATTCGATGAAACCTTTTCTCTTTTAACCAATATCTATTTTCCGATCGAACTAAACTAAATTTGGAACAAAAGGCCGTCTTTGACTACTCAAGGGCGGCTTTTCTTTTTGTTGGTAGTCTGGCTCTAAAACGTGATAGAAAAAAACTTTTATCCGCCTCCACAACATTCCCGCTTGATCCGTTTAAATACAAATCATAGTGCTTGAAGAGTAAGGTTCGTTTCGCATTCTTTTTTCAATTTTACTATATCTCTTAATTCATTGATCCAAGATTTAGTTAATCTTTTTTCATATATTCAGAAACACCAAAAGCCCGATATAAATCGAGCTTAGGATAAAGAGATATGTTTAGATAAATACTATCAAAAACCGGGTTGGTTATCGACGAATACCAGGGTTGAACATGAACAATTAAGGAACCAGTATTAATCGACTACCCTAAACCGGGCGAACAACAATATTTTTTTTAGAACATTAATAATTAAAGAATCCGTATTAATCATTAAAACCTATATATAGCGAACAAGCTAATAATCAAATTCATTTATCGGACTGTTTTATTTTTTTCAGGATTGCTTTAGCTTTTTGCTGGTAGAATCCTTGTGAATCAGCTATTTTCTTAAATTGTTTGTATGCTTTTTTGTTTTCATTGGTCTGGAGGTAACACAAGCCGATGTACCATTGTGCCTGTTCAGTGAACAGGTTGTCATTGTTGACGATAACCGTTTCATATTCGCTGATAGCCATGTTGTATTTGCCTGTTTCCTGGAGTGCTGCACCGGCATAGAAATGGACTGCTGCGTTGTTTTGATCGTTTGAAACGACTTGTTGTAAGAGGTTTAGCGCTGCTTCATAGTCTTTGTCATCAAATTTTTGCAGGGCAGTGACCAGGGTTTGATTTGCTTCAGCAGTAGCGGAACGACTTATTCCAGAAGTTTGATATGTATTGTAGAATTTCTGGTATATTTCTTCTGGAGATGATTGTCGGGACAAAAGGCCGGTAATTCCCAGTAACAGGACCAGTGAAGCAGCGACGGAGGCAACCAGGACTCTTTTAGCATAGATTTTAGTTGCAAACGACCGTTCTGTTTGTTTTTCAGCGGCGACATCACCTGCAATATCCCTGAGTTTGCTTCGAAGCTGCATGATTTCGTTTTCTTTCAGGGCCAGATCTATATCCCTGATCAGATTTATTTCATCAGCGAGTTCTATGTTTGAGGACAATTCAGCCTCAAATGAAGCCATTTCTTCTTCGGGGAGCTCGTTGTAAATGTATTCTTCAATTTCCTGAATCCGGGCAGAGGTATTGAACTCTGCTTTTTGGATCTCTTTAAGCGAGGCTCTGAGTTGCATGATGTCATTTTCAGCCGAAGCCAGGTCAATTTCCCTGGTTAGCTGGACATCCAGAGACAGCGCGGTATTGAGTGATAATTCTTCTTCAAATTGGGATTTCATGCCAGGCTCCATTAGGTCGGTGATGTAATTGTCAATATCTTCAACCGAGTAGTGATGGGCCGGGATACTGCGGGCAATCTGTTTTAAATTGGCCCGAATATCAGCGATATCGTTTTCTTCCAGGGCATTTCTGACTCCTGAAAAAAGTTCTTCGTCAAACGAGGTGAACGATTCTTCTTCGTTTACAGCCTCTGGTTCAAATTGTTCTTTGTAGAACTGGTGGATATTTTCTTTACCGGCGACTTTGTGCTGGTACAGGTGTATTTTAGGAAAAGAGAGACCGAGATTAAGGATGTCGTTGGTATTAATCGTACGGTCCATGTTTTGGTATGATGATAATTCTTCCGATAATCCGAAGCTGAAAGAATCGAATACGCTGATTTTTTCTGAATCAGGCTTTTGCTGGATGATTTTGTTCAGGTTTTCGCGCAATCCGGCAATGTCAGTTTCACCGATGGCCTGTTCGACCTCCAAGTGAAGATTCAGCTCTTCAGCCAAGTCAGGATCGAAAGCCAGCTGGGCTTCAAATTCGCTTAATTCAGGTTGGGACAACGCTGCATTAAGGTACTTGTCAGTTTGCTCGAAATGTTCAGATTTGCGTATCATCTTGTTGTTTATTAGTGTTTTATAAGGTCACGAATGACGTTACAAAAAGCGATCGGATTAAGTCCTGTCTTGATCGGGTTGCACCGATAAGTAGGAAACAATAAAAAAATAAAAAACAGAGAAATAAATTCCGGGAAGAATTAATTCAGGTCAAGATAAATGTCTTCAGATTTGCCACCCTTCACCAAAGAGAGTTCTTCAGCAGTCAATACGTCAAAAGAGAAAGCATCAAAATTTTTTGTTTCGTTGTTCGCAAATAAAGTTTTCATTACTTTTGGTTTTAATGATTAATACGGATTCCTTAATTATTCTTGTTCGAGGGTTTATTCCGTGAACAGGTAAAAGGTAACCCCCTCTTTTGAAAAAAAATGAAAATAAATTTGAAAATATTATTTATGTGTTTGATAATTAAGTATTTGATTGTTGAAAATATTTTTCATATATTCAGAAACACCAAAAGCCCGATATAAATCGAGCTTAGGATAAAGAGATATGTTTAGATAAATACTATCAAAAACCGGGTTGGTTATCGACGAATACCAGGGTTGAACATGAACAATTAAGGAACCAGTATTAATCGACTACCCTAAACCGGGCGAACAACAATATTTTTTTTAGAACATTAATAATTAAAGAATCCGTATTAATCATTAAAACCTATATATAGCGAACAAGCTAATAATCAAATTCATTTATCGGACTGTTTTATTTTTTTCAGGATTGCTTTAGCTTTTTGCTGGTAGAATCCTTGTGAATCAGCTATTTTCTTAAATTGTTTGTATGCTTTTTTGTTTTCATTGGTCTGGAGGTAACACAAGCCGATGTACCATTGTGCCTGTTCAGTGAACAGGTTGTCATTGTTGACGATAACCGTTTCATATTCGCTGATAGCCATGTTGTATTTGCCTGTTTCCTGGAGTGCTGCACCGGCATAGAAATGGACTGCTGCGTTGTTTTGATCGTTTGAAACGACTTGTTGTAAGAGGTTTAGCGCTGCTTCATAGTCTTTGTCATCAAATTTTTGCAGGGCAGTGACCAGGGTTTGATTTGCTTCAGCAGTAGCGGAACGACTTATTCCAGAAGTTTGATATGTATTGTAGAATTTCTGGTATATTTCTTCTGGAGATGATTGTCGGGACAAAAGGCCGGTAATTCCCAGTAACAGGACCAGTGAAGCAGCGACGGAGGCAACCAGGACTCTTTTAGCATAGATTTTAGTTGCAAACGACCGTTCTGTTTGTTTTTCAGCGGCGACATCACCTGCAATATCCCTGAGTTTGCTTCGAAGCTGCATGATTTCGTTTTCTTTCAGGGCCAGATCTATATCCCTGATCAGATTTATTTCATCAGCGAGTTCTATGTTTGAGGACAATTCAGCCTCAAATGAAGCCATTTCTTCTTCGGGGAGCTCGTTGTAAATGTATTCTTCAATTTCCTGAATCCGGGCAGAGGTATTGAACTCTGCTTTTTGGATCTCTTTAAGCGAGGCTCTGAGTTGCATGATGTCATTTTCAGCCGAAGCCAGGTCAATTTCCCTGGTTAGCTGGACATCCAGAGACAGCGCGGTATTGAGTGATAATTCTTCTTCAAATTGGGATTTCATGCCAGGCTCCATTAGGTCGGTGATGTAATTGTCAATATCTTCAACCGAGTAGTGATGGGCCGGGATACTGCGGGCAATCTGTTTTAAATTGGCCCGAATATCAGCGATATCGTTTTCTTCCAGGGCATTTCTGACTCCTGAAAAAAGTTCTTCGTCAAACGAGGTGAACGATTCTTCTTCGTTTACAGCCTCTGGTTCAAATTGTTCTTTGTAGAACTGGTGGATATTTTCTTTACCGGCGACTTTGTGCTGGTACAGGTGTATTTTAGGAAAAGAGAGACCGAGATTAAGGATGTCGTTGGTATTAATCGTACGGTCCATGTTTTGGTATGATGATAATTCTTCCGATAATCCGAAGCTGAAAGAATCGAATACGCTGATTTTTTCTGAATCAGGCTTTTGCTGGATGATTTTGTTCAGGTTTTCGCGCAATCCGGCAATGTCAGTTTCACCGATGGCCTGTTCGACCTCCAAGTGAAGATTCAGCTCTTCAGCCAAGTCAGGATCGAAAGCCAGCTGGGCTTCAAATTCGCTTAATTCAGGTTGGGACAACGCTGCATTAAGGTACTTGTCAGTTTGCTCGAAATGTTCAGATTTGCGTATCATCTTGTTGTTTATTAGTGTTTTATAAGGTCACGAATGACGTTACAAAAAGCGATCGGATTAAGTCCTGTCTTGATCGGGTTGCACCGATAAGTAGGAAACAATAAAAAAATAAAAAACAGAGAAATAAATTCCGGGAAGAATTAATTCAGGTCAAGATAAATGTCTTCAGATTTGCCACCCTTCACCAAAGAGAGTTCTTCAGCAGTCAATACGTCAAAAGAGAAAGCATCAAAATTTTTTGTTTCGTTGTTCGCAAATAAAGTTTTCATTACTTTTGGTTTTAATGATTAATACAGATTCCTTAATTATTCTTGTTCGAGGGTTTATTCCGTGAACAGGTAAAAGGTAACCCCCTCTTTTGAAAAAAAAATAAAATGAATAAAGCTCAAAGGGAAAATAAGTATACTAAAATTGTTGTTTTAATTATCCTTTGTTGCTTACCGGTAATGAACCTTTATTCTCAAAATTCAAATTCAGAATCATTTCAAAAGGATAGTCTTTTAGCAATTGAACTTAATCAAAAAGGTAAAGTAGTAGGTCGTCGTGGGGATATAGAAGAGGCGATAAAAATTTTCAAAGAAGTCTATAATATAAATTTAAGACTTCATGGGCCAAATAGTATTAAACTTGTAACACCTTTGAATAATCTTGGAATACAATATAAGAATCTTCAGAATTTTGAAAAAGCGGTTGAAGTATATAAGGAGGCAGAAAAATTATATGTAGCAAAGTTTGGAGGCGATTACTCTTTGTTAGGAATAATTTATTCAAATCTTGGAAATATTTATAGTTCTACAGGAGACTACAACCAAGCTTTGGAATATCACCGGAATGCTTTGCGCATCATGAAGAAGGATAGCATAAAATTTTCCGGTATGTATAATGACTTGAAATACAATATCGCCGAAGTTCAGTTAAAATTAGGATTCAATACCGAAGCGATTAAATTTGCTCAGACGAATTTAAAGATAGCCTTACCGCGACTAAAACCCCGACTATATGATATAATTGCACTGGCTTATTTAAATGAAAAAAACTATGAGCTTTCAGAAAAAAATTATCTGGCAGCTATTGACTGTTGGAAAGAACTTTATGGGAATTCAAATGTGGAACTGGCGTCTGAATATTTAGCATATTCTTCATTGCTGATTTCACAACGGAATCTTGACCTGGCATTATTATGTACAGCAAAAGCAAAGGAAATCGTTTTGAAACTTTATGGGGAAAAAAAATCTGAATTTGCTGAAGTTCAATCGAATTTTGGGGATTACTATTTCATGAAAAATTCGAAAGCCTTGCAGATTGATGATTTTCGGGGCCCACGGAAAAGAAATTTAAAAGAGGCAATCCAATATTATCACAATGCAATATGCGCTTTGGTCGATTCTTCAACTGTTAAAGATCCATTTGTTGACCCTCCTTTGCAGAATGTGATATCGGAAATACTGTTAGTAGATAAGTTTAAAAAGAAAGCAACGGCAATGGAAGAGCTTGCTGATATTTTTCTTTCAGAGTTTGATTATACTAATTCTTTTAGATATTACAGTGCCAGTTTGAATGCGTTTAGCAAAGCCATTCAGTTAATTCATCAATTACAAATTGGATTTGAAAGCGAAGACAGTAAGTATTTTCTAACTCAAAATCAGGAATCAACTTTTGCTGATGCAATTAAAATTGCACTTAAATTATACACTCAGACTAAAAAACAGGAATATGTTGATAAGGCATTCGAATTTTCAGAGCGAAGTAAATCATCCAATCTTTTAGCTTCGGTTAAGGATGTAAAAGCTATGGAATTTGGAGACATACCGGATTCACTATTGAAAAAGGAAAATAATTTAAAGCGAGATATTGCAAGTTATACATCCCTTTTGTTTGAAGAAAATCACGCCGAAAAAACGGATTCTCAAAAGGTGAACATGTATTCATCCAAGATTTTTAAATTCAATGAAGAGTACAATAAGTTGATTGATTATTTTGAAAAATCTTACCCGAGATATTACGCACTTAAGTACGAAAATAAGGTAATCGGGATTAAAGAAATACAGTCGAATCTTAATACCCGACAGGCTTTAGTTGAATATTTTATAAAAGAACCTGATGGGCCAAAACTCGAAGGGCAGATTTACAGGTTTGTAATTACTAAGGATTCGGCTAGTTTTTCAATGGAAAATATAGATTATTCATTCGTTAATAATATTCAATCGATTCATGACTTTTTGATTAGTCCCAACTATCTTTTTACAAAAAAGAAAGATTTCGTTAATTATGTTTCTGCAGGATATGGTTTGTATGAAAAACTTTTGAAACCGGTAGCTCAAAAAATAAACGGGAAAGATCTTACAATCATTCCTCATGATAAGCTCTCTTATATTCCGTTTGATGCTCTTTTGTCTCAATTCCCTGATACCACTGCAATGAATTTCCGGAATTTAGAATATCTGGTTCGTGATTATACCATAAATTACAGCTATTCTGCAACTCTTTTGTACGACTACTTTGATCATAAAAAGACAAATAAAAAAAGTTTATTAGTTTTTTCTCCCCAATACATAGCCGACGATCCTCGTGTTGATCCTGAAACTTCAGTCCGGCATTTTTTAAGTCCACTACCGGGAGCGGCTGCGGAAGTTAAAGGTATTTCCAGGCACGTTAAGGCAGATGCTTTTGAGGGTATACTTGCTCAGGAGAATATATTTAAAGAAAAGGTCTCCGATTTCAATATTCTGCATTTAGCGATGCACACCATTATCAATGATAGTTTACCGATGTTTTCGAAGCTCGTTTTTTCAAAGCCAGATTCAAAGTCAACTGATGACGGCTATTTGAATACCTATGAAATTTATAACATGAAACTCAATGCTCATTTGGCTGTGTTAAGCGCCTGTGAGACAGGTGCCGGTAAATTACAGAAAGGTGAAGGTGTGATGAGTATGGCTAGAGGCTTCATTTTTGCGGGTTGCCCTTCCATTGTGATGACTTTGTGGCAAGTAGAAGACCAATCGGGGGCAAAAATAATGGAAGATTTCTATTATTACCTATCAAAAGGTAAGAGGAAAGATGTTGCACTTCGCATGGCTAAACTGAAACATTTTGAAACTTCTGATCCATTAACAGCTCATCCACATTACTGGCTGGGATACGTCAATATTGGTAATCCTGAGCCGTTGTTTACAAGTAAAGATATCTATTTTGCAATACTGTTGATTATAGCTATTGCTTTGGTTTTTACTGATTGGTATATTAGAAAAAGACCCCGAAAAAATTCGAGGTCTTAATGGAGTTGTTAATGGTCTCCGCTTAATATTTTATTATATTCCAAATCTTGCTTAATACTCTTAATCAGGTATTCCTTGCATTTAAACTTCCGTTTTTTTGCATATTTTTCACTCTTGAATCCCATGATTTGGGCGATATTTTTCAGCGAAACTTTATCAAAGTATAGTTGTAAAATTTTTTGGCAATCTTTTCCGAGATTAATGAAGTGTTTCTGATACAAGCGATAACGCTCATTTAAATCGACAACTCTCTCTAATCCATCATCGTAAAGATCTTCATTATACTCATGGTTGTCTTTGATTTTTTCTTTTTCAATTTTTCTTTTTTCAAGTTGCTTAAGCCACAAAAAACGGCAAACTGAATATAAATAGGTTTCGAAAGAGCAATCTAACACTAAATCATTGGCTTTTAATTTACGGTAAATAATAATGATTGCTTCCTGAAATACATCATTGGCATCATCATCATCGCCATTGTTTTTCTTGATGAAGAAATTTATTTTGGAATAGAAATTCTTATAAATGAACTGTAAAACGATCGTGTCATTTCTAAGAATTCCATTTAAAAGGTCAGGGTTTGAGTAATCAATCATCGCAAAAGATTAAATCGTTTTAATGGCCTGAATGCTTAATGATCTATTTTAGCTCATAAAAATCAATATAAATTGTTGAAAATGCAAATAAATCCCGACGATATTTTTTGTGGGGTAGTAAGTACTGCTTGGTTTTGCTGGACTATTTTATATACCTGAAAGAAAATGTTCTGAAATGAATTTATCCAGAAGTGGTCATAGTTACGAATAAGTATAAAAACAAAAAGGTAGGTTCAACAACCTACCTTCTCTCTCTTAAACTAACTAACCTAACTAAACCTAAACTTATGAAAAAAAATGTATGACAAATATACGGTGTGAAATCCAAAAATTGTGAAAATAATTGTTAAATCATGTTAAAGTTACGTGTCTTTTACATCAATTAAACATTACTGGGCTACAAACTTATAGGTAATGGTGCCTTTTTGAATTACAGGAGCTTTTGGCTCAGAGTTAAATACGGTTCTCTCGGCAGCCTGAGTTGCATAAATTGGCAGCATCGGGTCTTTTACATTAGTTGCTGGTCGGGCTATGACCTTAACTACTTTTCCACTACGGTCAACTTGTATATCAACTGTAACTACACCTCCGCCTTTGGCCAGGTAAACCGGAATTGGAAGTCGGAGATGATATCGGTTTTCGAGAAAATAGTGGATATTACTTTTACCCGAGTAAATGACATTTTTTACTGAGTCGGGATCTTGTCCTTCCGTGGTTTCTTCTGGCATTTCGAATTTTGGTGCTGCCTGAATTTTTTTCGATAATTGCTTATTGACATCGGCTGTCAGCTTTTTAGCCTCTTCGATATCCCTCCGGTAACTGTCGTCAAAAAATTTGTCTTTTTTAAGTGCATCGTTCACTGCCCTGTTCGATCCAGAACTTTGTCCGCTTCTTGTTGATTGATCCGAAGGAGTGCTCACTTCCTGCCTTTTCTCCTGTTCGGGTTCAGGCAGCTTTTCTTTTTCTTCAGAAACTGTGAAATCGATTAGAATGGCCTCTTCTTTTTCAGGTTTCACATTCAGGTTCAGTTCGGCAATCAGAAAGCCTGTTACCAGCAAAATGTGAAAAATGAGGGTTCCCATCACTCCATACGCGTTCTTTCGATATAGTTCTTTCAGATTCGACATTCCGGCGCAAATTTAATAAAATAGGGTGTCGTTGGATTTGATGATAAAAAAACATTCATTTCATAGAATTTGGCGTCTAATTTTTTTAACATGCTTTTCCCAAATATTTGAATAATTTTAAATTCTGGAAAAGGAAAGCTTTTGCCTTATGAAATCAGCATGGATATTGTTTATACTTCTCTCGTCGTTATCCCTGTCGGGGATGGAGAGGTCCATGCTTAAAAAGGATTCTGTTGAAGTGCTTCTGTATAAAAAGAATCCGGAGCTATTTTACGATAGCCTTGGCATAAAAGCCTCGCGTCACCGGATAACCAAATGGCTGTATGAATGGGTCGTTTGTCAGCCCAAAGGACCGGGCGATAAAGATTTGCTGTCGTATGAATATTACAAAAGTTTCCAAAATAAGACAATCGGATCAATACGTGTTCAATCTCTTGATGTTTTCGGACCTGATTTTGATGACACAACCAAAACAACGGCTATCTGGCTCGAAAAGGCCGCAAATAAGCTGCACTCAAAATCAAACCTGTATGTAATCCGGAAGAACCTTTGGATTAAAGAAGGGCAAGCACTCGATCCCGACTTGTTGATGGATAATGAACGCTTGTTGCGAAGTTTGCCTTATCTGAAAGATGTGCGGATTTACCTGAAAAATCGTGAACTCAACGATGCGGTAGTTGATATCCTGATTTTGACCAAGGATGTTTTTTCGTTCGGGTTGAACGGAAGTGTTGGGAATATAAAGAAGGGAGATATTGGAGTTTACGATAAAAATATTTTAGGGGTTGGCCATGAAATTGGTGCAAAGCTAATTGGCCACGCCGATAAGACTCCCCATATTGGTTTTGAAGCGTATTATGCTATTAACAATGTAAAGGGTAATTTCGTGAACTTATCCACCGGATATATGAACACCTATCTTCGTGAGGGGTTTTTTGTTTCCCTGGAGCGTGATTTTCTTAGACCACAATCAGTTTATGCGGGAGGACTGACGGCCCTGCGAAATTTTCGTTCCGACCGCGTTAATCTGAATGATTTTGTAACCAGCGAATATCCGCTGAATTACCTTTTTCTGGATGGCTGGTACGGGCGCCGTTTGAAAATTGGCATCAATCCGAACGACAGTCGTTTTCAGATGACCTTATCCGGACGAATCAGGTACACTCATTTTTACGATCGTCCCATAGCAGATGTCAACAATCGACAGTTCTTTGCCAGCAGTACGTTTTACCTGGGAAGTTTGAGCTTTTCTCAGCGTTCGTATGTTCGCGATTTCCTGATTTACAGTTACGGCATCACTGAAGATATTCCGAAAGGTTATTTGCACGAGATGATTTTGGGCTACGACAGAAATGAGTACGGGAACCGATGGTACTCGCATGTTTTTTTATCGACAGGGAACCTGTTTAACTACAAACCATTTTACTTTTACACCTCCTTGGGGGTAGGAACCTTTTGGAATTCAAAACGGGCAGAACAAGGGATGGCCGATCTGAAAATTAATTTTATATCGCCATTGTTTACGATCTGGAATCTACAGTCTAGGCAATTCATAAAATTGAATTATACCTTAGGGTTCAATCGCTTTGAAATTGAAAACCTGTTGCTGCGAAATCAGGATGGCATTCGTGGTTTTGGAAGTCGGATTGGAAAAGGAAAACAGCGCTTGACACTGAATGTGGAAAATGTGGTTTTTCAGCGTCGCTCGATCCTGAATTTTCAGACGGCCTTGTTTTCATTCTTCGATCTGGGAATTGTCGGCCCTCCAAACAAACTGATTTTTAAGTCGGAATATTATGCTGGCCTCGGCGTTGGCCTTCGGATACGAAATGAAAACCTGATTTTTAAAACAATTCAGATTCGGTTGGCTTTTTATCCCTATTCACCGCAAGATATGAGTTCCATCGGTTTTATTCTCGATGAAGTTTCAAAGAACCGGTTTTACTCATTTCAGCCACGAGGTCCGGAACCACTCCGTTTTGAATAAAAAGGCAGCTATAAATTGTCCAGAAAGTAATTGCTGATTTTTTCCATAAGATGTAGCCGGTCGTTTCCGCGAACGTTATGTTCATGGGTTGGGTAAACGAAAAAATCGACCTGTTTGCCCAGATCAATACATTTCTTCAAAAATTGAATACTGTGTTGCATAACAACTGTCTGGTCTTGTACACCATGAATCAGCATTAATTTTCCGTTCAGATTTCCGGCATAATTCAGCATATTCGCGTTTTTGTAGCCCTCCGGATTTTCTTCGGGAGTATCCATGTATCGTTCGCCGTACATCACTTCGTACATACTCCAGTCGACGACCGGGCCACCGGCAACGCCAACTTTGAAAACTTCGGGATATTTTAGTATCAGGTTTAAAGTCATAAATCCGCCGTAACTCCAACCATGTACTCCAATCCGGTTTTGATCGACAAATGGTAACGATTTCAGGTATTCGATTCCTTTCATCTGATCGGCAGTTTCGGTGACTCCAAGCTGACGGTGAATAACATCCTCGAACCGTTTTCCCCGGTTTGCCGATCCGCGACTATCGACTGTAAATGCGATATACCCCTTGGATGCCATGTAATATTGCCACCATCGGGCGTCGTTCTTCCAGGTTTTGTTCACCATTTGTGCATGAGGTCCTCCATAAACATATACGATGACCGGATATCTTTTTGTCGGATCAAAATGATTGGGTTTGATCATCCGGCAATAAAGGTCAGTCGTTCCGTCGGCTGCTTTGATGGTAAATACTGTATTTTCGCCCAACTCAAAATTATTCAGGGTATTGGGCGCTTCAAAAATGGTTGTTCGATGACTATCGTTGATTGTAATTAAGTCGACTTGTCCCGGAATCTCAGTACTGGTCCACTGGTCAATCAGGTATCGACCATCAGGCGATAACATTCCCGAGTGGGTTCCGGCATCGGTGGTCAGTTTATCTGTTTTTCCCGATTTGAGATTAATGCGGTAAACATGCCGCTCGATTGGACTTTCTTTCGTTGCTTCGACAAACACCGATTTTTCTTCTGGATCAAAACCTAATATTTCAGTGACTTCCCAATCTCCCCGGGTGATCTGGGCAATTTGTTCTCCGTTGGTATTGTATAGATAAATGTGGTTCCAGCCGTCTTGCTGAGTTTGGTAATAGAATTTGGAAGGATCGGTTGCCGAGAATACAATTGAATGAACCGGTTCAACGTAAGTATTGCCTTTTTCTTCCAGTACCGTTTTAATTAGTTTTCCGCTTGCCGCATCATACTGATTGAGTTTCATGTAGTTTTGTTCCCGGTTCAGCTCGGCAATAAAAATACTTTTTTCATCAGACGCCCAGCTAATGTTAGTCAGATAATGATCGGCAGGTTCGCCGGTTTCCATATAAACGGTTTGTTTGGTAGTCAGGTTATAAATTCCCAGTTTAACCTGATGACTTGTCATTCCGGCCATCGGATATTTGATGCTGACCAGTTCGGCTTCGCGGGCCATGAAATCGACCAGCGGATAATCGCCAACCATGGTTTCGTCCATGCGATAAAAGGCCAGTTGACTGCCCCTGGGCGACCAGAAAGTACCTTTCGTGATGCCAAATTCGTTGCGGTGAACCGAAGTGCCATTTAAAATATGCGCAACTGCATCGCTCGTAACCTTAAGAATGCCAGAATTATCTGTGATAAATAGATTATTGCCACTGGTAAAAGCCAGGCTTGAGTTTTCTTTGCAGAAATCAAAATTATTGGCATCGGCTGGGTAAGCCATTTTAGACACAATCGCTTTATTTTGCAGGTTTAGAAGAACAAGCTGGCCTGATGTGCGGAACCACATATTTGATTCACCGGCCATTTCGAACCGGGGAAACGCGCTCACTTCTTTTATTTCTTTATTCCGGAGCACTTCGTTTAATTCGGCCAACGAAAGCAATTCAACAGGCTGGGTTTCTCCAATTTGAAACTGAATCAGGTTATTTTCGCGAACCATCACATAATGCTTCGAATCTTTCCATTTTAATTGTTCGGGCATGGCGGGCCGCAAATAGGAACCTTGTCCGATGGTTGCGTCTTTCAAACTCAGGGTTTGCTGGGCCTTTGCCTGAAAAATCAAAAAGAAAGTAACTGCGAGAATAAAAACCTGTTTCATAACGATTTTTTGAATGATTCGACTTGATAGCCTGGATTCCGGTCGTTGCCGGAAATTTGGCTGGCTGCAAATGTATATTGAAAATGAATTGCCGGGATAGGCGATTAGCTGAATAAACTCATAATTTCTTCCTGAGTAATGGAGTTGATCGGATTATTTGAGCTGATGAATTTTTCGGCCAAAGCAGATTTCTTTGATTTCAGGGTCTGAATCTTTTCCTCGATGGTATTTTCGGAGATGAACCGATATACAAAAACTTTTTTATCCTGCCCGATGCGGTGTGCCCGATTGATAGCCTGGTTTTCGGCGGCGGGGTTCCACCATGGATCGATGATGAAAACATAGTCGGCCGAAGTCAGGTTTAGTCCGACTCCACCAGCTTTCAGCGAAATCAGGAAAATGCGGTTGTCCGGATCTTCCTGAAATTGCCGGATCACCTCCTGCCGTTCGGTGGTTTTCCCGGTTAGCAGCGAATATTTCCAATGTTTTGATTCAATTTTGATCCGGAGTAATTCGAGGTGCTTAACAAACGACGAAAAAATAAGCACTTTATGTTTTTCGGCCACCAGATTTTCAAGACATTGATAAATTTCATTGAATTTTCCTGATTCAATTTCAGCTTCCTTTTGCACGAGAACCGGGTGGTTGGCCAATTGCCGCAGTTTGGTCAATCCCTGTAAAACCACCAGCGCCGATTTCTGTAACCCATTTGATTCTATATTTTTCAGGATGGCATTTCTGATGGCCGACTTTTCGGTTTCATAAATTTCATGCTGCTCATCGGTCATTTCGCAGTACCGGATTTGTTCAGTCAGTGCGGGCAGGTCGCTGGCTACTTCTTCCTTGGTGCGGCGTAAGTACAAACGGGCTGATCAGTTTTTGTAGTTTCTGTTCCTGCTCCTGGTCGTTTTTTTTCTCGATTGGTGTGATAAATTCACGTTTAAAATAAGGTAGGCTGCCCAGCAATCCTCTGTTCAGAAAGTTGAGCTGCGACCAAAGGTCGGACAGTGAATTTTCGATCGGTGTCCCGGTAATCACCAGCCGGTGTTTCGATCTGATTTCCAAGATACTTTTATAGGTTTTCGAACTCGAATTTTTGATGTTCTGGCTTTCGTCGAGAATCAGGTAAAAGAAATCGTAAGAACTCAACATTTCGTAGTCTTTTCGCAGCGTTCCGTAAGTGGTCAGAATTACATCACTGTTTCGGACGGCCAATGCTATTTTGTTTGATTTGTTCCGGAGTCCACCTACATGCGTATATATTTTTAACGACGGTGCAAATTTCCGGATTTCATTTTCCCAGTTGTGAATCAGCGAAGTGGGCATCACAATCAGTGAGGCTGGCTGCACTTCTACTGCTTGGGCAACCGGTTCAAAAAGATTCATCTGAAGCTGATTATTTTCAGGTTTCCCTGCCATAACAGAAGGCGTGTTTTTCCGTTTGACTTTCAACAGAAGGGTTAAAGTCTGAATGGTTTTTCCCAAACCCATATCATCGGCCAGGCAACCGCCCAGTTGATTTTCGTAAAGTTGATACATCCATGAATATCCATCTGCCTGGTAAGCCCGCAATTTGGCTTTCAGCCATCGGGAATTTCAGCTTTTTGACCCGTTACCGATTTAATTTGGTTCAGCTTTTCGAAATAGTTTTGCCCAATACCTTTTATTTTGTCCTGAAGCAGTTGGAAATGATGCTTCCTGATTTTGATAACATTCCCGTCAAGCTTGACAAAAGGGAAAATTTCGCGGTAAGAGGTAAACCATTCGAGCGGCAAAATGGCAATTTCTCCGGAAGGGAGCTCAAACTCGCGAATTTTGCCCAAAATGAATTTTCGCAACCGGATGAACGGAATTTGGTACTCGCCAAAACGGACAGTCGCGTAAATATCAAACCAGTCTTCGCTGCTTTTGACCTGGATGGAGAGCGATTGCGGACCCGTAAAATATCGTTTGCTGAGTTTGATCTGCTGGGTCAAATAGCCTCTGTTTTCAAGCTCTTCCCGGTTTTCTGTTAACCATTGAACAGCCCGGTAATAATTCTCGGTTTCGGGTTTTTGCTTGTCTTCTTTTTGATTCCAAAGCCATTTTTGTAAACCAGCCCCAGCTTTTTCAGAAAATCAAGCTGCCTGTCTTCCCAATATCGGTCGCGCACAAATTTTTTAAATGAATAATTACCTGCTTGTTTTTCCAGACTGACAAACACGTTTGAAACCGAATCAGCCAGGTAAAGGCTGTTTTCGTAACGGAATTTGACAATGATGATCGGACACAAGGCCAAATCCTGTTCAAGCGACAGGATGGTTTTCCGTGGAGGGGAACTTTCAATAATTTCAAATCCGGTTGCTTCAACTTCCGATTCCCGAATAGCATTCAGAATGAATGTTTCGTAGTATTTGTCTTCAGATTGGCGGGGAATTGTAACGGTGCTTTTAGTCAGAAAAGGGACAAGTTTTTTACCTGAAAGCTTAGTGAAAACGTACAATTGATTGCGGAAAACAAAACAGCTGGGCTGTGTGCAAACCATCCTGACCGGTTTGTTCAGCAAATCAACAGGCTTTCCCTGATGGGTTAATTTCAGGTTGTAGCGTGTGCCGTTCTCTGTTCGGTTAAAATGAAAAGTGCATTCAGAAAACTGTGCGTTGACTTTGATTTCGTCTTCATCGTAAAGATTGGCGTATTTCGCCTGTTTGTGAAAAACCCGGATGTTGCCTTTCATCAGCAGTAACACACATTTATAAATGTATTTATCGATGTACGGACTGATGTGCTCCTGAAACAGTTCCTTGTTCATGCTCTGGAAGAAGCTGGTCTTATCTCCCTTTTTTGAGAATTTTTTCATCAACGTTTCGTCGCTGTAATTCTCAATGAGTTTGAGCAATTCCAGCTCTTGTTCGTTCAGAACCACATCTCCACCTTTGACATCGCGAAGCTTTACCACTTTCTTAATTGTGAAATAAGAGTGTTCTTTCTCGATCAGAAGCGGCACAAAAATGTGACCAATTGCACGATGTTCGGTTAATCCGATGATAAATTCCTGGGCCAATTTCCTGTTAACTGTTTAATTGTTTGACTTTTCACTTCGTATGTTCTGGACCGACTTTGGGGTAAGAACAAAAGGTTGAATATAGGATATTATGTCGGGGGAATAAAGATATTTTTTTCAGCCAATTTGTTTCTTAAATTTTATTTAATATCAAAATGCTTGATAAATAACAATGTACACGCTAATTGGCGAAAAAGGAAGAACCAACTAAAAAAGATTGAGTTTATCGATGTATATTCTTCGTTCTGTGCTATTTTTGGCACCTCATTACCAAAAAAAATTAAGATGAACCAAATTGTCGATAAGGTTCTTTTTTCTGAAAAAGTAGCCAAATTCATAGTAGAAGCTCCGCGTATTGCCCGGTCGCGTAAACCGGGGCATTTTGTGATTTTAAGGGTCGACGAAAAGGGCGAACGGATACCGCTCACGATCGCTGGTGCCGACCCGGTAAAAGGTACGATTGTCCTTGTTGTTCAGAAAATGGGAGTCAGTTCCGCCAAGCTTTTTGAACTGAATGTAGGTGATTCAATTCTCGACCTGGTTGGCCCGCTGGGAAAGGCAACTCATATTCACAACACGGGAACAATACTTGCCTGTGGTGGTGGTGTGGGGGTAGCCCCGATGTTACCCATTGTGGAAGGTTTTAAGAAAGCCGGGAACCGCGTTATTTCAATTATTGCAGCCCGAAATAAAGATCTGATCATTCTGGAAGATGAAATCAGAAAATGGTCAGACGAAGTGATTGTCATGACTGACGACGGGTCTTATGGAACCAAAGGTTTGGTTACTGCAGGAGCCGAAGCCGTTATTCAGCGCGAAAAAGTGGACGAATGTATTGCTATTGGTCCGGCAGTAATGATGAAATTTACCTCGTTGCTGACTAAAAAATACCAGATACCAACCCAGGCCAGTCTGAATGCCATCATGGTTGACGGAACCGGGATGTGTGGCGCCTGCAGGGTTACTGTGGGTGGACGCACCTTATTTACCTGCATCGACGGGCCGGAATTTGATGCCCACCAGATTGATTTTGATGAATTGATTATGCGGCTGGGTGGCTATTCTGCCGAAGAAAAAACAGCCTACGAACGGTATTTGTAATTCAAGATAAACCCGAAAAAATGTCAACAAATAAAGAATATTTGCAGTTGGAACGCGAAAAAGAATGGCGCGTTGAACTTAGAAAAAAAATTGCCAACAAAGACAGGACCAGCAAGTCCAGAACAAAAATGCCCGAATTGGATCCGTTTATCCGAATTCAACATCAGGATCGGGAAGTAAACACCGGCTTGACAGAAATACAGGCGCAGGCAGAAGCTTCCAGATGTCTGGACTGTCCGAATCCAACCTGCATTGATGGTTGCCCGGTCAGCATTAACATTCCGAAGTTTATTAAATATATTGAACAGGGAAGTTTTCTGGAAGCAGCGAAAACACTGAAAGAAACTTCGGCGCTTCCGGCTGTTTGCGGACGTGTTTGTCCGCAGGAAAAACAATGCGAAGCCAGTTGTTTTTATACCCAGAAAATGAAGAAAGATCCGGTAGCCATTGGTTACCTGGAACGTTTTGCTGCCGATTACGAGCGCGAAAGTGGTTCGATGTCGGTGCCCGAAGTTGCTCCGTTCAACGGAATTAAAGTAGCTGCTATTGGTTCAGGCCCGGCTTCGCTGTCGTTTGCCGGCGATATGGTTAAGTTTGGTTACGATGTAACTGTTTTTGAAGCCTTGCACGAAATCGGCGGGGTTTTAAAATATGGTATTCCTGAATTCAGGCTTCCGAATAAAATTGTGGATGTTGAGCTCGATAATCTTCAGCAGATGGGCGTTAAGTTTGTCCGGAATTTTATTGTCGGAAAAACAGCCAGCTTTGAGGATTTGAAAGCCGAAGGTTTTGAAGCCTTTTTTGTAGCCAGTGGCGCCGGGCTTCCGCGATTCATGAATATACCGGGCGAAAATTACAACGGCATTCTTTCATCAAACGAATACCTGACCCGCGTTAACCTGATGAATGCTGCCAGCGACGAATTTGATACTCCCGTGATCAAAGGTAAAAATGTTGCGGTCATTGGGGGTGGAAATACAGCAATGGACTCGGTTCGTACCGCGAAACGACTGGGAGCCGAACGTGCCATGATTATTTACCGTCGTTCACGCGAAGAAATGCCGGCCCGAGTAGAAGAAGTTCATCATGCCGAGGAAGAAGGTATTGAATTTATGAATCTAGCCAATCCGATTGAATATTTTGCTGATGAAAAGGGCCGTGTTAACCGGATGCGCATTCAGCGGATGACCTTGGGTGAACCTGATGCTTCGGGTCGCCGGCGTCCGGTTGTACTCGAAGGTTCTGAATATGATATTCCTGTTGATTTGGTTGTCGTGGCCGTAGGAGTTTCTCCCAATCCGCTGATTCCTTCCGAAGTGAAAGAACTCAAAGTGAGCAAATGGGGAACCATTGAAGTAAATGAAGAAACCATGCAGAGTTCAATTCCTGAATTGTTTGCCGGTGGCGACATTGTGAGGGGAGGGGCTACCGTTATTCTGGCAATGGGCGACGGACGAAAAGCCGCGGCTTCGATGGATCAATACCTGAAGGAAAAACATCAGAGTTCAAATTAATTCCTAATTTTAAAAGAT
Organism: Prolixibacteraceae bacterium; assembly: GCA_963676535.2. Taxonomy (GTDB): domain Bacteria; phylum Bacteroidota; class Bacteroidia; order Bacteroidales; family Prolixibacteraceae; genus Aquipluma. The sequence goes on along the minus strand of CAXXKQ010000040.1, from coordinate 55,292 downwards.
TAAATCTGAGTTATGGCAAATATATCAACCCGATTTTTCGGACTCGATTTGAAAAGCCCGGTAATTGCTGCCAGCAGCAGCATGACCGGTCATGCAGAACAAGCATTGAAACTGGCCCATGCAGGCGCAGGAGCGGTGGTTTTGAAATCAATCTTTGAAGAGGAAATCTACCATGAATTACAGGAAGAACTAAGTTTAAGAGATAATTTCCATACCGACCCGGAATACCTCGATTATTTCGATTACGTGATCAAGGAAGATAATTTACGGAAATACCTGAGACTGATTTCGGATGTGAAAGCAGGAACAGAGGTTCCGGTTGTGGCCAGCATCAACTGCGTAACTTCAAGCGACTGGGTTTTGTTTGCCCGCAAAATTGAAGAAGCCGGAGCCGATGCGCTTGAACTTAATATGTTCATTTGTCCTTCGGATGTTACCAAATCCAGTGAATGTAACGAACAGTTTTATTTCGAAACAATCAGCAAAATTTTGCAGGTGGTTAAAATACCAGTTTCGATTAAAATCGGACCATATTTTTCCAATCTAGCAGGAATGGTTCAGAAATTATCAACAACCGGGATTGCCGGTATTACCATTTTTAACCGTTTTTATAACCCTGACATTGATGTGCAAACGCAAACCGTTGTGGTTGCCGATGTATTAAGTTCTTCGGAAGATTATATTCTGCCATTACGTTGGACAGGCTTACTTTCGGGGCTTGTTTCGTGTGAAATGGCAGCAACCACCGGAATTCATTCTGCCGAAACAGCCTTGAAATTTTTGCTTGCCGGGGCTTCTGCCGTTCAGGTGGCTTCGGTTATTTATAAGGAAGGACCTGCTGCTATTACCCGGATGAATGAAGAAATATCGGAATGGATGGATCAAAAAGGTTATGCACAACTAAGTGATTTTAACGGATCGCTGAGCCATTCAGTCTCGTCAGCCCAGGCCTGGGAACGGGTACAGTTTATGAAATACTTCGGGGAGAAGGCGTTTTAAAAGAACTTCCCGGTTTTTAATAAAGCAAATCCAGTTATGAAGTTTGTTTTCGCTTTTTGGTTACTGTTTCTTGTTGTCTCAATTTCACAGCAAAGTTTAGCTCAAAAGGAAATTGAAACAGGCAGTGTGAAATACATTCAGCACACGGTGACCAAAAGCGAAACGGTATTCAGTCTTTGCCAGAAATATAAGATATCGCAAAAGGAAATACTTCAGGCGAACCCGGGATTAACTGCGGTTTTGCGGGCAGGTACAACAATCAGGATTCCGGTTGGAAAGGTGACCGAACAGACCACCGCACCAGTCGCTAAAAAAGAGACAACAACAAATCTGCCGGACAGCGAGGAATATTATTACCACAAAGTCGGCAAAAATCAAACTATTTTTACGATTTCCAAGCAATATGGAATTACGGCAAACGACCTGATCCGCAATAATCCGGAACTGACGAATGGTTTGGTGGTTGGTCAAATTTTGAAGGTGCCGGTTGATATAACCAATGTTGCCAATCAGGAGGCTAAAGCATTGGCGCCCCAGTCGGCAATTGCCACTTCAGAATATACTGTTCATCCGGTGGTTTCGGGCGAAACGTTATTCAGTCTTGAGCAGCGTTACAGCATTACTCACGACGAAATGCTGAAATATAATCCTGCACTTCTGAATGGATTAAAAACCGGTATGAAGCTCAAAATTCCAGTGAAAACTGCTGCGCAAACAGTGGAGTCGGCATCAGCAACTCAGGCGTTTACCAAATACCGGGTTGAAAAGAGCGAAACGCTTTTCTCTCTGGCAGCGCGCTTCGGTGTTGAAGTTAACGAGTTGAAGAAAGCAAATCCTTCACTTGCGTCACGCAGTCTCGAAGCCGGTGAAACGATTTTGATTCCACAGATATCTGAAAGAAAAAGTGAATCTCCTTCGGCGCAAACATCATCAGCTTCATCTGTTACAATTGATTCAACTCCTCCGGCAGCGTGTTCGCCATTAGAAAATAATGTGCATCAAAAATACAAAGTAGGTCTTTTATTGCCTTTTTATTTGTCTGGAAACGATAAGGTTAATCTGACCAGTCTCGACAAATCGCAGGTGTTGAGTAAACTGGCACTTCCGAGTCCGTCGATGATCAGTGTATCCGATACAACAATTGTATTCAACGGTGTAAATATTGATCCGAAAGCCGAAAGTTTTCTTGAATTTTATGAAGGTGCTTTGATGGCTATCGACAGTCTTCAACGTAGGGGTATGAATATCGAACTTTTGGTGTTCGATGCCAGCAATCAGCAAATGATCAATGCCCTGCTTCAGATGGAAGAATTTCTCAGTTTGAATCTTATTATTGGTCCTGTTTATCCGGAACTTCAGGGAAATGTAGCCTCGTTTGCAGCAAAAAACCGGATACCGATGGTATCGCCGCTGGCCTCAAATGGTAATTTAGAGCAGAATAATTCCTGGTATTTCAAGGTTAGTCCGACTAAAGAATACCAGACTGAAGAAACGGTTTCCTACATTACCGATGAATTTTCGGATAAAAATTTTATTCTTCTTCAGCAAAGCGGAAACAGCAATTCGACAGAAGCCCGGCTGGCCCAACTGAGTAAAGAAAAATTGGCCGGACGTTCGGCAAAAAGCCTGTTTCATGAGTACAATTTCCAGACGAATGGAGTAAATGCCATTAAACCTTTGCTCGACGAGTCGGGTGAAAATATTTTTATTATTCCTACTGATAATGAAGCACAGGTAAGTGTTGCTGTAACCAACCTGAATGCGCTGGCCGAAAATTACAATATCGTGCTGATGGGCACTCCAACATTGACCAAGCTGAAAAGCATTCAGACTGAAAACTATCACAAAATTCGCCTTCGTTACCTTTCTCCTTTCTTTGTCGATTATAACAAGCCACTGGTCAAACGATTTGTCGGCCAATACCGCGAAATATTTTCAGCCGAACCTTCCCAATTCAGTTTCCAGGGATTCGACGTTTCCTACTATTTTCTGAGCGCCATGCTTCGGTACGGAAAAGATTTCAGAAACTGTTTGCCCGATTACCCGATGGAACTGACCCAAACGATCTTTCATTTCAGGAAAGTGGCGCCAATGGGTGGTTTGATGAATCACGGCCTGTTCGTAACGGCCTACGAACGTAATTTCGATGTATTGAATTACGGCGTGGTTGGAAATTAATCCCGGGCAAATCAAAATTTTTCTTTTTATTTTCAGCAGTGAAATCTGTTGATCCATCTTAAATTCAGCTAAAAGATTGTAATTTAGTTCCCGACTGAAAGTTTACGGGACATGGCTGCTAATAAAAATATACACAGATGGAACATGGTTGCTACCAGAGCAGGTAACCAGGCAGCTGCATTCTTTTTTTTTAATGTATTTCTATTTCTGGTCTTTTCGGCGACTGCTGCTGTCGATAAGGTAAACAACCTCAGTTTCGATTTCTACTCACAAGAGCATGGACTGTCCAATAATCAGATTCATTGTATCCTTCAGGATAAGAAAGGCTGGATGTGGTTTGGCACCTCACAGGGCGTTTGCCGGTTTGACGGATACCGCTTCACGGTTTTCAAGAACGATCCGGAAGATTTAACCAGCCTGAAGGGAAACCTGGTCAGGGCAATGATTGAAGACAGCAAGGGCCAATTGTGGATTGGTACAGAAAATGGCGGACTTAATAAGTTTAACCGCGAAAAGGAGAAGTTCAGCCAACTGTTTTATGTCGGAAAAGAAGCCTCTCTAAGGGATGCTACGGTGACTGCGATACACGAAGATGCTGCCGGTTTCTTATGGGTTGGTACCGAAACCCAACTCTTCAGGATTGAAAACGAGAGTAGCCTGACCGCTGTTAAACCGCACAACCTGCCTGCTTTTACTCAATATTTCCGCATTTTGCGTTCCGATCGTTCGGGCCGAATCTGGGTAGGAACCAACAACGGGCTATTTGTTTACGATCCTATAAATAATCAGGCCGAAAAGATTTTACTTCCCCAAAATTTATCTTCCAACGAAGAAATCTGGGAAATTGTAATGGAGGACGATGACCAGGCATTGGTGGGAACGTATGCCAACGGGATGTACATTGTCAATCAGACCACGCTCCAGGCACGGCAACTGATTATCGATCCGAACAATGACCGCAGCAATACCGTAAGGGCTATTTCGAAAGACCGGAACGGAAAATACTGGATTGGAACACGTGGCGGACTTTATGTGTATGAAAAAGTAAAAGGTGTTACAGGCTATTATTATCACGACGAGCGCGAGCCTAAAAGTCTGGTCAATAATTCGATTTTGTGCATTACCCACGATGCCAAAGGTGATGTTTGGATTGGCACCCGCAGCGGGATTAACTTTTTAATTGATGAGCGGCAAAACATTCAGGGTTACAAGGCCATGCCCGGCGACGACCGGTACCTGAACAGCAGTGAGATTTATGCTTTTTGGATCGACCCGCAAAAAGATATTTGGGTGGGGACCGAAAGTGGTGGCATTAATATCCTGAACCGGAAAACAGGTCGTTTTCGCTATATGGTTCCACAACGAGGAAATCCGAATTCACTTTCGCGCAATTGCATTAAAGCATTACTTGACGATGGGCAGGGAAACCTTTGGATTGGTACTTTTCTGGGGGGAATTGATGTACTGAACCTTCAAACTGGCAAATTCAGGCATTATTTTCACGATCCGGCCAATCCGGAAAGCCTGTCAGATAATCGCGTGTGGGCGCTGCTCCGCGACAGCAATAACAATATTTGGGCAGGAACCAGTGGCGGGCTCGACAAGTTTGATCCGGCGACCGGTTCATTTATTCATGAATTGGTGGCAAATGGACAACAGGTGAACTGGCTGGCCGAAGACCGGGATCATTGTTTGTGGATTGGGGCAGATGATCTGATCATCTATAACTTGAATGACCGGTCTGTTACCAGGATTGAAGAATCAACCCGATACATGCTTCAGGATTCGGCAAACCGGTTCTGGATTGCAACGCTCAACAGGGGAATTGTACTTTATTCCAAAGAAAAGGGGGTTGTTAAGCATTATACCGAAAGAAACGGACTGGCCAATAACCAGACACTGGCTATTTTGGAAGACAACGAACATTTTTTGTGGATCAGCACCACCAATGGACTTTCCAAATTTGATCCGGAAACCGAGCGATTTCATAATTTTTCACTGAAAAACGGTTTTCAAAACAATCAGTTTACTTATGGCGCGGCATTTAAAACTCAGGAAGGAGAACTGCTTTTTGGCGGAATTTCGGGATTTAATATTTTCAATCCAGCCAAAACTAAATCGGGAGATTACTTTGCTCCTATCGTTCTGACTGACCTGAAAATATTTAATAAATCCGTCAAGATTGGTGATCGCAAACATGATGTTTTGACCAAATCGATACAGAAACTGATCAGATCAGGCTGAAATACGACCAGAATTCAATTACCCTTGAATTTGCTTCGTTCGATTACGCCAACAGTGTTGGCATTCAATATGCCTATTTTTTAGATGACTTTGATAAAGACTGGAACGAACCTTCGGTGAACCGTTCGGCCACCTACACTAATCTTGATCCGGTGAATACACATTCCAGGTAAAAACAGTATCGATTGATCGCAAGGAAAGCAATCAGGGCCCGAACTGAAAATTATTGTGTCGCCTCCATACTGGAAAACCTGGTGGTTCAGAAGTTTATTGTTTGCGGCAGTTATCGGGTTGTTTTACCTGCTGATCGCTTTTTTGGTGAATAAAGAGAAACTTAAAAATGATCTGGTGCTTGAGCGTTTGAAAGCCAAAAAACTACATGAACTCGACATGATGAAACTCCGGTTTTATACCAATATTTCACACGAGATCCGTACTCCGCTTACCCTGATTCTGGGACCGCTCGAAAGATGAAAAACAATATTCTTCCTGCTTCTGAAATAAAAGGACACGTTGAGGTGATGCACCGGAATGCAACACAACTGCACCAGCTAATCAACAATTGCTCGATTTTCGGAAACTGGAAACCGGTAATTTGAAACTGGTTTTATCGCGTGGTGACCTGGTTTCGTACATTTCAGGAATTGTTGATTCGTTTGGTAAATTTGCCGAAGAAAAGGAGATTGAACTGAAATTCACCACGCTCAAAAAGAAATTACAACCAATTTTGACGCCGACAAGGTGGCCAAAATCATGAATAATCTGCTGTCGAACGCCTTCAAATTTACAGGTAAGGGAGGCAAAATATCGGTCAATCTTTCGCTGGTGTTTGATTCGGACGAAAATGATCCTGTTGGAGATTCTTCCGAAAAACGGATGATCGAAATTTCTGTTAAAGATTCGGGAATAGGTATTGCCGAGTCGCACCTTGAAAAGATTTTTACCCGCTTTTTTCAGGTTGATGAAGCCGGAAAGCAAACTGGAACTGGCATCGGACTTGCCCTGACCAAAGAATTAGTAAAGCTGCACAATGGCAAAATATTCGTGGTAAGCAAACCCGGAAAAGGTTCGAAGTTTACCATTCATTTGCCTTATGAGGAACTTTCACATGCCGAAACGCTGAACCATTCGGCAGTTACCGAAAAAGAAAATCAATCGACTGTTGATTTGGATGGCGATGATCATTTACCAGAGAATATTTTCCCAGGTCAAAAAATCATGCTGTTGGTTGACGATAACGCCGATGTGAGGTATTTTATCAAATCGCATTTTTCGGCAAACTACGAGGTATTGGAAGCTGCCAATGGGCTAGAAGGCCTGAACGTGGCCTTGAAAACCATTCCGGATATTATTATCAGCGATGTGATGATGCCCGATCTGGATGGTTTTGAGTTTTGCCGCAAGATCAGGAAAGACGAGCGGACTTCGCACATTCCAATCATCCTGGTAACGGCTTTGGCTCACGTGAACATGAACTTGAAGGCCTGAGCCATGGCGCCGACGACTATATCACCAAACCATTTGACCTGGTTATTTTACAGACTAAAGTCGAAAATATTCTGCAGGTCCGGCAGTCGCTCAGGCAGAAATATACCGGAGAAATGTTGTTGCAACCTCGGAACATTATCCTGAGTTCACCTGATGAACGCTTCCTGCAAAAAGCAATCGGGGTGGTTGAAAACAACATTGCCGATCCCGATCTCGATATCGAACGCTTTGCCACCGAAATAGGCGTTAGCCGCATGCAACTGTACCGCAAGCTCGATGCACTGACCGAAATGACGGTCAAAGAGTTTGTCCGAATATCCGGTTAAAACGGGCAGCCCAAATGTTGGTGCAGAAAAAGCTAAACGTTTCGGAAGTGGCATACGCTGTTGGATTCAAAGATTTATCGCATTTTCGCAAATGCTTCAAGCAGGAATTTGGCATGAGCGCCAGCGAGTATGTCGATAAGCATTCAGAATAACAAGCAACAGAACAGAAGTTTATTTGTAGTGATGTATAATACAGGGTTGCAAACTGAGCAACTTCAGACTGCAACCCTGTTATAGTTATCGGTGTGCAATTGGGTCGGCATTTCCATCCGGATCACTGGAGACATAGCCATCAGCCGATACTCTTCCAAGTAATAACAATCCGGCTACATGCGGAGCTGCCATAGAAGTTCCTGACAAGGTTGCATAGCCGCCATCCTTATAAGTTGAAAAGATATAAACACCCGGGGCACAGTAATCAACCGGAGGATTTCCGTAATTAGAAAAATTTGCCCAAATGTCTCCTTGTTTCATGGCTGAAATGGTGTAGATATTGCGTCCGTTTGCCCGTGCCGGAGAACTGAGATTGGCATCAGTCGACTCATTTCCGGCAGCTATCGAAAACTTTATTTTTTCTGCCGCTGCAATAACTGCATTGTCGAGAGCTTCAGAAATACCCCACCCAAACTCATATTGGCGACATCACCCACTTCGGCAGCTCCGGCTACATAATTCACCCCGGCAATTACACCCGAGGTGGTTCCACTGCCTTGCTTGTTAAGCACGCGCACCGAAACAACTGTTGCTCCTGCTGCTACACCAACCACTCCAATGGAATTGTCTATTGCAGCAATGATGCCGGCAACATGGGTCCCATGGCCATTCTCGTCATCCGGGGTGGTTCTCGAACCAACGAATGTGCGGTTTCTGCCTGCATTATCAACGTTTAAATCAGGATGATCCAAATCAATGCCCGTATCAATAATCCAGACCGTTTTCCTGGTTTCATTAACTGGTCCGCCAACCCGTGTGACTCCCCATTGGGTACTTTGAATAATGGGTTCAGGGGCTGGTCTTCCGTTTGCTTCAATAGGAGATAAGAAAACGACCTGGTCGGCTTCAATAAATTTCACCTCCCTGTCGGCACTCAATTTTTTTGATTGACCGGGAGACATTTTTACTGTAAAACCTTGCAGGGCAGTTTCGTAAATTTCTTCAACTGCGCCTGAGATGTCATATTTCTTAAGCAATCCATTGGCTTTTTCCTTCATTTTCCCATTTCTGATTTGAAGGTCAGATTTTGCAAGATCAGCATCTTGATTCAGCACTACAATGAACTTGTCGCTGATTGAGGCACTTTTCAGGTTCAAAGAATCATTCTGAACCTGTGGCTGTTCATCGTTTTCATACATCCGGCCATAGCCAGCAATAGGAACGCAACCGATAAGTAATAGATTTTCCGTTTCATAGTTTTTGTTTAAAGTGGTTTATAACGTGGTGTCTGTACCTTAAAATCCTCAAGAATCATTGAAAAAAATACTTTTCTTATGCAAGGCTATGAAAGTTAATGAGAAAAATCATTTTTTCAAAATCAACGGAAGGTTAGTTTGATAGTCTCTGCAAATTAATATCTCCGAGTTCGTTTTACTGATTTTTAACACTTCACCACAATTTGCGAATGTATAGGTGTGCGATTAAGTCTTTGTAATTTAGTTTATTGAGTATTTATAAGGTTTTCATTCTGAATTTTTCACCCGCTTTTTGGGGAAAACCAGCCCTCCTCTGGGAAAATCAGCCTTCCTTCCTGATATGCTTTTAAAAGCCCGTTAGTTGGTTGTGTTGTAGCTTTACTTTATTAACCTGACCGGCATAAAATGGAGGAAACAGTTAAAAAACTGAGGAAACTGACATGGATTATCATCTTTGTGATAGCCATATTGGTGGTTATTCTTACTTTTTTAATTATCACTGCTTTGTGATGCTTGTCTGTGATTTTGAATAACTAACAAATTTGACTTAAAAATGAAAATGCGCTGGATTTTTACTTTCTGCTTTCTAATTACATTGACATCCTGTCTTGCCCAGTCTCCCAAAAAGAAAGTCAATGGACTTGAGATGGCAGTGAAGATGGCCAATTCAGAAATCAAGCAATTTCCCGATCCGTGGTCAGTTGATTTTAATCCCACTCCTGCCTGGAACTATACTCAGGGATTGATTGCCCATGCCATGATTAAAATATGGAAAGAAAACGGCGATGAAACTTATTTCAGTTACGCTAAAAAGTATGCCGATAAATTTATTAATAACGAAGGAACCATTAGTAATTACAAACTGGAAGACTATAATATTGATGCTGTAAATTCCGGAAAATTTCTTTTTGAACTGTATGAAAAGACCAAAGATGAACGCTATCTGAAGGCTATTCATCAATTACGAGACCAGTTGAAAACGCACCCACGCACTACCGAAGGCGGTTTTTGGCACAAAAAGCGTTATCCGAGTCAGATGTGGCTTGATGGCTTATACATGGGTGCACCTTTTTATGCCCAATATGCCCAATATTTTACTGAGCCGGAGCTTTTTGATGATGTGGTGAACCAGTTTGAACTGGTTCACAAATATACATACAACCCGAAAACAGGCTTGAATTATCATGGGTGGGACGAGAGCAAAAACCAGAAATGGGCCGATCCCCAGACTGGTTGTTCACCAAACTATTGGGGGCGTGCAGAAGGCTGGTATGCCATGGCTTTAGTTGATGTGCTTGATTTTTTACCTGCCAATCATTCCGGACGGACAAAAATTCTGAAAATATTAAATCAGGTGACTGCAGGAATCAAAAATTATCAGGACCCTAAAACCGGTTTGTGGTACCAGGTTTTGGATCAGGGCGGTCGTGATGGAAATTATCTGGAGGCAACAGCTTCGTCCATGTTTGCTTACGCTTTGCTGAAAGCTGTCCGGAAAGGTTACATCAGTAATAATTATAAGGCTATTGCCACAAAAGCTTACAATGGCATTGTGGAAAACCTGGTTCGTGACAATGGCAATGGAACAATCAGCCTGACTAAATGTTGTGCTGTAGCCGGTCTGGGGGGAAATCCTTACCGTGACGGTTCGTTTGAATATTACATCAAAGAACCGGTGCGTGACAACGATCCGAAAGGAGTGGGGCCATTTATTATGGCAAGTTTGGAAATGAAATGAATCGAATATAAAACCTAATCAAAAACTTATGACAGAGTTTAAAAATCAAAAGCAAAAAAAACTTCGCCGATATCTTTTGCGCGTCGTTATTATTGTGATGGGCCTGTTTTTAATAGCAACAACTGCTGTTAATGCACAGAATATTACTGTAAAAGGTAAAATTACTGATGCCCAGACCAACGAAGGAATTCCCGGTGTCAATGTTGTGATCAAGGGAACTTCGAACGGATCAATTTCGAATTTTGATGGTGAATACGTGATAAGCGTTCCATCAAATGCTACTTTATCATTTTCTTTTATTGGATATGCTTCCCAGGAAGTACCGGTGAATGGCCGGATGCGTCTGGATATTTCGCTGGCAGTTGAGTCACAAGAATTGGGTGAAGTGGTTGCCATTGGTTATGGTACAGTAAAAAAGAGAGATATTACCGGATCGGTTGCCTCAGTGGGTGGAGATGTGCTAAAGGCCATTCCTGTTGCCAGTGCATCCGAGGCTATAACCGGTAAATTGGCTGGTGTTCAGGTGCTGTCAACCGAAGGTTCTCCTGATGCAGAGATAAAGATCAGAGTGCGTGGAGGAGGTTCCATCACTCAGGATAATTCGCCCCTGTTCATTGTCGATGGATTCCCGGTAAACAGTATTACCGATATTGCACCCTCCGACATTCAGTCGATCGATGTTTTGAAAGATGCTTCTTCTACTGCAATCTATGGTTCGCGTGGCGCCAATGGAGTTATCATTGTAACTACCAAATCCGGAAAAGCAGGTAAAGTTTCAGTTAGTTATAATTCGTATTACGGGTTAAAAAAGATAGCCAAGACTTTGGATGTCCTTTCACCCGAAGACTATGTCAAGTGGCAATATGAGTATGCTGTTTTGGATAATGGAATTACAAACCTCAGTTCGTATGAGAAATATTTTGGCCGCTACCAGGATATGGACCTATTCTCCGGTCAAACCGGGAATAACTGGCAGGAACAGGTATATGGACGCACCGGAGAAGTGTTTAACCATGATCTTGGGATCAGGGGAGGAACTGAAAAGATGACCTACTCATTTAACTACTCGCATATTAATGAGAAGGCCATCATGATTGGATCTGATTACAAGCGTGATAATGTGTCGCTCAAACTTAATCATAATCCTGTTGATAAGGTTCAGGTTTCATTTTCTTTACGTTATTCTGACACTAAAATTAATGGTGGCGGGGCCAATGAGCAAAATGAAAAATCATCTGCCGATTCAAGATTAAAACACAGCGTCACTTATGCTCCTATTCCACTTTCAGGACTTACCACTGACGACACTGATGAGGAAATTGCCAGTTATTTAGTAAATCCAATAGTTGCCACAGCTGATAATGACGAGGAGCAGGGCAGGAAAAATTTTAATCTGGCAGGAAGTGTTGCCTGGGAGATGGTTAAGAATCTGCAACTGAAGACTGAAATAGGGTTTGACAACAATAGCTACTACAATAACCGGTTTTATGGAACGACGACTTATTATGTGAAAAATGCGCCTGCAGCCGAAAATCAGGGGCGCCCGGCAGTAATTCTTTTAAATGGAAAACAGGAAAGAATCAGGAATACCAATACGCTGAGTTATGACTTCAAAGACCTGTTCGACAAAAAACATAACGTCAAATTGCTTTTAGGGCACGAGATTCTGCAAACCAAAACCAACGAACTCACTTCGGTTGTTCATGGGTTCCCATTACTTTTTACCTCCAGCCAGGCCTTTAAACTTACAACACAGGGAATTGCCAATTCAACTGATAACAATTACAGTCCTGACGATAAACTTCTTTCATTTTTTGGCCGTCTGAATTACGATTTCAAAAGCAAGTACATTTTTTCGGCCACCTACAGGGCTGATGGATCAAGTAAATTTTCGAAAGGCAACAAATGGGGCTATTTCCCATCAGCCGCAGTGGCGTGGAGAATTTCGGAAGAAGGATTTATGCAGCAAACTTCTGGCTGGTTAGATGATCTGAAATTAAGATTAAGTTATGGAACTGCCGGTAATAACAATATTCCTTCCGGTCAAATGGTGCAGTCCTTTGTTTCCAGTTCATCGGCCTGGATCAATGGTTTTGAGAGTTTTTGGGCAGCATCAAAAACGATGGCTAATCCCGACCTGAAATGGGAAACAACCTATACCCGTAATGCGGGATTGGATTTCTCATTCTTCAAAAGCCGTATAACAGGTTCATTGGAGGCCTATTTAAACACAACCAAAGACTTGTTGATTGCATTTCCGGTGGCTGGTACCGGTTATGATACTCAATACCGGAACATGGGCGAAACCGAAAATAAAGGATTAGAACTGACGTTGAACGGTGTTGCAGTTGATAAGAAAAATGTAGGATTGAACTTTACTTTCAATATCGGTTTTAACAAAAACACAATCAATTCTTTAGGTGTAATGAACGATTTTGGTGCCGAAACCGGCTGGGCGTCAACTGAAATTGGTAACGATTTCTGGATTGCAAAAGGTGGTTCGGTTGGTAAAATGTATGGTTATCAATCTGATGGAAGATATGAAGTTTCTGATTTTACAGGATATAATGCGACGACCAAAAAATGGACACTGAAAGAGGGAGTGGCTGATGCTTCGGGAATTATTGGAACCTTGATGCCTGGTATGGTCAAACTGAAAAACCTGGTGGGTGATGATAACCTGATTACTATTGACGACCGCACCATTATTGGAGATGCCAATCCAATTCACGCCGGAGGTTTTACGATCAATGGGAGACTTTATGGATTTGATCTGTCGGCTGTTTTTAACTGGAGTTATGGCAACGATATTTACAATGCAAATAAAATTGAATATGCAAGTTCAACCCAAAGGTATCAGTACCGAAACATGATTGACATTATGGCCGACGGTAAACGCTGGACAAATATTGATCCTGCAACCGGAGACCTGGTAACGGACCCCACTGCTTTGGCCGGCATGAATGCAAACACAACAATGTGGTCGCCTTATATGAGTAAATATGTATTTAGCGACTGGGCAGTTGAAGATGGTTCTTTTCTTCGCCTGAATACTCTGAGTCTTGGCTATACATTGCCAACGAGTCTGACCAAAAAGATCAACCTTCAGAACCTTCGGTTTTACGTCACCGCGTATAACGTATTTGTTCTGACGAATTATTCTGGTTTTGATCCTGAGGTTTCAACCCGAAGAAAAACAGCGCTTACACCAGGTGTTGATTATTCTGCCTACCCGAGGAGCCAACAGCTCGTTTTTGGTTTGAATCTTAATTTTTAATCTGAGTTATATTTTTGAATATGAATAAATTAATATATATAATCGGAATCGTGGTTGCAGTTGCACTAACATCGTGCGGCGACTATCTGGAAACACCTACAAAGTCTTCAATAGATGAATCGGTCATCTTTTCAACTCCCGACCTGGCAAAAGGAGCTGTTGATGGTATTAAAATCCCATTTGGAGAAACCAACTCCTATCGTGGCCGGTTTTTGCCCTGGTACGGAATGAATACGGACATTGAGTGGTATAATTCTTCGGATAAAGTTGGTGATGGACAGGCCGATCTGGCAGCTTATGCAGCTACCCCCAGCAACAGCCAAATGAATACGTCAAACAATGCCTGGGCGCAGATGTACGCAGGAATTGAACGTGCCAATATTTGTATCAAAGGATTACGGGCTTATGGAAATCCAAAACCCGGAACTGAATTAGGCCAATTACTGGGTGAAGCGCTTACATTAAGGGCTGTTTATTATTCTGATCTGTTAAAAGCCTGGGGCGATGTTGTAGCCCGTTTTGAACCGATAAGTACTGAAACTTTATATCTTCCTAAATCAAACCGCGATGAAATCTACAAGCAATTAATTGCCGATCTGCAAGAAGCTTCAGAATTGGTGTCGTGGCCAAATGAATCATCCAGCACCACTTCGGTAGAACGGGTAAACAAGGCTTTTGTGAAAGGATTGCGAGCCCGGCTTTGTTTGGCTGCCAGCGGTTATTCGCAATATTCTGATGGCATTCGTCAAAGTAAAGATGCTGATTTGTCGGTGAGTAAAATGTATGCTATCGCCTATCAGGAGTGTCAGGATGTTATCAACAGTGGAACTTGCAAGCTTGAAACTTCTTTTGAAACAGTCTTCAAAAAACTTTGCCAGGACAATGTTACTGCAGGAGGTGAATCCCTTTGGGAAATTCCTTTTTCGGATGGGCGAGGTCGTGTATTATTTACTTTCGCCATCAAACACAACAGTGTTGACCAATATACCGGTCAGGCGCGAGGAGGAAATGCCGGTCCGGTGCCCTTCCTGTTTTTCGATTACGATGTAAAAGATTTGCGCCGCGATGTAACTGTAGTTCCTTATGAATGGGCAAAGGCTGTGAACGGAATTGCTAAACAGCAATTGCTCGCCCTTAATAAGTGGAGTTTCGGAAAATTTAGGTATGAATGGATGAACCGGTTTGTCACTTCCACCAACGATGATGGGGTGAACCAGCTTTACATGCGATATGCCGAAGTGGTACTGATGGCTGCCGAAACGGCCAACGAATTACAAGGACCTGCTGCAGCAGCACCATATTTAATGATGATTCGCAAACGGGCATTTTCAGCAAGCGACTGGGCTACAAAAGTGGATGCCTACGTTGCCGCGTTGACATCAAAAGATGCCATGTTTAAGGCTATCGTAGAAGAACATAAATTTGAATTTTGTGGTGAAATGATTCGGAAACAAGCATTAATTCGCTGGAATTTGCTGAAAACCAAATTAGATGAAGCAAAAGCAAAAATGTACGTGTTGAGGGATCGGAAAGGCGAATATGCCGATGTTCCGGAAAAACTTTATTACAAGTATGCCGCAAATGGCGAATCACTAATGATTTATGGTCTAAACAGGGGCGAGACTCTGGATAAATCAGCTGAATATGATTTTAACGTACAATTTGTAGCAGCGTCTAAACTCTTAGATGCGAAAATCGAATCCATTTATGCTAAAGATCCTGATAAGTATCAATTCTGGCCAATTTGGCAGGTATTTCTGGATTCCAGTAACGGAAAATTGACAAATGATTATGGCTACTAAAAAAATTAGAAGTATGAAACGTATAATCAAAAATATTTTGGTGTTTATTGGGATATTCACTTTGATCTTCACAGCATGTAAGGAAGTGGACCCCGTGGTTGAGAACCTAAAATTCAGTCGTGTTTTTTCTCCCACTGACTTTACTGCCAGAATACGGAATAAAACTACTGCCGAGTTTTCCTGGACATTGCGTTCTGATGCTGAAAGTTATGTCATTGAAATCAGCGAAGACAATTTACAATTTGCTAAAATTGTTAAAACAGTAGCTGTAAATCCTGATCAGATTCCATACAGCATTGCGCTGGATGGTGAAACTAACTACTCGGCCAGAGTAAAAGGTATAAACAGTTCAACCGGTGATTCCAAATGGAGCACAACAACTTTTACAACTGAAGCTGAAAATATACTTTTACCGGTAGCACCAAACGATATAAAGGCCACCAGTGTTACTCTTAAATGGCCGGCAGGGAGCGAAGTAACCCACTTCTTGATTGTTCCGGGGAATACTCAAAGACCAATCACTGCTGCTGAGAAAGCAGCTGGCGTGGCCACCATTACCGGATTGACAGGTGAAACATCTTACACCGTTTCTTTATTCAAGGACACAAAAAAGAGAGGAGAGGTTTCATTCAAAACACTAATTGATATTGGCAACGCTACGGCGGTATATCCTGCCGATAATCTGAAGGATGTAATTGCAGCAGCAAAGCCAGGAGACGTACTTGTGTTATTCCCTGGAGAGTATTTGCAGTATGCCGGTGATATAAACATCGATAAATCCATCACTATTAAAGGCTTGTTGCCGTACAATAAACCTATCATAAATGTTAGGTTTACATTAGGATCTGGCGTAACAGATTTTTATTTAAAGGATATCGAAATGGATGGTACTTATGGTGATATACCAACCATTCTGGTACAGGCAATCTTATGCAATTCGGGCACATACACGATTAATTCGGTAAAGATGGAAGGTTGTTTGATTCGGGATTATAATCAGGCGTTAATTTACGGAGGTAGCGCTGTATTGAAAATTCAATCATTAATAATCGACAATTGCGTTATGCAAAACATTGTAAATGATGGCGGCGATTTTATCGATTTTCGTACCGGTTATGTTGCCAATTTGTCGATAACAACAAGCACATTCAACAAAGTTGCTGCGTTCCCACGCGATTTTATCCGGTTGGATAATTCGTCTGCCAATTTTCCGGGATCAACCTCCAACATCCTGATTGACCGTTGTACATTCTACAACGTTTCAAATTCAAGACGTATTTTATATGTTAGGTTTGTCAATAATGCCTCAATAGTAAAAAACAGCATTTTTGCCGGACCTGATGGTTATACCGGATATTATTCCAATCAGGCAGGAACTACGAACCCAGAGTGTTCTAAGAATAACTATTTCAATGCGGTGGCATTTTATACGGGAAGTCTGAAGTTGGATGTGTCAGGTACCTACACAACCTTGAATCCTGGATTTACCAATGTGGCAACCGGTAACTTGAAGGTTACCAACCAAACGTTGATTGATAATGCAATTGGCGATCCACGTTGGCTTATTCCGTAATGCTCTGTAATTGAAATAATTTAGTAGAAATGCTGGAGACTCCGGGATGTTGCCGAAATGCAATTCCCGGAGTTTATATTCAATGAATAAAAATATTGACGCTGCCATAGGAAAATTTTCCATCAATTATTATTCTGAAATTCGTTTAATGAAAATATACAGATTCAGTTTAAGTCTTTTGACTTTGACCATCTTTCTTGTTTTTGTATCCACAGCAGAAGACAGGCTTCCGGCGTTTCCGGGAGCTGAAGGACATGGAAAATATGTGACCGGCGGACGCGGCGGACGTGTTATATATGTCACCAATCTGAATGACGATACGAATCCCGGCTCTTTGCGCTATGCAGTGAATCAGACCGGTCCACGTATCATTCTTTTTAAGGTTTCGGGTACCATTCAGTTGAAATCGAAGCTCAGTATTACTAATGGCGATGTGACTATTGCCGGGCAAACAGCTCCTGGAGATGGGATTTGTTTGAGGGATTATTCCATAGAAAATCAGGCAGATAATGTGGTTGTGCGCTTTATTCGTTTCAGAATGGGTGATGAAGCACAACAACAGGATGATGCTTTTTGGGGACGTAATCACACCAACATTATCATTGACCATTGTACCATGAGTTGGAGTACCGACGAATGTGCCTCATTTTATGATAATACAAATTTTACGATGCAATGGTGCCTGATTTCCGAGAGTCTCCGGAATTCGATTCACGACAAAGGTGCGCATGGGTATGGTGGAATCTGGGGAGGAAAGATGGCTTCTTTTCATCACAATTTACTGGCTGATCACGACAGCCGTAATCCCCGGTTTTGCGGAAGCCGCTATTCCAATAAGCCTGATCTTGAGTTGGTAGATTTCCGGAATAATGTCATCTACAACTGGGGCAGCAATAGCGCATACGGGGCGGAAGGCGGAAGCTATAATCTGATAAATAATTATTTCAAGGCAGGACCGGCGACTTCATCTTCTTCAAAATCACGCATTTTACAACCTTATGCTGATGACGGCACGAATAGTCAAATCGCTGGAACTTATGGCAAATTTTACGTTGAGGGAAATTTCGTGTCCAATAGTACTGCGGTGACTGCTGATAACTGGCTGGGGGTTTCGCTCCACTCAAGTTTTAGCATTTATTCTCCGACTGTCATCAAAAATAATCTGAAATCTGATGCCGAATTTTCCGTTCAAAATGTAACAACCCATTCGGCACAGGTTGCCTATTCTAAAGTTTTGGATTATGCAGGTGCCTGCTTGGTTCGGGATACTGTTGATAAGCGGATTATACATGATACAGCCACTGGAATTGCTACTTTCGCTGTCGGCGGAAATGGAAGTGTAAATGGAATTATCGATACTCAAAGTGCTGTTAGCGGCTGGCCCGAACTCAAATCGCTTCCGGCTCCCAAGGATACCGATGGAGATGGAATGCCGGATACCTGGGAAGATGCCAATGGGTTGCTGAAAAATGATCCGACTGATGCTCAACTAACCAGGGCCGACAGCGAATATCCGAATTTGGAAGTTTATCTCAACAGCCTGGTTGCATCTATTACCGGGAACGAACTGAAAGATGGACTGATAACTTCAGTAGAGGAGATCAGAAAAGCCGGTGATTCAGTAAATATTTATTTGAATAACAGATCAGGAGTGCTACAAATCAGTCATCAGCAAAACATTGTCGGTGTAAAAATTTATTCGATTACCGGTATCCTGAAGCAGATCAATTCTTGTAATGGACCTCGGGTGGAATTGCAGGTGGATTATCTTTCATCGGGAATTTACATCGTTTCGGTTAGTGATAGCAAGGGGTTTGTATACTCAAAAAAAATTATAAAAAATTAGATTTATGTCTGAAGCTCCGGTTATTTTCAGAAAACTGTTTGGATTCCTTTTGGCAGTTTTTATATGTAGCAGCACATCAGCACAAATTAATGAGTCCGGAAAAGCTTATTCCCCGATCGATATGAGTCCTTTTTCTGATAGCAGGAACCACTGGTATGGCATTCACGATGATGGAAATATCGTCAATCCGAAAGCCAATCAACCCTGTTATGCGGAGGCAGAAATCACGAAGATTGCGGATAACATTCTGTTGTACCAGAGAAACAATGGAGGTTGGCCCAAAAATTATGACATGCAGGCTATTCTGACTCCGGAACAGGTGGACAGTCTTTTGAGAACCAAAGATATAACTCATACCACTTTCGATAACTCGACAACCTATACGCATATCGAATATCTGGCAAAAGTTTATACACAGACACGCATTGAAAAATATAAAAACGGTTGTTTGAAAGGCATTAAGTTCACCCTTTCTGCTCAATATCCCAATGGCGGCTGGCCGCAATATTTTCCGCTTGAAAAGGGTAATTACAGCCGCCGAATCACCTTTAACGACGGAGCTTATATGGGGATCATAAAAATGTTGCAACGAATTGTAGAACGAGATCCTGATTTTTCATTTGTCGGAAATGATCTTCGGAAACAGGTACAACAAGCTTACAAAAAGGGATTGGATTGCATTCTGAAAATGCAGATTGTTGATAACGGAAAGCTTACTGCATGGTGCCAGCAACATGATGAAATCAACCTCCAGCCAGCCTGGGCCAGGGCTTTTGAGCCACCGAGCATCTGCAATGGCGAGAGCGTTCAGATCGTCTTATTTTTGATGAGTCTTGATCATCCGGATAAACGGATCGTCGAATCGGTCCAGGGTGCTGTTAAATGGTTCAATGAATCAAAAATTTTCAATACAAGGGTTAAAACAGTTCCGGCTCCTCCAGAAAACTCACCATGGAAAACCAGTCGCACCGATCAGGTCGTGGTAATTGATTCGCTGGTGCCGCCGATCTGGACCCGATACTATGAACTGGGTACTGAAAGACCACTGTTCTGTGATCGCAACAGCAAGTTCCTCTATTCTTTGGCAGAAGTGAGTCGGGAGCGTCGAAGTGGTTATGGATGGTATACTTATGCTCCTCAGACGGCTCTGGATAAGTATCCCGAATGGCAAAAAAAATGGATTCCTGAAACCGATGTACTGGCAAAATAAAGGTAATTCTATGAAAAATTTTTATTTGATAGTTCTTTGCATTTTGTTGATGATGGCTTTTATAACTCCTCCATTCAGAAAAATTATTTTCAATCACTCATAACATGCATCCGGTAATCCGCAACAATTTAAAACTAAAAATATGAACATCTTAAAATCAACAATCACGCTGTTTTCAACAGTTCTAATTTCGGTTTGTGCATTTTCGCAAACGGAAAAGTATCCCGATTTGTACAACGGCATTGAATTCCAAATGCCTAAAGTTCAGGAACCCGTTATTCCCAAAAATTCGGTTTCGATTGCTGATTTCGGAGCGAAAAGTGGGGGGCAGGAACTTTGCACACAGGCATTTGCTGATGCCATCAATACTGTTTCGAAAAAAGGGGGCGGCTGTGTTGTAATTCCCCGTGGGACCTGGCTGACAGGACCAATTACGCTAAAAAGCAATATCGAACTGTTTACCGAAAAGGGTGCACTGGTTATTTTTAGTTCCGATAAAAGTTTATATCCCATCGTGGAAACCAATTTTGAGGGATACAATACCTTCCGGTGTATGTCGCCGATTAATGGACGTAACCTCGAAAATATTGCTTTTACAGGAGATGGCGTTTTTGACGGATCGGGAGAAGTCTGGCGGGCTGTGAAAAAGGAAAAATTGACGGAGAGCCAGTGGAAAAAGCTGGTCGCTTCAGGTGGTTTGGTAAGCGAGAACGGAAAAACCTGGTATCCATCACAGCAATTCAGGGATGGCGAAAAAGTGGCTGAAATGAATGTTCCGCGTTCACTCAAAACCAAGGCCGAGTTTGAAAAAATTAAAGATTTTTTGCGTCCCGTAATGGTTAGCCTGATCTCATGCAGGAAGGTTTTGATCGACGGACCAACTTTTCAGAACTCACCAGCCTGGTGTATTCATCCGCTGATGTGTGAAGATTTTATCCTTCGGAATACAACTGTCCGCAATCCCTGGTATTCGCAGAATGGCGATGGGATCGATATTGAATCCTGCAAAAACAGTATCATTCATGACTCCAATTTCGATGTTGGCGACGATGCCATCTGCATCAAATCGGGTAAGGATAAGGAGGGACGCGACCGTGGCATTCCGAACGAAAACCTGATTGTGAAAAACTGCATTGTTTATCACGGTCATGGCGGAGTAACCGTTGGCAGTGAAATGTCGGGCGGGGTGCGCAATCTGCATGTTTCCAACTGCACGTTCATTGGTACCGATGTCGGCCTTCGTTTTAAAAGTAACCGGGGCAGAGGAGGAGTTGTCGAAAACATCTATATCTCGGATGTTGAAATGATGAACATTCCTGCCCAGGCGATTTCGTTTGACCTGTATTACAGCGGAAAATCGGCTTCCGAAGCAATGGATGCCGGAGATGGCAATCAATCACCCAAACTTTTACCCGTTACGGAAGAAACGCCTCAGTTTAAAAATATTTTTATTCGCAATGTGAATTGTAAAGGGGCCTATCAGGGGATTTTCCTCCAGGGTTTGCCAGAAATGAATCTGGAAAATATAAATCTGGAAAACATCCGGATGGAGTCCGATTATGGTTTGACTTGCACCGATGCAAAAAAAGTAAATTTTAAAAATCTGATCCTGAAGACTAAAAAAATACCTGTAGCGAAGTTTGAAAACAGTTCGGATGTAATCCTTGATGGTCTGGAATTTTTAGGTGCAGATTCTCCGGTTATTCAGATTTCAGGAGGCCGGGCCGGAAAAACAATTCTTAAAAACGCGGGAATTAAATCCACTGAAAAACAATTGACAATTGGGAAGGAAGTCCCAACAGATGTAGTTAAGGTGATGAAATAATCTAAAAATAACCAGTTAATTTTGTATCATTACTTTCCGGTGCATGATTTAGCTACAAATCCTGTTTCCTGGTTGGTTGAGAAAAAATTAAAAGCATTGCAATATGAGATTTAGATTATTATTCCTGATTACTTTCCTGGTAGTGAATAGTCACGCACAAAATCAGACCGTTTCCATCAATGTTGATCTGAATAAGGAAAAGGGGCCAATTAAACCCATTTGGGCTTGGTTTGGCTATGATGAACCGAATTATACCTACATGAAAGATGGCAAAAAACTGCTTTCTGAAATAGCTGCGTTGAGCCCGGTTCCGGTATATGTTCGCGCTCATAACCTGATGACTTCGGGTGATGGAACTCCCGCACTGAAATGGGGTTCAACCAATATTTATACTGAAGACATAGCCGGTAATCCTATTTACAACTGGACCATTATCGACTCGATTTTTGATACTTACATTCAGCGAAAAATGAAACCTTTGGCTCAAATAGGTTTTATGCCAAAAGCTCTTTCTTCCAGGCCTGAACCTTATCAGCACGACTGGACGCCGGGAAAACCTTATAAAAACATTATAACTGGGTGGGCATATCCTCCAAAAGATTATAAAAAGTGGGCCGAATTGATTTATGAGTGGGTTATCCATTGTGTGAAACGCTATGGAAAAACTGAAGTTGAAAGCTGGTACTGGGAACTGTGGAACGAACCTGATGCCGATTATTTAATGGCTCCCAGCCGGATTCAGGAGTATTGCAAAATGTACGATTTTGCTTCGGATGCTGTGAAACGTGCTTTGCCAACAGCACGAATAGGCGGGCCACATTCAACTGGTGGAGCGGCCAAGTTTTTACGTGCTTTTATACAACACTGCCTGAACGAAACAAATCAGGCAACAGGAAAAACTGGTGCGCCGCTCGATTTTGTGGCTTTCCACGCCAAAGGTTCACCAAAGGTCGTGAATGGTGTCGTTCGAATGAGTATGAGCTCTCAATTGCGAAACATCAATGATAATTTTGCTGTGATTGCCTCGTTTCCTGAATTAAAAAGTCTTCCGGTTATTATTGGTGAATCCGATCCGGAAGGATGTGCAGCTTGTGGTATGCAAACAAATCCTGAAAATGCCTACCGTAACGGAACCATGTATTCGAGTTATACGGCAGCGTCAATTGCCCGGGAATACGATTTGGCCGATCAGTACGGAGTTAATCATATTGGTTCTGTTAATTGGTCGTTCGAGTTCGAAAACCAGCCTTGGTTTTACGGTTTTCGAGATCTGGCAACGAATGGCGTTGATAAACCTGTTTTGAATGTTTTCAGGATGCTGGGAATGATGAGTGGAACTCGCGTGGAAGTTTCCGGTAACCTTGCATATAATTTTAAAACCATTTGCGACTCAGGCGTGCGCGGTCCGGAAACGGATATAAATGCGCTGGCAACCAAAGATAGTAACAGTTTAGCTGTACTTCTTTGGAATTATCATGACGATGATATTCAGGGAAATGGTCAGCCGGTTACGCTTACCATTCATGGTATCAACGGAAGGAAAGCTGTATTTTCGCATTATCGGATTGATGGTGAACACAGCAATTCGTATGTTGTTTGGCAAAAAATGGGCTCACCGCAAAATCCAAGTCTTGAGCAATACAAAATATTGGAAAAATCGGGGCAACTCGAATTCCTTTGCAAACCTAAAACTGTTCGCATCCGAAACGGAGAATTGACTATTAATACGCAGCTTCCGCGGCAAGCCGTTTCGTTCATTAAGCTGGAGGTTAATCAATAGATTATTACTGAATACTTATGAAAACTCTAATCCTTAAATATGCACTACTGTTTTTGCTCTTCTTGGCCGGATCATGGGGTATTACTTGGGCCCAAAACATCACTGTTTTTACCATTGGCGATTCAACGATGGCGAATAAAAAAGCCGAAGTTGCTCCCGAAACTGGTTGGTGCCAAGCTTTCCCCGCTTTTGTCGACGCCACTGTTGAAGTCAGAAACAGGGCCGTGAACGGGCGGAGTACCAAGAGCTTTATCAGCGAAGGTCGCTGGAAAGCTGTACTCGATTCTTTAAAAGCAGGCGATTATGTGTTTATTCAGTTTGGCCACAACGACGCGAAAATTCAGGATTCAACCCGATATGCCGAACCATTTACCACCTACCGGGCAAGCTTGGAACGTTTTGTACGCGAAACCCGGAAAAAAGGAGCTACACCGATTTTGTTTACCCCCATTGTTCGCCGGAAATTTGAAAATGGCTTTTTGGCTGATACCCATGGTAACTATCCTCTCGTCGTCCGTAAGGTATGTGCTGAACAGAATGTTCCGCTGATTGACCTTCAGTTGCTTACCGCAGGAGCTGTCACCGCCATTGGTGAAGAAGGATCGAAAAAGATTTATTTGCAGCGTTAAAAACCACCGTCTATGACGGTGGTAATGATTAAAAGGCTTTGCCTGAATAGCTTTGCCCATGAACATTAAAAATTATTAATCATGGGTAAATTTAGGCAATTATCACATGTGTACTACAAGTGTGAGTACCATGTTGTATTTGTTCCGAAGTATCGTTTTCGGATACTTACGGGCACCGTAAAAAATCTGATTGATCATGATATCAGAGCAATAAGTCAATGGAAAGAAGTTGAAGTTCTGGAGCTCAATGCACAGGCAGATCATGTTCATCTCGTTTGTTCAATTCCTCCCAAGATATCAGTCTCTGATTTCATGGGAATATTGAAGGGTAAGCTGGCAATACGGGTATTCAAGTCTTATCCTGAGTTAAAACAAAAGCCATACTGGGGCAATCACTTTTGGGCAAAGGGTTACTTCATAAGTACCATTGGATTGGATGAGGACATGATACTGAGATACGTTCGTCATCAAGAGAAGGAAGAACGTAAAAGAGAATAGCGTTAATGTGCTCCCCCTTTTAGGGGAAACTGAAATTAAAGCCACCTCCTTTGGGGGTGGTAGTTTACTTATGGACGCCTCCAACCGAAAAATTTACAAAGGAACGAAAAGATGACACACACCTTTCGGTTGAAGGTGCCAGACTGGTTGCAAAATTAGCTGCGCAACAGTTGATGTTGCTTGATAATTCGCTGGCGAAAAAAATAAAAAGCGAATAAGCAAACTATCTTTTCTTTGACATGAATGAATACCTGAAATTCAAAATTAGCGGGAATTCTGCGAATGTTTCTTTCCCTTCAAATAAATGTTCTACAGGGCTGTAAACATTATATTCCTTGTTTCCATACTGGTAGCCCAGCTCAACAGCAAATGCTTTACGCTTGACTCGTTTGTCGTACCACTCTTTACCAATCAGCAAACCGCCCTCAGGCAGACTGGTAGTGCGGTTCGACTCAAAAACATCAACCCATTTCCATTTTCCAACTATTCCAATGTAGGTTCGGTTTGACCGGCTGTACTGAATAGCATGAAGATATTTAAATCCGGCTTCCGGATCGTTAGGCATAAAATCTTCCAATTCAGAGGCAACTCCACCAAACACTTCAAATCCTGTTGTTTTGGAAAACCACATCCGGAAATTAGGTTTAAAACTAAGTACCGAAAGCTCTCCGCCAACCCCAACCATTTTTTGAGCATACGAACTTGTTCCAAAGAAAATAGCCAGCGTAACTATTAGTATTATCCGTTTCATTGTCAATTTTGTTAATTGTTGATGTTCAATTCGGGTGTCAAAAGCTGATTTCCCAATGAACCATCCCGTTATTTATGCTTTAGTTATTCATCCAATTTTTCAAAGCCTTTATATTCCGGTTGTTCACAATGTTTTTGGCCTCCGGAGTATAAAGGAATTCAAGTTCTTCCTTGAAATATTCTGTAATTTTTCCGCGTACCATTTTCGTCATTGAGTTGAGTAAATTGTTTTTTTCGGAAAATGCTTCAGGCAAAATGACGATAGTGGCGGGTAGCCAACGTTCGGGAAAAGTATTTTCAAATTTTCCACCCGTTTTGTAGGCATCTACTTCAAGTTGAATGATTTTAAGCGCTTCCGTCAAAGCATCATCGGTGTCTGATTTAAACCCGCGTTTCTCAATTTCCCTGTTTAAAGCGGGCATGTTGGGTACAATCATTCCCGAAGTATAAGCATTCTGGTTGTTATACAACATACATTGATCAATGTATGCGGACTGATCAATCAATGATTCCTCGATTCCTTCAGGACTGAATTTTTCACCATCGCTTCCGATCAGTAAACTTTTAAACCGTCCGAGTACATAAAGGAATCCATCATAATCCATATAACCCATGTCGCCGGTATATAACCATCCGTCCCTCACCGTTTCGGCTGATGCCTTCGGATTGTTCCAGTAACCTTTCATCACGTTATCACCCTTTACCACAATCTCACCTTTTTCTCCCAAGGGAAGTTCGTTGCCATCGTTATCGCAGATTTTCAGGTCGAGGTATTTAACCAAGCGGCCGGAAGTCCCGAATTTAATGGCATGAAGCGCATTGGAAGAAATAACCGGAGAGGCTTCTGATAGTCCGTATCCCTGGCACATAGGCATTCCTACGGCATAAAAGAATCGCTGCAATTCGATGTCGAGTAAAGCTCCGCCACCAATAAATAAATCAAGTTTTCCTCCAAATCCTTCCCTGATTTTCGAAAACAGGATTTTATCGTAAAGATTCATCAATGGTTTATATATTGCCCGGCCGCCTTTTCCACGGTCCCATCCGTTTCCGTTGTATTTATAGGCAATTTTAAGTGCATGATTAAATAGTTTTTCAGCAATCGGCCCTTTTTGTTTTATTCCGGCTTCAATTCCTTTTCTGAAATTTTTTGCTACTGCCGGAACACTCATTAATATTTTGGGTTGAATTTCCTTGATATTTTTCGGAATGTTTTTTAAGGTTTCCATGGGAGTTTTTCCAATTTCAAGCGATGCAACACTAGCTCCGTTATACATGAAGCAATAGAGGCAGGCTGTGTGGGCAAACGAATGATCCCAAGGCAGAAATGCCAGTGTTTTCCATTCTGGGGTAATGTCGAGCAACGTGTTTGCCTGAACCACATTTGCAGCGTAATTTAACTGCGAAAGCATAATTCCTTTCGGATCGGCAGTTGTTCCTGAAGTGTATGATATATTGGCAATGTCGTCGGGCCCGATGGTTTGGTAAACGGCATCAAATTCGTCGCGATTGGTTTTCAGATATTCGTCGCCTAAGGTTAAAACCTCGTTGTACGAAATATCATTCGTTCCGGGATTTTCCTTCCCATCCAGGTATATCACCTTTTCCAGATCCGGAAGTTCGTTTCTGATATCTTCAATTTTAGAAGCATGACCTTTCGAAACCATAACCATTTTGCATCCGGAATGAGTGAGCCTGAATTTAAGTTCGTTGCCCGATTCAAGCCTAACCGATAACGGAACATTTATCCCACCGCTGTATAGGACTCCAAGTTCAGAAATAATCCATGCATTCCGGCCTTCTGCAATCAACGCAACCCGATCGCCTTTTTGGATTCCCAGTTTGATGAGGCCGGCAGCAAAACGCATAACCAGATCATGGGTTTGCTGATAGGTGGTGCCTTCATACTTTCCGTTTTTCTTTTCCCACAGGTAAACGTTATTTGGAAATTTTGCAACACTGGTTTCAAAAAGTTCGATGATCGTTTTCATAAGGAAATAATTTATTTGTTAGTTGTCGGAGCCTATCCTGATTTCGAATAGAGTTCCATAAATTCATCGTTTGGATCAACAGAACTCAAATGTACAAATTTTTGTGTTCAGGAACCCATAAAAAAAAGGGGCCGAAGCCCTTCTTATTATTTTAATCCGAATTTGTAGATCGTTTTTTCGTGGAATGACTGTCCCGGTGCCAGAATAACCGGTGGAAAATGAGGCTTGTTAATAGAATCGGGATAATGCTGAGTTTCCATTGCTACACCCGAATAACTTCCAAATTTCTTTTGCCCGTCAACGATCAATTCCGGAATCCAATAGCCGGTATAAAGCTGAATACCAGGCTGTGTGGTATAAACTTCAACCATTCTTCCTGTGGTTTCTTCACTCAGGCATCCGGCATACACCAGGTTTCCGTTCGTATTATCCAGAACGAAATTCAGGTCGTACCCGTCAGCAAGCCCGGCGATGTCTTTACCCAGTTTCTTTTTAATAAGGAAATCGTTTGGTGTCCCGGCTACCGGAAGAATTTCTCCTGTTGGAATACTGTCAACATTGAGAGTATAGGTTTTTGCGGTCAACTCCAGATCGTGATTCAAAATCTGATCCTTTCCGCCAGTCAGGTTAAAATAAGTATGATTGGTCAGGTTGACTATTGTTGTTCGATCGGTTTCTGCACCATATTCAAGAATCAGTTCGTTGTCGTTGTTTAGTGTGAACGTGCAACTGACCTTCAGGTTTCCGGGGTAGCCTTCTTCCATATCCGGACTCAGGTAGCTTAATTTGACGCCTACTTTTTCGCTTTCTTCAATCATTTTGGCAGTCCACAAGCGGCGGTCGAAACCTACCAGTCCACCGTGCAAATGATTGGGACCATTGTTTACGGCAAGGGTGTAATCTTTGCCAGCAAGAGTAAATTTACCTTTGTCAATACGGTTGCAACATCTGCCGCAAACAGCTCCGAAATAAGGGTAGCTTCCAAGATATTCAGTGCTCAGGTAGTTTTCAAGTTTCCCGAAACCACAGGCAATATTGGCCAGTTTTCCGTTTTGATCAGGCGTTTCAATTGAAGTAACGATTGCCCCGTAATTGGTGATTTTTACTGTCACTTGATTATCATTGGCTAATGTAAACAAGTTGACTTCCTGTCCTTCATTTGTTTTCCCAAAGAGGGATTTGATGATTTTCATGTTTAGATATTTTAGTTATTTGAATTGTTACAAATTTCGGGTTGCAAGTTGAAAAAAATCTCAACTGCGACTGACCGCTGAATACTTTATTCCGTGGCACACAAATTTAGTTTTTTCACTCGGACTGGTAGGTACTGGTCGTGTATTTTGTTTCGATTTATTTTTACTTTTGAATTCAATTAACCCAAATAAAAATCAAAACGAGTGAAGTACATTCAGATTGATGATTCATTAGGTATACCCAAATACCGTCAAATTATTAATTCGATTTACACGGCTATTTCAATTGGCGACTTGAAAATTGGCGATAAAATCCCGTCGTTGAGCCAGATTTGTGCCGAATTTGAACTTTCGCGCGATACAGTAATGGTGGCCTTCAACGAGCTAAAGGCTAAGGGCATCATCAATTCTATTCCGGGGAAAGGTTATTACATCAACAGCACCGAGATTAATCTTGACCAGAAAATTTTCGTGTTGTTTGATGAGCTAAATGCTTTTAAAGAAGACTTATATACCTCGTTTCTGAATAGCTTGGACACCAGGTCAAATGTTGATATTTATTTTCATCACTTTAATTATCAGGTTTTTAAGAATTTAATTTCTGAAAGTGTTGGAAAATACACCTCGTATGTAATCATGCCGGCAACTTTCGACTATACGGCCAATGTGACCGGGAAACTTCCAAAGGACAAGGTTTATATTCTGGATCGTAAAAAGGATGATTTATCTGATTATCCGGTTATTTACCAGGACTTTGAACAGGATGTTTATGATGCCTTGATTGATGGGCTTGATTTACTTCAGAAATACACCAGGCTGATCATGATTTTCCCCGGAGGAAAAGAACCGGAAGGCCGGATGATTGGATTTCAGCGTTTTTGTGACGAAAAAGGATTTAAATCTGAAATTATCCGGAATGTAGAAAATAAGGAAATGAAAAAGGGAGAAGCCTATTTTGTTCCTTCCGACCGGAATTTGGTTCGTTTGGTCAAAATGGCTGTTGAAAAGAATTTGCAACTTGGTGAAGATGTGGGAGTTGTTTCATTTAACGATACCGTGTTAAAAGAAGTTGTAGCGGGAGGAATTACCACAATATCAACTGATTTTCGTCTGATGGGGCAAACACTGGCCCGAATGATTCAGGACAGAAGTGTTGAGAAAATCAGGAACCAATCGTCGCTTATCCGGCGCAACTCTCTTTGATATGTTTCTAAACACAAAATCAATTTGGCCAGAAACTGGTAAATATTTATTTTTACCCACCAGTACCTACCAGTTAAAAAATACTATTTATGAGCGATTTTAATATTGAAGATTATCCGCACAGACGATTAAATCCGCTAACAGGCGATTGGATTTTGGTGTCGCCACACCGGGCTAAACGCCCTTGGCAGGGGCAGGTTGAAAAAGCTGCTGGCGACGAACGCCCCAAATACGATCCAACATGCTACTTGTGTGCCGGAAACGAGAGGGCAGGAGGGCATTTCAATCCACCTTACAAAGGAACATTCGTATTTACCAACGATTTCAGCGCCCTGTTAACTGATACCCCCGACGGTAATATCGATGAAGGCAACTTGTTTCAGGCTAAAAGCGAAAGTGGTATTTGCAAGGTAATTTGTTTCAGCGACGACCATAGCCTGACTATTCCTGAAATGGAAGTGGCAGATATCCGCAACGTAGTTGATGTTTGGTGCGAGCAGTTTGAAGAACCTCGCCAGTAACCCGATGATCAACTATGTGCAGATTTTCGAAAATAAAGGGAGCGATAATGGGGTGTTCCAATCCGCATCCGCACGGACAAATCTGGTCGTCGTCATCGGTTCCGGTTGAGCCAGCCAAAGAATCAAAAACTACAAAAAGAATACTTCGAAAAGCATGGGACCACGCTTTTGAGCGATTACCTGAAAGCTGAAATCAACAAAAAAGTTCGGTTGGTAGTTGAGAACGAGCATTTTGTGGCGTTGGTTCCTTTCTGGGCAGTGTGGCCATTTGAAACAATGATTGTCAGCCGTCGTCCGGTTCAGAATATTTTGCAGCTTTCTGACGAAGAACGCACCGCATTAGCAGATATTTACAAGCAATTGACAGTGAAATACGACAACCTGTTCGAAGTATCATTTGCCTATTCAGCCGGTTTGCATCAGGCGCCAACCGATGGTAGAGATTACTCCGAATGGCACTTGCACATGCACTTTTATCCGCCACTTTTGCGTTCTGCTTCAGTAAAGAAATTTATGGTAGGCTACGAAATGCTGGCCACTCCGCAACGCGACATAACCGCAGAGCAGGCAGCACAGCGTTTGCGTGACCTTTCACCGGTTCATTATAAAAAACAATAAACCAATAAATAATTAAACACACTAAAAAACTATGGCAAAGATTAGCGCTTTGATCGAAAAGATTGCCAATGGAAAAAATCCATTGTTTCAGGAATTATATGGTATAAACGAAGCGGTGCTGAAAGAACAGGCCGACCGTTATGCCGCATTGATGAATGAGTTTCAGAAAGTTTACGGAACCGATGACGTGGCTTTGTTCAGTTCTCCGGGGCGTACTGAAATTGGCGGTAATCATACCGACCACAACTTCGGTCGCGTATTGGCAGGTGCTGTAAACCTCGATAACATTGCGGTAGCCGCTCAAAACGGAACAAATGCCATTCGAATTAAGTCAGCTGGATATCCCGAGTTTCAGGTTGAGTTGAACTCACTGGAAATTGATCCTGCACAATTCTATACTTCTTCTTCTTTGGTAAAAGGTATCTGCGCCCGCATGAAAGAAAAAGGTTATGCCATTGGTGGTTTCGATGCTTGTATCGAAGGTCGCGTGCCGAAAGGTTCAGGTTTGAGTTCTTCGGCTTCTTTTGAAGTGTTGATTGGTGCGATCATCAATCACCTGTTCAACGATGGGAAAATGAGCGCCGTTGAGAACGGAATCATCGGCCAGTGGTCAGAAAATAATTTCTTCGGAAAACCATGTGGCTTGATGGACCAAACAGCATGTTCTGTTGGCGGTTTGATCACCATTGATTTTGAAGATCCATCGAAACCAATCGTGAAAGAAGTTGACTTCGATTTCGTAAAAACCGGTTTCGCTTTGGTAATTACTGATGTAGGTGGTGGTCATGACGATGCTGCTTCTCAGGCTGAATACGCTTCATTGCCAACCGAAATGAAGGCTGTGGCTGCCGAACTTGGCGCTAAAGTTTTACGTCAGGTAACTTTGGAGCAGATTGTTGAGAAAATACCTGAAATCCGTAAAAAAACCGGAGATAGGGCAATTCTTCGTGCATACCATTTCCAGGGCGATAACCAGCGTGTTGTCGATCAGGTAGCAGCCTTGGAAAACAACGATTTTCAGTCTTTCCTGAAAATGGTGGTTGAATCAGGATACAGCTCTTATATGTATAATCAGAATATTTTCGATGTCGTTCACAAAGACGAACAAGTTGTTTCTCTGGCTCTGGCTCTGAGCGAAATGATTTTGAAAGGAAAAGGCGCATGGCGAGTTCATGGCGGTGGATTCGGTGGAACGATCCAGGCATTTGTTCCTCAGGATTTGCTCGATAAATATGTGAGTACACTCGAACATGTTTATGGAAAAGGAAGTTGCCATAAATTGTTCATCCGCGCCAAAGGTTCAATCAAGCTTGATTTGTAATTACATATCATTTAGCTAAAGGCTGGTCATTCTTTTTTAGAAAGGAATGATCAGCCTAACTATTGAATTTTTCCCTTTTTTACAAGTTTTGCCGAAATAGTAAGTTATTTTTTGCAAATTCGGGGACTAAATTAAACGTAACAACACAAACATAAACTTAAATAAATTAACAATCTAATCACCTTATTATGACTCAAAACAAAAATTACACCGTGCCAATCATCATGATGATCATGCTTTTTGGTATGATTTCTTTCGTAACTAACCTGGCAGCCCCAATGGGTATCGTGTTAAAGAGCCAGTTTGAAGTAACCAACTTCTTAGGCCTTCTCGGTAACGCAGCCAACTTTATTGCTTATGCTGTAATGGGTATCCCAAGCGGTATTCTGCTTCAACGAATCGGGTACAAAAAAACAGCGCTGATTGCTGTTGCAGTTGGTTTTGTTGGAGTTGGTATCCAATATCTTTCTGGTTATTCTGACCAGAATTCTGCTTTTGCAGTTTATCTTTCAGGCGCATTTGTTGCCGGATTTTTCAATGTGTTTGTTGAACACGGTTGTAAACCCAATGTTGAACACCCTTGGTGGTGGTGGTAATAAAGGTAATCAGCTGATTCAGGTTGGTGGATCTTTCAACTCAGTAATGGCTACTGCTACTCCTATGATCGTAGGTATATTGATTGGTGATGCATCCAAAGCACAGATTACCAATATTTTCCCATTCATGTATGCAGCAATGGCTGTGTTCGCTATCGTATTTGTAGTATTATATTTTGTAAATATTCCGGAACCCCACGCTGAACAATCTTCTGAACCACTGGGAAACCTGATGTCAGGAGCTTTAAAGTTCCGTCATTTCATTTTAGGCGCTATTGGTATTTTTGTTTATGTTGGCGTTGAAGTTGGTACTCCCGGTGTTTTGAATTATTTTCTTGTTGACCCAGCTACTCCAAATGCATTGAATGCTACTACTGCTGGATTTGTCGCTGGTACTTATTGGTTCCTGATGCTTATCGGCCGTTTGGTGGGCGCATCGATCGGAGCAAAAGTGTCAAGTAAAACCATGCTTACTTTTGCCTCAGGTTTAGGTTTAGTCCTTGTTCTTTTAGCTATGTTTTCGTCAGCCTCTACCTTGGTTTCATTGCCAGTTTTGAAAAGTATTGATGGTGTAACCTCTTTTGGTTTGTTGGAAGTTCCAATCAATGCTGCCTTCCTTGTATTGGTAGGACTTTGTACCTCAATTATGTGGGGCGGTATTTTCAATCTTGCTGTAGAAGGTTTAGGAAAATATCTGGCAGCAGCTTCAGGAATTTTCATGGTAATGGTTTGTGGTGGAGGTATTCTTCCTGCCCTTCAGGGTTGGGTAGCCGACATTGCCGGTTATTTGCCAAGTTACTGGGTAATTGTTGCTGGTTTAGCTTACTTGTTATTCTACGCCTTAGTAGGAAGCAAGAACGTAAACAAAAACATTCCGGTATAATTGAATTGAAAATTCATCAGATATATGAAAAGAAGGATCAGAAATGGTCCTTTTTTTTTTGGAGCAGCAAAATGTTTTCGAACAGAAAATGATAAAAATTTATCATGAAATAATAAATGTAAAAAATACATTTATACTTTAGCTGAAACCATTTTTTAGCGGAAATATGATTCGGGAAACTTTAGAAAGAAGATTTTATCACTTGGCGTGCTTGAAAAGCTAAATGAGACAGATGCTTCTGAATCAAGAAAGGGAGTCTTTTATTATAAAGCCAAAAGCAATATCGGAGAAATCGATATTGATCGGATTGCTAATTTTTAAACTATTATAAACCTAATCTAATACACAACTTATGAATTGGAATTCACATGAGTTTATTTGGCTCGACTGGCTGATTATTGTGGTAGGTATATTATTAGTTGGCTGGGCAGTGTGGCGTTCGATACAAAAACACAAACGCTCGCAACAAGGTGCCGACAGCGAAGATTACCTATTCGGGAAAGGCGAACCATGGTACATCATTGGTGCGGCTATCTTTGCTGCAAACATCGGCTCTGAACACCTTGTTGGACTTGCCGGCACAGGCGCAAAGGCAGGTGTAGGTATGGCACATTGGGAAATGCAAGGCTGGATGATCCTCATTTTGGGCTGGATCTTTGTTCCATTCTATCAGCTGATGAATAACAAGTTGGGGAAAATCATTACCATGCCCGACTTCCTGAAAAATAGATACACTCCTGCTACGGGTTCATGGTTGTCAATCATCACACTCGTGGCATACGTGCTGACTAAGGTAAGTGTAACTGCATTTACCGGCGGTATCTTTATGGAGAGTTTACTCGGTTTACCTTTCTGGTACGGGGCTATCGGTTTGATCGTCTTGACGGGTGTTTTTACCGTTTTTGGCGGAATGAAGGGTGTGATGACACTGTCAGCCATTCAAACGCCTATCCTTATTTTAGGTTCATTTCTGGTGCTTTTTCTCGGATTATCAGCGCTCGGAGGAGGCAGTATCGCTGATGGTTGGACGGCAATGATTGACTATTCTAAAACGTTGAGCGTAGGAACAGACGGCGTTGCCCACGGCACAAACCACATGTTCCACTTTGAGACAGGTGATCCGCTGTACGACGAGTATCCTGGTTTTTGGGTGTTTATCGGAGCGTCAATTATCGGTTTGTGGTATTGGGCTACTGACCAGCACATTGTTCAACGTGTGCTTGGACAACATAAAGGCGAATCGAGCGACGTCGTGATGAAGCGTGCGCGCAGAGGTACTATCGCTGCAGGCTATTTCAAATTGTTGCCTGTATTTATGTTTCTGATACCCGGGATGATCGCCGCGGCATTGGCTGCACGCCCCGGCAGCGGCTTTACTTTGGAAAACCCTGATACTGCTTTCGGCTCGATGGTTAAGTTTGTTTTACCCGCCGGTGTAAAAGGTATTGTTACTATCGGCTTTATATCAGCATTGGTTGCTTCATTGGCAGCATTCTTCAACTCTTGCGCTACATTGTTTACTGAAGACTTTTATAAGCCAATGTTCAAAGGTAAGAGTGAGTCCAGATACGTTTTGATCGGTCGTATTGCAACAATTGTGGTTGTGGTGCTTGGTATTGGATGGATACCAGTTATGATGAGTCTGGGCAGCCTTTACAGCTATCTGCAAGGTATTCAGTCGCTGCTTGCTCCGGCAATGGTAGCCGTATTTGTAATGGGTATATTTTCAAAAAGAATTACGCCCAAGGCTGGTGAAGCAGGTATGATAGTGGGCTTTATTTTAGGTATGGTGCGCTTGCTGACCAACATTTTTACAAATACAGGTAAAAACGTAATGACTGGCTGGTACTGGGAATCAACCACCTGGTTTTGGCATACTAACTGGCTTATCTTTGAGATATGGTTGCTTGTCTTCATCATGTTGATGATGGTTGTAGTATCGCTTTTCACTCCAAAACCTACCGCTCAACAGATCGAGTTTATCACCTTCACAGGCGACTACAAAACCCTTATCCGGAATAGTTGGAACAAGTGGGATGTAATTGCTTCGTTAGGTGTAGTTTTAGCTTGTTCTTTGTTCTACATGTATTTCTGGTAGAAAACCGAAAGGTATCATCGTTTCATTGGGTGGTATTTAAAAAATAGTTAAATTGCCTAATAAACCATTCAGTCAATTTTTTATGTACGATATTATCGGAGATGTTCATGGTCACGCTGATGAGCTGAAAAGCCTGTTGAAAAATATGGACTACCGGCTTGTCGATGGTTGTTATGCCCATTCGACTCGTAAAGCTGTTTTTGTGGGCGATATTATTAACCGGGGACCAAAAATAAGGGAGACCATCAATCTGGTCCGGAAAATGGTTGAGAGCGGCTCTGCTTATGCGGTACTCGGCAACCATGAAATGTATGCTATCCTTTATTATCTGCGCGACATTGAAGGAAAATATTATAAAAAGCGGATACCAAAATATCAGTTACAGATTAATCAGACGCTGGAAGAGTTTACCTCCTGTAAGGAAGAATTTAAAAGTCACCTGAAATGGATGAGAACCTTACCCATGTTTCTTGATTTCGGCGAGATCAGAGTCATTCATGCCTGTTGGGACGATGAGAATGTGCAGTTACTGAAGAGCAGCATCATGGAACCCAAACTGACCAAAATACTTTTGCGGGAAATTGCGCTGAACGAAACTAAATTCTCGAAGAGTTTTTGGGAAACCTGCAAGGGTGTTGATTTTCAACTTCCCAAAGATTTGTTGGTTTTTGATGATTCCGGGCAGCCTCACCGTTCGTTTCGCATGAAGTGGTGGGAGAATCCTGAAGGAAAAACGTTTAAAGATATTTCGCTGGAGAGCCGTTTCGACCTTCCGGCCTATAGCATTCCCAAAGAAATTATTCAATCTCGTGTGTCATACGCCGAACACAACCCGATTGTATTTTTCGGACACTATTGTTTAAAGCAGTGTTGCGGTATTTTGGCTGATAACCTTTGTTGTGTTGATTCCTGTGTGACTCGTTCGGGCAAGCTGTTGGCATATCGATGGAGCGGGGAGAAAAAGCTGACTAAATTGAACTTTGCAACCTCTGGTGAGACTGATTTATTATCTTGATTGTCAGTGTTTTGAATAACGGATACGAACGGATTTATCAGGATTATTTTTTTTTATTGGCCCTATTGTTTGGAAAAAAAGAAAGGCTATATTTGCAAAGCCTTTTGAAAAAAGGATTTCAGAGGGTTTGTTCTTTAAAAGTGCTGTAAATTTTTTAAAAAACGACTTGATTTTTTGATGAAAATCAGGTTAATAAAGAAAAAATCTGGTGCGGTAGTTCAGCTGGTTAGAATATCGGCCTGTCACGCCGAGGGTCGCGGGTTCGAGTCCCGTCCGCACCGCCCTCACAAAATTTACAACACTGAAAATTGGTGCGGTAGTTCAGCTGGTTAGAATATCGGCCTGTCACGCCGAGGGTCGCGGGTTCGAGTCCCGTCCGCACCGCCCTCACAAAATTTACAACACTGAAAATTGGTGCGGTAGTTCAGCTGGTTAGAATATCGGCCTGTCACG
Organism: Prolixibacteraceae bacterium; assembly: GCA_963676535.2. Taxonomy (GTDB): domain Bacteria; phylum Bacteroidota; class Bacteroidia; order Bacteroidales; family Prolixibacteraceae; genus Aquipluma. The sequence goes on along the minus strand of CAXXKQ010000040.1, from coordinate 17,828 downwards.
CCGAGGGTCGCGGGTTCGAGTCCCGTCCGCACCGCAAAAAGGTTGCTTCGAAAGAGGTGACCTTTTTTGTTTTTACAAACGCAAGGGGTGGTGTTACAAAATAAAAAACCGGAAACTGATTATCGCTCCGGTTTTCTGTATTTTTGAAATAATGAATTTTTATCCTGACTAATCTTTACTTCTCCTGTTCGGCCAACAATACATTATTCACAGATCCATGCAGCAACAGTAACCGTTTGGCTTTTACTTCATCATACCCCAGTTCTGCCATAATCATGCGGGTACCACGATTGATCAGTTTCTGGTTGGTTAGTTGCATGTTCACCATCTTATTTCCCTTCACCCGACCCAACTTGATCATCAGCGAAGTGGTAATCATGTTCAGGATTAGCTTTTGCGAGGTCCCCGATTTCATTCGGGTACTTCCGGTGAGAAATTCGGGGCCCACGATTGCTTCAATAGCGATGTCAACGGCCTGTGCTAAATCGCTTCCCCGGTTGTTAACAATACATCCGGTCAGAATTCCCTGCTCCCGGGCCTTTTTAACTGCTCCAATTACGTAGGGAGTCCGACCTGAGGCAGCAATACCAACGATAGTGTCGAGTTGGTTGAGTTGATATTTTTCAAGGTCTTTCCAGGCTTGTTCTTCATCATCTTCAGCCATTTCAACCGCTTTACGGATGGCGCGATCGCCACCTGCTATGAGTCCAATGACCAGATCGTGACCTACTCCGAAGGTTGGGGGAATTTCAGAGGCATCGAGAATGCCCAGCCGGCCACTGGTCCCGGCTCCCAGGTAAAACAATCGCCCGCCTTTTTTCATTCGCTGGTAGATTTGCTCGACCAACTTTTCGACCTGGGGGATTGCTTCATACACTGCTGGTAATACTTTTTTGTCTTCTTCGTGAATGCTTAATAAAAGCTCTTTTACCGATTTTTTTTTCCAGATCATTATACAATGAGTCGGCCTCGGTTGTACTTTCTGTTGTCATTCTGGTCGTATCTTTAGTTTTATTTTTCAGAATAATATTTTTCCAATCCGTCAATTGGATCTTTTACAATTGTGGTTTGTCGGAACCCAAAATAGTCGGCAGTATTGTTTAAAATATGACTGAAATAATAAGCAACTGAACCAATAAACCCGATAGGGTAGTTCATGTAATCAGGAATTTTACTTACATTTCGTTCAAAGAATTCCATAAAATTTCGCTGAACAAATTCCTGACAATAAGCCGAATTCCTGTGTTCAGATAAAAATGGGGTAAACTGGGCCAAAAATTGATTGGGCTTTTCACCACGGTAAACCCGGTTTAAAGCTTCTTCCCGGGTGAGGTTATACTTTTGGGCAAATTCCTCGCGCAGGCAAAGAGGCATTGCTTCTTTAAAGTAGTCACCAAGCAGTTTCCGACCCATCACGGCGCCACTGCCTTCATCGCCCAATATGAAACCCAGAGGTGATATTCCTCCGGTTATTTTTTCACCGTCATACAGGCAAACATTTGATCCGGTGCCCAGTATGCAGGCAATTCCGGGTGTATTGCCAAACAAGGCCCGGGCGGCACCCAAAACATCGCTGTGCGCTTCAATGGTTGCGTGGGTATAAATCCGGGCCAGGGCATTTCTGACGATGTTCCCTTTTTCTTCGCTCACCACGCCTGCTCCGTAAAAATAGATTTCCTGTATTTTGTTTCCGGTTTCCGGTAAAAGTGTGGATTCTACTTCCAGAAATATTTCATCTTCTGTGCGGAAAAATGGGTTGAGTCCGAAGGTTTTGAGGTCCTTTGTTTTTCCGGGGGCTTCAATTAGTTTCCAGGCTGTTTTGGTCGATCCGCTGTCGGCAATTAATTTCATTCTATAAGGTTTGTTTTTTGATATTTGAAAAGCCCCTTTTTAACGATGTAAAGATAATAATTTAGAATTGAAAATAAATGTATCATATAACATGTATGACCAATATTTGTAAATTCATTTTTAAAACTAATTTTGACCTGTGCTCTTTGGCTTGATGGAAGTTGCCTGATTTTTACTAAAAAAGCCTTATTAGCTTGATTGGTATAATAATTAAGCGTAAATTTTAACCATTAAATTACTGAATTCAAACCTGACAAAACCGTGAAACCATGAAAGTGATATTACTGCTTTTTGTGATTAGCTTGATTTCTTTGAGGGCTTCTGCTTGGGAGGTTATTCGTATCAATCAGCTCGGCTACTTGACTCATTCAGTAAAAAATGCGGTTTATCTTTCTGATCAGCAGAAAGATATTACAACTTTCCAGTTATTCGAAACACTTTCCGGCAAAATGGTTTTCGAAGGCAAACCGGAGTCTGGTGATCCTACGATTTGGGGACAACAGAGCGCATATCGTTTAAATTTCAGCAACTTCAGCAAATCGGGAGGATATTACCTTAAAGCTGGGAATGCTGTTTCTCCTTCCTTCCGGATTGATCGGGATGTGTATAAAGGCACAGCCGATTTCATTCTGAATTACATGCGTCAGCAACGTTGCGGTTTCAATCCGTACCTGAACGATTCCTGTCATACTCACGATGGAATTATTGTTGATCACCCTACCCGAACCGGCGAAAAAATCAATGTCATTGGCGGCTGGCACGATGCTTCGGATTACCTGCAATATACCACCACTTCGGCCAACGCCATTTATCAGTTGTTGTTTGCATACCGGCAAAATCCAGCCGCTTTTGGCGATAAATATGGTGCAAACGGAAGGCCGGGAGCCAATGGGATTCCAGATATTCTGGACGAGGCTCGCTGGGGACTGGAATGGTTGTTGAAAATGAATCCGGCGAAAAATGAAATGTACAACCAGATTGCAGATGACCGTGATCACAAGGGAATGCGGCTTCCAGCAGCTGATACGCTTGGCGGTTACGGACTGGGAAAATATCGTCCGGTTTACTTTGTAACCGGAAAATCACAGGGGTTGGGAAAATATAAAAACCGGACAACCGGGGTCTCATCAACTGCTGCCAAATTTTCGTCTTCTTTTGCCTTAGGCGCAACTGTATTCAGGGAAATCGATCTGGCTTTTGCTGACCGGATGTTACAGAAGTCGCGCGATGCCTGGGATTTTGCCAAATCAGACTTGGGAAATTGCCAGACCGCCTGCATTGCTTCACCATATTTTTACGAGGAAGATAATTACGTGGACGACATGGAACTGGCTGCTGCCACGCTTATTCCTTTAGATAGACAAATCGATTTTCAGAAAGAAGCCAAATACTGGGGCGAACTGGAACCGGTAACTCCCTGGATGGAATTGAACCGGGCGCGCCATTACCAGTATTATCCGTTTGTAAATCTGGGACATGCCTTGCTCGCCCAATCGGCTGATCCTGTCGTTTCTGCCCAGTTTACCGGTTTAATGAAACAAGGACTTGACCAGATTAAGAAATATGCAGGAAATGATCCGTTCCGTATTGGGGTGCCCTTTGTGTGGTGTTCAAATAATTTTGTAGCAGCTGCTATTACACAGGCCAAATTATACCGCAAAATCACTGGTGACAATAGCTACGAAGAAATGGAAGCCGCGCTGACCGACTGGTTGTTTGGCTGCAATCCATGGGGAACTTCGATGATTTGCGGGCTTCCGGCAGGTGGTGATTATCCTGAAATTCCACATTCATCGCTGACTCATTTCCTGAAAGTTACCACCGTTGGAGGACTGGTTGACGGTCCGGTTTATACGTCTATTTATAAAGATTTGCTGGGTATCAGTTTGCAAAGAGCGGATGGATATGCTGCATTTCAGAATGGAAAGGCGGTTTATCACGACGACATTGGCGACTACTCAACCAACGAACCAACTATGGATGGAACGGCCAGCTTGAGTTACCTGCTTTCGTCACTCGAATCTGAAAATGAAAATGAATCTTCAAAAGGAGTTACTGATAGTCAGGGAGCTTTAGTCAGAATGAACCCGGATGAAAAGAAAATTTACCTCATTTTTTCGGCTCACGAATATGCTGAAGGAGGCCGGATCATTGCCGCAAGTCTGAAAAAAAATCAGGCCAAAGCTTCGTTTTTCTTTACCGGATCATTTTATAAAAATGCAGAAAATCAATCAATTATTAAGCAATTGATTGCTGATGGACACTATCTCGGGGCACATTCTGATGGTCATTTATTGTATGCCGACTGGGCCAAACGCGATTCGTCGCTGGTTAGTCATCAACAGTTTTTCGACGATTTGAAAATCAACTACCTAACGATGGCTACTCTTGGAATTACGCCCGAAAAAGCGTCCGTGTTTTTACCTCCTTATGAATGGTATAATGCCGAAAGCGTTGATTGGAGCCGGCAAGCGGGGCTGAAAGTCATCAATTTTACTCCCGGAATCCGTTCGAATGCCGATTATACCACTCCTGATATGTCAGGCTATCGTTCGTCGGAAACCATCATGAAAGACATCAAAACCTTCGAAAAGAAAGATCCAAATGGATTAAACGGCTGTATCATGCTGATTCATTTTGGAACAGCTCCGGAGCGGACTGATAAATTTTATAATCGGCTGGATGATTTGTTGAAATACCTCCGACAACGAGGATACAAAACCGAACGATTTTAACATGAAATAAACGAATATGAATAATCCGGAAAATAGATTGAATATGTCATACCAATCAAAGAAAAAAACGATTTTTCATCGTTTTTTCTTTGATTTTGACCGTCGTATTTTTATCATCCTGCAGCTCTGTTTCTGATAAAAAAAACTACCTGTTCCTTGCTGAAAATTTTATGAGTTCGGGCGAATTTAATCGTTTAAAATCTCTTGCTGATTCATTGAAAACTGCTGCCACTGTTTCTTCTTCTGAACTAGCTAAAATAGATTCACTGGTTGAAATCAGCGAACGGATCAGGCTTGATTTCCGGCTGCCAGAAAATGAAGTCAAAAACAGGTTACTGCCTTACTTTCCAACACTGGATTCGGCTCAACTTCATAGCTGGGAAAAAAATTTGAAGATTGAAATGCGTCTTATTGATGGCGAAAAGCGGTATTTCTCGCAGTCAGTGAGTAATTTATTTAGGCTTGATGATGAGGCCAGGCAATATAAAATAAAAGTTGACGGAGCGCAGGTTAACTCGCTTGATTCGTTTTGCATTCGTCACACCCGGCAGGTCATTGCTCAAACCAAAACATTGGGTGAACCGGTTATGCCTGTTCGGATGAAGCTCAATTACACGATTACAGTAAAACCCAATGCCGTTCCGGAAGGGAAGATCATTCGCTGCTGGATGCCTTTCCCGCGTGAAGGACACGATCGCCAAAAAAATATCAGGCTCCTGAAATCTATTCAGGAGAAGTTTCAAATTGCGCCCGCAAGCGATTTGCAACGGACAGTTTATCTTGAAAAGAAGGCCGTCAAAGACCAGCCAACCATTTTCCAGATTGTGTTCGAAGTGGAAACCTTGGCTCAATATTTTAATTTAAAGCCGGAAAACATGAAGCCTTACGATACATCAAGCGCTGTTTACAAGGAATTTACCAGTGAACGTGCTCCCCAGATTGTTTTCACGGATACGATCAAACAACTGGCCAGGCAGATTTTGGAAGGTGAGACCAACCCATTGCTGCAAACTCAGAAAATTTATAACTGGATCAACGGTTCGGTGCGCTGGGCAAGCGCTTTGGAGTATGGAACCATTCCGAATATTCCGGAATATGTGCTGAAAAATCATCACGGCGATTGCGGCATGCAAACCTTGTTGTTCATGACTTTGGTCCGCTCGCAGGGGATTCCGGCCAAATGGCAGAGTGGTTGGATGCTTCACCCCGGGGAAGTTAATTTGCACGATTGGTGCGAAGTATATTTTGAAGGAGTGGGCTGGGTTCCGGTTGATCAGTCGTTTGGCTTGCAGGATTGCCCCGATGAGAGAGTTCGGAATTTTTATCGCTCCGGAATTGATTCGTATCGCCTGATTGTAAATGATGATTATGCCCGGAAGTTAACGCCGGAGAAGAAATATATGCGCAGCGAACCGTACGATTTTCAGCGTGGAGAGCTGGAGTGGGAGGGAGGTAACCTCTATTTTGATCAGTGGAAATGGCATATTGAAGTGGAATACCAATAACAGCCTCCCCTAACCCCTCCAAATGGAGGGGAATTTGGAGCGTTGAATGAGCTTTTCGTTAGGAGAGGTTCTTTGCCCTGAAAGGGCAGAATAACCTAGCCCAGGGCAAATGAGGAACGAATGTCGCCCTGGGTTTGGAAATGCGGTCCGAGCCATCCGTCCGCGCAGAAATGATAAAAAAGGCTTTACCCATTTTTCGGACGGAATGGAATTCACCTTAAAAAATGAAAAAAACGATAAAAATAAATCAATGAACAGAAACATGCTAACCCGAGTTATTTCAACTGTACTTCTGCTTGTAGTACTTGCAACATCAACTCAATCGCAAACCTATCCGAAGCACGAAATGCGTGCTTTCTGGATCGCGACAGTCGAAAACATTGATTGGCCATCGTCTAAAGGTTTGACCACCGATCAGCAGAAAACAGAAATGATTGAACTTCTGGATCAGGTGAAAGCCTGGAATATGAATGCAGTAGTTTTCCAGATTCGTCCGGATGCTGATGCCCTGTATGATTCGAAGCTCGAACCCTGGTCGGAATGGCTTACCGGGAAACAGGGTGTTGCACCCGATCCGTATTACGATCCGCTGGCTTTTGCCATTGCCGAATGCCATAAACGGGGTCTGGATGTTCATGTTTGGCTGAATCCGTACCGGGCAGTTCAGAATATTGAAAAATCAGTTTTGGCGCCGAACCATGTGTCAAATACCCATCCGGAGTGGATGCTGACTTACGGAAAGAAGAAATATTTCGATCCGGGAATTCCCGGTGTGCGAGACCATGTAGCTCGTGTGGTGAGCGATCTGGTCAGAAGATACGACATTGATGCCATTCATTTCGACGATTATTTTTATCCATACCGTGAAGCCAATCAGGAATTTCCTGATCAAAACTCTTTTGCAAGCTTTCCCAATGGGTTTGCACCGGATAAAAAAGACGACTGGCGGCGGAATAATGTTGATCTGATTATTAAACAGTTGCACGACAGCATCAAATCGATTCGTCCGACTGTTGAATTTGGAATTTCGCCGTTTGGCGTGTGGAAAAACAATTCGACTGATCCTGCGGGTTCGGCTACCAAAGCCGGAGTTACCAATTACGACGATTTGTATGCCGACATTTTGCTCTGGCAAAAGGAAGGCTGGATTGATTACGTGACACCGCAGTTGTACTGGTACATTGGAAAAACGGTTGCCGATTATGCGATTTTGGCCGACTGGTGGAGCAAAAATACTTACGGATGCCAGTTGTACATTGGCCAGGCACCGTTCCTGATCAACGAAAAAGCGCGCGATAAATCCTGGCAAACGCCCGACGAAATAATTAACCAGATTAAGCTGAACCGGAGCATTCCGGCGATCTCCGGAAGTATCTTTTTCAGTGCCAAATCGATGGTGAAAAATCCGCTTGGGATAAAAGAACAATTGTTGAAAGAAATGTATAAATATCCGGCGCTGACTCCGCCAAATCCACGGGTTAGTGCGGTAAAACCAGCCACTCCGGTGAATGCGAAAATTCACAAGAAACGTAAAGCTTTTGAACTCAGTTGGGAAAATGCGGGGAACAGCCGTTTGTTCGTGATTTATAAAACCGGTAATAAAGCTAACTTGAACATTGAAAATCCTGAAAATATTTACACCGTTACCAGCGATAAATCTTTGGTTATTGGGTCAAACAGAAAGACCAAGACTTCGCGGTTTAAATACGCTGTAACAGCAATTAGTCCGTCGCATCAAGAAAGTGCTGCGGTGGAATTTAAAAAATAAGTAGAACTTGATAATCGCAGGTTAATTAACTTGGAACCTGAAACCTGGAACTTGGAACTAATTTTATGAGCGCAACCATACTGTTTATTGTTCTCTTGTGTTTTTTTGGATTGGTTTTTGGCATTTCATATTTCACCTCGAAAAATGTAAACAGCGAAACATTCTTTACCGGTAACCGCAAGTCGCCCTGGTATGTGGTTGCTTTTGCCATGATTGGAACCACCATTTCCGGCGTAACTTTTATTTCGGTTCCGGGCGAAGTAGGCAACTCGGGTTGGACCTATCTGCAGTTTTTGCTCGGAAATTTTACCGGCTACTGGATTGTTGCATTGGTGCTCATTCCCTTGTATTACAAGCTAAATCTGGTATCCATTTACACTTATCTCGACCAGCGCTTTGGAGTCAGGTCGTATAAAACCGGATCATTCTTTTTCCTGATTTCGCGTACGATAGGAGCTTCATTCCGGATGTACCTGGTTGCCGGCGTGTTGCAGCTGGCTTTTTTTGATGCACTCGGAATCCCGTTTGTGGTCACTGTCGCCATTGCCATTTTTATGATTTTGGCTTACACCTATCGCGCCGGAATTAAAACCGTGATTTATACTGATACCCTGCAAACTACCTTTTTGGTGACTTCGGTCATTCTGACCACTATTCTCATTTCTAAGCAGCTGAATATGAATTTTGGCGACATGGTGAAAGCTATCGACGAACATCCATTCAGCAAAATGTTCGACTGGGACTGGCGCTCGAAAACCAATTTTTTCAAACAGTTTTTGGCCGGGCTCGGAATTGTTATTGTGATGAATGGTCTGGATCAGGATATGATGCAGAAAAGTTTGACCTGCAAAAGTAAGCGCGATGCTCAGAAGAATTTGTTCTGGTTTAGTCTGGCATTTATTGTAACGAATCTGCTCTTCCTTAGCCTTGGCGTTATGCTTTACATTTATGCACAGATGAAAGGTATTCCGGTTCCCGAAAAGTCGGATGATTTCTTTCCTTTACTGGCATTGAATCACTTTGGAACCGTTGCCGGAGTTTTGTTCCTGCTTGGGATTGTTTCGGCAACTTATTCAAGTTCCGACTCTGCCCTGACTGCTTTAACGACCTCGTTTTGTATTGATTTTCTGAATCTTGATCCGAAAAGTCCGGAAAGTAAACCTGCACGAAAGAAAGTGCACATTGGCTTTTCAGTCTTGATATTTTTGGTGATTGTGTTATTCCGGATTATCAACAACGAAAGCGTGGTTACCGCTGTTTTTAAAGTTGCCGGATACACTTACGGTCCGTTGCTGGGACTTTTCGCCTTTGGAATCCTGACCAAACGGCAGGTGAAAGATCGTTGGGTTCCGATACTTGGAATCTTATCGCCGGTACTAACTTACCTTATCAATCTGAATTCGGAAGCATGGTTCGGGGGATATAAATTCGGGTTTGAATTACTGCTGCTCAATGGATTAATCATGTTTTCAGGATTACTTTTATTAACTAAACCCGATAAAACGAGTCATGAATGATATTTTCAGATACAGAATGATGATTGATACTAATTTCAAACTTGCTTTTTTAAGCCTCCCCTTTGTGGGGGAGGTTTGGAGGGGGCTAAAAACTATACCTGAATGAAAACCACACAACGTTACCTCGCGCTCGACGTTTTGCGCGGTATGACCGTCGCCCTGATGATTCTGGTGAATAATCCCGGAAGTTGGGCACATATTTACGCTCCTCTGGAACATGCAAAATGGCACGGGTGTACGCCGACCGATCTGGTTTTTCCATTTTTTCTATTTGTGGTGGGCGTTTCCATGTTTTTTTCGTTTTCGAAATACGGCAATACGCTCAACAAGGAATCGCTCCTGAAAATTGGCAAACGGACACTCCTGATTTTTGCTATTGGGTTGTTCCTGAATTCGTTTCCGCAATGGTCAGCTGATTTTTCGAAATTACGGATTATGAGTGTCCTGCAGCGAATCGCTCTGGCTTATGGAATTGGCGCGGTGATTGTTCTGGCATCTCCACGGAAATATCTTCCTTACATTGGTGGCGCCATTCTTATGTTTTACTGGGGACTGATGTATTTTCTGGGCGGTTCCGATCCGTTTTCGCTTGCAGGCAATGCCACAATTCCATTCGATACCGCTGTTTTGGGCACAAACCATCTTTACAAAGGCTTCGGAATTCCGTTTGATCCGGAAGGACTATTGAGTACCATTCCGGCGATTGTGACGGTAATTATTGGTTATCTGATTGGTGCGCTGGTCAGGGAAGCCAAAAAAACATCAGTTCCGAAAAAGTTGATTTTAGTTGGTGCCGTTTTCGTTATTTCCGGTCTGATTTGGGGATTGGTTTTCCCAATCAACAAACCAATCTGGACCAGTTCGTATGTGCTTTACACGGCCGGTTGGGCCAGCATGGTTTTGGCGTTGCTTATCTGGATTATCGATCTGAAAGGATATTCCAGATGGACTTCGTTCTTCGTTGTTTTTGGCATGAATCCGCTGTTCATTTTTGCACTTTCCGGATTGTGGGCCAAAACACTGGGCCGGTTGGTTCATTTTACCGATCCTGACGGAAAAGTCATTAGCGGATCAGCCAAACTTTACCGCGATGTTTTCCTCCCGATGGCAGGCGATATAAATGGTTCATTGCTTTATGCCATTTCACATGTTGTGTTCTTCTGGCTAATTGGCTATGTGCTTTATAAAAGGAAGATTTTTATAAAAGTATAAAGGCAGCCCCTGTGTTGGGAAGGAGGAGTTTTAAACCTTATTTTTAAAGAAAAATCTAAGTAGAAAAGAAATAACCCATATAACCAAACCTTATTACCTTATTTATGAAAGTTGAATACACCGACCTGATCACACATTTTTCAAGTTCTATCAAAGAACAATCAACCCAAAATGAGGTAATAAGGTCATGTGTAGAGATCCTATGATTTGTACTAAGGTGACCTTTTGAAATAAGGTTTAAGAAATTGAAACCCAATGTTATTCAAAAAACGAAATTAAACAAAAAGAAACTTTGAAAACGAATTATCGAAAATTGCAGTTGTCTTTTGCCCTGAAGGTGCAGAATATTAATAGACTTGGGCTTTTGGCGAAAATTGGATTATTTTGCCTTATCATATTTTTGACAATTACTCCCGCCAAAGCCGATAAGTCCAAAAGGTTGATCAAAAAAGCCAATCAGGCATCGGTCGAATTTGCCAGGAAAGCCTCTGAAGGAACAGTTTATAAATTCAGAACCGACACTGTTTTGGTCGATGGTAAATCGAAAAAGGTAAATCTAGAGATGAAAGAGGCATTCTCGTATATTCCTTTCAGGCCCGAAAATACCAGTCAGTATTACGATTGGTACAAAGATTTCCTTGGTCGTAAATTCAGGAAATATTCAGTAACCATCGAAAGTATAGGTAAGGAAATTTCGGATCTGATTCCGAATTATTACCGGGGTAATGCGGTTGAAATAGACGCCAGCCGGTTGAGCAGACCCGGTAATGCGGTTATTCCGATTGTCAGGAACAATTCAAAAAATGAGTATCCATCTAAGGGGCTGAGTAACCGGAATGTGGCGATGTGGCAAAGTCACGGCTGGTACTACGAAAATACGCTTGATCGCTGGGAGTGGCAACGGGCCCGGGTTTTCCTCACTGTTGAAGATTTATGGACAACGAGTTTTGTGGTTCCGTATATTACCCCAATGCTCGAAAATGCCGGTGCCAATGTGTTTTTGCCGCGTGAACGCGATATTCAGCGAAATGAGATCATTATTGATGCTGATGGTTCGACCAAAGGTTCATCTTATCAGGAGACAGGCGAGGCTATTCAGGCTGGAAACGAAAAGGGCTTTGGCCTGAAAGTGCCTTTTTTGCTGGAGGGCGAAAATCCGTTCAGAATGGGCGAAACCCGGTTGATGGTCGCCCGGAAAAAGGCCACTTCGCAGGTGGTTTATACACCTGAAGTTCCGTCGGCTGGTGAATATGCCGTTTATGTATCGTATGCAAGAGACGACCAGAATGTCACCGATGCGCATTATACCGTATATCATTCCGGAGGAAAAACAGAATTGCTGGTGAATCAAACTATTGGTGGCGGAACCTGGATTTATCTTGGAACTTTCCGTTTCGACAAGGGAATAAATAAAGAAACAGGCCGTGTTGAGCTTTCCAATCTTTCCAACGAAACAGGAAAACAGGTTTCGGTAGATGCCGTGCGGCTTGGTGGTGGTATGGGCAACGTGGTTCGCGGAAAACTTCAGGACATGGATGTCCTGAAAAAACTTCGCGATGAAAAAGGTTTTGCGCTGGACTCGTTGGTTTGGCTACCTTATGCCAGCAAACGTCCGCGTTATCAGGAAGGCGCCCGGTATTATTTGCAATATATCGGAATGCCGGATACTTTGGTTTATCTACTGAACAAGCAAAAAATCGATTATTCGAACCGGGGACAGGATGCTGCCCTTTATGCCAAACGCGAAAGTGGTAAAAACGATTATAAAGATGATTATCAGAGTCGTGGCGAATGGGTGAATTACCTGCTGGGCACTCCCAACGGACCAACAGCTGATCCAAGTGTCAAAGGTCTGGGTATTCCGGTTGACATGGCCATGGCTTTTCATACCGATGCCGGAACGACTCCCGACAGCGCCATCATTGGAAGTCTGATGATTTACGATACAACCAACGGAAAGCCTGAATTTCCCAATGGACAATCCCGTTGGGCCAGCCGCGATTTGTGCGATCTTGTTCAGACACAGGTGGTCGATGATTTGCAGAAATTGTACGAACCCGAATGGACGCGCCGTGGAATGTGGAACAAACAATACTCGGAAGCGGTCCGCCCGAAAGTGCCAACCTTGTTGTCTGAATTGTTGTCGCACCAGAACTTTGCCGACATGTACCAGGCTTACGATCCACGTTTCAAGTTTGATGTAAGCCGGGCATTTTACAAAGGAATCCTGAAGTTTCTGGCATTCCAGAATAATCAGGAATTTGTGGTTCAGCCTTTGCCTGTTTCTCATTTCCGGATGAACCTCGAAGGAAACACAATCCGCCTGAACTGGCGCCCTGTTCAGGATCAGCTGGAACCAACGGCAGCGCCCAAATCGTACCGGATTTATACCCGGATTGAAAATGAAGGTTTTGATAACGGGAGAGCAGTTTCGGATACCACCGACCTGATTTCAGGATTAAAATCTGGGGTGATTTACAGTTTCAAAATTACGGCGGTAAATGATGGCGGCGAAAGTTTTCCGTCGGAAATTCTGGCTTGCAGTCTGCCTGAAAATAGACAAAAACCTGTATTAATCGTGAATGGTTTCGACCGGATAAGTGGCCCCGAAGCTTTTGATAACGGGAAATACGCCGGATTTTTAACTTTTGAGGATGAAGGTGTGGCCGATAAAAACGACATTTGCTTTATTGGCGAACAATATGATTTTAACCGCAAAACGCCTTGGAAAGACGATGATAATTCAGGCTTTGGTTCTTGTCATGCCGATCAGGAAATAAGAGTTGTTCCGGGCAATACTTTTGATTATCCGCGGGTTCACGGGGAAGCTATCCGAAATAACGGCATGGGCTTTATTTCGATGAGCGACGAAGCCTTTGAACAGCGAAACTGGGATAAGAACGCTTTTGTTGCCTTAGACCTGATTTTTGGTGAAGAAAAAACTATCAAACGATTTTACGGTTATGCGAAGAAAGATTTTACTGTATTCACTCCGCAAATGAGAGCTGCCATTACTGAATTTACATCGGTTGATGGCGCTAAAGTTTTCTTGTCGGGAGCTTATATCGGGACCGATCTGGAACTTTGTGGCGACACTTTGGCTAAAAAGTTTGCCGCCGAAGTGCTGCATTACACCCTAATGACCAATCATGCGAGCCGCAGCGGGGGCATTTATCCGGTGAACGATGTCCGAAAAGATTTTACTTCAGAAATCAGTTTTGTTCAGCAATATAATCCCGAAATTTATAAAGTGGAATCGCCCGATGCCATTGAACCGAAAGGAAATCAGGCAAAAGTTCTTTTCCGCTATCAGGTTGATAATAAAACGGCAGGAGTTTGTTACGATGGCAAATATCACGCGGTTATGCTCGGTTTTCCATTCGAAACCATTACCACCGGAAAGGAACGCACAGCGTTGATGTGGCAGATTTTGAGGTATTGGGGGATCTAGCCCCCTTCCCGTTCCCCCATGGGGGAACGGCTTTGAACAACGGAAATAGGAAGTTTTCGCCTTGAAAAGGGAGCATATTCAGGAGAAGAAACCGCGTAGCGGTGGTGAGTATTGTAGCCCCGGATGGAGGGAAACGGAATCCGGAGGTAAAATGATAAAAACACAAACCCGTTCGCAAATAAATAATTTTTGAAATAAAAAAGATATTTCGGATGGAAATGAGAGAATATTGAAAGAAGCAAATATCCTTTGCCGTTCTGCTTTAGCGAACGGATATGATGTAATAAAGAAACAAATCAATAATTACAATGAAAAAAATTACCTGTTTTATCCCTTACGGTACACAGGAGGAAACCCTCGCTACCGTTCAGGAATTAAGAAAGTCGGACCTGGTTTCGCAGGTTTATGTGGTGTGCAGTGGCGATCAGAATTGCCTGATTGATGGTGCCGAAGTGTTGAACTCGGAACCCATGGCGCATGGAAAAACGGTGAAACTGATGGCTGCCTTGGCCAATACCCGTTATACCCTGATTGATATTCGGCCGGGCGCTTTACAGCTTGGGCAAAAAGCACTTGAACGCTTTGCGCAGATTGCTGATGATACACAAAGTGGCCTGGTTTATTCGAATTACCTTGCCGTAAAAGGCGGAAAAGTCGAAAATCAGCCGGTTATTGACTATCAGGAAGGAAGTTTGCGCGACGATTTCAATTTCGGATCGTTGTTATTTTACCGCACTGAAATCATGAAAAAAGCAGCCGAAGGTGTTGCCGATGATTTTTCGTTTGCCGGTTTGTATGCGCTTCGGCTGGGCGTTTCGCAGTATGCCGATTTATTCCGTATTCCAGAGTTTTTATATACAGAAAAGGAACAGGATCTGCGCAAGTCGGGTGAAAAGATTTTTGATTACGTCGATCCGAAGAACCGGGCTGTGCAAATCGAAATGGAAAAAGCCTGTACCCAACATCTGAAAAATGCAGGTGGCTACCTCGAACCGGTTTTCGCTCCCGTGAAGTTTGACGAGCAGAATTTTGAGGTGGAAGCTTCGGTTATTATTCCGGTGAAAAACCGGGTGCGAACCATTGAGGATGCCATCAAATCGGTTTTGTCACAAAAGGCCGGTTTCAAATTTAACCTGATCATTGCCGATAATTTCTCGACTGATGGAACTACCGAAATCATCCGGAAATATGCGGAAGCCGATGATCGTTTGGTGCATGTGATTCCTGATCGAACTGATCTTGGCATTGGCGGATGCTGGAATTTAGCAGCCAATCATCCCCAATGCGGAAAGTTTGCCATTCAGCTCGACAGCGATGATCTATATAAAGACGAAACGACCGTTCAGCAAGTGGTTGACGCTTTTTATCAGCAAAATTGTGCGATGGTGGTAGGAACTTACCAGATGGTCAACTTTGCACTGGAAGAAATTCCTCCGGGAATCATTGATCACAAGGAATGGACTCCTGAAAATGGCCGGAACAATGCACTTCGAATTAACGGATTAGGTGCTCCGCGTGCATTTTATACCCCAGTTTTAAGACGGATTCCGGTTCCAAATGTGAACTACGGCGAAGACTACGCTTTGGGTTTGGCTATTTCGCGCCAGTACCAGATTGGCCGAATTTATAACCCGGTTTACCTGTGTCGCCGCTGGGACGAAAACTCGGACGCAGCCCTCAGTATCGAGGTTATGAATGGCCACAACCTGTACAAAGACCGTATTCGCACCATCGAATTAAAAGCACGGAAAAGGTTAGGAAAATAAGTCGCAATAAAAAGTCTCGCCACGAAGTGGCAATATAGCCTAGCCCAATGGCAACGCCTTGGGTTTGAAGATGTGAGATGAAATTTTCGTCCTGAAAGGACAGTATAGAAATACAAAATACAGAGGTATGCCGCAGTCATTATCCAAAATGTATGTGCATTGCATTTTTCATGTCAAAAATAACATTGGTTTAATCAGGCAGGAAGATGAAAAGGAGCTGTATGCTTACATTGGAGGAGTGATCAAGTTGTCAAAGTCGATTCCGCTCAATATAAATGGAACAGAAGATCATATTCATGTTTTGTGTATCATGTCAAAAAATATTTCGTTATCCGATTTATTGGAAGACATTAAAAAGAATAGTAGCAGATGTATTAAGACAAAAGGAATTCATTATCAGAATTTTGCATGTCAGGGTGGGTATGCCGGATTTTCGGTAAGCCAATCAAAAGTAGATGTTGTAAGTCGCTATATAGATAACCAAAAGGAACATCATAAACATCAGACATTCAGGGAATAATACATTCAATTTTTGAAAGAATATGGTATTGAATACAATGAAGAATATTTATGGACATAAATTTATGTTGCCCTTTCAGGGCGACGATTTGATGTTTGATTTTTACCCAAGGCGTTGCCATTGGGCTAGGATATAGTGGGCTTTCAGCCCGAATAAAAGAAAATGAAAATAAATTGTTATGGCTCAATTGCTTGATATAATTGCAGAAACCAATAAATCTGCTGATCAGATTCTTCGCGAATTTACCGAGGCTCAAAAGCAGGTCTGGCCTTTGGCTGCGGCAAATTTTAAAGGCTTGGAGAAGGTTGAGGAAAGGAGTTTTCAGTTTGACGGATTCGAAATTCGTGCCCAGTTTAACCCGGAGCGGATGCGCTCGTCGTCAGCCAATGTGGATAAACAATCGATAGCGGCCCGTAAATGTTTTCTGTGTAACGAAAATCGTCCGCCAGAACAGGATGCCATTGCTTTTGGCGATCAGTTTTTGATTTTGGTCAACCCGTTTCCGATCTTCAGATACCATTTCACTATTTCGTGCAACGCGCATATCGATCAGCGGTTTATTCCAAATGTGAGTTATTTGCTCGAGCTGGCCCGGGCAATGGAAGGTTTTACCGTATTTTACAATGGTCCGGAGTGTGGCGCATCGGCTCCTGATCATCTGCATTTTCAAGCCGGAGAAAGCGCTTTTATGCCTGTCAGTAAAGATTTTGACCGGTTGAAACGAACGGCCCAAAAGCTTTATACCAGCGCAGAAACACAGGTTGGGGCATTTGATCATTATTTGCGGAAAATGATTTCCATCGAATCGACTTCAATGGAAGAAGTTCTGAAAATCGTAGGTATTTATTACACTCATTTTCAGGCTATACAACCCGAAAAGATCGAACCCATGATGAATGCCTTGTGTACTTTTTCAGCCGGTAAATGGACGATTCATCTTTTCCCGAGAAAAGCTCACCGGCCAACCCAGTTTTTTGCTGAAGGAGCTGAACAGATTTTGATCAGCCCAGGTTCGGTTGATTTTGGCGGCGTTTTCATACTTCCAAGGCAGGAAGATTTCAATAAAATTACCCGAGATGACATTGCTGATATCCTGGAGCAGGTATGTATTGATCAGGATACCTTTCTGGCATTGACAGGAAAAATCAGGAACGACCTAAATTGAATGTAAAATGATAATCCGTAACAAACTTGATAAATCATTTGGTCCGGTAGGATCTTTCTCTGGAATACTGGTTTTTATTGCTGGAATGGCTTCCGTATATTATTCATTATATGCTGTTATTTTGGTTCTGATTGGAGCATTTTTAGGTTTTACATATTCGAGCGTGGAAATTGATTTTGATGGGAAACGAGTTCGGTTTTTGAATAACCTGTTTGGAATAATAAAAACCGGTCAATGGATTAGTGTGAACCCTGATATGAAAATTGGGATTACCAAGTCCAATAGAATATGGAGGAGTTACAGCGGAGGCAATCGGTCGCTGGATATTGTCAATGAAG
>CAXXKQ010000039.1:0-21509 GCA_963676535.2 Prolixibacteraceae bacterium | reverse complement strand
GTCAAAACTAAAATGAAGGGTTCAAATTTGGAACAAATCAAAATGTACCAATTTAAATCTTTTAGTTATGCCTTCAGAAATTATTACCACCGACGATCTCCGGGAATTCAAAACCGAATTACTTAGCGAGTTCAGAAAGATGCTGAAAGAGCATCATGGTCTGCCATCCAAAAAGTGGCTCAAATCCTACGAAGTCCGCAAGATGCTGGGTATTTCTCCCGGAACCCTTCAGAATATGCGTATTAATGGAACAATTCCATTTACCAAAATGGGCGGAATCCTCTTCTATGATTCCGAAGATATCCGTAAAATACTGGAAGACAACAAGAATGTGCCCCGGTTCAGTTTCGACGGGAAACGATGAACTACATCCGGCACCTGAGCGGGATTCTTTATCCGTTGGCCGAAGATCAGCGGATGACACCCTATCACATCAGCCTGTATTTAGCCCTCTTTCAGCAGTGGAATGCGGAACGATTTGGGGATTGGTTTGTCATTTCCAGAAGCGAAATGATGCAACTGTCCAGGATCGGTTCTGCCAATACTTATGCCCGTTGCATGAAAGAGCTGTCTGATTGGGGATATATCATGTACACCGCATCGTCCAACCTCCATTCGGGTAGCCGGGTTTCCTGTATTAGATTCGATACTGCAACTGATACTGCAAGCAATACAGGAACCGATACCGGTACCAAAAGTGATACCGCACCTGATACCGATAATGATACAACAAGAGATACTGGTACTAATGGCAATACCGAAAGTGATACAGGAAGGAGTATAGCAACTGATACTGGCATTAAAACTGATACCACAACCGATACCGGAACTGATACCGCAAGGAATACCGGTACTTCTGCGATCTCAAAAGTGATACGGGAAGAGATACAGCAAGTGATGCCGGTATCACAGCCAATATCGAAACTGATACCGGAAGGAGTACCGCAACAAGTGAAAATGAACCTGCCGGTATCAAATCTGATACCGGATGTGATACAGGAAGTAATACACTTCTAATAAACAGTCTAAACAAGAATAAACAGGAAGAAAAGTCAGTCAGAAGAAATCAAAAAGATGATTTTGATGGAAACGAAAAAAAATGGAAAAGGCTCAAAAAGGAAAATTCCGAAAATCTTCTGGATGAGAAATTTCAGGTTCCGGATATGTCCGAAGTCGAACAATTTTTTGAACAGAACCAGTTTCCGCGCAGCGAAGCTCAGAAGTTTTATGCCCACTACCAGTCGTCAGGCTGGAAGACAGGAGATATGAAAAAAATAATTTCCTGGCAGGCCGTTGCCCGGAAGTGGATGAACAATACCCAAAGTTTTAAAACAGATGAACGAGAATTCAATCAAGTCGGGACCAGCAAACACAGTGTCACCGTCAACAAAAATTACGCTGAACCCTTATGAACAGATAGCCAATTATAGCGGCGAGTGTTTAATTTCAATTTACAGACCAGCCTGCAATGGATGGAGGAACGGGGCAAAATCCTGTTTGGGAACCACTTTGCGATAGTTCCAACGGATATAGAGATGATCTACAAACTGCTGGTTTATGCCATCGGCGACCAGGAAAATGCCGAAAGGCACGGATCAGCCTGAGAAAAGGGATCCTCTTGTGCGGCCCAATCGGCTGTGGCAAGACCAGTTTATTAAAGCTCATTAGCTATTTTTGCCCTCGGGAGACCCAGTTTTTGGTTAAGCCCACACGGAGATTAGTTTTGAGTTTGAAAAAGACGGTTATTCCGTGATTAACCAGTACAGCAAAGGATCATTTGTCAGATATGCCAATATGCCTTTCATCCCCAAAGTGTATTGCTTTGATGATTTGGATTGGAGCAAACCCCGAAATATTACGGCAATGAATGCAACGTAATGGCTGAGATATTGCTGAACCGTTACGATCTTTTCATTTCAAAACGGAATGCTAACACACATCACCACCAACCTTTCTGCATCAGAGGTTGGAAGAGATCTACGGCAACCGAATCAGAAGCCGGATGCGCGAAATGTTCAATTTAGTGGCATTTGACAGGGATACAAAGGATAAAAGGGCCTAGGGTAAAACGATAAAAAGATAAGCCCAAAATCAGGTATTAGCCGATGTTTGGTTAGTTGGTTCTGCGGCCTGTTCGCGCTGTGCTCCGCCAGGGCGCGAACAAGCCTCGATTCTGCATGGAAGAGTGGCCGCCGGTATAAAGCTCAATCCCTGCCATTTCATGCCTGGATTGACTTTTCCCGTCTGGCCACACTTCCCTTTTTTTTAGGTTTTAAATGAATTTTGAGGTTTAAAAATCCTTTTAGCAGGTATTTCCCCTGTACCCCGGCACATTCGCTTCCCTCAGCTTTATCACTCCCTTTCCCCGTTCGTAACCTCACCGGGGACCGGTCGCTCTGATCAGCTCGTTCAGCTCATAAGCCGGGTTGTACCGCACGGCAAGAGTAGCCCGATTCATTCCATTGCGCTGACCCCTCCACAACTCCATTTCGCCCGCCCGGTTTACCCACAACCACTTCCCTACACAAAACCGGACGCAGGGCTTCATTCCGTCCCCACACATCAGCTTCATTCCATTTCCGGGCTACACTTGCCTTTCGCCCACCCGCTCTCAAAAGTTTTGATCAGTTAATAGTTTCGTCAAAATCAAAAAGCAAGCCTAATTTAGCCAGTCTCCCTACCTCCCAACGCCGGAACAAATGCAAGACCAAGACAAGTGTCCCGCTTTTTTAATCATTTTGGTTTTCAATTTTATCAAAGCATAACTAAAGAAAGCGGGACAGCCTTGCATTTCCGCCCCGACCGGCTCTTGATTGGCTTTCTTTTTCTTTTTTTGACCTTTTTTCTTTCTCTTTTCGAAATACTTTTTCCAATCAAATTGAAATAAACCCCGTCAGGATTTATTGAAGAATCACTTTCCAGAAGACTATTCAAATCAAATAAATCCATAACAATATAAATAATAGTCAGATAGTTGCGAGAGCGCTTAAAAAAACATACCCGGAGTCCGGGTCAACTTTGGCTTTTGCCAATTTTCCCTATCCCATTTTTGTACTTGCAATCAGGCAAATCAAACCTGAACCATTCGGATTTTAAATTAAAATTCAAGACTATGTTTGGAATCAATCAAATCAGCTGGGGTCATTTTTCATGCTTTATCCTTTCGATCCTTTTGGTATGGTACCTGTTCGTTCTGGCGCTGGCTTTTGTCAGGCAAAGAGGGAAGCGAAAAACACTTTTTGAAGATGACCAATTTATTCCGGTAGCATCTGAAGGGTTTAAACCCGATATCCGTTTCATCCAAAGATCTGCCCTCAGAGTTAATCCCGGTCCGGCTTTCAGAAGATATTGCCTTACCAGCTTCTTTATACGAAGAAACCGGTTGGATGAAGTTATTCCATCGATACCTTCTCACAGCCAGATAATCCGCAGTTGCCAAAAATCCTGGAGCAAGTCCAGCACCAATCATAAGCAATATTCAATTATTCATTTTTAAAAACTCAAAGTCACATGAAAACACGTGTTCACAAATTTGTTCAAAAAGTATCCGCTTTTGCAGTACTGCTATCTTTATGTATCTCTCGCGCCATGGCCCAATCCGCAGCCGGTATCGACCAGGCAACCTCAGAAGTCAGTTCGTATATTGACCCGGTGTGCAACCTGATCATTGCCATTGGGGCCGTTGTCGGTTTGATCGGCGGTGTCCGTGTATACATTAAATGGCAGAGCGGCGACCAGGATACCCAGAAAGCCATCATGGGTTGGTTGCGTTTGGCGCCTGTTTATTTTTGATCCTGGTTGGAGTAGTTATCAAAGCCTTCTTTGCGTAATGCAAGGTTACCCCATCAAAAAGGTGGATACCCGGTTGTACATCAAAGGGCTTTCCGGCCCTTTGGTCTTCCGGGCGCTTTACGGGATCATCGCATCCTTTCTGCTATTCTCTGCACTTTATATCCTTGCCGGGGTTTTCCCGGCAGTGCTGATTGGGGTTCCTTCCTTTTTCGGATATCTGTACCGGCTGAATACCATTCAGAAGAAATATGGACCGGAAGGTTGGGGCAAGAAACAAACAGCAAGGAAACTGCCCCAATTTATCAGCTGCAAACGCCGGATTCCTCAAACCTATTTTGGGCAACAATAAAAGTAAATCAGAATACCCATGAAGATTAAAAATCTTGAATCGATCCTTCCCGTTTTGGGATTTAACGGGGATGTTCAGGTTTCCAACAATCTGGATCTGACCATAGGTTTCAGGCTTCGACTGCCTGAAGTCCTGTCATGCAGTGCTGAACAGCTTTACCAGTTGCATGATACCTTTCAACGGATGATCAACCTTTTGCCTGCCGGTAGTTTTATCCATAAGCAGGATTTTTTCCTGATCAACGAATTCCATCCGCAAGGACTGAAAGGACCATCAGATATATCAGAAAAACTGCAACAAAATCAAACAGACAGCCTGGATAGCTCATACCTGCAACACTTTGACGGAAGACGTTTTCTCAAACATGAATGCTGTTTTTACATCAGTCTGCTGAATAAAGGGCTTCTGAAAAGCTACCTGGAATCAGCACTGATCTTTTCCCGGAAAGATCGTAACCTGGAAAAACTCCAGTACGATAAAATCAGCGAGCTCAGAGGTAATGTAATTGCCATCTTTCAGCAAAACGGAATCGGGTGCGAGCTTATTTCCAGGGAAGAAGCCATCGGTGATGACCACTCACTGGGACTGATCGAACGTTTTTTAAGCCTGAACTTTACCGACAATCATCCAACACTTGGAGGAATAGACTTTCGTGACCGGCTGAAAGTGATGGACCAGTTTGTGGAAATCCTGAGTTTAAGTGACTACTCCCATGTCCCGGCAGAACTTCGCCCGGCATCGGAACATCCGCAAACAGGGCTACCGGTTTCACTGATTTATCCAGTTTGCTATCACCTGCCGTTTTCGCACGTCACCAACCAGTTTATTTACATTCCCGATCAGCAGGAGATCAAAAGGATTTCTGGAAAGCAGTTACAAAAAGATTTTCAGCTTGTCCAAATTCTCTTCCGAGAACAAGGTCAATGCAGGGGCTGATTGAATCTTTCCTGGACCAGGTACAAACATCCGGTGAAAAGATCGTGAAAACGCATTTTAATGTGATGTTGTTTGATCCTTCACTAAAAGATTTGAAACAGCACAAAAGCGAGACAGCATCCGCCTTTTCGATGATGAACTGTTTTCCGTACCAACATACCCATGACCTGCCGATGTTGTTTTTTTTCCTGTGTCCCTTTCTCCACCCAGCTACCGGAAACCGAGCTTTTTATTACCCAGGTTCCGCAGGCCTGTTGCCTGACCAACTTTGAAGGGGAACTCAAAAACAGCCAATCCGATTTTACGATCCGGCTTTCAGACCGTCTGGAAGGATGCCCGGTAAAGATTGACATCTCGGATGAACCGATGCACAAAACACCTGATCCATAACCGGAACAAGATCATTATCGGCGGATCAGGCTCAGGGAAATCGTTTTTCACCAACCATTTGCTTCGCCAGTACGCCGAAAGCGAGAACTGCCATATTGTTTTGCTCGACGTAGGGAGAAGTTACGAACTGCTTACCCATTACCTGGATGAACGCCTGAGAAAACAGGGAGGTGCTATGATGGTAGAGTTCACTACTGAAAACCCGATTTCGTTTAACCCTTTTATCCTGGAAGGCGAACTGGATGTTGAGCGCAAACAAACCATCCTGTCAGTCATCTACACCATTTACAAGGAAAACCTTTCCGAAATGGAAAAAGATGTGATTGCTCATTCAGTTTCTGCGTTTTTCGAATCCAATCAAATGACCGAATCCGATCAAATTACCGAATCCGATCAAATTACCGAAAAATCCTTTAACGGGTATTATGAGTTTAGCGAAAATTATATCCCGGCTTTGGTTAAAGAAAAGTCCATCCAGTTTAACTGCAACGAATACTTTTTCATCCTTGGCAAATATTATCGGGGAGGAGAATATGACTATCTGCTGAACAAACAGATGGATACCGATGAGTTTTTCCGCTGTCCGTTTATTGTCTTCGAACTCGACCTGATCAAGGATCATCCGGTGATTTTTCCGGTTGCCACCCTGATTATCATCGACATTTTCATGCAAAAAATGAGGAGGTTAAAAGGTGTTCGCAAGGTCCTGTGTGTGGAGGAAGCGTGGAAGGCCATTGCTACTCCACAGATGGCCAGCTATTTGAAGTATTTTTTTAAGACTATCCGCAAGTTTTTTGGAGAAGCAATGGTAGTCACCCAGGAAGTGGACGATGTGATTTCTTCACCGGTAATCCGGGATGCGATCATCAACAATGCCGATACCCGCATCCTGCTTGACATGAGCAAATTTAGGAATAAGTTCCAGGGCATAAGCGATACCCTTGGCCTTTCCGAGTTCCAGAAAGAACAGATCCTTTCGATCAACAAAAACCTGCCAACGGGACGCAAACTCAAAGAAGTATTTATCGGGCTTGGGAGCTACTCGCAGGTATATGCACTGGAAGTCAGCAAACCCGAATATTTCTGCTATACCTCCGAACAAAGCGAAAAAGAAATGATCCTGAAAAAACTGAAGCAAAATTCGAATGAAGAAAGAGACCAGTCATTTATAAAAATTCTCAAATCCATGTAAAACCAACAATTCACAACAATTAAAAGAATGACAACCATGAAAACAAAGACAACATTTTTAATCATTGGGCTCTTATCCCTGATTTGGATGATTAATCCGCAAAACACCTTTGCTCAGACCCCGGTAACAGATGTCGGGGCAGGCATTCAGCGTGAAGCATTATGGGAACAGGAAAAGGGAATACTTTCGGAAATCAACTGGTACAATGTATTGATTAAAGTACTGAACGGTGACATCAAAGGATTGACAGCAGAATTGGTCGGAATTGATCAAAAGAAACTCGCAAGCCTGCAAAAAGTTTCCTACCTGATCAAGGACTACAAACGCATCAAAGAAACCAAAGAGATGCTGCAAAAGATCATCCAGGTTTATACCGAGAAACTTCCCAAACTGGTGCAGGATCAGAATTTCACCACCCAGCAGGCAGCCGTGATTGTCCAGTCGTTTGACCTGATACTGGATGACAGTCGCCAACTGACCACGTCCATTTTAAATACCATCGTGGAAGATGATCTTTTTATGATGGATGACAAGCAGCGGTACGACACCATTAACGGCATATACACCGACGTGCGAAAACATTACGGGACGATCTGTTACCTGTACAACAAGCTGATGTATGCTTCCTTCCAGAAAAGCTTTGAATCGGATAAGCTGGAAAGTTTTGCATACTACTATACGCTCTATAATTGATGAGTTATGAATTATAAGTTATGAGTTAAAACAAAATCACTCATCCCGAATTGATAACGGAACAATAGAAACAATCAGAAACAAAAAGAACTTCAGAAACAAAAAATTACCATGAAATCAATACTTTTCATACTCTTTCTTTCCCTGGCGGTGCTGTCGGGCAAGGAACTCAAAGCCCAGGTTTTTGACATTAAATCATGGCATGGAACCTATCCTGAAATGAACGGAAGCTACCCACTTTCCTTCATGGCATTCAGGGGTTGGCTGATCCCGGTGCCCCATGTATTTATCCGCACCTGGCCGACCCATTATTACATTGAAGTTGATGCTTTGCCGGTATCAGACGGAACAACCTATTCTGATCTGCTGAGGATCAATTTAATGAAGATCATTGAACGCTTGATGGAAAAAGCACAGATGGAAAAGCGCAAAGAAGAAACAGAGCAAATCAAATCGAATACCTTTTCTCAACGGGATATTGAAAAGAAAATCTTTGACGCCCAATCTGATCAGTTGCCCGATGTTTATAACATCGCTTCAGGTTTTGTCCGGTTGTACTTAAGTATTGAAAGACTGGACAAACTTGAAAACTGCCACTGGCTAAAGCAAACGTACCAGAAGGAAGCTGATCAGCTTTTATCCCGTTTTGTTTCTGTGAATTTGTTCCAGACCGATCACGGTAAAAAACTGGAAGCTTTTGACGAGATCAAAAAAGAACTTGACCATCAGATCGGTGAAACTGATTATTGCTACCGGAAAGTCCATCACTACCAGTTTTACGCCAATAACGTCAGCCAGTCTTACAATTTTCTGAAGGAATAAACAAGCCCGGATTTACCATTTTGATATTGACGATTTACGATATAAATCCGTGATCGCCGGGCATTCTTTGCTTTCAACTACGCATTCATCATTTATAACTCATCACTCATAATTAAATACTTATGCTTTTATTTATTTCAACCAAAGATTTTTTCGCATTTACCGATGTGCTGATCCGGGGAGGGCTGGACAATGCAGCCGTGCTGGTCAACCTGGCCCGTGCTATCGGTGGTATTGCTGCCTTCCTGTATATCTCCAAACGGATTTATGAGCAACTGATTGCCGATAATCCAATTTCCCTGTTACCCCTGTTAAGACCTTTTGCTCTGGTGCTGGTTATCACATTCTGGGGTCCATTTGTACAATTGCTAATGGTTCCGACCAAGGGACTGACCAAACTTTCAGAAGCAGTTTACGCTGACAAAAAGAGTATCGTCAGTGCCCGGCTGGAAGAAAAACAGGATGCTATCCTGGCTGTTGATTTACCATCGTTCCAGGAGAACGAAGAAAAGGAAGCTACCCTCTGGGACAAGGGGATCAACATGCTACTGACTACTTACAACATTGTTTCGGGAAGGGCACTTCAGCACCAGATCAACTTTTACTTTATGGACGGGGTTCGCCAACTGATGGAATCCCTGTTCGAGGCCATCGTTTACCTGATCGCCTTTCTTCGGACAGTCTTCTGTGTACTGCTGATCATTTTCGGGCCGCTGGTGTTTGCCATCTCCATTTTTGACGGGTTTCAGGACAATTATCTGCAATGGATCGCGCGATTTGTTAATGTCAACCTTTACCTGCCCATTGCCCTGATTGTGCTGGCCTTGGTTCAGGAAGTCCTGATCTATGTACTGGAAGCTGAGATCGTACAGATCAAAAGCTCGCTGATCTACATGCCTTCGATGTACTACGTTTCGAACCTGGTTGTCCCGCTTTGCGGCATTGTAGGTCTTGTGATGGTTCCCAAAATCGCGTCATGGATTGTCAGCGCTTCAGGTACCAACTCAGGAGGAGGACGACTTGTGAAAACCACGGCGATGATGATGATCACCAAAGGAGCCATGAAGTAGGCAGACAAATTTCCAATAATGAATATTCAATAACCAATATCCAAATATTCAATTTCAACCATTTATAACTCATTAATAATCAATTATAAATTATCAATCCAAAAGATGAAAAAGGTTTTTGATATACAGCAAAAGTTCCGCTTTACGGTCTATGTCCTTTTAACCATCAGCCTGACACTGATCGGCTTCAGCACCTTTGTTTTTATCCGGTCACTGAACCTGGTGGAAAAATCACGGCAGAAAATCTATGTGCTGGACAATGGCAAATCCCTGCTTTTGGCCCTTCGTGCCGATATTACGGACAACCGCCCGGCAGAAGCTAAAGATCACATCAAACGTTTCCATGAGCTTTTCTTCACGTTGGAACCAGACAAACAGTACATCGAGAACAATGCCAGGGAAGCGCTCTTTCTGGCTGATGGTTCAGCCATGAAACAATACCAGTCCTACAAGGAGAACAATGTCTATAACCAGGTTATCGCTTCAGATATCAGCATGACTTTGCTGACCGATTCGGTTCACATTGACTTTTCGGCATACCCTTACCAGTTCCGGTTTTTAGGGAAACAAAGGATCGTACGAAAATCCAATATCACCATCCGCAATTTGGAAACAACCGGAAGGTTGCGGAACATCTCCCGGACAGATAACAACCCGCACGGCTTTCTGATCGAAGAATGGCTGATTACTGACAACAAAGACCTGGAAACCCTCAAACGTAAATCATTTTAAACTTTTAAGTATTAGCCATGAAAATCATTTTCAATAAAAAAGAACAGAAACAAGAAGAGCCGCCCGAAAACAACGAGAACCGCATTACCCGCCTGGTCAAGTGGCTCGACTTAAAAGATCAAAGCCTTGATCCGGAAAAACGGAAACGCAAATGGATGTATATCCTGGCAGGGATATTCGTTCTCTACTTGCTCTCGTTCCTGATTCCTTCTCCCAAATTGACGCACGGATCTTTAGCAGATAAAAATAAAGTAACTGCGAAAGATTCTGTTTTACAGGGGACCTCTTCTAGAGCTCAAAAGTCAGTGACTTTTGAGATGCCCGTCGATTCATTTGAAAACATTTTAAAAAAGAACATCGATGAAAAACTTTCTAAAAAGAAATAAGCCACTTCTATTCCTTCCACTCATCCTGATTCCCTTTATCGTCCTGATCTTTTACATCCTGGGTGGTGGAAAACTTCCGAAAGAGCAGGCTCAAATCCAGGTGAAAAAGGATTCTATCAAAGGTGCCAACTATAACCTCCCGGAGGCAGACCGTAACATAGGTATCGTGGACAAGATGGAAGGCGCCCAGTCCAAAAAGGAACTGGCAGAAACTCATGATTACGACATTATGGGGGAAAAAGACTCTCTGGATAACGCGATGCTGATGGAAGAACAGGGTACAAGAGCACCCAATGCAGCAGAAGAAACTACAGAATCATCGGGACTGAATGCTGACGTTTCCAACAACCTGCTTTCCCACATCCGGCAGCGGGAAGAACGAGCCCGGGAAGATTTGCTCAAAAGTCAAAAAGAGACTCATCAGGATGAAGAAAACCAGCCGGAACCTAAACCAGGATCAGCAGTGCCGGACAAAACTTCTGAGCGAAACCTGAAATCAACCGGCATTGAAGAACTGGATCAAATCTTCCGGCAAAACCAGCAACTGGCTAAAAGGAGCGATTCGCTCAGCCTTCACCTGAAAGAAGTTACTGCCAAAAATGAGAAAGTGGAAGCGGAAAAGAGCAAGCGTTTCACCCTGGAAAAACAAGGCAAATCAGGCTTTAACTCCAAACAATCCGCCGTTCCTGTCATTGAAGCTGAAGTTTACGAAACCGCTACGGTTCTTTCCGGTAACCGGGTCAAATTGCGGCTCATGGAAGATGCCTGGCTTCTAGGAACCAAGATAGCTAAAAACACCTTCCTGTACGGAACGTGTGAAGTGACCAATGAACGGCTACAGATCGAAATACGTCAAATCTCGCTTGGAGAAAAGTTTGTACCTGTTGAGATTACCGTCTGTGACCTGGACGGACTCCCCGGTTTGTATGTGCCGGATAATGCTTCGCGAAAGGTTGCCAAAGAAGTGGGCAGCAGCGCCAATACCTCCTCCATGTTCGGGGTAAGCAACAATCCACTGACTTATATGGGGGTTCAGGCAGCAGACCGGGCCTCCCAATCACTTTTGAAAATGATCCGAATCAAGAAAGTTACTGTCAAGAAAAATACCCTTGTCTATTTAGTCAATAAATCCAAATAATCAGAAAACACAACATCCATGAAATCAATTATCGTTATCATTTTTGGGGCAGCTGCCATTCATCTTTCGGTATGCGCCCAACAGGTACAACCTGCAAACACCAACAACCTAAAAGTGTCCGAAACCAAAACCAGTCACCTGGTTTGCCCTGATAAAGTCAGCTATGTACAAGCCGGTGATTATTCACTGGTACAGGCTGAAATAGTTCCGGAGCTTTCAAACATAGTTCGGGTAAAAGCGACCCAAGCTTTTGAAAAGCAAACTTCGTTAACGGTCGTTTGCGCCAACAAGATTTATAGTTTTGAACTAAGCTACGGGAATGACGCCCCGATCACTTACCCCATTGAAACATTCCATTCTCAATCAGCCATGACTTTTTCCGGCAAATTGATGCCGGATCATGTTCTGCAAGAACTTTGCGATCAGGTGCTAAACAAACACAAACGTCAGTTTCACAAGCGCAGAGCAGAAAAAGACGGGATCACCATCCGGTTAAACTCCATATCCCTGAAAAACGACGCCCTGTTTTTTGAACTGGAAATCACCAATAAAACCTCGATGGCTTACG
Organism: Prolixibacteraceae bacterium; assembly: GCA_963676535.2. Lineage (GTDB taxonomy): Bacteria > Bacteroidota > Bacteroidia > Bacteroidales > Prolixibacteraceae > Aquipluma. Next base: position 9,441 of record CAXXKQ010000039.1, on the reverse strand, counting down.
ATGTGGAAAGCTTCAACTTCTGGATAACGGATAAGAAAAAAGCAAAAGCCACCAATGTGCAGGAATATCAGGTTTTTCCCGAGTACCAGCGCAATCAGGTTCAACGTATCCCGGGAGAAGAAACAGTCCGGGAAGTTTTTGTCATGGAAAAGATGACCATCCCGGATGGACGGATACTGAAAATCGAACTGAACGAAAAAGCATTGGGCAACACTGGCGAAAACTCAGCTTTAACCTGAAAAACAAGGATATTCTCAAGGTCCGAAAACTTTGATTAAAAGAACCTGACGATCAAAAACTCGCATTTATCATCCCAACATTCTGGATTCAAGTACTCAAGATTCAAATATTCTGACATTCTAATCTTCTAATAATGGATCACGAATCACATGAATTGGCCAAGCTACACGAAGGGTTTCGGTTTTTCAGCTATGTACTGCTTTTTACATCGCTGTACCTGACTCAACTGAATTATTTCATTCTGAAGGGAATGCAAATACCTGCTTTACATCCATTAATTGAAAAAATGCAGAACCTGAAATTTCTGGCAAGCCTGTATCCATCCAAGGTCGTTTGCCTGGTTTTTCTGGCAGTTACCTGCATCGGAACCAAAGCACACAAAGACCGGAACTGTTGGTTTCGACCATTGTTGGACAGACGACAGCCGGGCTGATCCTTTATTGGGGAAGCCTGGTTGTTTTCAAATCGTTTCCGGCGGTATACCTGGGACTGACGTTCTTTGGATTTGTCCTTCTGAATATCGGCTTTGACAACATCTCCAAACTGATCAACGTCAATTTGATGAAAGACCGGTTTAACGTGGAAAATGAGAGTTTCCCACAGGAAGAAACCCTGAAAGCAAATGTATATTCGGTTAATTTACCAACGATCTATCTGCACAGGGGCAATGAACATCAAGGTTGGATCAACATTGTCAATCCTTTTCGGGCAACAATGGTGATCGGCACCCCCGGCTCCGGAAAGTCTTTTTCGGTGGTACTACCTTTTATCCGGCAACACCTGAGAAAAGGTTTTGCGATGTGCGTCTATGATTTTAAGTACCCGGACTTATCGCTGGTTGCCTACAATCATTTTCTGAGGGCCAGAAAGGACGGGAAACTGCCGGAATCAGCCCGGTTTTATGTGATCAATTTTGAGAACATCCAAAAGTCTTTTCGTTGCAACCCGTTGGCGCCGCAGTGGATGGAAAGCCCGATTGATGCTTTTGAATCTTCCCGCACGGTCCTTTATAACCTGAACCGCGAATGGATACGACAGCAGGGAGAGTTTTTCTCGGAAAGTGCCGTTACTTTCTTTGCTGCCGTGATCTGGTTTTTGAAAAAATACAAGAACGGACAATTCTGTACTCTCCCTCATGCCATTGAACTGCTGCAGATGGATTACGAAGATCTTTTTGCCATTCTGGAACAGGAAAAAGATGTGGTGAACATCATCAATCCCTTTATCAATGCGCACAAACGCGGAGCCAGGGAGCAGCTGGAAGGACAGCTGGGAAGTTTGAAGATCGCCATCTCTAAGATCATCAGTCCCGAGATTTACTGGATATGTTCGGGAAATGATTTTTCACTTGACATCAACAACCCGGAATCTCCGAAAGTCCTCTGTCTGGCCAATGATCCGCTTCGTGTGGAAATGTACGGGGCTGTTTTGTCGCTTTTCATCACCCGGATGCTGAAAGTAATCAACAGGAAAGGACAGCAACCGTCGTCCCTGATTTTTGATGAGCTGCCGACGATTTACTTTAGGGGACTGGATACGTTAATTGCCACGGCACGCAGCAACCGGATTTCGACTTTGCTTGGAGTTCAAACCATTGATCAACTGATCCGGGATTACGGCAAAGAACAGGCCAATGCCATTACCAGTAACATCGGGAATGTGTTTTCCGGCCAGGCTGCCGGTGAGACGGCCAAGTTTATCCAGAACCGGATGGGCAAAATTCTCCAGGAACGGCAATCGGTCAACATTAACCGGAATGTTCAATCTTCCACGTTCTCCACCCAACTGGATTTTCTGGTACCGGAGGGGAAGATCGCAACGTTGCCACAAGGGTATATGGTTGGCCAGATCGCCGATAACTATGGGGAAGCCATTGCCCAGAAAAACTTCAACTGCCTGATTAAAGTTGATCTGAAAGCCCATGAACTGGAAGAAAGCCGTTATGTGCCAATCCCTGATTTTTACAGGTTCGACAATATCCCGGAAGTTTTGGAAAGAAACCGTACCAGGATACAGAATGACATTCGAAGAATCGCAAATCAAAGACCGGAATCCGATCAAAGCGACAGGTCTGGCACAAGCTCACCGCAAGCTGAAAATCAAAATAAAACGCCAAACAAACCTCCGGGCAAAAACCCGAAAGTCAATCAACAGACCAAGCAAAGATCAATACAGAAAAACAATCAAAAATCAAATTCAAAAAGAACTATCCGATGATCGAAAATACAACATACTTTAAATGCAGGCCATCGCAAATCTTGAACCTGCAAACCTTTTTGTTGACGTTGCTGTCCATTCCAATTGTGATCCTGATGCATATCATGATCAAGGAACAGCAATTAAGCGCTGTTTTTCCAGAGAAACTGGCAGTTCATGTTGACAGGCTTCCGATCTACCTTTCAGTATATGTTTTGATAAACCTGTTCTGGCAAATCCTGAAGGTTTGGTGTATCCGTTACGAAATTGACCCGGAACAGCTTAGGTACACTTCGGGAATAATACTTCGAAAACACGAGTTTGTGGAAAATTATCGGATCAAAGACTACGCCATAGAAAAGCCTTTGATCTACCGGATATTCGGACTGGGTAACCTGACTGTTTACACCTCTGATAAGACCACTCCAGTCCTGCACTTATATGCCATCCGAAAGCCGGAAGAAAAGTATCAAATCCTCCGGGTCCTGGTAGAAATCAGCCGGAAAGAAAAGCGTGTTTACGAAATTGATTAACAATCATTCTGATAATAAACAACTACCAGTTTTAGTACTAACAATTAAAAATTTTAAAAGCCATGGAACAACAACAAAGTACACGAATGACAATGGACCAGGTACCTTTTGACAAACTCGAAAAGGTAGGGATCAACCGCAGCCTGATTGAAAAAATGGAACAAAAAGAAAGGACCGATTTTCTGAACGGTTTCCGTTCGGATAAACTCTACACGGTAAATGCCCGGATCGGCAATGAAGATTACAAAATCCCAGCTAAAATACGGCTGCAAAGTAAAGAAGACGGATCAGTGGATATTAAAATTCATCCAATCCAGCGATTGAATGTCCCGGACGAGTATATGGGGCACAAGTTTACCAAGGAAGAAAAAGGAGCTTTGCTCAATGACAAGAACCTGGGCAAAATGGTTGAACTGACAGGCAGGGATGGGAAGAAGGATAATTATTACCTGGGTATTGATCCCAAAACCAATGAATTGATTCCGCTCCGGACTAAAATGATCCAGGTACCGGAAAAGATTAAAGGAGTAACCCTTTCGTCGGAGCAAAAAGAAAAGCTGGCTTCAGGACAAAAAGTTGAAGTTGACGGGATGATGGGAAAGAATGAGAAGAAATTTTCGGCAACGTTACAGGTGGATGCGGCTAACCGGAATATCAGTTTCTCGCAGTTCAAGCAGGAAAAGTCAGAAGACTTAAAAACGGATACCAAACAATCGGAAAAACAAGGGGCTAAACAGAAAGTCCATTGATTCAATACCAGGTCTCGTTTTCAAAACCGGAAGGGGAAATGCTGAAATCAGGTTTCCCTTTCTTTTTGGCAAGAAATGAAAAGATGAAGATGAAAGTTCAAAGAGAAAAAGCGAAAAATCAGGGAGAAAATCTTATTCAAAGAGGGGAATGCAAGATGTGTTTTTGTATGCACAAAAACCTTTTTCCCTTGTCTGGCGGGAGCCAACCCACATTCCCCTCGGTTATGAATGATTCCCCTCTTTGAACCGTTGAAAACAGGAACAGAAAACAAGCCATGCGACCCAAATTGCCAGATACCGATAAGCGAAATGCCAAGCTCATTGTCCGGGTTTCCCGGGATGAGAAGCTCAGGTTACAAAGCCTGACCAAAATGGGAAAGTATGGCTGTATGAGTGACCTGATCCGGTCCAAGGTTTTTAATGAGTCAAACCGAAAAGTCATTTCGCTGGACGAGGACGCCAACGCACAGCTTAAAAATCTGGATTACGAACTAAACAAAATTGGGGTCAACCTGAACCAGCTTTCCAAGCGTATGAATTCGTTTGCAGGTTACAATGTTGGGGACAATGACCGGCAATTGCTCCGTCAGGCTTTTGATATGATGCGAAACTGCCTGATACTACTTCAGAAATTGCTACACTAATTTATCCATCTGTCCCGGTCAATCTCAAAGTACAAATCCATGGTTATTAAAATCCACCAGGCATGTAGTACACAAAACGCTTTGTTTTATAATGAGCGGAAGGTCTTTCAGCACAAAGCTACTTTTTATCACAGCCGGAATACTCCGGAAATCAATCCTTTCCTGGGAGACAAGAATGCCCGTTATCGTATTTTTAAAGAGATTGAAGAACGAAATACTAGGGTTCAGAAGCCTGGATTGCATATATCGGTGAACCCTACCGTCAGCGATTTGGTTAGGCTGGGTGATGCAGGGATCAGGATAGAGATTGATAACCTGATGAAACATCTGGGCTATGGGAACCAGCCTTACCTGGTATATAAACATGCCGATTTGGAACGGGTTCATTTTCATATTGTTTCGACAAGGATTGATTGTGAAACCGGAAAGAAAATCAAAGACAATTACGAAAAGGAAAAAACACAAAGGTTCATCAAAGATTTGGAACAAAAGTATCAGTTGACGAAAGATGAGAATTCAGAGAAATTAAATTTCCGGTTCTCCAATTCAAGCAAAGACCTGAAGCAAAACCTTGAAAACCTGTTTGGACAGTTGAACCGGATGGAGTTTATCACCTCCAGAGAAATGTATGATCAGGCTTTAAAATTGTTTCAGGTAGAAATCCGAAAAGCAGGAAGAGGTCATCTGGTTTTTGTCGTTGATGAAAATGGCACCCCGATCCGGCACCCGGTTAAGATGTCTGATTTTGCAGAGCGACCAAAGTTTTATTTGCCGGAACAGCGGACATTGAGTCAAAATTTCGAAAAGCAGCCTCATTTTGAACTAACAGGGCAGAGTATTGGTGTTTTGAAATCGTTGGTTTTGAAAGAATTGATCTGCCAGGTAAAAACTCAATTTGATGATGGATCTGGTACTTGGAATAAGAAATATAAGATTAGGTCTCGGAAAACATATTTTAAGAAAAGATTATAGGAATAAATCGGCCATTGATGGATTATTTTTAGTGTAATCAGATTCTTTAAAGTTTATGGGGATTCTATAAGGCAGTAATAAAAAGGAGATCGTCGAAGCCGAAAACTATTCAAGTGAATAGAAGAGTTCATAAATTTAATTCTTTGTAAAAAAAGAGATAAGGTCTTTGATTAGTGGATGAATTGTCAATAATTTATTGAACACCAGAGAAAAAGCATTAAAGGAACCGGTTCATTTGTTCTAATCGACGTGATAATATTTTGAAATTAGAATATTTAAATACAATATATGAGTAAAATATTACGATATATCGAATAATTATTACGATATATTTGATTTGTGTTTCAATATATATTATATTTGTGGCATGTTTATTAAAAAAACGACTTCCATGTATACTGAAATATTAAGAATAATAGAGGGGGGATTAGCCAAGGACACAAAGAAGGTCTACAACTATTCCAAATTACTTGCTGATAAAGTAGGAAAAGATGGTGATGACAGGATGTCAAAAATGATACTTAAAGCAATTGAAGCGAGATCTGCCACGACTGTAACTATGGATGAATTGCTAACTACTCCTGTAGATCAAGAGAGTCGGTTAGGTATTGTGGATGTTATTGTTCCATCAAAAGAAAATATTCCTATTGTTTTACCCAAGTTAATCGATAATAAGATTGCTGATTTTATAAATGTATTAAAGCATCAAAGTCAATTGATGCAAAAAGGGGTTGAGATGTCAAACTCGTTACTGTTGTATGGCAATCCTGGGTGCGGAAAAACAACAGTTGCCAAATACATCTCAGAACAAACAGGATTGCCTTTAGTTATTGCCAGATTTGATGCAATCGTATCGTCACTATTAGGTAATACAGCAAAGAATATAAGGAAAATCTTTGAATTTGCGGATAATAAACCGTGTATCCTTTTTCTTGATGAATTCGATGCAATTGCAAAAGCCAGAGATGACCAATATGAGTTGGGAGAATTAAAACGGGTAATAAATAGCCTTTTGCAAAATATAGACTCTTTTGCAAAACATAATATATTAATTGCGGCAACAAATCATTCTGAATTATTGGATAAAGCAATCTGGAGACGATTTAATACTGTGATTGAAATTGGATTGCCACAAGAAACTGAAATTATAGAATTAATAAAAACATTTACGAGTGATTTTAAAACTGAATTCAATACTGATGAAAAAAGACTTGATCGATTGGCTAAACTATTTACAGAAAAATCGCCATCTGATATAAGAACTATAATAAATAATGCAAAGGCCCAAACAGTCATTAACGACAGAGATGCTTTGCATTACGAGGATGTGTTGGTAGAATTATTTGAGTTCAATCATCATGGTAATCTTACTGTTGAGAAATTAGTAGAATTTCTTAATGACAATGGCATTCCACAGGCAGCTATAGCTGATAGAATGAATGTATCAATTAGGCAAATCAGGAATTATTTAAACAAACAATCATAGTTATGGCAGAAAGAAATCTTCCAATTAAGTTCTTTCAAAAGAGACAGAAAGACGAACAGGATACTGAAGGTGGAGGTGGTAAAAATGTACCAAAATGGGTAATTCCGGAACTGGTTGGAGCAAAATCTCTTTATATTCGTCAAGTATTAGGAAGCGTTTCATATTCACTTGCAAAAAAAGTGAAACGGAATAATTATATTCCATCTGTTGTAAAACTAAAAGTGAATTCCGATGCATTAGCCAAAACATATCGAAGAGAAATTGGAAATTTGTTTAATGTTGGAAAACTAAATACCATAGGAGTCTGTGGAGAGGATGAAGTCTTGATCAAAATAGATAATGAGGACGATTTGCTGAAAATTTCTGAAAGAATTGCAAATGCAGATAATAAATATCCCAGTCATTCAACAATATTTGGCATTTCTGCAATTACAAACATTGAAGAGTTCAAACCTCAAATAAGTGTCGATCCCAAAGAGGATACAATTTTAAAAGTGAAACTTTTTAATTATGGTGATAGTTCACTGAATGGCATACTTAATAAGGAATTCGAAAAGTATTGTAAAGAATATAATTTGGATCATAAGAGTGTCCCGTATTCAGGTGAATTAAATATATATAGAATTAATGGTATTACCAAAGATGCATTCGAATACCTTAAAGAATTTGATGGGATACAATTGGTGACAGAAATGCCTACTTATGGGGTAACAATGGATGGAATTTTTGAAGAAAATACAATCCCAATAAAACAGCCAAATGAGGGCATTGATTATCCGATTGTAGGTGTGTTGGACACCGGAATTGCAAATATTCCACATCTTCAACCTTGGTTGCATAAAGATAGCATTACCTATTATCCTGAAGAAGATGTGAATAAAAGTCATGGAACATTCGTTGCAGGAGTATTGCTTTATGGAGATGAATTAGAAGGCAAGAGTTATACTGGATTTGAGGGATGTAAACTGTTGGAAGCCATCGTAATGCCTGACACAGCAAAACAACGAATATCAGAAGATGAACTTGTTGAGCAGATATGGGATGCTGTTAGTCGCTACAGTGATGTTAAAATTTGGAACCTCTCTTTAGGAACGGATCGTGATGCAGATTTATATGAATTTTCAGATTTTGCAAAAGCACTGGATGAAATACAAGATCAGAATAATGTTCTAATATGTAAATCCGCTGGAAATTGTTCAAATTTTAAGCTTAATGCACCTGTGAGCAGGATTGCTAAATCGGCAGATACTGTGAGAGGACTTGTTGTTGGTTCTATAACTCATGACAAAAATGACACAGATTTAGCTGAAAAACACAATCCTTCACCTTTTTCAAGGATTGGGAGAGGACCATCTCATTTAATTAAACCAGACGTGGTTCATGTTGGAGGTAATGCTGGGCTTGATGCTTTCAATTCAATAGTCTTGAATCCGGTAAAATCATTTTCTCCAAACGGAAGAATTGCTGGTAACGTAGGAACGAGTTTTTCTACTCCTCGAATCTCTGCAATAGCATCAGGACTTGATTCTTTGCTAAATGAGTCATTCAATTCCATATTGTTAAAAGCACTAATAATACATTCGGCCAAATATCCAGAAGAAATGAGAATGCCAATTGCTGAAAAAATAAAATTTTCAGGATTTGGACTTCCTTCAAATATCAATGATATTCTTTTTAATGAACCTAACGAGATTACTTTAATACTTCAAGATACTCTGGAAAGGGGGCATTATATCAATATTTTAGACTTCCCATTTCCACAAAGTATGATTGATAATGATGGCTATTTTTATGGAGAAATGTCTGTGACTCTTGTTACTTCACCTATTTTGGAGGTATCACAAGGAGCTGAGTATTGTCAATCTAATATTGATATAATGTTGGGTACCTATAATAAAAAAGTAGGACGAGATACATCAAAACCTCTTATTAAAAATCCTATTGGAGCCGATGAGTATCATAATGTATTGGCAATGACCAATTATAGTACAAAAGCAAAGAAGGATATTGAAACACCATTTGCCACTGAAAGAATGTTGGTTACATATGGCGATAAATTTCAGCCAATAAAAAAATGGAGTGTCAATTTTGATGAATTCACAGAAGGTAATAAAGAGAAATTTCTAAGAGCACCTAAGAATTGGTATTTAAAGGTGGAAGGTTTATACCGTCATTTTACCGAAGAAAAATGTGAAATTGAAGATAGAACGCCCAGTCAAGACTTTTGTCTGATTATCACCATTAAAGACACTAAGAGAAAAGGTAATATATACAACGAAGTAACTCAGTTGTTAGATAATTTTAGCTTTATTCATAGTAATGTAAAGATAAAAGAAGAAGTACGAATCAGATTAAATGCATAAGAATCACTAGAGAAAAAAAACAATGCCCCAGAAGCTGTAACTTCGAAGGCATTCATTTGGAATGTATTAAAACGGTAGAAGTTTAACGGGGCTGGTAACCCTTTGGCATTCCATCCTTATTGAAATTTTTCAACTGGCTGCAAATATAAAAGTTTATTTTAGCTTTTCAAGCTTCATATTCAATTTCAATAAATTTCTATTCTACCGGATGTCTGCCCAAACTCCGTGATGTATTTGGGCATTAGTCAATAATCTTAA
>CAXXKQ010000038.1:0-67290 GCA_963676535.2 Prolixibacteraceae bacterium | reverse complement strand
CGCTTTCGTCGCCAGTTCGAGCAGCAGTTTGACTTTTTTGGCTTTAACAAGGCCTTGTCAATGCCCTGGATTGGCAGTCGCACCGCGGTTGCCCTTCGATCCAAGTTTCATCCATAAATCGGGCAGGCAAACGCCGGGGATCGGTTATTTCTGGTCAGGATGCGCAGGCCGGGCACTCCGTGGAATTGAAATCCTTGGGCTTTCGGTAATCGATGCTGATACCAGATTAAATTTTCATTTTGGAAGCAGTACAAACACCTTCACCCAATTGCCTTCAGGATAATGGACTGTCATTAACCGATTGGTATGCGGGGGTTATCTGCAAATACATTAAACAGATATTGTCCATTACCCGGTATGTTGTTGCCGATGCGTATTTCTCCAAGAAAATTTTGTAAGTAAAATACTGGGATGCTCCCTCCATTTGGTAAGCAAAACTCCGGGACGACGCTGACTTATCGTACCGTTCCACACAACCCAAGACCGGCAAAAGAGCCGGCAGCAAAATACGGGGAAAGGTTGATGTTGCCAACTTAAATCCCGAACACTTCTCCCTGGTTAAAAATAACAACGGGATAAGGGCATACTCGGGGGTTGTTTATTCCAAATCTCTTGAAAGGAACATCCTGCTGGCGGTAGAACAGTCCAACTGAAAGAAAAAACAATTTTCCGGCTTTTGTTTCAACCGATACAGGGCAAGCCCCCATTGATGTGATCGATATTTATCACACCCGCTTTCAAATAGAATTTGGGTTCAGGATGAGCAAGCAATTTGCCGGACTTGAAAACTCGCAGGCAAGAAGTGGAAATAAACTGAATTTTCACTTCAATGCGGCTTTAACAACGGTAAATGTTGCCAAGGTTATACAACGTTGCAATCCGCAAACCCGCGAAAACTCATTTTCGATGACAAATTACAAGGTGTTGTTCCACAATGCCTTAATGCTATCCAGATTTTTTCGCCTGTTCGCAATTAATCCGAACTCATCAAAAATCGTCAACATGTCAATGAACTATTGCATTTCGGCTATATGGCCGCTTGATTATTCCATTTTTTTGAACGAACTATTGAGATTTTATAGATTCTCAAAAAAATTTCCATAGAAAAAAACTGGGTTAAGTTATTTTATTGTTCCATCACAACAGCTGCGGAGCGGGCCGGGATTTTTACTGTCCCGGATGTTGGCTGTGCATCGGGGCTCTCCGGAGTGGCTACAACCACTTCGCCGGCAAATGAGAATTGACTGACCGAAAGCAGTTATTCCCAGGAATATGACAAAAATTTGCACACGGGGAGCAAGTTTGTTGTTTTCATTTGATTAATGAATTAATTAATTTACTCTTCTGTGGAAACATTAAACGCAGAAGTATTCTTTTTATAGAACCATTTCCATCCTCCTTTGTATGGCAATCTTACAGCTATTCTTTTATTTTTTGGTTCTCTTTGATGTTAATACTAAAATTTATTTTCTTTTCCTCTTTAGCGTAAGCAATATAAGCACGCGCCAAACCATTCTTAGTCAATACAACCCAATCGGTGGCTTCATACCCTTTCCATGATGGCGGGATTCTGGGAATTATCCGTAATTCGTTAAAATCTTTGTCATCCACGCCTACTATCAATCTGGCTACTTTTAGTTGTTCTGTTACGTTCACCAAGTTTGAATGCGCCACACACCCTTCCAATAATTCTACTTTACCAACTGCATCAGGGGAATAGTAACGTTCATAAAAAATAATAAGGTGACTTTCTGTTAAGCTTATATTTCTTTTACCGGGGCAAAAGTTGAATTTGCAATCCAGGAAACAGATTATCTACCATATCCATCTTATCATAAAGAAGCATGGTTTGCAAGCATAACCATCGCCATACGACGGACCGGAAGAAAGTCCCGCGTTGATATCAAGATAAAGAGACCATAATCCATATTTAATCAAATTGCTCTTTTCGTACCGGGTAATTGTATAATTTATTGAAGGTGTTAAGATTATAGGCATTAACCTTATCTTTATGCTCCAATGGTGTAAAGCCCAATACATCAGAAGTCATGCAGGAAACGCCATTGATATGGCCGGAGCCTCTGTTGGCTTCACTATTAATGATTGCTGAATCCGGCTTTAACGTAACAGGGTTGATACACCAAATCCATGTACCATCCTTATCCGTTTAAATATTTAATCATATTATCCTTGATCTTTTTTGCGTCATTTGCATAAAAAATGGCCGTTGAGCTATCATTATTGGCTTTTTCAAGTTCAGCGCCAGCCAGCAAAGCTAATCTGCAAAGATTGTTTTTGTACCACATTACAGGCAGCAATCCCACCGAGTCTCCAACCTGGACCAAACTCCCCTGTACCATCCAATAAGGGCATATTGGTTAAGTCTGAAATGGATGTACTGCAAGGGTGATTGAGAATTGTGAAGAAATGAATAGATCGTGCCTCTGAAAGGGTGATTTTTAGGGAGCGCCTTCCATAAATCTATCATGCCAATGATAATAGCAGAAGTTCCGTCAAGCTCTTTCCCATAAGGTTTGTGGGATCTGCCAAAATATTCGGGAAATGAATAAAAGCCATCTTCGTTTTTCTGCACTAACTTTATTAAGCAATCCGCTTCTGTACATGCATATTCAATCATTCCCCAATGGGTCAGTTCCCTTAGAAATGTTCCCCCATCGCGGGTCCAGAATGCCGTATTCCATACCTGTTGGTACCGGTGAGGCTCTTACAAACCCTCGGGGATAATCTTTTATGGGTTCACTTATAAAATTGTATTTTAATACCCCCCTAAAAGATTCTTCTATTTCCTTGGAATATAATTCGGCAGTGGCTGTTCCTGAAAATTTTATTACTGGTAGCTTATCTTTCTGAAGATCAAACAAAAAATGAATCCTTTTTGTGCGTTTGCATTTAATGGTCGACCCAGGCACAATATGAATGTATATGTAAACAAAACAAGCGTTATTCTAATTCTATTCATAAGCCCAAAATATTTAATAATTAAGTTAACTGGAGGCTATCCTTATTCAGTTGTAAGTTTATCATTTGACGAAATCTCCTGCAACAGGACCAACAGGCATAGTGAACCTTACCCACCAGGAATCACCGCTATGCTCAATCTCAGATTTATGATATTTCCCATTGACAAAAACACTTTTCTGATCAGGTTGTTTTTTCAAAGGGGCCCAAGCGAAACGCAACCGTCCCCAACTCCTTGTCAGAGTTAATCTCCAGCTTCATTTTATTGTTTGAACTTTCCCAGCTTATAATGGATGAATGCGGTTTCCATCTTTCCTGAATGCTCAAACAAGATAGGATATTTTTCCACAACTATTTTACTCCAGCCGTAAGGCATCCTGGGGAAAAACCGGAGACGATCCGGTCGCGTGTCATCCACTCCAATCATAATACGCAAGGCCTTGACAATCTCTGCCTCCTGCACACCGTTGCCCAGGTCGCCCATCCGATACCAGAATTTGCCGGTAGGATCAATCTGGCAGCCTTCCGGCACAATGTAAGAACCAAATCTTGGATCGTAAATTTGGCGTGCAGTCCAGTTCATCATTTCAGTAGCCCTCCCTTCATCCTGTCGAGCAGCAGGGCCGATTGGGTGACAAAACCTTGTCCGTAACCCATTGCCTGGCCGTAGAATCCCAATGGCCGGTAACTTTCAAGTATCCGTTGATAGGCTGCTTCATTGACAGGGCGCCATTCGGGATAGTCATCTTTCGGATCAAATCCATTTGTAATCCGCCAGGAAGATCAAAGGTCCAAGTACGGTTCCATTGTGCGTCCAGCCTGCATGTTGAAGCGTCCATATCCTGCCATATTTTTGGATCGCTTACCAATGTAATTTTTTTGAAATTGCTTCACGCATTTTGTCGGCACGCCCGCGCCATTGCCTGGCAGCGTTTGTTTCACCAATGGATTCCGCCATTTGTGCCAGCGCCTGAAGGGCGTCCATACAAACGCAATCGGGATAAGACCGAATAGCCGTTTTCCATTGGCGGATTCGCCGGTAGTATGAAGCAGGCCGTTGGCGGCGCCTGAAATTTCGGGATGATCAAATTGCCACAGGATCCAATCGCCGCTCCCTTTAATTTCCTGCCAGTGGGAACGCAGCCATTCATCGCGGTTTGGCAACCGCTGCCAAAGCTTGTAGATGAACAGTGTAGTCAAGCCATGCCCGTCGTTTTCAAAGCTGCCCTTGTTGTGTTTGTTCACATACATGCCCCAATGCGACGGAAGAAACATGTCGTTGACTTTAAGGGATGAATCTGTCTCCCATTGCAAGGCCTTGCGCAGGGTTATAATCGGCACAGCGTAAGAGCTGTCATCGGTGTAGCCGAGCATGGTGATTTCCTGAAGGCTCCGGCCCATGTCGCGCGAAAAGATGTCTCCATAGTAACGTCCAAGGTTTTTTCGGAAGGTACCGATGCTTTTATAACCTCCCCACGACAAAGCGTCTTTGGTTGATGTATGGTAAACCCCTTCCTTATCAATCTTGTCGAGGATATCCTGAATGTTGTAGTAAAAGGCGTTTGTCAGCACCTGAGCGGCAAAATTTCCCTCAAATGAAACAATCGGGCCGGAATATCCCGGATGGCATTTGGGGCGCAACCGGGCCTTTAAAACTTTTATCGCTGCTGTAAAGAGCCTGCCGGAGCATATTCAATTGCCGACCAGCCTGAGCTTCGTTGGTTCCGAGCGGTCGCAAAGCTTTTTGGCGGACAAACTTCTCAGAATTCAGGAGGCGAAGGTTGGCCGGGCCGGGCAATCGCCTCCTGATTTCCGGTGATTTCGGATGATTGGACGGTTATTCCGGCAATTACGATCATTCCCTTTTTTGCCGGATAATTTTCTATCGTGATGCCTGCGTATGGGAGATTGCCGGGGTGTGATCACCGGCAACATATTTGCCATCTTCCACAGGTGTCGGAGGATAGAGCCGCAGAGCCCCTGCAAACGCTTTCCGCAACTTCGCGTCGGTCGTAAATGGCTCAGGATAATCATAGAATATCCGGCCCCACCAGATACCTTCGCCAAGAATCAAGGGAAAAATCTGTGTTGTCCCATCGGCATAGTTCAGACGGATTCGCCCCAGCTGATCTCCAATATAGATATGAACGGAATCATTTCGCGGGTCCGCCCATCCATTGATGGGAATGAAGGGACGAATGAGTTCGGATGGAACACGTTTGTTTTTTGACTCTGACGGCTTGTTGCCATCGGTCATCCCAAGGATGAATATGTGTTCAACCTGTCCGCCGATGTTGATTTTCGCAGAATCGGAATCCAAGGGAAGCATTCCTTCGAGGAAGGGGATACCATACCGGTTTAGAATTTTCTGATCCGCTACTATTGTTTCGTTCTTTAATAAAGGTAAACACTGATACTTTGGCGGGGTATTCCTTCCCTGTCCGAAAGACAAGCCTGGAATAATTGCGAGGCAGGTGACTGCAAAAAAAAGGATAACACAACCAGCTAATTTTACTTTTTTCATCCCAATATGCGTTAAAGAAATTCAGCAGGCAATCCTAAAGTACGCCCGCTGAATGATTTATTATTTGTTTATGAATCTGTTACCCGGTAATTTTGTTGGGTAACCCTTTTATAAGCACAGGTTTCTGATCGTTTGGCTTAATTTCAAACATATCGGCAGGTGTTAGCCCACACTCCTCAATCATTTGAAGGCAATATTCCAATTGGCCCAAATCGCGGCCGGCGTTATTTGTTCCAAAAGTAAATTTCACCCCGGCTTCTTTGGCCATTTTTATCATTTTGGCACTGGGAACTTTTCGCCGGGCATTAATTTCGAGCGCCACCTTATTTTGGGACAGGACTTTAACTACTCGTGCGATACGTTCATCAGTCCACAGTTGATCGTATTCCTTAGCAATTACATCTGGAAGTACAGTAGGATTTACATAAATATCAACTGGCTCCTGCGAGAAAATAGCTTCAATTTTACTTACTTGTTGTTCCATAAACTGTTGTTTGTCATCAACCCAAACTTCTTCGGGAATCCAAATCCGGGTTCTCCTGCCTTTGTAATCGGTGAAAGTCATGGCATCGGTAAATACATAATCGAATTTTGCAACGGCTTCCGGCGAAAAAAGTGTAACCCATTCCCTACCCTCTGCCTGCATTCCTTTAAAGGTTGGGCTCCCCGCAACCTCTTTCATGTAGGCATATAGTGATGAATCGTTGGTGACCGGAAAGCTCAACCCACAATTGGGTGCAATCCCGTAGTTGATTCCAAGTCGTTGTGAATTTGCCACCACTTCGTCGAGGGTTAAACCACCTTTCAGGTGAACGTGATAGTCTATTAAAGGGAATCCGGCTGTCATGAGTTTGGTGACCGCTGTATCCCAGTTTTTATCAGTCCCCGGATCTTTTTGTTGGCCGTCGGGTAATGCTTTTACCCTGATGTTGCGGTAATAAGTTGTACTTTCCGCATCATGTGCCTGTAAGGCAAACGTGCCTCTGCTCAGTTTTAATCCTTCGCTTCCTTCGGCCCTCCACGGATCTTTCGGCTCGATGTATTCGTTCACTTTCACGTCGTTCACAAAAATCTCGACCCAATTTTCAACCACCTTTATGCGCATTTTGAACCACTCATTGTCTTTTGCTACCGGGAAGTATATATTACGAATGTTGTACAAACTGCCTGTTTTGCGGAGTTCCGGATTTTCCCCTGAACCGCGATATGAATTATTCACCTGAATTTCATAACCCTTTTTAGGCCAGCCTTCAGGCTGATATTCCGTATGAATAAAAATTCCGGAGTTTGAATGCTCATTTGTTTTTACTTCGGTTTCAAATTCAAAATTTTGAGATCACCGTCATAAAACAGATGAGCCCGCGGACCAGAGCATTTAATTGTGCCGTCTTCAACAGTTAAGCTCCCTGGATTTTCGGCGGTTTTTTTCCAGCCGTTTAATGTTTTACCATCAAAAACAGATACCCACTCGCCAACTTTGGTGTTGGGTTGGCATGAATCCAAAAATAGGGGCAACAGAAATAATAACAGAAATGAATGTTTTTTTCATAATCAATTTATATTAAGGGTTTTTATATTGACAAACCAACTCAAAGAAATTATTTCAATTTCATGTCCTGCTGAAAATCATGTAATTCGATAATATTCTTTGAACTTACTCTATCCGAACGACAATCACTCCCCAGGCCGGAATCTCTATATCGCTACTTATTTCCTTCATTTTATCTTCTCCTGAATTACTCATCCAGACATGCTGAAAAGAGTTTTTCCCGGAAACAAGTTTGGTTTTAACCGTCGTTGCCGATGAATTGAAAAGGGTCATCATACGGCCTTTCCCATCATCGCAGGGTTTAAAGGCGGTTACAATTACCTGTGACTGATCTGGATAAATACCGGATGACACAGGTATATTTTCCGAAGCCTGCCTGACAAGTAGTGGCTGGCTTAATCCAATGGCATATTTCGAATTTTCAGCAGCACTGAATTCCTGATGGGGCCACAGTGCATAGCGGAATGTGATCAACCCTTCCTGGTAAGCCCTGTAATTGGTTCCCCAATGATTATTCATAGCCCAGGAAAATAATAGCTGAGTAGGTTCGATATGTTTTCTCCAAACCTCGGGATTTTTTTGCGCTGCCAACAGGTTTGCCGTAATTCCGCCAACTTCAAAAGAGGAGCATCCAGCGTGATCAGCGCTACACCGTTTTGCCGGTTCGAAACATCGGCCCACCGACCGGCTATCATCCAGTTTTTACAGGCACTGGGAATCTGGTCTTTTTCAGGTTGCATCACGCCATACGGAACATCCATTTGCACTACACCATCAGTCACATGGAAAGGAAAGGCAAAGTTTACACTTTCTTTTCCCCCTTTTTGGGCAAAATCCCTGGTGCCACGTTTTACCCTGTTCTCAGCCCGCTTTTTGTCGACCATGTTCACCAGTTCAACGTGTTCCTGACCTGCTACCATTCGCACTTCGCGCGTCAGTTTATTACAGGCTGGAGCTTCCGATTCAATAAGCAGTGAAGCTACCAGCGGGCCATTTTCTTTCACCGTAATCTGCACCTTATTTACTCTCCCGATAGCATCCATCTTTACCGAATCGAGGTATGCATAGTCGTTCAGGCCATAGCCAGAGGCCGTATTCACCAAATTGACATTGGAAGTTGCTGCCGATTTCAGCTCGGCAATGGCTCCTGTTTTATCGTCGAGGCGCACCGAAACCAGTCCGTTATCGATGGCCGTTCCCTGAATTTTTATTTTGCCCTCGGAAAAGGGTTTTCCTTTGGAGATCAGATACTGCCTGCCTGAATAAGGAGGTAATGATTTTACCAGAACCGCTAGTTCTCCGGTAGAAAGACGCTGGGAAGGGATTGGTTTTTTATCGGAATCAGTCACCCGATCTCCGGCTTTCGAAAGAGAGGCCGGAACCAGAACCACATCGGTACGAGACCACGAGTTGGCATTATAAATATCAATAGCTGAAACAGAAGCGTTACTGCCTGTCAGGAGCATAGCTTTTTCAAGCAACTGACGCGATTGCTTATCGGCATCCAGGGCATACGATTGCTTGATGTCCCATTGTTCTTTGGTTCTTTTATTTTCAGGATCGGAAACGCTACAATTGGCACCCCAGGTGTGTTCGGAATACAGCAACACTTTTTTCCAGGCCTCCTCAAAATCAGCGGTTGGGTAACTTGCAGGGTTTTTCATGGCCCAAAGAGCTTCGGCCTGGGATAAACGATCTGAGCTTGCCCGGTTCATGGCTGTTTCAAGGGCCGAGGATCCGGCGCCATCTTCCCAATAGGGCGTCCAGTCTCCTTTCATCTTTGGCAACTGGCTGCCATATTTTTTTTCGAAGGCTTCGAAGGCTTCGCTTGTAGAAGAGATAATGAATTTAGGCCAGGTATAATGTGATTTCCAATCTTTTACAAATTCGCAAATTTCCGGATCGGGCTCGGCATTATCGCCATGACCACTCCAGCGAAGATGGGCAATATCGTAAGGATACCTGGTGCTATCCAGCTGGGTTGCAAATTTCTCAACAAACTGGGGAGTCAGTTTTTTAATCGTGTGCGACAGAGCGTAGCCTTTTAATGGAACCCAAACCAATACTTTTTCATTTCCCGAAGGCGAAACCCAATAAAATGGTTTATTTTCCCATTGTACAAGGATGTCGCCAATGCGATCGAAATAGTTGGGAGCGGTTGAAAAATATTTAATACCGGCTTGAGACATGGCTGTTACTGTTCCCCAGGTTTGACCGGGAACATCGCTGGTCATAGCTGCGTCGATGGTTACTTTGCATTTTTTTGCCAGTTCGGCAGAGAATTTAAACAGACGGGAAAGCTCCTCCGGATGGCACAGTCCGGTTAATTCATTCAGGTACATCCCGTTTAAGGCAACTTCGCCACGGGTTACGGCATCCAAAAACTCTTTCTTCTGGCTCTCATTCATCCGGTTGAGGTATAAATCGGCAGCCCAGCCAACTTCCACATTCCAGATGAAACGGGCCCCTTCAGGATAATGAGCGGTCTTTTTGGCAATTTCCATTCCTTTCACCAGGTTTTGAACCTGTTTGTTTTCGATCGCCGTTTGAATTTCGGTATAACCAATATCGGTGTGCGAATGTGGCAGAAGATAACAAACCAGTTTTTTTACAGGTTTCAGGGTAACAGAGGCCTGATAGGCCGGTATCCCTTTGGATTCGATACGAAGTTGAATGTCTGTATTCGAGGTTACAGCCTTCACCGGAACCTCTATACTATTTTCCCCTTTTTTAAAATAAAAGAAGAAAGGGGCATTTCCATCAGTAAAAGCAGTGGCGAGGCATGAATCGGCTGAGAGTTTTGCATTTACCCGAATCGGCTGAAATTCCCCGTTGTTCTTTTCCATAAGAAATGGTAAAGCCTTAATCCCGGTAATTTCAAGATACGGATCGGAGGGTTTCTGCGCAACAGTTTGAGGGGCTGTCATCCACATTGCGAGTAAAATGCTGCTCCCCAGAAAAAAGGCTTTGTTCTTCTTCATGATATATTAGTCGTTAGAGGTTTCATTTGCTAATCATTTGTTGAATTGCTTCTTCATTTTTGGTTCAAATAAATCCGATAAAGTTCAAAAAAAGTGGGCGCATCCAACAAAACAATATCGGGGTCGAGTTTGGTTATCTCTGCCACCACGTCAGTATACCATTGGGGTGATTTCAGAATATTCCGGAACCAGTGAAAAGGAACCTGCCGTTGTTTAATCCGGGAAACGATAATTTTTGCAGCTTCAGCCGGATCATTCTGGTTTACATCCAGATCTGCACGCAATACCGGCATCTGGCCGTGGAGTTGCATTAGCGGTACCTTTTGCGGAACGATGCCATTTGGGCTGAAAGCAGCATAAGCATCCAATCCTGTTTTGTTTAATCCGGGCGCTTCCCCGTCAATTACAAAGCCGGTAATTGTCAGCCCCCATCTTTTGTAAAAGGGTAAATTATGCTTCGCCCATGCTGCGGTACCATCTTTTAACCCTGAAATCGGTCGGGGTTCCTGCAGCATTCCGGGCATTAAATAACCGGCGCCGTTATCGGCAGCGGCAAAATAATCATTCGGAGTGGCCGTCTCTCTCCGGTATTCCATCGCCATTGGCACCCGTTCTTCCAGCACCGGACTGATACACCACATCAACGGGACTTTACCTCTTACCGGATCGTCCCAGAGCGTTGGTGTAGTTTGCGACAACCACGACGAGGCATCGTAATCGCCCACATAAAAGATGAAGAAATTTTTATGGCCTAAACTAAGTTTTCCATCACGATCCAGATAACCTTTCCGGACCAATTCATCAAGGGTTACCCATTTCTGAGGGTACTCTTTTTTGAGCGGATAATGTTGCCAGAAAGACGCGTTGGCCAAGGCGCCATATCCGATTGCATCTGCATCTTTGAAAGCATTGTAGGCGCTGATGATTCGTGAATATTCCCATTCGGTTGGCACATCGTTGTGCGTCCCTCCCGCATGACGGGTGTACTTGAACGCCCACGGAGGAAACCCGCCGAGGTAAGTAAATTGATTCCCGTTGTCATTTTGTTTGTATGCCTGTAACAGTATTTCTTTCAGCGTATTGACATCAGTTCCGACGGGTTGGTCCGCCTCGTCGGTAGCTTTTTCATCTGCCCACGGACTTAAATCGAAGAAGAAACCCTTTTTACTGACAAAAAAATCATGATTCGTCAGGGTGTGATGGTTTAACTTGGTTGCAGTGGGCTTGTTCATCCATTGCTGATCGATGTAGTAAGCACCATATCGGGTGTTGCATTTCCCCTTTTTAAGGTAGTTTTCTATGAACCAGATATAGGCGTCATTTTTCACGGAGCCGCTGGACATCCTTTTCGTGCCCGGAATGATTCCCTGCCCCGTAAACATCGACTTTCCATCCTGATCAACCAGCCATTTCTTTACCGGAATCCGGGGACCTTCCAGTATTATCTTCCGATACAAACTGTTGGCTGAAGTATCATACCTGACAGCGATCAGGTCTTCAACTCCCGCGACCGCGGAAGCCACATTGCTTGTTGAGGCCACATTGGGATCGTAAACGACGGCCCCTTTGATCTCTTTTTTAAAGGAGCTTATTAAATCAACAACATTCGAATAGCAGACGGTATCCTCCTGATATAACCATTTGCCCTCTTTCCGGTATTTGTTCCACCAGTAACGGTCAATGTTTATTCCCTTATTTTCGATGTAAAACAGGTACAAGCGTGGTTCATGCCGGTTAACGATACCCTGCAAGGTGGCCAGCGTATGCACCTGATCCCAGATTGTTTGGGCTACGCCGGGACTTTTTATGTCCAACTGGTTTAAATACTGCAGATCGTACAGGGCAACAGGTCGCTTTTTCCCCTCGGCATGAAAACAATTTACCAGGATTAAAAGCAGCAAACCTGCCGTGTAAATGCTATTCCTATTGACTTTCATCTTTATTGCCTGATTCCAAGCGTAACTATTTCATGTGGTTTAAGTTTTACCCTGATTGCGTTACTCTGTATTTCCGGAATTGCCTCATTCTTAAGCGGAAATTCAATCAGGTTGAGTCGTTTCACTGATTTGACCTTAACCGGAAGGTTAATCGTAGCGGTGGTAGCTTTCCCCTCAGTCTCCAGCACCCGAATTATCAAATCTTTCGCATCTTCAGATTGTTTCATTCCGGTCATCACAATATTGGAGGGCGAAACATTGAAAAATGATTCTTCTTCGGGACGTGAAGCATGATTCTTAACCAGAGCCAGCGAAGGCGGTTCTGCTGCGTAAACAGGAATATTAAAGTCGTCGCCCTCTGTCCAAACCCCATTCGTCCAGTCACCGGAATGCGGATAGAGCGCATAGCTGATATTGAATATACCAATGTTTGGATAAAGATCGTGGTTACTGGCTGCCCTCATCAATGTAAGTCTTAATTCTCCATTGTGGTACGAATATCCATATTTTGAACTGTTCAGTAAAGCAATACCCTTTTCTCCATTTGAAATATCCACCCATTTTTGCGCAGGCACCTCCTGCCCGTCATTTTCTGCCGAAATGTTTGATGACTCTGTCGCCGATTTGTTCCCTGTTTTCCCATCAGCCGAACGTTCAATGACCTCGAACGGAACCTGGCAATAAAATTTTGGATTTTGTAATGCAAGCGGGAAAATTGCCCTTAACATTGGCACTTCGGTCGAATCTGAAGTTGTTTCCAGCCAATGCACTTCCATATCGTAATTTATCCTTGGATAAGACCGATAAACAGAAGTTCGTTCAATAAACTTTGATCTGCCCCATGTCTTAACCGTTTCAATGCATGCTTTTACCGGGCCGTCTTCGACAACCTTTACACTTTTGACATCAGTGACATCCACTATTTCAGGATTTTTGTCCAATGTCCAGCCGCCTATTCCACCTTTTTTATTTGAAATAAACATCCGCAAAACATTGAGCTGTCCCCCGGACTTTACATATTCCGTACCGGTACGCTTATCAAACAGGCTCGTAATATTGCCGGTTTTCATGTCAAATTTAATTTTGAAAAAGTCTGTTTCAAACGTTTGGTCGTTAAACGGGATGGGTTCATTATATTCTCCGGGTTTGGTTACATCAACATAAAATGTTTTGTATCCTCCGGACGGAAAATCATTCACAATAAACTGGACCTTGGAAGTAAATCCCGGAGGAGTACTTTTGGACCAGACCACCTGCGCCGGATAGGTTTTGCCGGAACCATCGCGGACAAGAACAGTTGGGACTCGCCCCTGCCCCTTATCGATTGGAGTGATATTTTTTGCCGTGTAAAAATCTCCGGAACTTTTGGGTTTTACTGAAAAAGGCGCTTTATGGGAATATACTGTTGCTTCGACAATGGCATTCCTTTTCAAAGGCTGGAGATTATAGGCCACGACAGGTTGCCCAAAATCTGTTTTGAATTTCACTTCGTCAGCCATTTTGCGGAAGGCATTATCACCAAGCTCAGTTGATTTCCGAAGAACCTCTGTATAACTCGCAATCGTTTCCTTGTTGGATTCGTTGATCGCCGTACCGGGTAAAATATCATGAAACTGGTTGAAAGCAATAGTTGTCCAAAGGTCGCGAAATTCATCTGCCGGATATTTATCGCCGTTTAACCACCGAAGGATATTAAAAAACTCGCCACTGTAAAGGGAGTTTTCACAACCCCGGTTTCCTTCCTTTATATCCGCCACATTGGTATAACATCCTTCGCAAACAAACTGCATTTCTCCGTGATGGGTAGGCCGCCCGTCCATCTCTTTTTCCGACTTCTTAAAGAAATCACCTGCGGTTGTAAATTTCACAGAAGCATAATCCGGAGTTTTGTCAAGTTTGTGGATCAATTCGATATCTGCGCGTGTTGGACCGCCACCATGATCGCCCACGCCGGCAATCTGAAGGATCCGCCGTTTCGCGGGCGAATATTTATCCACCTCATTCTTCAGCTCCAGATTTATCCTGCCATTGTAATTATCATTGCCATAACACAACACCTTGGAGGAATCGCTGCCAACCCACCAGAAAGTACCTTTGTATGGTTTGGCTCGAAAGAAATAAAAGTAATCGCAACCGGCCAGTTTAAGTATCTGGGGCATTTGTGAGCTATGTCCAAAGTTATCAGGCAACCAGCCAACACGGGCTATTTTTCCAAACCTGCTCTGAAAATAGCGTTGTCCAAGAAGAAACGATCTGGATATAGCCTCCCCGGAAGGCAAATTTTCGTCGCCCTCAACCCATGATCCTCCACCCAGTTCAAGGCGTCCTTTTTTTACATATTCCTGAACCCTTTTAAAAAGAGGCGGATCGACCATTTCGACAAACTGGTACACGGCCGCCTGGCTCTGGATCATAGTGAAATCGGGGTATTCATCCATGAAAGCGATGGTTTGCCTAAGGTTATCGTTACACATTTTCATGGATTCTGATAAGGTCCACTTCCAGTTCATGTCCATGTGTGCATGGCCAACAACCTGAATGGTATCTTTCTGTGTGCTATTCCCGCTGACTTCTGCAATAACCTTGTTTTTCTCATAATTAAAAGAGAACAGCGGCAAACAAATTGACACTAAAAAAATAATTACTAACGTGCTGGTTAAATGTGTCTTCATAGTACTCATTACTGCGTTAAATTTGATCATTTCTTTGAAGGATACTCGTTTATAATTCTACTTTCTATCTTCTTCCATCAGAACAGCCTACCGGTTAATCCATACCGGAGCCAGCCAGGCTACTGGATTTTGAGGATCGGCTTTAGATGCACCACCACCTGCGCTCCATACCCTGACAAAAAAGTATTTATTACTTTCATCATTGATCGTTGGGCTCCATTGTACCGAATAAGATGGAGTGGGAACGTCGTAGGTTTGCACAACTTTACCGCCGTCTTTCACGATATCAATTTTTGTAATTTTATCATCGGGATT
The DNA here is from genome assembly GCA_963676535.2 of Prolixibacteraceae bacterium. Classification (GTDB taxonomy): domain Bacteria; phylum Bacteroidota; class Bacteroidia; order Bacteroidales; family Prolixibacteraceae; genus Aquipluma. Next base: position 52,333 of record CAXXKQ010000038.1, on the reverse strand, counting down.
GCCTGTATCCGGATCGCTGACCGAAATACTAAACCTGAAAACCCGGTCTCCCTCAAGTGTCGAGCCCATAATCTTTCCGTTTACCATATAGCTGCACTGAATATTCTGGTCAGCCGATGAATAGGTTCGCCGGTTTTTCATAGCATCCAGTATTGCTTCCTTTGTTTTCTCCTTTGCCAGGACAAAAGTGCGTAAACCAGAATTTTTTATTTGATCCAACCCATGATTGTCAGTGCCGGCTACAGGAGAGACTTTCCATCCTTTGTCCAATGCATTTATGAAACCCTCATAATGATTATTTTTTTTGATTTCAATCATGGTAATGATATCGGTTATTTTAGAATCCCTATAATCCCAATTATTGTATTGTTTGGCGCCTGGATGATTAAAGCAGGCAACTACTGCACCTTTGCCATTGGGAGATGCCGTTTCCAGCCATTTGTAGAAAGAACGTAATTCATTTCCAGGCTCCAGGGCATTCAGGTAGGTTAATGTGTTGTACACGTTGATATGACCATTCCCGTTTGGTCCATTGTTTTCTGAATATTCAAAACCTCTCAGGGCCACAAACTTGCTATCCGTAGCTTCATCTGCGGCCTTTTTTGCAGCCAACCAGGCTTTGTTATCAGCCTGGGTAGGATGAAAATCAGATTCCTGGGAATGATCGGTCACTGCATAGAAATCAAAACCATTGGCTTTAGCCAAAGCATAATGGTCAGCCGGATATCCCTGATATTTCTGCCAGTCTTTTTTAAATTTGGCATTTATCGAATGGCTTACTCCGGATGAATCGACATACATGTAGTTTTTAAAGCCGGGAGTGCGCTCCAAATGAGAGCCGTGAGAACTGGTATAAACACTATGCGAATGAGTGTTTCCTGCATAAATATGATACGGATTCTTTTGCGCCATTAATGGGATGGCCGAGATCAAAACGCCCGTTAGGGTGAGCATGACAAACCTGTTTTTCATGGGTTGGTTTATTTAGGTGATAGATTAAATGAAATTTCAAGCCAAGTAAATTATCTTTTCGACTAATGTTTTTTCAGACTGATTTTAACGATTGCTGCTGATGCGGCAGAAACGGGAACCATTAACTTTCCATTCCCGTCTGATTTTAGCGAGGTCCATTTTCCCTCCCATTCGCCTGTATTATTAATGGTTGCACCGCCCAGCGAGATACCCGTCGTTGCGGCAACATCATTATTTGGCGCTTTTAAATACATGATCTCAACACTTCCCTTTACCTCAACTCCTTTTATATTGATCTCCACATCCCGGCCATATTCTCCATGCTCTTTATTTATAATGGTCAGGTACAGATTATCAGAGTCGACCACGCCATAAGCTGTCATGTTTGTTCTGGAAACGCTTACCGGAACTACCCTACCATGGCTACCGATATCAAACGCCTTAATTCCGTATCCTTGCGGACGAGTTTGATAATTTTCGGCCGAGTCTTTACAAATCGTGATGTTGTACATGAACCATCGGTTATTGTGAAAATTATAACCGGAACAACCATGAGCGGCCCACCAGTGCATATAATCGAGGCACCAGAGCGAAGAAGCAAAAGTGTTACTTGCGTCTTTAGCTCCGCCTTTATAAAAGCTGCTTCCCTCGTCGTACTTGTATTTAAGGCCCAAAGCTGACACCGCAGGGACAAACTGGTTGTAAAATATCTGATATTGTTCCAACCATGCCCCCGACAACATTTGATCGCGTCCGCTATTGCCATTCGTTGCGTTTCGCAGGGAATTTCCGCCCGGATAATCGTGTGCCGTAACAAATTTGATCAGTCCGGTTTTCGCAAAATCGTTGGCAAAATTCTTAATGTAATTGGCTCCTCCGTCCATGGAAGAAACCGGGGAAGGACCACAGAATTTTGCGTCGGGAACTGCCTTTACGATAGCATCGGCAATGATTTTCCATTGTTTCCGATATTCAGTATAGTTTTCATTTTCATTTCCAAGAGCAAAACAATCCAGATAATTACGGTAGTTATCCCAAATGTATTTTGCAATAGAGGCATTCTGCTCCGGATCGCCCTTTTGTAACCGGAGAGAATAAATTACCTTAACATCTGCCGCTTTAGCAAAACGAAACAAGGCATCGATATCTTTTAATCCCGGAACCGGAGTTTTCGGATCATCCACTGTAAACCCACCCACACGAAGCGATTTTATACCCATTTGATGAAAAAGTGTGATCAACTGAGTATTGGTAGAATCGAAAAAATAACCTTTTACGTCATCGCTATCCGGATTAACCCGCCTGGTTTCAAAACTAAATCCAATGAAATCATCCGGAATTAAATATCCCGGGGATGACATGTTTACGGAAACCGTAGCAGAAATCTGAGCTTGAACTGAAGTGACAAACAGACCAATAATTATTAATACAGTACCTATAAGTTTCATATTCTTTTGTTTTTTTAGGCTTCAGACTGTTATGCCCCTGACATTTTGCCGACGCAGGTTAAACCAGCTTCCATCCGGAGCCAGAGGTTAATTTGCCTGAATTTATTATTTCCCGGTCAACCCAATTTTAACGATTGCAGCCGATGCAACAGAAACAGGAATCATTAACTTTCCATTTCCATCAGATTTTAGCGAGGTCCATTTTCCCTCCCATTTGCCCGAATTGTTTATGGTTGCACCCCCCAGCGAAATACCCGTTGTTGCAGCCACATCATTGTCAGGCGCTTTTAAATACATGATCTCGACATTCCCTTTACTATCAACTCCTTTTATATTGATTTCAGCATCGCGCCCATATTTACCATGCTCCTTATTTATGATGGTCAGGTATAGATTATTGGAATTGACTACGCCATAAGCGGTCAGATTTGTTCTGGAACCAGTGACCGGAACAACCCTGCCATGTCCGCCGATATCGAATGCTTTAATTCCATATCCCTGAGGGCGGCTCTGGTAATTCCCGGACGAGTCTTTACAAATCGTGATGTTGTACATGTTCCAGCGGTTATTGTGGAAATTATACCCGGAACAACCATGAGCGGCCCACCAGTGCATATAATCGAGGCACCAGAGCGAGGAAGCAAAGGTGTTACTTGCATCCTGTGCCCCGCCTTTATAAAAACTGCTTCCCTCGTCATATTTGTATTTAAGGCCGCTGGCAAATACCGTTGGAACAAACTGATCATGAAAAATTTGATAATGGTCCACCCACGCTCCCGACAACATCTGATCGCGTCCGCTATTGCCATCTGTTGCATTTCGCAAAGAGTTTCCGCCCGGATAATCGTGAGCTGAGACATATTTGATAAGGCCGGTCTTTCCAAAGTCTTTTACAAAACTTCGGATATCATTGGCCCCTCCATCCATAGATGAGACCGGGGCCGGACCGCAAAATTTTGCTTCTGGAACTACCTTTACAATGGCATCGGCCATAATTTTCCATTGCCTGCTAAATTCAGAATAATTATCGGGCTCATTTCCAATGGAAAAGCAATCAAGATAATCACGGTAATTATCCCAGATATATTTTGCGTAGGATGCATTTTGTTTGGCATCGCCATTCTGTAACCGGAATGAATAAATCACCTTGATATCGGTAGCTTTGGCAAATCGAAACAACGCATCGATATCCTTTAATCCGGGAATCGGAACCTCCGGGAGATCAACCGAACCTCCGCCTACACGAAGCGATTTGATGCCAATTTGCCGAAAAAGTGTGATTAACTGGGTATTTGTGGAATCAAAAAGGTAGCCCTTTACATCATCAATATCCGGATTAACCCGTCTGGTTTCAAAACTAAACCCAACGAAATCATCTGGAATTAAATACCCCGGAGAGGACAGGTTTACGGTAACCGTAGCAGAAATCTGAGCATGTGCCGTATTTACGAATAAGCACAAAATTATTAATGCAGCGCTAAAAAGTTTCATTGGTGAATAATTTGTTTTTTAATAGTCAAATGGAATAGATTATCTTTTGCTAAAATGATGGCTTCCTGCTTGAACCCAAACGGAAACTGCCTTCAATTACATTGCTTGCTTTAAGTTTTAAAAGAAACTCCTTTACAACTGAAGTGCTAATATCATCAGGAGGACTGACCTGTCTGTTTACAAACAATACATAACCACCATCTTTAGCCCCTCCCGCCCTGCAGTGATAGCGCTGTTTCGGACTGAACTCTGCCCGAATACCTTTACCATCAGCCGTAGTCAGGCTTGCCCAGTTGCAATTATATTTCGTTGAGTTAAAATCAAATGCATCGATGCGGTCCATTTTGGTTAGCGGCACATTCATCGATTCCGGTTTGGCCGTTCCCTCCGGCCTGCTGGTGTGGTGTTCGGGATAATCCGTCCAACGGGCTTTCCGGTTCCATGAAAAATTAGTATATGATTTGGGCATATTAAAGGTCCATCCAAGCTCCTGTACATCAACTTCTTTTCCAGTCCATTCCAGTCGGTATTTAAATTCGCCATCGGTATATTCTGCCTGAAGTTTGCCAACGACTTTATTTTCTTTGCCAAGAACCACATCGGCTGTCAGGTGTTTGAATCCGTCCAGTGTTTGTGCTGAAACAGGCTCCAGAACAACGTTGGTTAAACTTGCCGTAGAACGGTTTATGGAGCGCCAAATCTGATTGTCTTTTTCTGTTTCGCGCGTAACAAGATTAAATCCGGGAACCGGAAGTTCAGTCAGATTCTGGTAATCAATCAGTTCTTTGACAAGCGTTTCTTTTAAAACAAAACGGTGCGAAACGACATGATTTCCATCGGAATGAACAAATTCAATACGAAGCGCATCAGCCTGGTTTAATTGCGCCGAAGGAAATGTCATTGTTACATTACCTGTTTTCATTGGCAAAATATCCGCTGTCATGTTTCCGGAGCCAATAGTTTTCCCTTTTAATTCAAGGTTCCATATCAGTTTAAGACCGGAAAGATTGGTGAACGAATATTTGTTATCAACCGTTAAGGTTATCGTATTCCCCTTTACGGCAATCGTATCTTTTATTCTGATTGGAGAATAGACCATTTTTACCTCGTAATACCAGGGGCGCGGGTTGCGAAAAGCATCAACCAGACCTTTGATTTTCTTTAAATTTATGCCGGTCTCCGGATAATAAAAGTAATACTTCGTTGGACTTGCATCTGCAACTGCCCGGTCCTGCCATTCCCACAAAAAGGTTCCCGGAATAGTCGGATATTTTAAGCAAACATCCCATACCCGCTGGAGCACTGGTCCCCAGGCTTCCCATGCACCCGGATCAGCGCCCAAACGGACATCCCAGGTGTTCGGGTTTTCCAAATAAATATGCGGAAGGCCTGTTTTCACAGACTCCTTTGCCTGGTTTCCCATACCAGACGGGGATGTATAATGAGAATCAGAAAGTTTGGTATTATACTTATCACCGCCAAAACGTGTTACGGCAGAGGGACGCGTTGAATCAAGTTTCGTTACCAGATCAGCAACCACCTGAAAGTTACTGCCTTCTTTTCCTTCATTGCCAATAGCCCAAATCAGTACGCTCGGATGGTTCTTGTCTCGCCGGATCGTTTCGCGTGCCCGCTGTTCGTATGACGGTTGCAATTCGGCGTCATCGTTTGGGCTCCAGCAATAGGGCAGCTCATCGGCCACGTACATGCCCAACTGATCGCAAAGATCATAAAATCCTGATCCGTAAGGATAATGGCTCGTCCGGATCGCATTGATGTTTGCCGCTTTCATCAGGGTAATATCTTTCTTCCATAACTCCATGCTTACGGCGCTACCTTCCAAAGGAGAAAGATCTTGACGGCAAATGCCCGCAAATTTGACCGGAACGCCATTCAGTAACAGGACTCCATCTTTAATGGTGACTTCCCTGATACCAATTTGCTTCGAAACTTTTTCGATAATTTTCCCATTTGCATCTTTTAATCCCAACGAAAGAGGATAAAGGTTGGGAAATTCTGCCGACCACAATTTTGGATTTTGGACAACCTGTGTAAGGATTGCCTGATTATTTCCAACTTTAACTTCGAGCGGTTTTGCCGAATCTTCCAGTTGCATGGAAACTTTAGAAACATTGGGTCCCGCGGTTTTCACAATCACTTTTACCTCTGCCTGGTTATTTTCAAGGAGCCTTGTTTGCACCGTGAAATCGGCAATATGCGATTGGGGAACTGAAAACAGGGTGACGGTTCGGTAAATCCCTCCCAAAAAGAAATAATCACCACTGTCCTCGTCAGAGGAGCGGGTATTTTTGGTCACACGCAGGGCCAAAAGGTTTTTTTCACCGAATTTTATTCCTGGTGTTAGATCGACTTGAAATGCGGTCCAGCCGCTTTCGTGGTAGTTCATCCTTCCCCAGCTTGGTTCACTTACCTGCGCCGGTTTTCCGTTCAGCCAGATTTCAGCGCCGTTTTGTACACCATCAAATTCGATCCGGACAGTCCGACCTTCCCATGATTTCGGCACGTCGAACCAAAGCCTGTAAAAACCGGAAGAATTATCAGGTTGATTGTAGGTGGCAGGAGATAACCCGGCCATTTCCCAGTTGCCCGGGACTTTAAGATTAACCCATTCCGACCCTTCCTGATATTCAGGGTTATAAAATGCTTCGAAATTTTCGGGATAATCAATATCGATTGGTTTGTTTCCAATAATTCCCTTCTCTTTGTCAAATCCTTTACTCTGTTCTATCTTAAAACGCCAGGTGCCATCCAGCGATAACACATAAGCCTTCTCAGCGGGAATTACTGCTGTACCTGCACCCGGAACTTCTTCGCCGGTCAGGTCTCCCTGGTTAATTGAATTTGCATTCAGTATATCAGGAGCAAATACAAGCAACGATACAATTAACCAACCAATCGATTTTTTCATAAACATAGTCATATTATTATAAATTTTTACACTGAAGAAATTTGCAAAACGCCCGATTTTAAACCTTCAGAACGGACAATCACTTCGATCCCGCCATTCTGATCTGTTGTCTGCACCAAACCAACACATTTGCCTTTAAATACTTTACGCTGGCTGGTATTTTTAGTCGGACTCAAATCTATGACATCACCATTATCTACCCCGATAAGTTTTCCCGACCCTTTGATATCAAAATAAACCAGGTGGTCGTCGTCCGGAACAGGTATGCCCTGTTTATCGACAATGGTGATTTCCAAGTTTACAACATCCCTCCGGTTAGCCTTTGCCACAGATTTATCTGCGACAATTTTTATCTCAAAAGGCTCTCCTGCAGTTTGCTGCGATGTTTTAGCCATTACAGTCCCGTTCTCGTCTTTTGCTATGGCAGTCAATTTTCCGGGCAGATAAGGCACCTGCCAAACCAGTTGGAGGTCTTCGCCCATGGTTTGTTCCCCAAGTGATTTATCATTGAAAAACAATTCTACCTTTTTGCAATTTGTGTAAGCTACCACCGGAATATTTTTTCCTTCTTTTCCCGGATGGGTCCAGTGTGGTAGTATATGAACCATCGGCAACTTTGTCCAGAGGCTTTGGTACAAAAAATAATGATCTTTGGCGATTCCTGCCAGATCGAAAATACCTTTGTCTTTGGATCTTGCCGGCCACTGATTGTTGGCTTCGCCTAAATAATCATGCCCTGTCCAACGGAAAGAACCTAATAAATAAGGCAACCGCTTGTTTTGCTTGAATTGGTCCCTGACATTTGCCGACATGAAATCATTATCGTAAGAAGACGAATAATATTTCGAAACTTCCGGAAAAACTTCCTCTGCGCTAAGATTTGGCACTGCATGTTTATTCCCTTCACTTCCAGCGTCGGGATGCTTGCTTTGCGTGAGGTAAACCCCGCGGGTTTGCCGGGTATGCGGCATTTCCGTTCCCAGCAGCGGTCTGTTGGGAAACTGCTTGTGATAGTTCTCAAACGTCCCTATCTTCTCGGCTTCGCTGTTAAATCCTGCGATATCAAGCGCAGGTCCGTTGGCTCCCCTGGCCTCTGTAATCGGGCGGGTTGAGTCCAGTTTGCGCACAAAACTGGCTAGTTTTGTCTGCCACTCATCGGTGTAGCTATTTACCTCATTTCCGATGCTCCACATAATAACACTGGGATGGTTACGGTCTCTTCGAACCATGTTTCCCATATCTTTCTCCCACCAATCCTTGAAATATAATCCGTAATCGAATTTAGAATTCCCTTTTGGCACATTCCAGCCGTCAAAAGCTTCGTCAAGAACCATTAATCCCAGTGCATCGCAAAACGCGTACAATTCAGGATTGTGGGGATTATGAGCTGTTCGTACCGCGTTGCACCCAATTTCCTTTAATTGTTTTAACCGATAATATAACACATCATCAGGAACTGCTGCCCCTACAGCGCCACCGCCGTCATGATGATTGCAAACGCCTTTAATCATCGTTTGCTCACCATTTAAGCGGAATCCCCATTCGGTACTGAACTCCAGTTTGCGTATCCCCAGCGGAGTATAATATTGGTCCAGCACCTTAACGCCATCTTTAATCACGGTTTCCACTTCATATAAGTTCGGGTTATCAGGTGACCATAATTCCGGCGACTGAACGGATAAATCCTGATTGTCTTCACCCACCAGACCAATGGTAACAGGCGAAGGTTTTCCGGAGTGTGCCACAATTCTCCCTTTTCCGTCACGAACAAAATGTTCAACCTCGACCTTAATTTCCCTGCCAGTTGCATTGGCTATATGAACCTGTATATGGACATCAGCGGAATCTTTCGTTATTCGCGGGTGCTTACAAACGTGCCCCAAAGATCGACATAAACCGGGTTGACAACATTGAGCCATACATGTCGGTAGATTCCGGAACCGGTGTACCAGCGTGCACTGGGTAACTTTGAGTTATCGACGCGAACCGCAACCACATTGATGCCATTTTTAAGGAACGCAGTTAAATCGTAACGAAAGCTCGAAAATCCATAAGGCCAGTTCCCCAGGTGATTTCCATTGATCCACACATCGCTGTTCATGAAAATCCCGTCGAAGTCGATGAGCACTTTGCGTCCCTTCCAGGAACTGTCCCATATCAATTCCTTCCGGTACCATCCGATACCGCCCGGCAGATAAGCACCGTGCCAGCTTGCCGGATTCTCTTTATCAAACTGTCCTTCAATACTCCAATCGTGGGGAAGGTCAAGTAAACGCCAGTTGTCGTCTTTAAAAGAAGGCTCCTGGGCGCCGCTAATATCCCCCAGCTGGAAACGCCAGTCAAAGTCCAGTTGCTCGCGTCGGCGTATTTGATCAACCTGTTTATCTTTTTCAGCAGCCCATATTGAACCTTCATTCAGAAAATTCAATCCAGCCAAACCAATGCTGCCTACGGCCATTTTCCCTAAAAAATCTCTTCGCTTCATTTTTTTCAGATGTTAATTACTTTAGATTAAACGGAGTAATTTTAAATACCGGCAATACAACCGGTTTATCAGACCTTTGACCGATTGGGCCGGGAATAATCGGAACGGTTACATTTTTTATGGTTATACCAGTGCGGGTTTGTTCCCATTGGATGTCGGCATTTACAGGTTTACCGGTCCACTCATCCACCGCTGTTAAAGTTCCTGAAAAAGAGGTATTGATGTCTGCTTTCATGTAATATCCGTTAACCGGATTAACCCGTGCAAAGGCAGTTATATAAACCACTCCGTCGGGCTTTTGAAAAGCAACCGGTATTACGCCATCTTTTTGCTGCAATTCGGCAAAAGTTGGCGGCGCTTTTTGCCCGTCGACCGTCATAACTTTGGCGTCGAACAATTCTTTCAGAAAATCAAAAGTGTCTCGCTTCTCAAGGCTTTTCACAAAATCCTCCTCTTCTGTTGATTGCGGAAAAGCGCCGGATGCAAGCATTTTCAGCCCACTATGAGTGGTATAGTTTATTTCCCAGTGGAATGAACTTAACTTTTCCGGAACTTCCACTATTCTCCGGCTGTTTGGTGAAAAATCTTCGAGTTGAATGGTCTTTTCCTGTCCGCCAAGGATAATTGTCAATTTGCAGTTTCGCGCCCAATAATCTCTTTTATAGCTAATCAGAAGGATTTCCCGTTTTCATTCAGCGGTTCCACTTCAAAATCCCGCCAAATGTGCATCAATTCCCAGCAAGCGAGTTTGGGCTGATGGTCAAGCGTCATAAGCCCGAAGTTTAATGTTCCGCTGATTGAATTGCTGTTGTCGCCATCAAATAAGCGATAGATGGTACCACCGATGGTACCTGCATCCAGGTATATTTTCCAGAGTTCTTTAAAATTCCAGGCATGAAGTTTTTCAAGCACCGGACTGTTTTTTGCTCCGTGAAACGACTCTGGCGTATACCGGTTTGCCCCGTATTCGGTATTGATAAAGGGACGGTTTTCGCAACTCTGCCAATGTACAAAGTCTTTAAGTGGTATTCCATACCGGTCTTTCTCCAGAAATGTATTGTGCATGTACACGTCTAAAAATGAGGGGGCAATATATCCAGGCGATTCGTTGGCATAACCCATTGGAAGCATTGGCGCCAGTGGTTTCATCTGGTTCCAGTTTTTTAATGAGTATCCCGTCTAATATCTTAAATTCACTTTTGTCACCCAAAAGGAATTCGCTCCAGGGATCAGCCCCTTTTTCATTGTTCAAAGGATTTGCGCCGATTTCGGTTCTTTCATTGTCTAACTGGATAACCAAAGCATTGGGACTGTTAATTGCCTCCATTCCCTTTTCTTTGGTATTGGCCAGGTACTCTTTTAAATTACTTTCGAATTCCTTTTGATCGCCTTTTTTGACATAGTCGGAAATCTTTTTCAGTCCGCCGCCCTGAATGGAAGCGCTGATCATGAACCCGTACTGTTCGGCTTCTTTGACAACGGTTCCGCCGCGAAGAGTGTTCATTCCAAGAGATTTTACGTATCGCGCCTCTTCAGGAGTCATTTCACCGGGTAAAGTTCCCTTAATTAAAAAGGGTTCTCCGTTTACATACAACTGATTTTTCCTGACCTCAACCAATGTAGTTGCCACAGTCAGATTTTTTACCCCCGCCGGAGAGCTGATCACAACTGACAACGTATCGATACACGGCTTTAAGGAAAGCCATAACGATTTGCTAATTGAAACGTCATCCAGCGTTTTCCCGTTAAATTTCACCGCGGCCTTTCCTTCCAACGGCTTGCCGTCGGTATAAATTTCAAGATAAAGTCTGCCATCGTTATTCGAGCAGCGTCTTATCCGTAATTCGCCTTTGGGCTTATTTGATAAATTAATTTCGATACGTTTTCCGTTTTCCTGCCAGTTTTCAGGCAGCGCTACCGGAGATTGAGGAACAGACGGTTCAAATACATTCACGAACGATTTTTCAATTTCGAACCGGGGGCCAAAGCCAGGATCACCTTTCCCGATGATTAAAAAATCCTGTCCATCCCTAAATATTTTATATCCTGCTTCAGGAATTTCACTCAATACAAATTCACGTGTTATCCTGTTGCTTGAAAATTTTATCGGGGTATTATCACCGGCAACCGCAAACAGGTGAAGCCCGTCAACTCCTCCATCTGAATTCGTGGTACACGATACCTGATGTAACCCGGTTTTATCCATCCGATCGTTTTTCCCCAGAAACATATAGGGTTGGACTACACTAAATTGCCCTTGTTCAATTGTCAGTGAACAATTCCATTGTCCGCCGTTTCCCCAGACAACAAAAAATTCAGCAGGAGAATTGCCTCGCGCAACGGATGGTTTTAAGTTGAATATTAAAGCTAGTACAGCTATACAGTAAATGGTCTTTTTCATTTTTTTATTGTTTTAGGTCAGTTTTATCAGGTTAACCCGACATTCATTCGTTTTTCATGTCTGAATAAGTGCGTGGAGTAACGCCAATTTCCAGCTTTTCGCCCCAGGTCAATACATAACTGGATGCATGGTTTTGGCGCTCAATTTTGTTGTACGTAAAATCGTATGACCATCGGTATTTTCCGATGGGATGCCCAAATTCCATAATATGATCGTAAATCGTCGCGTCGGGTTTTACCTGATCGACAGCATCGAATATGTCGAGTCCATTGGCAATGTGTAAAATAAAAAGATTTACATGCCGGGTCGGATTTAGCGTGGCCAATTCACGCGCATCAGCGATATCGTATATCGTATAATTTTTTGCCGAAGGACCACAATTAATCTGGGAAACAATGACCGGGATATTTCCCTGCATATTCATGGTAAAACGAAGGGACACTTCTTTAAAATTAAATTCGCCGGTTGACTTTATCACTGTTCCCTGCTCATAAAAAGGAGAGTAAACCGTCTTTCCGCGCTCGACCATGGCCTTTACAAAATCCTTATCAAAATGGTCAGCATGAGCGTGGGAAACGATTGCAAAATCAAGAATTTCGACTAATCTTTTGGAGTCGGGCTGAACAAGATCTATGGCAAAACAAGCATCCTTGGTTTTAATTACATATCCCATGTTGTATAATTTCCAAATGATGACCCCCTGTGTAATCCGGGTATTTTTGATTTCGTCGACTGATTTATCAACAGTTTGCCGCAGATAACCCAGAATTGGATTTGAGTTTTCCAAATCTGACAACTTTGCCGGATCGCCCGGCCAGCAAGAGCGGTAAAGCGTCCAGGTATCATTGCTCAATTGCCATCCATACTTGTCAAGCAGCGTCGTTTTTTCTCTTCTGGATTGAAAATTTGATCCGTCACTTTTGGGCGGATTATTTCGAAACCATGTAAATGTTGAATTTAATTCTTCCTTTGTATTCTGGCAAAATGTATATTGGGAAGTGAACGAAAATATGATCACCAAAAACAAAATCACATTGAATGACCGTTCCCCTGGTTTTTTGAAGCTGCTGCTTTCAATATCCGGAAATTGAGAAATTATTTCATTTAATGCTCTCATTATTAAATTTTTTCGCTTACAATTCTTCATTGGAAAAGATTTCAATTAAGGCTTTATCTTCACCAATACGACCCCGTGAGGAGCAACTTCAGTTACATATTTATTATCGAAAACACCTAAATCTTTTTGGCGCCACAAATCGCGCACGGTTTGTTTCCCCGAAATTTTAAGATCGGCCCAGTTTGCCGTAACAACAGCATTCGCTGTACCTTTATTAAACAGTCCAACGGCAACTGCCCCATCTTCCAGCGGTTTCGAATAAACAACCAAATCTCCTGTTTCAGAAACTAAGGTAGCTTGTTTTCCCAGAATATCCTGGTCAATATCCAGAACTTCGTCATTGGTGAGCAGGCTGATAGTAAAGTCATCCAGTTTGGTAAGGTCGCAACCAACCATAAGCGGCGCCGACAAAAGGCACCAGAGACTGACGTGGGTGTATTGTTCATCAGGAGTAAGTACAGTTGGGCGTAATCCCTTGTCCCAGCCAACTGTTCCAATAACCAACATATCAGGATCATTCCAGTGTCCCGGCCCTGCATATTCCGAATAATGCTGACTAAAACCGATCCGGGACACGCTCGACCACTTATCATTGATATCGCCGGTGGTCCTCCACATATTGGCTCCCACATCTTTTCCCCATTTCCAGGGATCACTCTTTCTCCCTTGTGGCCCCGGGTTAATACTGAAAACAATATCACGATGTATTCCATCCAATATTCCCCTCATCAGCAAGAATGGCTTTTGCAACTCGGCCATACTGTTATCCTTTGCTATACTTGTATAGGAACACCAGTCGTATTTGATGTAATCAACGCCCCAATCGGCAAACCGTTCCGCATTTTGGCGTTCATGACCGTAACAAGCGGTCCAGCCACTGGCACAAGTCTCTGGTCCGGGAGAAGTGTGAATCCCGAATTTCAGGCCTTTGCTGTGAATATACTTTCCTAATCCTTTCATATCAGGAAATTTACGATTGGGGTTTATTCGTCCAAGCGAATCATAAGGCTGTCCGCTTTGAAGCGGATCGGTAGCCAGCCGGTTAACTGACCAACCACCATCAATAATGACATAACTCCATCCGTGTTCGGTGAGACCTGTTTTCACTAACGCATCTGCGGCTGCCTGAACTTTTTTCTGATCAACAGTTTTTCCAAATGCGTTCCAACTATTCCATCCCATGGGCGGTGTAAGCGCAATATTGTCTCCAACCACAATCCGGAATTTGCGTTCTGCTTTTCCCAGCGAATTTTTAGCATGAAGAGTAATCTGATATTCACCTTTCGTATTTAACACCCCGGTAATGCGTCCGTTTTTTTTGTCAAGCTTCAATCCTGAAGGTAATTGATCGGCCGAAAATGTCATAGGACGCCGTCCTGTTGCCGGGATGGTGTAAAGGAAAGGTGAGCCCGGACGTACGCCAAACACCTTAGGTCCGTTAATACGCGGGGTTTCGGACGCTGGTGGAGTCAGGATAAACCTTTTTAATGAATCTGACAATGACTGTTGTTTTTGTATTTCACCAGCTACCTGTGCAAAAACGGTGAATGGGCACAGAACCACAAGAAAAAGACTGCTGGTAATTACAGCCTTAATGTTTTGCCTGATCTTTTTTTTCATTCGGAATTGATGGTTAATTATTTCATCATTGAACTGGTGTGCAATTCGTTAATTCCACCAGAATTTAATTTATATTTTATGGTAACAGCACTGATGTGCGACATTCACCGTTGGATAAAAATGGTGATACTGAGAAACAAAAACAGTCTACATAATCATGGCTTGAATGCGAAGATTTACCGCTGCACTGTTGATCCGTCGAAGGTAAATTCCCGGGTATAAAACCACAAGATAGATTCTGTTCTCTGATGATCGTGAATAAATAATCAAGTCAACTAAAATATCTGGAATTAACAAGCTGGCTTTTTTATCATTTTATGACAACGAACTATTGATGTTGTGTCATTCCGGACTTGATCTGGACAGTTTAATGTTGACACGACACCAGTCATATCTTGAAAAATTTTAGCTGACTGATTTAATTCTGATTCAGTTAAACTTTTAGTACAAACCTGTACTTCATGTCGTCCTCGAACCACATGACGAAATTGGTTCCCCACAAATTGTTGTGAAGGCAAAAATGAACGCCCTCGCTTACTTCCGGCAGACGGTTGTCAAAATTGAGAAGGTTCTGCTCTCCCGGAGCAACTAACGGGGCATCCAACGATTCGATGGCGCAATTATTGGAGCTATTTTCGAGTCGAACACCATCCAGCACTGCATGTAATTTTCGGTTTCCGTCTGTTACCACATCTCTGAAGTCGACCGATTGCCCCATTTTGTTGATAACCCAAGAACCTTTGTTTACCGGGGGAACAAATGAAAACCACGATGCCTCGGGAAGACGGTAAGCCGGTTTGTTAAACCATTGAAGGGTTGCCTGAAGTTCTTTATTTTTGTTCGGGAAAAACAATTCTACCGAAATATCCCTTGGGCTTCCGCCAACAGCACTACCGTTTTCATCCTTTATTTCTATTTCGATTAAAATACGTTGTCCCTCATTGTCTTTCCGGCTATATACTCCTTTCAACAGAGGCATCCATATTTTGGAAATGGCATGACCAACTTCCTGCCCTGGTTTTCCAAAATCGTTAAATGCCCATGCCATCTTTTTGGCAAGATACTGATCATGATACTTGTCGTAATCTTCTTTTGAATAGGTTTGATATGAAAAAAGGCACAGCGGCTTCTGCTCATTTGCCCAATCAACACCGGAAGATTTGTCTTTAAGTTTTACAATAGCTCCGGTTTTCGGATCAATTTTCAGTTCAAAAAATGGAGTATTTATTTTCTGATCCAGATTTTTTACTTTGGTGTAATGCGTTTTTTCTACCGGAATCGGCTTTAGGCTTTGTAATTTTTCGTTGGCTTCAGAAGCCTTGTCGTTCGGAAGTTTACTGATGGCATTAATAATATATTGTCGTTTTTCATTCCAGGACTGCTCCATTAATTTAAAGTTCGGCTTCGACCGAGCAGCATTAAAATCCTGCGGCGCATAAATATCCCAATCCTTAAGATACTTTTTCACATCGAGGCCCCAGGTATGTTCTGCAATCATCAACAGTGGAATGCCAAATGCAAGATCTTCCCGAGCTCCGAATTGGAGGGTTTTATCTTCGATCCACTTTTCCCGCAATCTCGCCAACTCCCTGAGCCTTGCAATTTTATATGGATCGCTGCCAACACCATAAATCCAGGTGTCGCCCAATTCCTGACTTACAACGGGTAACTGGGCCCGCATGGAACGAAGCTCGGCCGCAATATTGTTGAATGTTGAGGCCACAATCTCAGCATTGGGGAACTGGGTTCGTAAACTTTCGTATTTTTTAGCAATCTGTTCCGGCTGATGCGGCCCGTGATTATCGCTTGTAAAAAATATTTCAACGGCAGTTTCACCGCCAGGCAGGATCATCTGACTACCATAAGATTTTTGGTACATAACAACGATCTCTGCGCCTTCTGGCGACTTCCAAACAAATAGCGGAGGCACATTGGGCGGAGTACTTGCAGAATTGACACCAATGTGCAGAAATTCAATATCATTTTTAAATAAAATTGGGACAATCCCCCTGGTATGTCCTGGCACATCGGTCATTTTAGCTGAAATGGTTTTTTTCCCAAACCGCTGATCCAGATTTTTTGAGATCTGAATTCCCAAATCAAATAAAGAGGGATGAGCTAACTCTGAATGAGTTGTAAATGGTAAACCATGCCAGGTTATATCTCCTTTTTCAATTGCATTTTCCATACGTCTGCGCATCGATGGATCTGCATTCTCCAGAAATTCATTAATTAGCCATGAACCTGTCGTCCAGATATAGCGGTCGGTTTGATTCGTTTGCCGAAGATTTTCGGAAAGTGAAAGAGCTTTTGGAATAAACTCTTCCATATAGATTTTGATAACATTTTCA
This sequence comes from Prolixibacteraceae bacterium, assembly GCA_963676535.2. Classification (GTDB taxonomy): domain Bacteria; phylum Bacteroidota; class Bacteroidia; order Bacteroidales; family Prolixibacteraceae; genus Aquipluma. Next base: position 35,519 of record CAXXKQ010000038.1, on the reverse strand, counting down.
GCAAGGTTTGTAAAACCGACGTCGAGATGAGTTTTAAAAATTAAATGAACTTTTTTAACGGATTTTGGATCAGGCTCACCGAAGTTGAAAGAACCTGCCAGTGAGGGAGCAGTTATCATGCCTAAAGTAGCCAAGCTACCATACTGTATAAACATTCGTCGTTTCATAGTTGTGTTTAGTTTCTATTATTTCAGTTTGACTCTCAATACTACCTATTCACCGGCAAGCCTGCCTTTCACTTCTGGTTCTTATTTTTTAACCCGAATTTAAAAGCCGAAAAAACCCCTTTAAATACTATTATTTCAAAGGTATTTTTGCAACCCGGAGGGCATGCCGTCCACCTTCAAATTCAGTATTCAGAAAAGCATCAACAATGGCAATAACTTCATTGTCCTCAACAAACCGGGCCGGAATTGCACAGATATTGGCATCGTTATGTTGTCTTCCCAAAATGGCAATTTGCGGAATCCAACACAAGGCTGAACGGACGTTCCGATGTTTGTTTGCTGTTATGCTGATTCCCTGGCCACTACCACAAAAGGTAACGCCACACTCAAATTCGCCCTTATCAATAGCGTCAGCAATGGGATGGGCAAAATCAGGATAATCGCAACTTTGATCCGAAAAGCAACCAAAGTCTTTATATGGAATTCCTTTTTCTTCAAAATAACGAATTAGTGTCTGTTTTTTATCGTACCCGGCATGATCACAGGCAAGGGCAATTATTCTTTCTTTCAAATTTTTCATGTATTTTAATTTAACTAATAAATATCTCCCGATTCTTCAGGTGTCTGCTTTGTTAATTCAAGGTTCAGCAATTTTTGTATTTTGCAGCGAATCCTATTTAGCTTGACAACGCATGAATTGCTCCCGAAAAATCATTCTTTTGTGTGAAATATTTTTTCTCTCAGCTCATTTCACCAACCTATAATTCCCGAATCCAGATATTGCGGAAACTTATCGGCGCACTTTCATCGCCGTGAGCCTGCAGGCGGATTGGCCCCTTGCCATGACGAACCACCTGGGGAAATCCGATATATGGAGTCGTACCCAGAATGGTTGTATTATTCTGTACCAGTATCCCGTTATGTATTACGCTTACAATTGGCTTTGTACGATATGATCCGTCTTCGCGAAAAGTAGGAGCGGTATATATAACGTCATAGGTATTCCATTCTCCGGGTTTTCTCATGGCATTGGCCAGCGGAGGCGTTTGCTTGTAAATACTGCCGGCAACGCCGTTTGCGTAAGTCTCATTATTGTAAGAATCCAGTACCTGCAACTCGTAAACACCTTGCAGAAAGATTCCACTATTGCCTCTTAACTGACCTTCCCCCTGAATACCTTCAGGAATACGCCATTCAATATGCAATTGAAAATCGCCAAAAGTTTGTTTGGTTTGAATGTCTCCGGTCTCTTTATTGACAACAAGAGTTCCGTCCTTTATATTCCATTTGGCTGCGCCGCCTTCTGAACTTTTGAACTTAGACATATCTTTCCCTTGTACCAATACATTTTTGTTGGGAGCTCCTTCCCATTGAGCCAGGCTGGTTCCGTCAAATAAAACGATTGCATCCGAAGGTGGCATAACAAGTATTTCATTAGAAACCGTTTTTCCGGGGGTTACAACTTTGGGCTGAGGTGTCCAGAATTCCGACATCTCATGGGTCATCGGTGTAGGTTGTGGGTATTCCTTTTTGGTTTGTCCCTGTACGAGCAAACTGCATCCTGCAAATAATATAAATAGAATAGTTCTCATTTTTAGTTGATTGGGTATTACCGTTAATTTTGATGTTAAAACCAGATTCATTAAGAATCTTCTTTTCGAAGAATTCTTAATGAATCTTTCACCTTAGCGGTGCAGGGTTCAAATTCGCTTATAATTCTTTTACACGAATATTTTTCCACCGGCATTTGGCGCCTGCAGGCCAACCTTTTCCACCATGCACCTGCAAACCGATAGCCCCTTCTCTTCCGAAAGCTTTGAATAATTCTTCCTTCTTATTTTCCGGATTCTTGGAAGTCTCACTATCAAACTCGGCAATCTTAACGCCATTGATCCAGGTAGTGATCTTCGGATACTTTCCTACACATACAATGCGAAGGGTATTCCATTCACCAACTTTCCACGCTTTCTTCCACTCTTCCGGAGTACAATTGTATTTTAGATAATCCGGTCCCCAGGAAACGGCTCCCCGTTTATCCGGTTTGGTGTCGAATCCGGTCAGCTTCCCATTGGCATCTTTAATGCCATCGATATAGAACGGACGGTTTATCATGCGGGGTTTCCCGGCTCTTTCTGTAGAAACAGAACCAACAAATCCATTGTCATGGTAGTCAACATAAACCTGGAAACATTCGCCCTGTTCGTTGGTACGAAGAAAAATACCACTATCGACACCCCAATCGGGCGACAAATCTGCTGTAAGCTCAAAATCACCATACTTTTTATCGGTCATCAGGATTCCTCCGTTTCCTGATCCAGGAGGATCTTGTTCCCCGGTTATTACCCCATTCTCTACCTGCCAGTGACCTCCGGTTCCGTGACCAATTTTCTGGGCATTGGTATGCCAGCCCGAAAGACTTTTACCATCAAATAAGTTCGTAAAGCCTTTTTCTGCCGGCGCCGGACTTGTTGCATTCCAGGGCATGCTGATTTGTGTAGTCAAAATAAGCGGAAGTGCTAAACTTTTCAATAATGCTCTTCCGGTAAACTTACGTTTTGTCATAATTACTATGTTTATTTATATTTCTGAATTTAAAAATATATTTTCTGAACTAGCCCAAGTCTTTGACATCGATTTCGCGTCTTTCTTTGGCAGACCGGACTGAACCTTCCAGAATTTGAATGGACTGACGTCCGATATATCCGTCAGGATAAGCTTTCGCCTTGCCGTCCAGAACCTTGGCAAAATGTTTTAATTCGTCAACAACACCATCGCCTCCGGGAATGGATATCGTTTCGGGTTTCGGAATTTCAACCGGATTGGTAAACCCTTTGGGGTAACCGTAGTTGATCGAAATCTTTCCCTGACCCATTTGAACTGATCCATTTACGCCAAAGAAAGTATCAGCCGCTGAGGCTCCATAGTTGTATACATTGCCACCGTAATTCATCAGGGCTCCATTGGCATAACGCACCAGTACGCCACCATGATCCATCGAATCTCTTTTGCGAAGTGAAAGGTCATTTACTCCCTGAAGGCTCGATACAGATATCGGCTCACTGTCGAATACCCAGTTATTAACATCGATAATATGGGCGCCCATTTCATAAACCACTCCCCCGCTCTTACTTTGATCCAATCTCCAGTAACCAACTCCCTTGGGATATTCATCTTCTGCCGGTACACGCCAGTCTCCCCGATAATCAAATAAATCAGAATGCAGGATCGGCCCATCGATCTTGGTCCGGATCGTCTCAACCAACAGCTTGTAGCCGTTCGAATGCCGACGTTGAGTACCAATCTGCAAAGCTTTGTGGGTCCGCTGAACTGCGCCAATCATCTCATTACAGTCTGCCACTGTTATGGCCATCGGTTTCTCGCAGAATACATGCTTACCGGCTTCAAGTGCTGCAATAACAAGATCCTTATGCGTGTAATTTGGAGTAATCACTGCTATTGCATCCAAATCTGCCTGTTTGAGCATTTCCTGATAATCGGTATAAAAACGTGGCTTTGGACCATTTTTAATTAATGTGGCCCTCTCTCCCATTTTATGCTCCACGATATCACACAAAGCAGCGATTTCAATCTCAGGAACACTGTTTAATGCGCCAATAATGGTCGTACTCCGGGCACCGCAACCGACAACCCCCATTTTATACTTCTTGCCCGGTTCTGATACTTCCGTACCGATGGTTTGCGCTACCAGCGGATTGCTGGACAAGGCCAGACCAACGCCTGCGGCTCCACTCATCCCAATAAAATTCCGCCTCGAAAAATTCCTTTTGTCACTCATAATGTTACCTCCTTGTTTAATTTAGTTATTGATAGGTTGTATTATTTATTCCTTTTTTCAGCTTTAATTAATACTGTGGAAAACTCCACGGAGTGCTGTATTTTGGAAGAACCAACGTGTTTGCTTCTGCTTCGGCAAACTGCTTCTTCTCATCGTCCCAGTGGACCGGTTTTTCAATCCTGTGCGATATGTTAATGCATTGTCCCAGTTTTGCAACTTTGGAACCCAGTTCAATATCTGCATTTGGTAATTTCCGTGAAACGATACAATCCAGAAAATTGTGAACATGGGCTTTTATGCCAAACTCTGACAATTTTTCTCCTTCAAAAGAGTAACCTGCTTTTTTTAATGGAACGGGTTCCATCCGTGGTTTCTTATCCAGGCCAACCTGGGGAATAACTTCCCATCCGCCACGGTCAACCACCAGGATACCGTTTTCTCCGACATAAGCCACACCAAAACTTCTATTAAATAATCCACTCGAAATGCCGGTGGCGTGATCCCAGATAATGTTAAACCTGTCATATTTCAACGTTGCCGTTAAAGTATCAGGAGTTTGCACAGCATCGTCAGGATAAGCGAATTTGCCTCCTGAAGCGTACAGTTCTTTGGGCAGGCCAGCTTTCATCCCTTCCAGTGCAAAATCAAGTAAATGAACTCCCCAGTCGGATGCCAGTCCACTTCCATAATCCCAGAAAAAGCGCCATTCATGATGAAACCGCAGGGCATTAAACTGACGATGCGGGGCAGGACCTAACCACATCTCGTAATCGACTCCATTAGGAACCTGTGAATCAGGCTGCACAGGGAAAGGTCCCTGGTTTACCGCAGAAGCCCAGGTTTTTACTGAACGAATATGGCCTAATTTTCCGCTGTGTATAAAAGCCATGGCATCGTGCCAGTGGGGATCGCTTCGCTGCCATTGTCCAACCTGAACGATCCGGTTATGTTTGCGGGCTGCTTTGACCATTACTTCGCATTCCGCAATCGAATTGCCCAATGGTTTTTCACAGTACACATCTTTCCCGGCTTCCAGTGCGCCAACAGTTATTAAACAATGCCAGTGGTCGGGAGTCCCAACGATTACTGCATCCACATCTTTGTTCTCAATTACTTTTCTCCAGTCCTTGTAAAGGAAAGGAGGTTTTTTCCCGGTAATTTTTTCGACATCTGCTGCACGCTGATTCAGCCATTTGTCATCCACATCGCAAATGGCAATACACTCAACGTTAGGAAATCGAATAAATTTATCCAGATTAGTCCATCCCTGATTTCGTGCACCGATGAGCGCTACCTTAATTTTATCCGAAGGGTCTATTTTTTTCGTTACTCCACTGGCACAGCTCGGAAATACACTTACCATGCCAATACCTGCAGTCGCCAACATCGAGTTTTGTATAAATTTCCTTCTCTCCATAGTTTAAAATGGGATATCAATTAGTTTTTAAATGCTTAATTCACCTCATTAAAAAAAATCTACTTCTCGATATATTTATAATTTCAACTAGTTGTGTTTCAATTTAAATGACGTAATTCATTGATTGATTCCGGAAACAGGAATTATCATTTTCGCCATCATCACCCTTTCCGGCCCATTCAATTAGCCGCTGACGGTCATTACAAATCCAATCAAAAGCAAAGAGCCAAAAATGATTTTCCTGAACAGGCTTTCACTAACTTTTGAATGGATTATCTCACCAAAAACAATACCACCAATCAAGAAAGGCAGCAGAAATAAAAGATCATGCCCCACTTGTTCTGTCAGTTTTTTCTCAATGAAATACTGCCCGATCAATATGGTATTTAATGTGGCCCACAAAAGAGTCATGGTAGCCCGGAACTGACCTTTGTCCGGAACTTTTTTTGCTGAGTACAGGACAATAAGCGGACCTCCGACAGCAAAAGCGCCATGTACAATTCCGCCTAAGAATAAATAGTTGTAACTAAAAAAGGCAGGAAGAGTCCTGAGTTTACTGCTTTGGACGAATAGGTTTATTAATTGCCCGCCAGCAGATAGCACAATGAATATTCCCAGCATTTTTTTTAGGATTACCGGATCAAATAGTTTGAACAGCATCATTCCGATAGGCATTCCTAATCCTGCCAGCAGGGCAATGACCCCAAATTGTTTCCAATTGATTTTTTTGAATTTGGTAATAGCGAAATAAGCTGCAAGTAACCATGCTAAAATGGAAAGGATAATCTTAGCCTGTTCAATATCTCCCATCAGAACTATGACAAAGGGAAAAGCCAGAACGGTACAGCCAAAGCCTGTAATAGCTTCCAGCATGTGTGTTATAAAAACAACAATGCCTACAAGGAATAATACAAGTAATAGTGGCATAAATTATCCTTCTTTTTAGATTTTACTTTTTGTCATCTCACGTACAACTATTTTTTCAATGAAACCTAATTTTTCGTCAATACATCCTCCTGGTTATCTTCTTAATACCATCAATGATAAGCACAGGTTACCAATTCACCATGCCGAGTAGTTTTCCGACCACCGCAATCGAGATGGTTATACTGACCGATGACGCCAGAGTCATCCATATCCCTGCCTTCGCCATATCTTTGATGGTGAAATAACCTGAGGTGTACGGAATAACGTTTGTTGGTGTCGAGGTTACCAGAATAAATGCCAGCGAGGAGGTAATCCCGGCCGGAATAGCCAGTAATATCGGTTCAATTCCAAGTGTTTTTGCCAACGCAATCACTAAAGGAACCATGATTATCCCGCTAACTGTATTACTTGAAAACAGCACCTTGATCAATGAAACTCCCATAATTATGGCAAAAACTTTTCCAATAGGATGTAATGCTCCTATTTTGCTAAACATGATCCATGCCAGCCATTCCGCACCACCAGTTTTGTAAAGCGCCATTCCCAATGCCAGTCCTGTGGCGATCAGAATCACACTGCCCCATGAAATTGAACTTTCTGCCTTTTTCCAAGTCATAACTTCTATACCAGGCAGGAACAGCAGACAGGAAGATGCAATAGCAATAAACGAGATGCTTAGATAAGATATGCTCCCACCGCTCCATTTTTCGATCCATGGCGCTGTGATCCACATGATCATGGTGAATACGAAAATAACCACCAAAAAAACTTCTTTTTGGTTTACAGGACCAATCAGGCGAAGCCGTTCGTGAAAATCTTCTTTTGTGATTTTCAGATCAACCTCTTCGAAAGGAAATATTTTTATCAGAATCAGCCAGGCAAAAGGCAGCATCATAAATGCTGCGGGATATCCAAATGCCATCCAATCTAGAAAGGTAAAGTTTATTCCTGCAAGGTCATGCATAAACCCAATCGTCAAAGGGTTTGTACCGGAACCAACGGGAGTACAAATTCCGCCGGTAGCAGGGCCCCATGCACAAGCAATCATTAGTGCACGGCCAAAATTGCTCTTTAGCGGCTCAATTTTGGCATCTTTGAGAATAGACATACCGATTGGCAACATGATGGCAGCCACCGCCATTTCAACCATTCCGCCGGAAAGCAACATTCCCATTGTCAAAATTGCCAGCACCAATAGCTTCGGTTTATGCCCCAGACGATAACGCATAATGGTCGTCAGGCGGCGAAGAAGTATTGTATCAGAAAATGCTGCTGAAAAGATTAATACTCCGATAAAAAACAGGATGATCGGATCGCCAAAACTATCCTGAACTACTTGCTTTAAGGTAACGACCTTAGTTAAAACAAGTACCACCAGCGCATACAATCCCGTCACCGGGAAAGGGATAACTTCAGTTATCCAGAGTATTACTGCAAACGCGAGGGTTGCCAGAACCGTTTTCCCTTCAAAATTCAGGGCGATTGTATGTCCATTATTCAGTATCTGCTCCGGTAAAGGGGCCAAGTAAATAGCAAAGAAAACGCCTATCGCCAAGGCAAATGATAAAAGTTTCGTTTGTAATGATTTCAGTTTCATCTTCTGCAATCTGTATGGGGAAGGTTATTTCTTTTGGCGGAATACTGTTCTGAAAAGCTCTCCGATCTGACTGGGTTTGTCGGCCACTAAAGCGCCTGCTGCACGCAGAGCCGATGCTTTACCTGCAACAGTCCCTTTTCCTCCGGAAATAATCGCACCGGCATGTCCCATCTTTTTCCCGACGGGGGCATTGCGTCCGGCAATGAATGCAACCAACGGTTTTGTAAATACGCCGTTTTGTATGGCAGCAGCTACTTCTTCTTCCATGGTTCCACCCAACTCGCCGATAATCAGTACCGCATCGGTATCCGGATCGGCTTCAAATGCTGGCAGCATCTCGGCAAACCGGGTGAACGGAACGGCGTCGCCACCTATCCCGATCAGAGAAGAAACGCCATAGCCGGCTTCTACCATCATCGCGGTTGCCTCATTGGTCAATGATCCGCTGCGGGTCATAACGCCCACTCTGCCCGGCTTATAAACCCGGTCGATCCAATAAGGTAAAAATCCCATCATCGCAACTCCGGGAGTAATTACCCCTGTTGTATTGCCGCCGATTACAGTGGCTCCGAGTGCCTTTGCTGCTGCGCGCACTTCCATGGCCTCATGCAAAGGAATGCCTTCTGCAGTAACAACAATCTTGCGGATACCTGCATCCAGTGTCTCAAAAATTGCATCGTATGCAAATTTTGGAGGTACAAAAAGCACAGCCGCATCTGCCTTTGATGCGGTAACGGCCTGTTGAACCGTATTGTAAACTTTAACCCCTTCAATCTCCTGACCTCCTTTGTTTGGAGTCACTCCGGCAACAACATTTGTTCCCAAATCAATCATGTGCCGGGTCCAGTAGCTCCCTTCGCTCCCTGTGATTCCCTGAACCAATACACGGGTTTCCTTATCGATAAATACGCTCATATTCCTTATCTCGTTTACATTTTACATTTATACGTTCCTTCGTGGTTAACCAACTTTGCTGCACAGTTCGATAGCTTTTTTTACTGCTTCTTCTGTGTTGCTCAATGGTTCCAGTCCCAGACTTCTAAGAATCTTTGAGGCCTCTTCTTCGTTGGTACCGCGAATAGCTGTCACAATCGGAACAGACGGTTTGAGTTTTTCAATCGCGTCGGCAAGTCCCTGCGCCATCACGTCAGCACGGGCAATCGTTCCGAACGTAACAACCAGAATTACTTTGGGGTTACCGCGCAGGGTAAATTCCATAGCTTCAACTGCACGTCGGTAGTTCGGTCCGCCGAACTCCAGATAATTTGAAACTGTGCCCCCATAATCGATAATGAGGTCATATACGGTGTTGGTCAAGCCGGCGCCGGCGCAGAGTAGTCCGATGTCGCCGTCAAACGTCAAATAAGGAAAGCCTGCTTCAGCAGCTTCAAATTCAATGTCATTATCAAATTGATCCCGGGTACGTGTTATTCCTTCCTGTTCGGTGGCAACGCTGTCATCAATACTTAACTTGCCGTCGGCTGCAACCAATTTGCCATCGGTGGTCAAAATAAGCGGATTGATCTCGGCCAGTTCAGCGCCTTTTGTCTGGAAAGTTTCAAACAAAGCCTTCAGCAACTTCATTCCCTGTTTAAAGACATCTCCCTCAAGGCCCAGTCCAAACATGACACTGCGTAATTGATACGGCAGGATACCCTGTTTAATATCCACATATTGCCGAACAATCTTTTCCGGAGAATTAACAGCCAGCTCTTCAATATCCACGCCACCTTCAGCCGATCCCATGATCAATGCTTTTCCTGACACCGGATCAACAGTAATAGCCAGATATATTTCTTTTTTTATATTCAGAGCCTGCTCAACGAGAATTTTACGAACATTGTGCGGCCCTTCAAAAAGAGCTTTTGTTTTTTCCCTGCATTCTTCTTCTGTCCTGGCAAACTGAATCAGCCCGGCTTTGCCACGTCCACCGCGCAATACCTGAGCTTTCAACACACAGGGCAGGCCGGACACAGCTATTGCTGCATCCAACTCTCCTGCATTTTCAATCAAGCGACTTACCGGAACAGGAATTCCCGCCTTCGCAAACAGGTCTTTGGCCTGATATTCATATAACTTCATAAGATAACTCTAATTAAATAAACGATTCAAATCCGCACAAATCTGTGCTACCTCTTATTTCCCGAATTTTTCCCAGAAAGGTCCCCATACCTCGCCATCTTTCGGGCGGGCAGGTTCAAATGGTTCTGAAACCCAGGTTACATTGATAAAGTGTTTCCAATGAATGTTCTCTGTAGTACTGTTGCCAGCCCATGTTCCGCAGCCCAAAGAAACCGTTGAAGGCATCCCGTTGAAAAAGTTACCACCATTAGCCGGCGCCATCGGCTGACGCACCATAATACGGCTACTTTTCTGAGCGAGTGCAAGTCTTTCAATGTAACCGGCATTAAATGTATGGATACCTGAAGAATGCCCTGTTCCAGCGTAATCGGTCAATGTTTTAACAATCTCGAGTGCATGGTCAAAGCCTTTGTATCTCCATACCACCAATACAGGCGAAAGTTTTTCACCACGCCAGCGTGAGTCGGCATGAACATCATCACATTCCACAACAAGGGCACGTGTCCCTTCAGGAATACTAATTCCGGCCATGGAAGCAATTTTGGCAGCTGAAGCAGCTACAATTGCACCGTTGATAGCGAGGTCACCTTTCTTATTTGGTACCCATATCGTTTTTTCCAGGATGTCTCTTTCTTTTGCCGAGCAAATGTATGCACCTTCGGCACGAAGCTGATTCATAAATACGGTGTATATGCTATCCTCAACAATTGCTGAATTTTCTGATGAACAGGATGTTGCATTGTCAAATGCTTTACTGAAATATAATTTTTGTGCAGCATCCTTAATATCTGCATCTTCAGCCACGATAGCAACAGCATTTCCGGCGCCAACACCATAAGCCGGCTTTCCGCTCGAATACGCTGCTTTAACAACTCCGGGACCTCCGGTTGCCAGTACCAAATCAACTTGGCGCATAAGCTCCTGGCTGAGTTCCAGCGATGGTTCTGCCACAAACTGGATCAAATCTTCGGGTGCACCCACCGCACGTAACCCGGCACGCATGAAATCACAAACAACTTTAGCCGATTTCTTGGCGTGCGGATGCGGTGCCAAAATCATGGCATTACGACCTTTTAAAATTGCAATGGCATTGCTGGCAGGAGTAGCCGTGGGATTTGTTACCGGCGAAAGTGCTCCAACAACCCCAACTGGTTTGGCATATTTGCGGATACCGAGTTTTGCATTCTCTTCTATCAATCCTACCGTTTTTCCTTTCAGTGATTCAAGTAATGAACCGAGAACTTTATTCTTATGCTTCATCAGTTTGTCGGGCACATTTCCCATGCCGGTCTCTTCGACTGCCGACTCAGCACATACCTTAATATTTTCGTCGCAATAAGTCTGCCAAGCCACCGACCGGCAAACATTATCAATTTGCTCTTGTGTATAATTTTCTATTTGTGCCTGTGCAATGCGTGCACGATCAACAAGATCTTTGATAATCAATTCATTATCAGTCATTTCTATTGTATATAGTTATTTTTAATATTAATTCACTCAACAACAATTAAAATATTGCTGTATTCACTTAAATGACTACAGGTTATTTAAAATTTTCACCTTCGATACCTTCGATTTCGCTGACGCAGTTTTTCAGGAATATTTTCCAGTCGTCAGCTTGTCCGGCAGTAAATTCGGTGTTCAACCAGGCATCAACCATCTGGAAGGCATGTTGAGGCGGGGTCAGCCATTCACCGAATACCAGCACGTTGCAATTATTGATAGCAGCAGCCTTTTCAGCCATATAGGTGTTGGTTACATGAACCGGGAATACCCCTTTAAATTTGGCGGCGGTAATCACACTGCCAGCTCCGGTTCCACAAATGGCGATGCCTCTTTCATATTTTTTTTCAGATACGCCTTTTGCCACAGCAGCAGCCGATTTGTGATAGGGAACAAATTCACCATCTTCCTTCATACCCACATCATCAACCTGAAAACCTTTGTTTTCCAAATAAGTAATCAATTCTTTTTTCAAAGTCAAACCTGCACGTGTGCAGCCAATAATAATCTTTTTCATAAAATATTTATTTAAAAAGGTATGTATTTGTAATCTACCTACCTTCAGCTTTATTAATTCTTAAAAATTACACTCGTTGTATTGAAATATCCAATACTTTAATTCCTTCTAAATATCCTTCGAGCAAATCTCCATTGTTAACAGGACCAATTCCTGAAGGAGTGCCAGTATAAATAAGATCGCCTTCATTAAGCGTGATAAAACGGCTCACATAAGCAATAATTTCATCAAAATCGAACAACATATCGGATGAGAATCCATGTTGCACCTCTTTTCCATTTATTTGGAGTCCAAATTCAATATTCTCCCGGTCTTTTAACTGGTCGATACTGACAAACTCACCGATTGCTGCAGAATGGTCAAAAGCTTTACAAAGTTCCCAGGGATTCCCTTTGGCGCGTAATGCACGTTGCATGTCCCGGGCCGTAAAATCGATTCCGACCGTGATTTCATTATAATGGTTGCGAGCAGCTTGTTTTTCCACTGATTTTCCCGAACGGGAAATTTTAACAACCAGTTCTGCTTCGTAATGAATCTCCTTCGAAAAATTAGGAATATTAAAGGTTCCATGATTGTTCAGGATGGCAGAACCGGGCTTCATAAAAATGACAGGTTCTTGCGGAATTGGATCGCCCAATTCCCGAATATGAGCCCTGTAATTCATTCCCACTGCTATGATTTTCATGAGAATACTTTTTTACTATTTGATTACTTGATTGTTCGAATGGAACTCTCCAGTTCTAAGAATTCCATTCGAATTATATTTTCATTTTACTTTTGCGCCGCCTTCTTTGTAATAAATTCAGGCAGCACGTTCGTTTCATGAAAACTTCAACTTAAATTTTGATTAAATTCTCTTTTTTCTTTTTCAGAAGTTCCTTTGAGAAATTCACGATATTTTCGGCAGTCAGCTGAAACCTTCCCTGCAGATAATCCTGAGTACCTACTTCTCCGAACTCATCGTTGACACCGATGCGTTTTAACAAGGTTGGATAATTTTCTGAAAGAGTTTCGGCTACTGCAGACCCAAGTCCGTTGATTACCTGATGATTTTCGCAGGTCAGGATTGCTCCGGTTTTTTTGGCATATTTCAAAACGAGTTCAGCATCGATAGGTTTAATCGTGTGCATATCAATTACTGCAGCAGAAATACCTTCTTTTTCCAGCAATTCCTGTGCTGAAAGCGCTTCATTAACCATAATAACACCAGTAGCAATCAGGGTAACATCGGTACCGTCAACCAGCACTTTTCCTTTTCCTAGTTCGAATTCTTCATTCTCAGAATATAGAACTTTGGCAGCCTTACGGTGAAGTCTCATATAGGTACTTCCTTTGTGATTAACACATTGAACGATCAGCTTTTCGAGCGAAACTGGATCACTGGGTTCAAAAACGATTAGTTTAGGAATATTCCTCATTATACCTGCATCTTCGAATGGCATGTGAGTTCCGCCGTTATACGCTGATGAGATTCCGGGATCGGTACCAACAAGTTTAACGTTTTGGCGGGCATAGTTTCCCGAGATAAAAAACTGATCGTAAGCCCTGCGGGTTGCGAAACAACCAAAAGAGGTTGCAAATGGTATTTTACCACCGGCAGAAAGGCCAGCGGCGATACCCACCATGTTAGCCTCAGCAACTCCGACATTAAATGCCCTGTCGGGAAATTTATTTTTAAATATGGTTGTTCCTGATGCTTTCATCAGATCGGCTTCGAGTAACACGATACGATCATCGGTTTCAGCAAGACCGATCAATGTCTGGGCATAAACAGCCCTCATTTCTTTACTGTTATTATTGTTCATATTTTTTTAATTAATAGTATCTCAAAAAAATTAATATTAGCCTTTATCCTAAAATGCGGCAGGCTTCCTGAGCTGTATCGTAATTAAAATTCATGTTGTGATTATCCAGTCTACCTTCGGCAAAGAATGCCCCTTTTCCCTTTATGGTATCCATAATGATCATAGAAGGTCTGAATTTTTCTTCTTTTGCCCGGTCGATCGCCATTTCCAGTTCCTGGATGCTGTGACCATTTACCCGCTGAACAAACCATCCAAACGAAACCCATTTTGAATTCAGGTCTTCGATGTTCATTGTGTCATGAACATAGCCGTCGATTTGCATTTTGTTGTAATCGGTAAATGCAATCAGGTTGTTAAGTTTGAAATGGGCAGCAGCCATCGCTCCCTCCCAGATTTGGCCTTCGTTTGATTCACCGTCGCCAATTATCAGGAATACTTTTTTGTCGATTTTGTCGATCCGGTTGGTCAATGCCAAACCAATGGCAGATGAAATACCCTGACCTAAAGATCCAGTAGTCATGTCAATACCAGGGGTTCTGTTCATATCGCAATGGCTGGGCAGATTTGTTCCGCCAACATTTAAAGTATGAAGCCATTCTTTTGGGAAAAAACCTTTGTCGGCCAAAATACAGTAAAGCGCCGGTCCGGCGTGTCCTTTGGAAAGGACCAGTTTGTCCCGGTCCTTTTTCTTTGGGTCGCTAACCGAAATATCCATATATTTATAATAAAGGATTGTCAATGCTTCTACCACCGACAATGCCCCGCCAATGTGGCCTACTCCCAGAAATCCAATCTCATCAATGGTCATCTTGCGAATCTCCTTTGCTTTCTCTTCCAGTTTTTTCAGTTCAATATCTTCCATTTTGTTTTTGTTTTTTAATATTATTTGTATTTAATATTTGAATTTTGAAAATTATCTTTCGACTCAGGATATTTTAATTTCAATGTTTTCCCCGGTGATTCCCGGCCATGCACCTTTTTCCATGAGAGGTTTCCGCTCCGGATGGGCCAGCAGCCATTTGTTCCGTGCAAAAAGGAACTTATCGCCATAGGTGGCCTTGTTATTTTTCAAAGGCTCATTTGTTCCCCGTGGGAGAATTACAATGCACTTGAATCCTTTCGAATCTGTTTTGCAGGGACTGAAATGCAGGGTAGTTTCATAGAGCTGTATAGCCATTCCTTTCTTTACGAAAAAGGCTTCAACATCTTCTGCCTTGTATTTGTCGTTGGAAACGTCCTGTAACTTGCCCAGCATCAGAACAAGGTCAGTTACGGCAACATTAATCTCACTTCCAATATGATATTCCAGCCCATTCAGAGTCGAATTCTGCCCGTTGCAATACCCAATCTCGATGGGCATTTCACCATAGAATCCATTCTCCAGCTTTTCTTTGACCGGAAATTGTTCCAGTTCCGGAACAGAGGCCTTGTAAATATTCCCCTGGTCGGGTACACCGGTTTCTTTCTCCATGTAATCGATCAGGTCGGAGAAATCGTAACTGGTGATTATTTTTCCGTAGGGCATAAATGACCCGTCTTGAACATCTTTGATCAATATCCGGTCATTTAATTTTGCCAATTCATTGAAATTCATAAAATTCTGTTTTTATCTTTCTGTCTGGGTTAATATTCCCAAATGTCAATCTTTAAAAGGTCACAGAGTAAGCGCAATTCTTCAACGATGTCGCCGTAAGCTACCACAAAGTGCGGTTCCCATCCGTCCTTAATAAACCGGCCTACCTTTTCGGCGGCTTTGCCACCTTCGGGGCGCACAGTTACTGATGTTCCATAAAATTTTTGAGGTTCGTCCAGCGCTTCTGCCTTCATGACAAACAGACGGAATCCATGTTGATCTTTTCCAAGACGAAGGACTGTGACTTCTCCGGCTTTTAAACCAAACTCCATGGTCGGACCAATCTTACGGTTAGGATGCACACCCAGTTGTGGACCTTCCTTTTTTCTGGCCAGTGAAGTTGCTCCTGCCCCGCAATGCCAGAAAACAATACCATCACAGGTTTCATCAATAGCAACAGGATCGCCCAAATAAGTTGGGTCGCCGGTTAGTTCTGACCCGATAAACATACTGATCACGCCACCCATATCGGTTTCGCAGGAGGTTGCAACACCGCTGTCATTTAACAAGGACAACACCGAACAGACCGGGGCGCCATAATCGACAAAGAAATCAGGCCAGCAACGGGAAGCAATGACTGCAACATTGTTGTCGTCTATAAAATCCTGATAAGCTTTACGTAAGCGGGCGTGTTTCTGAATGTTTTCTTCAGGTATCTTTTCCCATCCACTGGAATGGTCTTTCAGTTCGGTAATTGAAGCTGAAAAATCTGCAGCAGCATAAGATGAGGCTTTTCTCATGATTCCGGATGCTTCAGTTCGAACTACCCGGATTCCTAATTTCCCGGCCAACATGGCTTCATCAATCGCTCCAAACCCGAACCCGGCTGGTTGAGAACCGACCACTCCGATGACCAGGTTCTTTAGTTTTTTTACCATTTCCAGTGAGCTGGCCGTTTGCTGAAATTTCTTTTTCACCACAGCTTCATCTGGATTTCCAAAAATAAACTGGAAACGATGTCCCTGATTGTAGAGGCTATTCCCTGCCGAGAATGCGCCTGTCAGAGAATTCAGTTTCAGGCGTCCGCCATCAATCGAAGGTTCTCTTGTGGCCCAAATAATTACCGGGCAGTCAAAACGTCGGGTCAGCTCCGTAACAAAATCGCCTCCGATAAAGGTGGTTGATTGATAGATAATCAGATCAGGCTGAGTGATCGTATCTGCAAAATCAGATAACATCTGAGGAGAAGTTATCAATTCCTGGGGCCTGTTGAAATCGCCAAAAAGTTCTTCAAACAATTCGCATGATTTTTTGAAGTTGGCTTCGGCGTCCGGCATATAGTAAGTCGTACGGGCCAAGGGGAAAAATACAATATTAAGTTTCATATCTTCTATATTAAATTGGACTATTATATAGTTTCTGTCAATTTGCGTTGATTAAGTTCCACAATAATTTCCTTATATCTTGTATCGGAAAGTTTGTAGAAAATACCCATGACAATGATTGTGGCAATTGCCAGTGCTGCCGGGTAAATAAACATGAGTCCCTTGATTCCATCCAGAGCTTTTAAACTTTGGACGGCATTCGGTACATATCCTACGGCAGCTAAAACCAGGCCGGGGATAAAACCTGCAAGCGCCTGAGACAGCTTGCGCGAAAAAGTGAAAAATGAATACACCAGTCCTTCAGATCTAGTGCCGGTTTTCCATTCCCCGTATTCAACAGCATCGGACACAAGGGCCCAGTTTAAAGTATTTATAAAAGAGGTTCCGAAAAAAGCCAGACAGGCAAAGGCAATAAAAGGAACAGGGCTTTTTGCAAAGAACCAAGCCATAATATCAGCAAATGCCCAGATGGCGCTGCCCAGAATGTAGGTTGATTTTTTCCCTATACGTTTGACGATAAACGGAACCATCGCGATCCCAATAAAAACACATCCAATACTAAAGAAACCCATGTATGGAACCAGAGAAATATCATTTAATGTGTATTGGCAATAATAAACCTGAACAGCCAGTTTGACATTAAAAGCCGAGAAAGTAAACAGGTTCACCAGGCTTAAAACCATAAGGGGAGCGTTCTTAAATAATGATTTGTAACTGGTAAGAACTGATGATTTTTCCTTTTTTTGTTCTTTAATAACATAACGCTCTTTTATACCACGATAGCAGCTAAATTGCAGCAAAAGACCAAAAAATGCAAATAAAGAAGCTGCAACAATGTAACCTGTTTTCATATTATCGAATGCCGTGACAATTGGCATGAAGGCTACGGTAGCTATCAGTAATCCGGTATTGGCCCCGGCCCACCGAAATGAGGCTAACTCCGAGCGTTCCACCGAATCCTGTGTCATGGCGGGGATCATCGACCCATAAGGAATATTGAAAATACTATAAATAGTACCAAAAGCCATATAAGTACAATAAGCCCATATCGTCTTACCGGTAAGACTGAAATCGGGGGTGGTGAAACTTACAATTGTAATGAGGGCAAGGGGCAGAGCGGCATAAAGCATAAATGGTCTGAATTTGCCGCGGGGCCCGATTTTTTTCCGATTGTCAATCCATGTTCCTACAGTGATATCTGCAAAGCCATCCCAAATTTTAGTAATCAAAAAAACCAGACCGGCTATGGCTGCCGGTAATCCCAGTGAATCGGTGTAAAACTTCAGCAGATAGATCTGTCCCATATCGAACAATAGATTATTGCCGACATCGCCCAGACCATAAGAAAATTTTTCTTTAAAAGTTATGCGATCTGTTTTAATACTATTTGTAGAATTTTCGGTCTTTTGCATTTTATAATATTGTTACTGACGAACTCCAATTAGCTGAGTTTGTCGAATTGTTTTTTATAAACTTCAATTATATTTTTTGAACCTTTAACTGATAAAAGCTGAGGCAAACGCATTCAATGCCACAACGGTCATCAGCATGACTACAGTTTCGGCAGACTCTCTACCATCGATTGTGATCGATATTTTTAGGATACAGAAAGAGGAACTTCACACCTTCTATATACCGTCATCAGGATATAGTTTTAGCTTATGAAATGTTCTTATCGTAAATACTTGCACCCAAAACTGCTCCTGAACGAACAATCTAAATAAGTTTCCCTGGTTAACGAGATTTTTTTTCGCTCAATCTTTTAAATAACCACTATAATTCTTGAGCTGTCAGAATACATCAGGCAACAGGAGGTTGAAAATATTTTTTAATAAATTCAATGTTTTTTTCTGTTTCCGTGATACACGCTTCCTGGCTCAGATGGTCAGTTTCAAATGTTAACCAACCTTCATATTGAATATCTGTTAAATCCTGCAATGCTTTAACCCAGTCCACTCTCCAATTGTCAGATATAAGTCGTCCGTTATTTTTTATGTGAACAGCAGCTATTCGTTCTTTACCCAGAAGTTTAATTCCCGAAACGGCTTCTGCCGGATGTCCAAAGTTATACATGTTTTCAGGGTCATAATACACCTTTACATTGGGGTCATTAACCATATCGACCAGCTTCTTGTTATCAGCCGGGCTGAGTGAATTTTCAAGACCCAGAATGATGCCGGCTTCTTTAGCCAGTGGGGCAACCTCTTTTAATATTTTTACAATACGATCATAAAAAGCCACATCAGACATATCAGGGGCACTTTTACCAAAAAAAGCGATCAACATGACACTTGCCCCTACAAGCTCGGTTGCCTTAATAGAGCGTGTGATCTCTTCCACAGCATCCTGATTCCATGCTCCCTTGCCGCTCCATATTCCCGCAGTACTTGGAATATCCAGTCCCCACTTATGCGACTCTGCTTTATACCTGCGTGCTACATCAAGGTCGTACATGTTCGGAGTTCCACTGGCCACCTGAAGTTCGACACCAATAATACCTGAAATATTACGGGCAACCTTAAAAGTGTCAAAGTTTGCAACCATATTTTTCCCTGAATCACTGGGATTACGCAAGCTTGCCTGTCGAATACCAATTTTATAAGGTAAACGTTTTGCCCCTTCGACAGACAGCAAATTTGCGTTTGCAAATACTCTTCCATTAGAAATTCCCAATAATCCAATACTGGCGGTGCTTAGCACACCAACTTTAAAGAAATTACGACGAGAATAGTTATTTTGTGAACTCATTGTGCTTCTTTTGATTTGTTTATATTGTTTTGATTTTCTGAAGGAATCAACCGCGACCCAATCGTGTCAGATCGCGGTTGATTTACTTAATCACACTTATAAAAGCACTAGGTTTATCCAAGTTCTTTAACATCGATTACCCTTCTCTCTCTTGCAGACCGCACTGATCCTTCCAAAATTTGAATGGATTGGCGACCAATATATCCATCTGGATAAGCTTTTTCTTTTCCGTCCAATACTTTGGCGAAATGTTTCAATTCGTCGATAACGCCTTCTCCTTCAGGATTTGCTCCAGGAAGAGTTATTGTTTCGGGTTTTGGAACTTCTCCTTGTTGCGGAACACCTTTTGCACTACCATATTTGATATTAATTGCTCCGTTACCCATTTGAATAGAACCACTTACTCCAAAGAAACAGTCAGCTGCTGATGCTCCATAGTTGTAAACATTACCACCATAATTCATCAGAGCATCATTGGCATATCGTACGAGTACTCCGGCATGATCCATAGATGTTCTTTTGCGAAGCGAAAGATTATTTATGCCCTGAATACTGGAAACTGACACCGGCTCGCTGTCAAATACCCAGTTATTAACATCGATAATGTGGGCTCCCATTTCATAAACCACTCCCCCACTTTTACTTTGATCCAATCGCCAATAATCTACTCCCTTGGGATATTCATCAGCGTCAGGCACTCGCCAGTCACCCCGATAATCGAATAAATCAGAATACAGTATTTTTCCTACAGGTTTAGTCCGAATAACTTCTACCAACTTCTTATAATCGACTGAATGCCGACGTTGAGTACCGATTTGTAACGATTTTTTCGTCCGTTTAACAGCGTCAATCATCAAATTACAATCGGCAACAGTTAAAGCCATAGGTTTTTCGCAGAACACGTGTTTGCCTGCTTCAAGGGCTGCAATGACATAATCCTTATGCGTGTAATTAGGAGTGATGATTGCTATTGCCACCAAATCATCCTGTTTGAACATTTCCTGCATATCGGTGTAAAAACGTGGTTTAGGACCACCTTTGATCAATGTGGCCCGTTGTCCCATTTTATGTTCCACGATATCACACAGAGCAGCGATTTCAATATCCGGCACACTGTTTAATGCACCAATAATGGTTTTACTACGGTTACCACATCCGACAATCCCTATTTTAAACTTCTTCCCAGGTGCCGCTTCTTCCTTAACAAGGGATTGTGCAATAAGCGGGTTACTTGAAAGAGCAAGACCGGCACCAGCGATACTGCTCAAGCCAATAAAATTTCGTCTGGAAAAATTTCTTTTGTCATTCATAAAATTGCCTCCTACTTCATTAGTTTATTAATTTGTTAAAATCTGTTAGTAATTTATTATTATATCATTAATTTTTTCAATACTTATAAATATATCTTATTAATAATCAAAAAATTAACAAGGACTAGCCAATTATTTTATTCTCTCAACACGACAACTCAACAAACTAAACCGGTTTAGTTTGTTGTGAAAATTTTTAGCTATTAAAAGAATTTGATAACGATATTTCATAACCAATCTTATCTATTATTTCAGTCTTATTATTCATCTCATTTAATAAAATATTCACAGCTTTACTACCCATCTCGTCGAGAGGTATTCGAGCAACGTACATCGTAGGAGCCAATGTCTCAAATATTGGGTTTCGATGGATACATGCAAGCCCATACTCACTTATATTTTTACTTTTCTTTATGAAATACAATATGGTTTCGAGAGCCAAATAGTGGGTTGTAAAATAAAACCCATCTACATCCGGGACTCTAGCCAAAAGATTGTCCAAAACCTCAACAATGTTGTTGGCATAATCGTTTCGCTTGACTTCGCAAAACAAATTTTCATCAAAGGGTACATTGGCCTTCTTTAATGCCTTTTTGTATCCTTCATTCCTTAAAGTTATTGTGGTAATACCAGTATCGCTGGTAATCAATGCTATCTTTTTTCTCCCCTGTGCGATCAACTTGTTCACTAAAACAAAACTTGTTTCTAAATCATCAACCACAACATAATTAGTCTTAATATCAGGATAATACCGGTCCACCAATACGAAAGGGAAATTCTCCTCCAACAGGGATTTTAATTCTTGTGCGCAATATTCCGTAGGAGCTATAATCAGACCATCTACCTGTTTTGTTTTTAACATTCGGATCATTCTTACCTCCTGCAAAACATCTCGTTCAGAACTGCAAATTGTCAATATATAACCACCTTTTTTGGCTTCAACTTCAAACTCCTTCACTAATTCTGCATAAAATACGTCACCAATAGAAGGAACAATCACGCCTATTGTGTTGCTTTTCCCGCTGTATAAACTTTTTGCCAACAAATTTGGCTGATATCCATTCTCTTCGACATACTCCAATATTCTTTTTTGTGTACTGTCACTTATCCCCTTGGAGGAACCGATACCAGACAAAACAAATGATACGGTTGTCTTTGACACCTTCAAATCTTTTGCAATATCTTTAATCGTAACCTTCATGAGCCTAACGTATTTCTTCGGTCGAATTTGATCACAAGTATATGTGTTTTTTTTTTATTTTTAAAATCTAAACCGGTTTAAATTTTAAAAATAATGCAATTTTAAAGATCAACACTAAATATTTCTGAGGTAAAAGGACTTAAATTAACCATGAGCATTTCCAGGGATTATATTCTACTATTTTCATTTTTAATTGTACCCGAAACTCCCTTTCCAAAAAGGGGGAGCTTCGGGTACAAAAATAAATACTACTTCTTATGCGTTATACTCCCTTTCATTAAAAGCCAGGGGTTTGCTGCAATTGCGGTGCCTTATTGATTTCAACTTTTGGTATCGGATTCCAATAGCCTGCTCTCATCCAGCTTCTGGCATCAACTTTTGCACTATTGTCATTGGCCCATGAGGTCCGTCCATCCGGATAATGCTTTATAACCATGTGGTTTGCATTTTTAATAACATCCTGGGCAATCATCCATTTACGAATCATATAGTGACGATCTCCTTCGCCGAAGAATTCATGCTGACGCTCAATTCTATAATAGTCACGTGCTTGTGCCTGATCGGTTGTCACCCTGTCGGGCAGCCCCGCACGGTTGCGTACCATATTCATGGCATTCAGCCCTTCCTGAACATCGCCCAGTTCGATACAAGCTTCGGCATAATCCATGATCACTTCGGCATACCTGAATTCAATCCAGGTGTCTTCGTTTAAAGAATACATCCCCTGCACCGTTTCATTCATGTATTTCTTCATAAAGTAGCCAGTTTTAGACGAGTTCCAGCCCTCAATGTCTGACTGTGGGGTGTCTAAGCCAACTATTACAGTTTTACCACTTGCATCCACATTGTATCCTGTCTGTATACGGCTTTCCGGATCTCTGGCAAGCCCATCCGGTGGTCTTGTTTGCCATTGAGCACCATCATACAGAACCCATGCATAAAACCTTGGTTCACGTCCAACATAAGGATTTCTTTCTGGATCAGCAGCCAGTTGCGCGGCAGTAAAATCTCTTAAAGTCATATTTCCCGGAGTGTATTTATCCCACACAAAAGGTGTCCCATTTTTCATTTCGAATCTACGGACAATCTCCTCAGTTGGACCATTGTTGCCCCAGTTGTGATAACCATTTGGTCCCCACCATTTATTTTGTGCTGCTTGTTTCCCAGCCGCTTTGTTTAACATGACCCCCCAGATTACTTCATCGTCCCATGTTCCGGTTTGATTGAAAATACCGGTAAGGACTTTGGTGTATTGCTTAACGATTTCGTCAGTCATAACAGCCGGCGGATCATTGGTGGTTCCGGTAAGGGCATAGTGCCCGTATTTTCCATCCATGATTTCTTTTGCAATTTGTTTTGCAGCCTTTAAGCGATCAGTACGGGTACCTTGCTTGAAAGTAATCAGCGAGTCAGTAAGTTCATAACCACCATTCATTAAAATACCGGTACTCCAGCTCAAGACCCTTGATTTTAAAGCTGCTGCTGCACCTTTGGTAGCGCGTCCCTGTTCAATTTTGTCTTTTTCAGGAAGCAATGCAATGGCCTTATCAGCATCTGCCAATATAAAAGCGACTGTTCTGTCAAGACCCGATCTTTTAATGGTTAAGTAGTCATCACCCATTGCAAAAGGTTTGTCAACCAAAATCACACCTCCATGGGTCTGCATCAGCTTCATATAAATATATGCCCTGATAAAATAGGCCTCACCTTTTATTCGATCTTTGAGTGAAGCGGTAGCATCAGTCACAGGAACTTCATCAATATGAGCCAGAAGTACATTAACATTTTTAATGTCAGTGTACAAAGGTCCCCAGCGTAAATAACTATAAAAATTATTGCCTAAATATCCAAGGTTATCGCCACTTAAGTTTCCTTTGAACATAGCCGCATTTTGCGGTCTGAATGACAATACGGATTCGTCAGACAAAGAACACAATAAATCTTTGCTTAACCCTAAAGCAACATCATTTTCGCCGGTGGCACCAGTCCCGTCCATTAAATCATAACAATTGCCCAAATAGGCTTTGGTGAGGTTAATGTCCATAAAAATGGACTGTTCATTTATCGCATCAACTGCATTTTGGTCAAGAATATTCGTACATGCTATTGGTCCTAATAGCAATGCCACCGATATAATTAGATAAAAAAATGTTTTTTTCATAATTTCTCTTTTCTACGAATTTAAAAGTCATTAAAAGGTAACTTTAGCCCCGATGGCAAAAGTTTTTACAGCCGGATAGGTCATCGGCGCTGCAATTTCAGGATCGAAGTTGCGTTGAGCAGCGTAGAGCAAGGCTAAGTTGTTTCCTGAGAAATATACATCTACGTTGGAAATTCCAGACCTGCCAAATATTTGTTTAGGTATTTTGTAGGTCAAAATAACATTTTTCAACCTGCAGTAGGCCATATTGTCCCAGTAGTAAGTGCTTTCGTTTACGCCAAAAACCCAGTACGCATCGCTTCGGTTCCAGGCCCTGGCAACGTTTGTAACTGTATTTTCAGGAGTCCACCGGTTGTCAAATTCCCACTGGAAATAGTTTCCTCCAATTCCGCGTCGACCGTCAGCCATATTCTGTCGGTAATAGGTTCCCTGTCCCTGGGCAAGCACTGACAACGACCAGTTTTTATACTGAATATCCAGAGTAATCCCGTAAAATATTTCAGGTGAATCTGTTTTGTCCAATAAGATCTGGTCATCTGATGTGATTAGTGAGTCGCCGCTGACATCTTCAAAAATAACATCACCAGGCCCCGCTCCCTTCCAGTGTGGATATGCATCAACTGCTGCCTGATCGGCAAAAATACCTATCGCTTTATACATCAAAGTTGCACCGTATGGGTGTCCAGTGCGTTCCTGCCAAGCAACATTTCTGGCTGGTTCGTCCATAAATACAACCTTGTTATGGTTATAGCTAAAGTTTCCCGACACATCAAGCCGGAGATCATTATTAACTTGCTTATGGTATCCTGCTTCAATTTCAAAACCGCGGTTGTTCACCTTGGCAATATTTTCATCAGGCAGCGCTATTCCGGTGAATTGAGGTACAGAGGCATTTCGGGGCGCTAAAATATCTGAACGTTCGTTATAAAAAACATCAGCATCCAGTGAGAACATGTTATTCAATATTTTTGATTCAAACCCAGCATTGTATGTGGTTTGTTTTTCCCAGGTAATGTGTTGATTGGCAACACCCGACTGATTTACAGTTGATTCAACTTGTCTGGAAGTTCCCATTGCAACACCATCAGTAATCGCGTATTTGTTCATGTACTGAAAAGGATCTCCTGGGTCCATACCCATTTTACCATAACTGGCCCTTAATTTAAAGTAATTGATGAATGGAATATTTTCTTTCCAGAAGTTTTCTTCAGATGCCCGCCACCCAATCATGGCTGCCGGGAAATTACCCCAGCGACTATTCGGTGGAAATTTTAATGAACCATCCCGGCGGAACAATACTTCCAGAAGATATTTGTCTTTGTAATCGTAATTGAAACGTCCGATCCACGATTTGCGGCCATATATACTCATTGAACCTGAAATATCCTGTTCGACATTTGAACCAGCGTTCATGGTCTGAACAACATCTGTAATGTAATATTTCCGGAATGCTCCAAACGCATTCGAATTTTGTTCCAGCTGTTCGTAAGCGCCAAATAAAGCAATGGAATGAGCACCAAAATCATGCGAATAATTAATGCTGATGTTGCCCAGCTTTCGGATAAAGCGGTTATAATCTTCATGTAACTGAGGTTGGTTGAAACCGTTTCCAACCAGCTTTGGGGTTGGATCCATGCTGGTAACAAATCCCTCTGCATTTCGCACAGCCGAAGCCCAATTCGGGTAATAAAGAGTCCATGGCTTTTCGAATTGTTTTCGGTAAGTGTTATAAATATCCATCGTAAACATACCGCCAATGATCAAACCCTTAATCATTGGTGGCGCAATGGAAGCATTGAAGGTCATTTCATTTTTATAATTTTTCGTATCGTCGTATCCGCCTTCGAGGGAAGAAGTCACAACTGGATTATCACCATATTCAATATCCGGACCCGGTTTTCCATTGGGCCAGAATGACCAGTAAGTTGGATAAATTCGGGTTGACTGTCCATAAATACTTCCAGCGCTTGCTGTGGGATAAAATGAAGTGTTAAGGAACCCGGCATAATCAAAAGAAGTTTTCAGCCAGTTAGTAATCGGGAGGTCCAGCTTAGCTCTCAAATTATATTGTTTATAATTAGTTGATTCCTGTTTATAAATGGCATCTTCTTTTTTGTATCCAAACGATAAATAGTAATGCATGCCATTACTTCCGCCATCGAATGAAATGTTTTGTTTGGTCGTCATGGTCCATTTGGCAATCAAGTCGTTCATCCAATCGCTGTTGGGATGTTCCCATGGATCTTTCCCGTTGTAATACAAAGCTATATCTTCATCCGTATAGGTACGTTCAGCATGGTTGTAATCTTCCCATTCGCCTAACATGGTGGCATAATCTCCTGCATTAAGTACTTTCGGGAGCATCGTTGGGGTCATAATTCCCTGGTAAAACTGATAGTTGAGCCTTGGTTTTCCGTCTTTCCCTTTTTTCGTGGTAACCAATATTACTCCATTGGCTGCCTGGGCACCATAAATAGCAGCAGAAGCATCCTTCAGTATGGAAATACTCTCGATATCCACCGGGTCTACCTCAACCAATGAACGTCCGGGAATACCGTCAATGACAATAAGGGGACCTGTATTACCACCTAAAGTAGTACGGCCACGCACCGTAATTTTTGCATCGTCATTTCCTGGCTCACCGCTTTTTTGCATCACTGTTGAACCTGGCAAACGGCCTGAAATAGCATTGGTGATATCGGAAGCAGGGATAGAGGCAATTTTTTCGCCCGAAACAGAAGCTACTGATCCCACCATATTTACCTTCTTTTGTGTTCCATATCCCACAGCAACTACTTCTTCAAGACCTATAGCTTCTTCAGCTAAAACGACATCGATGGTTTTCTTATTTTCAAATTTCACCTCCTGTGTCTTCATTCCTACAAACGAGAAAACCAGGATGGCATCTGACGGAACATTGGAAAGCGAATAATTACCGTTAACATCAGTAATCATTCCAGTTGTTGTTCCTTTTATCACGACGGTAACACCTGCCAAGGGTGCACCGGAGGAGTCAGTGACTTTTCCGGAAACAGATTTTACCTGCTGGCTGGCGAATTCATTGCCTACCTCAGTTAAATTGCTGTTAATCAACAAAATCTGTCGGTCTTTAATTGTGTATGAAATCCCTGTATTACCGAATAGCTTATCCAATACTTGATCTATGTTTTTTTCTGCAACTTGAATATCAACTTTCCGGTCAACATCAATTCGATTTTTGTTGTACATAAAAAAGAACTCAGAGTTCTTCTCTATTCGGTCAATAACATCTTCAACTCTTACGTTTTTCATATCCAAACTTAGCTTAGTTTGTTGAGAATAAGAGTTTACCGCAAAAGTTTGCGATAAGGAAAGTAATAAGATAAAAATGGTAAAACGAATCATCTTAATCATTTTTAACAGGCCAATGTCATCCATCAGCCCATGGGTTCTGTTTTTTTTCATAAATTTGTCTTTTAGTGGATTTACTATATTCATTAAGTTAATTCGACTGATTGACAGGGTAGGTAGAGCCAATACCTCCCTGTCTTTTTCATAAATTATTCATAGACAATCTGTGTTTAGTGTTGAGTTAATAAAAATTGTTAGTTATATCAATTACATTTTTATCGTTTTAGTAAGTCTGTTTTTACTTTTACTTTATCACAATTAACTTAATACTAAGCTATATGGTATGTTTTAGCCACATTTCAATTTTGCCTTTTGAGAATGAGTGGTCCGGTTGTTTTTCCCTTTTGTGTATTTTATATTGTATTGGCGCTACGGTCGATAGCATTTTGCAAATTTCATCCAGGTTTTCATCCTGAAATGTGGCCCGGAATATGGACGACTTTAATGAATCTCCATGCAGAATAATCTGCGTATTATAACGCCGTTCCAACCTTTTGGCAATTTCAGCCATTGGTACATTCTTAAGTATCAGCAATCCATCTTTCCAACTTGTATAATCTTTTGAATTGATACTTGATTTGGTCAATTTCTTTGTAGACTTATCATAGACCAAATGTTGATCTGGTTTTAATTCACTTCGAACCTCCTGATTTTTGTCAAGGACAAGGACTTTACCTTTCTCCAGTACAATTTCGGCAGTTGATTCATCCTGATAGGAAATTACATTGAGTTGTGTGCCCAGTACTTTTACATCAAAAGATGGCGTAATTACCCGAAATTCTTTAGAATTAAGATGAACTACATCAAACCAAGCTTCACCAGAGAGCTCGACATTCCGATTTTTTATAAAATTGACCGGATATTTAATGGAAGAACCGCTATTCAACCATCCGCTTGTACCATCAGGCAATTGAAATTTAGTTCGCGTTCCAATTGGTGAATGAATTTCAGCCCATGATTCAACCTTGCCGGAATGGTCAATCGATAAATAAGATAAAACAGCGATGATTAGGAAGGAGGGAATCAGTAAGACAACTGCAATTTTTGAAAAAGCCTGATAAAAAGATTGAAATAATCTGGACTCACCCGTTTGATTTAAATTGATCTGATGATGTAACTTATCGAGGAGCTGATTTAACTTTTCAGAATTACTATTGTCGTTTTCAATTTCATTCCAGTCATCCTCCATCAAATTCTTCAATTCGTTATTCTCCTCTTGCCTGAATGAGGAGGTTACGAACAAATAATCATTGAATGAAAATTTGCCGGACGTATAGCGTTTTATTTTTTCTTTATTCGTATTCATGATATTTGTAATGTCCTTTAAAGGCCTTTTCCCACTATCCGAAATCAAAAAATAACAAAAAAATATCAACAAATCGATATGATACTAATTATCAGAGAAATAAAAGATCAATTAAACAGATATGAAAAGCGTAAAGAATAACAAATTTGCCAATTTCCCTTTTTGAAGTTCATTTTGGATTTGCTTCTGCCCCGAAGCCAGCTGGTTTTCAACGGTATTGGGAGAGATGCCAAGTTCTTCGGCAATTTGCTTAACCGATAATCCCAGGTATTTTCTTTTAATAAAAATTTCTTTTCGTCTGGCGGGTAAAGAATCGATAATTAATTCCACCTTTTCGAGCAGAAATTTATAATCCATAATTTGATCAAGGTTATTTTCCTGTTTTAAAAGAGCATAAATCAGCTCATCTTTATAGGCATTATCCCTCGATTTTTTAATGAAATATTTCTTTATAATGTGATAGGCAATTGTAAAAATATAGGCATTAAAAGAACAGTCAGGCTTTAATGCGGCCTTTTTATCCCAGACATAAAGAAATACTTCCTGAACAACTTCTTCAGCTTCTTCCGTCGATTTTAAATATTTCACTGAAAATTTGTACAGTCGTGAAGAATACTTGTTAAACAAATCATCAAATGCTTTTGCATCACCCTGTTTCAGGTTTTTTACAGCAATAGAATCGATATGTTTAAAAGATGAATCCAAGGCAATTTTATTTATTTATTCACAAACATTTACTCAAATGTTAAAATAAAAGTAATCCAACTACTCAGACTAGTTCATTGAAACTTTTCTGATATTTTAATTGCCAGAATTAATAGCCAACACTCACACAAATCTTTGATATCAAAGTATTGCTATGCGATGTTCGGTTATTAGTTACCAGAACAATTTTTCGCAATCCACCATGATTTGGTTACGGTTACCTTCCAACTTTGTTTTGCCAGATTTACCATGATTGTTATCATCAAGTTATCACAAAACTTTACAAGAAAAAAAGAGGCTGCAGAAATGATGCAGCCTCTTTTAAACAAACTGTCACGTATTATTCGAGTCTCTTCAGTGATTCTTTTACTGTTATCCAGTTATTGTACA
The DNA here is from genome assembly GCA_963676535.2 of Prolixibacteraceae bacterium. Classification (GTDB taxonomy): domain Bacteria; phylum Bacteroidota; class Bacteroidia; order Bacteroidales; family Prolixibacteraceae; genus Aquipluma. Next base: position 5,539 of record CAXXKQ010000038.1, on the reverse strand, counting down.
CTGCGGGCGTTGTAGGAGTTGCCGGCGTTTTTAATGTCCGGTATCGGTAACAGAGGTAGAACCATTTGATGACAGTATCATCAATAGCATTTGCTTTTGCTTCCTCATACGTATTCCACGGATCCCCTGCAGTATTAATTTGTTCGACCTGAATGCTTCCGTAAGAGGTAATCTGGATATGGTTGGTTGCATCAACTGTCAGAACAATCGAAAGTTTCCGGATATCTTCATAGGTTGAACTGGTAGTCTGCACCTCATTACCGGCATACAAGCGTATTGAATTTTTGCTTAAGGGCTTTGCCAGCTTTGTAGTTGCAAGGGCAGATACCACCTGTCCCGCGTCGTCCAATATATTCCCTTTCATCTGGTAATAAGTAGTTTTCAGCGTTTCGGCATAGTAATTCTCTAGCGCTACGCGGAACAGCAGGTTGTACTTTTCCGGGTTTACCTCATATTTCGATACGTTCTTGATAGCGATCGGAATAAAGTACGTTGAATCGGGTGATAAACCATCAGGCTTAACCTTTACGGCTACTTTCACATATTGATCCGGATTTTTGGCAGGAAATAACACCTTGTCTGTTTCGATCTGATATCTGTTAGCAGAAAGCAACTTAGCATATTTCGATGTATTGATGTCAAAATTCGACTTATTATAATAATTGAACAAAATGGTATCCGGTTCAAGATCAACAGTAAATTCCGCCGGATTAGTCAGAGATCCGCCGCAACCAACCGAAAAATAGCCGGTTACGTCATTCCCATTATCAAAAGGAAAGACTTCGGAATAAACATTATAATTTTCCTTGCTCAATAAATAAACAACGTCTTTATAATGCTCCTTTTCGGCATAATTTTCCTCATTACATGCTGTAAGACCAGCTATCAGGACACAGCATAAAACATATATAAATTTCTTCATAATAATTAATTTCAAATTTATTATTTATGGTCGTAGTGGAACATTATCTGGTCCAACCCGGGTTTTGATCCAGGGTAGGTGCCTTTCTTAGTTCACTTAGGTTAATCGGCATAAATACCAGCTTTTTATCGACAATCCGGTTACGGGCTATGGAACTATTGAGCGGAACACGGGTATAGAAAGCATCTCCATCTGCTTCTGTATCCATTCCCATCATCAGTTCATTTTCAGTTTCTTCATAAATTCCCCAGCGTCTGACATCAAAATAACGCCTGTTCTCATGAAGAAATTCAATCATGCGTTCACGTACTATTAACTTCTGGACCGTTTCAGGGCTATTTGCTTCTGCATCGGTTAATCCCGGCAGACCGACCCTAAAACGTACCTGATTAAAGTAAAACTTGATTTCATTAACGTTCCGGCTGATCGTTTGGGTGGTTCCATCTTCGGCGGTGAAGGTATAAGCGCTGGTGAGGTTATTTATCGCTTCAACATACGAGAGCAAGATTTCAGCATAACGAATAATCGGGAAAGGTTTTTCGAGTCTTGTAGCGCCAATACCAGCCCAGGCATCATCCGGGTGAACATACTTCCGTAATACATAACCGGTTATCGGGTAGGCATCTTTATCGCCTGCTACAGCCGATTTTCCACCGTTACCGCTAAATTCATAGGTTACCACCTGGTTTTTATAAGCGGCCTCTGAAGTTGAGTTAGCCGTCCATAAGCACCTGCTAAATCCAATGTTGGCATAGAAACGCATTTCGCGGTTGGCATACATTTTATGAACATTACCTTTCAGGGTATAACCTGAAAATTTACGGTCGGCACCTGTAAGATACCCAGTTTCCGAATAGGGGTACTCAGGGCTTGAATTCAAACGGTCGCGACCATCAGCCATATAAAATGCATCTACAATTTTCTGCGGAACAGCTAAATTGTTAAATCCACGAAAGACGGTAACGGGAAAGGAACGCTGGGTATAAGATAATACATTTGCAGATATGCGACCCCACAAAAATTCGGGATTCCGTGCTGAAAGCGCTTCTCCTGTAAACATATCACTGTACGAATGAAAAGGATCGATATCGCCTGCGCCATACGGAAAATTTTCATGCGATACGTTAACCGGAAGGTTTGGAGTATCAGGAGCTTTTTCAACTGTATATAATGAATATAGATTTAAATCTATGATTCGTTTTGCAGCCTGTGCCGCCACAGCCCAACGTTTCTCATCATAGGTCTGCGATACATAGTGAACACCGTCTGAGGACCTTGTCCAGTTTCCAAAGTAGGTTTTCGCCGCACTTTGTCCGTTGAACAAAGGGCTGGCCTGTTGCAGTCTGAGGCGGGCAATCAAGCCCAGCGCCGCGCCGCGGGTAGGTCTTCCGAAAAGGTTCACTGCTACTTCGTTAGGTAAATATTTAGCTGCCTCCTCGAAATTATCACAGATATAGTCCACACTTTCATCGTAAGTGGAGCGATAACGGGCATAATAATCAATAGATTCGTTACTTTCGAGAACGTCGTCTCCCAATATAACAACTGGTCCGTATTGCATCAGCAGATGATAATAAGCATAGCCCCTGAGAAAATAGACATAGCCCAACAAATCGCGTTTGTCGATCGTGGTCATGTCCTTCGCTTCGTCCATACGGGCCAGCAGCGTGTTGGCTTTACGTATGATCTTGAACATTGTTCCCCAAATGTCCATGCCCTGGGCATCGGTTGGGGAAACTTCACCCAGTACAAACTGCATCCCGTTGTAAGAAGTGCCAAGTGAAAAAGCTTCATCGGTTGCCATAACTCCAGGAGTATAAGAACCTCCCCATATATTTCCTTCTTCAGGGAAATAAGCTGCTGCCCCCCAAAGATATTTTTCGACGTTCATTTTTTTACTGAAAACGGAATCCATTTTGAGCGTTTCATTAAAATAATCGTCAACAGCCAGAAACTTGCAGGCACTGAACAGCGGAATAAGGCATATCAATATTGCTGTGTAGGATATTATTTTATTCATAATCAAAAGTTTTAGAGGTTAAGGTAAATCTGGAAAGTGAAACGGCTAGGTATGGGATACGCGCGTCCGTTCAACTGGGCCTGTTCAGGATCCCACAAACTAACGTTATCCCATACATACAAATTGTTCCCAACTAATTGCAGATCAACAGAATTTAGCCCTATTTTTTTGAATCTCGCAGATTTCCAATTGTAATTCAAAGTGACCTCCTGCAAGCGAAGGTATTTACTGTTTCCTTGCCAGAAGGTAGATTTCTGTGAGTTATTGGCATTGTAACCATAAGTCAGGCGTGGAAACCTGGCGTCGGGGTTCTCGGTAGACGGGTCACCCGAATAAGAGGCCGGGGTCCAACGATTAGTCTGGTCGGCCACAATAGTCAGGACATTTCCTGTCTCTTTCTGCTGGAACGGAATGTATCCCATCCCATTGGTGTAAGTTACCCCACTTTGTGTTACCGACTGCCCTGCATAGAAGAAATCAGTATTTCCAGTGCCTTTGAAAAGGACTCCAACTGTAAAATCCTTGTAGCGGAACTCGCCTCCAAAACCATACATCAACCGTGGGTAGGTAGAGTTAGACAAAACAACCTGGTCGTCAGTATTGATTATGCCGTCACCATTCACATCCTTGTACTTAATGTCACCGGGAAGTAGTGTCGACCCAAAATCCTGGATAGGACTGCTTTTTACATCCTGTTCGTCACGGAACAGCCCCATTGCGATATAACCCCTATGTACACCACTCGGGAACCCTGAATATTTCTGATAGTCATACTTTGGATCAGCTTGCTCCCAGTTTTGAATCAGATTCCTTGAATAGGTATAATTTGCACGAACAGTAAAGGAAGAATTCTTGTTAAACTCGTGCATATAGGAAATATTTCCGTCCGATCCGTAACTTTTCATCTTGCCCACATTACCAAAAGGCAACTGCATCAGACCAATATAATCGGGTATATTGGCACGGCGCTGGAAGATACCGTCACGCTGATCTTTAAAGAAGTCGATTACAAAAGATAATTTTTCATTAAAAAAACGGCCTTCGACACCAAAATCCTGCTTAACAGCTTTCTCCCATAGCAGGTTGTCGGCTCCAATGCTTGTTTCGGTGATACCCCCGTCTGCACCTCTCCATCCGGCAGAGGCATTCTCATTTACTAAAGTCAGGAATGGAAAGCGGCTGTTGGTAATCTTATCGTTACCTACATTTCCGTATGATGCCCTGATTTTGAAAAACTTCATCCATGTGAGATTTTCTTTGACCCATCCATAATTACTGATAACCCATCCAACTGCAAGAGAAGGGAAGAATCCAAAACGACTGCCTGTCTGGAAATTTTCAGAACCTGTATAACCGAAATTGACGTCCATCATATAGGTATCTTTATAACCGTAAGTCAACCGGCTTGAAACTCCCTGATACCGTTTTGGAATGGCAGACATACTTGCTCCAATTCCCGAAGTAGTAATATCGTCAGTATTTTTCGAATCACTCATATAATAGTAAACCAATGCAGAAAAACGGTGGTCCGAATTGATTGTCTTATCGTAATTAAGCGTCGATTCAAAGTGATATTTCGGTATTGCTCCTGCGTGTAAGAATAATTGGCCGTAACTTTATTTACTTTTTTTGCCAGTTGCAAATTACCATACACATCTCTGGATGAGGCATAATACATTTCGGGTAAAACATAACGGCGTTCAGTAAACCAGCCCTTTGTATCGAAAGCTCCCTGTGCCCGGATTTTTAATCCCTTTGTAATGAACGATAGGTCCTGGGTTAAGGCCATGGTGGCCTGTGCTAAATTGGTTTCGTTTGAAGAAGTACCAGTATAGTTAAGCATAACATAGGGTGAATAATTGGTATCAGTTCCCCATGCCGGAATATGACCTGTAGAATAAACTTTTGGGATCAACAGCGGGGTAAGCTGTGACTGCGCTGCCCATAGGTTATCCGTATTGCTTATTCCGGGCTGTGTTTTCCTGGTCATGTATCCTTCAACACCAAAATAAAGTTTGGTGGCCTTAGTCAGGTTTATATCCAGGTTTGTGCGGTAGGAGTATGTATTATAGCCGGTATTGGCATTATACGGACTATTTGCATCCTGCTTATAGGCCGCACTTTCTTTTGATGTACCCAGACTAAGAAAATATTTCGCGATTGAACCACCTCCACGTGCACTTACATAATAAGTTTGCTGGAAACTGTATGGTTTAATAATTTCATTCTGCCAGTTAATATCCGGATACAGATCTTTATCGAGTCCATATTGAATAATTTCCATTTCTGCATCAGAGTATATTGGAGCATCACCTCGGACCACACGCGCTTCGTTGGCCAGTTTTGCATAATCGTAAGCCCCTAAATATTGTGGCATTTTCTGTAGTTTCGAAAAAGTAAAGTTGGTACGGGCTGTAATTTGTAACTTCCCTTCTTCTCCTCTTTTTGTTGTAATCAGTACAACCCCATTTGCTCCCCTCACACCATACACTGCTGTAGCAGAGGCATCTTTCAATATGGAAAAACTTTCGATATCGGCCGGGTCGACTGAGTTAAGATCTCCCTCCAGCCCATCGATGAGCACTAAGGCTGAGTTG
>CAXXKQ010000037.1:0-309759 GCA_963676535.2 Prolixibacteraceae bacterium | reverse complement strand
GAACCCTTTAATTTCGGACAAACCTTCCTGATCTCGGACTGACCCGTAAAAGATTACACCTCGCTGAGATTTGGCATAAATTGAATTTCCCAGATTGTCACCGATAAGCGTTCCATCTGCAATTTTGCCGTAACCATCGGCTACATAAACATCTCCGGTGGTAAGCATATCAATTGGCCAGGAGTTGGTTCCACCTTTTTGAGCTCTGCCTTCTGTTTTGCCCTGTTCTTTCACCTGTTTTTCGAGATCGGGCCGGAGAGGCATGTATTGCGCTGTTACTACCCGGCCAGTCATCGCTTCATCCGGATTGATAATTGTCCAGTCTCCTTCGAATTGGTTCAGGAATCCTTTGTTTCGAAGTACGCTCCATGCTTCCTCCAGGGAGATTTTCTTCAACCTTTCGAGTATGGCATCCGGTACTTTTGGTCTTCCATCGTCAAATCGTTCACCTTTCCATTCAGGAGTCAGGGCTTTAATATATTCGGGCGATGAGCCTACATGCTGTGCATAAGAGAAAAAACAGGCAAAGACGAAGGAGGCAAGTAAAAGCATTAGTTTATTCATAATCGTTTTTTTAATAGGTTTAAGTGTTTATGTTTTGGTTTAGATATTTTTCCTTTACAAAAAGTTGATTGAAAGGTAGAAAATATTATTTATAACGGGTGAATTTTTGGTCGGAATAACTGGTGACACCTTGCCTAAACAAACTTGTTAACCAGTCCTTTTGTGCTGAAAATTTTCGAATAATCCCTTTTTATTACAGATCAACAACAACTACCCCGTATCATTTTATCTGAAAGTTCTTTATTTCCCAGGGTTTGAAATCAATTTTTCCATTGACTTCTTTCATCAATTTCCCGTCCAGCGTAGTTTCAGTCATTTTCGCTCCTCTTTTTTCAAACTGGATGGATGAACCCGAAGTCCAATCGCCAGCCTTGTATAAACGAGCAACAACCTTGTCTTTTTCAGGATAAAGACCGGTTAAAATCACGTCATTTTCAGCATCAACATCAAATGTTTTGATGTTGTTACCTAGCTTACCATGACTTGGTTTGCTCTCTACGGTTGGAAGCTGGAAACTGTATTCCAGCGCTTTCCGGTGCAGATCGGCTTCTTTCCAGTTTCCAGTAAACGGGAGAAGCGCAAACTCGTAGGTATAGGAGCCTGTCAGCATCCGGGTACCCCAGACGTAATACATGGCATAAGCCAGCGGGATTGAAAAACTGTTGTCCTTTTCGCGGATGCTTCCCATCGTTCCCTTGTTGAAAAAGGCAATCCCCGATTTGCCGTCCGACAAAGCGGTCCAGTAATTGCCCTCCACATTTTTATTGGTGGTTTCGGCAATGGCAAATGGAAGATCACGGATGCCCACCGCCGTGGTATCCATGCGGGGAAAGAATTTAAAACGAAGCTTTTCTTCGTGGACAAAGGGTGAATGGCCATCGCGGAGGTTCTCGCTCAACAACCCGATCTTTTGTCCGTTGAAATCAAACCGCACATTGCAGTCAATCCGGGGATTATCCTCATAAAAAGTCATTTCAAACTGGTAGGGGATGTTGGAAATAAATCCGTACTCCACCATTTTTACCCAGGGTGTGCTTTCACTGGATTTTTGAATAACCCATTTTCCACCTGATTGGCAGTTCACTCCCTCAATGGTCCCCTCAAAAAAGAGGGAGCGGTTGCTTCCGTTGGTAATAAGTTGGCCTGTTTTAACATCTTTGATCGAAGTCAATCCACCTTCTTTCGAGAGTTTGATTTCATAATAGGGAGTGGTGGTGGTTAGATTCTTTTCGTCGGTACGGATAGAAGACAGTGTCGGTTTGTCGGCCTCCGCAGCAGCTACGATCGAAAAGGAGGTCAGGCTTAACGGAGGCAACTCTGCTTTAAAGGCCAGGCGGGCTTCGAGAATGCTTCCGTCGGAAAGTTTATTCGAAGTAATAATATTGACAGGGATGATCTTATCTCCGCATTGGACCACAAAATTCTTGGCTTCCCCCTTGTTGAGCCCGACAGTGGCAAAAATCCACCTCGTTTGCTTCCACGAAAGCGGATTGAAAACCGTCACCTGTTTGATTCCCTCGCCTTTCATGCTTTCGGCAAAATAAGACATGGATTCATTGATGGATTGCGCTGATTGGCTGAGGGAGACCGGCAATAATTTCCTGACTTCGGGCAACAACCCGCAGATCTGGATATCGTGATGTTGTGCCAGCAGCAGTTTTTTCCAGGAGATATCGAGTTCATCCAGGTGTGATTGGCCGCCGTTCAATGCTTCCAAAGCAGCCAGCCGTTCAGCCGTCAGCACGCTGATTTCAGCCTTTCTCGAATCGTTCCAGATTTCATTTCCACAATAGCCCCATGGCATTCTGACCACAAAATCGTTGGGTTGGGTGACCATGTCGGTCGTAGGTTGAGGATATTTGCCCATCAACTTATCGAGCAAAACCCACTGAAACATCGGCTTTTTATCGTATTCGCTGACCAGTTCCTCTTTCCGCAATCCGGAGTCATCAGCCCGTGAGGCCAGCAAAGGCTTGATATTTTCAAACTTTTTGCGGTAATCTTCCATCGAAAACTTGCTGTCATTGCCCGGATAGCGCGTTAGAATCCAGTTGTCGATCGGCGTTTTACCAAATTCGGCGCCTTCCCCCACGTAGGTGGGGATGGTCGCAACCTTTGAACCATCCACCCCGACCCACCAGCCTATCGGGACATTGAAGGTGGGATTGTAGCCGTACATCATAAAATGAGTGCGCATGATGGCCCCACTGAACCCAAAGCCTTTGATAAGCTGTGGAATCTGGCTGTGCATGGCATGTTCGCTCATCAAATAAACCGGTGGCCGGTAATTGAAATATTTGCGCTCAGCATTCAACGCATACTGAATCTGCCGGACGTTGGATTCGTCGTTGATAAATTGCGACAGCGGCTGCCCGTAAGTACAGGATCCGATAGCAAACCGGCCTTTGTATTTTTGCAGAAGAGTCTTTAACTCGTTCAGTAATTGCGGCTCTTGCCCGGCAAAATAGTCGTAAATCTGCGCTTCATTGTCGAGGCCTATTTTGAAGGAAGGATATTTATCCAGCCACTCCGTTGCGTTTTTCAACCGTTCCTTAAAATGGTCGCTTCCCCACAGGATCAATCCGCCATGGTCGTAGGTGAGCATATAAGTGGTATCGTTGACGGCAGGAGCCGTTCGTGGTTGCGCCCAATCGGTCACAGCCAGGAAAAACAGGCAAATGGTGGCTAAAAGTTTTAGATTCTTCATCTGGTTAATTATTTTGGTTCAGTTAAATTCAAATGCCCTATTCATGAATACAGGTTAGTTGTTCGAGATTTAACTTTTAATGGAAATTCATCAGATTTGTGTTAATGGAACGTGATATTTGTCCAGATTTTATTTCAAAAAAACTTCGACAGAGGCTTCATACCTGCTGTTGACTTTTTCAGGAAAAGTAATTTTGAAGACGGACACGTGCGGAGTAACCGTGATTTCAGTTTCAGAAGCTCCTGAAGGTTTTCCAGCCTGATATTTAATTCTCAAAATTGACGGGTCACCGCTGATGGATGCCCGCCACTCATTGTTACCACCCCGATCGACCACTTCATTTACACAGGGATAAATTCGTGGTACCAAAGTCATTGCGTCAGCTGTCTCGCCATAGCTGAGTGAGGTGGCCGCTATTGTTCCTATCGGATACCTGATTAATCCAACCCTGTTTTGTACAGCATTACAATATCCAAGGTTGTTTTGTGCTGATGCTGAATCGATTCCGATGAAAAATATGAGAAAAAGTGAAATTACATTAACCGGAATTTGGGATTTTAAGAGGTTCATTTGGCTTAGTTTAGATTCAATTACGAGAAATGTAAATTTACATTATTGACTGAACTATTATAGCGTTAACTACTGTTGTTGTTTCAATACTTTTCTGATCTCATCCGCATTTTTCGCTGCATTGGCAGGTAAATAGCCGCCTTCCCCAAACACATACATCTCTTTGGCCGGCTCGATGGTAACTCTGGGTTCGTCGTATTCCCCAGCCCTATTTTTCAGGATACTATCATCCAGTTTAAAATGCTCAGCAACAAACCGGTACATCGGGAACCGTTTTGTCGGGCCATAATCGTGCTGATCGTTGGGCAGATGTGCATTCTCAATATTTTCGACTTTGCCGTATAAACTGTACACTTTTTTTAAATAGGGAAACTCAATTTCCGGGACGGTTTGTGTCCAATCGCTACCGTCGGAAATAACCAGTTGGGGTTTGGGGGCAAACATGGCGGCAATTTCGGCATTGTTGGTCGACAGGCCTTCATCCATCTGGTGGATCGGTAGGCCACTTTCGCAGGGACAACCACCAAAAAAATGGGACGAGACCATCACGGCAGGGACACTTAAAGTCAATCGGTCGTCGAGCGCACCGGCGATAAACGACTGCGTCCCTCCGCCCGAAGCGGCGGTAATACCGATGCGACTTTTATCCACTTCGGGCAGGGAAGTCAGAAAATCAAGCACACGCAGGCTGTTCCAGGTCTGCATGGTGAGCGCCAGCCCGGTGCGGTGATCCTCTTTTTTTGTTTGCAAAGCCGACTCGCCCCAGGCAAACATATCGTAACTGAAAACAACGACTCCCATCCGGGCCAGCATGGCGCACCGGTACTGCTGATCGGGACGGTAGCGGCCGCGCTCGTTGGGAATCGAGGTATCCACCTTGTTGTAAAAATGGCCGTGCGGGGAGAGCATGGCGGCGAAAGGGGCCTTGCCTTTCAGTGGTTTGTAGAGTGACCCGCAAAGGTAAACGCCCGGCAACACCTCCAGTGCAACGTTCTCGACCGAATAATCGTCGTGCTTTCTGAAATTTGACCGGATCGGATTCAGGGAGTTGCGCCGCGGAAGCGGGGAAAGGCCTACCTTTTCGAGGATATTCTTTCTTACTGCAGCCTTTCTGGCTTCCCATTTTTCCAAAGTCGGATAGGAGGCAGAAAGGGCTGCCAGATGTTTGCGTCCCTCTTCGAAAGACCTTCTAAAATATTCCCATTTCGTGATCTCATACTGCTTTTCACCGGTTTTGCTGTAAAGTAGTTCCAATGGTTTTAGGACATTGCCAAGGGTCTCTTCCACGTTCATGAAAAACTTCCAGTCGGCATAATCAACGGTTTTGTCTTTTATGTTTTTATCCTCATAAACCAGTTTCACCTGATATTTCTTTTCAATATCGTTCAAAACGGTTTTTAAAGGTTTTTGATAAACCTCGACAGGTTGTTGCGCCCTCAGCGAACCTGCGGTGCACAAAATGAATGATGATAAAATAATCAGGTTCCGTTTCATCGTTATAGCGTTTGTTATTTAAAAATCAGATTCCGTACAAATTCATTCGTCTCTACCCGCGCCTCCTGTGGGGTAATTACCTTTTTCCCTTCTACAATCAGGTTTTCTATGGTAATATTTTCGACGCCATGCGTGCTGTCAAGCCCTTCAATTACAGAAGGCTTTGGAAATGCGGTGTAAAAAACGCAATCCCTTACCAGGATGTTTTTGATCTGTCCCGGCTTGCTCTCCTCATTCCGTTTGTTGACCTGAAAGTAAAAACCCGCCCGTTTGGCGTCCGGATAGTTGCGTTCGAAACGGTTATTGAGGTAGCGGATGTTATCCAGCGTAACGCCATCCGACACATAAAGGGCCATTCCACGGTCGCTTTCCAACACATCGTTGTTCTCAAAAAGGATGTTGGACATGCGCTCACCACGGGTTTCGGTACCCACTTTGAGGGAAGATTTTTTGGTCAGGAAAACATTTCCTCGTACAGTGATATCCTCCACATCGCCTAAATAATCTCCGTAGTTGGTGGTTTTGATCGCCACATTGTCGTCGCTGCAATAAGCAAAGCAATCTTCGATCAGCAATTTTTTGGAAGCATCGGGGTCAAACCCGTCGGTATTGCTCAGTTCTGTATTGTTCATCAGTTTGACATGCCGTATCTGCACATTCTGGCAAAGCAGGATTTGGGTATTCCACGAGCCGGGATCCTGAAGCATAACCCCTTCGATGGTCAGATTTTTACTGTTCACGGCCATGATCAGGCGCATCCGGGCTTCGTCGCCAAACTTCTCCCGCAACTGCGCGCCATTGCCGTTAATAGCGCCATATCCTGTGATCTTCACCCGGTCGGCGTCTTTGATGTAGATGAATTTTCGCGTTTTGACCTTGTCGTCAGAACTGTATTGGGTTACATTGCCCTGATCGCTTTGCAGCATCGCCCCGCGAACCAGATGGATTTGGGTATTGCTCCCGGGCCGCAACTGTCCTGCGGTGTAGACTCCTTTTGGGAAGAGAAGTGTTTTTCCGCTTCGGGCGGTTTCATCCATTGCTTTTTGAATCAATTCTGTTTGTGTCTTTTGGCCACTATTATCGACGCCATAACTTAGAATGTTCACCGCATTCGCGGGAATTGACTCCGGGGCTTCCGCAAAGACAAAAAACTTCTCTGCTTCATTGATCCTCACCATTACATAGCCCGGTTTGTCTAAGGTAAAGGCCACCTGGTTGCCTTTTACCTGACAGCTGATGCCGTGGCTGCGCGGACTGATTTCGCAACGCTGGACAGGACTTCCGGCAGTGAGCTTAAGTTCCGTTTTGCCGGAGAGATCAACTGACGAATAATGATAATGGGTGAATGCTTTTACCTCAACCGATTTTCCGTTAACAGTCAACGAATATTCCTTTCGCTGACTTTCCTGCCCAATTGCCCAGGTTGAAAATAGCAACGTGGTCAGCATTAAGTAGATTGATCTCATATTTATACCTTAGTTTTATGATGCCATATCGCTTATAAACTGTCTAAATTTTATTTTGAGGTTCCGTCAAGAACCAAATGTCGGTAGAAGTAGGGTAAAAATATACATCTTTTGTCCCGTACGGGACAATACAAGCAACGAATTTCGACTTTTCTACCGACCTGTTTTCCCTACGGGAAATTTTTAAATAGTCCGCTTACAAATTTTTATCCGGAAATTTGGCATTTTTCAACGCCTCAAAATCCGGGATCAGGATCACATGACCCGCTTCTACCGTGAAAGAATCGGTCCGTTCTTTGGTCTTCTTGTCGCGGATGCTTTTGAAATTGGCATACGGATTAATCCTGCAGATCAGCTGCAAAGCGCTCTTCAGGTCATCCTTCGATAGATTCGAAACCTGCGGAAGAACTTTTGGTAGCAGCACTGCCAAATTGGTCTCGTTCAGGTAGGTCACTCCTTTTAAGTCGCCTTTTTCTGCAATCACAACCGCTTGTCCGCCTTGCGGCAGCTGGTCGATCAGTTCGTTTACCGCCATGAAATTCTTGTCTTTGGCATTGGCGATAATCATTTTGGCGAAATAATCGGTCATCTCTTCCTTGTAGGCCTGCGGCAGGTTTTTGGATTGAAGGTTCTTGATAATGGCGCTCGAAACGTTGTATTGCGCGGCGATAAAATTGTAATCATCGGCAACAATGTAACCTGATTCGCCCGTTGCCCGGGCCGTCGCGTTCAATATCTTCTCCAAGGCATCCAAAGCATATTTAAAATCGATGCCTTTGCTGTCAATTTTGGGATTCTCTTTTACCACAAAATCATTCAGCAAAGGGCGGAATTGCTTTTGCTGTGCAACCGGAAAACGAACCTCCCCGGCATAATTGTTCATCACGACAGGAGCCTTCAGGAAGTTGGCCTGCGTGGTGTTGATGGCCACCGTCTCACGGCCTTCGAGCTTCAATACCGGTTCGGATATGCCTTTGACGGGCGCCGGATCCACGTAAGGAACCACCTCTATCTCGGCAGAGGCCGGTTTTAGTCCTGTTGCCTGAACGGTAACCTTCACTTTTCCCGTCTTTCCAATGGCACGGATCAGGTTGGTGACCGGGGCATCGATGTACATGGTGCCTTCGTACTCTTCGTTATTGTCGCGGTTGCTCACATAAATATCGGAACCGATCAGCCTTGCGGGTCCGGTCAGGTCAAACTTCAGGGTATTGTTGGCGCCGTAGACATGAACTCCGTTTTTGTCAACAATATCTACCTTGAATTCGATAACATTGTCGGGGGTCGACATCATCCGCTTCTGCGTCGGGACAACGGTCAGCGCGGCAGGTTCGCCTGCCAGTACCACTTTGCTGCGGACTTTCGATTTGTCTTTCGCGGTAGCGACTGCTTCAACAACCCCTTTCTCAACCAGGATATCCTTAAATGTTACATTGTAGTTGTTCTCCTTTGCCGGTTTCAGGATACCCTGACTCTTGCCGTTGACAAACAGTTCGACCTGGTCGCAGTTCGAATCCACTACAAAATCCTTTTTTTGCCCTAAATATTGGCTTCGCCAGAAGTGGGGATGAATAAACACCATCGGTTTTTTGGCAAAGTTGGCCTGCCACTGGTAGTAAACATATTTGGGGGTGCGCCAGCTGTCGACCCAGCCTTTCGGGTTCACATGTTTAAGCGGAGAACCAACATATTCGCGGTCTGCACCATGATCGGAATACAGCCAGACGGTGCCGTTGTGATCTGAAATCACACTTTCGTTGGATTTGGTGTGCTGCCACTCCTCGGTTCCTGCCCATTGACTATCTTCCGGTTCGAGGTTGCGGTCGTCCTTGTCGTACCAGCCGCGGATGGTGCAGCGTAGGAAACTTTCGACAGGCATCTCGCTGTCGGTGTGCTTGCAGAATTCAGGATTGTAGGATTCGTTGTAGGGTTGCCGGACGGTAATGATGCGGGTAGTGTCTTCCTTCCAGGCAAAACGCGAATCGCAGGCATGGTCGGTCTCGTTGCCCATGCTCCAAAGGATGATGGAAGGATGGTTGCGGTCGCGCCGGATCATCTCCCTGCAGTTTTGTTCCTGTACTTTGGGATCAAACTCCTGGTTTTTGATGTTGGGTAATTCTTCATCGATGGCAATTCCGTTTTGATCCATAAAATAGTAAACCGAAGGATCGTTGGGATAGTGGACCGTCCGCATATAGTTGATCTCCAACCCCTGTTTCATGTCATTCATATCCCGGTAGGCAATCCATTTGGGGAAGGCGGCGCCCAGCCAGACATACTCTTCGTGCCGGTTAATTCCATGGAGATGGGTTAATTTACCGTTGAGGATCAGCCTGTGGGCAGTATAATCCCATGCAACCGAACGAATCCCGAAGGTGCTGTGGTAAGTATCAGCCAAACGGTCGCCATCATATACTTCGGTGTAAGCATGGTAGATGTAAGGAGTTTCGGGTGTCCAAAGTTTGGGATTCTGAACAGGTTTCGGATTCTGAACAAATTCGGCAATTTCACCGGGTTTGATGGTCTGCGATGTTTCAATCCGATCGAAAACCTTTCCGTCGGTTGTGGCCAGCAAAGTTGCCAGTCTGACTGTTTTGGGCTGTTGATAGTTATTTTCAACGTAGGTTTTCATATTAACCAGTGCTTGTTTTTCGCCAACCACAGGCGTCGTAATGAACGTTCCTCCCTCGTGTTTGTACGATCCCTGGTAAGGGACATTCAATTGGTCTTTGATAACCAGGCGCACGTCGCGCAGGATGCCGCCATAAACCACCCAGTTGCCCGCATTCATGGGCGGGATATTGTATTTATCCTTGAGGGTGTTGTTGACGGCAACGGTAAGCACGTTATCTTCCCCGAATTTCACGGCATCCGTGGCATCCATGTAAAAGCTGGTAAACCCGCCCTTGTGATCGCCCAACAACCTCCCGTTCAGGAATATTTTGGAATACTTCTGGACGCCGTCAAACTCAAAGTATATCTTCTTGCCCTGATACGCTTTGCCTATCGTCAGATGTTTGCGGTACCATCCCCAGCCATTCCACCAGTAAGGGTTATCGTTGGCCGCCGCATTGCGGATGTAGGGGTGCAGCTCGCGGGTCGTCTCGTAGGTTTGCCAGGTATGGGGAACAGCGATGACACTCCATTTTGAATCATCAAACGCCGGATTTTCATAACCTCCGTTTTCGGCATCCTCTTTGGGAAAATAGTTGAAAGTCCACTGCGTGTTGATGGTTTTTTCGACCCGGGTGGCTCCGGGGTTTTTATAGACGCTTTGTGCCTGAATTCCGAGTTGGATAAAGAATAAAGCTAAAATGAAAAGAATTCGTTTCATGTTAGGTTATTTTTGACTTATAAGAGATTGAATTTAAACGGCTAAATTTATAAATCATTATCGATCTCGCTGTTTTTCCCGGAATTTATTTAAAACTGATATCATTACTGTCAAATAAAACTGAGCGATTGTTGTGGCATCAAACCATAAATCAGAACCTATCCCTTAATGAAGATTCACTGTCGTCTCAAGAGTTCATGTCAGAATTTAATGTGAGGAATATTGAGTAAATGGAGCGTCAGTCTTACAGGGAACCTCAATATTTAATTTCAGATTTATTGTCAATTTCTATAACTTAATTTTCGAAGGAGAGATGTTCAACATATAGACTAATACTTCCTGAACTGTTTTGTTTGGGTTTTACCAAATTGTACCAAAGCCACCACTTCCGATTAAATTAAAAGGATTGTCGCCAACGATCGTTTCTGGACCTTCATCTAAAATTTCATATCACCCCCGGCAAATGGTTGTGAAGAACCAAATTTGTCGGTTACCTGAAAACTACCCTTGTAGCATCAATGCCGTCACCCTTCAATTGGGCATCATCGCTGCAACCGAAAGCACATCTGACTTAGGATCAGAAGATATTTTGATTTAGTTTTTCAAGGTGATATTCACGATAACAGCCGAGCTAGCTGGTACGTTTATTATACACTTGTCGTTGTTGTCGGGAAGTAAAGTACTCCAGGAGCCTTGCCAGTCTTTGTCGTTGTAGATGGAGGATCCTCCCAGACTGGCATCGTAAGCGGTAACGCTTTTGCTTGACGAGGTCAGAGCAGTTGTTGCAGCCGAAGCCACATTTTCGAGCATGTCAATGGTTACTTTCGCTTCGCGGGCATTGGAGCCATGCTCTTTGTTAATAATAGTCACGTAAACATTCAGATTGTTACGCACGGCATAAGCGGTCAGGTTTACTTGTTTTGAGTTGGTCATAGTCATTGGCTGAATATAACCGTGTCCGCCCAGGTTGAAAGCCGTTATCCCATATCCAACCGGATTAACCTGAAAATTACCCAGTACATCCATAAATATTGGCGCATTTTTCACCCACTGTTTGTTGTGAAAGTTTACGCCGGAACATTTATGTTCGGCCCACCAGTGCAGGTAGTCGAGTGAGAAAAGTGCAGTGGCAAAGCTGTTACTGGCCCCATCCACCTGCCCGCTATAGCTGTTCGATTCGGCTAACCGGTAGCGATAGCCAAGGTTCACTACGGGCAACAGGTTTGCATTGTAGAGTTTAGGATAAAGATCCGATGACCAAGAGCTTAGCAACATATTATCAATCAACTCTTGCGCGTTTCTGTTAGTGGCATCTTGCCCCACATAGTTGTGTTGCGAGATCAAGGTAATCAAGCCGGAACTTTTCATGTCGATTGCAAAATTCTCTGTCCACGATTTGCCATTGTAATAGGTATTTTTAGCCCCGGTTACAGGATAGTTTGATCCCGTATGCGGACCTGTAAATTTGGCCTCGGGAATGACTGCGACTATCGCGCTCGCAAATTTTTTCCATTTTGCAAGAAAAGTAGGGTAATCTGTTATCTCTGGGTCTTGGTTATGATAGGAATCCCAGTCGGGCTCGTTGCCAATTGCAAAGCACTCGAGATTCGTTTTGTATCTATCCCAGATGTATTTGGTCGTATTTACAGCTTCGCTCACATCGCCGTTAAGCAGGCGTACCGAGTAAATAACTTTGATGCCAGCAGTTTGAGCGAAAGCAAAAAGGGCATCTATGTCAGCATTTGTTGGTACCGACTGGTTCGCATCAACAGAGCCGCCACCAATTCGTAAATTTCGTATTCCCAACTGTTTGAAAATACAGAGGACCTGTTTGTTGTTTGCATTAAAAAATTGACCATTCACTCCTGCATTATTTGTTCTCACGCTACCGGTCTCAAAACTGAGGCCGATGAAATCTTCAGGAATCAAATCTCCCTTGGTAGTGGTGTTTACCTGAAGTTCGACAGGACAAATTGTGGGATCATTTGGCAACGGACTGTCAGGATTTTCTTTCTGTCCGCATGATAGTAATGTAGAAAGAACGAGTGCTGTTAACAACGAGAGGAACTCTTTTTTATACATTATGAGTGCTTTATGGTTTGTTATTGTCTGATTGAAAGACAGGAAGAATCTGCATTCTTCCTGTCTTTTTGTTAAAAGCTAATTATGAAGTAGAATTAATATTCAGGATTTTGTTTAACATTTGGATTTACTTGTAATTCTGATGCCGGTATTGGCAGATATTCGCTTTTACCAATAACAAAATTATCTTTTCCCACGGAATTATGTTCTGCCAGAACTTCTTTAATGTTCTTTGTACCAAGTATATTTCCACCCCAACGCAACATATCGAAGAAGCGGTTAGCTTCATCGGCAAATTCTATAATACGTTGATGTTCAATTTCCACCAACAGGTCATCTTTGGTTATCGTGAGCGGTAGTTTTGCCAATTGTGCGCGGTTACGAATCTTGTCAACAAAAGGGATGGCTTCCTGATGTCTGTCTAACCGGCAAAGACATTCAGCATACATCAGCAAAACGTCAGAAAAGCGCAACAACCTGGTGTTCTTGCCCGAGTTAACAGAAAGTTTAGCTCCAAGTTCCCACTCCGCATATTTTGCAAACCCTAAACTTTTTGCATTAGCTCCCATTAGCGCTGCATAAGTTTTACCGAAGTAAGTCATGGTTGTATTCGGGAAAATAATGGTTGCATATAGCCTTGGATCGTAAGCCCCGGTGGTGGTGGTTTCCTTTTTCATCTCGTCGAACAACCATTGACTTGGCCAGAACATATACCATCCGCCGCCAGCAGAGAATGCTTCTCTTTTGTTGTCAGAGATTCCCAGGTCAACGCCATTGGCCGTTCCTTTTGCATAGTTCACCTCCATCAAAAGTTCCTTATTGAAATCTTTAGATTCGAGGAAAACATCACCAAAAACGGGCAATAGATCGTATGTCCCGGAGTTTATAACCTGCAATAAAATGTCAGCGGCTTGTTGCCATTTTTTCTGGAATAAAAGACATTTACCCAAATAGCCCAGAGCTGCACCTTTCGTAGCTCTACCCAGGTCGGCTACCGTATAAGTTGCCGGCAACACGGCTGCAGCATCAGTAAGATCTTTTTCAATCTGGGCGAAAACATCTTCGGGTGTCGCCTGGGGATTGTTATACTCATCCTTTGATGTTGCTATGTCTGTAACAAGGGGGATGTTACGGAATTCAATTACCAATGTAAAATAGTAGTATGCACGTAAGAATTTAGCTTCTCCAATGTAACGAGCTTTCAACGCTTCATCCATCTTGATATCTGGTATATAGTGGATGGCTTGATTGGCATAATATATGCCCTTAAAATTTTGACTCCATGCCGTGTTACAAGTACTGTTAACATCAGTCAGCGTATAGTAGTCAAATTGGGAATATGCAGTATTGGAAGTTGTTCCTTCAACATCATCGCCGCGCCATTGCATCGGTAACATGCGATTATAATACTGTTCCTTGAAACTTGAATAAATAGCCGTGATGTTTCCTTTTGCATCATCAGCAGTTTTCCAAAAACTGGTAGGGGTAAGTTTGTTGGGATTATCTTGATCCAACAGTGAGTCGCTGCAATTTGTCAGAAAAACCAACAGAATGCTCAACAACGCTATTTTTTGAAATACTATCTTTTTCATCTGTTTATAATTTATTTTTTAAATGTCAGATGGAATACCCATATAATCATTTTTCGGTTGGTGTGTATATTTTCTCGTGGGTATTTCATTTGCTTATTTTTTCAATTTTAGTTCGTAAAATTCTCGTATTAAACATGTTAAAAACGAACAGACAATCCGGCACTTACAATCTTTGCAATCGGATAAATACTGTTATCCAATCCTGCATCTAATAATCCATCAGAAGTATGGCTTGGGTCATATCCCGGGTATTTTGTAAATGTTAAAATATTATTCGCACTAACATATACTCTTAATCCGCTTAATCCTGTTTTTCCCAGGATAGTTTGAGAGAATGAGTATCCAAGTTGGATTGTTTTAACTCTCAGGAATGAGGCGTCAAATAAAAATCTTGTTGATGCGTCAGAGTTAAGATTAGGATCACTAAAAATAAGGCGGGGTTGTTTCGTGTCAGTGTTGTCGGATGCCCAGGCATCAAGCAAGTCGGGACTCATGTTGTAGTCGGTTGTGCCTTGGTGCAGACGGTGCGAGTTGGCATCGAACATCTTGTTGCCATAAGTTCCCTGCAAGAATATTGTGCAGTCGAAGTTTTTGTAATTGGCGCTGAAATTAAGACCGTAAGCAAAATCGGGTAATGGATTGCCACTGTAAATAGCATCTGAACTGTTAATAACGCCATCGTTATTTGCATCGAGATATTTTACGTCTCCTGGGTTTGCCAATGGTTGAATTACCTTGCCATCAGGACTTTTCCAGTTATTTATTTCTTCCTGAGTTTGGAATATTCCCAAATCTTGCTTCAGGAAAAACGAACCTATCGGGTAATTTACCCTTGCCGCAGTAACAGAAGTGCTCGGGTTTGTTAATTTCGAGCCATAGATAGTCTCGTCAACGCGACCAAGTTTGATAACCTTGTTACTCACGGTCGAGATATTTGCAGTTACTTTATACTGAAATTCTTTTGACGTTGAAGAGTTATAGGTCATACTAAATTCAAACCCTTTGTTTTCCATTTGCCCGGTATTCACAGTAGGCGAGCCACCACCAATCGAAGGAGCGATAGGAACACCAAGTAATAGCTTGTCGGTGAAGTTTGAAAAATAGTCAGCTGAAACCGAAAGGCATTTCAATAGATTGATGTCTAATCCGAAATTGGCACTCTTGGTCCTTTCCCATTGTATATTTGGATCGGTATATCCCGATATGGTTGCCCCATTTATGTACGAAGTTCCGGTTCCGAATAAATATCCTAACCCCGTGCTGTATCCGCCAGTCGGAATATAGTCATAATTACCACCAGGTTGGTTTCCCAGAAACCCATAACTACCTCTGAGTTTCAGATCATCGACAACCGAAAGAAGCGGTTTAAAAAAAGATTCGCCACTCGCACGCCACGCAGCCGAAAAAGAAGGGAAAGTACCATACCTGTTAACCCTGGAGAATCTGGAAGAGCCATCGCGGCGCACATTTGCGGTGAGGTAGTAGCGATCATCATAATTGTAAATTACGCGCCCGAGCATCGATATCATGTCCCATTGAGAGGCATTTCCCGATGCAGAGTTACTGTAACCCGTAGAGGCATCGATAACGCGTAAATCGTTATTTGGGAAGCCTTTTACAACTCCTCTCAAGTTTCTCGATTGGTCTTGTTCGAAGGTATAACCAACAAGTGCGTTGATAGCGTGTTTGCCCATTTTCTTGTTATACATCAACGTGTTTTCTACCAACCAGTGAGTGCTTTCACTTCGTGTCTCGTCTAAGGTAGCATATTCGTTAAACACGTTGGTTGACATGTGATATACCGGGGTATAGTTATAACCATAACCAAACCAATTTTTATAACCAACGTTTAATTTGTAAGTGAATCCGTGCAGAAATTCGGCCTGGGCAAAAGCCTCAATGTTAATATTCCCATTGTTATCTATATTTTCAACCATTTTTGATAATCCATAAGCATTATACCCCTGATTCGGGTAATAGGATGGCACACCGCCATAACCACAATCGTTGGCAGGATCGTATAATGGTATGATGGGTTGAGCAACCAACAATCCTTGCACCAGCCATTCGGTAATGTTATTTTTTCTAAATTTTGTGTAGCCAATGTTTTCACCGAACGTGAAAGCTCCCTTTTTCTGTCGTCCGGCAAAACTGATTATTCCCTTTTTATATTCCGAATCTATAGCGATACCATTTTGGTCATCAAAAGAACCGGATATCCTGAATGTAGAGTTTTCTGTTCCCCCGGATATTCCAACATAGGTGTTAAAAATCGGAGCAGAGTTATAGAACACATCTTGCCAATTTGTTCCTACGCCAAGTGAGGCGGGATCTTTAAGGTTATCGAACCCGGCTTTTCCTACCGATGCATGAATCGTGTTGTTTATAAGCGCATACTGTTCCGCATTAGCCACCGGAATTTTTTTGCCGGGATATTGCATGCTGTACGAAGAACTTATCTCAACATCGATTTTCCCGGCTTTTCCTTTCTTTGTTGTGACGATGATAACACCATTGGCCGACCTCGAGCCATAAATTGCAGCGGAGGCGGCATCTTTTAGTACCTGAACAGATTCGACATCATTGGGGTTCACATCATTCAAGTCGCCAGGTGCACCGTCGATAATAACCAATGGTTTGCTATTTAAGAAAGTGCTTATACCGCGTATTTTAATGTTAACCCCTGCACCGGGAGCCCCTGTTGAGGAGGTAACGCTCAAGCCTGGCGTCGTCCCCTCCAGCGCACTTGCCAGATTGGGAAGAACGGCAATCGTTTTAAGTTGGTTAACATTAACTGTAGAGATAGAACTACTTAAATCACTTTTCTTTTGTTGCCCATACCCAACCGCAACCACCTCTTCAATACCAATTGACTCCTCTGCGAGTGTTACATTAATTGTTGCTTTTCCAGCTACAATAATTTCCTCTGATTTCATTCCTACAAACGAAAACTGCAAAGTTGCATTTGGCGGAACATTGGCAATTGAATACCTCCCGTCATTATCAGTTATGGTTCCGGTTGTTGTGCCCTTTACTACAACAGAAACTCCTGGCAACGCGATTCCTGAAGTGTCAGTTACTTTTCCTATAATAGATTTTCCCTGCTGGCTGCCCGACAGGGCGTTAGGAACGCGAAATTCTTCATCACTTTCATTGTATAAAACAATCTGACGGTCTTTGATAATAAATTTCGTATTGGTACCATCGAACACTGTTTTTAGTATAGCTTCGATATTGGCCTGCTTTACATCAAGGTCCACCTTTCTTTCAACATCGATCTTCCGATCGTTGTACATAAAGAAAAAATTACTTTGATCTTCAATCCGGGTGAGGACATCCTTAATGGTTGCGCTTTGAACTTTTAAGTCCAACCGGGTTATTTGAGAATAAACGCTTGCATTCACACTAATAAGTGTAATCAGCAAGAAAAAGGTTGTTTAGTTTCATAGTTCGAATTAAACACGACAGAGCGTAAGATCGTCTGTCCTTGTTAGACATCCACTTTTTTTTCATAGTTTTGTATTACTAAGTTAAACATGCCCCTTGGGGTATTACTTGATTTAACGGGAGAAAGGTGTTGCAAGCGCCTTCCTCCTTTTTTTATTATTTTTAATTCTTTATTCCCTGTTTTAATGGGTAAATCATTACTGTATCGCTATCAATTTTATAGCTCATAGGTGTAGTGATAGAGAGTAATTGTAATAGTTCTTTTAAACTCTCTGTCCTTACTGTAAATGTGTAATTTTCAGAATATTTCAGACTTTTATCCAGTATTATCTTTACACCGTACCATCTTTCCATCTTTTTTACAACCTCATGGAAAGGAGAATTGTTAAACCTGAGCATATCGTCTTTCCACGAGGTGTAAAGACCCGTATTGACCGACATGGTTTGCATTTTGCCATTGTTTTTGCTAATCACGTTTTGTTCGCCAGGATTAAGCATCGAGTATGTTTTCTCTGTTTTGTTAAAAACCCGGACACTTCCTTCTTCCAACGTAGTAGAAACTTCATGGTCGCTCTCGTACGCACATACATCGAACTTTGTACCAAATACCTGTATGTCGGCATATTTTGTCTGGACCGTAAACAAATGCTTTTTATCTTTTGCAACTTCGAAATAGCCTTCTCCAATTAAACTTACTTGCCTGTTCGCCGAAAAATTGACGGAGTACTTCAGCCTGGACCCGCCATTCAAAAATCCCATTGAACCGTCGGGCAAAGTGAATTGCACTCTTGATCCTTGTGGTGCACTGATTTCTGTGGAGGCACTATATATATTTGAATTTTCCACCATCAGGTAAATTCCTGCAATTAAAAGGGGGATCAACAATACGGCCGCAACACGATAGTAATGCCGACATAATCCGGATCAGAACTGAGCGTTTATTTACGGTGGTATTAATATGAAAATGAATGCGGTCAAGGATATGTTGCAACTCAACTTCTGTTGAAGGGGATTTCTCCCAGTGTTCCCGGGCAATTTCTTTCAATCCGACTTCATTGCCCTCATTCAAATACTTGGCCGCAACGAAGTCTTCATCATTATCTGATGAATTGCTGAAATATTCGCGGATACGGTCTTTATCTGAAATTTCCATGTTGCCTGAAAAATACGTTTCAAAAATGTATATCCACAAACATGGGTTTACACCTAGTCTATTACTATCTTTTTTTAAACTATTGTATAAATAACCAGAAAAAGAGCAGACCTGCAAGGGTTTCACCTTTTAAGTGCTGCCTTAAAAATCTCAAGCCCTGATTCAAATGATTTTCAACCGTACTTTGGCTAATATTCATTTCAATCGAGATTTCTTTCGAGCTTTTTCCTTCGAATCGGCTTTTGACGAAAACGGCCTTACGTTTTTCTGGCATCTTATTAACCAACTGATCAACAATTACCTTTAAAGAATCATAACTAATATCTTCCTGCATTTGTTCTGTTTCCGAATGGTAAGGTGTGGCAAATTCAATGTATTTGTTGATCAGCGCTTTCGACCGGAAATGTTTTTTTATATAGTTGAATGCAATAGAAAACAGATATGACCGAAATTGGTACTCCTCTTTGATATCTGCCCGTTTATCCCAAATTCTGGAGAATATTTCCTGCACCATTTCCTCTGCGTCTTCTTTTGACTTTAAATATCCGTAAGCAAAATGGTACAATTTTGAACTATAAGCATAAAAAATCTGATTGAAAGCTTCAATATTGCCTTTTTTCAGCCTTCTGATCAATTCTTTATCGTTATATACAGGTTGTTCAGCCAAAATATTCTGTTTTATCTCAATGACAAAAATAGAAACTTCTTCTGGAATATTACTTTTGACAATAAATTAGTGCCACGTGGTATCTTCTGATTTGGAAACCAGTAAATAAAATGGTTGATGGCTTCAACTTATTCGAATATAGTTTCTCACAAAAAGAGGATAAAAAACGTTCTATAGGTATAAATAAAAAGCACTTACAAATATACATTTGCAAGTGCTTTATTTTCTGGTCGGTTTGCGGGGGCTCGAACCCCGGACCCGCTGATTAAGAGTCAGCTGCTCTACCAGCTGAGCTACAAACCGAATAACCGGCGCAAAAGTAACAGTTTGTTTGGCATTTTCAAATAACAAATCAGATAAATTACCTTTTTATTGCCGTAATCCAGTTGAAATGAAAGTAGGGTAAATTCCATTTCAACCGGATTACAGAAAAACCTAAAATCAATATTGTCGATTATAGTCGTTGCAAGCCTATTGAAATAGTAATACTGAAATGATACATTTGCAGAAAACATCCGAACCAGTATGGAAATCCTGAATTACATCCCTGAAGGGTTCATCAAGTTTTTTCTGGTGCTCATTTTTTCGTTGGTAATCGGGCTGGAACAGCGCCGCCACCATATCAACGAGAACGAAGATCTTCTGTTTGGAACCGACCGCACATTTACTTTTATCGGGCTGCTGGCATACGTGTTATTTATTGCCGATCCGGTAACCTATATCCCATTTCTGATCGGATTTGCCCTGATTGGTGTCCTGTTGGGCATTCAATATTCCCATAAAATCAGGCAAAATGGCAAATATGGTCTTACCAGTACCATTCTGGCTTTGTTAACCTATTGCATGCCCATCATGGTCTTTACCCAACCGGTATGGCTGGTTTTATCGTTTATTGTGGCCTTGCTGATGATCACCGAATTAAAAAACCATTTTATTACGTTATCGAAAAAAGCTTCGGAAGAGGAATTCATCACACTCGCCAAATTTATCGCTTTTGCTGGCGTCATTCTGCCCTTGCTGCCCGAAGCCAACATTTCGGATAAAATACCGATTTCGCCTTATCATTTATGGTTAGCTATTGTGGTTGTTTCGGGCATTTCGTATGCCAGCTATCTACTTAAAAAATTTGTTTTCCCCGATTCGGGAATCATGCTTACCGGCTTATTGGGAGGCATTTACAGCAGTACCGCAACTACAATTATCCTGGCCCGTCAGGAAAAACAGGGAATAACCGGTTCGCAAACAGTTTCGGCCATCATGATTGCCAACGGGATGATGTATTTGCGAATTCTCTTCCTGGCCTTCATTTTCAATCCGGCAATTGCAATGCAATTGTCTATCCCGTTTGTACTGATGTTCCTGCTAGCTTTCGGGCTGGCCAGGTTTGCCGGTATAGGAAAAACAAAAATCCCGGCGAACGAGGATAAGGGCCGAGATCTGGGTTCAGCTAAAAATCCGCTGGAATTCAGAACTGCCGCTATTTTTGGAATCTTGTTCGTTATTTTTGCTCTGGTGACCGATTTTGTATTGAAAAGCTACGGAAGCGCCGGGGTAACCAGGTTAGCCTATATTGTCGGGGTAACCGATATCGATCCGTTCCTGCTGAATCTGCTCCAGCAAAAATCAGGAATTGCCCAGATGACCGTTGTACTGGCCATTCTGAATGCAACCAACAGTAACAACCTGTTAAAAATGATGTATGCCATAACGTTGGGCAGTAAGAATATCCGCAGAAACTTAATCACTAATTTTTCGATACTAATTGCTTCGGGCTTGCTTATGTCAACAATCTTTTATTTACTTTAGCGTTTAATTCAAATACACTGAAATTTTATACAAATGAGAACAATGAAACAATTATCATACAAAACAATTGCTGCTTTCGTGGTAATTGCCGCCACACTACTTTCAGGATGCAGGAAAGACGAAGTACCGGAACCTGTCGTTATACCACAAGCTGATGTGGTAAACTTATTCATCTGGAATGGATTGCATGATTATTATCTTTGGAACAGTCAGGTTGCCAATCTTTCGGCGCCCAAATTCAGCAACCAGGATACGTTGAATCTGTTTTTGAATAAATATACCGACAAACAGGCACTGTTCACCAGCTTGCTATACAAATACAAAGATGTTGATCGTTGGTCGTTCCTGGTTGAAGACTATAAAACAATTGAAAACTGGATTGCAGGCATATCCAAAACGATGGGATTCGATTTTATGCTTGGACGGATTGGCAGTTCTGACGACCTTTTTGGATTTGTCCGTTATGTCTATAAAAATTCTCCGGCTGAAAAAGCAGGAATGAAACGCGGCGACATTTTCATGAAAGTCAACGACCAGCAACTTACTGTTTCTAATTATCAAACATTACTTTTAAATACTGAAACTTATAAACTTGGCTTTGCAACGATCACCAATAACACGATTTCGCCCAATTCACGCACGGTAACGATGACTGCGGTTGAAATGCAGGAAAACCCCATCCATAAAGACACCATTTTTGTTTACAACAACCAGAAGGTGGGTTACTTGGTTTACAATGGCTTTAATGCCGATTTTGACATCCAGTTAAATGACGTCATCAAAAAATTTAAAGATGCCAATATTAACCAGATGGTGCTCGACCTGAGGTACAATGGAGGAGGTTCAGTTCAAAGCAGTATTTATCTGGCCAGTATGCTATACGGAACTGATCAGTCTAAGATATTTGCAAAAGCTCAGTATAACAGCGGGCTGCAAAACGCTTATGTTTCGGAATATGGTGCAGCCGCGCTCAACGATTACTTTACAAACATTATCTCAGCCACAACTGCAACCGACACCAAACCTGCAACACCTGCAACACCCATTGTTTCGCTTAACTTGCAAACGATATATATCATTGTTTCCGATAATACGGCATCGGCCAGCGAATTACTTATCAACGGGTTAAAGCCCTACATGAAAGTTACGGTAGTCGGCATTAATACGGAAGGAAAATATACCGGTTCAGCAACCATCAAAGACTGGGATGAACAAGGAAATGTCAATCCTAATCATACCTATGCCATGCAACCTATCATCGTTAAATATGCCAATTCTGCTGGTGAAACAGATTTTATAAATGGATTAACCCCAACTATTGTTGCAGAAGAAGACATTGCCAAACTTTTGCCTTTTGGAAATCCAAACGAAACCCTTTTGGCTGCCGTATTGGCTGATATGAAAGGCATTTCAATAACCGGAAAAGTTCTGAAGTCTGCCAGAATCGGTCTGGAAAAAGTAGCCCAAAGCCGCGATTTCAAACCATTTGGAAACGAAATGTACGTCAACCCACGACCACTGAAAACTCAGAATTAATTCTATCACGTACAAAGTAAAACAGCTGTCCGGAAAGATCCGGGCAGCTGTTTTACTTTAAAACGATTCAATTACAATTAATCGCTTCAAAGTTTTGGGCGGTTGATCTACAAATTACCAAATTTAGGGCAATCAACCGCAAATCGAGCCAACATGAAAAGACTTACGCTTTTCATGTTATCACTTTAAAGTAATCGGGGCAGTAAAAAGTGATAAAATGGTACCCGTCCTTCAAAACCATTTTTTTTGACGAATCAGAAAATCCGCTAAAAACCAAGCAATAGTGGTTTTTGGTCTGATCAATCAAATAATGAGTGAAAAATTACAACCGGGAATGCCTACAGAAAGAAAATTGCAACTCCTCCAACGGTAATCGCTGCCCCAAGAATTTCCTTCCAGTTAACCTTTTCCTTAAAAATAAGGATAGCAGGCGGAATAATCAACACAGGTACAATTGCTATGATCGTTGCAGCAATTCCTGCCTGGGTATGCTGAACAGCCAGCAGCGAAAATGAAACACCCAGAAACGGGCCAAAAACTGACCCCAAAGCAATGCGCTTCATGGCCGGACGATGTTTCACCGCTTTCCATACTTTTCCATAATGACCGGTAATTAAAAAAATCACAGCAAAACCAATCATGCCCGTAATCACCCGAATGTGCGAAGCAGCAAAAGCATCGTAATCACCCATCCCTTTTTTACTGAGAACCAGCCCAACACCTTGTCCTATTGCTCCACCAAATGCGAGAAGAATTCCTTTGAAACTATACGTAGTTGTTATTTTGTGCTTTTTCTTTTTCGAATCATCTTCCTGTTTTTCACGCTTCAGAATTACAATGGATATCCCGGTCAGAGTCACAATCATTCCGACCCAGTTCATCAGGCTGAGTACTTCACCCAGTATTAGCCAGCTGAAAAATGCTGTAATGGGTGGAGCCAAAGCCATAATAAGCATGGCTATCCGTGCACCAATTACCACATAAGACTGGAAAAGCAACAGGTCGCCAAAAACAAAGCCAACCAGACCTGAAAGAGCCAGCCATCCCCAACTTTCGGCATTGGCATCGAGCGGCAAAAACATACCGCGACGAATATAATTTAACACGCCATAAATAAAAAAAGCCAGCACTAACCGGATCAGATTCACAGAGAGCGAGCCGACTTTTTTCCCTGCTGATTCAAATGACAAACTGGTAACCGTCCAGAAAACAGCCGTTAGCAAAGCCGCCGTTTCACCAAAATATTGAGACATACAAATTTTGTTAAATGATGCGCGAAGATAATGAAAGAAGCGTCTAAAGTTAAAATACCTTCGGAATAAATAACTTCCGGCACTCCGAACTTCTCTATTCCATATCGTTCAGATGCAGGTCGAGTGCTTTAACTGAAATCTGTATTTCCCGAATCGAAATGGCCAAAGAAAGCATGAGTAACACAAGCGCTATCCCAAACAGAATCTCGGCCCAAATATGAAAATGAACATAAACCAGAAACATGCAAACCACACAAAGTAAAAGACTCGATATTCCGAGTACCTGCATGGTTTGAGTCAGGCGAAGACGTTTTCTCAAATTCTGAATCTGACCAAGTAATACGGAGTTCGGCTTTTCTTTAAACGTGGCATGAAGGTTACGAACAACTGAAGCATAAGCCAGAAAACGATTGGTATAAGCCAGAATAATCAACGAAACAGCCGAAAACAACAGAGCAGGTGTGGTCAAGGTTAATTGTTCCATCACAGAATGGTTTAAAGTGCCTAAAGTGAGCTGAAACGCCTAAAATTCAGAGTATTGAAAATAAAACGCTATGCTGCTTTTATACTTTATAAACTCTAAAATTCAGGCATTTCAAACTAATTACTATTTCAGTAACCCGGCAATCGTTTCGCCAAGTTTCGCTTCCCGAAGGTTGCGGCCAACGATTTTACCCGTTTTATCAATCAGCAGGTTTGCGGGAATTGAGTTGACTGAATATAATGCAGCTGCTTCATTTTTCCAGCCCTTCAGGTCCGAAACATGCTGCCATGCTAGTTGGTCGTCAGCAATCGCTTTCATCCATTTGGCCTTGTCAGTGTCAAGCGAAACGCCGAAAACGCCAAACCCTTTGGTTTTGAAAGCATTAAACGTTGCCACCACATTAGGATTTTCACGGCGACACGGGCCGCACCATGATGCCCAGAAATCAACCAGCGTGTATTCATTTTTTGAATAAACATCGCTCAACTTAACCGGATTTCCATCAGCGTCGTTCATCGTGAAATCAGGTGCCGTTTGGCCAACTGCAACCAATTTTAGTTTATTAACACGCTCCCTGAGTGTAACCACGGTTGCAACTGAATCCAATTTGGGATCGAATGCCGACAAAATTCCATCCAGCACTTCGGCTTCCATATCGTAATAAACCCGGCTTAACAGGTAAGGAGAAACGTACGAAGCAGGATGAGTTTTGATAAAATCTTTTTGCTGAACATCAATTTCATTAAAAATATTTTCAGCCAGTACCATCAGGCTGTCAGCCTTGGCTTTGTTCCCTGATTTTCCTGTTTCTTTCGATTGATTGAAAAGTACCATTCCCTGTTTGTCGAGCTGATCCAATTTGTCCTGAACAGCCTGATATTCGTCCTGAACTGACGATCCAGTAACTTTTGCCGAAGTCAGTGAATCAATTCTTCCTGATATTGAAATCACTGAATTTTCAATAAAAAATGGCAGTTTTTCTCTTTTTGAACTCAGTCCAAGATAATATACTTCCGGAAATTTAACTTTCCCCTTAAATTGGCATTCGCCATTGACCAGATTAGCTGAATCCAATTTTACCCACTCGCCTTTTACTCGCTGACTGAGATAAGCTTTTCCTTCAGCAGAAGCAATTTTTACATCAACTTTGTACGATGGGGTTTGGGTACAGGCAAAAAAACCAAACACAAAAACGATCAAAACAATATTTTTCATAGATCACTAATATTAGGTAATTGATTGTAAGTATTTAAAGCTATTGACAAAATAAAGGAAATTATCGGCTATTACCAACAAAAAAACCGGGACAGGCCCGGCTCTTTTGTTTCAACAAAACTATGGAGAAAATTTATACTAAACCTTTAACAATTTATTTTTTTTCATAGGCCTCCAGGTGGACACTACCTACCGAGCGACCCGATGGATCAGCGTTGTTCTTGAAACTGGCATCCCACTCAAGGGCAACCGGCGTGCTACAAGCAATTGAAGGAACTGAAGGAACACAACTTGCTGCTGAGTCAGATGGAAAATGTTCAGTAAAAATTGATCGGTAAAAATACTCTTCCTTCGACATCGGGGTATTAATTGGGAAACGGTATTTGGCCGTATTCATTTGTTCATCGGTTACTTTTTCGGCCACCATTGCCTTCAGTGAATCGATCCAATTGTAGCCCACACCATCCGAGAACTGTTCTTTCTGTCGCCAGGCGACACTTGCTGGCAAATAATCCTCAAATGCCTTACGCACTACCCATTTTTCCATCCGACCGTTTTTAGCCATTTTTTCTTCCGGATTGATCCGCATGGCCACATCCAAAAACTCTTTATCGAGGAATGGAACCCGGCCTTCAACACCCCAGGCAGCCAGCGATTTATTGGCCCGCAAGCAATCGTACAGATGCAGTTTGCCCAGTTTTCGCACTGTTTCTTCGTGAAAAGCCTGTGCATTAGGTGCTTTGTGGAAATAAAGATAACCGCCAAAAATCTCATCAGCCCCTTCACCCGAAAGAACCATTTTGACACCCATCGACTTAATTACCCGGGCCAACAGGTACATTGGCGTGGAAGCCCTAACAGTTGTTACGTCGTAAGTTTCGAGATGATAAATCACATCGCGGATGGCATCAATTCCTTCCTGAACTGTGAAATGAATTTCATGATGAATAGTTCCGATATGCTCGGCAACTTTTTGGGCAGCTGCCAAATCGGGCGAACCAATCAAACCAACAGCAAATGAGTGTAACTGTGGCCAGTAAGCCTGCTCCGAATCCTGAGATTCAATCCTATAAGCCGCATATTTTTTGGCAATAGCCGAAATCACTGAAGAATCGAGTCCTCCTGAAAGCAGAACCCCGTAAGGTACATCAGACATTAGCTGACGATGTACGGCATCTTCAAGGGCCTTTCTGAGTTCGGCAATATCAAAACCGTTATCTTTCACGGCATCATACGACTGCCAATCGCGCTCGTACCATGTTTTCACTTCGCCATCAGGACTATACAAGTATTTTCCCGGCAGGAACTCTTCAATTTTACTACAATAACCTTCCAGCGATTTTAATTCCGATGCCACGTAATAGTTTCCAAATTTATCCCATCCCTGGTACAAAGGAATAATTCCGATATGATCGCGGGCAACCAGATAAACGTCTTTTTCCCGGTCGTACAGGGCAAATGCGAAAATGCCATTCAGGTCTTCCAGAAAATCAATTCCCTTTTCGCGATACAAGGCCAGAATAACCTCACAATCCGAATGAGTCAGAAATTCATACGAATCTCCAATCCTGCTGCGGATTTCCATGTGATTATATATTTCACCATTTACAGCCAAAACCAGTTTCCCATCTTTACTGTACAAAGGCTGACCGCCCGATTCAGGATCAACAATCGATAAACGTTCATGGGCTAAAATAGCCTGGTCACATGAAAAAATGCCGGACCAATCCGGACCACGATGACGAATTTTCTTCGACATTTTCAAAACCTGAGGACGCAATTCCTGGGCCCGCACCTTCAAATCAAATACTCCTACAAATCCACACATATATTATCAATTTAAAATATGAACACGACAAGATCAATTCTGGACTCAAAAATAGTCATTTTGATTATATTTTAAAATATTAACTGACATTTTTCTATTTTATACGATATTTAATATCAATTAATCTATTTCAAACATTGCCTCATAAATTAATGTATTATCAAAAATCAAAATTACTCCCCCAAAAATGTCGTTTCACAATTCTAAAAACAGCTCATTTTTAAACTACCCCCTAAACTACTCGCTGTCTGAGTCTAAAATCCAACTCATTTCAGGTATATACCTTTTATCCTGAATTTCGTTTCAAAAGCAAGATTAAAAATAAAAAGGCAGTCGAACTGACTGCCTTTTAGTTATTTTGGTTAGAAATTTATTACACATTGAAGCGAAAATGCATGATATCGCCATCCTGTACCACATA
This sequence comes from Prolixibacteraceae bacterium, assembly GCA_963676535.2. Taxonomy (GTDB): domain Bacteria; phylum Bacteroidota; class Bacteroidia; order Bacteroidales; family Prolixibacteraceae; genus Aquipluma. The sequence continues at coordinate 282,140 of CAXXKQ010000037.1, read as the reverse complement.
TTCCTTTCCTTCGATGGCAATTTTCCCGGCTTCCCGGCAAGCTGCTTCCGACCTAAGACGGATATAATCAGTATACTTAATAACCTCGGCACGAATGAAACCTTTTTCGAAATCGGTGTGGATAATTCCGGCTGCCTGCGGAGCTTTAGTTCCATGCACAAAAGTCCAAGCGCGGCTTTCATCGGGTCCGGTAGTAAAATAAGTTTCCAGGTTAAGCAAACGGTAGGCTGCGTGAATCAGCATATTTACTCCTGGCTCGGTTAATCCAAGTTCTTCCAGGAACATTTGTTTTTCGTCATACGACTCCAATTCGGCAATATCGGCTTCGGTAGCTGCTGCAATTACCATAATTTCTGCATTTTCATCTTTTATAGCTTCCTTCACCATCTCAACATATCGGTTCCCATCTTTGGCCGAAGCTTCATCAACATTACAGACATACAAAACCGGTTTGTTGGTCAGCAAAAAGAAATCATGAGTCAGCTTTTTTTCTTCCGAAGTTAGCTCAACCGTTCGGGCTGATTTACCCTGAACCAGAGCATCCCGGTAACGATAACTGACTTCAACAATCTTCTTGGCACTGTTATCTGCTCCATGCTTGGCCACCTTTTCCCATTTGGCAATCCGGCTTTCAACAGTTTCTAAATCTTTCAACTGCAATTCAATATCAATCACTTCTTTATCGCGTACCGGATTAACTGGATCCATCAACATGAGTGATGTTATCATTATCAAAGCATCTCAGAACATGAATGATGGCATCTGTTTCGCGAATATTGGCCAGAAACTGATTGCCCAGACCTTCGCCTTTACTTGCTCCTTTTACTAATCCGGCAATATCCACAATTTCAACCGTTGTCGGAACCACCCGTTTCGGATTATCAATCTTTTGAAGTTCAATTAACCGCTCATCGGGCACCGTAATTACTCCAACATTGGGCTCAATGGTACAAAACGGAAAATTTGCCGATTGAGCTTTGGCACTCGACAAGCAATTGAACAGCGTCGACTTTCCTACATTTGGAAGTCCTACAATTCCACATTTTAAAGCCATGCTTTTTCTACCTTTTTGATTTTCGCTACAAAGATAATCGATTCGCCCGACTATGAAGCAATCTAAAGTTTATACTTAATTATTACTTTTGCGGAAAAGCCATTACATCATGATTTTAAATTCAGTTTCTGTCGATTGTGTCATTTTTGGGTTTGATAAATCCGGGTTGCGTGTTTTGCTTAATCAAATTGATCAGGAAGCGTTAAAAAAGTCTCTTCCTGCACAAGCCAGTTCACCGACCAGATCCGACAATTATATGAAAAACACCCGGTTCTGACCAGCGATATTTACTGGAGCCTTTTTGGCGGACATGTACCTGAATACCAGGATCTGGATGAATTTGCCAAAGAACTACTTTTTCAGGCAACCGGGCTAAATGATGTTTATCTTCAGCAACTTCACACCTTTGGATCGCTCGAACGAGTCCCTTATACCCGTGTGATCACCATCGGATATTATGCTTTAATTAATCCTGATTATTACAGCCTGAAACAATCAACGCTGGCCAAATCACTGCAATGGTTCAACCTTAATGAGTTGCCTCCTTTGTGTTTCGACCATGATATTATCATTAGAAAGGCACTGAACAAGTTGCGGCAGGAAGTAATGTATCATCCGGTTGGATTTCATCTTTTGCCCGAAAAGTTTACCCTGACTGAAATTCAATCACTTTACGAGGTTATCCTGAATAAAAAAATGGATACCCGGAACTTCAGGAAGAAACTGGCTAAAATGGAACTGCTCATCGATTCGGGTGAAAAACAGCAAAACGTTGCTCACCGGGCAGCAAAACTGTATCAATTCGATATCCAGGTTTATGAAAAACTAAAAGATGAAGGCCTGAATTTCAGGATTGAGTAGCAAAGCAAAATATTGCCGAGGCAAATTCAAATTATCAAAAGTATTGCGACTAATTCTCAGATAGTTTAATTGTCAAATATCAAATTAAACTATTGTACGGTTTCAATGTCTGAATATCATCGATCGTTTTGCGTATGACCCACGACCAGCAAATATTGGATAGCCTGAAAGATCCCTCCACCAGGGAACTTGCCTTCAGACATCTGATTTCCAAATACAAGGAAAGGCTGTACTGGCACATCCGCAAAATTGTATTGAATCACGACGATACCGATGATGTTCTGCAAAATACCATGATTAAAATTTGGAACGGTATGGATTCGTTCAGAGGAGATTCGAGCCTGTTTACCTGGCTATACCGTATTGCAACCAATGAATCGATTACCTTTTTGAATCAGCGGAAGCGCCGGATGATGACCAGTCTAAACGATGAAAACGAATACCTGATTGAAAACCTGCAGAGCGATGATTATTTTGATGGTGACGAATGGCAAATGCTGCTTCAGAAAGCCATTGCCCTTCTGCCCGAAAAACAGCGACTGGTTTTTAACATGAAATACTTTGACGAAATTAAGTATGAAGATATGTCTAAAATACTTGATACGTCAGTCGGAGCCCTAAAAGCGTCCTATCACCATGCAGTGAAAAAAGTGGAAGAATACCTAAAAACGCATGAAACAAACATTGATCCCTGCATTCCGAAAGGGCAAAATCCTTAAATAAACCTTTCGGAAATTAAACTATTTGAAACTAAAGTTGTCAAAGCCATAATCTTGAAGACCATGTACGACGAAAAAAACATAGAATCTGAATTTCTAAAACGGCCCAAATCCAATCCGTTTAAAACCCCCGATCAATACTTCGATTCGATCGAAGATCGGATCTTGGAACGAATTGAACACGGCACTCCCGCTCCTAAGAAAATCTCATCAACCAAAGTTCTGCAATTACTTAAGCCAGTTTTAGGACTGGTCGCAAGTTTTTCGCTGATTTATCTGCTAGTCTATTACCCAATCAACCATTTTCTGCCTAAAACTATAGTTAAAACGGAAACGACAGATACCACAGCCCCCACCCTCGCGGATGAATATACATTCCTTTTCTCGTCATTCGATGAAAATACCGTTGTTGATGCCATCTTGTCTGATCAAAAAACCTATGTGTCTGAAATAAACCCGGATGAAGTGCTCGCTTATCTTTCTTCCGGATTGAATGATCTTGAAATTTACTCTGAAATTCAAAACTAAGAATCATGAAGAAGTTACTTCTCCTATCCAATCTGCTTTTCTTTTTTCTGACAACACTGGTTGCCCAGGAAAGGAGAGGAGGCCCAAACCCTGAAATGTTTGAAAAAATTAAAGCTGAAAAAATATCCTTTTTTACCAGCAAACTCGACCTGACACCCGCCGAAGCTCAGGCGTTCTGGCCGGTTTATAATGAATTTGAAAAGAAAAGATTCGATATCCAACGGCAAATTCATGACTTTGAGCGAATGCCGGAAGAAAAATACAAAGATCTTTCAGGATCTGAAATTGAGAAGATGACAAATAACTACATCTCATCTTTCGAACTCGAAGCCAACCTGATCAAAGAATATCATCAAAAATTCCTGAAGATTTTGCCTAAAGAAAAAGTACTGAAGATGTACCGCACCGAAAACGAATTCAGATCATATCTGATCAGAGAATATAAAAAGGATCAAAAAAAAGAATAAAAAAAGCCGGGAAATCCGGCTTTTTTGTTTACAATTTATAATCTCCTTTTTCCAAAAAATCGATTGTCTTATTGATTCCCTCGTACATTAAAGTATCCTCGCTGACAAAAGCAACTCGCTTTCGGTAATCAGTCAAAAACTTTTCCAGATATTCCGAAGTTTTTGCGGGTCGCCTGAATTCAATGGCCTGCGCCGCATTATAAAGTTCGATGGCCAAAATGCTGTATATATTTTGAGCTACTTTTAAAGCTTTAGTTACAGCGTTTCCCCCCATACTCACGTGGTCTTCCTGCTCGTTTGATGATGGAATCGAATCAACCGAAGCTGGTGTACTCAACTGCTTGTTCTGGCTGACAATGGAAGCTGCCGCATATTGCGGAATCATAAAACCTGAATTCAGTCCTGGGTTGGCTACCAAAAACTCAGGAAGATTGTGGTCTCCCGAAATTAACCGATAAGTCCGTCTTTCGGAAATACTGCCGATTTCCGAAAGTGCAATAGCCATAAAATCAAGAGACAAAGCCAAAGGTTCGCCATGAAAATTTCCCCCTGAAATAATCAGGTCATCGTCCGGAAAGACCGTAGGATTATCGGTTACCGAATTAATCTCAACTTCGACCACGCCGGCCACATAATTCACCGCATCTTTCACCGCTCCATGCACCTGTGGAATGCAGCGAAACGAATACGGGTCCTGCACATGCGCTTTCTTCCGGCCGATCAGTTCACTGCCGTCCAACAATTTTCTGAAATTGGCAGCAGTCTTAATTTGTCCGGAATGTGGCCTGATTTCCTGAACCTGCGACATGAATGGCTCCAGTAAGCCATCAAAACTGTCGAGCGAAAGAGCACCAATAATATCGGAATAGTCCATCAGGCGGAAAGCCTTTAGCAGCGTATAAACGGCATGAGCACTCATAAACTGGGTTCCGTTCAGTAAAGCCAGACCTTCCTTGGCCTGTAAACGGATCGGCTCCCACCCCATTTCGGACAACACAATAGAAGCTTGGTTGCGGATACCCCGATGGTAAACTTCGCCCAACCCGAGCAACGGAAGAAATAACTTGGCCAATGGAGCCAAATCACCGCTGGCTCCGAGCGATCCCTGCTCGCAAACAATCGGGAGAATATCAGCATTAAATAAATCGAGAATGCGCTGAATGGTAATCAACTGAACTGCAGAATTTCCTTTGGCCAGCGCATGAGCTTTGAGTAACAACATCAGTCGAACCACATCCGATGGAACTTCGGGTCCCAAATTACAGGCATGTGAAATCACCAGGTTTTCCTGTAGTTTGCTCAACTCGTCCTTCGAAACCTCAATATTGCACAAAGCGCCAAAACCGGTATTGATTCCATACATTGGACCATGAGTGTCGTTTATTTTACGATCAAGGTAATCTTTACTTTTTTGGATCAAAGCAACCGATTCATCAGAAAGCACCAGCATTTTATGGTGTTCAAGAATCTCTTCTATAATTGTATACGTTAATTTTTCGGGTGATATATAATGAATTTCTCTATTCATGATTTAATCTTAAAATAAAAAATTATTTCTAAAAAGCCTTTCCGACTTTTACGTTTCACTTGGGATTTCCAATACTTAGTTTGTCTTTGGGATTGTCAAAAAACCTACACCAGGTTTTCCATCAAAGCTCAGTCCTTCAACTTTGAGCAGCATAAAACCAGGATCGTCAGAGGTGAAAAATGAGAATTTTGCCGTTCCGGTTGAATCGCTTACAATTTCCGGATTCCAATAGATCGTTGTCCTGTGATCCGGTTTTTCGATGTTTGAGGTTTCGTAGTTGGGGCTGTAAAATTCGCGCGCCAGATAATAACCCCGTAATTTATCGTTGATTATTCCTTTATAATATTCTTCCCGATAAACTATCTCACCTTGTTTGGTATATACTGCAATAACACCGTTTGCTCCCCTAACGCCAAAAACTGCCAGATTTGAAGCATTCTTCAGAACCTCTATCTTGTCAATATCGGATACCGGAATGCCATCAAGAAAATCTTTTTCTATCGGAATACCGTCCAGCAAAAAAATTGGTGTATTTCCTCTGACCGTGACAGAATTTCCTGAAACTAATACTCCGGGAAGTCGTCCGGACATCAAAGTCCAGATATCCGGGGCGAACATATTGTCTTCAACCTTTAAAACATTGTCGGCCATGCCATAGATACGAAAATGACCGTCATTGGCACTTTCATTCATCTGATCAAGTTTCTTTTTAACCACGGTTACTTCATCCAGCAAAATTTCATATTTACCGGGATTATAAGCCTTGTCTTCAAGCAACCTTAAATTTGCCACCCGATTAAAACTGGCCTGCTGTTCATCGCCAGGAACCGGGAATGATAAGCTTTTAAACGTAACCGGTGCAGTAGGCTTGAACGTCGATAAGTTTATCACCTCAATATTTCTTCGGTTATGCTTGTTCACCCCTTGCAGAAATGCACTAACCGAATCAGGAAAGAATGAGGGAGGGAAACGGAACACTCCTGTTGAATCGGATTGTGTTTCACTAATGAAAAGTTCACCAGCTTTGCCTTTCATTAAAAGTGAAACTTTCCCGTCTTCAACTCCTTTCTGTCCCATCAGCCTTTTTATTTTTCCGCTTATTTCAAGACCTTCTTCCCGTTTAAATGCCGTATCCGGAAGTTTATCTTTAAAATTATTCCAGTTATAATTTCTCCATCCGTAGGTAAGCATGACCAAATCTAACTTGTTTAAAGTTGAAATACTGTCGTCCTTAAAATAGTAGGAAGGGTTCGGAACTGTTCCGTGCAATTCAGAATCGAGCAAAAGGTACGATAAAATGTTTTCAGGATATTGCTCCAAAGAAACAACCTGAGCTTTATTGACCACACTGATTGAAAGACTGCCCGAAACCGCTTTATCACGCTGCTTCGTTTTAATTTCCACATTTACCTTTTCACGTTTGCCATATTCTTCCCGATCAGTAATCGTTTCAATATTGAAAAAATCATCTTTATTCACAAAGATCAAACGTTCAGCCAGAGGGCGCATCAAACTGTCGGCTAAAGTTAGCTTGTTTATACCTGATTCAAATTTACTCCATCCAAGTTTAATCTGTTTCTGGATGTCACTCATTCTAATTTTAGTAAAAAACCTGATTTTTCCCCTGGCGCTGTTAATCAGGTAGTAATTTTCAGAAGACGAGGGAACTTTAAGTTTCCACAAAACAAGACCAACAGCGGTGTCTTTTAATGTTTTAACCGAAAACCGGATTTTATCAGTTGCTGCGGGTAACTGAACTGAAAAACCCGGGAAGATGATCAAGCACTGCTTTGTAAACAATGTCCTTTTCAGGAATGAAAGCAAACTTCCCCATGCCATCATGACTGGAAGAAAAGCGTATAATTTTCTCATCCATGCCATTCATGATCCAGCCGGAAACCTCAATTGGTTGATTATTCGTATCGTGTGCAATGAATGCCAGGGTACATGGACAACCATAACTTAAATAGCCACCTTCGGGAAGAAATTGGATATCAACAGGATTGGATTGTGGAAGATTTTGATTCCCGATTTCCTTTTCCTGCTTTTTCCCGACGCCCGGATCAGCGGATTTTTCGCTACTTAGTTTTGCCAGTAGAATATTTTTATGAAATAGAAAACTTTCACCAAAATTTCGCTGATAATTCGAATAGGCCCTTAGTTGATATTTTCCGCCATCCAGTTTGTATGAACTTAAATCGAAATCCCCTCTCCCAAATCCATTAAATACTAAAATAAGGTTTCGGACTTTAATGTTTTTTGCTGAATCAATCAATTCAACATATACACTTTGGATACCTGATTGTGGCAGGTTATTGTGCGCATTAGTCAAATAAACCCTGAACCAAACAGAATCATTCACAGAATAAATGTCTCTGTCAGTATGAATGTAAACTTTTTCTGCCGGATGCTCATCCAGGAAAACAGATAATTCATCGCCAGGTAGCGGTGGACGAATTTGCGCCGATAACTGGACAACCAAAAAAAAACAGAAAAAGAATGCTGCCTGCAGCCTGAATAAATGGGTATTGATCATTCCGTGAGACTATTATTTAAATTCACAAGATACCAGTGTCAACAACAGTTACGAATCAAAACACACGAACAAAACAATCGTAATCTTAAAATATTCCGGATGAAGTTATCAAAATATTCCGGATATAAAATCAGTTTTTTTTTTGAATTGCATCAGGAAAACAGACTTTTCTCTATTCAGAAGATTCAGCAACCGCTCCTTCAGTAATTACACAAACCGGAACCATCGAGGATAAAAAATAAACTTAAATTCAGGGACAGCGGATGTCGCCACCAATGGATTTTGAAAATCGATATTCTTTGAGTAAAAAAATCATTCCCGAAAATTTGCAGGAAAGAAACTCAAACGATTTTTAGGCGGAAAGGATTTTTATCAGCTCCTGCGAATCAACCAACTGCTGTTCGCCTGTTATCATGTTTTTGAGGTTTATTTTTCCCTGAAGCATTTCGTTTTCGCCTACAATGGCTACAAACGGAATCTTCTTGTTGTTGGCCCAGGTCATCTGTTTGGCCATCTTGCTTTTGTCAGGAAAGATTTCTGCATTAATTCCTGCTTTACGCACGGCTGCCAGCACGGGTAAACAGAATGCTTCTTCGGCTGGACCAAAATTCACGAACAGCAGTCGGGTTGAATCAATAGTTTCTGAAGGAAATAAATTTAGTTGAGTCAGCACATCGTAAATTCGGTCGGCGCCAAACGAAATACCAACGCCCGAAACACCAAGCATTCCGAAAATTCCGGTCAGGTCGTCGTAGCGGCCACCGCCACAAATACTGCCCATTGCCACCTCTTTGGCTTTCACTTCGAAAATGGCTCCGGTATAATAGTTCAGTCCCCGAGCCAAAGTCAGGTCCAATTCAACTTCGGTATTCAAACTTAGACCCGAAAGATATCCAAATAAGGTGCGAACTTCGGCAATACCTTTCGAGCCAATTTCTGACGTTTCGATAGCTTTTTCAAGCTGAGCCAGTTTCTCGGCAACCGTTCCGGATAAATGTAAAATTGGCTGAAGTTTATCGACTGCCGCTTGCGGAATGGCTTTTTCGAGCAACTCTTCGTTCACCTTATCAAGCCCGATTTTATCGAGTTTATCAATAGCAACGGTAATGTCAACGATGCGGTCTTTTTCGCCAATCACTTCGGCGATTCCGGCCAGTATTTTACGATTGTTGATTTTAATGACCGTATTTATTTTGAGTCTGGTAAAAACATCATCAACAATTTGAACCAGTTCCATTTCGTTGAGCAACGAATCGCTGCCAACAATGTCCACATCGCACTGGTAAAACTCCCGGTAACGGCCCTTCTGCGGACGATCGGCACGCCAAACCGGCTGAATCTGGTATCGTTTAAACGGGAATGAAATATCGTTGCGGTACTGAACCACGAAACGGGCAAATGGCACTGTCAGGTCGTAGCGCAACCCTTTTTCTGAAATTTTATTGGTTAGCCTGATGCTATTCTTTTCAAGCAATTCCTGATCAGAAAGCCCGGCAACAAAATCGCCGGAATTCAGAATTTTAAACAGCAGTTTATCGCCTTCTTCACCGTATTTTCCCATCAGGGTCGACAGGTTTTCCATCGCCGGGGTTTCAATGGGTTGAAATCCATACAGCCGGAAAATACTTTTGATCGTATCGAAAATATAGTTCCGGTTGGTCATTTCTGCCGGAGAAAAATCGCGTGTTCCCTTTGGGATTGAAGGTTTCTGTGCCATGATGTATTTATTCTGAAGGCGCAAAATTAAGGAAATTCGGGATAAACAGTTATTCCCGAATGACATTTATCCTTGATTTGCCTACTTGATAAACCGAATACAAAGCGGATAACGGTAATATTCGCCATCATTAGCCCGAACCGATGCAACAACAGTCAAAATAAGGGACAGCAACCCCACCGTAATAAGCATGAAAATACCCACAATCAACAAAACAGCTATTCCGCTTATCATCAGGTAAATCAAAACTGAAATCTGGAAATTTAGCGACTCTTTTCCCTGGTCAGCCACAAAAGCATACTCGTCTTTTTTCATGGAATAAATGATCAGTGGGCCAATGATATTTCCGAACGGAATAACAAATCCTGAAAGTGCAGACAGGTGGCAGAACATGCCCCACATCCGCTCGTCTTTATCGTCGATGATTTTGTACATAAATTGAATTTTTATCGAATTTACGATTTTCAAACCACACAAATGAAATTAAATGAAAAAGTCCGAAATGAGCAATGCTCGCTTCGGACTTCCGTTCTTCTAGCAACGAATTGGTGTTTAGTCTTTCACCAATTTTTTATATTTCACGCGTTGCGGGCCCACATCGCCCATTCGTTTTTTACGGTTCTCTTCGTAATCAGTGAATCCACCTTCGAAAAATACCACTTTCGAATTGCCTTCAAAAGCCAGGATGTGCGTGGCAATACGGTCGAGAAACCAGCGATCGTGCGAAATAACCACAGCACAACCAGCAAAATCGTCCAGACCTTCTTCCAGCGCCCGCAAAGTATTGATGTCGATATCGTTGGTTGGCTCATCGAGTAGCAATACGTTCCCTTCTTCTTTCAAGGCCAATGCCAGGTGCAGACGATTTTTCTCACCCCCCGAGAGATAGCCGCATTTCTTTTCCTGATCGGCGCCTCCAAAATTAAACCTGGAAACATAAGCACGGGCATTCAGTTGCTTTCCGCCTACTGAAATCAAATCACTTCCGCCAGTAATCACCTGAAAAACGGTTTTCTCCGGATCGATGGCTTTGTGAGTTTGGTCAACATAGGCAATCTTTACGGTTTCGCCCACTTCAAAAGTTCCTTTATTGGCCTGTTCCAAACCCATGATCAGCTTAAACAGCGTGGTTTTGCCAGCGCCATTTGGGCCAATCACACCCACAATACCGTTTGGCGGAAGCACAAAATTCAAGTCTTCAAACAACAACCGGTCTCCGTAGCCCTTTGCCACTGCGTTGGCAACAATTACTTTCTCGCCCAAACGCGGACCATTCGGGATAAAAATCTCGAGTTTTTCTTCTTTTTGCTTCACATCTTCGTTCACCATGCGGTCGTAAGCGCCAATACGGGCTTTCGATTTGGCCTGACGGGCTTTTGGCGCCAACCTAATCCATTCCAATTCCCTTTCCAGCGATTTGCGTCGTTTCGAAGCCACCTTTTCTTCCTGTTCCATGCGTTTCGATTTCTGCTCCAACCAGGAAGAGTAATTTCCTTTCCATGGAATACCTTCGCCACGGTCGAGTTCGAGAATCCAGCCAGCCACATTATCGAGGAAATAACGGTCGTGCGTAATGCAAATCACGGTTCCTTTGTATTGCTGAAGATGCATTTCGAGCCACTGGATCGATTCGGCGTCTAAATGGTTGGTTGGCTCATCGAGCAGAGAGCACATCGGGTTCTTTCAGTAACAAACGACACAAAGCAACCCGGCGGCGTTCGCCACCTGAAAGTTCACCAACCAACTGATCGTCGGGCGGGCACTGCAAGGCGTCCATAGCTCGCTCCAGTTTGGCATCCAGATTCCAGGCATCGTACTGGTCTATTTTATCCTGAAGCACGGCCTGTTCCGCATACAGTTTTTCCATTAAATCAGAATTCTCATAAACATCAGGATCACCAAATTTCAGGTTAATATCTTCATAGGCCTTTAAAATATCAACAATTTCCTGAACGCCCTCCTGAACAATCTCTTTCACTGTTTTGGTATCATCGAGTTTGGGATCCTGCTCCAGGTACCCCACAGTATATCCCGGCGAAAACACAACTTCCCCCTGATAAGAGCTTTCAAGCCCGGCAATAATTTTCAGTAAGGTTGATTTTCCGGAACCATTTAACCCAATAATCCCGATTTTTGCCCCAAGAAAGAATGAAAGAGAGATGTCTTTTAATACCTGTTTCTGTGGCGGGAAAGTTTTACTTACCCGGTACATCGAAAAAATGATTTTATTATCGTCACTCATAGTTATATTTTTTGTTTTTAAATCAAATTCAGAGATTCAGCTATCTAAACCCATGTTTGGGTTATCAAAAATAGCGCTTTTTAAGCATCTATTTCAGTAGTTTTAATTATTGAAATTGTTCCATTCAAAATCAGCCAAGTGAAGCTATTAATTGTTGATGACAATCCGATCAATCAGAAATTTTTATACTACTCATTAAGAAAGTATTATGAAATTGAAACGGCAAACAATGGTCGGGAAGCGGTAGAAATACTTGATGAGTCAAAGTTTGATGTCGTATTGATGGACTTAACGATGCCGATAATGGATGGAGCAGAAGCAACCCGAAGGATCAGAGAGTCAGAAAAAACAGGAAATAAAAACGTTCCTATCATTTTTGTCACAACAAATGATCTTGAGCATGAGCGAGTGCGTTGTCTTGGAGAACGGAGGTGATGATTACCTTATTAAACCCATTGATGTCAATGAATTATTAACAAGCATTGATTATCATGTCAAACAAAAACAAATTCCTGTATAAGTAGAGATTTTCTGTAAATACACAAATTCATTCCCAGTTATACTGGTTATTGCGCTTCAAAAAGGGAAACAAAAAAGGCTGATTAATAATCAGCCTTTTTATATACATGAATTTTGTATTATTCTTCAGTTTTTCCCTCAGGGGTTTCTTCCGGAGCAGTTTCAGGAGCAGGTGCAACTGGCGCAGCTTTTGGAGCAGCAACTTTTGGTTCAACGACTTTATCAGCGGTTTTTTTCTTGCCTCCACGACGTGATTTTGTTGGTTTAGCTTTGCTTTCTTTAGCAGCCAACATGTTTTCGTTGAAGTCAACTAATTCGATGATACACATTTCAGCATTGTCACCAATACGGTTTCCAGTCTTCAAAATACGGGTGTAACCTCCGGGACGATCACCAACTTTTTCAGCAACGTCTCTGAACAGAACCGAAACTGCAGTTTTGCTTTTCAGGTATTCAAATACAACCCTGCGCGAATGAGTCGAATCGTCTTTAGCTTTGGTGATAAGTGGCTCAACATATACACGCAGAGCTTTTGCTTTTGCGACAGTTGTAGCGATGCGTTTATGAAAAATCAAAGAACTAGCCATGTTGGATAACATTGCTTTCCGATGAGCACTGGTTCTCCCTAAATGGTTGATTTTTTTATTATGTCTCATTTTTAATTATTCCTTATCAAGTTTATACTTACTGATATCCATTCCGAAGGTCAGATTCAGGCTCACCAATAAATCATCAAGCTCGGTGAGTGATTTTTTACCGAAATTACGGAATTTGAGCAGGTCGTTCCGGTTGTAGGTAACCAGTTCGCCCAATGTTTCAACATCGGCTGCCTTGAGGCAGTTCAATGCACGGACTGACAGGTCCATATCAACCAGTTTGGTTTTCAGGAGCTGGCGCATGTGCAATACTTCTTCGTCAAACTCTTCGTTGGCAAATTTCTCATCCGAATCAATGGTAATCTTTTCGTCGGAGAACAGCATGAAGTGATAGATCAGAATTTTTGCAGCTTCTTTCAGTGCATCTTTCGGATGAATTGAACCATCGGTGGTGATTTCGAAAACTAACTTTTCATAGTCGGTTTTCTGCTCAACACGGTAATTTTCGATTGCGTACTTCACATTCTTAATGGGAGTGAAAATTGAATCGATCGGAATTACTCCAAACTCAGCATCGATCGGCTTATTTTCAGCGCTTGGGACATATCCACGACCTTTGTTGATGGTGAGTTCCATCTGCAATTTGACTTCAGGTTCCATCCGGCAGATGATTAACTCCGGATTTAAAACGCGGAAGCCAGTCATGAATTTATTGATATCTCCGGCGGTAAATACTTCCTGTCCGGAAATTGAGATTGAAACCTTCTCGCTGTCAAAATCTTCAACTTCGCGTTTAAACCGGATTTGCTTCAGGTTAAGGATGATTTCAGTTACATCTTCCATTACTCCTTTAATTGTAGCAAACTCATGGTCAACTTTATCGATTTTGACAGTTGTGATTGCATAACCTTCCAAAGAGGATAACAGAATTCTTCGTAAGGCATTACCAATTGTAATACCATAACCGGGCTCCAATGGACGGAATTCAAATTTTCCGTACTTTTCATTGGTTTCGACCATTATAACTTTGTCGGGTTTTTGGAACGCTAATATTGCCATAATAATACTGAGTATTTGATTATTTAGAATACAACTCTACAATAAGTTGTTCTTTAATGTTTTCAGGAATTTCTGCTCTTTCCGGGCGGTTCAAAAATTTACCAGCCAATTGAGCACTATCCCATTCCAACCAAGCAAATTTATTATAACGACGAGAGCTTAATGCTGCAGTGATAACTTCAAGTGATTTTGATTTTTCACGAACACCAACAACGTCGCCCGGGCGTAAATGGTAAGATGGAATGTTTACCACTTCTCCATTTACAATAATGTGCTTGTGCGAAACCAGCTGACGGGCTGCAGAGCGGGTTGGGGAAATGCCCAAACGGAATACAACATTGTCCAAACGGGCTTCGAGCAGTTGCAACAAAACTTCACCGGTAACACCTTTTGAAGCAGATGCTTTTTTAAATAAATTAGAGAATTGACGTTCCAAAACACCATACATGTATTTGGCTTTTTGTTTTTCTCTTAACTGCAAACCGTATTCTGATTTTTTACGGCGGCGGCTAGCCAATCCGTGAAATCCGGGTGGATAATTCTTCTTTTCTAGTACTTTATCAGGTCCGAAAATTGCTTCTCCAAATTTCCGGGCGATTCTGGATTGAGGGCCTCTATATCTTGCCATTACTGTCTGAATTAATTAAATTATACACGTCTTCTTTTTGCAGGGCGACATCCATTGTGTGGTAACGGTGTAACATCAACAATTTCACTTACCTGAATACCTACGCTGCTGATTGCACGAATAGCAGATTCTCGGCCATTACCTGGACCTTTCACATAAACTTTCACTTTTCTGAGTCCAAGATCATAAGCTGTCTTGGCACATTCCTCGGAAGCAACCTGCGCTGCATAGGGAGTGTTCTTTTTCGAACCTCTGAACCCTTTTTTACCGGCAGACGACCACGAAATAACTTCACCATTACCATTGGTCAACGACACAATGATGTTATTGAATGAAGAATGAATGTGTGCCTGTCCGATCGCTTCAACGACGACAACTCGTTTTTTGGTAGAACCAGTCTTTTTTGCCATAATTCAAATATCAATTATTTAGTGGCTTTTTTCTTATTAGCAACAGTTTTTCTCTTACCCTTACGTGTGCGAGCATTATTTTTTGTGCTCTGACCGCGAACAGGTAAACCAACACGATGACGAATACCACGGTAGCAACCGATGTCCATCAATCGTTTAATATTCATCTGGGTTTCGGAGCGTAATTCTCCTTCAACCTTGATACTTCCACTGATAGCTGCACGAATAGCAGCCAGATGATCATCAGTCCAATCCTGAACTTTGATGTCTTTGTCAACGCCGGCTTTTTCGAGAAGAGTCTTTGAAAGATTGCGACCAATACCATAGATATAGGTTAATGCAATTTCTCCTCTTTTATTGTTAGGGATGTCAACACCACTTATACGAGCCATAAATAAATTTTTTTTACAAAGTTAATAATTATCCCTGACGTTGTTTGTACTTCGGATTCTTCTTGTTAATCACGTACAAACGGCCTTTCCTGCGTACAATTTTGCAGTCGGCACTACGTTTCTTAATGGATGTTCTTACTTTCATTATTTTGTGCTTTAGTTTTTATATCTAAAAGAAATTCTTCCTTTGGTCAGGTCGTAAGGAGACATTTCAACTTTTACTTTATCGCCAGGCAATATTTTGATGTAATGCATCCGCATTTTGCCAGAAATATGTGCTGTGATAATATGTCCATTCTCCAATTCAACCCTGAACATTGCATTCGATAATGATTCAATGATTGTTCCATCTTGTTCTATCGAAGACTGTTTTGCCATAAATTCGTCTAATTATCAAGTATTAAGATGTCTGTATCCAAAATTCTAGTTCTGGTTTAAACACCGTACCGGAAGATCGAAAATTTTCTGCTTATAAATCCGGCAAAACTACAAGAATTACCGGACTTACTTCGCTATTTATGTAATAAAAATAACAAGTTAAGAACTTTCACCAATCCAAGACAATCGTTGTCTTTCTTCAAATTAGTACATAGCAGCTCCACTCGCCGACCGTCCTTTAATGCGGCCTGATTTCATCAAACCGTCATAATGACGCATCAACAAGTGACTTTCAATTTGTTGCAGAGTATCCAACACAACACCAACCAAAATCAACAGTGAAGTTCCGCCATAGAAATAAGCGAACTGGCTGTTAATACCAGCCATCATTGCAAAAGCAGGAAGGATGGTAACAATTCCAAGGAAAATTGATCCCGGAAGTGTGATTCTTGACATGATTGTATCGAGAAATTCAACGGTTTTCTTTCCAGGTTTTACGCCAGGAATAAAACCACCGTTCTTTTTCATATCCTCGGCCATTTGTGTCGGATTGACAGTAATAGCTGTATAAAAATATGTAAAAAGTATTACAAGCAAAAATTGAGTAAGGTTGTACCAAAGTCCAGTGTGATTTGAAAACGCGGCTGCAAAGCCACTTAAACTTTCAGACTTGGCAAAACCGGCAAGACTAATCGGAATAAACATGATTGCCTGAGCAAAAATGATAGGCATAACCCCGGCAGCATTAACTTTCAAAGGTATATACTGACGAACACCACCATATTGTTTGTTACCAACAATTCGTTTTGCGTATTGTACCGGAATCTTACGGGTTCCCTGAACCAGCAAAATTGATCCCATAAATACAACGAAAAGGATAACAAACTCTAACAGGAACATAACCATACCACCTCCTTGTTGCTCAATGCGCGAAGCAAATTCAGCAACCAGTGAATGTGGCAGACGGGCTATAATTCCGATCATGATGATCAGTGAAATACCATTACCAATTCCTTTGTCTGTGATGCGCTCGCCCAACCACATGATGAACATCGAACCAGCCGTTAAAATGATGGTTGAAGTTATTTTAAACATGGTCATGTCAACTGCAAACGCTGATGCAGGTAATTGGTATGAAAGATTTGCTAAATATGCAGGTGCCTGGAAGATCAGGATGACTACAGTCAGGTAACGGGTTAACTGATTGATTTTACGTCGTCCTGATTCACCTTCTTTTTGTAACCGCTGAAAATAAGGTACCGCAATACCCAACAACTGGATTACAATAGAAGCCGAAATATAGGGCATAATCCCTAAAGCAAAAATAGAAGCCTTAGAGAATGCTCCACCTG
Source organism: Prolixibacteraceae bacterium (assembly GCA_963676535.2). Taxonomy (GTDB): domain Bacteria; phylum Bacteroidota; class Bacteroidia; order Bacteroidales; family Prolixibacteraceae; genus Aquipluma. The sequence goes on along the minus strand of CAXXKQ010000037.1, from coordinate 265,154 downwards.
AAAACATATCCAACAATCCGAGCAACCCCTCAGACGTTTGATTTTTAAGTTGACTCAGTTGAGCCGGGTCAACTCCAGGTAAAGAAACATACGAACCTAAACGATAAATTACAATCAAGAACAATGTGACCCCCAACCGGGACCGCAAGTCTTCAATCTTATAAATATTCTTTAGGGTTTCTATAAACTTTTTCATCAGGTTTAGAGTATTTCGGTGGTTCCTTCTAGTTTTTCAATGGTCTCTTTAGCTCTTTTAGAAAAAGCGTGAGCTTTAACTTCCAATTTAAGGTTCAATACTCCATCTCCTAAAATCTTCACTCGATCCCTTTTGGAAGCCATACCGGCTTCAACTAAAGTATCCACGCCAATGGTAGTTAGTTTTAAAGATTCAGCCAATTCCTGAATAACATCCAGATTGATTGCTTTAAACTCTTTCCGGTTGACATTTTTAAAGCCAAATTTTGGCACAACACGCTGTAAAGGCATCTGACCTCCTTCGAAGCCACGACGGCTCTTAAAGCCTGATCTCGATTTGGCACCTTTATGTCCTCTTGTGGAAGTACCTCCGTGACCTGAGCCTTGTCCGCGGCCAACACGCTTTACGCTTTTTGTTGAACCTTCAGCAGGTTTAAGATTACTTAAATCCATATTTCTTGATCTTAATAAGTTTAAACTTCTTCAACAATTACGAGATGCTTCACTTTGTTGACCATCCCCATAATTTGTGGAGTTACTTCATGTTCCACTGAGTGGTTAAGTTTCTTGATCCCCAACGCAATAAGTGTTGCTTTTTGCGTTTTATCTGAACCAATTTTACTTTTTACTTGTGTAATTTTTATCTTAGCCATAACTCCTTATCCATTAAATACTTTATCCAAAGTTACACCGCGGTGTTCAGCTACAGTATGCGCATCGCGTAATTCGAGAAGAGCATTCATCGTTGCTTTTACCAGATTGTGGGGGTTCGACGATCCTTTTGATTTTGCAAGGATGTTGTGAACGCCAACACTTTCGAGTACAGAGCGCATAGCACCCCCGGCTTTTACCCCGGTACCTGATGTGGCTGGTTTTAAAAATACACGGGCACCGCCAAATTTAGCTTCTTGCTCGTGAGGAATTGTACCGTTGTGAACAGGTACTTTTACCAGGTTCTTTTTAGCTGCATCAACGCCTTTTGAAATAGCGGTGGTAACTTCACTGGCTTTTCCGAGGCCCCAGCCTACAATGCCATCTTCGTTACCAACTACAACAATGGCCGAGAAACTAAAGGTTCGACCCCCTTTGGTTACTTTTGTAACGCGGTTAATAGCTACCAACCGATCTTTCAGTTCCAGATCACTGGTTTTTACTTTTCTGATATCTCCTGTCATAACTATTAAAATTTAAGGCCACCTTCACGGGCAGCATCAGCTAATTGTTTAACTCTTCCGTGATACAAATAACCATTACGATCGAATACGACAGCTGATATACCGGCAGCTAACGCTTTTTCAGCTATTGCTTTACCAACTTTCGCAGCTATTTCGACTTTGGTACCCTCGGCACCGGCGAAATCTTTATTAAGTGATGATACTGCCATCAACGTTTTTCCTGCTAAATCATCAATCAACTGGGCATAAATCTGCTTGTTGCTTCTGTATACATTCAAACGTGGTCTTTCGGCAGTTCCGGAAACAATTTTCCGGATTCTCTTCTTAATTCTATATCTTCTTTCTTGCTTTGTTAAAGCCATGGTTTTAAAATTTTACTATTTAGCACCAGCTGATTTACCGGCTTTGCGCCTAATAAGTTCACCAACAAATTTAACACCTTTTCCTTTGTAAGGCTCAGGTTTCCTGAAGGATCTGATTTTGGCCGCAATGTGTCCAATCAATTGTTTGTCGCAGCTTTTCAGAGTTACAATTGGGTTACTACGTTTATCACTTTTTGCCTCAACCTGTACTTCTGTTGGAAGTTGCAGATAAGTGTGGTGTGAATAACCTAAAACCAAATCGAGCACCTGACCGTCGTTTTCAGCACGATAACCGACGCCGACCAATTCGAGTTTTATCTCGTAGCCTTTAGATACACCAATCACCATATTGTTGACCAGTGAACGATAAAGACCATGAATGGCACGATGTTTTTTCTCGTCTGAAGGGCGAATTACTGTTAAAATATTTCCTTCAAGAGAGAAAGTAATATCCGGATCAACCTGTTGTGTTAGTTCACCCAGCGGACCTTTTACGGTAACCAGATTGGTATCGCTTACTGTAAATTTTACACCTGCTGGTATTTCAATGGGTAGTTTACCTATCCTTGACATGTATTATTCCTCCTCAATTAATAAACGTAACATAAGACTTCACCGCCAATACCTAATTCCCGAGCTTCTTTGTCGGTGATTACGCCTTTGGAGGTCGAAATTACTGCAATTCCCAAGCCGTTGAGTACCCGTGGGATACTATCGGTATGACAATATTTACGTAAACCAGGTTTACTGATTCTTCTGATCGCTTTGATAGCCGGAACACGTGTCTCTGGATTATATTTCAGTGCAATTTTAATGTTGCCCTGAAAGTTCACTTCATCTTCAAACTTATAGTTGAGGATATATCCTTTATCTTTCAAAATTTTGGTAATTTCTTTCTTGATATTGGATGCAGGGATATCAACCACACGATGTTTTGCTTTTTGAGCATTTCTGATTCGTGTCAGATAGTCTGCTATTGGATCTGTAATTTTGCTCATTACTTCTTAATTATAAATTACCAACTTGCTTTTTTAACACCCGGAATTAAACCAGAAGAAGCCATTTCTCTGAAATTGATCCTGCTGATTCCGAACTGACGCATATATCCTTTCGGACGACCGGTTAATTTGCACCTGTTGTGCATACGAATACGGGAAGAGTTCTTAGGTAACTTTTGAAGTCCGATATAATCACCTTCAGCCTTAAGCATGGCTCTTTTTTCGGCATATTTTTCAACAAGTGCAGCCCTTTTAACTTCCCGAGCTTTCATTGATTCCTTAGCCATATCTTAATTCTTTTTAGCATTTTTAAACGGTAAACCTAACTCTTTCAGTAAAGCATAGCCTTCTTCGTCAGTATTGGCAGTAGTTACAAAAGTAACATTCATTCCGTTGATACGGGTAACTTTGTCCATTACGATTTCAGGGAAGATAATTTGCTCAGGAATACCTAAGGTATAATTACCACGGCCATCCATTTTGCCTTCAATCCCTTTAAAATCACGGATGCGGGGAAGAGATACACTGATTAAACGGTCAAGAAATTCATACATGCGCTCTCTGCGAAGGGTCACTCGTACCCCGATTGGCATTTTTTTCCTTAACTTGAAGTTAGAGATGTCCTTCTTTGATTTGGTTTGGACTGCTTTCTGTCCTGCGATATTTGTAATCTCCTCGGTAGCGAGTTCGATTAACTTTTTATCGGCAATAGCAGCTCCAACTCCCTGGTTGATGACAATTTTCTCCAACTTAGGCGCCTGCATCACGTTTTTGTAGGACATTTCCTTCACTAACGCAGGAACAACCTCGTCTAAGTATTTTTTCTTAAGTGTTGGTACGTAAGCCATTACTTAATCTCCTCTCCTGATTTTTTTGAATAACGAACTAATTTACCTTGATCATTAAGCTTCCTTCCGATGCGTGTTGGTTTTCCGGTTTTCGGATCCTTCAGCAAAAGGTTAGAAATGTGAATAGGTGCTTCCTTTTCTACAATACCTCCCTGCGGATGTGCAGCATTTGGTTTTGTATGTTTTTTAACCATATTAACACCTTCCACAATAGCTCTTTCAGTGGCTCTAATTACTTCAAGCACTTTGCCTTCACGTCCGTTGTAATTGCCTGCAATTACAACAACTGTGTCGCCTTTTTTAATATGTAATTTCTTCTGCATTGTTCTGATTTTATGCATTAAAGTACTTCAGGAGCAAGTGAAATAATCTTCATATTTTGATCACGAAGTTCTCTTGCCACCGGGCCGAAGATACGGGTTCCGCGCATTTCACCAGTATTATTCAGTAAAACTACAGCGTTATCATCGAAACGAATGTATGACCCGTCAGGACGACGTACTTCTTTGGTGGTACGAACAACAATTGCTTTCGATACGGCACCCTTTTTCATATCACTACCTGCTATAGCACTTTTTACTGTAACTACAATGGTATCGCCTAATGAAGCATAGCGCTTTCTGGTTCCGCCTAATACGCGAATACAAAGCACTTCTTTTGCTCCACTGTTATCGGCAACGGTACATCTTGATTCTTGTTGTATCATGATTACTTAGCTCTTTCTATGATTTCCACTAATCTCCAACATTTCTGTTTACTGATTGGTCGTGTTTCCATGATCTTTACAGTATCGCCGATGTTGCAGCTGTTCTTTTCATCGTGGGCGTAAAACTTGGATGTTTTGTTCACGAACTTACCATAAATAGGATGCTTTTCTTTGCGGTGTTCAGCCACAACGATGGTGCATTCCATTTTGTTGCTCACAACAACTCCAATACGCTCCTTCCTTAGATTTCTTGATTCCATTACTAACTCTGTTTTGCGTTAATTTCCCTTTGACGTAGAATGGTTTTAAGTCTTGCAATATTCTTTCTAACTTTCACAATAACTTGTGGATTGTCAAGAGGAGAAATTGCATGGTTCATCTTCATCCGCAATAAGGAATCCTGATCAGTCTGGATTCTTTCCTGAATCTCAGCCGTGCTCAATTCATTAATTTCTGATGTCTTCATTATTCAGCGATTTCTGATTCTACATAATTACGTCTAACAATGAACTTTGTAGTTACCGGTAGTTTCTGTGCAGCAAGGCGAAGTGCTTCCTTTGCAACCTCAAAAGGAACTCCTTCTGCTTCAATCAAGATTCTACCTGGTGTAATCGGAGCAACAAATGCTTCCGGAGCACCTTTACCTTTACCCATACGTACCTCTGCAGGTTTTTTAGTAATCGGTTTGTCGGGGAATACACGGATCCAAATTTGACCCTGACGTTGCATGTGACGGGTTACCGCAACCCTGGCAGCCTCAATCTGACGCCCGGTTAACCAGGCTTCCTGCAGCGCTTTTATACCAAAAGATCCGAATGCAAGCTGGTTCCCTCTCTGGGCCAGGCCTTTCATTCTTCCTTTTTGTACTCTTCTAAATTTTGTCTTTTTCGGTTGTAACATCCTTCTTTAATTCTGAAAGGTTTACAAATTATTTTTTTCTTTTCTTAAATCCGTTGCCTTTTGGAGCACCTGGTGCAGGACGACCGCCCGGTTTCTGTCCTACGTTTGGTGAAAGGTCACGTTTTCCATAAATCTCACCTTTGCAAATCCAAACCTTAACACCGAGTAATCCGGTTTTGGTAAGGGCTTCTGCCAGTGCATAATCTATATCAGCTCTCAGAGTGTGTAAAGGAGTACGACCATCTTTATACATTTCCGAACGTGCCATTTCAGCGCCATTCAAGCGGCCTGAAACCTGAATTTTAATACCCTGTGCTCCCATTCTCATGGTTGATGCGATAGCCATTTTGGTAGCACGACGATAGGCAATTTTACCTTCGATTTGACGAGCTACATTGATAGCAACGATTTGGGCATCCAATTCCGGACGTTTAATTTCAAAAATGTTGATCTGAACTTCTTTATTAGTGATCTTTTTCAATTCTTCTTTCAGCTTATCAACTTCCTGACCACCTTTTCCGATAATAATACCTGGGCGTGAGGTGTGAACAGTGATGGTAATAAGCTTGAGTGTACGTTCAATGATAATCTTGGAAATACTGGCTTTTGCCAAACGTGCATTCAGGTACTCCCTGATCTTAGCATCTTCCACGAGCTTATCTCCATAGTTGTTTCCACCGAACCAATTGGAATCCCATCCTTTGATGATTCCTAAACGATTAGCGATTGGATTAACTTTTTGTCCCATGTATTATTATTTATTCTGTTTCGTTAACTTGAGTTAAACTACCAAGACTTACGGTAACGTGGTTGGATCTCTTTTTGACCCGGTGAGCACGTCCCTGCGGAGCAGGTTGCAGTCTTTTTAATATTCTTCCTGAATCAACAGAAATAGTTTTCACCACCAAATTACTTTCTTCGAGGCGACTACCTTCATTTTTAGCCTGCCAGTTAGCTAAAGCCGACATGACTAATTTTTCGAGCCTGCGCGAAGATTCTTTGGATGAAAACTTAAGTACATCAAGAGCTCTGTTCACTTCCATACCACGAACCATATCGGCAACAAGCCTCATTTTCCGTGGTGAAGTAGGACAATCTTTCAAAACAGCAAAATACTGCTGTTTTTTAGCTTCCTTCCGTTCGTTTGCACTATTTCTTTTTCTAGCACCCATCGTGAATTCTTTTAATAGTTAATGAGAAACTCATGCCTTACTTTTTACCTTTGGCATGTCCCCTGAAGGTTCTTGTAGGTGCAAATTCACCAAATTTATGGCCTACCATATTTTCAGTTACATATACCGGAATGAATTTATTCCCGTTATGAACGGCAATGGTATGTCCTACAAAGTCAGGAGAAATTACTGATGCTCTGGCCCAAGTTTTGATTACCGATTTTTTGTTAGTTTCATTCATCACTAAAACTTTACGTTCGAGCTTGAAATCGATAAAAGGCCCTTTCTTTAATGAACGACTCATATTCTTCTCCTTTTAATTATTTCTTCCGTTTTTCTACAATATACCTGTTGGAAGCTTTCTTCAATGCGCGGGTTTTATAGCCTTTAGCCAACAAGCCTTTGCGTGAACGTGGATGTCCACCAGAAGAGCGACCTTCTCCACCACCCATGGGGTGATCGACCGGGTTCATAGCAACACCTCTGACGCGAGGTCTTCTACCCAACCATCTGGTGCGACCAGCTTTACCTGACCGTTCCAGGTTGTGTTCGGTATTTCCAACTATGCCTACTGTAGCGCGGCAAGTTACGAGCACCATTCTTGATTCGCCTGAAGGCAATTTCACGATAGCGTACTTTCCTTCTCTTGAAGTTAACTGAGCATACGTTCCGGCACTACGAGCCATCACACCTCCCTGACTGGGATGAAGTTCAATGTTGTGGATTAATGTTCCAAGAGGTATTTCTGCGAGTGGTAGTGTATTCCCTATTTCAGGAGCGACTCCGCTTCCGCTTTCAATTTTCTGGCCCACTTTTAAACCATTTGGAGCCAGCATGTACCGTTTTTCGCCATCAGGATAAACCAGAAGGGCAATACGGGCTGTGCGGTTTGGATCGTACTGAATAGATTCTACAACGGCAATAATACCATCTTTATCTCTTTTGAAATCGATAAAGCGGTACTTGCGTTTGTGGCCACCACCTATATACCTCATTGTCATGCGGCCCTGGCTGTTGCGACCGCCAGTGTTTCGCATGGGCTTCAACAATGATTTTTCAGGTGTTGATGCAGTAATTGTATCAAAAGCACCAATAATCTTGTGCCTTTGACCCGGAGTAACTGGATTTAATTTTCTTACTGCCATTTTTTATTAAATATTACTGTAAAAATCGATAGTTTCTCCTTTAGCTATCGTTATAATAGCTTTTTTGCTAATTCCGGTACTTCCGGAAATAACACCGGCCTTGGTAAAGCGAGATTTTCTTTTACCGCCGTTAACAATTGTGTTTACAGATTCTACGGTTACGTTGTATAAACTCTCAACGGCCTTTTTAATCTGCAATTTGTTGGCGTTCCGATTGACAATAAAACCGTAGCGGTTAAGACCTTCGGCCTGACGTGTCATCTTTTCGGTAACAATCGGTTTAATTAAAATTTCCATTTTCAAGCCTTTTAAATCTTAAACAATTCTTCAATTTTACTTACAGAACTCTCCAGAACAACAACTTTTTTCGCATTTAAAATTTGATAAGTGTTTAATTCCGAAGCAGTTATGACGGATACCGCCTGTAAATTTCTGGAGGACAAATATATATTTTTATTTTCTTCCGGTAAAACGAAAAGTGACTTTTCATCAGTAATTTTCAGATTATTACTGATTTGCACCATTTCACGGGTTTTCGGAGTCTCAAACGAGAAATCTTCAACCACCAGAATTGCTTCCTCCAAAGCTTTATAAGTTAATGCAGATTTACGTGCGAGTGACTTAACTTTCTTGTTTAATTTAAAGTCATAGTTCTTCGGACGTGGTCCAAATACACGGCCTCCGCCACGGAATACAGGTGATTTTACACTACCTGCACGAGCAGTACCGGTACCTTTCTGCTTTTTCAGCTTTCTTGTACTTCCGGATACTTCGCCACGTTCTTTTGAACTGTGAGTTCCTTGTCTTTTATTGGCCAGGATTTGTTTGACATCCAGATAAATGGCGTGATCATTTGGCTCAATACCGAAAATCTGTTCATCCAAAGTAACAGTTCTTCCGGTTTCCTGTCCTGCTTTATTTATAACTTTTATTTCCATTACTGATAAATAATTACGTATGAACCTTTAGCACCAGGAATTGATCCTTTAACTACCAACAAATTTGACTCTGGAATTACTTTCAAAACTTTTAAGTTCTGAACTGTAATGTTGTCATTACCATCGCGTCCAGCCATGCGGATTCCTTTGAATACGCGTGATGGATAAGAAGATGCACCCAAAGAACCGGGAGCTCTCAGACGGTTATGCTGACCGTGTGTTTGGCCACCAACACCCTGAAATCCGTGACGTTTTACAACACCCTGGAATCCTTTACCTTTTGTTACACCTTGTACGTCAACCCAACCTTCTTCGTCGATTGAATCTACTGTCAGCGTATCGCCAATTTTAAACTCACCAGTCAGCTCTTTAAATTCGAGCAATTTACGTTTAGGGTCTGTTCCGGCTTTTTTGAAATGACCAAGTTCTGCTTTATTGGTGTGCTTTTCCTTTTTATCGTCAAAGCCCAGCTGAACAGAGTCATAGCCGTCAGTTGCTGCCGATTTCACCTGTGTAACTACACAAGGACCGGCTTGAATCACAGTGCATGGGATGTTTTTCCCCTCAACACTGAATACGGAAGTCATTCCGATTTTTTTACCGATTAATCCTGCCATTTTTTTGTTTTTTACAGGTTATCAAACTTTAATTTCTACTTCAACGCCACTTGGTAATTCAAGCTTCATTAAGGCGTCGATGGTTTTTGCTGTTGAACTGTAAATGTCGATCAAACGTTTGTAAGACGACAGCTCGAATTGTTCCCTTGATTTTTTGTTAACAAAGGTTGAACGTAAAACAGTAAAAATACGCTTGTGAGTAGGGAGCGGAATTGGACCACTTACTACAGCACCGGTAGTTTTAACTGTCTTTACGATCTTTTCAGCCGACTTGTCTACCAAGTTGTGATCATACGATTTCAGCTTAATTCTGATCTTTTGACTCATAATGAGAAATAATAATACAGTTTATAATATTATAATAATTCTGTTCTTCCTTTAAGATCTTCAAGAACTTTAATTGCAAGTTGTTTGGGCAATTCAACGTATTTGGAGAATTCCATCGATGAAGTTGCACGACCTGATGATAAAGTTCGTAGTACAGTGACATAACCGAATAATTCGGCCAACGGAACCAGCGCTTTAATAACGCGGGCGCCTGATTTCTCTTCCATTCCTTCAACCTGACCACGGCGACGGTTCAAGTCGCCAATAATGTCACCCATGTATTCTTCCGGAGTTACCACTTCGCATTTCATGATGGGTTCAAGCAATTTTGGCCCTGCTTTACCGGCAGCGCTCTTAAATGCCTGACGGGCACAAATTTCAAATGAAAGCGAATCGGAGTCAACCGCGTGGTAACTACCGTCGAGCAGGGTAACTTTCAGGCTATCCATGTTGAAACCGGCCAAAGGACCGTTCAGCATGGCTGATTCGAAACCTTTTTGAACCGAAGGAATGTATTCGCGCGGAATGTTACCACCCTTTACAGCATCCACAAACTGAAGGCCTAATTTGCCTTCATCGGCTGGTTCAACACGAACAATGATATCAGCAAATTTACCGCGACCTCCGGATTGTTTCTTGAATACTTCTCGAAGTTCTACCTTTTGACTGATAGCTTCCTTATAGGCAACCTGCGGAGCTCCCTGATTACATTCAACCTTAAATTCGCGGCGAAGGCGGTCAACAATAATCTCGAGGTGAAGCTCGCCCATTCCGCGGATAACAGTCTGTCCTGAATCAGGATCAGTATTTACTTTGAATGTTGGATCTTCTTCTGCGAGTTTTGCTAATCCGTTGCTCAGTTTATCGAGGTCTTTCTGAGTTTTTGGTTCAATAGCGATACCGATTACAGGTTCCGGAAAATCCATACTTTCCAAAACAACAGGATGGTCGTTATCAGACAGAGTGTCACCGGTACGAATATCTTTAAAACCAACAGCGGCACAAATATCACCAGCCTCAATAAACTCAATCGGGTTCTGCTTGTTTGAGTGCATCTGGTATAAACGCGAAATGCGTTCTTTTTTACCTGTCCTTGAATTAAACACAGCATCTCCTGCATTAATTCTTCCGGAATACACGCGAATGAAGCACAACCGGCCAACATACGGGTCGGTAGCAATTTTGAATGCAAGTGCAGTCAGCGGTTCGTTTACATCAGCATGACGTACAATTTCTTCATCTCCATTATATTCGACGCCTCTGATCTCGCCTTTATCAAGCGGACTTGGAAGGAATGCACAAATGGCATCCAATAAACGCTGAACTCCTTTATTTTTGAAGGCAGAACCACACATCATCGGAACAATTGAACCGGCAATAGTAGCTTTGCGGATTACATCCAACATCTGGTCAACAGTAATCGATTCAGGATCTTCGAAGAATTTTTCGAGTAACTCATCATCATGTTCAGCAACGGCTTCAATCAGTTTTGCACGATACTCGTCAGCCTGTTCAATCATATCGGCAGGAATTTCTTCCATATAGAAAGTTGTACCTAATGTGGCATCGTCTCTCCAGCGAATGGCCTTCATCTCGATCAAATCGACCACGCCCTCGAATGTCTCTTCTGATCCGATCGGAATGGTAATTGGAACCGGATTCGCTCCCAGTTTCTCTCTGACTTCAGAAACTACATTGAAGAAATCAGCTCCCTGCCGGTCCATTTTATTCACAAAACCGATACGGGGGACACCATATTTTTCAGCCTGACGCCATACTGTTTCCGACTGGGCTTCAACACCGCCAACAGCACAGAAAAGAGCGACGGCTCCATCGAGGATACGCAGCGAACGTTCTACTTCAACGGTGAAGTCAACGTGCCCGGGAGTATCAATAATGTTGATTTTGTGTTCAATGTCCTGGTATTTCCAAAAGGTTGTAGTCGCAGCAGAAGTAATGGTAATACCACGTTCCTGCTCCTGCTCCATCCAGTCCATTGTTGCGGCTCCGTCGTGCACTTCGCCAATCCGGTGAGTGATCCCTGTATAATACAGGATACGCTCCGAAGTGGTCGTCTTGCCGGCATCAATGTGAGCCATGATGCCAATATTTCTAGTATAATTTAAATCCTTTGCCATTTTTTACCAATATCTATCTAAACTAAACGAACTATCTATTCTTCTTTCTACCTATCTACCAATACTAAAAACGGAAATGTGCAAATGCACGGTTTGCTTCGGCCATACGGTGGGTATCTTCTTTCTTCTTGTATGCTCCACCTTCTTCATTATATGCAGCAACAATTTCAGCAGCAAGTTTATCAGCCATGGAACGGCCTGAACGTTTGCGCGAATATAAAATCATGTTTTTAACTGAGATTGAAGTTTTTCTTTCAGGACGGATTTCCATAGGAACCTGAAAGTTTGCTCCACCTACACGGCGGCTTTTAACTTCAACATGAGGAGTAATTTTTTCGAGGGCTTTTTTGAATACATCCAATGGACTGATTTCTGAATCTTTCATTTTGTTGCCAACGATGTCCATGGCGTCATAGAAAATCTGGTAAGCGATCGATTTTTTTCCGTCATACATTAAGTCGTTGACGAAGCGGGTAACCAGTGTGTCATTGAATTTTGGATCGGGCAGAATGATCCTCTTCTTTGGTTTCGATTTTCTCATTATGTAATGCTTTTGTGTTAATTTAAATTAGCTGTCGATTTGCGGGCTTCAATAGGCCATCAGGGCCTCTTTACTCAACTCAAACCACAAAGCTAGAACGTCAATAAATAAAATAAAGAAAAATTACTTTTTGGCTTTTGGTCGTTTTGTACCGTATTTCGAACGTCTCTGGGTACGACCTTCAACACCGGCTGTATCCAAAGCACCGCGAATTAAATGGTAACGAACTCCCGGAAGGTCTTTAACCCTGCCGCCGCGAACCAAAACAATAGAGTGTTCCTGAAGATTGTGTCCTTCTCCAGGAATGTAAGCGTTCACTTCCTTCTGATTTGTTAAACGAACCCTGGCTACTTTACGCATCGCAGAGTTTGGTTTTTTAGGAGTTGTGGTGTATACACGTACACATACCCCTCTTCTCTGTGGACAAGAATCTAATGCCGGAGATTTACTTTTATCGGCAATACTTTGTCTACCTTTTCTAACTAACTGCTGAATCGTTGGCATATAACTACTCTTAATTTTAAAAATATTTACGCAAAAAATTGGTCTGCAAAGGTATTGCAATTTTGCACAATTCCAACACTTTACAGTCCGATTCCGAGAGTTTTCCCTCAAAAACGGCTCGCAAAAGTACTAATTGCCAGTAGAAAACCCAATAAATTGCTGAAAAAATTTGATCTTTTTGATCATTTTTAATATTGAAGGAATCGGGAAAACCTGCAATTTTTATTCGGCTGCAGGAATCCGGTGTTTCAGGAGTGATTTGACCGGATTTAAAAAACGCTGGATGAGCCGGAGATCATCGGTAATAATTTCGGCTGAACCTTTCATCTCCTGGCTAAATTTAAGAGGTATGTCATAATTGGTTTTCATGTCTTGTGGCATTTCAACCTCTACAATGTAATTTTCGTTGTTCGGAATAAGCGAAATACTCTTTACTGTTCCTTTAATAAAACCAAACTCCATGTAGGGGAAATTATCAAAACGGATATTGACAGTCTGCCCCGCTGCAACTTTTCCGGCTCCTTTTAATGGCAAACTGATTCGTCCGATGATTTGTGATTTTTCTTCAGGAATGATAGTAAAAACAATTTCATCTTTTTTGACCTGCTGGTTTTTACTCCAAAAATTGGTAAAGCTGACTTTTCCAACAATCGGGCTCCTGATTATAAAAGTTTGCTCCCAATAAGCCAGCCGACTCTTTAAATTATTAGCAGCTTCGATCAACGCATTTTGTGCTTTCTTTTTCTGTTCGGCGAAATCCATTTCAACATCAACAACGTCCTGTTCCAGTTTGATGATGGCGCTTTGTGTTTCGGCAAGTTTGGTGCGTGCTCCATTCAGGTTGTATTTTTTCTGTATAACCAATGTTTTGGATTTCTCCAGATCAAGGTCAGACAGTACGCCTTTCAACTGAAGCAACGAATCTCGTTTGAGCTGGTTATTGGCCAAACGAAAATCAGCTTCCATATCTTGCTTTTGAGCCCAGAGCCGATCGTAATATATGCGGCTCATCGAAACCTGCTGTCGAAGGGCTTTTATCTTTTGGGGATGTAATTTCAGCCTCAGAAAAGTAAAATATTCGTTATACAACCGGACAAAACTGGAATAGTCGGCCTGAATATCTCCTAACCGGAGATCGACACTCAGAGGAACTGCCGCAAGTGTATCGAAATTCAGCATGAAAGGTTCCAATCGCAGAAGCAAATCTTTCAAAGTCATGGCATCGCTGAAATTGGCAGTACTTTCGAGGATGGCAATAGTTTGTTCTGACTGTACAATCTGCTGGTCAGAGGCAACCAGTGAATCGATGCGGGCAGTGGTGCGGGCCGCCAGATAGGCCGGGGGATTTTCTGAAAGAACAACAATATTGGTGTTGATTACATCCGGATAACGGAAAAAATAACTCCCGGCAAGCAACAGGAAAATGACGCCGAAAATCAGCAGGATGCCTGAACGAATCATCCACCGGGGCGATTGCTGAACAATCTCCTGAAATTCGTCGCTTCGAAGTTCTATTTCAATCGGTTTCTTTTCCATTTTATCAAATCAAAAGTCAAAAGTAGAAAGTCAAAAAATAAAGAAACTCGGGTTGCTTCTTAAAAGTCGATTACCAAAATAATTCGGCACAAACTTTTTACTTTTACCCTTTTACTTTTGTCTTGCATTTAGTTTCCCAGTTCAAGTTGATTCTTCACCAGTTGATAATAGGCGCCTCTTTTGCCGGTTAATTCTTCATGATTACCGATTTCCAGAATACTTCCTTTTTCGAGAACAATTATCTGGTGGGCATTTTTCACAGTACTCAGCCGATGGGCAACCACAACTACCGTTTTTCCGGCAAAGAATTCATCGAGATTTTCCAAAATCACCTTTTCATTATTGGCATCGAGGGCATTGGTTGCTTCATCGAAAAATATAAATTCCGGATTTTTATAAATCGCACGGGCAATTAAAATACGCTGTTTCTGTCCCTGACTCAACCCAACTCCCTCGGACCCGATTTTGGTATTATAATTTAAAGGCAAAGTTTCGATGAACTCCTGGATATTGGCCATCCGAACGGCGTAGCTCAATTTTTCCTTATCAATTTCATCTTCGGTTACAGCAATGTTGTTGGCAATGGTGTCCGAAAAAATAAAGCCATCCTGCATTACTGCTCCGCATTGGCTTCGCCACCATTGCTGCCGGTATGCCGACAAATCGGATTCTCCAATTTTGATGGTCCCCGAAACCGGTGGATAAAATCCAAGTAAAAGTTTCACAAGGGTAGTTTTTCCGCTTCCGCTGGTGCCAACAATTGCCGTCACTTTTCCCTTCGGAATAATCAGATTGATGTTATTCAGAACCTTGGGCGAATGCGGTCCTTCGTACTGAAAAATCAAATCAGAAATTCGCATATCAGCCTTTATTGGCAGGGTATCCAGCTTTCCCTCCTGATCCTGTTCCTCATCTTTATTGGTATGGATTTCGCTCAATCGTTCCAGACTAATCTTGGCATCCTGTGAAATCTGCATAAATTCAATCATCTGATCGAGCGGACTGTTCATCTGTCCTATTATATATTGTACAGCCAGCATCATTCCAAGAGTCATGTTTCCATGGACCACCGCTGTGGCAGCCAAAATGGTGATCACAATGTTCTTGGTTTCATTGATAAATACCGAACCAGCCTGCTGATATTGCTGTAACGACAAATTGTTCACATTCACCTGGAACAGGCGGGCCTGAATCCGTTCCCATTCCCAGCGTTTTTGCCGTTCGTAATTGTTGAGTTTAATTTCCTGCATCCCGTTAATTAACTGGATCAGTTTACTCTGGTTATCGGCCAGTTGGGTAAATCGTTTAAAATCAAGTTCGCGTCGCTTCCGGAGAAACAGAAAGACCCATCCGATGTACAAAGCCGATCCCAAAATAAAAATCATAAAGATCATCCAATCATACAATGCCAGTACAATCCCGAAGATGACAATATTAAAAACGGAAAAGATTACATTCAACGATTGCGAAGTCAGGAAACGTTCAATTCTTTTATGATCGCCAATGCGCTGAAGCAGGTCGCCAATCATTTTGGTATCGAAAAACCCAATCGGCAATTTCATCAGCTTGATCAGAAAATCGGATATAATACTAATATTAATGCGTGTACTGATATGCAACAATATCCACGACCGGATAAAATCGACCGTCATCCGGCTGAGGAAAAGCATCATTTGTGCGGCCAGAATCAGGTAGATAAAATCAATGTCTTGCGTATTAATCCCAACATCAACAATACTTTGCGTCAAAAATGGAAAAATTAGCTGAATCAGGCTACCGACCAAAAAACCCAATATCAGTTGAGCGACAAGCTTCCGGTGCGGTCTCAGATATTTCAGTAAAAACCTGAAATTACCCCGATTCATCTCCTCCCCTTCCAACTCAAAAAATTTGGGTGTTGGCTCAAACAGCAGGCAAATACCTTTTTGCTCGCCCTGTCTGACAGTGGCCAGCCAATGCTTTTTGAACTCAGTTTCGGTGTAATCAACCAAGCCAAAAGCAGGATCGGCTACTGAGATAATGCCTTTCCGGTATTTATAAACTACCACAAAATGAGCCTGGTCCCAGTGAACGACACAGGGTTTCGGGGCCCCAATCAATTGTTCGATGGTAATACGGGCGCCAATAGTTCGGAAACCGATGGCTTCGGCGGCCTCACTGAGCCCCAGCAACGAAACTCCTTCCCGGGTGATGTGGGCAAGTTGACGAAGTTTTTGAAGTGAATAAGTTTTCCCGTAAAATGCCGCTATCATTCGCAAGCACGAAGGCCCGCAATCCATGGCATCATACTGTTTGAAAAAGGGAAATCTCGCCATAGTCTGATTCATTGTTGCTCAAAAATAGCAGAATTCTATGAATCTTTCATTTTACTGTGAAATTTTATGGTAAAAAATAAAAACAGCTCCGACTAAATCAGCTTGTTTCGACATTCATTCGTCGTTACTTGTAGTTGTGCCCTCTGGAATTCTTGAAAATTATTCAAAATGCAAATCATAACAATGCAAAAATCCAAAAAGAGTGTATTGCCTTGCTTCCCAATTTTTTAAGACATCAAATTTATTCACTCTGAAAAATCGATACTTTCACCTCACTCCGGAGACAATCAAAAAAATATTAAAAAACATATTATCAGCTCATCAACTTGGTTTTCTGAAACTTGCAGACAATAGTTAATAATTCTTAAAAAACACAATCCGTTGATTCTCTATGCCTTTTACAGAAAGTACAATCTGGGTTCCAGATAGCAAAACCAGCTAATTTGGCAGCATCTTGGTTGTTAATTAATTATTACTAATTTTGGTCCTCTCTGTAAATTACAGCGTCAGAAAGCTGATAATGAATGAGTAAAAAACCAATAACTATCTAAATATGAAAGTCTATAAAACAGATGAAATTCGCAACATTGCTTTAATTGGTAATGCTGGAAGTGGGAAAACCACCCTCGCCGAAGCCATGCTTTTCGAGGGTGGAGTAATCAACCGCAGAGGTGACGTTGGAAGTAAAAATACAGTATCCGACTACCATCTGATTGAGCAGGAATACGGGAACTCCGTCATTTCTTCGCTCATGTATACTGAAGTAAATAGTAAAAAAATTAACATTCTGGATACTCCCGGAATGGACGATTTCTGTAGTGGCGTTGTTGCCTCGCTTCAGGTAACCGAACTTGGCCTGATGGTAATTGACGCTTCGACCGGTCTTGGCGCCGGAACCGAATCGGCTAACCGCCACGCTGAAGCAGCAAAAACGCCCATGGTTTTTGTTGTAAACCACCTCGACAACGAAAATGCCAATTTTGATCAGACTATCGAAAACCTGAAATCAAAGTTCGGGAACAAGGTAACTGTTGTTCAGTATCCTGTTGAAACCGGACTTGGATTTAATACCATCATCGACGTTCTAAAGATGAAGATGTATAAGTACAAACCGGATGGTGGTAAACCCGAAGTATCTGAAGTTCCGGCATCAGAAAAGGAACGCGCTGAAGAACTTCACAACGAACTGATTGAAATGGCCGCCGAAAACGAAGAATCGTTAATGGAACTGTATTTCGAACAGGGCTCGTTGTCTGAAGACGAAATGCGTAAAGGGATGCGAATTGGGATGGTAAAACGCGATTTATTCCCTGTTTTCTGTGTATCAGCCAAGAAAAATATAGGCGTAGGCCGTCTACTCGAATTTATCTGCAACATTGCACCGGCTCCAAATCATGTACCCATGCGTCAGATTATACAGGGCAAAGAAGTTGTTATGAACGAAACCAGCCCTACTTCTTTATTTGTGTTTAAAACAGCGCTCGAATCGCACGTGGGTGAAGTGACCTATTTCAAGGTAATGTCAGGAAAACTTACCGAAGGAAAAGACCTTTATAACACCTTCAATAATGGAAAAGAAAGAATTTCGCAACTCTTTGTCAGTGCCGGAAGAAACAGAACAGCTGTTCCGGAACTGGTAGCCGGAGACATTGGTTGCACCGTAAAACTGAAAGACACCAAATTCAACCATACACTTTGTGACAAGGAACTCGATTTGAAATTTGCCCCGATCGTATTCCCTGATCCAAAATTCAGAATCGCGATAAAAGCAGTTTCTGAAACAGACGATGAAAAGGTTGGCGAGGTTCTTCATAAAATGAAAGAAGAAGATCCCACTTATCTCGTGCAGTATTCAAAAGAATTGAAACAATTGATTGTTGAAGGGCAGGGAGAATACCACCTAAACACCTTAAAATGGTATTTCGACCACATTCATAAAATTGACATCGAATTTAAGAATCCCAAAATTCCATACCGCGAAACCATCACCAAATTTGCCCAGGCTGATTACCGCCATAAGAAACAATCGGGTGGCGCCGGTCAGTTTGGCGAGGTCCACATGATCATTGAGCCCTTTGAAGATGGTAGCGCCGCTAAAAATATGTTCGTTTACGGAGGAAAAGAAATGAAGATTTCGGTTCGCGACACCCAGGAAAATCCACTACCTTGGGGAGGCAAACTGGTCTTCCACAACTGTATCGTTGGGGGATCAATTGATGCACGGTTCCTTCCAGCCATTCTAAAAGGGATCATGGAAAAAATGGAAGAAGGACCACTCACCGGATCGTATGCGCGCGACATTCGCGTTTACATTTATGATGGTAAAATGCACCCGGTTGACTCCAACGAAATTTCATTCCGTTTGGCTGGCCGTAATGCTTTCAGTACCGCGTTCAAAAACGCAGGTCCAAAAATTCTGGAACCCATTTACGACCTCGATGTTTGGGTACAATCCGAACGCATGGGCGATGTAATGAGCGATCTGCAAGGCCGCCGCGCATTGATCATGGGGATGGGCAGCGAAAGAGGCTACGAAAAAATTACAGCTCGTGTACCGCTGAAAGAAATGAATAAATATTCCACTTCATTGAGCTCACTTACCGGTGGCCGTGGCGTTTTCAATATGAAATTTGCAGCCTACGAAAAAGTACCTCAGGAAGTACAGGACGAACTTTTGGCAGCTTATGCAGCCGAAGAAAAAGACGAATAAGGAACCATTCTATCTTATCTATTCTTTTTATATTAAAAACGAAGAAACCCGGGAATGCCACCCGGGTTTTTCTATTTTATATCTAATTATCATCCTTTTTACCCCCCTATTTTATCTTCTGATAAATTCCAAATATGAAATCAGCATTTTCAACTTTTTCCAAATACTTATCTTCTTCCTGAAAAAGGTCGCTCAAAATTTGTTTGCACTCCAGATCATCGTTATTGGTAAAATGATGGGCTATATCTTTTAGCACCATCATCAATAAGTCTCCGCCTATTTTCTTTTCTTCAACTATCTTGAAATTTCTGTGAATAATCGGCCTGATTGTTTCCGACTCAACAGCCTCCGAAGGGTCCGAAATAATCATTCGCAATAATCCGGGCACATAAATCTTCTTTTTCAACCAGTTTGTCATATATCGAGTCCGATATTCAGATGGAATTTTCGCAAGTAGTCGATTCATTTTCAGAACCTGATCCTTGGAAAACTGGAGCCTATTTTTGCCAACATATTCATTTAAAACAAGGTACCCATCTGTCTTTAAAGCGTGGCCGACCCGCTGGGCTATTTGTTCAATGTTTTTAAAATGATGTAAGGCTGAATAGAAAAGAATAACATCGTAATGATTTTGATTCAAATCAAATAAATAGAAATCAGCCTGTTCGAACCTGATATTATCAAGTTTTTTTTCTTTAGCTTTTCGGTTGGCTTCTTTAATTGACTCACCTGAAAGGTCAATACCCAGTATCTCTTTAAAGAGGCCACTTTCAGCCATTTTTATTTCCCTATTACCAACGCCACAGGCAATAGATAATAGTTTTAGATCGATTCTATCTTGAAAATAATTTTCAGCCAGATAGATATCAAAAGTCTTCTGAGTATCTCCTGATAGTTTTTCATTTTCCCGAAGTTTAACATCAGGAATAATCCACCAGTTTGAACCAGTTGTGTCTGTCAGACTAAAGGTGCTTTGTGTCCGCTTTTGAGGATTGGGATTTATTTTGCTGAAAAAATAATTAATTCCTCGTTGTTTTACTTTGGAGTAAGATTCTAAAAAATCGCCTTTATTAATTAGGTTCATGGAATGGCATTGTAGATGAAAGATGAAATTAGTTCGTCTAAATTAGCAATTGCAAAAAATATTCAAAATGGCATACTTGTCTTTTTAAAAATCAAGTGAATAAACATCACTTTGGTCGCCAATAACCATAAATAAATAAACATAAAAGATGAATCCAGCAGATAAGCAGGTGTATATTGTCTGACCAAATATTAATTTACTACCCTACTTTTAAAAATTCGATTGAGCGATTCCTGATTTTAAATGAACTGCATCATAGAAATCAGAAGAGCTTAAATTCCACAAATCGGGATTAGTTGCTCCAATAGTTGCCAAATCATTGGTTCCGGGCACAAGTCCGTATATAAGATTCAGCTTTAAAAACTCCGCCTGTTTGCGGCGATTGTTTCAGTAACCGATAAGCTTCAGGGTGGTAGGGCGGAATACATAGAATGATCTCGCAATTATAAGTTTTCAGGTGGTTAATCATGTCCTGGAAACAGTGCACACTGGTAACAGAACGCACTCCGTGAAATGAATCGATCGTTCCCCGGATAAAGATAATTTCCGACCTTTTCCGACACTTCTTCTTCCGAGAGCATTTACAACCTGTGCATGAATGCTGCGTGATCCATCCGGAAGACACAGCATCTTATCTGGAGTGATTGCCTGGCAAATTTCAAATTGTTCGGCTCTCCCGCGGACCTTTAATGAACGGATTAAATATCTGACAGACAAAAGTTCTTTCATCCATTCTTTGTGCACATTAACGGGACCACTGATCATTTTTCCTTCCAGGAGCGCTTTTGCCAATGGAGCGACGTAATCTTTCCTCAGTGTATAATCCGGATCAAAATAATAATTAATCCCTCCAATGTCAGTATCAACGGAAGAATAAGGACAGCTACTATGCGGTTAAACAATTTCATCAGTAAGTAATTTGTTTTTAGTTGTCTGATGGAACTCATCTGTTGGTGAAAATTATTTTCATTCGTGTTTGTGTTTAGGCCAACATGTTCGTTTCATAATCTAAAACTGAAAATAGATAAAGATCCGATCCGTTTGAAACGCAAACAGGATCATAACTATGAGCGTATAGTAAACGCTGTAACGAACAACCGGTTTTGCGCCGGCAATGTCTAATCCATGCCTTTTTTCTCTCTGATTCCATTCCACAACGAACAAGATAAAGGGAAAGAAAATGGCCGGAACAATTTTCGTTAAACCAACAAGCTGAAGCAGACTGGTTCCACTCGTTAAATTAAAGATCCGGTTAAAGAAATTCAATGCCTGCTGAAGATTGTCGGCCCTGAAAAATACAAATGCAGCACAAACCAGTAAAAATGTTCCTGCAATTGACGGCCATTGTTTAATGTTTAATTCGTCGGATTTGGTTTTATCCGAAAATGGCTTAGTTATCAGATAAAACAATCCGTGGAGCATCCCCCATATAATAAAAGTCCAGTTGGCGCCATGCCATAATCCGCTGGCCAGGAACGTAATCATGATATTCAGGCCATACCTTGTTTTTGAGCACCGGTTACCGCCTAACGGAATGTACACATAGTCGCGAAACCAGGTAGACAGGCTGATATGCCACCGGGTCCAGAATTCAGAGATATTGCGCGAGAAGTAAGGCATGTTGAAATTCTGCATTAAATCAAAACCAAGAATCGAAGCGGTTCCAATTGCAATATTGGAATAGCCCGCAAAATCGCCAAATATCTGAATGGAGAAAAGAATAGCTCCCAACACTAAAGTTCCTGCCCCCAATGTCTCGTGATTCGAGAAGATTGCATCGGTGATCGGGGCAATGGAATCGGCTACGGCAATCTTGGCAAAAAACCCCCACAAAAGTTGACGAAAGCCATTCGCAGCCATCTGATAATCAAATTTTTTGAGACTGTTGAATTGAGGAAGTAAATGTTTTGCCCGTTCAATAGGGCCGGCAACAAGCTGGGGAAAAAAACTTATATAGGCAAAAAAAGTCAGGGCATCATTGGTGGGTTCCAACCGGCGGCGATAAATATCGATGACATAACTGAGCGATTGAAAGGTATAAAAGCTGACACCCACCGGAAGTATGATATTCAAAGTTTTCAAATTAGCTGCATATCCCCATTGATTAAGTAAATCAACCAGTTCATGCGCAAAAAATTCATAGTACTTAAAGAAAAACAGAACGGATAGGTTGAGTGATAAGCTTACGATAAAGAAAAACTGTCGTCTGCGATTTGTTTTGGCCCCGAAGATGAACTTGCCACTGAGAAAATCGACGGCAGAACTCAAGGCTATCAAACCTAAAAAGCGGTAATCCCACCACCCGTAAAAGAAATAACTGACAATAAGCAGAAATAAATTGCGGCTCCTGATGGAAGTCCTGTTAAAAACAAACCAGTAGAGAATTAATACGACCGGGAAGAACAGAACAAATTCGATTGAGTTAAAAAGCATGCCTAATTGTTGAACATTTGAGTAGAAATACTAAAATCATCAAAACAAATATATTCATCTTTAGCCGAAATCCAGCTCAGGTCGTCTCCCCCCAGAAACACACTGAAAAAGATGTGATCAATCTGAAGTTTTTCATCTTTTCGAAAGAGCATCGTGTCACTGAAAAAGGCTTCCTGTCCGTCAAACCATCCTTGCAAAATTCCATCTGCTTTCCCCGGAGTGTTCATTTTTATATGCTGAATGACCTGATGCCAGTTTCCCGACTCAACTCTGACCGTATCGCCATCTGATCTTTTCAGGTACAATCTTTCCCCCCATTTCGAAGACTAGGTTGGGAAATAGGCATAGAAACTTAACTTCCCATTCTCCCAAAACATCATTCGGGCACTCCAGCCATCATAACCATTGGGTATGTTCCCCCCACTATTGCCTGTTCCTCCAGCCAGGCCGGGAAGTTTCCCTCCTTTTACGAAGTCAAATCCTTTTTCAAATTTAATCCGATAACTAAAAAAGCACTCCTCGGTTGGTGTAACCGGAATTTTCCATTGGGCACCGGTTATTGGTCCGAAGAATCCGGAAGGAATCACCACTTTTAAAAAATGATTATTGTTTTCTTCTGAAATGTATAGTGGATGGCGGGTAATACCCAACTTATAAAACAGGTAATCTTTTTTACCACACAAAAGTTGTGCATGATTCCAACTGCTTTTCGTTTCCTTCCCGGTGAATTTACCTACCTCAAGCTGTTCAAAATCAATTGAAAAAATCGTTTGAGGTGCTGGTGTCTGTTACATGCGACCGTCAGAAAAAACAGTGTGAATAAAAATGGAGCATAAAACTTCACTCGAAGATATAATGGTTAATAATGGAGCAATAACAAGCTTACTTTTTCTTTATTTATCTCTGAACAAATGAAAAAATCCGGCCTTCGTTTGCCTGACCCCATCTCTTCCGCGTCCTACTATGGCATAATAATAAACTCCAGGTGAGGCATATTTACCTCCAACCTTTCCATCCCAAACAGCTTGAGAAACCGATTCAATTGTATGTTCGAAACCCAGCACATTGTTGCTTTCCCACACGTGCAGCAACTTTCCCCACCGATTAAAAATGGAGATTTTGATTTCTTTCATCGACCAGAATTTGACCACAAAATTGTCATTAGACCCATCACCGTTTGGTGTAAATACATTGGGAACTTCAATGCGTGAAGTATCAGCTTCAATATAGCCATCAAAGTAAACTGTATCATAACACGTATTAAATTCCGATACTTTTTTTGAAATCAGTTTTACCTTGTATTTTCCCGAATTTTCAAAGGTATAAATTGGATTATCGTTGAACATCTTGATCAGGATACTGTCTTTTACCGTTCCGGTTTCCTCTTTTTCCCTCTTAATATCATCAATATCCCTAAAAATAAACCATTCAAATTTACCGGGATCGCCATTTTCTGATTCGTTGGTAAAAGTCACTTCGAGCGGTGCTTCGCCTTTATCTTCACTTACCGAGAACAAAGCTTTGGTCACAATCGAAATGTACTGCACTTCTGCTTCTCCCTGGCAACCAAAGCGATCGGTCACCTCAAAAGTATAATCGGTATTTTTAGTTGGCGGATCAAAAATTTTAGTGATAGCAATCCGGCTGGTAATTTCCTCGCCATCCAGCCATTTAACCTGAATATTTTTCGCTAAATCTTTGGCTTGGCCGGTTGGGAGATCAGTATAGGTCAAAACGGATGGATCAACTGTTCCTTTCAGGGTAAATGATTCACAATCAGAGTTGGTAATTTCGGCCTTTGCCTCAATGTAGTTGTTGAAAACCCAGACCGTATAAATTTTATCTCCTGAAGCAGCAGTCACTTTCACCCGGTAACAGCCATCAGCCAGATTGGAGATCGTTGATGTTTTATTGTTGGAAACATCATTCGAAAAGAAATCAAAATTCCGGGTTTGCGGGTTGTATTTGCTCCACTCAAAACCGGTGGCATCGCCCGCCGGAGCAGTAGCCGTCAGCGAAGCTCTCAATTCACCCTTCGAGGCACAAAAAACATGAATCTGATCCTGGCTCCCGCTGGAATAATCGGTTGGAACCTTATCATCGGCATCCGAAGTAATCTGCCCAAAACCAGTGCAGGGAACTGTAATTATAAAAGCAGAAAATACTAATCCGCCCAGTAATTTTATGAAGTTCATGCTCAATTTCTTTAACAATGCACAATGATAACGCTAAAAATCGATTTATCTTTTGTGGAGTTTGAAATTTTCTGATTCGACACTGTTGAAAAGTCTTTCACTATCATATCCAAAAACAGGAAAAACAGTCTTACTTTTGGAGCGAAACCAGAAGAAATAAAATCGTGCAGAATTATTTGGAAGGATTGAACAAAGCGCAGCGACTGGCCGTCGAAAATATTCATGGGGCATCGCTGATTATTGCGGGGGCCGGATCGGGAAAAACGCGCGTTTTAACTTACCGCATCACCCATTTGTTGAAAAACGGTGTGAGACCCGGATCAATTTTGGCCCTTACTTTCACGAACAAGGCTGCCCGCGAAATGAAAGACCGTATCGCCGCTATGGTTGGCCAAAACACGGCCCGCTACCTTTGGATGGGCACCTTTCACTCTATTTTTGCACGTATCCTGCGCACCGAATCCGAAACGCTCGGCTACCCGTCAAACTTCACCATCTACGATTCTGCCGACTCCAAAAGTCTGATCAAAAGCATCATTAAAGACATGAATCTCGACGACAAAACCTACAAAACCAATGTAGTAGCCTCGCGTATTTCGGCTGCCAAAAACAACCTGGTTTCGTCTGAAGTTTACAGCAAACTTCCCGAGACAGCCGAATACGACCAAAGTATCAAAATGCCGCTTATCAGCCAGATTTATAAAGAATATGCCAGACGATGCTTTCTGGCAGGCGCCATGGATTTTGATGATCTGCTGATGAAGACCAATGCGTTATTCACACACCATCCGGAAATACTGGATAAGTATCAGCGCATTTTCGACTACATTCTGGTTGACGAGTACCAGGATACAAATCATTCGCAGTACATGATTATCAAAAAGCTGGCGGCTAAACACAACAATATCTGCGTGGTAGGCGACGACGCCCAGAGCATTTACTCGTTTCGCGGAGCTAGAATCGAAAATATCCTGAATTTCCAGCAGGACTATCCCGATCACAAAGTTTTCAAGCTGGAACAAAATTACCGTTCAACGCAAAATATTGTGGATGCTGCCAACAGTATCATCGCCCGGAACAAGCGGCAAATCCGCAAAACTGTTTATTCGGAAAAAGAAAAAGGTGCGCTGATTAAAGTATTCAGCGCCATCACCGACAATGAAGAAGGTTACCTGATCGCCAATGAAATCACGGAAACCCGAATGCGCGACCATTTCCAATTTTCGGATTATGCCATTTTATACCGCACCAATGCGCAGTCGCGTATTTTTGAAGAAGCGCTCCGGAAACGGAATATTCTGTATAAAATCTATGGCGGATTATCGTTTTACCAACGAAAAGAAATCAAGGATTTGCTGAGTTACTTCCGATTGGTGATCAACCCGAAAGATAATGAGGCATTCAAACGGATTATCAATTACCCGGCGCGGGGTATCGGGCAAACCAGCCTAACCAGACTTGAACAATTTGCTGCACAGAACAATCTTTGCATCTGGGAATTTGCCACCAACATCCCGCTGCTTCTGTCCGAATTCAATAAAGGTACCGCAGCTAAAATCAACGAATTTACACAGTTGATCAATGTATTCCGCGAGAAACTGGAAACGCATGATGCTTTCGAACTGGCCAGCGAAATTGCTACCGGCTCCGAAATCATGAAAGATTTATACAAAGACCAGACTCCGGAAGGCGTCAGCCGCTTCCAAAACATTCAGGAATTACTCAATGGAATTCAGGAATTTTCGATTTCGGCCCGAGAAGAAGGTACGCCCAACCGGCTGGGACATTATATGGAAGATGTGGCCCTAATCACCGATCAGGACAATGAAAAATCTGATGATAAAGACCATGTTACCCTGATGACCATCCACTCGGCCAAAGGACTGGAATTTAAAAATGTATTCATCGTCGGTGTAGAGGAGAACTTATTTCCCTCGAATCAAACCGGACAAAGTTCGATGGAAGACCTGGAAGAGGAACGCCGCTTGTTTTATGTGGCCCTTACCCGCGCCGAACAAAATGCATACCTGACTTATGCCCGTCAGCGCTACAAATGGGGTAAACTGGAATTCTGCGATAAGAGCCGGTTTATCGACGAAATTGATCCGCAATACCTGAGTCTTCCGATTGAAAAGGATTCAGCATTCTTCGGTGGCAGACCGGAATCAACATTCCCGGCAGCTAAACCACGGCCTCAAACCACACCGGTGCTGGGACTCCGCCCATCATCAGCAAGTCAGCCCGATTTATACCGGAAACTGACCAAACTGCGCGAAGCTAAGAAAGAGACGGATGCATTTGATTTCAGCAATCCGGAAGATATTCAGGCCGGAATGATTGTGGAGCACCAGCGGTTTGGCCGGGGAAAAGTATTGCAAATGGAAGGTAAAATGCCCGACATTCAGGCTACAGTTTTTTTTCAGAATGTCGGAAAAAAACAACTGTTGCTCAAATTTGCCAAGCTCCGGATTATCCAGAACAATTGACCCGGATAAACTTCCGTTCATTTTCAACGGCTGCTTTTCGGTCTGAAGCCCGATTTTTATAGTTTTTTCAGCTTTATTTTGCTGGCCAAACAATTTTGACTTATTTTGCACATGAATTGACTTCATCCTGATTATCTCTACTGATTTCCTTTTTAAGATAACAGACTGATTTTTTTCACAAAAACTTTAGTTATTTACATGGATTATAATTCTAACCGAAGTAAGTTAGCCATCCCTGAGTATGGCCGAAACTTACAAAACATGGTTAATCATATTTTGACCATTGAAGACCGCAACGAACGGAACAGGGCTGCCCGTACCATTATCGACATCATGGGAACCATGTATCCCTACCTTCGCGATATTAATGATTTCAAGCATAAACTTTGGGATCATCTTGCTATTATGGCCAATTTCCAGCTGGACATCGATTATCCGTACGATCCGCCATCACCTGAATTTTTCAATACTCCACCGAAAAAAATTCCCTACGATATCAATGTTATCAAATACCGCCATTATGGCAAAACCATCGAATTTTTAATTGACAAGGCTGCTGTTCACGAAGACGAAAAAGAACGTGAACTGCTGATTAAACTGATCGCCAATCACATGAAAAAAAGCTATGTGATGTGGAATAAAGATTCGGTTACCGATGACAAAATTCTGGAAGATATTGAGGAACTTTCGAGGGGGCAAATCAAATGTAAAGATATGACCCTGACCGAAACCAAAGATATTCTAGCAAGAAACCAGAAAAATAAAAATCAAGGGAGTAGCCAGGGGAACAATCAGGGCCGTAAATTTCAGAAGCAGGACGACCGCAAAAAACAGCGGTAGTATACTATCCCAACTGACAATCCACAAACATTACCTAACTTACGTTTCAGATGGCAACATTTAAAATTGAGGGAGGCAAAAAACTTCAAGGCGATTTGTATCCGCAGGGAGCGAAAAACGAAGCGCTTCAGATTATTTGCGCTGTATTGCTGACCCCGCAAAAGGTGCAGATTTCCAATATCCCCGAAATCAGGGACGTCATCAAACTCATCGAAATTCTGACTGAACTCGGTGTAAAAACCGAACGGATTGGCAAGGGAGATTATCTTTTCCAAGCTGACAAAATCCAGCTCGATTACCTGAAAACCGGAGCATTTGCTCGTCAGGCTGCTAGTCTGCGAGGTTCAATAATGATTTTGGGACCACTGCTTGCCCGCTTCGGAATTGGCTACATTCCGCAGCCCGGAGGCGACAAAATCGGTCGCCGCAGGTTAGATACCCATTTCACCGGTCTTCAAAAATTGGGTGCAAATTTCAACTACAACACAGCAGAGCATTTTTACAGTGTTGAAACTTCGGGATTGCAAGGCGCCTACATGCTACTCGACGAAGCCTCGGTTACCGGAACGGCCAACATCGTGATGGCTGCCTCAATGGCACAGGGAACTACCACCATTTACAATGCAGCCTGCGAACCATACATTCAGCAATTGTGCAAAATGCTGGTTTCAATGGGTGCCCGGATCGAAGGAATCAGTTCAAACTTATTGACAATTCACGGCGTTGGATCACTGAATGGCTGTACCCACCGCATATTGCCCGACATGATTGAAGTAGGCAGTTTCATTGGTCTGGCTGCCATGACCAATTCTGAAATTACCATCCGGAATGCAGGAATTCAGCACCTTGGAATTATTCCCGAACAATTTAAAAGGTTGGGTGTCCGGATTGAAGAACGGAACGATGATTTATTTATCCCGGCCCATGATCATTATGAAATTGAAACGTTCATCGATGGCTCGATCATGACTATTGCCGACGCCCCCTGGCCAGGGCTGACTCCCGACCTGCTCAGTATTTTTCTGGTGGTGGCTACTCAGGCCAAAGGTAGCGTTCTGATTCACCAAAAGATGTTTGAAAGCCGTTTGTTTTTTGTGGATAAGCTGATTGATATGGGCGCCCAGATCATTCTTTGTGACCCGCACCGGGCTACCGTAATTGGGCTCAACCACAAACATCAGTTGCGCGCCACCAACATGAGTTCACCCGACATTCGTGCAGGAGTTGCCCTACTCATTGCCGCATTGTCGGCACAGGGAACCAGCAAAATATCGAATATCGAGCAAATTGACCGTGGTTACGAAAATATCGATGAACGGTTAAATAACATCGGTGCCCGAATTACCCGGGTTGAATAAATCTTCTGAATATTGAAATTAATCTTGTTAATGTTTGCTAACAAATATGGGCAATTCTAACAATAGATGGGCAGATTTATTATTTTTGAATCAACATAAACTATAAAACTTTAAAGTTTGCTATGAAAATATCACTTTTATTTGCCTTGGTTTTTATAATGGTATCAACGGTTCAGGCAGTTGAACCAAGAGACAATAAAAAAGAGGAAGCACCCATTGGGTTAAATATTGGCAATAAAGCTCCTGAAATTGCCGAAAAGTCAGCCGATGGAAAAGAGATTAAACTGTCGTCGCTTCAAGGGAAGATTGTTCTGATCGATTTTTGGGCATCGTGGTGTGGGCCATGCCGCCGCGAGAATCCAACCGTTGTTGCTGCCTACGAAAAATACAAAGATTCCAAATTTAAAAATGGCAAGGGATTCACGATTTACAGTGTTTCACTTGATCGAGATAAAAACTCCTGGATCGAAGCCATTAAAGCCGATAAGCTAGTCTGGGAAAACCATGTCAGCGATTTGCAATTTTGGAACTCCAAATATGCCGCAGTTTATGGCGTAAACAGCATTCCATCGAACTTTCTGATAGATGGGAGTGGCATAATTCTGGATAAATCCCTTCGCGGTCCGGCTCTGGAACAAGCGCTTATCAAATATTTGAAATAAGCTACTATTCAGTCCTGAGGAAGGGCAGTTCGTATCAGCGGACTGCCCTTTTTCATTGGCTGGCATCATGCAAAGTTCTATTCGAACTTCCTGACTTTATACTTCCCTTAATGTCAGTTATCAATTTTTTAAAATGCCAAATTGTCAATTGTATAGGCAATGGCAGTATATTTGCAACTCCAAAAACGAAATTTAAAATTTAAGAACAATGACAGAAGATAAAACTCCAATTAACGAACAACAGGAACAGGAAACGCCTGATCTAATCGCCCAGCAGGACGAATCGGCTCACCACAAAAAAGAAACAAAAAAAGATAAATCACACAAAAAGACAAAGACTGAAGAGCAGCTTGAAAAAGCTGAAAACGATTTGCTTGAAATGAAAGATAAGCACATCCGCCTACAGGCTGAGTTTGACAACTACCGGAAACGTACCTTAAAAGAACGCATGGAACTGCTGAAAACCGCCAGCGAAGGCCTTTTGATCAGCATCCTTCCGGTTATCGACGATTTTGACCGGGCCATGCAAATACTCGAAGCCGTGGAAAACGAAAATCCTGCTAAAGAAGGTGTAAAACTGATTTACAACAAATTTCAGGATTTTCTGAAACAGAACGGAGTGAAAGAAATTGAAGCCAAAGAACAGGACTTCAATACCGATTTGCATGAAGCGATTACCAAAATCCCAGCTCCAACCGAAGAATTGAAAGGAAAGATTGTTGATGTGGTTCAGAAAGGATATTTCCTGAACGACAAAGTGATACGTTTTTCCAAAGTAGTTATAGGTGAATAGCCTGATTATATCAAAACGAAGATGACAAAACGCGATTTTTACGAAATTCTGGGCGTCAGCAAAACAGCCACTGCTGAAGAAATAAAGAAAGCTTACCGGCAAAAAGCTATTCAGTACCATCCTGACAAAAATCCAGGCAATAAAGAAGCCGAGGAAAAATTTAAGGAAGCTGCTGAAGCTTATGAAATACTGAGCAGTCCGGAGAAACGTCAGCGATACGACCAGTTTGGCCATTCCGGAATGGGCGGTGGAAATGCCGGATTTGGCGGACATGACATGTCAATGGACGACATTTTCTCGATGTTCGGCGATATTTTCG
The DNA here is from genome assembly GCA_963676535.2 of Prolixibacteraceae bacterium. Classification (GTDB taxonomy): domain Bacteria; phylum Bacteroidota; class Bacteroidia; order Bacteroidales; family Prolixibacteraceae; genus Aquipluma. Next base: position 233,857 of record CAXXKQ010000037.1, on the reverse strand, counting down.
GCGGCGGCGGGTTCGGTGGATTTGGTGGTTTCGGCGGCGGCGGACGTAGCCGTGGTCCACGCCAGCATCGCGGATCTGATCTTCGCGTCAAAGTTGTCCTCAACCTGAATGAAGTTTTGACCGGCATTGAGAAAAAAATCAAAGTCAAAAAATACGTCCCCTGTACCCACTGCAATGGCACAGGCGCACAGGGCGGATCGTCCTATTCTAACTGTTTAACTTGCAAGGGAAGCGGTCATGTAACCCGTATCCAAAACACGCTGCTTGGACAGATGCAAACTACTTCGACTTGCCCCACCTGCAACGGCGAGGGTCAGATCATCACCAACAAATGTGTCCACTGTCAGGGCGAAGGCGTGGTGCGCGACGAAGAAGTGATCAGCATCCGCATTCCGGCCGGTGTGGGCGAAGGAATGCAACTGAACGTGGCCGGAAAAGGAAATGCCGGTCGGCGCGGTGGCATCAATGGAGATTTGTTCGTCGTTATTCAGGAAGAAGAACATCCGGAATTGGTACGCGACGGTAATAATCTGATTTACAACCTGTATGTTACCTTCCCGGAAATAACTCTCGGAACCACCCGTGAAATACCAACGGTTGACAGTAAAGTAAAAGTTAAAATCGAACCTGGTACCCAGCCCGAGAAGATCCTACGCTTACGTGGGAAAGGCTTGCCGGATGTAAACGGTTACGGAAAAGGAGATTTGCTGGTTCGTGTGCATGTTTGGATTCCGAAAAAGCTCAATTCAGAAGAGCGAAAACTGCTCGAAAAACTTCAGGCGTCACCCAGCTTTGTGGATGGACCTGATGAGAGTGACCGGAATTTCTTCGAAAAGATGAGGGATATTTTTGATTAGAACTTAATTCACAAAAATAAAAAAGCTACCGGAAGATGAGAATAATTCTCAAACTTCCGGTAGCTTTTGTTTTTACGGGAAATACAACTTTTCGGGCCAAATCGGCATTTCTCATCACATTTTTTTCTACTGAAAAATCTCCATCGAATCCAGAGCTGATTTGTATTTCCGGGCATTCTCATTGTGAGCGCTCAGCGTTTTGGCAAAGTTGTGGTAGCCTGAAAAGTCCTGACGGGCACACATGTAGATGTACGAAGTTTTTGCTGCGTTTAAGACCGATTCAATGCTCGAAATCTCCGGAAAATTAATTGGCCCGGGAGGTAAACCTGGATATTTGTAAGTATTGTAAGGCGAATCGACCTCCAGATGACTTTTCAAAACCCGTTTGATTCTGAAATTACCCAATGCAAATTTTACAGTCGGATCGGCCTGCAAAGGCATTCCCCGTTTGATGCGGTTCAGGTACAATCCGGCAACCAGCGGTTTTTCGTCTTTTTTATTGGTTTCCTCCTGAACAATCGAAGCCACAGTCATCACTTCTTCCGGAGTTAACCCCAGTTCACTGGCTTTTCTGCGCCGTTCTTCATTCCAGAAACGGCGATACTCCATGGCCATACGTTCCAAAAATTGGTCGGCAGTGGTAGTCCAGTAAAATTCGTAAGTATTCGGGATAAACATGCAATGGAATGTATTTTTGGTAAATCCGAACTTTTCATGTACGGCCGGATCATTAAATTTCGTGATCAACTCCAGCGAGTCAGGTTCAATGTATTTGGATACCGCTCCGGCCAGTTCCTCAATAAACCGCAGGTTGTTAAAGGTAACTTCAACCGGCTCCTGGTTCCCTGATCGCAGCATATTTAAAATCTCGTTTGTGTTCAATCCTTTGTCGAGCAAATATTTACCAGGTTTAATGGACTCCGCGTATTTTTTGCGTTTGGCAACCCAATCGAAAGCGGTATAATTGATAATAATTTCATGCTTTTTCAAACTGTCAATCACCTGTTCGTAGGTAGCATTAAGCGGGATAATGATGCTCCCGGGAGTTTGGATATTAGAATCAAAAACATAATGGTAGAGCTGATAACCCCGAAAACCAACTCCAGCCAGTGCAAGGGCAAAAACAACAATAATCCATTTATTCAAGCGAGGGAAAAGCATAAGTCTGCTCTTTTTTGCTATATCCATAATTTGTTTTGGTTTTTTGTATAAAAATAGTCATTTCAGGCAAAGTACCTAACCCGAAGCAAGAGTTGAATAACAAAAGTAAAATACACACATAAAAGTCTGAATGAATGTGTAATCTTTATCTTAATTTCCAAAGGAATGAGAAAGGACCCTATTCTGTTTACCCGAATTTGCTTATTTTCGCCTTCGATCAAAATGAAATCTAAATCATTTTTATATGCATCAGATTAAATTAGCTGAGAACATTTACTACCTGGGATTTAACGATCGCAGAACACATCTTTTCGAGAATTTATGGCCCATTCCGAATGGCGTTTCGTATAATTCGTATTTAATTGTTGATGAGAAAATAGCGCTGATTGATACTGTTGAACGCACCTTCGTTGACGAATATCTTGATCAGATTGAGACGCTGACCAATGGCCGCCCGGTTGATTATCTGGTGATCAACCACATGGAACCCGATCATTCGGGAGCGTTGAAAGCAGTTGTAGCCAAATATCCGCAAATTACCCTGGTTGGCAATAAAAAAACCTTCGACATGGTTGACAACTATTACCAGGCAACCACACAACGGCTCGAAGTTTACGACGATTCGGAACTTCCGCTCGGGAAGCGCCATTTGTCGTTCACCACTATCCCTATGGTACACTGGCCTGAAACGATGGTTTCCTTCGAAACTACACAGAAAATTTTGTTCTCGGGCGATGCTTTTGGCTCGTTCGGCACCCTCGACGGAGGTGTATTTGACGACGAGTTGAACCTGTCTTTTTATGAAGAAGAACTGATGCGGTATTTCACCAACATTGTCGGGAAATATTGTCCGCATACCCAGCGTGCGTTGAAGAAAGTTCAAACCCTGGATGTGAAAATGCTGGCGGCTACTCACGGCCCGGTGTGGAGAACGAACCTGGCCTACATTCTCGATCGTTACGAAAAATGGAGCAGCTATACCACAGATTCAGGCGCTGTAATTGTTTATGGCTCGATGTATGGCAACACGGCAAAAATGGCCGATGTCATTGCCCGGCAACTTGCCGTTCGCGGCGTGAAAAATATTCGTGTTTACGATGCTTCAAAGACTCACGCTTCGTACATTATCAGCGATATTTTTAAATTTAAGGCCTTTATCGTGGGCAGCGCCGCATACAACAACGAATTGTTCCCGTCGGTTGAAAGTCTTTTGACCAAGATCGAACATACCGGCATCAAAAACCACCTGCTCGGCATTTTTGGTTCGTTTGGCTGGAACGGTGGCGGAGTGAAAAACCTTCAGAAATTTGCCGAAAACATCAAATGGGAACTGGTTGGCGAACCGGTAGAGGAAAAAGGAACACTGAAAGCGGATAAATACCAGCAATGTATTGAACTGGCCAATGCCGTTGCTGATAAACTGATGGATTGAATGACTGAAGGATTGAATGGTTGAAGGATTGAATTAAAACCAATCGTTCATTTTGTGCAAAACTATTTTTGTTTTTATACAGAGTCCGGGCTCCACTTAAAATGGAACCCGGACTTTGTTTTTTAGCAATTCTCATTTCTGAAATTTGTGAATAACTATTCATTCTTTTTTCATGGATTCTCATTCAGGAAAATATCTTTGCAGGTCAATAAAAATTTGAGAGTTATGCAAACCTGGTTCGAGTGTAAAGTAAAATATGTGAAAGTGGACGATGACGGCCGCGAGCGCAAAGTAAGTGAAGTTTATCTGGTGGATGCCATTACCTTCACTGATGCCGAAACACGCATCATTCAGCAATTACAAACGATGGTCCGTGGCGAGTTTACCGTGGATAATATCAAAAAATCAAACATCATTGAGATCTTCCCGCACGAAAATGGCGAATGGTGGTATAAAGCAAAAATTGCCATCGTAACCATCGACGACAAGGCCGGAAAAGAAAAGAAAATCAACAACTATTTTCTGGTTGCTGCCGACGATATCAAAGAAGCCCTTCAACGTTTGGAAGATGGTCTTTCATACATTTTGGTCCCCTACCAGGCCACTTCGCTGGCCGTGTGCAATATTGTCGATGTTTTCCCTTATTTTGAGAACAGTGTCAATCAGCCCATCCCTTCGAACCTGAAACCACTGAAAGAAGTTACCAAAATCCAGGTTTTTGAGGATGAGGATTTGGATGTGGTCTACGATGCCGACGAAGACGGGAAAGAAGAAAATATGGCAGAAGAAGCTGACGATCAGGATTAAAAGTCAAATGCAAAAGAAAAAATCATTGTTAGCTGCGTCCTGAATTCAGGAAGCGACTAACAATGATTCAATAATTCAGATTATATAATACAAGTATGAAAGGCTATCATAAACTCCGGAAGATATGCCTACTGAAGTTTGGAATCCTCTTATGCCCGTTCCAAAGCTGATTTTTTCAGATTGATCATGACCTTGTAGAAACAGAATTTATCACGTTGTACCGGATCAAATTCATAGTACGCATGAGTTATTCGGCAAATATCTTTTATTTCGGTATAGATGATATTGATTTCACGTTTGAGTTCAGTACTCAACTCATCTTTCCCATGCGAAATATCAAAGCAGTTCTTTAATTCTGCCAGTTTTTCTTTATAACCCATCAAGCGGATAAGCAGATTTTTGTCGATGCCGCGAGCCAAAATAACCTGCTGCAATTCGGGAGTCATGTTTCTACGGAAGGTCGCCATCATTTTATACAGACTAAAATGATCGCCATTTCGGGCATCACTGAAATAATCGGTATATCCTAAATCGTCTAAAGCTTCTTTCAGAAATTCTTTGTCGTGGTTGAAATCAACTTTCAACTCGGCGCGAAATACGCTGATGTCCTTCAGTGCAGCAATCATCAATTCATAAAACTGACCGTGTTTTTCGAGATGATCGATCAGCGATTCGTGTGTAAAATACTGATTCATAATCTTGTCGATTCGTTCCTTCAGATTGCGGGCATACTCAGGCGACCAATTTCGCCGGATAGAAGAGAGTTCGTAGATGTTCTCGCCGAATGACTGGGCGATTTTTCTGCAAGTCAAAATAGTTGCAGTTCCGGTTAGGCAAGTTGATATGACATTCATGACCTCTGGTTTTAATTATTTAGTAACAAAAATTACAACAATTAAATCTGAAAAAGAATGTTTTATGACTTTATTCTACAAATTATGTTGTAGAAAACATATATAAAAAATTCATTGCCTTCAGGAGTCGGCTATCATCAAAAAAATAACCCCGATCCGGGGAAAATCGGATCAGGGTTATTTTGTATCAACTATAAAATCAAGCGATTAGCTATTCTTTGCAGTACGCTTGCGTTCGTGTTCTTTCAAATAAATTTTGCGCATCCGGATGGCCTGCGGAGTAACTTCAACCAACTCGTCGCTTTTGATGTATTCCAATGCTTCTTCAAGGCTAAATTTGATTGGGGTAATTAATCTGGCTTTTTCGTCCGATCCCGAAGCCCGAACATTGGTCAGCTTTTTCGATTTACAAACGTTAATCGTTAAATCATCAGCCCGCGTGTTTTCTCCAATCACCTGTCCTTCATACACCTCCTGTCCGGGATCAATAAAAAATGAACCGCGATCCTGAAGTTTCCAGATCGAATAGGCAAATGCGGCACCTGTCTCCAAAGCAACCAGCGATCCGTTATTCCTGATTTCAATTGGGCCCTTATAGGGTTGATATTCAATAAAGCGATGATTCATTACAGCTTCACCAGCCGTAGCTGTCAGCATGTTGGTACGCAAACCGATAATGCCGCGCGAAGGAACAATAAATTCGAGATGAATACGATCGCCTTTGCGTTCCATGTTTTGCATTTCCCCTTTGCGCGATGACACCATCTCTACAACTTTGCCCGAATATTCATCCGGCACGTCTACGTGCATTTCTTCAATGGGCTCACACTTTTCGCCAGCAATTTCTTTATAGAGTACTTGTGGCTGTCCAACCTGAAGTTCGTACCCTTCACGGCGCATGGTTTCAATCAGAATTGATAAGTGCAAAACACCACGACCATAAACCGTGTAAGAATCAGCTGAATCGGTAGGAAGAACACGCAACGCCAGATTTTTCTCCAACTCCTTTTCCAAACGATCCTTTAAATGGCGCGAAGTCACATATTTTCCTTCTCTTCCGTAGAATGGCGAATTGTTGATCATGAACAACATACTCATCGTAGGTTCGTCAACAGCAATCGGGTCAAGTGGTTCCGGATTTTCGTAGTCGCAAATGGTGTCGCCAATGTCGAAACCTTCGATCCCGACGATGGCACAAATATCTCCGGAAATCATCTGCTCAACTTTTTGACGCCCCAGCCCGGTAAACGTATGAAGTTCCTTGATTCTGCAACGTTTCACAGAGCCATCGCGTTTGACCAGTGACACGTTCATTCCCTCTTTTATTTCTCCGCGATGAATACGGCCAATGGCGATCCGGCCAACATACGATGAATAATCGAGCGAGGTGATCAATACCTGTGGTGTGCCGGGATTAGCAACCGGGGCCGGAATATATTTTATAATTGCTTTTAACAAAGCTTCAATATTATCGGAAGGAACTTTCCAGTCGTCAGACATCCAGCCTTGTTTGGCCGATCCGTAGACCGTTGGAAAATTTAGTTGTTCTTCTGTGGCATTCAGGCTATACATCAAATCAAAAACCTGCTCATGAACTTCTTCGGGACGGCAATTGGGTTTATCAACTTTATTAATAACTACAATTGGTTTCAGCCCGAGAGCAAGCGCTTTCGACAGCACAAAGCGAGTTTGAGGCATCGTTCCTTCAAAAGCATCGACCAACAGCAACACACCGTCGGCCATGTTCAGAACCCGTTCTACCTCGCCACCAAAATCAGCGTGGCCGGGAGTATCTATGATATTGATTTTAATGTCTTTGTATATGACTGATACGTTCTTCGCCAAAATCGTAATTCCTCTTTCGCGCTCCAAATCGTTGCTATCGAGAATCAACTCTTGCTTCTTCTCGTGTTCTTTCATGATGTTACAATAGTAAATCATCTTATCGACCAATGTTGTTTTTCCGTGGTCGACGTGGGCAATAATTGCAATGTTTCTAATCTTCTGCATGGTTCCAAAAATGAAGGCGCAAAGATAGCCGAATAATCCGATCGAAATTGGTTTTACGGGTTGTGGTAGGTTAAGTTTTTGTAAATGTTATTATTTTAACAATTTAGCCACATTAACAGAGCAAAGCGGAGGACTCTTTGACCCAAATCCTCCGCCTTTCCCCCGATTCATTTTTATTCCCCGACGTCGATTATTTGTGCCTTTTCTTCAACTCGCGGGCTAAATCTTCAATCCGGTAACCTTTGTGTGTAAGAAGTACAATCAGATGATACAGCAAATCGGCGCCTTCATAAATGAAGTTTTCATCATCGTCGGCCATTGCACCAATGATGGTTTCAACGGCCTCCTCACCCACTTTCTGTGCAATTTTCCTTGTCCCTTTTTGAAACAACGAAGTGGTGTACGAACCTTCAGGCATCTCCTGTTTCCGCTGGTCGATAAAATCCTGTAAATACTCCAGAAATTGAAGGTCACTCTCTTGATTTTCTTCGCCCCAGCAAGTATCGTCGCCGGTATGGCAAACAGGTCCAACTGGGTTTACTTTGATTAAAAGGGTGTCATTATCGCAGTCGGATGCAATCGAAACCACACTCAGGAAATTGCCCGACTCTTCGCCTTTGGTCCAGAGGCGGTTTTTGGTACGGCTGAAAAAAGTCACCTGTCCGGTTTCTTCTGTTTTAGCCAAAGCTTCTTCATTCATAAACCCCAACATCAAAACCACGTTGGTCGTATTATCCTGAATAATAGCCGGAACCAAGCCATTGAGTTTCGTGAAATCTAATTCTGTATTTTCCATTTATTTTTTTTGTTTGATATTTTACAACTTGTTCATTCAAAATGTGACCAGTTCAATTCACTAGACAGTTTCTGGCGAATTTGAAAATTGGGATTGTTATCCGCCATAGTTTAGCACAAGACATTAATAGTCAAAGATAAGCAGAGTTTTACCGAACCACAATTCCTTTTGTTCTCAAATAATTTTTCAAATCGGGGATGGTAATTTCCTTATAATGGAAAATGCTGGCAGCCAACCCGGCATCAGCCTTTCCTTCAGTAAACACATCTACAAAATGCTCCATATTTCCGGCACCTCCTGAAGCGATGATCGGAATTCGCAGCATATCAGCCATTTTCGCCAGTTCCTTGTTGGCGAAACCCGCCTTGGTTCCATCATGATTCATCGAGGTAAACAGGATTTCACCCACGCCACGGTCTTCGCCTTCTTTGGCCCACGAGAAAAGTTCTTTGTCTGTGGAGATTCGCCCGCCATTAACAGTCACTGTCCAATGATCATTTTCCCCTCTGGCGTCAATCGCCAAAACCACAAACTGACTACCAAAATTCAGTGCCAAATCGTCAATCAGTTTTGGATTGCGTACAGCCGACGAGTTGATGCTGATTTTATCTGCACCAGCGCTCAGCAAGGCATCGGCATCTTTTAACTCGCTGATTCCTCCACCAACAGTAAATGGAATGTTGATCTCGCGGGCAATGCGTTTGACCAGCTCTACAAAGGTTTTGCGGCCTTCGTGCGTGGCAGTGATGTCGAGGAAAACCAGTTCGTCAGCTCCCTGTTCGGCGTACAGCGCACCCAATTCAACCGGGTCGCCTACGCTTTTAATATTTACAAAGTTGATGCCCTTCACGGTCTGACCGTCTTTAATATCCAGGCAAGGTATGATTCGTTTTGCAAGCATAATGAAGCCCCTTCCGAACCTTCCCCAAAGGGGAAGGAGAGTTCTTTGAAATAAAATTATTGATGCTATCATTGCCCTGGTTCCTTCGCTTCTCCCCCCTTTTGGGGGAGATTAAGAGGGGGCTTCTATTTATAAAAATCCTCTATTTCCTTCAAGCTAATCCTATTTTCATAAATTGCTTTTCCGGTTATGACCCCCGGAACGCCCATTTCGTCGAGTTCATGAATGTCTTTCATCGAAGCAATTCCACCGCTGGCAATGAGTTCAAGGTTTGGAAACTGCTTCCTGATTTCTTTATACAGATCGATGCTCGGGCCGGTTAACATGCCATCGCGGGCAATGTCGGTTGAAATTACCTTCTGAATACCGCGGCTGGTATAGCTTTCGATGAAATCCAGAATTGACAATTCAGAAACTTCCTGCCAACCGCTCACTGCAATCATTTTATCTTTGGCATCGGCACCCAGAATGATTTTCTCCGGACCGTAAGTTTCAATCCAATGCAGGAAAGTCTCACGATCTTTTACCGCGATGCTTCCTCCAGTAACCATTTGGGCTCCATTTTCAAAAGCGATGCGTAAATCTTCTCCCGATTTCAGGCCGCCACCAAAGTCAATTACCAAACTGGTTTTCGAAGCAAGGATTTCCAACACTTTATAATTGACAATGTGTTTGGCTTTTGCACCATCCAAATCGACCAGATGCAAACGGGTAATTCCGGCGTCTTCAAACATTTTGGCTACTTCTAGCGGATTCTCGTTGTAAACCGTTTTCTGGTTATAATCGCCTTGCGACAAGCGAACGCACTTGGCGTCGATTAAATCTATTGCGGGAATTATTGTGATCATTAGATTAACGATTGGTGATTGGTGATTAATGATTAGTTTGGGGCGGAAGCGTACCCTGTTTGCGCTTGCTTGTTTCAATGCTTTTTACAAAAATTGAAATTAGCTCGTTGCTTTCAACCTTCAGATTATTAATTTGTTGTTGATCAGCATGAAGGCTTGCGCCATCAATAATCCGAAGATTAATATACGTTTCCCGAACTTCCTTAAGACAAATACCAAGTTTGTGGACAAAGTCCCTTCCAGATTCAGCACTTTGAGCCTCACCATAATTTAGTGCCGTTGATGAGCTGGATCGGACAATTTGCTCTGCCAAATTTCTACCTCCAATTGATGGTTTTATTCCATCTGACAATTTGATAATATTAACGACAAAAACAATAAGTCTATCTTCCAATTCACGTGGTGTCATATTGATACTTCGTTAATCGTTAATTTTCAATCGTTAATCCGTAATCAGTGTTTATATCTTCAAAAAGTTTTCCAATATCTTCGCGCCAACCGTTCCGCTTTTTTCAGGATGAAACTGGGTTGCGTAAAAGTTATCTCGATGCAAAGCTGCGCTAAACGGATTGATGTAATTGCAAACGGCAGCAGTATGTTCACCAACGGCAGCATAATACGAATGCACAAAATACACAAACTGGTTCTCCAGCGACGGATCAAAAATACTGCTCTTTAGATCGGTGATATTATTCCAGCCCATGTGCGGTACCTTGGTAACGAATTCCATTCCGGGTTCGGGAATAAACCGTTTAACCTGCTCTTCGAAAATGCCCAGACAGGGCGTGTCATTTTCTTCGGAGTGACTACACATCAGTTGCAGCCCAAGGCAAATACCCAAAACCGGCTGTTTCAGCTCCGGAATAAGCTTATCCAATCCTTCCCGTTTCAGATAAGCCATGGTAGTACTGGCCTCTCCCACTCCCGGGAAAATGACCTTGTCGGCAACTCTGATTTTTTCATGATCGCCGGTAATCTCAGCTTTCACACCAAGTCGAAGCATGGCATTATTGACTGATTCAATATTTCCGGCGTTGTATTTTATTATTACAATGTTCATAAAACCCCTCCTCAATCCTCCCCAAAGGGGAGGAAGCCTTGTTTCCTATCAGATAATTTTATTTTTTCTCTACTATGCAATAACAACGAGACAATTGTTGTGTATTTTTGCTTTGACACTTTTCAACTATGGCGCGTTCTTCTAACGGTTAGGAAACCGGTTTCTCAATCCGGAGATGGCAGTTCGATTCTGCTACGCGCTACAATTTTTCATTTACTTCAGAAGATCGGCAATTACCTTCTTCATTTCGGCAAATTCTTCTTCCTTGTAAAGTCGTGTCATGTAAACGATTTTTCCGGTCTTATCAACAATTACATTTCGCGTTACACCAGCATTTTTCTCAGCAAACTGATAAAAAATGCCTCCTTTAGGATCAAGTGCCAACGGATAACTAACCGGTATTTCTTTGGCAAATTTTTCAACCTTTTCAACCGGTTCGTCCAGATCAATTCCGTACAAGGCAAAATTCGGGTTGCTTTTGTACTTTTTCCAGATGTCGGCTTCAATATGCGGCATCTCCTTCCGGCAAACCGAACACCAACTGGCGGTAAACTGAAGCATGACTACTTTTCCCCTCAATGAAGAAACCAGAATGGATTTTCCATCTGTGGTTTTCAGGGCAAAATCAGGAACCTGTTGTCCGATTTTTACAATATAACCGTAATCGGCTGGGATTTCTTTCTGCACCGTTTGTGCTATTGCTCCTGAAAAGCCTAATCCCATCAGTAGAAATAAAATAATTTTTCTCATAGTGTATTTTAGCTAAAAACCACAGTCCTGTTGTTGTAAACCAAAATTTTCCGTTCAATGTGTTTATTTACAGCTTTTGAAAGAACGATTTTTTCCAGATCGCGACCTTTGGCAATCAGGTCGTTCACGGTGTCTTTATGACTCACGTGGGCAACTTCCTGTTTGATGATCGGCCCGGCATCGAGTTCGGTTGTGACATAATGGCTGGTCGCGCCAATGATTTTCACCCCGCGTTCGTAAGCCGCATGGTACGGTTTTGCACCCACAAATGCCGGCAAAAATGAATGATGAATATTTATAATCCGGTTCGGATAGTGGGTAATAAAATCATCGCTGATAATTTGCATGTATCGGGCCAGCACTATAAAATCAATTTTGTGTTTCTCCATCAAAGCAATCTCCTGCTCTTCCAGCTCTGCTTTATTGTCTTTTGTTATCGGGAAAATATGGTAATCAATATCGAACCGGCGGGCAACATCGGCCATGTCGGGATGATTGCTGATGATTAGCGGAATTTCGACATTCCATTCTCCTGAAGTATAACGAGATAACAGGTCGAATAAGCAATGTGACATCTTCGAAACAAAAATGGCCATGCGAGGTTTTTCTTCCGAGAAATGGATCTCGAACGTCATAAGGTTTTTCTGAGCGATGAGCGTCGAAAAGTAGTCGGCAATTTTCTCTTTGGGTATATTAAAATTGCCCAAATCCCATTCCACACGCATATAAAACAGTTTTTCTTCACGATCGACATGCTGATCGAGGTATAAAATATTCCCATTGTTGGAATTGATAAACTCAGTTACCAACGCCAAAAGCCCTTGTTTATCGGGACAATGGATGAGCAGGATAGCGATTGATTTGCTTGTATCTATAGTCATATTAGTTTATTTTCTGTCAATTATAAAGTTCCTTTGGTTGAAGGCAATTCAAAGTTAAACACATCTTTCCGGATGGCCATTTTGATGGCTCGTGCCAATGCTTTGAAAATGCCCTCAATTTTATGATGCTCGTTGGTGCCTTCAGCCTGAATATTCAGGTTCGCCAGAGCAGTGTCGGAAAACGATTTGAAGAAATGGAAGAACATTTCGGTTGGCATATCTCCCACTTTCTCCCGAAGGAACTCGGCTTTCCAGACAATCCACGGACGACCACCAAAATCGATGGCCACCTGGGCCAGGCAATCGTCCATCGGCAGACAGTAGCCATAGCGCTCCACTCCTCGTTTGTCGCCCAGAGCCAATTTAAATGCCTCACCCAGAGCAAGAGCAGTATCCTCAATGGTGTGGTGCTCGTCCACGTTCAAATCGCCATCCACCTGAATGGTCAAATCGACGCCTGAATGACGGGCAATCTGGTCGAGCATGTGATCAAAAAAGCTCAACCCGGTATGAATATTGCCTTTACCGGTTCCGTCCAGATTCAGTTCAACCCTGATTTTTGTTTCTTTCGTATTTCTCACAACCATTGCAGTACGTTCAGGCGCTGCAACTTTGGCGTAAATTTCATCCCAATCAGTTGTAATCAGTGCACAATATTCTGCCAATCCCTTTTCCTGAAGTTCGCTGGCCAGCGAGCCATCGTTAATCAGGATTCCTTTTGAGCCAAGATTTTTGGCCAGTTCAATATCAGTTAGTCGGTCGCCAATTACAAAGCAATTAGCCAGATCGTAACTTCCATCCATGTATTTTCCCATCATGCCGGTTTTCGGCTTGCGGGTAGGTACATGATCTTGAGGGAAACTCCGATCAATCAAAATATCATCGAAAACAATCCCTTCGTTTTCGAAAGCTTTCAGCATTTTATTGTGCGCAGGCCAAAAAGTTTCTTCCGGATAGCTGGCTGTTCCCAAACCATCCTGATTGCTGACTATCACCAGTTCGTACGAAAGGTTTTTGGCAATAAAGTGCATATTTCGAAATACTTTTGGAATGAATTCCAGTTTTTCGAGCGAATCGATTTGTTCGTCGGTTGGTTCAACTATTAAAGTGCCGTCACGGTCGATAAAAAGTGCTTTCTTCATGGTATATAAATATCGAACAAAAAATAAGAAATGTAGAACGCTTCGATGTACCTTGTTTCTTATTAAGTGTTTCTTATTTCTTAAATCAATTTTTTCAATGCTTTCCGTAGTTTTTTATTCTCTTTCGGCGAACCGATCGTTATCCGTAAACAATCGTCACAAAGCGTAATTTTTGAGCGATCGCGGACAATGATTTTTTGCTCAGTCAGATATTCGTAAATCCCGCGTGCATCGTGCATTTTTACCAGTACAAAGTTAGCATCCGATGGATAAACCACCTGAACAAAAGGCAATTTAAATAGTTTGCGAACCATTTTATCACGTTCATCCAGAATTATTTTCACCCACTCTTCCTTTTCCGAAGCTTTCGCCAATAATTCAAGGGCCTTTTTCTGGGTCAGAATATTGATATTATACGGATACTTGACCTTGTTGAAAACGCGAATGATTTCAGGTTGAGCAAAGGCCATTCCCAGACGGATTCCAGCCATTCCCCAAGCTTTTGAGAATGTCTGCAAAAGAATCAGGTTTTCGTATTTGTCCAAGTCCGGAAGCAAACTACTTTCAGGTGAAAAATCGATATAGGCTTCGTCAATTACCACGATTCCATCGAATTCGTTGAGCAGTTTTATGATTTCAGCTTTATCCAACAGGTTGGCTGTTGGGTTATTTGGCGAACAAATAAAAATAGCTTTGGTATAAAGATTTGCTACATTCAGCAAATCCTGCGTCTTAAACTGATATTCCTCGTTGAGCTTCACTTTGCGGATCTCCACATTGTTGATGTCGGCAGCCACTTGGTACATACCGTAAGTCGGGTCGATGGAAACCACATTATCAACGCCCGGTTCGCAAAACGACCGAAAAATAATGTCAATCGGCTCATCGCTGCCATTTCCAAGGAAAATCTTTTCAGGAGCAACCTGCTTGATTTCCGAAATTTTCGCTTTCAGTTCCCATTGCAGCGGATCAGGATAACGGTTGTATGGCGCATTGTATGGATTTTCGTTGGCATCGAGAAAAACCTTGGCCTCGCCCGGAAATTCATCGCGAGCTGAAGAATACGGTTTTAGCGCCTTTATGTTGTTGCGAAGCAATTTTTCTAGTTCCATATTTCTTATTCTTTATTCCTTATTTCATTCAATCGCAATGTCACTGCGTTTTTATGCGCATGTAATTGTTCGGCTGCGGCCATCGTTTCAATCACCGGCCCCAGATTCTTCATTCCTTCGGGCGAAATTTCCTGAAAGGTGATTTTCTTCATGAAACTCTCAAGGTTCACTCCGCTAAATGACCGGGCCCATCCGTTTGTTGGTAGAGTGTGGTTTGTGCCGGAAGCATAATCGCCGGCACTTTCCGGAGTATAATTTCCCAAAAATACAGAACCGGCATTGATGATCTTTTCGGCTACATCCATATATTTATTCATCGAAACAATCAAATGTTCCGGCGCATACAAATTAATCAGATCAATCATTTCTCCGACCGTCTCCAAAATAACAGCCTGACTGTTTGCCAGCGCTTTTTCGGCGATTGCCTGCCGTGGCAACTGCTTTAATTGAAATGTCAGCTCTGCTTCGACTTTTGTAATCAGCGTTTCATCATTGGTTACAAGCACCACCTGACTATCGGGACCATGTTCGGCCTGCGAAAGCAAATCGGCAGCAATGAATACCGGATTCGCCGACGAATCAGCCATCACAGCAACTTCCGAAGGTCCGGCCGGCATATCAATGGCAACATGGCTAATGCTTACCAACTGTTTAGCTGCCATCACATACTGATTCCCCGGTCCAAAAATTTTATTCACTTTCGGTACACAATCAACCCCGTAAGCCATTGCCCCAATAGCCTGAACTCCGCCCAGTTTAAAAATTCGCGTAACTCCGACGAGCTGTGCTGCAAATAAAATCGCCGGATTTATTTTCCCTTCTTTATCGGGAGGAGTACACAAAATAATTTCCTTACACCCGGCAATTTTAGCCGGAATGGCAAGCATCAGCACTGTCGAGAATAGTGGCGCCGATCCTCCCGGAACGTATAAACCTACCTTTTCGATGGCAACAGGTTTTTGCCAGCAGGTAACGCCTGGGCTAGTTTCAATCTTTTTGATTTCAGGCATCTGAAGTTGATGAAACCTGGTAATATTTTCCGCTGCTATCCGAATGGCATTTTTAAGTTCGCCGTCAACCATCAGAACTGCATCTTCCGTTTCCTGTTCGGTAACCGTAAAATTCCGGAGGAAAACACCGTCAAATTTTTCGGTGTATTTTCGAAGGGCATGAACACCACTTATCCGAATTTCAGATAAAATTCCCTGAACTTTTTCGCCTAGCTCAGAAACATCAAACAACGGGCGTTTCAGACTCTGTGCCCAGGTTTCGCGCTGCGGATTTTTATAAATTTTCATTATGCTTTCGATTTTAGTGGTTTGATTTTCAAAGCCAGGAAGTTTCCGGCGAATAAAAGGAGAATTCCAAATACAGCAGCCAGTCCCCACTGATAGTTTTCGAAGAATGACGATATAATTAAGGCGATTACCGGTGCAATCAAGGTTGTGTATCCGGCCCGGTCGGGACCAATATCGCCCACAAGCTTCAGGTACAGCGTAAAAGCAACAATAGATCCCAATATTGAAAGATACAATAAAGAGGAAATATATGGAACTGAAGCTTCAAATGAAAAATTTCGTCCGGACAAGGGCACCATCAGCATCATAAATAAACTTCCATACGTCATACTAAATGCATTGGTTTGAACAACCGGTAATTTACGGGTCTGATTGTATTTCGACAAAATATTACCCAGTGATGCAAGGATAATTGATCCAAAACAGAAAATCAAGGCCTGATAACTGGCTATCAATTCATCGGTACTTTTCAACTCGTGACTAAAGATCAAAACAGTTCCGGCAATTCCAAGCATTGCACCAATCATCACTTCTTTTTTAAGAGCCCCTTTCAATAAGAGGTAGTTGAAAAAAATATTGCCAAAAATGGAAAATGAAAAAATAATGGCAACAACGCCGCTTGGCATACTGGTTTCGGCCAGGTACACCAGCCAATAATTAAATCCAAACAAAATTATTCCCTGAAGCAACATTCTCAAATGTTCCTGAAACGAATATTTCATATTCAGTTTCCTCACTGCACTGAAGGTCAAAAGCAAAACACCGGCAATAAAGAACCGGTAAGCCACCGAAACTAATGGATCGACCTGTCCCAACTGAAATTTGATGGCAAACCAGGTAGATCCCCAGATGAAACAGGGAATAATAAAAAACAGGAGCTGCTTTAGTTTCATTACAATTAAAAAATCATTTTTTCGATTGGGATTACTAAAATGCCTTGAGCACCGACTGATTTCAACTTGCCGATAATTTCCCAGAAGTCTTTTTCGTCAATAACCGAGTGAACCGAACTCCAGCCTTCTTCGGCAAGCGGCATCACAGTCGGACTTTTCATTCCAGGCAGGTACAATTCGATTTCGGCCAGCTTCTCATTGGGAGCATTCAGCAAAATGTATTTTTTCTTTTCAGCACGCTGAACCGATTCCATCCGGAAGATTAATTCATCCAGAATCGCTTTCTTTGTTTCAGACAAGATTTGGATTGCCAACCAAAACTGCTTCAGATTTTACAACAACCTCCACTTCCTTTAGTCGATTACTTACCAAAGTGCTGCCAGAACTCACAATATCAAAAATAGCATCAGCCAATCCGATTCCGGGCGCAATCTCAACCGACCCGGTAATTACATGAATTTGTGCTGAAATATTTCTTTCTTTAAAGAAGTCCTTCAAAATTTCAGGATAAGAAGTTGCAATCTTTTTCCCGTTGAAATATTCCACACCAGGGTACTCTTCATCTTTTGGAATAGCAAGAGAAAGCCGGCATTTACCAAACCCAAGCCGTTTGGCAATGATCACATTTTCTTTTTTCTCGAGCATTTCATTTTCACCAACTATGCCCACATCAGCAACACCACCGGCTACAGCCTGAGGAATATCATCGTCACGCAAGAACAAAGCTTCGAGCGGAAAGTTAGTTGCTGTTGATATTAGCTTCCGGGTGCTCAATGGGAGTTTGATTCCGGCTTCGTCAATCAATTTCAAGGAGTCTTCGTTCAACCGTCCTTTGGTTTGAATTGCAATTTTTAAAATTCCTTCCATATTCTAATCTGGGGTTAAAGCAAAAAAGGCTCACCGCGTGGTAAGCCTTTTTTTGTTAATATATTTTTCAAAACATCAAAACAATTACTGCCTACCTGTTGATAGAATGACACGATGGTGGCCGTAATGTTTCAATGTATTTTTCATTTCCAAAATTTTACTGCACAAGTATAGTTATAATCTGATAGCAAAACAAGTTTATATTTTACACTTTAGGGGATTTTACGTTTTATTAACCTGAGTTCGATATAAAATTGAATAGATAACAATTTAAAAACAACAAGTTAATAAGGTTGTGCGGACTTCTGCATCAGATTTCTACTGAGGTTTGTTTTTAAAAATAAGGTTTTAAAACCTTATCCTGCACTTTTGAACCTTAATAGAGATTCATTTACCCAAGATGATAACCTTATTACCTTATTTACAAAGTATTATCATATAGCTTATATCGAACTCAGGTTATTAATATTAAAATAGCTACCAATAACTGCTATCGTTCAATTTATACATTTTACCATCTTTGTTTTATAATCAGTTTCTCCACGTTCTTTGTCTTCTTTCATCGAACTGTTTAATAATTTATAAGGAATGTGTATGTTTGTACAATCGATTGCAAAAACGAATCTTAAATCAACCAATATGAAAAAAGTATTTTCTCTTATTTTGTTGATCGTACTGGTAGGTACGACAGTTTTTTCCAAGGAAAAGCAAGACCCTTGCTTCAAACCAAAGAACATTAAAAAAGCAATGACAACGGCTGCCATGTGGCAACTGGCTAATCCAAAACATGATCTATGGGACTGGACCAATGGCGCTTTTTATGCCGGAATTTCGGCTGCCTATAAAACAACGGGCGACAAAAAGCTTCTCAATGCCATGATTGAAATGGGTGAAAAGAATCAGTGGAAACCCGGCCCACGCCTTCAACATGCCGATGACCATGCCATTTGCCAAACTTACCTTGATGTTTACCGCCTGAAAAAAGATCAGAAAATGATCACCCCATTTACCGAACAAATGGACAAATTTCTGGCAACTCCATACCCGGTCAAAGGCATTCAGAAAATTACCTGGTGGTGGTGCGATGCCTTGTTCATGGCTCCTCCGGCAATGGTGAAACTCTCGATGACAACCGGTGATAAAAAATACATGGAGAAAAGCGATGAACTTTACCATGAATGCTACGATATGCTCTACGATAAAGATGAACACCTTTTTGCCCGCGATCTGGGCTATGTAATTAAAGGTGATGCTTCAGACCGCCGGGAAGCCAATGGTAAAAAAATATTCTGGTCACGAGGTAACGGATGGGTTATGGGTGGTTTGGCCCTGGTACTAAGCGAACTTCCAAAAGATTATAAAGAACGTCCGTTCTACGAAAAAGTATATAAAGAAATGGCCGAAAAAATTGCAAGCCTTCAGCAGGAAGATGGACTTTGGAGAGCCAGTTTGCTTGATCCTGCCACTTATCCCGGAGGAGAAGCCAGTGGGTCAGGTTTCTATACTTATGCTCTGGCTTGGGGAATTAATAATGGGTTGTTGAGTAAAGACAAATATTTGCCAATTGTTCAGAAAGCCTGGAAAGGAATGAACTCTCTAATTCAACCCGACGGGCATGTAGGCTGGTGCCAGCCAATCGGAGCCGATCCTAAAAAGAATTTTTCAGCTGAAAGCTGGGAAGTATATGGGACAGGTGCCTTCCTTCTGGCTGGAAGCGAAGTAATCAAACTAAAATATTAATAATCTCGATCAGTAAGGTCATTACAGAAATAAAAAAACCGCTATTCAAAAAGCGGTTTTTTTATTTCTGAGTTATCCCAAATATGTCTTAAGCAATTTACTTCGCTTGAGGTGTGCCTCAACCTGCGAATGGCCTTCTCTTTAATTTGGCGAACACGTTCCCGGGTTAACCCAAAACGTTCACCAATTTCTTCAAGTGTCATTTCCTGACATCCAATTCCGAAAAACATCCGGATGATATCGCTTTCACGTTCAGTTAATGTTGCAAGGGCACGCTCAATTTCGCGGGCCAGCGATTCCATCATCAATGCACGGTCGGCATTGGGTGAATCGTTATTAATCAGGACGTCGAGCAGACTGTTATCTTCACCTTCAACAAAGGGTGCATCAACAGAAATATGACGGCCGGAAACACGAAGGGTATCTGCTACCTTGTCTGCAGGTAATTCCAGTGAGTCAGCCAATTCTTCAGGAGAAGGCTTGCGCTCGTGCTCCTGTTCAAACTTTGAGAAAGCTTTATTAATTTTATTGAGTGACCCAACCTGGTTCAAAGGCAAACGGACAATTCTGGATTGCTCGGCCAAAGCCTGAAGTATGGATTGTCGAATCCACCATACGGCGTAGGAAATAAACTTGAAACCTCTGGTTTCATCAAACTTTTCAGCAGCCTTTATCAGCCCCAGATTACCTTCATTAATAAGGTCGGGCAAACTCAAGCCCTGATTCTGGTACTGTTTTGCCACCGAAACCACAAAACGCAGATTAGCTCTGGTTAGTTTCTCTAATGCGGCCTGATCACCTTTTTTAATCCGTTGAGCCAGCTCAACTTCTTCCTCAACAGTAATAAGTTCTTCTTTCCCAATCTCCTGAAGATACTTATCCAGAGAAGCGCTTTCACGGTTGGTAATCGATTTTGTAATCTTTAATTGTCTCATATACCCTTCAAAAAAATAGCGTGCAAATATATGCTTTTGAGGTCAATAATTCAAATGGAATTTTGATTGTTGATGTTGTTTACAATTTTATGACCAGTACTTTGTTTTATTTCGAATCAATTCCGAAAACATAGTAGGCTACTTCACCATTTGGATAAACTCCTTCAACCAATATTCCACCCTTTGAATTTTTTATTATTCTTTGTAAATCGTTAACCTCTGAAACGGCATTCTTGTTCACCTGCATAATGATAAATCCTTTTTTTATACCCGCATCTTTGAATTTACCACTTCCAAGTTCAGTAATTTTTATCCCGTACCGAATTCCTAATTCCTCTTTATCACGGTCGGAAACCGCAACAAATTTTGCACCAAAAAAATCGTCAGGATTATCCCCTTTCACAATTTCCGTATCACCGTGTTTGTTACGAAGCGTTACGTTAAATGGTTTCTTTTTGTTATCTCTTTTTATTACAACAGTAACTTTATCTCCAGGACGGTGTTTCCCAATCTGTTCCTGAAGCTCGGCCATTGAATTTACATTCAAGCCATCGACACTGATAATGACATCATTATCTTTGATGCCGGCTAATTCGGCCGCACCGCCGGGTTGTACCTTTCCGATAAATACACCTTCAATTTTATCCAGATCATATTTTTTTGCAACCTCTGCATCAACATCTCCGATATTTACATTTAAGAGGGCCCGTTGTACTTCGCCGTATTCTTTTAAATCACCAACTACTTTCTGTACAATATTGGCCGGAATAGCAAATGAATAACCACTGTAGGAGCCTGTTTGCGAAGCAATGGCCGTATTGATTCCAACCAGCTCCCCCCGGGTATTGACTAAAGCGCCCCCACTATTTCCGGGATTTACAGCAGCATCTGTCTGTATGAAGGATTCAATTCTCATTTGATCGGGATTAATCCCGATGTCGCGGCTTTTTGCGCTTACAATTCCGGCAGTCACAGTCGATGTCAGATTAAACGGATTACCCACGGCCAATACCCATTCACCCAGTTTCAGGTTGTCTGAGTTACTGAATTTAAGTATCGGCAAATCGGAAGCATCAATTTTTAATAATGCCACATCCGTTGAAGGATCAGTTCCAATCAATTTAGCTTTAAATGCACGTTTGTCATTTAATACCACTTCAATTTCATCGGCTTCGTCAATCACATGGTTATTGGTCACAATAAAACCATCCGGAGAAATAATCACGCCCGATCCGACACCTTGCCGGATGGGCATTTGCTGCGAGCGATTTCCTTCATCGCCAAAGAAAAAGTCAAAAATGTTGTTTGAACTGTAATAGCCACCCTTTTGTGTAACCTTGATATGTACAACTGAGTGGACCGAATTTTCGGCAGCATAGGTTAAATCGGGTAAATCGCCCGAATATGAGGTTGGCAAACTGGCATATCGCATCGATTGATCCTGTTGTACGGTCACAATTTTCGGATCATCAAAATAACGGGTATAGGCCCAAAGGGCAAAAAAGCCACCGGCCAGAGCCACCAACAATGTAAATAATCCTTTCTTAAAATTATTCATCGCTTTTTACTTTTTGTTGTTAGAAATTCCTGACTTTTAAATTTATTTTAAAGATAACGTACAAGTTTTAAAAGTGTTATAGCTTTTGCAATTCATTTACATTGTTTAACAGATTTTAACAGCGCCTTAAACAAACACAAACTTTACAAAACCAATACCAATTGGCATTGGTAGTCTATGCCACAGCATTTGAAACGAAAATTTGACACTGATTCTGAAAAAGTGATTGTTAATACTGTTTTTCTGACAGATTTTCTTTTAAATATTGTCTGATTCTAACTTTTTTAAATGGTTTCGGATTCAACAAAAGTACTCTCCTCTCTCAATTCTATTATCTTTGTTACTTATGCAGAACTCAAATGACTAATAAAGCAAACTTTAAAGATGCCTCGTAATTTCTTCCGAAGAATAGCGATTCCTTCAAACATCTCCACCTATCTGAGCCGAACACTGATAATTATTACAGTGGCCACAACTCTTTTAATCGGGGGCATATTGATTGCTCAGCAAACTTTATACTTCAACCAGATTAGCCATCAAAAAAGCAGGGAATATATTGAAAATCAAAAAGTATATATTCAGGAGATTGTAAAAAACGAACTCGAATATATCCGGATTCAAAATGAGGCTTTCAAACAAAAAATAAATGATAAAATCAGTCAAAATGTCAATCAAGCTCTTCATACAGCCGAATCAATCTATTTAAACTACGCTGGCAAGAAATCGGAAGAAGAAATTAAAGCCCTGATCATCGCAACCATTTCGTCGTTGAAATTTGATATGGAATATGAAGAAGTCTTCATCTCAACTGCTGATGGAAAAGGTGTTTATTATCCCCGTAATCCTGAATTTTCCGGGAAAGATATGCGCCAGTTCAAAGACTCCAATGGTTTGCCAGTTGTTCTCGAAGAGATTAAGCTATTGTCTGAGCAAAATGAGGGATTTTTAAATTATGATATTAAAAATACACAATCAGACCAAATTACCCCTCATAAAAAAATAACATTTGTAAAGCGATTTGGTCATTTCAACTGGTACTTTGGATCCAAACAATATGTCGATGACTACTTTCCCAAATTTCGAGATGAGATTGCCGAAAAAATCAGCTCGGTAAGGTTCAGGTATGGTGGCTATGTGTTTTTAAACCAGAGCGACGGACATCCAATTGTAATTGATGGAAAAGTTTATAGTGGCAACCTGAATTTGATTGAGCAAACTAATGATAAAAGGCACCCAATATTTATGCAGGAATTGGACGTCGTTGAAAAGCATCCTGAAGGTGGATTTTTCTATTACCAATGGAACAAAATAAACGAAACCACCCTATCGGAAAAATGCTCGTACGTTCAGCTGTTCAAAGATTACAACTGGATTGTCGGAGCCGGTTTTTACCTCGACGAAATTAACCAAAGCATTAAAGATCAACAGGAGCTGCTCCGACACGACCAGCAACGAAGCATCCTGATAATCCTGATAATCCTGATTCTTCTTCTGATTATTGAAGCCCTTATCATTTATCGTTTTAATAAACGATACAAATCGGATTTCGAACGTTTTTTCAACTTTTTCTACTTGTCACAAAACAGTTTCAACAAGCTGAATGTTTCCGGCTTTTATTTTGATGAGTTCAGGCAAGCCGCAGTCGCCGCCAACAAAATGATCATATTGCGCGAAGAAATTGAAACCAAACTGATTGAAGAACAGAAAAAAGCTACGGAGTCTGACCGTTTGAAATCTGCATTTCTGGCCAACATGTCGCACGAAATCAGAACTCCCATGAATGCGATCCTCGGATTCTCAGAACTTTTGCTGGATGAAAGTCAGGAAAAACAGGACAAAGACATATTTATCAAACTAGTCCGGAAAAACGGAGAAATTTTGCTTAACCTGATTAACGACATCATTGACATTTCAAAAATAGAAGCTAACTTATTAACAATCAAAAAGAAACCAGTCCGTTTAAATAAGTTTTTGAACGAGCTGAATCATCTTTATACAGAATCGCTGGTTTCAAAAAATGACAAGGATATTCAATTCCGCATCAATAGCAAAATTGAGTCTGAAACCACAATTGTTACCGACGAGGTGAGACTCCGACAGATTATGAACAATCTAATCGGGAATGCTATAAAGTTTACAGATTCAGGCACAATTACGGTTAGTGTAGTTATGCACGATAATCTGGTCTATTTCACGGTATCCGATACCGGCATAGGAATTCCCCGTAATCAGCAGGATGCAATTTTTGGACGGTTTATGCAGGCCGATATGGGTACAAAGATGAATTTCGGCGGAACAGGTCTGGGGTTGGCGATCTCGAAAAACCTCATTGAATTGCTGGGCGGAACGATTCATGTTGAATCGGAACCCGGAAAAGGCTCAACCTTTTATTTTCACATCAGGGCCAATTAGCGGCTTGGAACTTCAAACCATTTGTTGACCGTTTCTTCCGGTTGATAATTCAGGATATAGCTCATTGCATCTTCCGAATTATCAGCAATATAATATACTTTGCGGTAGGCCTCCTTAGCAAATTTTTCCTCATACGACTTTTCAAACTGGCGGAACAGATCATCGTAAAAACCATTTGTATTAATAAATACGACGGCCTTGTTATGGTAACTCAGCTGTTTCAGGGTTATCACTTCTAAAATTTCTTCGAGGGTTCCAAAACCTCCGGCTAAGGCAATAAAGGCATCCGACAATTCACGCATCTTAAATTTACGTTCCATCATATCGCCCGATACAATTATTTCGTGAGCATGAACAGATGCCAAATTAAAATCCCTCAACTTTTCGGGAATGATTCCAATAGTTTTTGCCCCATTTTTCACGGCTTCACGTGTAATTACATCCATCAACCCCACGTTGGAACCACCATTGATCAGGCAAAAATTTGACTGCCCGATTAAACGGGCCAGTTCAATGGCTTCCTGCACATACACATCAGCAATGGCATTACTAGACGAAGAAAAGACACAAATATTCATATCAAGGGAAAAGATTAAAGTTAAGAAGGCAAAAGTAAAAACTATACCCAAAGTGAAAAAAAAATCCCGGTTTCAACCGGGATTCACATTATTTTTTAAACATCGATGTTAGCATAAACGGCGTGGTCTTCAATAAACTGACGGCGCGGCGGAACTTCATCACCCATCAGCATACTGAAAATATGGTCGGCTTCGGCAGCATTCTCGATGGTTACCTGGCGCAATGTCCTAAATTCAGGATTCATCGTTGTGGTCCACAACTGTTCGGCGTTCATTTCTCCAAGACCTTTGTACCGTTGAACATGAATACCCGATTCTTTTCCTTCGCCCCATTCATCAATCAAACGAAGACGTTGTTGTTCGGTCCAGCAATATTCTTCGCGCTTTCCCTTTTTAACTAAATAGAGCGGCGGTGTTGCGATGTAAACGTGTCCGCGTTGAATCAATTCCTGCATAAAGCGGAAAAAGAAAGTCATGATTAATGTGGCGATATGGCTACCGTCCACGTCAGCATCGGTCATAATCACCACTTTGTGGTACCTCAGTTTTTCAAGGTTAATCGCTTTGGTGTCATCGTCCGTCCCGATTGTGATACCAAGAGCCGTATAAATATTCTTAATTTCCTCGCTATCGTAAACCCGGTGGGCCATTGCTTTCTCAACGTTCAGAATCTTACCACGAAGAGGCAAAATAGCCTGAAAATGGCGATTACGACCTTGTTTCGCTGTACCACCTGCCGAATCTCCCTCCACCAGAAATAATTCGCAAAGTGTTGCATCCTTTTCAGAACAATCGGCCAGTTTTCCGGGAAGTCCTGCTCCTGAAAGCACATTTTTACGCTGAACCAATTCGCGGGCTTTGCGGGCAGCATGGCGTGCCTGAGCAGCAAGAATGACCTTGTTCACAATAGCACGTGCAGAACGTGGATTTTCTTCCAGATAATTGGCCAGCATTTCACTTACCGCCTGATCGACTGGTAAACTAATTTCAGAGTTTCCAAGTTTAGTTTTGGTCTGACCTTCAAACTGAGGTTCGGCCACTTTTACCGACACCACAGCAGTCAATCCTTCGCGAAAGTCGTCTCCACTGATTTCAAATTTCATTTTGGTTAACATGCCGCTACTTTCAGCATAAGCTTTCAAGGTACGGGTTAAACCGCGACGGAAACCGGTAAGGTGGGTTCCACCTTCAATCGTGTTAATATTATTAACGTACGAATGAATATTTTCGGTAAACGAAGTATTGTAGTGCAGCGCTATTTCAACCGGGACACCAGCTTTTTCAGACGAAATATGAATAGTTTCCTCAATAAGGCGTTCACGGGTGTTATCGAGATACTCAACAAACTCTTTTAATCCTTCTTTGGAGAAGAATTCTTCATGTTTATAGTTATATTCTCCGACACCATCAATCTTAATCCTTTTATCAGTGATATTCAATTGTAAGCCTGCATTTAAAAATGCAAGCTCGCGCAACCGGGCAGCTAACGTTTCGAACTTATATTCAGTAACCAGAAAGATTGAATCGTCTGGTTTAAATGTAACAGTGGTTCCAGTGCGGTCGGTTACCCCAACTTCTTTCACATCGTACAACGGTTTACCTTTGCTGTATTCCTGCTGCCATATTTTACCGTCGCGGTGCACCTGCACATTGAGGAGAATAGAAAGTGCATTCACACACGAAACCCCTACCCCATGCAACCCTCCGGATACTTTGTAGCTGCCTTTGTCAAACTTTCCACCGGCATGCAAAACAGTCATTACCACTTCGAGCGCCGAACGATTTTCCTTGGTATGAATTTCTGTTGGAATACCTCGGCCGTCATCAATAACCGTTACCGAATTATCTTCATTAATGATCACATCAATTTTTGTACAAAAGCCAGCCAGAGCCTCGTCAATAGAGTTGTCAACCACCTCGTACACCAAATGATGCAGTCCTTTTTCATTCACATCGCCAATATACATGGCAGGACGTTTACGAACTGCCTCTAACCCCTCGAGTACCTGAATGCTGTCGGCATCGTAACCTCCATTTTCATTCTGTATTCCCCAGTTCTGGGTTTCTTCAAATTCTTCCATTTCGCTCATCATCAAAATATTTAAATTATCCCATTAGTTTACCCGTTTAGCCCTAAACAGAAGAACTAAAGTTAATTACAGAAAACAATTATTCGCTGCTTTTTCGAAATAAATTCCGGTTGAGGTAAGCTAACAGATATTTGATTTTCAAAAAATTCTTCACGTCTGATTTTCTTCAACAAATCAGTCGCAAATATAGCAAAAAAGTTGGACCGTCAGTCACACAAAAGCTCCTTGAAATGTTAAACTTTCTAACATTTTATGAACTTTATAAATACTGAAAATCAAAAAGTTAATCAAAGGACAATCTCATCCGACCTCAGGAAGACACAAAATCAAATCCAGTCGTTTTTTTTCAGAATGAATAGCTGATTCCGGCCATCCAGTTAAAACTTTTATTGGTATAGCCGAGCCATTGCTCATACCTCTGGAAACCAAAATTATTGAGTTTGACAAAGAAATTCAGTTTATCGGAAAACCGGTATTCAACACCAGCATTCAGGTCGATAATGGGGTCCATACAAATCTCTTTATCGGTAAATGCGTCAGATCCAAGACTAGATATAAGCTTTGTAAAATCGATATCACTCAACAGAGCGGTACGTTTACCGATCACAAAAATATCAGTTGTAAATTTTAACTGTTCAGTTGGCTTGTAAGTGGCTGATAAGGTCAGGTCAAAATTGGGCATCTGCCAAGCTTGTGGAAGTGATTTCAGGTCGTAAGAATAGTAATTTCCCAGTATCTGAAAAGAAAAATCATCAGAAACAGTATGCAAAACTTCGCCTGATAATCTCAGAATATTTACATCGTCGTAAATCCAACTAAAAGTATTGTTCAATCTGCGGGAGGAACTTGTAAGATCATATAAGTTCCTGCTTTCAGTAATATAAAAATGCTGATCTTCCACCACCGAATACGAAGCCTGAGTCACATAATTGGTTTTCGGACTCAATTTTCCTTTAAAACCACCCGAAAAAACATGCTTGAAATTTGTGTTCAAAACATCGTGATAGGGATCTATATATGGATTTTCTTCTGCAACAGACGAATAGGTATTGTGTTGTAAATGCCCGTCAATTCCGACAAACAGGGTGAGTACACGTTCAACCGGCGACCATTCTGCTTTCACTTTAGGCCAGATTAAGAATTTACCGTCGTCATCTTTTTTAAGCTCCAGTGCCGTATTTAGGCCCAGCTGAATACTGGCCGTTTTTGTAGACCATTTAAAAGATGGATTTGCTTCCAAAATAAACTGCCGATCCTGTCCATAGCTATAAGTTGTATTGTTCCAAATGCTGTCGACCTGATAATGTACAACCGATACATCGAGAAGGCCGAGCGCACTATCAAATTTTTTACTGACCAAACCCGAAAAGTTGGTTTGTTTTTCGGTTTGACCGGTTTTACTGATCAGATAATGATAGCCAACTCCAAAATCGTAATTAAAGTCATATTTGGCAAGAGTTTCGCTTTTCAGTCGAACGTTGCCTTCACCTTTCGAAAAATATTGTTTATCTGCGAAATACGGTATCAATTGTTCCTTTTCATCGTGGGTCAGCAAGTCGCCTGTATAACCGTAATAGGTGAATGCTTTGCGATCGAATGACAAGCTGCCTGAAAGCGTTGACTTTCGGAAAAAATGCTTGCCAAAGATTTCTGCTGAATTCTCAGATTGGGGAGCTTTCACCAGATCGTCGTTCAAAAGGTCGACATTTCCTCGCGAAGAAAGGTGCCTGAAATGCATTCCAAAATTTGATTTTTTACCGGGACGGGCATTGAAAAACAATTCGCCGTAAGGTGTCAGATAATTTCCCAGGCCCAGTTTAAGCAAACCCATTTCCATTTCAGGGTGGGGTTCTCCAACCATTTTAGCCGCAGCAACCGGGGTTAGGTCGAAGGTTGAAAAAATCGGTTTGCTGTAAATTGAATAATCGAAAGTTGGAGCCTCGGTCTGCTCGTTTTTAATCTTAGGAATATCGTTAATTTTCACCGCATCGGGCACAGTGGGCTGATAAGCCTTTGTGACTTCAACTTCCTGCCTCATCCGGGTAGTGTCTTTTTGTGCCCAAAGATTTTCGGTTCCGGCAAGCAATAGTATTGCAAAAAAAACTATCTGTATGGTGTGTTGATTCTTCATCTTCGTCATTTTTAATACCTGATTTATTTTTTCCCTCCGCCAACATTTATTTCCAGCGCCTTGCTCTGGTTTTTGGTCTGACTGGCTTCTCCGGCCTCAATCTGCTGAAGCTTGTTCCGGGTAGTTTCCAGTATTCCATCGTCCGGTTCCGGATAATTTTCGATGATACTTTTCAGGGTATGTTTAGCCTGAAATTCATCACCATTTTTCAGGTAAATATCGGACAGCAAAATAAAGCTTTTGGCCAGCCAAAACTGGTGGGGCGAATTTTTGTCGATGAAATCCATAATCTCGCTTTCAGCTTCTTTCAACTTTTGTTTCCCGTACAAGATATCGGCTACCAAAAATTTTGACTCGGCCCCTTCTGCTGAATTAGTATCAGCCGACAGTTTGCTCAAAAGCGGGAAAGCCTTGTCCTTGTTGCCCGTGTTGTAATACGAAATGGCCAGCATGTAATTGGTTTCGCGCTTCAGCAGTTCCGAAACTTTCTCGGAAGCCAGCACCAGATTGGCTGCATCGATGCAGGCCGGATAATCGGCCAGTTGAAAACGGCACCGCATGATTCCGGTCCGCGCATCCAATAAATTGTTTGTTGAATTCGAGATTTTGGCAAATCGTTCAAAATAAGTCAGCGCCTGCTGGTAATTTTTGGCATTGTATTGCAATCCGGCAGCTTTCGAAAGGGCAACTTCAGTAAAATTGTTATCCGGTTGAGCGATCACATATTCATAACCTGCCAGGGCTTTGGCTGCTTCGCCATCGCTGTAAAACATTTCGGCGAGGTAGAACTGCGAATTCAATGCAAAACTCCCGTTGGGGAACTGAGCCAGATAGCGTTCGAACTGCTGGCGGGCTTTTTTATCGCGAGCCATGTACAGTTTTTCGGCAGCCTGATACGACAGCGAATCCTGCTCGCTCACCGAAACCTGAACACCTGTTCCCAACTTACCTGTGTAAGCAAAATAAGAATCAACATCGTTCATTTCCACGTAGCAATTTTTCATTCCAGACAAAGCTGCCTGCATTTCCGGAGTATTTGGCGACCGGTCGACCACCTGTTTGTAATAGCTGATGGCTGACTGATAATTATTCTCATTGTAATAGACCAATCCCAATTGTACCAAGGCTTTGTTATGAAAATTACTTTGCGGGTATTTGCTGATCAATTCTTTATACTGACTGATAGCAGCCTGCGGCTGATTAGTCCGCTCAAAAGTTCGTCCCAGTTCGTAAAGCGCATCATCCTGATACGACGATTTTGGGTAATTCTGAATCAGCATTTGCAAAGCCGAAGTTTTTCCCGGATAATCACGCTGCAAGCCCAGACAGAAAGCTTTCTGGAAAAGCGAATAATCGGCATCGTATAAATTCATCCGGAGGGCCCGGTCGTAATTCGAAATAGCAGAAGCGTAATCGCGGTTCACAAAATTACAATCGCCCAGACGGTTGTTGGCATCGGCTACTTTTTCGTTTCGCAAATCACTTTCGAGATTCAGATATTTCCGAAAATAATCAGCAGAAGTTGCATAATCTTTCAATTGAAAATAAGCGTAAGCCAGGCTGTAGTGAGCTGTCCTGTACTCCGGAAGCGAAAATGCACCGGAAGACTTCAGAAAACCTGTATATTCGGAAACCGCCCGATTGAAATCATTGAGCCGGTAATACGTTTCGGCTTTCCAGAAAAGAGCCAGTGCCCGATAATTTTTGTTGAAGTCACCGGCTTCAACCGACTTATCGAAGTTTTCAATAGCGCTCTGATAATCCAGGTTGTTGAGGCATTCGAGCGCCCGGTAATAGGCCACCCGCTGATATGCTTTTTTTACCGACGGGCTTTTCACTTTAATGTTTTCAATCGAAGTCATGGCGTCGCGATAATTGCTGGTACTCATGTAAACCTTGACCAAATAGTCGTAAGCCACATCGTTTCGCTCCGAATTGGGATACAGCAAAATGTATTTATCGAAAGCCTTGATGGTTTCGTTGAACGGCGAATACGACAATTCGTAAGTTATTTTGGCATAATTGAACAAAGCATCTTCCTTGATTTTGGCATCAAAATCAAATTCAGAGGCTGCCTCAAACGCTTGCCGGGCTTTATTTTTATCATTGGTGGCCACATAACAGTCGGCCAGGTGGTAATAGGCATTTTGTGCCAGTTCATCTTTCCCTTTCGAGGCAATTTCGAGCCGGGGAATGGCTTTGGCTTCCTCGTTATTCAGGTAATAGCAATAGCCGAGCATATAATTTTCCTGACGACCACGATTATTCTTATCCGAAAGGTAAAACTCCAGGAACTGGATGGCCTCTTTAAACTCGCGCAAATGAAAATATGAATCACCTAAAATCCGCGCCAGCTCAGGTTGTTGATCGGCCGAAACTTTATTGATGATCGGTCCGGTGTAGTTGACCACTTCGCGGTATTTGGCCTGTTTGTAATAAATCTGGCTGATGTAAAACGGAATTACTTTCTCGAAAACCGGGTTCTTTTGCAGTTTTAAAAACTCCTGAAGAGCCGATTCATAATTGCCATTGAGGTATTGAATATGCCCCCAATAGTATTGAGCCTGTGCGGCATAGTTTGAGTTGCCATCCTTAATTTCGCTGAAATCAGTCAGTGCAACATCCATTTTCTCCATCTCGAAATTGGAGTATCCATGCAAATAATAAAAATGAGTCCGTTCGTCCGTACTGAGTTCTGATTTGTCGAAACCTTCGAGAGTTTTCAGCACGGCTGAATATTTCTTCTTATCAAACTGATAAACGGCCTGCTCAAATAAAGCACGATTCCTGAACGAACTTTCAGGAAACTGGTTCATGAAATCAGCAATTTGTTCTTCAGCATTTCCATTGTCAAGCTTCAGCCCGCACATTGCTTTGTAAAACATAGCTTCAGCACGTATTTCCGAATTTTCGTCAGCCTGTCCGGCAAGCTGATCAAACTGGTTGATGGCCGAGATGTAATTCCGGGCCTGATAAAGTTCTTTTGCTTTCTGAAGGTCTTGATTGGGAGATTGATAATAAACTGTTTGCTGGGCTTTTGTCAGCAAAGAAGCTGAAACCAGCGAAATCAGCATAACTACAAATCGGATTGTCTTCATTGGATATCTGGATATTTTTTATTTTCATGGTTTGGATGACTCACAAACTGTACCATCTTTTTTCAATGACAAAATTCGGCAGGTAAAGTTGCTTTGGTAAAATTAATTATTCTAATGGCGTCTTTCCCGAAATTCAGACTGAATTCTAAACAAAAACTGATATTTAAGTTTGATTAGTATTTCGAAGGATAAAAAAAATTAGTTTTGCATACGTTCCCAATTGTATCTCCCATGTCAGAAGAAAACATTATAGAACTGGTTAATGCCGACATCATTCAGCGCGATTTTACGGTTCTTACCGACATCAGCCTGGAAATTAAAACAGGTGAATTTGTTTACTTGATCGGGAAAGTTGGAAGCGGAAAGTCCAGCATCATTAAAACCCTGAATGCCGAGTTACCTCTCGAAAAAGGCCAGGGGAAAGTGGCTGGCTATGATCTTGTTGATCTTAAAACCCGCGATATACCTTTTCTTCGCCGTAAATTGGGTGTGGTTTTTCAGGATTTCCGTTTGTTGAGCGACCGGAATGTTTATGACAACCTGGCTTTTGTATTGAAAGCCACCGACTGGAAAGATGAAAAGGAAATTGCCGACCGGGTAAATGAGGTACTCGACATGGTCTCGATGATTCAAAAAGCCCGGTCCATGCCTCACCAATTGTCGGGTGGAGAACAACAGCGGGTGACCATTGCCCGTGCGCTGCTCAATAATCCGGAGATTATCCTGGCCGATGAACCTACCGGCAACCTCGACCCTCACACTTCGATTGACCTGATGCAGATTTTCAAAAATCTAAATGATCAGGGAAAGACGGTGGTAATTGCCACCCATGACTATCCGCTGATCCGGAGATTTCCGGCCCGAATCATTACGGTTGACGAACAAAAAATTTACGAAACGGTAATTACGAGGAACAAAACGAGGAACAAAGAGTAGGAAGTGCCTAAAGTGCGCTAAAGTTAGGAGTGCCTAAAGTTACGCAAGGAACCGCCCATAGATTTCATTCAGCACATTTTCTTCATTTTCCCAGCACAATTCGGCTGCTGCCGGCGACAGATTTTGCTTCCAAAAATTAATTATCTTGTTCAAATCAAACTTTTGTATGTTTCAATTAATTTTCTCCTGATCAAAAAGCGCAGTTTTCAGGAGTTCAGCCAATTCCTTTCGCTGGTGTGTTTCGGCAATAGCACCAATCTGGTAATGGTCAACCACTCGCCTCATTTCCGGAAGGTTCGATACCAAAACCGGAACGCCTGCCTGAATGTAATCGATACACAACAGTTTATTGGGTAAGGCAAAGCGGTAATTCAAACCCAGATCTTCTTCCAGAGAAATGCCAAGATCAGCCTGCCGGGTCAATTCATGCAATTGATGAAGCGGCAAACGTCCCAAAAATTTCACCTTTTTGTCAAAATATCCCGAAGCACCTTCCAAATCGTAAACCATTTCCTGAAGTTGCAAGGTTATATCGCCATCACCAACCAGCCAAAGTTCGGCATCATCGACAAACGGCATCGCTCTGATTGCCGCTTCAATGCCGCGTCCCAGGTTCATTGCCCCCTGATAAAGAATAATTTTGGGCTGTCCATCTGCTTTCTCCTGATGTTTCTGCTTCTCAATCTGTGAACAAACCGGAAGATTGCGCACGACTTTAAAATCAACTTTGTATAAATCGTGGTATACTTCAGCAATTGATTCACAAACGGTGTAAGCCGCCTGAACTTTCGGGACAAACATTCGTTCGAGCCACGTCCAGATAGCCCGCACCACCGGACGACCAATCAATTCCGGAACTTCGGTGAAATATTCATGGCTGTCGTAAATCAGTGGTTTTCTTCGAATCCGGCTAACCAGAAAATTGGCAGGCAAAGTGTCAAGATCGTTAGCAACCAGCACATCCGGAGCCAATTTCAGCAGGTAAAAAAATAGCCGGAAATTGTATCCAAAATAGAACAATGGGCCTTTGCGAAAGAGCAGTTTCATCCGGTGAGTTGGATATGGACGGTCAACCGACTGGCTTTCAGGAAGCAGCCGGCCAACCAATACCGGTTCGAAGCCCATCTTTTGAAGGCTAACCGCCACTTTGTGTACCCGGTTATCGGTTACCAGATCGTTAATAACACTGAGAGATATCTTTTTCAAGGTTAATTTCTTCTGGTTCATATTGCCAAGTTAAACGAAAAAAGGCAATCTGCTGTTATATTTGCCTCAAAATAATTCAAATGATCCGCTCTTTCACCAATTACCCGCTCCGAAAAAACCACACCTTTGGCACTGATGTTGCCGCCAGATACTATTTTGAATTCACCGAAACAGAAGATTTAAAAGGGTTTCTGGAAACGACCAACGACTGGCGCAACATGCCGATATTGATTTTAGGCGAAGGCAGCAACCTCCTATTTGTGAACGATTTTCCCGGGTTGATCATTAATCCGAATGTTCCCGGGATCAAAATTGTGCACGAAGACCGCAACAACGTCTGGGTTGAAGTCGGAGCAGGCATGGTTTGGGACGATTTGGCAGAATATGCGGTTTTTAACCGTTGGGGTGGCATCGAGAATTTATCACTGATTCCGGGAAAAGTTGGAGCAGCAGCTGTTCAAAACATTGGCGCTTATGGCATGGAAATCCAGAACCGAATTGAATCGGTCACCGGCTTCGACCTCGAAACTCTTTCGGAATATACCATAGACGTGACCGATTGCCAATATGCCTACCGCGATAGCATATTTAAAAATCAATTGAAAGACCGCTTTGTCATTACTTCGGTTGTCTTTAAACTCGATAAATTTCCGGAATTTATCCTGAATTATGGCGATCTGAAAAATGAGGTGGAAAAATTGGGAGTGATCAATCTTCGGAATATACGAAAAGCGGTAATCAGCATTCGCGAGTCGAAATTACCCGACCCAAAAGCAATCGGAAATGCCGGAAGTTTCTTTAAAAATCCGGTTATAGAAACGCTTTTGGCTGAACAGCTTTTGGCAACTCATCCAAACATGCCCCACTACCCGGCTCCCGGTGGAAAAACGAAGCTGGCGGCAGGTTGGCTCATCGAACAATGCGGATGGAAAGGTTTTCGCCGCGGCGATGCCGGCGTTCATGACAAACAGGCCCTGGTACTGGTCAATTACGGGAATGCCACCGGAAAAGAAATTTTTGATTTGTCAGAGGAAATCAAACAATCGGTTCAGGAAAAATTTGGAGTTGAACTGGAACGTGAAGTGAATGTGATAAGCCTCCCCTAACCCATCCAAAGGGGGGATTCCGAAAATTAAATATGCTTGTTTACTTATCGGATGATTTCCTCTTTGCTTATTCATTTTTGCTACTGACAAACGACCGCTTTCCTACAAACAATCATCCAGAATTTCATCGGTTCTTCATTTTCCAGATGTTTTACGGGCTCGTCAATTTCATGGTATTCAACCAATCCAAACTTTCCAAATTCCTTTTCAATCGATTCTGAGTCATAAAAAAATACATCGAGACCATTCTTAATCCTGAAACGGTTATTGCTGACCTGTTTGCCCTGTCCGAAAAGTTTATAATTCTTCGAAACTGAAACAAAAACCATTAATCCGCCTTGACGGAGCTGATTGTAACAGTTTCGCAGAAATTGCCTCCTTTCATTCTGATTGAGCAAATGAATCAAGGCATAGCAATAAATTCCGTCGTAAATCTGATCGTCAAAAGGCATTTGAGTTACCGATCCACAATGAATCGGGAAGTCCAGCTTATTTTCGCGGGCAAGCTGAATAGCCGTTTCTGAGATTTCAATACCGGTCAGGTTAAATCCACTTTCGACGAATGACCGGGCATTTCGGCCATAACCAACACCGGGGATCAGGATTTTTTGGAATCCGTATTCAAGAAATAAATCACGGACATGAATGGCCGAATTGGCTGGTTCAAACTGCCAAAGCAAGCCAATCTTTTTAAACATATTCTCCCAAAACTCAAAACTCTTCATTCGGAGTTCCTTCTTTTTGTGCTTTTTCAAATTCTTTAACAACCAGTTGAGCCTTTTCAAAATCTACATTCGAAACCATCACTTTCACAGCGCCATTATCCCCCGGAATAACCTGCCATGGAGCAAGTGCGGTGCGATATTCGTCTTTCAGAAACGCAAATATCTCCGCATTTTCGAGTAAACTTTTTACCAAAGCTGCTTCCCAGTAATTGCCATCAAAAACAACAACCGGAACAATTTCCTGATCCGAACTCATGACATTTGAGCAATGGTATTTTAAAACTCTCCGTCGGCCAGCATTCCTTCAGCTTTTTCAAAAGCATCAACGACTTCTTTGGCCTTTTCGTAATCAAGATTTGAGACAATTACTTTTACAGAACCGGCACCGCCTGCATTCACATTCCAGGGCGCCAGAACACCCATTTTTTCATCTTTTAAGAATACTTCTATTTCAGCATTTTCAAGCAGGCTTTTCACCACAGAGGCTTCCCAGTCATTTCCTTCAAAGACAACAACCGGAACAATTTCCTGATCTGATTTCATAGTTTATGAATTTTTAGGTGAACATTTCGATGTTATAGCATCACGATACGGCATAACCAGACAACTGTTTCAGGTAAACGGTATCGAGACTAGCCCCCAAACCCGGAATTTCAGGAACCGTAACCAAACCATTTGCCCCATAATGAATTCCTCCTGAAACCGGATCGTCGCTGAACATCATGGGCGTATCAAAATCACAAAACTTAACGTTATCGCTGGTTAAAGCCAAATGCGCCGAAGCTGTAAAACCGATCCTCGATTCAAGAAAACCACCGATTTGTAACTGCAAGTTAGCCTTTTCAGCCAGTTTAATGATCTTTTGTGCTTTAAATATTCCCGACGATTTGCCTAGTTTAATATTAAATGCCTGAACTGCTTCCAGGTCAATCAGCCGTTTGGCGTCGTGGTGATCGCAGCACGACTCGTCAGCCATGATCATCACCGGACTGTTTATCCTGATTCGAGATAATTCCATGAAGTTCCATCGGGGAATTGGTTCTTCACAAAATTGGATATTGTATTCAGCCAGTTCGTTCAAAACCCGGATGGCGGAATCAGCATCCCATCCCTGATTGGCATCGAGTCTTAAAGGAATTTCAACACCAACTTGAGCACTAATGGCTTTAATGCGTTGAATATCTTTATCCGGATCGTCGCCCAGTTTTACCTTGATCACTTCAAAACCACGTTCTTTGATTTCATGAGCATCGGCAACCATTTGTTCCTGATTTCCCAAGCTGATGGTGTAATCAGTCTTCAGGATTTTGTTGTTTTGTCCGCCCATAAAAGCATACAGTGGCAAACCCGCATGTTGAGCGGCAATATCATGCAAAGCAATATCGAAAGCGCTTTTAATGCTCGAATTACCGTAAATGGTAGCGTCCATAATTTCTGAACAGGCTGCAATCTCCAGTGGATTTTTTCCGATCAACGATTTAGCCAGATAACGGGCAACCAAATAACAGGTTTCCATACTTTCGCCGTTAATAGGCATAAACGGACTGCATTCGCCAAAACCCGTCAAGCCATCGCCCGCACGGATTACTACAATCACATTTTCAGCAAATTTGAATGCTCCGAGCGAAATTACAAACGGCTTTTTTAGTCGGACAGGAAACTGATAAACTTCAATTTGGGTAATTTGCATAGCTTCTGAATTGGTCATACCAATATAATCAAAGCTAGAATAAAATATCAAAATAATGAGTTTGATTTTATTAATCAAAAACAGAAAAACCCGGACGAATCCATCATCAGCATTTGTTTTTGATCACCTCATTGTTTACTTTCAACGCAAAATCGAATTTACCACCATGAGAAAACTGTTGATGATCTTTCTGCTGTTTCCATTTTTTGCAGCCGCACAAACCCAGGTTAAAGTCGATCCCTGGCTTCCGTTTCAGTCATTCATCGGAAAATGGACTGGACAAGGCGGCGGAGAACCCGGCACCGGTAACTATGAGAGAAGTTATCAGTTTATTTTTAATAAAAAGTTCATCGAAGTGCGCAACAAATCTACCTATCCGCCAACGGCCAGCAACGCCAAAGGTGAAGTTCATGAAGATTTAGGATACATTAGTTTCGATCGCGGACTAAAAAAATTCCGGTTACGCCAGTTTCATATTGAAGGCTTTGTGAACGAATATCTGCTCGACAGTATTTCTCCCGATCAGAAAACAATGGTCTTCGTAACCGAATCGATCGAGAATATTCCTGCCGGCTGGAAAGCTAAAGAAACATACCGCATTTTGAGTGATAACGAACTGGAAGAAACCTTTGAACTGGCCGAACCCGGCAAAGAATATGCAGTATATTCCAAAGTCAAGCTTGTAAGAGTGAACTAATGTAAACCTTAAAATCAAAAACAATTAAAGCATTATTCTTATTCATTTCAATTCTGCTTTTAGTCGGGGCAAAAGTTATGGCACAGCCAAATTGTTCCGCCGCCTCAACAGGGTTCACTCCGATCAACGATTTGGGGAAAGGCGTATTTACCAATGCCTGGAACGTCACCTGGCAAGGCGGACTGTACCCGAACGGCTCGAATTATCTGCCATCCGCACACAAATCGGCAGGAATACAAATGGCTTCGCAGGTGCAATATCTTGATGCAAAAGGGAATCAGGACGCCGTAACCGGGAAAATTGTCTGGCTCAGTATTGGCATGTCAAATGGTACGCAGGAAACGCAGCAATTCATTCCCATAGCAAATGCCTTAGCTCAAAAAAATCCCAAACTTACACTGGTTGATGGCGCTCAGGGAGGACAAACTGCTGGCATTATTACAACCTCTTTCAATTCGAATTACTTAACTTTTTGGAACACGGTCAATACACGACTTTCGAATTCGGGAGTTACGGCAAATCAGGTACAGGTAATTTGGGTAAAAGAGGCTGATGTAGCAGGTGGCGCTCCCATTAAAAATTATTACGACTCACTGGTGGTTCGTTTCAAACGAATTACACACGAGATAAAAACGCGGTTCCCGAATGTCAGGCTATGCTACCTGTCCAGCCGTATTTCCGCAAGGTACGCCACATCGACACTGAATCCCGAACCTTATTCGTACTATACCGGATGGGCCATAAAAAAGGTAATTGAAGATCAGATAAACGGTGACCCGCAACTGGCTTATTCCGGACCAAACGCAAAATCGCCCTGGTTATCCTGGGGAATTTACATGTGGACCGACGGAAGCACTCCTCAAATTACAAATCCCAACATTTTCTGGAACTGCAGCACCGACTTCCAGAATGACGGGACTCATCCTTCGACCACAGGAGCAAAGAAAGTGGGAAATCTTTTGCTGAGTTTTTTCTCAAACGATTCCACATCCGCTTCATGGTTTACCGGCAACCTGTCAACGATAACAGCCCAGACAGCATCAGCGAATTACATTACCATATATCCGCTTCCGGCTAAAGACCATATTACAATTCAATTGGCCAAAGAAATTAAAAACGGGCATTTGTATTTTAACGACGTTTTCGGCAGGACTATTTTTAAACTTGAAAAGCTAAACGGACAACAATTCAACATCGAGAAAACCCATTTACCCTGCGGCATATACTTTATGCAACTCTCTTCGGGAGACAAACATTACCTGACACAAAAAATCATCATCGAATAAATAAAGAATGAGGATAGCTATTTTATCCTCATTCTTTATAATGGGAACAGCAGAATAACCGGATTATCCTTCCGAATACCATTTAATTTGCTGCGAGGCCCGCATCACGATGGCCAGAATCACAAACAAGCCAATGCTTCCAACCAACAAGGCATAATCCTGAAGTTGCAGAATGGTGAACAGGAACAAGTAAAGTCCCACCTGCAAAAGTGTTACCCAGCCCATCAGTTTCATGTCTTTCAGAATCGACAACGCGTACCACGAAATCAGCGCGGTAACCGCCAAAGCCGAAACCAGGTAAGCCAAATTAAAACCGATGTGCTCGCCAATAGAAGTCAGCAGCGCATAAAAAATGAGCAAGGCAAAAGCCACCAGCGAATACTGGAACGGGTGAATCCTTGTCCGGCTTTTAATTTCAATAAAAATGAAAATGATGAAATTCAGCGCGATAAACAAAATGGCA
Source organism: Prolixibacteraceae bacterium (assembly GCA_963676535.2). Classification (GTDB taxonomy): domain Bacteria; phylum Bacteroidota; class Bacteroidia; order Bacteroidales; family Prolixibacteraceae; genus Aquipluma. The sequence continues at coordinate 193,537 of CAXXKQ010000037.1, read as the reverse complement.
TATTTTGCCGAGCGCATCGACTTCTGGTAATGATCAACCGGAATCAGCAGTTCAACGCCCAAAGTAGCTTCATGCGTATTGAATTTATTGCCAACCCATTGCTGCGGAAAATTGCGGTTCAGGTGTGTCACGCGCCAGTCGGCCGTAAATCCTGATGCGGTAACAGTACGGGTTTCAGGCAAAAAGGCACCTGTAAAACTGGGTTGGCTCCAACCTGATTTCATCGCCACTTCCGAGGTTTTTCCCAACGGCTCAACCGACAAATCTTCCGAACCATTCAAAACCAGTTCCATCTCGAAATTGAGCGACTGTTTCAGATCGAGTTTTCCGGCTTTTATAGTGATCCCCGACTTAAACAAATCGGTATCGGCCACCCCGGGTTCAACCGCACAGTGCTGTCCGTTCACAATCAACTCCGGAAGATTTTTGATGCCGCGCATATCCGAAATCCCGATGGTGAAATAGGCTGCATCCCAGTTGTACTGCGCATTCTGAAGCTCCAGTTGCGAAGCGTCGGGTTGCGCAAACGCACCTTTCATGCTCAGTTTGCCTTCGTAAACCACCACTTCATAAATACCACGTTTTCGCTTTTCGGGCAAAAGTTCGCCGCTGGTTTTCAGCGTTTCTGGCAAAAAGTGGGCAATGCCTTTCCGGTCGATAGCTCCCTGCCCGTTCTCATTGGGTTCCTGAACGGCAAATGGCACATTCAGCTCCGGGCCAGCAACCACCTGCTTGCCACCCCATTGCGCGTAAAGTTCCTGTTTAACCTGTTCGCTCAGCCCAATCCGTTCGCGAATCAAATCCTGAATGAGAAACGACGGAATCAGCAGCACGATGGCTAGTCCTGTCACGATAATCATTTTCACACTGTAACTGTTCAGAAAATTTTGAATTTGTTTTGTTTCCATAGCTTTGAGATTATTAAAAGTACTTTGAAATACAAAGTATGTAATTAAAAAAATTATTGATTGCCAATTAGCTGTTCGAGTGCCGCTAAATGCTGGCGAAACAAATCCTTGCCCTGCTCCGTCGCCCGATAGGTTGTGCTAGGTTTCCGGCCAACAAACTGCTTCGAAACCACAATGATTTCCTGCTGTTCAAGGGCTTTCAGGTGGCTGGCCAGGTTACCATCCGTTAGTTCGAGCAGTTCCTTCAGCGCATTGAAATCCAGCGTGTCGTTCACCATCAGCGCCGACATGATTCCAAGCCTGATGCGGCTTTCGAACACTTTCTGAAGATTTGCAATCGGATTTTTCACCAGAGTTTTTTATTTACTATTTGACAATTTACCATTTACTATTTGAGTTCGGAGTGTCTAAAGTGAGCTAAAGTGCCTAGAGTTCTGACTTTTATTGCCAACTGTGAACACTGCGACTTTTTTCATTTCCAAATCTTCAAATTCTCAAATTTCCAAATCATTTAATCAGCTACCGCTCATACCTCATCCACATCACCACACCGTAAACCAAATGCAGCAGGCCAAAGCCAAGTGCCCAAAATACGAGTCCGTACGAAGCAAAAATACCGGCCAAAAGCCCAATAGCGATTTCAGCCATTCCCAGGTAATGAATTTCGCCCGAAGTGAACTTGCCGGCATTCACCAAAGCCAGTCCATAAAATGTAAGCATAGCCGAAGCGACCAAATCAATTTGGTTACGCGAAACCAAAATCAGTACAAATACTCCTCCTGAAACGATGGGAATCAGCAAATGAGCCAGCACCCGTTTGGTTGAGCTGGTCCAGAATTTTTGCCCGGCCTTTTGCGCTTTTTGGTACGAAAACCAGATGGCAGCCACTCCGGCAAACAGCAAAACCACCAACGCAACAGCTCCCAAACCGATGGTTACGTTGTTTATTGGCGAACCACCGACAGTACACTGAAATTCGTCGTAATGCAAAGCTCCTGCTTCCAGGACGCCAAACCAGGCCACAGCAGCGCCAATCAGCGCGCAGGTTCCGGCGAAAAAGCCCGCCCAACTATTGAGCAACATGAACTTCGACGACCGCTCCATAATTTCGCGAATCGCCTGAATATCTTCCTTCGGATTAACTGAATTTGTCTTCATGTAAAAAGTACTTTGAAATACAAAGTTAATACATCAAATTGGATTTGCAAGAGAGTGGAGAAAAAATTAAAAATCCTTTTGGAGCAAATGTTCTACTTCTGCCTGAAGTATGGGCAAATACCGATTAACAATCAGCCAAAGTACGTCGGCAGTCACGCTGTCGTAACCATGAATAATCCGGTTGCGTGTATCAACAATTTTTCGCGAATCAGAAATCGCAATCTCAGGTTCCTGCTTTAAAATTCGGTTGAGGGCTTCTCCAATAATCTCAATATTTCGTTCGACCGCTTTGCGGGTTTCGAGATCACTTAGAAAGTCATTAAAACCGCGTTGTTCAGGAAGAAAGTTATAAATTTCCTGAATCGACCGATCAATATCCTGAAGCCAAACTTTTATTTCAAGATTCATACAACAGCTTTTTGGTTTGGTTGATGTTCTCAATCAGGTAGGTATTCTTCAGGCTCTTTTCTTCCAGCAGATCAACCGGCCTTTTCAACAAATCCTGAAGTTTGAATTTCAGATCGAAGTAGCTTTCAGCATAGTCAAATGGATCAGACTGCGCAATATCCACCAACAAATCAACATCGCTCGATTCGTTGAACCGATCGGTTAAAACCGAGCCAAAAACGAACAGGCGCCTAACTTTGTTCTGGTTGCACAAAGTCCTGATTTGATCGATGTAATTGTCGAGATACATTTTCGTTTGATTTACTGCAAATATACAAAATTCAAATTCTCTGGCTATTATATTAATTGAGAGTGTATAAAGTGTAGACCAACTCTTATAATACACAAATATCTAACCTTCTATTTCTCCGGACTGCTTCTCATCCTCCTTTTTCCCAGCAACAAACCAAGATGCAACAAAAGCAGTAAAAGTTCCGAACATACCGACACCTCCAGTCATCAAAATTGCCGCGATAATACGTCCCTCTGTGGTTACTGGGAATTTGTCACCATAACCAACAGTTGTAATAGTTACATAAGCCCACCAGATTGCATCCTCCGCCGATTTGATATTGCTATTCGGATCATTTTCAACTTGTAAAATAGCTATCGAAGAAAAAATAATCAACAAAACTGCAAGTACTGCAACTGATGTAAATGTTCCTTGTGCCTTATTCCGGAAAATATGATTTACTAGGTGATTTGTTGAACGAAATGCCCTGATAATTCTAAGAAGCCGAATCAGTCGAAGCAATCTTCCAACTCTAACAAAATCAAGCATAGGAATACTTGAAACCAAATCAATCCAACCCCATCTCATAAACTGGAGTTTATTTTTAGCCTGATAAAACCGAATGGAAAATTCGAAAAAGAAAAAGATACAAATTGCTGTATCAATATAAATTAGCAAATGCGCGGTCTCGGTTGGAAGTTTGAAAAACATGTCAACAAGCATGATGACCAAAACATAAATGGAAAGCACGATGACTATCAGATTTATCAACCCGATTTTTTCTTCCGGTTCTTTTATTTCCATACTCATAAGATGAAATATTTTACATATTTCAAATATAGAAATTACCTAAGTTTTTATATCAACTGATTATCCAAATATTACTTAAAAAATTCCGACACTATCTTTTCAAAGACGTTTGCCGGAATTCGTTGAATCTATTATTAACCTTTATGGGTGGCGCGATTTCCAATCGCGTTTTAATATCGGCGATTACAAATCGCCGCACCCGGTTATCCTATTTCCCGTGTAATCGCAATGGCGGCAATGGTACCATCAGCAATGGCTGTAGTAATTTGCCTGTATTTTTTGCTGGTTACGTCGCCCACAGCAAATACATCGTCAATGTTAGTGCGCTTATCTTCGTCGGTCTGGATATATCCCCACTGGTCGAGTCCAAGCTCACCGCCAAACATTTCCAGGTTCGGTTTCTGTCCGATAAATACAAAAATTCCATCCGAAACCAGCGTTTTCGTTTCTTTGGTCTTCAGGTCTTCTACCTCAACCTCCATTTTGTCGCCTTCTTTTTTAAATGCACGTGGTTCGTGTGAAAGCAGAAATGAAATTTTCGGATTGGCAAATGCTTTTTCCTGTGCGGTTTTATTAGCCTGTAACTGGTCGAACTGGTGAACTATCGTAATTTTAGAAGCAAACTTCGAGATAAAATCAGCTTCCTCGATGGCCGAATTGCCGCCGCCAATCACCACCACTTCCCTATCCACAAAATACTTGGCGTCGCAGGTGGCGCAATACGAAATGCCCTGTCCTTTGTACTCCAGCTCGCCCGGAATGCCAATGCGGTTGGGGGAAGTTCCGGTGGCAATGATGATTCGTTTGGCGCGAATGGTTTCCTGCCCGTCGATCATGATTTCCTTTTTCTGCAAATCGACGTGCGTCACGTCAACCGCCACTTTATAAGTCGTTCCGCAGCGTTTGGTTTGCTCCGACATGTTGTGCGAAAGCATGTATCCGGGCTGCGGATCAATAAAACCGGGGTAATTCGACACCACATGGGTGGTTGAAACATTTCCGCCGGGCAAAGCGATGTCAACCAAAACGGTATTGATTTTGGCCTGGCAAAGATACAAACCGGCAGTCAGTCCGCCAGGGCCAGCGCCCAGGATAGCCACATCCACCTCGGTAACAATCGGTTTCTGCTTAGCGATAATCTCGTTCACCTTTTCTTTGCCGATCACACTTTTCAGGTTGCGAACGATCTCCGACCGTTTAATTCCTCCTGAAAGGCGGCTGGTTACTTCTTCTCCATCCTGAAAAAACAGCAGCGTTGGCGACGATTTTACGCCCAGTTGATCGGCCAGTTCGCGGTTTCCCTGCCTGAAAATTTTGATGAATTTGACCTCTCCTTTAAACAGCGGATCCAGTGATTCGAGTTTAGGAAAAAGCGCTTCGCAGGGCGGACATTCAGTACTGTAAAAATCGAGTACCACATTGCCCCCTTTTACTACCTCGCTTTCAAATTCTGATGCATTTATTTCTTCCATGGTGTCTGATATTTTGGTTTTTTATTTCGATTACTTAGTCTTTGTATGGAGCGCTATCATTAAAACCCCTAAATCCCCTGAAGGGGACTTCAAAGCCTCACCTTTAGGGGAGGTTTGGAGGGGTAAAACCACACATTGGCTATAATTCCAATGCCTTCAACGGTGCGTGGTTATGAACCCGGTCTTTCACCACCAGGGTTGTGCAGTCGGCTTTCACTTCGCGCTGAAACAAAATGTCGTGCCCCAAACAAAGCCCCACCATCAGCACCAAATCCACCTTTTCGCTATTCATCTGCATCGCCTGCCCGATGGGATTACACGAAACGGTGCAAAACGAACTTTCAGGATTAACCTGATTTTGTGGAATTCCGCCAACTGTGCACGAAACTGCGCGAACATTCAAGCCATTGCTCCGGATAATTTCCGCCAATTGAGTGACCTGCTTTTCCATTCCGTAGCAATAAGCAAGACCAATTCGCTTGTATTTCATTTTCTGCGCAAAAGCAATTGTTTCCTGAAGGCGTGATAATGTTCCGGCTCGACCAAAATCGACCAAATCGGCGGCTGCCTGAACAATCTTTGATTCTTCGGCATATTTCTGAACCACCTCATCACGATCAAATAATGTTGCTTTACAGGCTTCAGTAGAACGGCATTGTTTATCGTAGGTACAATTGGTGCAGTCCATCGTTTATTCGTTAAAATAATGTCCAATCCCAAGTTCCAGCAATTCAGTCACCGGGCGGCAATCGTGGCTATTCAGCGACCCGTTGTAGTTTTTAGCCATCGAAGCGCATCCGCCGCCACAAATCAAGCTCAGGTTACAACTTTGGCATTTCGGGATAGACAAAATATCGCGTTCCTGCCATTCTTCAACAGCTTCCGTATTTTTCCTGACTTCAGGATAAAAAGTGCCAAGGCTTTCTCCCTGTTTTCCAACAGTAGCCGTACAGGCATATACGTTTCCGGTGAAATCGAACGCCCATTCGGTTTTGGTTCCGGTGCAGGCATCAAAAAGAGATGCGGGCATTTCGCCCTGTTCGAACAAGAATTTCGCGACAGAAAATGCAGGTTTGTGGAATTCCGAAATGTGCGGGAACTTTTGCAGCAAATTGTACAAATCCTGATACAATTCGAGGCGCGAATAAAGCTTTTGCTGGTTGGCCTGACATTCGTGCAATTCGTAATTTCGGCCCAATTGTGTTTTGAATAACGGAGATGCAGTCCAGCCTTTATCGATGGCAAACTGAGCCAAATCGGGCAGATTATTGATATTTTGCTTGTCAACCACCATGCGCAAATTGACCGGAATGTTGTTTTCAATCAGCAAATCAACTCCGGTCACAATGCGGTCGAACGTGGCGTCGCCGCCTTTCAGAAAACGGCGCTGATTGTGCATATCGCGCGTTCCGTCGAGCGTCACCTGAATTTCGCGTATTTTGCCCGCTTTCAGTATTTCGATGTATTCCCGAAGGTTGTAGCCGTTGGTCACAGCCGCCACTTCCAGGTTCAGCGAAGCCGCTTTTTGAATGATGTATTCGATGTTGTCGCGGTGTTTGGGAGCACTCAGGAACGGCTCACCGCCAAATAGCGTGATGTACTTGCGCCGTCCGGCAAATTCCTTCCCGACGTAATCGAAAAAAGCGTCGATCACCTCGCGGGTCAGCACCTGCGGCTGATTTTCATAACCCGCCTGGTAGCAATACGAGCAATCGAAATTACACGAGTAATTCGTCACAAAGAAGATTTGTATTTCGTCATTTTCGCGGTCGTCCAGAAACTTCAGGTACTTTTCCCTGAAAAGCTTTTTCTCCTGAGCCGGATCAACCAAGTAACCATTCTCGGAAAATTCAGAATCTTCTGCGCCTGAAATCAGACTGTTGTAAGTCTCCTGATCGAGCACATCGGCCTGACCAGACAAGGCATTGACGACAAACCAGTCGTCGGAATCTTTTATTTTTGAGATGATGTTATATTTGGAAAGTTGCATTTGAGATTTGATTTTTGATTAACGATTGCAGATTAACGATTGCAGATTAAAAACTCACACATGGTAAATCTCTAATCGTTATTCGTTAATCTACAATCAAAAAAAGGCCGAAAGCCTTAATCATGACATCCGGCAATAATCTGAGATTGTTTGGCACAACATTGTGCCTGTTTAATCTGACCTTTTTTTACTTTTTTTACTAAACTCTTCATAAAACTGATTTTGGGTGTTGATTAAACTATAGGAATAAAGGTATTCAAAACGAACGAAACTTCATCAATTAAACTTCAACATAATGACCACCTTTAAACTTTCAATAAAATAAAAATAGAGAAAGCGAACGATTGCATCTTTAAAAACTAACCGCAGCAGCTAAACTCGTCTTTTTCGGCAGTTATCGTAAAACTGGATACCTGTATCTTTCCTTTCGGATATGGCTGACTTTCTTCCAATACTTTTACGTAACGAAATCCGGCACCTTTAATAATATTCAGGTATTCTGAACGGGTTACAGATCCAGCCCAACATTCGGCAACAGCCTCTGGGTCGTTGGCATATTCTTCAGGAACTGGTTCGCTCGAATAGATATCGCTGATGACAAAGCGTCCGCCATTTTTCAGCAAGCGAAATATTTCGGCCCAAACTTTAGCTTTGTTCGAAACATGGTTCAGGGTGCAGTTCGAAATAATCAGGTGAGCAGTTTCATCTTCCAACGGAATCTGCTCCAAATCAGCCTGAATAAATTTTACGTTTTCAACGCCCATTTTAACGGCAGTTGAAGACGCTTTGCGGATCATTTCGTTGGTCACATCAATTCCATAAACGAAACCACCTTCTCCAACCTGTTCAGCCAAGCGCAAAACATCGGTTCCACGTCCGCTTCCCAGGTCAACGCAAATTTCGCCGGGTTTTACTTCGCTTCTGTCCACAGCACCACCGCACGATAAACAGCACGTTTCGTTGGCCAGTGGCGTATATCTTCCTACGATCTCGTTAACATCCATAATCTAATTTTTAGCAGTGCAAAGGTATTTTAAAATTCAAATCAAAACAATATATGTAGATAATTTAATATGTGTCCAAATAACAAAATATATCTCCTTTTTTCAGAGATTCCCTGTTTTATAATATACGAAAAACTATTTAAAATTCAGCTATAAAAAATTAAAAAAAAGAGGGTTACCTATTTCATATATAAAGAATAAACCTATTGAAAACTAGTATTTTATAAGCTCAATTACAGCTTTCAGCTGTGCAAGTCACTAGATAATAAGAGTTTATAGTCTTTTATTTTCTTCTGAAGTATTGATAAATCCTCTTCATGACATCGTTTTCGGACCCAAAGCCGGAAAATCTTGTCGGGCGCTCCTAAAAAACCAAAATTCAGGTAAGATTTTGTTGAACACCACCCAATCACAACAAAGATCTTTTTGCCATGATTTACGAAGCGTTGCAGATTATCAGCGAACAATTAAACAATTACCTGACAGCCGCAGGATTAAGCAATTTAGTTGTCCTCGAAAATGTGGGGATGCTGGAAACTTCGGCCGAAAACACCGAAAAATTGTCAGGTAAAGTCGCTCTAACCCTGATCAATCTGGAAGAGGAACCCACGCTAAAAAACCAGCCTCATTTTAAAGTCGTTGACAAGCTAACCACCGAATACCGAAATCCGCCGGTGCATCTGAATCTTTTTCTGCTGGTCAGCGCCAACTGCAACACGTACACCAATTCACTCAGGGCCATCTCAAAAACCATCGAATTTTTTCAGGGAAAGAAAATTTTCACCTCCGAAAATACTGTTTACGAGGTCAAGGAAGATTTTGACCTCCTTGGGTCGTTTAAACTGATCGTTGAGCTTTTTACGCCTTCGTTTGAGCAGCTTAACCACATTTGGGGCACGCTTGGCGGACGGCAACTTCCATCGGTCGTTTACAAAATACAGTTGGTCGAAATCGATCAAAAACTACTGCAAGGCACCGAAAAAGTGATTCTTGAAATCACCGATACACTCAAGATAAAAAAATGAAGGATTAAAACTATAAACTAAAAACAGAAAATTATGGCAACAACCTACAAAACACCGGGTGTTTATGTCGAGGAAATCGCAAAATTCCCGCCATCGGTAGCACAGGTCGAAACTGCAATTCCGGCCTTTATTGGCTACACCGAAAAAGCCGATAAAAAGGTCGCCGACGATTTAAACCTGACACCTTTCAGGATTACCTCGCTTCTGGAATACGAAACTTATTTTGGAGGTGCCGACCCGGAAACGGGAATCACTGTAAACATTACTGATGTAAAAGCAAACGGTGCCACAAAACGATCAGTTTCGGTGCCGCAGCCCACATCAAAATCACCATTCCTGATGTATTACGCCATGCAAATGTACTTTGCCAATGGCGGCGGACCGTGCTACATTACTTCGGTAAAAACGTATGTTGACGCCCATGCCGACAATTCTTCGGAACCGGTGCAACTTGACGATTTACAAGCTGGGTTGGGCAAGATTGAAAAGGAAGATGAGCCAACCTTGCTCCTTTTCCCCGATGCAACCGCCCTTTCAGCAAGTAATTTTTACGCTGTGTACAAAGATGCGCTGACCCAGTGCAACAAACTTCAGGACCGGTTTACCATTTTGGATACCTATTCGGATGATGAAACCAGCGATCCTAAACCAGCCGCCGGCCTCCGCGATGGAATAAACCTCGAAAAAGACTACCTGAAATATGGGGCTGCTTACTATCCGTACCTCGAAACACTGATGAATTACCAGTACGATGCAGCTGATGTTACGCTGGCGCACGCCACCAATGACTCGCCGGTACTTTTAAGCATATTAGCTGATGCCAATACCGCAGTGGACGAGATCAATGATCAGTTGGACGGTGCAGCCGATTTGGTTACTGCGCTTACAACGGCGCAAACCGCCATCGATGCGATGACTGCACCGCAGGCTCTGGCCGCCGCAAGTACTGTTACCGATGCCATTCAGCCGATTGTTGATTTGCTGGATGCGGTTATTGCTGCGGCCAACGATGCCGTTACAGCAGCCACCTTTGCAGCCACTGCAGCCGACGAATCGACTACCGTGGCCGATGCCTGCACAGCCGCCGGCGCTGCAGTTACAACTGCGCTCGGAAGCGACATTACCACCATGAAAACAGCGCTGGAAACAGCTCTCACCAACATTTCAGGAGCAGGAAACGGAACGACAGTAAAAACTGAAGCCTCGAATGCAGTTGCAGCGGTTGCCAACATCGAAACGGTTATCGGAGACATTGCCGACCTGATTGATCCGTCAATTACCGATGCCATCAGCGATGCACAGGCCATTGACACCAACGGCGAACTGGATGGATTGAAATTGAATGCGATCGAAAAATCGGACTCGGCAACCTACAACCAAATTAAAAGCGAGCTGGCCAAGCTATACGTTAAAATGCCTCCAAGCAGCGCCCTTGCCGGTGTCTATGCCCGCGTTGACCGCGATCGGGGCGTTTGGAAAGCTCCGGCAAATGTTGGCCTGAATTACGTCATCAAACCATCGTTGAAAATCATCAACGACATGCAGGATGGCCTCAATGTGGATACCGTTGCCGGAAAATCAATCAACGCCATCCGGTCGTTCACCGGAAAAGGAACTTTGGTTTGGGGTGCCCGCACCCTGGCCGGAAACGACAACGAATGGAGGTACGTTTCGGTCCGCAGGTTCTTCAATATGGTGGAAGAATCGGTTAAAAAAGCTACTGCCCAGTTTGTTTTTGAACCGAACGACGCCAACACCTGGGTGAAAGTCCGCGCGATGATCGAGAATTTCCTCATCCTTCAGTGGAGAGCCGGGGCGCTGGCCGGTGCCAAACCCGACGACGCCTTTTATGTTCGCGTTGGTCTCGGACAAACCATGACCGCCGACGATATCCTCAATGGATATATGCACGTTGAAATTGGCCTTGCCGTTGTTCGTCCGGCCGAATTCATCGTCCTGAAATTTTCGCACAAACTTCAGCAATCATAATCCTTAACCTTTAAAACACAACAATTATGGCAGCATATCCATTAGTAAAATTCCACTTTCTGGTTGACTGGGGTGGAACAAAAATCGGGTTCACCGAAGTTTCAGGCCTTGATGTGGAAACAGAAGTGGTTGAATACCGCGAAGGATCGAGTCCGGAATACTCAAAAATTAAAATGCCCGGAATGCAGAAATTCAGCAACATTACGCTGAAACGGGGCACTTTCAAGAGCGACAACGAATATTTCAAGTGGTGGAACACCGTGAAGTTGAATACCATTGAGCGGCGCGATGTAACCATCAGCCTGCTCAACGAAGAACATGCTCCGGTTGTTACCTGGAAAATCAAAAACGCCTGGCCAACCAAAATTCAATCGACCGACCTGAAAGCCGACGGCAACGAGGTGGCTATTGAATCGATGGAGCTGGCGCACGAAGGTTTAACCATTCAGAATGAATAACCATGAGCAATTACTATCCTCCTTTGGGTTTTCATTTTCTGGTCGAATTTGCCAATCAGAAAGACGAGTACCAGTTTCAGTCGGTTTCCGGATTAACTGTTGATCTGGAAACTGAAGAATTTAAGGAAGGAGGAGAAAACCGTTTCAAATACAAACTTCCGATGCGGGCCAAATACCCAAACCTGATCCTGAAACGCGGTTTGCTTGCCAATTCGAAGCTCATTGACTGGTGCAAAAAAGCAGTGGAAGGCTTCGATTTTAAGCCAACCGACGTGGTCATCAAACTGCTGAATGAGGAAAACGAACCGCTCCTGACCTGGAATGTGGTGAACGCCTATCCGGTGAAATGGACGGTTGGCGATTTTAACGCCGAGGAAAGCCAAATTGTAATTGAAACCATCGAATTGTCATACAGTTACTTTAAAACACTTTGACATGCCTATCGAAATCAGAGAACTGAATATCCGGATTAATGTTTCGGACAATCAAACTGGCGGGAACGCCGGAAATGCTGCCACTCAGGAATCACGCGAAAGCCTGGTTGCCGAGTGTGTTGAGCAGGTTTTGGAAATCATCTCGAAAACTCACGAACGGTAAACCATGAGCGGAGAACTGACCAAACTCAGAATCAAAGGGTACAAGGACGAGCGTTTCTCGCAGGAAGTGGCCGACGGGGAATTCAACACCCTGCTGAATCCGGAAAATTACCGGATCAGGTACCAGATCAGCCAGAATGAAAGTCAGGCGCAGGGAACCAGTTCGGCTGCACCACGATTTAACAAAACCTTGCCCGAAGACCTTCAGCTAGATTTTATTTTCGACCGCTCGGGAGTGATCAAGGGCTACGAAGACGAGTTGGGCGAGGGAATCATCGGCGACATCGAGAAATTCAAGAAAGTTGTTCTGGATTACAACGGCGACCAGCATAAACCAAATTACCTCGTCGTTTCGTGGGGATCGCTGCTGTTTAAAGGAAGTTTGAAGGACATGGAAATCACCTACAAACTCTTTAAACCCGACGGAACTCCTATCCGGGCAACCATTCGCGCAACGTTCAAAGGCTTTATCGAAGACAACCTCCGAGTGGCCCGCGAAAACAACAATTCGCCCGACCTGACGCACATCAGGATTGTGGGTGAAGGCGACACGCTTCCGCTGATGACTTTCCGGATTTACGGAGATTCTAAATATTACCTCGAAGTGGCCAAAGCCAATAAGCTGATCAACTTCCGGAAACTGAAGCCAGGGCAGCAGATTTTCTTTCCGCCAATTGAAAAGAATAACAAGTTAAAAGTTTAAAGTTCAATGTCTAAAGTTTTTAAATAATCAGATAATCATTGTTTTAGCTCTGAAAGAGCGTCATATCAATAGCCCGGGGTAAAACCCCGGGTAAACGAACAAAAAAGTTATCCGTCCGCGACAAAAGCTAAACAAAACAGAAAACCTCCTTCGGACGGAACAGAAATAACCTTAACCGGAGAGAAATACAAAATTTTTAAACGATTATGAGTCCAAGCCGCACCATACAAACTTCACGATCGGCCGACCGGATCACTTTCAAAATCCGGATCGACGGAACCGAGCTGCCCACAACAGTTCAGGTGATGAACATCAGTGTGGAAAAGGAAATCAACCGGATTCCGACGGCCAAAGTCATTTTTGCCGATGGCGATCCAGCCAGTCAGGATTTTGCCCTGAGCAGCGGCGACCAGCTCATCCCCGGAAAAGAAATCGAAATCGATGCCGGCTATCATTCCGACAACGAAACCATTTTTAAGGGAATCATCATCAAACACAGCCTGAAAATCCGTGCCGGTCATTCATTGCTGATCGTTGAATGCAAAGACAAAGCCGTGAAACTGACCGCCGGACGAAAAAGTAAATATTTTGCCGACAGCAAAGACAGCGACGCGATGGAAGAAATAATTGGCACCTACGGCATTGATGCCGACATTGAAACAACCGGATTTCAGCACCAAAAACTCGTTCAGTACGATTGCTCCGACTGGGATTTTCTGGTTACACGGGCTCAGGCCAACGGTAAAATTGTGGCCGTTGACGATGGCAAAATCACCGTGAAAGCGCCCGACACGTCACAAACCGAGCTGGAAACCATTGCTTTTGGCGCCACCCTGCTCGATTTTGATGCCGAGATCGACGCCCGCAATCAGTTCAGCAAAGTAAGCTCCTATACCTGGAGTCATGCTGATCAGGAGGTGGTTGAGGTGGAAGCTTCCGCTCCTTCCCTTTCTCTCGCCGGAAATATCACTCCCGACGATCTGGCTTCAGTAATTGGCCTCGAAAACCTGGAGTTGAAATACGTCGGAACCGTTGCCGAGCAGTCGGTGAAAGACTGGGCCAATGCCAAAGCGCTGTTCAACCAGCTTTCCAAAGTGAGGGGACGCGCAAAATTCCAGGGAATTCCGGCCTGCAAACCCAACACAACACTGAAACTGGAAGGTGTTGGCGACCGATTCAACGGCAAAGTTTATGTTTCAGCTATCAGGCATGAGATTACTGAAGGACAATGGACCATCGACGCCCAGTTTGGCATCAATCCGATGTGGTTTTCCGAAACTAATACTGTTAGCAATCAGCCTGCTGCCGGGCTTTTTGGCGCCGTGCATGGCTTGCAGATTGGCCTTGTGACCCAACTGGAATCGGATCCCGACGGCGAAGACCGCATCAAAATAAAATGCCCGATGATTGACAAGGATTCGGAAGGAATCTGGGCACGGATTGCCTCGCTCGACGCCGGTGAAAAACGAGGCGCATTCTTCCGCCCCGAAATTGGCGACGAAGTGATTGTGGGTTTCATCAACGGCAACCCGAATGATGCTGTGGTATTGGGAATGCTGAACAGCAGCGCTAAACCCGCACCCATTCAGGCCAAAGACGACAACCATGAAAAAGGATTTGTGACCCGAAGCGAAATGAAATTCATTTTCAACGACGAAAAGAAATCCGTAGTTCTGGAAACCCCAGCTGGTAAAAAAATCACGGTTGACGAAGACGCCGGAATAATTAAACTGGAAGACGAAAACTCGAACAAGCTGACCATGGATTCAGATGGGATAAAAATGGAAAGCAATGGTAAAATTGAAATAAAAGCAGCGCAGGACGTGAAGATTGAAGGGATGAATGTGTCGATCAAAGCCAATGCACAATTCAAAGGCGAAGGCTCGGCCGGAGCCGAAATCTCGACAAGTGCAGTAGCAGTTCTGAAAGGATCGCTGGTGCAGATAAACTGAGAAGTCAGAAGACGGGAGACCGAAGTCCGAAGTCCGAAAACAGTCACAGTGTTCAGTCGCACTTTACAATGGGCGAACTTGGAATTTGGAACTTGAAACCTGGAACACAAAATAGTAAAGTGTAAATAACCAAATAGTAAATAAAATGGGACTTGCAGCACGAATAACCGATATGCACGTTTGCCCGATGGTAAATCCCGGACCGGCAGCAATTCCACACGTTGGAGGGCCAGTACTTCCACCAGGGGCACCAACCGTGCTCATCGGAGGACTTCCGGCGGCCTGCGTGGGCGATATGCTCGTTTGCACCGGTCCGCCCGACAGCATTATTATGGGTTCGGCAACTGTAATGATTGGCGGCAAACCCGCCGCCCGGATGGGAGATTCAACAGCGCATGGCGGAACCATCGTTCTGGGATGCCCCACAGTTTTAATCGGAGGTTAAAAAACGAATACGTATGAACACGAAACAATCATTTTTAGGACGAGGCTGGAGTTTTCCTCCTGAATTCAGCAAAACCAACAATACCGTTGTGCTGACCGAGGATGAAAACGACATTGAAAAAAGTCTGCAGATTCTCCTTTCAACCCGACCGGGCGAACGGATCATGGTGCCTGATTATGGTTGTAACCTCGACGAACTACTATTCAAACCGCTGAACCTGACCCTGAAAACCTATGTAATCGACCTGATCAGAACAGCCATTCTCTACCACGAACCGCGGATTGACGGGGAGCGAATCCGGATCGAGGAATCGACCGACAACGATGGGATCCTGCTGATTTACATCGATTACCTGGTGCGAATCACCAATTCGAGAAAAAACATGGTTTACCCGTTTTACAAGGCCGAAGGCACCGAGATAATCTGACATGACGACCAAAACAAAACATACGGCAATCATCCCCGGCGGCGGAACCGACCAGCAACAGCGGTTTCTGGAGGCGCTGAATCCTGCTTCGCTCAACCTGATTGATTTAGGAACAGCAGAATGGATGAAGTTCGCCCGGAAATTTGCAGCGAAGGTGAATTATTTCAACCTCGAAAACCAAAAAGAAGGCAATTGGCAGGACTTTTTTGCTGACGAAGCTGAAATCAAATCGCTGCTGGCTGCATCAGAAAACAGCCAAACACTCCATCCACATCTGGCCCTTTTTATCTGCTTCCTGAAGTTGCTCGATTTCAGCAAAAGTCATTTCAATCAGCTCACCCGACGGCACCTCGATTTTTACTATCACGAAATCCTGAAAATCGACAAACAGGCCCCGGTTCCCGATCAGGTGCATGTGCTGTTCGAACTGGCCAAAAATATCACTCAGGAAAAAATCAGCACCAGCACCGCGCTCGATGCAGGGAAAGACCCGAAAGGCAGCAAACTGACATACAAAACGCAGGACGAGCTGATTGCCAACAAAGCAACCGTTGCTCAACTTAAAAATGTTTACCACCATTCCGAATCCGGCCTGAAAGGAATTAAAGCCAGCGAGGTCGCCAATTCGTTCGACGGGCTGGGCGCTCCCTCTCCTTCCGGCGACCTGAAATGGTACCCGTTTGGTTACCTGAAAACAAATTATTCTGATAGTACTCCCGAATTGGCTGACGCCCGGCTGGGATTCGCCATCGCTTCCCCGGTTTTACTTCTGAACGAAGGAATCCGGACGATCCAGCTCAATATGATTCTTAAGGACGATGTTTCAATGCTAACCGGCGAACAGGCTGAAAAGTGCCTGAATGTCTGGCTTAGCGGCGAAAAGAAATGGTTGGGACCATTCCGCGTTGAAGCGTTTGCCAAAGGAAAAGAGCTCAGGTTCGGCATATTGCTCGACCAGTCGGTTGACCCAGTTGTGCCATACAATCCGGCCGTTTTAGGCGAGCGGTTTTCCGCTACCGATCCGTTAATGCGCTTCATTATCGACCTGAAAACACCGGAAGGCTATTCATTTTACACTTCACTTTCAGCAAATAAATTAAAGAGTGTAGAATTGAAAGTGATTGCTGAAGGCCTTAAGAATCTGGAGCTGGAAAATGATCTGGGCACGCTAAACGCCAAAAAACCATTCATGCCATTTGGGCCGATTCCGTTGAAAGATTCGCGGTTCATCGTAAAAAATCAGGAAGCTTTTAGCAAAAACTGGGACAATCTGAACCTGAAAATCCGATGGATGAATACACCAGATTCGTTTAAAAATCAATACTTTGCCTACCGAACGGATTATCTGAAGGATTCGACCATCGAAAACTACCGGGCGGGCATCAAATTCAAGGTTCACAAACCATTGGAATTCGATCAGGCTGCGGCTAACCTCATTGTAACCAGCGATTCACATTTCAAAGCTTCGGTAGCTGTATTCAGCAAAAACAACTGGGCGTCGGTATCGGATAACCTGGTGCTTTTCACTCCTTCCGGCGACGGTTACCAATGCGCATTTGATGTGACCAACAACCAGTTCGACACCCGCAAGAACGGGCAGTTGCAACTCAGCCTCAACCAGACTTTCCTGCACGAAATGTACCCCCGGATTTATACGCTGGCCTTGCAAAACGACAATAAGACGCTTATTCCGAAAGAGCCCTATTTGCCATTGATTGAATCCATCGAACTCAGCTATTCGGCTACAGCACAAGCGTCGTTTAACCTTGCAGCAAACGACCCGGTTACAACGCCAACACTGCAATTGTTCCACGAGCATCCATTCGGACAGGGCGAAAAAACCATCGAGTTCCGTCGCTGGATTACTTCCGGATTATCTTCTGGGCGGCGAGCTGTACATCGGGATGAAAGATGCTGAACCGCTGCAACAGGTGTCGCTTTTGTTCCAGATTTTTGAAGGAAGCGAAAACCCCGAATCGACCGGTTTTGCTCCCGGCGAAAAAATGGAATGGAGCATCCTTTGCAACGATGAATGGATGACACTAAACAGCAATTACCTGATTGCCAACCATACCGAAAACTTCCTGAAATCGGGGAGTGTAAAGTTCTCCATTCCGGCGGAAGCTACCAGCGCTAACAACATTTTACCATCCGGATTGCACTGGATCAGAATCAGGATGAACAAAAACTATGATACGGTATGTAAAATTATTGATATCCGTGCGCAGGCTATGTTGGCCCAATTCGACGACCACTCCAACGATCTATCGCACCTGAAAAAACGGTATTTCCTCTGGAACTATCAGCAAACTTTCGGAGCGAATTCAGGCAATTAAGTCGGTTAGCCAGCCATTCAGTTCATTTGGCAGCCGGGCTGCCGAAACCGATACCGACTATTATCAGCGCGTGAGTGAACGGCTGCGGCATAAAAACCGGGCCATCACGCTCTGGGATTATGAACGGCTCATTCTGCAGAAATTCCCCGAAATACACAAGGTTCGCTGCCTGAACCATACTTCGGCCAATTCGTTCCTGTCGCCCGGAAATGTGACAATCGTGGTTATCCCCGACATTGTCAACCGCAACGTTTTTGATATCTACCAGCCACGAGTCAGCCGGGCCACGCTCAACAAGGTTCAGGAGTACATTGGGCAACTAAACAGCCTGCATGTCAACGCGCACATCATCAATCCTGAATACGAGGAAGTGGAAGTTTCGCTGAAAGTGAGATTTAACACCGGCTACGATGAAAACTATTATCAGAAGATTTTGCAGCAAGACCTTACGCGGCTGTTTTCGCCCTGGGCTTTCGAAAGAACTACCGATTTGCAGTTTGGCACCACGCTTCATCAAAGTGTTGTGATCAGCTACATCGAGAAACTACCGTACGTCGATTACATCGCCGACCTGAAAATCAGGCACAAGGGCGAAACAAAAACAAGCATAGTGCCATCGAACCTCAAAGCCATTCTGGTGTCGGCCAAAGAACACCAAATAGGAGTATTGTCAAAAGATCAGTGTTAATGAAAGAAGCAATGAAAACAAATCATATTTCTAAAGTAACTCTACCCTGAAGTCGTCCGGTGAACCGGACGGCCGGGAGAGTTAATCAAAGGAATTTAAAGAGTTTGTAAAAAAACGAGAACATGTCGAAAACAGAACTAAATACCAGCATTTCAGGAAACGTTTCAACGCGGGACGATCTGGATTTTGCGTTCCTGAAACAGTTCGGGATTGACTACATTGCCAAAGTCGGCGGAAAAATCTGGACCGATTACAACACGCACGATCCCGGAATTACCATTCTTGAATTGCTGGCCTACGCCGTTACTGACCTGGGTTACCGCATCAATATGCCCATCGAAGATTTGCTGAGCAAGGCGGAAAGCGCTAATCCTTACTCCGGCCAATTCTTCAGGGCTGAAGAGGTTCTTCCCATCAAACCAGTAACTGCAGCCGATTACCGCAAACTTTTCATCGACATTGAAGGCGTCAAAAATGCCTGGATCCAGCCGTTCAAAAAGAAGGTTTTTGTCAATTGTAAAGAGGAATTGCTGTCATACAAACCATTTGAAATAGAAGAAAAATACAAAAAGGAATTTAAGCTGCATGGGCTGTACGAAGTGTTGCTCGATTTCGACGATTTTGACCCGGAAATCTACAGTACTGAAGTAAAAATTGGAGCACGCAAAAACCAAATTGAAAATGAAGTTATCAAGAAATACCATCTGAACCGCAATCTCTGTGAGGATTTGATGACGGTAGCTGAAGTCGGAATCCATCCGGTTTCGGTTTGTGCCATCATCGATGTAAAACCTGATGCCGACGAGGAAATGATCCACGCTCATGTTTTGAGGGCCATCGAGCAGTATTTTTCACCGTCTGTCAGGTTTTACTCCTTACACGAGATGCTCGAAAAAGGCTATTCTTCCGAAGAAATATTCGATGGCCCCCATCCTCGAAAACGGGTTTATCGATCCGGAAGAATTGAAAAAAGCCGCGCTGCGAAAGGAAGTCCGGCTTAGCGACATTGTCCGGCTGATTATGGACATCGATGGGGTCAGTCTCATTAAAGACATTTCGATTAACAACTGCGGACCAGACGCCAAACCAAACGGACAACCGTGGGTCATTTGCATCGACGAAGGCAAAAAACCATTCCTCTGCACCAAAAGCGCGTTCAGTTACACCAAAGGCGTTTTGCCGGTTAACATCAATCCGCAATCCGTCAAGAAATACATTTATCAGCTCGAAAAAGCTGAAGCCGACGAACAGAAACAGGCTCAGTTTCAATAAACTTTTTGATTTGCCTGAAGGTCAGTTCACAGCTTCAGGCGAATACACAACCATCCAGAACGGATTCCCGGAAACCTACGGGGTTGGCGAATTTGGGCTCTCACCTTCAGCGCCCGATTCGCGCAAGGCACAGGCCCGCCAGTTGCAGGCCTACCTGCTGTTCTTCGATCAGATTCTGGCCAGCTACTTTTCGCAGCTCGAAATGGTGAAAGAACTGGCTGGCAGTCGATCATACCATCAGCCGCACTTATTTTACGCAGGCTGTCAGCGACATCAACGGCATTGAAAACCTGGTTCCGGCCGAATACCTGAGCGGAACTTCCGATCAATTGGCTGAGGCACTGTTTTCATATCTCGATTCGAAAACCGATCGAAAAAACCAGCTGCTCGATCACCTGTTATCCCGTTTTGCCGAAAGTTTCAGCGCCTACGCCTTCCTGATGAAGCAACTTTATGGCAGCGATGCAACAATGGCCGTCATTCATACCAAAGAAACATTCCTGAAAAATTATGCCAGTCTGGGAACCGAACGCGGTGCAGCATTCAGCTATTTCAGACAAAAGAAAAGTCTGTGGAATTCGACCAATGTCTCGACTGTTGAAAAGCGCCTGGCGCTGCTCACCGGCATGACCGATTTCAGCCGCAGAAACCTTTCAAATGATCCGGTTGAAATTTACCAGGAAAAAGATACCGACGGCTTGATCGAATACCGCTGGCGAATCAGGGATGCAGCGCAAAATATTTTGTGTTCCAGCTCCAAAAAATATTTCTCGAAAGAAGAAATGAACAAGGAAATTCTGCTGGTAAAAATGCTTTCCGCCGATCCTCAGAATTACGAAATAAAGCAGGCCAAATCGGGCGAATACTATTACAACCTGATCAATCCGGCCATACCCGATACTCAGGATGAAGGACATGTAATTGCCCGGCGCCTCGACTATTTTGCGAGCGAAAATGCTGTGGCAAAAGCAATCAAACAGTTCGTTTTGTTCATGAAAAAAGTGAAGCCCAACGAAGGAATGTACCTCGTTGAGCACATTTTGCTCCGACCCGACGAAACGAAAGCATACACCATGGACAGCGACCTGTTTTTGCCCATCTGCGAGTGCGCCGACTGCGAACCGCTCGACCCATATTCGTTCCGGGTTTCGGTCGTTCTTCCCGGTTGGACCGAACGTTTCTCGAACATCGATTTCCGCAACTTCATGGAAGACCTTATACGGCGCGAACTTCCGGCGCATGTGCTGGCGCGTATCTGCTGGATTGGTTACCCTTCAGGAAAAGTTGAAGACGATAAAAATGAGATGGTGCGGCTCGAAAAAGCATGGAAAGCATTTCTAGATACCATTAGCAATCCCGCACAGGACAGGCAGATTCTCATCGATTTGAATACCATACTCAGCAAGTTGCACTCGATTTATCCATCCGGATTTTTATACGACTGCGAGGACGAAACCGAAAACTTGCAAGGCAAAATCATACTTGGCAGAACCAATTTAGGAAACATTTAAAATTCAGGCTATGGCAACCAAATTATCATCAATAACTTCACAATATCGCTCGTTTGTCGACGACCAGGTGTTAACCGCCGACCAGCTCAATACGCTGATTGGGTATTTTGAAGATCAGGGGCGCCTGACACGCGTTTGCCTGAATGGCGTGGGCATTGTCTGCGGGCTGAAAATCAGTATTGGCGCGGGAAATGAAATTACCGTGACCCAGGGTTGCGGCGTAACCACCGACGGCGACCTCGTCAGGTTACTAAAGCCTGTTCCCGAATCGACGGAAATGACACTGGACATTCAGCAAATCAGGTTTACCCATTACAAAACTTACGAGGACGAGATCGTCAAATATCCGCCGTTTTTTAAAAATCAGACGCAAATCACAATCTTCGAACTGGTACCTGAATTTAGTTCGAAAGACGACAGTTTCGCGCTGAATACCCTTTCAGGAGCAGAAAAAATGGTTGCCCTGCTTTACCTGGAAGAGTTTCCAAAAACGCCCGAGTTGTGCACTTCTATTGATTGTAACAACCAGGGCATCGAAGAAATTTCGCGACTGAAAGTGCTGCTTGTTTCCGAGGGCGATGCCGAAACAATTGCCAACACCGACCCCATTTTCACAAAACACCACATACTTCAGGCTTATCAGCAGTTGCCCGAACTGGCCGTTCAACGCGTATTACTCACCGCAGCAAGCGCCGCCAGTCAAAGCAACCTGCTGAAGAGTTTCCATTCGGCCATTTCATCGAACAATACGTTGAGTCAGCTGAAAGAAGCGATTACCATCCTGTTTAAAAATTTCAACGGGTTCCTGAATTTGCCTTCGGGTGTCACAGGTGCTCAAATCAATGTGCTGATCGACCAGTTGCTTGGCTTTTCGGCACAGGCAATTCCGTTCGATGTACAATACCGATACGACCTGCTGAAAGATCTCGTCGACACTTATGCTGAAATCAAATCGATTTTACTTGATCTCGATACAGAATGCTGTCCGGCCATTCAGTCGTTTCCGAAACATTTGATGCTGGGCAAATTGGACGAACCGACCAATTTCAGGCATTTGTTTTACAAATCGCCGGTTTCAGGAGAAACAGAAAGTGCAAACATCAGACGCTTCAATAGCCTGATTTATCGCTTTTACCTGATGCTGGCGCAATACAAAATTTCGGGAGATGAAGTGCGGATCACCCCGTCGAAGTCGAAAGTTTTGCTTAGCAGCCAGAGTATCCCATTTTATTATGCGGCTAACTCAGCACTGATCGACAATTGGGACTTCGAAAAAACACAGCGGCTGGCTCAAAAAATAAATCTGGCCTACGACCGAAGCCAGCTCTCAACAGCCGCACACGTCCAAAATCCGCTCAAATTCAACCTCGAGGCATTTGATTTCTTCAGGATTGAAGGACATCTTGGAAAATCATCGGTAACTGCCGAGCCTCAACTCAGCGAAAAAGTAAGCTCATTCGGGCTCGATTTCGATTATACTTCGTTCGACATCGACAGCAATCAACCTGATCTACAACTTTATATCAATAAGAACAGTTCGCTTGAGCATTTTTCAGGAGTGCCCAAAAGCGGAACTTTTGTGGTGCTTAAAAAGGCGAACCTGATTATTGCCGATTTTGCGCTGGCTTACAAATACCGCGCTGAACAAGGCGAGTCGTGCTGCAAAATATCGGAGTGCAGCTACCCATGGATCAGCTCGCTGAAATACCTGAACAACCTGTCGCGCAGCACGAAAGGCACCCAAAGCCGCACGTTGCTGATGCCCAAAGCTTACCGTTTATTCATTACACAATATTCCATCAATGGCATCAGCCTGATCACCCAACCGGTGGAAATCAGTGTTCCGCTTTCCGACATTTTCAATGGCCGTATTCATGCCGTCACCCGGAAACTGAACGAACGGTTCCCGATCGGACTGGTCTTCGATTTTGATCAGGAAAGTAAATTACTGAAAATTAAAAAGCTGAAAGAAGACACATTCCTATTCAGCGTCAGGGATATTACCCTTTCGAACACGTCGCCGATTTACACCTTCACTGAAAAGTCGATGCTGAAAAACGGACGAATCCTGCAATCGAAAGCTATTGTTTGCACCGATGTGAATTTGCATCAAAAGAGCTTCTACGAGCAGCTTCACTCGAAATACGACCCGAAAAATAAAGACGACGACTACGGACAATATGACGAGAAATGGCAACTCTGGGCCGAGCTGATGAAAAAGCTCAAACACCACAAGTTGTTCAAAGAGATTTCGGCCAAGCGTTTCCCGCTGGCAATGGCTGATCTGCCTAAAGAAGTTCAGGGAGAATTACGGCAAATCCGCGCCGACATTGCACAAACGGTACCGAACTCAAATGTATGGTTATCGGGCGAATGGACTGCCGGAAGCTGGGTCAACCAAAACATGATTACTTATTACAACGCCAACCGGAAAAACACGCACGACGATATTGTTCTGTTCATGCAGCTTCGCGAAAGGCTTCACCAGCGCACCGGAAAAAGCAAATACACCATTTTCATCGATCCGGTAACCGATGTACAAATCAAGGCGCTGCAGGCCAAATATCTGAATAAAGTAGATTTTTATGTGGGGAAAGCCGGAGGAACGGTGATCGGGTTCTAAAAAAGAAGAAGTCTCAGTCGAAAAATGCTAGCTCGAATGAGACTTCCATGGGGCCGAAAACCAGTGCAAAACTTCACGAAACGAGAACAGACTACAGAATAAACCGAAGACTAAACTCAAACCATGATGAAAAGAACCGATAAACCTAATTGCCCAGTGACCTACTAAAAGGTTCAGGAAAGATACAACATTAAAAATCAAAAATCAAGAGTTTAGGATATTTTTATCAGTTAAAATGAAAAATTTCAATCAACATATTCTGCATCAGATTAATATGGAAGTAAATACAAGTTCCGAACGCAGAGCTTTTAGCCTGAAAGGCGACCTGGATAACTTCCTGAAAAATGACTTTCTTCCCCAGATCGAATATCTGCTCGACGTGATTATTCCCGGAAATCAAACGCTGCGCTACAATTCACTCGATCTGGAGATCGATTTAAAACCGGAGGATTCGCTGCAAATGGCCAGAGAAATGCTGATCAACCAGTTACGTAGCAAACTCGATTCAACTGTCCCCGATTTTTCGATGCCCTCTTCAAGGTTGACTTTTGAAGATCAAACCAAAGATTTCAGTGAACCAGATCATTCTACAAAACCCGGACAGCCATTCGTTGCCGAGCCACTTACCGACGAAGAAGATTCCTTGCTGTATTTCCTCGAAACCGGACTGTTACCGTGGTTTGTTAATCCGCCCGAGTTTTCGGCTTCCCTTGAAAGCAAATCGATTTCGATCCTTCTCCAGAATAAAGTCTTTTTACAGAAATTAAAGTCACTTTTTACAGCAAAACCGAATGCTTTAGAACGGTTTGTTCAGCAAATGAATCCGGAGATTACGATTGAACTAATCTCACATTTAGCCGGTCATCAATCAGTCGATCAGAAAAAAATAAAGCAAACCCTAACGCGTTTATCCACAACGATTCAAGCCGATGTTTTCAAGCTCATAATCAGCAATCTGATTCAAAATGACTACTCGGGAAGAAATGATTTCCGTATGAAATTCCGCAGTGAAGTATTCAAACGAACATCTGAAACGGACGTTAAAATTATTCAGGAAGTGCTGAGAATAGCAGGAATGTCTGATGAATTACTTCAGAAAACTGAGCAAAATAACCCTATAAATTCAAAGGAACTTGGAGATCGACAAAGTCTGGTCAATCCTGAAAATCGAAAAAGTTACTCCATCGACTTGAAAGCTGTGTATGTCCAAAATGCAGGAATGATTCTCTCCCATCCGTTTTTACCACAGCTTTTTTCAGTAAGCGGATGCCTCAACGAGCGCAAACAACTGATGACCAACAAACAACAAAAAGCAGTTCAGCTTCTGCACTACCTGGCAACCGGCGAAGAAACCGACATGGAATTCAACCTGACTTTTGAAAAGTATTTGTGCGGGCTACCGTTTGAAACACTACTGACTCGTTTAACAGAAATCAATTCGGCTGATAAACAGGAATGCGACGAGGTGTTGCGATCGATGGTGAACTTTTGGCCGGCATTGAAAAATACTTCTCCCGACGGATTGCGACAGATTTTTTTCCACCGCAATGGCAAGCTCGATTTGCATACGTCACCGCATAAACTATACATCGAGCGAAAAGCTCAGGATGTACTTCTCGATAAATTGCAATGGAACATTTCTATTGTAAAACTACCCTGGATGGATGATTTGTTATTTGTTGAATGGTAGAACGATATGAAAACAAAAGAAAACAGGAACACAACCGCCAGTCAAAGTAAATCTGCCTTTTTCAAGGCAGAGAACAGCTCCGGTTTTTTTGCTCCGCAGGGCGATCTTCAAACCAGCAAGCCCGACGATCAGTATGAGAAAGAAGCGGATCAGATGGCTGAGTTGGCCACAAATCCTTCGGGAAGTAATCTGATTATGAAAAAAGAACGGGAAGAGCCAGAACTCCTGTCCGGTTCAATTGATCTGGAAGAACAAAACAAGGCCTTTGAGGGATTTGCCGACGCTACCGTTGAAGAAAAACTCAGAAAAAACAATGGATCCGGGCAAAAAATGGACGTTGAAACCCGTTCGGCAATGGAAAACAGCCTGAGCGCCGATTTCAACCAGGTAAACATTCACAACGATCGTGAGTCAGAATATTTGAACAATACCCTTGGAGCACAGGCTTTCACCAACGGAAATGACATTTACTTTAATCGTGGAAAATACAATCCCGGAACCAGCGACGGAAAACATTTGCTGGCGCACGAATTAACCCACACCATTCAGCAATCGGGGCAGGCTCCATCGGTTTTGCAGTTTACCATTGGCGACAACCGCGATTTGGCAGCTCCCCGTTTTGCCGGCGATCCTGTGCTCGAAGCTTGCCTCGATGGCGAGCGCGTTTTGCAGCAGGGAAGTCATGGTGATGCAGTTACAAAAATTCAGCAGGCCTTGATTGACGCGGGCTTCTCGCTGCCTCAGTTTGGCGCCGACGGATCGTTTGGTAATGAAACCAAATCGGCAGTGAAAGATTTTCAACGGGCATCGTTGCTGGTTGACGACGGCAAAGTGGGTCGGGCAACGATGTCAGCCCTCGACGCACTTTATACTGGTGGGGCTCCGGCGCTACCTCCGGCCATTCCGGTAACTCCGCCCCCAACAACTGCGCCAACAGTGACCTCACAAACGCTTGTTACTGCCCCCGATGGAACTGCCGATACCCGCACTACCGTTGGAGTTGGCGAACGAGTGCGATTAACAGGCAATACCGCAGGAACATGGACAGCTTCAGAAGGAACCATTATTGGGCTCAATACGGGGTCGAACGTAATTTGGGAAGCCCCGGCAGTTGCAGCAAACCCGGTTATTACCCTGACAACTCCGGGAGGTGCAGCAGCCACAAATTTTACGGTGATTGTACCCGATTCGCTCGATATGGCAGTTGGCGCCCACGACCCGATAGCCGTCGGCACTGCCGGGGCCTGCATGATTACCAATGTGACGGCCAATCCGCTGAATGTAAGTTTTGGGCGCACGCAGTGGCTCGAAGTGCCGGGACCAGCCAGCAATGTAACTGGGTATTTCAGACGATTTTCGGCAGCTCAACTGAGGCATCATCCCAATCCACGGTATTTGCCGTTCAACGACCTGAATGGAGGCTTATCCGATCATGCGGCGCTACACAACGCTCCTCCGGCATTTTCATTTGGTACTTTCGACTGGGTTATTCCCAACCGCTACAAAATTGATGGTGAAACTGACGCGCAGGGACGGCACTTTGTGGATACAACCCAGGAATTCACCATTTTTGATGACGGGACAGTAATGATTGATAAATCAGGAGGTTTTGTAATGAGAACCACCGCCAATGTAGTTACCTAACGATGAATAAAATTTCAGAAATTGAATTTTTAGTCAGCTCGAATAAAATAGCGCCGGCCGATATTCCTGAATTTTGGTTAGGGATAAAAATCACCAACATCAGTCAGGAGTGGATTCCTATCGACATTTCAAAGACTGCTCTGTATGTGAATTCGCAGCGGAGTATTTCCTGGGATCTGGCCGTTCAGAACGGAACCATCGTTAACCTGAAAATAGCGCCTCTTCGGAGCGAAGTTTTTCAATGGCCTTTGGGTGAAGCATTGTTTGAAACCTCGGGAACGTATGAATTGCAACTTGTATGGGAATCGTTTTCAGCCAGACAACAAGTGGTTGTACAAAACAGTTAACCAATGATAAATCAGAAATACCTCACTTTTTTGAAAAATGTTCTTCGCGCCCGGCTCGATTTCGAGTTGAAAGGAACGACTACCGAATTCCCCGCCTTCGGAAGCGGAGAACCTGATCATACTGCATTGACCAATTTTATCCGCGAAAACAAGCTTTCCATTCCTGAAACAGTTACGCTTCTGCTCGCCCTCATTCCACATGTTTCTCCCGATTTTCTAAACCAGATTATTGCTGAATATCTGCCCAATGGCGGCGACTTCCCCATATTTGGAGGGGTAAAAGGCAAAAATCACCGGGGGATTCTGCCCACAGGCGAAACTGCTTTGTTTGTGCTCGCCGGCAACAACATCGAAAAGCGGTCAGAGTTGATTGGCTTGTTCTCCCCCGATCATTTGTTTGCCAAAAAGGGAGTCCTTTATCTGGAAGAAATGCCAACCGGTGAGCCCCAATTAAGCGGGCGGCTGATCCTTGAAACGGAATTCATCGATTTATTTACTACCGGAAAAATATCAAGACCAAAACTGAGCAGCGATTTTCCGGCACAATTTATTGAAACTAACCTTGAGTGGAACGACCTGATATTAAACGAAAAAACCACATCGCACATTCAGGAAATTGAAACCTGGCTGAAACACAACGACAAACTGATGAACGACTGGGGTATGAAAACCCGTATCAAACCGGGATTTCGTGTCCTGTTTTCGGGTCCACCCGGAACCGGGAAAACGCTCACCGCAAGTTTGCTGGGTAAATACACCAACCGCGATGTATTCCGGATTGATCTCTCGCTGGTTGTTTCGAAATACATTGGCGAAACCGAAAAAAACCTTTCGAAACTATTCGACCGGGCCGAAAATAAAGACTGGATTCTGTTTTTTGACGAAGCAGACGCTTTGTTTGGCAAACGAACCGGAGTGCGCGACGCTCACGACAAATATGCCAACCAGGAAGTTTCATACCTGTTGCAGCGTATCGAATCGCACACCGGACTGGTCATTCTGGCCTCGAACATGAAAAGCAATATTGACGCAGCTTTTACCCGACGATTCAATGCCATTATCGAGTTTGAAAACCCCACCGCACAGGAAAGACTAGCGATCTGGAAAAACAATATTCCGCAAAACATCAGACTTGATAAAGAAATCAATCTCGAAGAGATTGCCCGAAAATACGAGGTGAACGGCGCCAACATTGTCAACATCATTCATTATGCCTGCCTCAAAACCCTCGAAAATAATTCGGACATCCTTCGCCAGCCGGATCTTTTAAAAGGCATTCAGCAAGAGTATGTAAAAGAAGGGAAAATGGTAAATCTAAACCTGTAACCTACTTATTTTTACCATTTAAGACAATACCTGGCGGCATATTCATGCAAATCTGAAAATCAATTATTCGTTGGGCTGAAATCAAAAATCTCAGATCTAATATTGCCTGATTAAAATAAAATCTCACTTCGGTTAAATTTTAATTAACTTTTAATGTCCAAAATTCATTGAACTTATTACTTTTGGAGAGAATGTGTCAGATAAATAGTTCTTACTATAACTCAAGATGAGTAAAACTTGACTTTATCTTTCAAATTCATCTTTTAATTCAAAAATTAAGTCATCCTAATAATTTGACTAGTGAGCATATTAAAAGACAAATTTTCAGCTTATAATGCACCTCAGAAAGTCATGCAAGCTGGTCTTTATCCCTATTTCAGGGAAATTGAATCCGATCAGGATACAGAAGTTCGCATCAACGGCAAAAAGGTGCTGATGTTTGGTTCAAACAGTTATCTCGGGCTTACCAATCACCCGAAAGTTAAAGAGGCCGCCAGAGCTGCAATTGACAAATATGGCACTGGGTGCGCTGGTTCGAGATTTCTGAACGGCACACTTGACATCCACGTCGAACTTGAAAATAAGCTTGCATCCTTTGTAAATAAAGATGCTGCACTTTGTTACAGTACAGGATTCCAGGTTAATCTTGGTGTTGTTTCCATTATTGCTGGTCGTCACGATTACCTTCTGCTCGACGAACTCGATCACGCTTCAATTATAGAAGGAAGCCGTTTGTCTTTTTCGCAGGTGCTCAAATTTGCCCACAACGATATGGATGCGTTGGAAAGTAAATTAAAAATGTGCTGCCGTGATCGCATCAAATTGATTGTAGCCGATGGTGTTTTTTCGATGGAAGGCGACATTCTGAAGTTGCCGGAAGTCGTACGACTTGCTGAAAAATATGGTGCTTCAATTATGCTCGACGATGCTCATTCGCTGGGCGTTTTGGGAAAGAATGGTTCCGGCACTGCCGCTCATTTTGGTCTGACTGACAAAGTTGATCTGATCATGGGTACTTTTTCAAAGTCTTTCGCGTCACTCGGAGGCTTTATTGCCGGCGATCACGAGGTGATTAATTACATCAAACACAATTCAAGATCCCTGATTTTCAGTGCCAGCATGACTCCAGCCTCAGCTGCTACCGTCCTTGCCACCATCGAAATCATGGAAAATGAGCCCGAACGGATCAAACATCTTTGGGACCTGACAGCTTATGCGCTTCAGGGCTTCAAATCGGCTGGTTTTGATACCGGCGTATCCGAAACACCTATTATTCCGCTTTTCATCCGCGACGATATAAAAGCCCTGCAACTTACACAGATGTTGCTTGAGGATGGTGTTTTCGTTAATCCGGTCGTAGCACCTGCCGTTCCGAAAGAAGACAGCCTGATCAGATATTCACTAATGGCAACCCATACTTTCCGTCAGGTTGATATTTCAATTGAAAAAATCACCAAAGCCGCCCGGGCATTGGGAATTCTTGATAAAACTGCCGGAAATATTTCAGTTGAAGACCTCGTAACTGCAACAGCTAAATGAATAAAATCATTCTGATTACCGGTATTTCGTCAGGTTTCGGGGAACAAACAGCAAAACTTCTTGCAGAAAAAGGTCACAAGGTTTATGGAACGGTCCGGAGAAAACAGGAAGATTATTCCGGACAGATTCATCCATTGATAATGGATCTGACTGATTTATCTTCCATAAAAAAAGCAGTTTCGGATGTTTTGAGCACTGAGGGCCGGATTGATGTGCTCATTAACAATGCAGGAATGCACTCGGGAGGCCCGGTTGAAACCTTGCCCATTGAAACCATCAAGCTTCAGATGGACACCAATTTCCTTGGAATGGTCCATTTGATCCGTGAAGTTTTGCCGGTCATGCGGAATCAGGGTGGCGGAACCATTATCAATTTTAGCTCCATCGGTGGCCTGATGGGACTGCCCTTTCAGGCTTTTTACTCGGCCGGCAAATTTGCCGTTGAGGGATTTAGCGAAGCCTTGAGAATGGAAGTCAGGCAGTTCAACATCAAAGTTGTATTGATTAACCCGGGAGATTTTCACACCAACAATTCGCTTAACCGCCGAAATTTTCTGGCGCCGACCAATGGTTCTGATCCTTATCAGGCTCAATTCAGTAAAAGTATGGCCGCTATTGAAAAAGATGAAAACAATGGTTGGAAACCGGAAGTGCTTGCCCGGAAAATCGTCAAAATTGTAGAATGCAAAAACCCGCGCCAGCGCTACATCATTGCCTCCTTCGAACAAAAGCTTGCCGTGGCATTAAAGTATATTTTGCCCGGGAAATGGTTCCGGATGATATTGGAAGATCATTATCAGATTAAATAAAACACACGAGTTTACTTCATTTCGCTAACTCCGGTTCTATACCGGAAACTTTCCTGATGAACACCATGAAAAAAATAAGTTTTTATGTGGCATTCCTGATCATTTATTCACTTGTACTTTCACAAAGTCAGGTGCAGGCTTCCTCCGGCGAAAAAAAACCGGATCAGAAAAGGCAGACAACATTGGTTCCTTCTGATTTGGTGAATCTTAAGTTTACTGTGGAAGAAGCTCCAGAGTGGACGGCATTATTCAACCGAACTTCGGGTTGGTTTGGAGCCGACGGCATTTTTGCGATACCACTCAATGGAAAAGATAACCAACCTGCCCGAAAAAAAACCACGACCATGCTGGTATTCAGCGACACCATGATTGGAAAAATTGTAAGAGACTCGCTACAATCGGGTGCCGTTATGGTTAATAATACGGTCGCCTACCTTCAGGGAAGTGAACCCCAGAATGACAAAATCAGTTTTCAATGGGCCCAAAATGAGTCGGGTAAACCCATCTCTTTATTTATTCCCAACTCTCCTTCCGCCAAAAAAGGTGATTACTATTGGCTGGGAGACGGCTTTGTAAATACGGACAGGAATAATACAATCTATGTCTTTGCATACAGAATGAGAAACATGGATAATCGGAGGGAATGGTCATTCAAAGAAATGGGAACAAATCTCGTTGTGCTTCCTTCGAACAGTAAAGCACCGTTTAAAGATCAACGTCAAATAGAAACTCCCTTGCACTTTGAAGATGGTGGATTTGGCGCGGGTATTTTTGTAAATACAAAAAAAACGGGAGCTCCCAATCCCGATGGATGTGTTTACGTATATGGCGTTCGGGGAAAAGAAAAAAATCTGATGGTCGCCAGGGTAATGCCCAAAGATTTTGAAAATTTCAAGGCCTGGTGGTTTTGGGATGGTACGGAATGGAATACCGATATGAACAAGTCGGCTTTTGTGACTTCTAATGTTTCCAATGAACTGAGTGTTTCTGCGCTTCCTGATGGCCGATATGCGTTGGTATTCCAGTTGTCCGGCATGAGTCCGACCGTTGGATTACGACTGGGGCAAACTCCTTACGGGCCTTTTGGACCAGTGATCAAAATCTGGGAATGCAAAGAAGTTCAGAAAAAAAATATTTTCACCTACAATGCAAAGGCTCATCCCAGTTTATCGGCTCCCGGCGAACTCCTGATTAGTTACAATGTCAATGCGTTTAACTTTTTCAACGAGATCAAAACTCAACCAAATTTATATCGTCCACGATTTATTAAAATGAAGTTCCTGCCGTAAAATTATTCTCTGAAAAATAACCCCGTATAACCAGCGAAAACGATCAATATAACCTGACCATGCCAAACAGAATAATCTCACGATACATCTTACTTGCTTCATTTTTGCTCACCGGATTTGGTTTTCCCATAATACAGTCAAGTCTGGCCCAGGATGAACTCAATTTTCGGGACATTTATCCTGACACCTGGGTGGCCAATGATGCACTGGGCCGGATGATGCCTGATTTTTCAAAAGTTGGTCCGGTAAAAAAAGACCAGCGTCGGATAACAGGTATTTTTTACATTGCCTGGCATACGCAGAATCATCACACCGATGTCAAAAGCCCGTACTCGGCTGATGTGACAAAAATTCTGAACGCAGACCCGAAAACCCGACTGGATGCCAAACATCCGCTTTGGACAGACGGTTCGTATCACTGGGGCGAGCCTGAAACGGGGTATTTTCTCAGCCAGGATGAATATGTGATTAGGAAAGACATGTCGATGCTGGCCGACGCCGGGGTTGATGTGCTGGTGATGGATGTAACCAATGCTGTGAGGTACTGGGATGAATGGGAAGTTATTTTCAGCACCATGCAGAAAATGAAAGCCGAAGGCAACAAAGTGCCGAAATTTTGTTTTTGGGCATTCAATGGTCCGGTAATTACTGTTGTACAAGACCTTTATGACCGGATCTATCAAAATGCACGCTTTCCGGACCTTTGGTTTTACTGGGATGACAAGCCTCTCCTGCTGTACAACGGCAATCCGGCGGTTGATGCCAATGGAGGTGGCGTAAAAAACCGCAATCCGCATTTTAATCCGGCTGCCAAAACCGACCCGAACAACCCGCATTTTGGCAATCAGGATTACACAGAAGAATTTTATAAAGATTACACCAAAGAGGTGAAAGACTTTTTTACCCATCGGACCATGTGGTGGGGTTATTACGAATGGGGCGGGAAACGCTATGTTGGAACGGAAGACAACTGGAGTTTTGGCTACAGCATGGCCGATCCGAAAGTGAAAGCATTGAAACCCGAAGAGCTGCTTTCGACCCATCAGGGGAAACGCGAAGAGGCTGCGGTTACTCCGGCACAACATCCGGTTACCATGACTAAAGAGAACATGGGTGTCGGCAAATCCTGGTCACGCGCAAAGGGTGAGCCCAAACTGAACGAATATGATTTGCCTGAACCGGCTTACGTTCCCTGGCTGGGGAAAACGGTGAAAAATCCTGAAGGTTACGGCATTTATTTTCAGGAGCGATGGGATGAAGCCATACAGGCCGATCCTGAATTTCTATACATCAACGACTGGAACGAATGGACAGCCGGTAAATACCAGCCGAAAGGCAACGGTACCACTCGCTGGCTGGGACGAGACAATCCGTTCTTTTTTGTCGATCAGTACAATTCTGAATTCAACCGGTGCATTCAGCCAATGAAAGGCGGATATACGGACAATTATTACATGCAGATGGCCCAGAATATCCGGCGATACAAAGGTATCCGACCAATACCTGAGTTGCAGGGATTCTCCCGGATAAAAATAAATGGAAATTTTGCTGACTGGAACCTGGTGAAAACGGAATACCGCGATACCAAAGGAGACACCTTTCACCGCGACAGTAACGGATACGGGGGCTTGCACTACATCAACAATTCAGGGCGAAACGATATCCTGACCAGTAAGGTCGCAGCAGATAAAAACCAGGTGTATTTCTATGCTGAAACAGCCGACTTCCTGACACCACATACCGGTAACAACTGGATGTTGCTGCTGATCGATGCCGATCACAATCACAACACCGGCTGGTATGGATATGATTTCCTGATCAACAAAAAAGTGGTCGACGACAATACAACAGTATTGATGCGGTACGATTCGACCCAAACGGATAATCCCTGGGTTGAGCATGCCCGGCTAAACTATCGGCATGATGGAAATAAAATCGAGATTGCCGTACCCAGAAAGATGTTGAATTTAACCGGGAATATGTTCACCTTCGATTTCAAGTGGAGCGATAACCCTGCCGATCTGAAAGACCCTCTTTCGTTGTGCACCGACGGGGATACTGCTCCCAACCGGCGATTCAATTACCGGTGCATTTGGAAACAAAAGTGAATAACAAACCTAACCAGTTCTGTTCTTCCTGGATTTTATGCTATTTTTGGTTCAAGTTCAACTAAACCAGGTTCATTATGAAAAAACTTTCCCTGACTTTTGCTCTTCTGATTGGTCTCTGCGCCATGCTTGCTGCACAGTCTCCGAAAATTATAGGTGAACTCACTAAATGGCATATCCTCCATCTGCTGTTCGATGGGCCACAATGCAGCGAAACTGATTTCCGCCCCAATCCGTTTCTCGATTACAAGCTGGAAGTCACGTTTACAAATGGAAGCAAATCATACAAAGTCCCCGGATTCTTTGCTGCAGATGGAAATGCTGCCGAAACTTCAGCCATCTCCGGGAATCAATGGCAGGTTAATTTTGTGCCTGATGAAGCCGGCACCTGGAATTACCGTGTTTCGTTCAGAAGCGGTAAAAACATATCCATCAGTGACGAGATTAATGATGGAAAAGTACTTGCTCCTGATGGCCTTGCAGGTTCGTTTCAAATAGCCGAAACCGATTCTGCGGCGCCCGGATTTCAATCCAAAGGACGAATTATTTGCACCGGCGATCGTTACCTGAGATTCAGCGGAACAGGTGAATATTTTCTGAAGAATGGAGCCGACAGTCCTGAGAATTTTCTGGCCTACACCGATTTTGACCAGACTTACCGGTTCGGGAATAAAGCCGTGATCCGCGAAGGAGAAGCCAATCCGAAGGAAAGCTGCCACAAATACGAAACGCATATCCGCGACTGGAAACCCGGCGACCCGATCTGGCAGGGAGGAAAAGGCAAGGGCATCATTGGCGCATTGAATTACCTGGCATCACAAGGAGTCAATTCGCAATACATGCTCACAATGAATATCCAGGGCGACGGCAAAGATGTGTGGCCATACTCCGACCACGATGAACGCTACCGTTTCGACTGCTCCAAACTGGCACAATGGGACCTGGTTTTTGATCACATGGACCGTCTGGGAATGATGATTCACCTGGTGCTTCAGGAAACCGAAAACGAATGTTTGCTCGATGGCGGATACACCGGTGTTCAGCGAAAAGTTTATCTGCGCGAACTGGTGGCACGATTCGGACACCACCTCGGCGTGACCTGGAACATGGGTGAGGAAAACGGTCCGGCCGACTGGACTCCCGTTGGACAAACCGATCAGATGCGCAAAGACATGGCCAATTACCTGAAACTGGTGAACCCCTACCCCAACTTTGTCGTGGTTCACACGCATTCCGACAAGGAACATCAGGACAAAATACTCAATCCGTTGCTGGGATTCAAATCGCTGGATGGACCGTCGATGCAAATCGGTAATGTTGAAAACATCAATGAACGCATCGCCCATTTTGTGACAGAATCGGCCCAAACAAAAAAAACGTGGGTGGTTATGCTCGACGAACTTGGTCCGGCTCACAAAGGCGTTATGCCCGATCAGTTTGATGCGCAGCACGACACTGTTCGTCATTTTGCCCTGTGGGGTAGCCTGATGGCTGGAGCTTCCGGAGCCGAATGGTATTTCGGTTATCGTTACCCGCATAACGACTTGATGTGTGAAGATTTTCGCAGTCGTGAACTGTGGTGGAAACAAACCA
Organism: Prolixibacteraceae bacterium; assembly: GCA_963676535.2. Classification (GTDB taxonomy): domain Bacteria; phylum Bacteroidota; class Bacteroidia; order Bacteroidales; family Prolixibacteraceae; genus Aquipluma. Next base: position 157,146 of record CAXXKQ010000037.1, on the reverse strand, counting down.
AAATTGCGACAGATTTTTTAATGAACAACCTTCCTCTTGCTGAAATGAAAGCAGCCAACGGACTGATCGAACCAGCCGGAGCCTATTGTTTGGCTAAACCGGATGAAGTTTATGTGGTTTATCTTCCAACAGCTGAAGCCGCCCGGATTTCGTTGCCCAAAGGAAAATATACGATCAAATGGTTTAATCCGCGCACCGGAGGAAAATTTCAGGACGGGTCGCTCAAAACACTAACCGGAGGTGAAAAAAATTCATTGGGAATGCCTCCTAAAAATGATGGAAAAGATTGGGTGGTGGTCATCAAAAAGTAAATTTTCCATTTCGGAGGTACCAAAGCAAACAATAGTAGATTCAGATTCTATCTAAATCATTTAAATAAATCCGAGTTATGAATTTATCAACCTTAATTCCAAACATCCACTGGATTCCGGTCATTGTGATGACCATTGTTTCGTTTGCATTTGGCGCTGCCTGGCACCAAAAATTCCTGTTCGGCAAAACTTGGACTGCCGAAAACAAACCAACGCTCGACAAGAAAATTGAACATCCCGCTCATTTTTGGAGGAACGGCAGTCGTTCATTTTCTCACTTTGGCCGGATTGAGCGGACTGGTTGTAGGCTCAGGCTGGCACAATGGGCTGCATGTAGGCTTATTCCTTTCAGCCATTTTTTATTCTACCTGCCATGACAGCCCTACCTACCTATTTGCCAACCGCTCGCTGAAACTGCTGGCAATTGATGCCGGTTTTTATATCGTATTGTTCGCTCTTTCAGGAGGAATTATGGGGATGTGGTAAAGTATTTGTCTTTTCCTCTCCTCAAGATTTTAACTTTACCATTCGATTAAATAAAACCTAAACCTAACCTTAATGATTCTGAAACTTCCTTTTTTTTACTTGCACTATGCAGTATCCTTAGCTTAAACGCACAAAAAGTCAAACAATTTACTCCCGGCGAAATCTGGAACGACAACAATGGCGTTCACATTAATGCCCACGGTGGAGGAATTCTTTACTACAAGGGTTTTACTATTGGTATGGCGAGCATAAAATGCCGGGAAAATAGGCAATTCAGCACAAGTTGGTGTAAGCTGCTATTCATCAAAAGACTTGTACAACTGGAAAGACGAAAGCATTGCCCTGAAAGTAGATGAAACCGATCAGGCAAGCGACATTACCAAAGGCTGTGTGCTTGAACGTCCAAAGGTGATTTACAACGCAAAAACCAAAAATTTGTGATGTGGTTTCACCTCGAACTGAAAGGCAAAGGCTATCATGCCGCCCGAAGCGGAGCCGTAAGTGAAAAACCCACCGGTCCGTTTGCTTTCGTGAACAGTTTCCGGCCCAATGCAGGTTACTGGCCGGTGAACGTTCAGCCCTGTCATAAAAAACCGGTTGCGCCAACCGTTAAAGATTCGTACTGTGGCGGGAAAGGCTGCCTCCCTGCCCCTGTCGATTCGGTCAATTTGCTGGGCCGTGATTTCAAAGGCGGGCAGATGGCCCGCGATATGAACCTGTTTGTTGACGACGATGGTTCAGCCTATCACATTTATTCTTCCGAAGAGAACAGCACGTTACATATTTCGAAACTCAGCGATGATTACCTGACTTACTCCGGACAGTACTTTCGCGTATTTATTGGACGGTACATGGAAGGTGCAACACTGTTTAAACGCAATGGCAAATATTACATTATTGCCTCTGGCTGCACCGGATGGGCTCCCAATGCTGCCCGTTCAGCCGTTGCTGATCAGATTTTCGGAACTTGGACAGAACTTGGCAATCCGGCTGTTGGCAAAGATTCGGAACTGACTTTCCATTCACAAAGTACTTTCGTATTGCAGGTTCATGGCAAAAAAGACAGTTACATCTTTATGGGCGACCGCTGGACACCGGATAATCCGATTGATGGCCGGTACATTTGGCTACCGATCAGATTTGAAAACGATGCACCGAAACTTTACTGGCAGGATAAATGGAGCTATTAGGACAAAGAGATCGGTTTTCAGTCGCAGTTTTCAATAACACAGGCAACCTTATAAAATAGAGAATATCCTTTGCCGTTCGGCTTTAGCGAACGGACTTGATAAACAAAAACAAAAAGTATATAAACATGAAAAAGCTTCTTTAACCTTCCTGATTCTTTTCGCGCTCGCCCCCAACCTGTTTGCGAAAATCATCCTTCCATCGGTATTTGCCGACAATATGGTTTTGCAGCAAAACTCCACGGTAGCCATCTGGGGCTGGTCTGATCCGGCGGAAACCGTCCGGATTGTAGCTGGCTGGAATAGCAAAGACACCATCAAAGTGAAAGCCGACAATACATCAGCATGGAAAACCACCCTTAAAACCATTGGAGCCGGAGGCCCCTACTCTATTCAGATTTTGGGCAGCAGTCGGCTTGAGCTAAAAAATGTCATGCTGGGTGAAGTCTGGATTTGCAGCGGCCAGTCAAACATGGAAATGAGTGTAAACTGGAAGCTGATTAATGGTGAAGAAGAAGCTGCCAAAGCCAATAATCCGAATATCCGGATTTTCCACGTGCAGAAAATCGGGGCAAACTATCCACAGCAAAACTGTAACGCCACCTGGACCGAGTGCACTCCGGAAACAATGCGTAGCACCAGTGCAACGGGCTATTTCTTCGCCCGCGAATTGCAACAGAAACTAAATGTTCCGGTTGGAATCATTGTTTCGGCATGGGGAGGAACTCCTGCCGAAGTTTGGATTGAAAAAAGCCGCATCGAAAATGATCCAGTTCTAAACAAATCTAAAGTTACCGAAAACTTTGCATGGTGGCCCAGTGCTGCCGGAACCCTGTATAATTCGATGATTTCACCGATTATTCCCTATGGAATTGCAGGCGCTATCTGGTACCAGGGTGAAGCAAACTGCTCCAATTATCCAATCTATTCGTTACTGATGAAAACCATGATTGAAAACTGGCGCACTGACTTCAAAAAAGATTTCCCGTTCTATCTGGTTCAGATTGCACCTTACGACTACGGTAGCAAAGGAACATCCGAATACCTGCGCGAACAACAGGAACAGATAACCAAAACAGTTTCCAATACCGGGATGGTGGGGATTTCCGATCTGGTTGACAACATCAAGGATATTCACCCGAAAAACAAACTGGATGTTGGTAAACGTCTGGCTAATTATGCCCTGGCCGAAATCTACAAACAAAACGTTGGTGCTTACAAAAGCCCGGCATATCAATCCATGCAGGTTGAAAAAGACAAAGTTCGCCTGACTTTCAACAATGTATTGACTGGTTTAAAATGTACCGGCAAAACTCCGGAAAGATTCCTGATTGCCGGAGAAGACAAGAATTTTGTATCGGCAACTGCCAAAATGGATGGAAATACAATTGTTCTTTCTTCCAAGCTGGTAAATGCTCCGGTTGCAATCCGTTTCTGTTTCGACGACACCACCATGCCTGATGTATTCAGCTCGGAAGGATTGCCGTTGGCTCCTTTCCGGACTGATAAGTGGTAAAATCTCAAAACTAACCCGACAAAAATATATCTGACCATGAAAAAACAACTGCCCTCAAAACTTTCCTGCCACAAGCAGATTCGACTGCTGATGTTGTTTACTGTTCTTGCATTTACATCGTGTAACAGTTCAAAAAATAATTTACCCCAACGGGAACAGAACTTCGATTCCGGGTGGAAATTCCATTTGGGTGATGCCCCGGGCGCTGAAACCGCCGCATTCGACGACTCACAATGGCGCTCGCTCGACCTCCCGCACGACTGGAGCATCGAAGATTTACCTACAGTTGAGGGAAAAAAACAGATAGGCCCATTCTCTGAAGACAGTCAGGGGAAAGGTTCCACCGGAAATGTGCTTGGAGGAACAGGTTGGTACCGCAAAGCATTTACGCTCGACCAATCTTCGGAAGGCAAAAAAGTGCAAATCCTGTTCGATGGCGTTTATATGAATTCAGAAGTCTTTATCAATGGACATTCTCTTGGAGTTCATCCTTATGGCTACACACCTTTTTATTTTGATCTGACTCCTCATCTGAAACCTGCAGGAGAACAGAATGTTCTCGCCGTAAAAGTGAACAACAACGGCAAAAACAGCCGTTGGTACAGCGGATCAGGAATTTACCGCCACGTAAATCTGATTGTAACCGGGAAACTGCATATTCCGGGTTGGGGAATTTTTGTGACTACTCCGGAAGTGAGTGCCGAAAAAGCTTTTGTCAAGCTTAAAATCAAGGTTGAAAACGAAACTACTGATTCCGGTGATTTAAAAATTAATTCCCGCCTTATTTCACCTGAAGGACAATTAATCAGCGAAGCAAAAACGACTACTGATCCTTTGAAAGATCCTAAAGCTGAGACCGAACAAATCTTCGAAGTTCTAAATCCTGCACTCTGGTCGGTCGAATCACCCAAACTTATCAGGTTTTTACCGAAGTTAGTTTCGGCGGGAAACTGGTTGACAGTCAAACTACCACATTCGGAATTCGCTCCCTTGAGTTCAGCGCCGAAAAAGGTTTCTTGCTAAATGGCAAACAAGTCTTGCTAAAAGGCGGCTGCATGCACCACGACAATGGTCCGCTGGGCTCCGCAACCATCGACCGTGCCGAGGAACGACGGGTGGAACTGATGAAAAAATTTGGATTCAACGCCATTCGTACCAGTCATAATCCGCCGTCCAAACAGTTTCTGGATGCCTGCGACCGATTGGGTGTTTTAGTAATTGACGAAGCATTTGACCATTGGCAACGCCCCAAAAATCCGGAAGATTATCACTGCTATTTTGACGAATGGCATCAACGTGATTTGGAAGCCATGATTTTACGTGACCGCAATCATCCGTCGGTGATCATCTGGAGCATTGGCAACGAGATCCCGGAACGGGCCGATTCTTCAGGTCTTGAAATCACAAAAAATCTGAGTGCAATCATCAAAAATATTGATACAACGCGCCCTGTTACCGCTGCCATCTGCGAATTCTGGGATCATAAAGGACGACCGTGGGAAGACACGGCACCAGCCTTTGCGTTGCTGGACGTGGGTGGTTACAACTACCAGTGGAAACGCTATGAAAGCGATCACGAAAAATTTCCGCAACGGATGATGGTCGGAACCGAGTCAGTCGCCAAAGAAGCGTTTCGAAAAACTGGCAGATGGTTGAAAAACATCCGTTTGTGCTGGGCGATTTTGTATGGACGGCGATGGATTACCTGGGCGAATCGGGCATTGGTCACGCATTGATCGCATCCCCCAAAGACAAACCGCAGTTTTTCACCGGGCTGGCCGTGGTACAATTCCTATTGCGGCGACATCGACATTTGCGGCTTCAAAAAACCACAGTCCTATTTCCGCGATGTGGTCTGGAAAATCAAGCAAGCTCGAAATGGCAGTCCATGCGCCAATTCCTTCGGGAATGCAGGAAATTGTGAGTTTCTGGGGCTGGCCCGACGAACAGCAAAGCTGGAACTGGGCAGACAGCGAAGGTCAAAAAACTTCAGGTGAATGTTTATTCCAGCTATCCTGAAGTCAGATTGGAACTGAATGGAAAAGTAATTGGCACTAAACCAGTTTCAGCAGAAAGCAAGTTGACCGCCAGTTTTGAATTGCCCTACGAAGCCGGTGAATTGAAAGCTATCGCGCTGAAAGATGGCAAGGAAATGGAAACCAAAAACGTTGAAAACAACAGGAAAATCAGCAAAAATAAGACTGACTGCCGACCGTACTGAAATTAAAGCTGACCGGAACGACCTTTCGTATGTTACCGTTGAAATAACCGACGAAGCGGGGAATCTGGTCCCCGATGCCGTATTGCCCGTTCAGTTTAAAGTTGAAGGAGCAGGAGAACTGGCTGCCGTTGAAAATGGCAATCCGACCGACATGAAAAGCTTCCGTCAGCCGCGGGTAAACAGTTTCCGCGGGCGGGGCCTCGTTATTTTGAGACCAAACGGAGTTTCAGGCGAAATAAAGTTGAAAGCAGAATCGGAAGGGTTGACAGGAACGGAACTGGTTGTACGGACCAAATAATTAAGACCAAATGTTTATGAGAAAGCTACTGACTTTGCTGCCTGTCTTTTTTTACAGCATTCTATCTGCTCAAATTAGTTATTCCACGCTGAATGCCCACTCGCACAACGATTACGAACAAAAAGTTCCGTTCGTGTTGGCATACAATGCTCACTTTGGATCGATTGAGGCTGATATCTGGGAAATAAACGGCGAGCTGTTTGTTGCCCACAACCGCGACCAGATCACGCCGGAACGAACACTCGACGCACTTTATATTCAGCCGATTATTTCAAGATTTAGGAAAACAAAGGAAAAGCGTGGAAAGATTCTGAGGAAACTTTTCAACTGCTTATCGACCTGAAAACGCCCTTTGAACCCACGTTGAGTACGTTAGCCGAAAACTGAAAAAATTACCGGACGTATTTGATCCGGCAGTCAATCCAAACGCTGTAAAAGTCGTCATTTCGGGGCAACCGTCCTGACCCTCAAAAATTTGACGATTATCCTGAATTTATTTTCTCGATGGGACTTCTCAACCTGCCTTACAACGAAAAACAGTTGAAACGGATGACTTTGTTCAGCGATAACCTGGCCAATCATACTTCGTGAAAGGCAAAGGAAACATTCCGTCAAACGATCTCAAAAACTTAAACAAGTGATTGATTCAGTTCATAAGCTCAAGCTTCCAATACGTTTCTGGAATGCGCCTGACCAATCCCGAAGTATGGCAACTTTTCAAAAACTGGAATATTGATATTATCAATACCGACCACATTCAGCAATTGGAAAGCTTTTGAGCAAATAATACAAGAAAGAAAGGCCGTCTCAAAACAGAGTTTTGAGACGGCCTTCGTTCATGCTTGAAACTAACTTTTTCCTAACTATTGAGATCAACAATTTTCAAAATTTTTCACTTCCGGTCATAGAAATTCCGCAACGACTCGGTGGAGTTGTATCATAAGTGTTTCCACAGGTTGGGCAAACGTAATAAATGGTTGGTAAAGATTTCACTGTTTTTCCTTCCAAAGCAGCTACGCTTTTTTCATAAAAAACTTTGTGTTTTGCTCAGTTTTGTATGCATAATTTAAACTTACCAGAGCGAGTTGGTTTCCTGCCGTGTTTGCATTGGTCATAAATTCGGGATACATGGTGCTAACTTCGTAACCCTCGCCGGCGATAGCATCTTTCAAATTTTCTTTGGTCGATTTTACTGTAAATTCAGGTTTAATTTCCGGAACTTTCTGACCGGATTCGCCTAAAACGGCTTTGTGATTGTGGCATGAATTTTTTCGGATTTGGAGGCTGCTTTGAACAACATGGCAATTTCGTGGTAGCCCTCTTCTTCTGCTTTTTTACTGTATGCAGCATACTTCGCGCTTGCAGTGGATTCGCCTTTAAAAGCATCCTGCAAGTTTGAAGATTAACGGATTTTGAATCTAAAGCGACAGTCTGTGATACGGTTTTTTTCTGTAATTCAGTATTACTTGTAACGATGGGAGCACTACGATTGCAACTGCTGATGCAACAAGAATAACGAATAATGTCTTTTTCATTTTGTATTGTTTTGAAGTTTATTTAATGGTACAAATATGCACGAGCATATATTCAAACTTCCTTCAGCTATTCTTAAAATCAGCTTAATAAATCAAATGGAAACGTAAAGAGAAAGTGCTGCTTTACCTGGCCAGCTTTCTGCCGAGAGTTCAATGCCTTGCAGGTCAGCTAATTTTTTTACAATGGAAAAGTCCAAGTCCATTTCCTTTTACTGATGAATTTCTGGATTCATCGGCCCGATAGAAACGGTTGAAAATATGGGGAAGATCTTTTGCTGAAATGCCAATGCCATCATCTTTGACACGAAAGTGTTTAGAAGTTTCATTCCATGTAAGAAAAACATTACCCTCCACATTTCCATATTTGATGGCATTATTTAACAGGTTGTCAAGTATCAATTCAAGATAAAGCCGATCCCCCATCACAGTAACATCTTCAGAATACTAAGCTGAAGAGTTATTTTCTTTTCGGATGCCTGTTTTTTCCATTTTTTTTCAGCAAAGGAAACAAGTTCTGCCAGACAAACGGTTTCATTCCGGGCAGCTGTACTTGAATCAATCCGGGCCAGTTGAAGCAATTGTTCGAGCAGAGCATCGAGCCGGTCGACTTCTTGATTGTTCCTGCAATTTTTTCCTTGTAAACCAGGGGTTCACGCTGTTTCCGTATCAGCACTTCAAGTGTTCCCCTGATGGCAGCAAGAGGTGTACGGATTTCGTGTGAAGCATCGCTCGTGAACTGCTTTTGCTGTAACATGCTTATTTCGATGCGAGCAAGCAATTCGTTAATGGTTTTAGTCAGTTGATAAAGTTCATCCCGATGTTCGGCAAAACCAGACGGGTACTGATGTTTGAATCGCTGATGCCAGATGCCAAAGAAATAAGTTGATTGACAGGTTCAATGGCTTTTGAAGCAGCAAGCGAAGAAGCTACGAATTGCACAATCAATACAAGTGGAAAGCTGATCAGCAATACCCAGATCAAATTATTAAGGATGTTATACGATTCCTGCTGCGAAACGGCAATAGTCAGTTGCCCAATGTTTACACCAGCCTCATTACAAATCAGAAAGTACCCGAGTCCTTACCCGTTGATTGTTGATTTTACGTTGTAAAAAGGTCCCTGATTTCTATTCGGATTACTCAGAATCTGGTTTCCCGGCAAATTAGTAGAACGAAAATAACTTTATCTTTTAAATCTGCAATCTGAAGAAATGTTGGGTTTACCTCAACCTGGCTGTGCTCAGCCTCATCCATTCCGGCATTTTTTGATGATAATTGATCGCGATGCCAGTCAAGGTTACTAAAAACCTCTTCCTTCTCAAGCAAAATATCATCATCCAAATGGGCATAGGCAGTTTTGTATACAACCAGATAAATGGAAAGGAAAACCAAGACTGTAGTAAATGCAACAGCCAAGGTATTAAAGAGCGCGATACGGTTTTTAAATTTCAAAGTCATTCGTTATCTTCAATTTTATATCCCTACTCCCCTGATGGTCGTAATGATCGATGGTTCTCCGGGTTCATCAAGTTTTTTACGCAGAGCATTGATATAGACATCAATCACCGAATTGTCATAATCAAAATGAATGTCCCATACTTTTTTCTATGATCCGTGTCCTGCGGCAGACTTTCCCTTTATTTCGGAGAAAGTATTCGAGCAATGAAAATTCTTTCTGGGTAAGTTCAATCTGAACGCCTTTTTTGGTCACCGTGTGCTTTTCAATATTCATTTCTACTTCTGAAACCGCAAAAACAGTCGATTCTGTTTCGTTTTTTCGCATCAGTACCCGGATTCGGGCCAACAGTTCCTCAAATGAAAAAGGTTTTCGAATGTAATCGTTGGCTCCTGTTCCCAGACCAAAAACAACATCATCGACCGTATCTTTCGCCGTCAAAAATATGATGGGAACTACTTTATTTTCGACCCGATGTTGCGACAGATTTCTATTCCGCTCATCCCGGGTAACATCCAGTCGAGCAAGATTACATCATATTCTTCAAGGTTATCCATGGCAAACTGCAGACCTTTTTTACCGTTGTCGGCCACATCAACAGCAAAACCTTCTTCCTCCAATCCATCCCTGATAAAATTGGAGATAGAAGTCTCATCCTCAACGATTAGAATTCGCATCTTTGAAATTTCTTTTGGTTATGACTCAAAGATACAGAAAGCAATTAATCAACGTCACCGGCATTATTAAAATCGGAAGCACTAATTGAACACCTGCTCCATGACTATATACCAATTGACCACCCAGGAACCCTGTTCTGGCTACTGACCCAACCAAAGCGGTAAATAAAGGATACCTACCCATTTGACCCAGGAGCGGTTGTACTTGAAATAGAAAACAACAATCCGAAATAATGCAGTGATAATGGCCAGTAAAAGTGTAAATGTTGCAGCCTGATCATGCAATTCCATCGGATTTTTGAGAGGGCCTTCTTCAATACCTTCGCCGGCAAAACTGCCAGTAAGATATGCCGCAGAGGCTCCCAAAGCGCCAAGTATCAAAAGGTAAAAGGCTGCTTGACTGAAGAACTCTTTCTTAAAAAAAAACGCGATTATTTCCGAAAGAAAGCCTGCCATCAGGAGGGCAATCGGGAAATGAATAATCATGGCGTGAAGGTGTGTTGCTGAAATCATAGCTCTAGATTTTTTATTTACAAAGATTATGCGCACCGGATTCAGAAATGATTAGGCTATTCTTAAGATTGGCTTAAAATCCGGGTTGATTTTATTTTGAGCTCAAACAAACAAGACGAACCCGATAAACGAGTTCGTCCTGTTTGTTTCCTTTCATTCAATAATGATCTGGCTAGTGGTGGCCTTCAAACTTGAACGATACCTTCACTTTGGTCCGGTAGCTTTCAATTTTGCCATCTTTAATGTTCATGTCCATGGCACTTACCTCGGCAATACGAAGTTCGCGCAGAGTTTCGGAAGCTTTAGCAATTGCATTGGCAGCAGCTTTTTCCCACGATTCGCTGCTTGTACCTACCAGTTCAATGATTTTGTAAACACTGTCAGACATAATCGACTCCTTTCATTTTTGGTTTTATGCATTTACAGAAATGTCTGTAGTTTAGTTTCAGGGAAACGTCTGTTTGACAATAGATTTTGCTATTTGATCTTTAGAATTTCTAAAACTGAAGCTACTAAAAGTTACAGTAAAGATAACCAGTACACTCCAAATAACAGAAACACCCACTTGTCATTGTGATGATATTTTAGATTTTAACCACTTTGCACAATCCTAATTTCCGCTTTCCAGTTGTTTAGTGATTTTGTCGTTAACTTTCTGATTGGGAAATTCAAGCGAATAAACCATTGCTTCAACCTGGCGCAAATAGTTACGCTTGTCGTTTTTAGGTGCATATACGTTTCCTTCAACAGTAATCACGCGGCGACGGCTCGCATCGAGTACCGAAAGGCTAACAAACGGCCCTCCCATAAAATCATTCTCGACTTTCCACAATCCACGCAACTCCGAGGCATAATTTCCATTGTATTTCAGAATATTAAAATCGAAAGGCAATTCCATTTCAGAGGTCATATAGCTTCCGGTTGTGGGACCTGGTATATGTTTCTTCATATACAGATTTCGCTTGCCAAGTTGAAATTTCTCGGTGAAGGTACTGTCTGAATCATACGGATAACTGTAAATCACCACATTTTGAGTAATCAGTGGGGTATCGTATCTAAGCCAAACAAAATCTGAATCCTTCTTTACCATCTTAAACCCTGTCGGGACATAAAGCTTGATCTTGAAATCTTCGAGCAGCGTGTTATAAGTTGCTTTTTCGTGCGAATCAAGGTAAATCTTTTTCAGACGTTCCTTTTCTGCCTTCAGAAAATATCCCAGAATCTTATCGCTGTTGGCTTTAAACACTTCCTCAAATCTTTCAGGAGATTCGGCCTGAATGTTAATCACAGCCTGAGGATAAGCCCAGGTGTCAGTGGCAAATTCAACCTTCGATTCGGTAAATGTAGAAGATATTTTTACAGTCAGCACATTCCGGTTGGTTTTAAATAGTTTGATAAATGCATCCGGCGGAACGTCGATTAATTTAAACATCGGTTCATCCTGAGGTAACGACGAAACGGATTGGGCCATAATTTCGCGAATCAGCGAGCCGGGTTGCCCTTTCCAGGTTTCTTTTCCGATAACAACGACCACATCCCCGGCCTTTCCGGTAATAGTTTCGTTTTTACCACCAGGTATATTGCACGAAAACACAACAAAAGACAAAATAACCAGAGTGGTCAGATGGTTAATTATTCGTTTCATGGAATTATTCTTTATTGGTACGACGTTCCGTATCAAAAACCTTACCAGATAGTTTTAATAACCCGATCAAGTACATTTTTCATCGGGGCAAAAAAAAACCCGCAGGGTGGCGGGATTCTTTCGTATTATTTCTCAAGCTTTTCAGTGTCCTTTTTGGGTTCGTCATCATCCGCTTTGGAAGCATTCTTGAATTCTTTAATCCCTTTTCCTAAACCCTTCATTAATTCAGGAATTTTGGTTCCGCCGAATAAAAGTACAACGACCACCAAAACCACAATAAGCTCCTGAGGACCAATAACACCGGCAATAATCGATAAATTCATACTATTAATGTTTAAATGGTTTTTGCAAAAGTAACAAAATTTATTTCTTCAGACATTTATTTAAAGAGTTTATAAACGTCATTCAAATTGGCATATAAAACAAGCGCGAGAAGAACTACCATACCAACAATCTGGGCATATTCCATAAATTTATCACCTGGTTTGCGGCCTGTAATCATCTCAAAAAGGAGAAAAAGAACATGACCACCATCGAGTGCTGGAATTGGTAATAAATTCATAACCCCCAAAATGATCGAAAGAAGGGCCGTCATATTCCAGAATGAATACCAGTTCCACATGCCCGGGAAAATATTTCCGATCGATATAAAACCGCCCAGACTTTCGTAGGCTTTGGTTTTAGGGGAGAAAATAAGTTTAAATTGCTTCAGGTAATCATTAAGTGTATTAAAACCTTTGCTTATTCCGGCGGGAATGGACTCCAGAATTCCGTATTTGATGGTCTTAAATTCAAATATTTTTTCCAAATCCAGATTCAATTGAATGCCCAAAGCGCCGTCATTCGGGACTACCATAGCAAACGACATTTCTTTTCCGCCACGCATTACGTCCAGGGAAATTGATTTCCCGATACTGTCGCGCAAGGCTGTTTTGAACTGGTCGTTGTATTCGTAGCGATGTCCATTCATTCCGAGAATCTCATCTTCTTCTTTTAGCCCGGCTTCTTTGGCCACAGAGTTTTTTCCAAACCGGGCAATTTTATAATTAAAAGGTATACGGAAAGATAGAACCCCACTCTTGCTTTTGATCAGCATAGCCAAATCGTCGTCCGATATCTCAACATCCATTTTTTGTCCATTACGCTCAACCTGTATAGTTTGCGCTTTTTCCAGCATAACGGTAAAAATAATTTTACGAAAATCCTCAACCGGCATATTGGCTACCGATACTATTTTATCGCCATTCTGAAGCCCAATTTTCTGTCCGGTTGAATCAACTTCGATACCATATTTAACATTTGAAGTGGGCAGGTACTGCTCGCCCCAGGCATATAAAATACCAATATAAATAATGAAAGCCAGAATAAAATTCATCAACACGCCGCCAACCATGATCAGTAAACGCTGCCACGATTTTTTAGCGCGAAATTCATACGGTTGAGGAGGTAACTTCATGGCTTCTTTGTCCATCGACTCATCAATCATTCCTGAAATTTTCACATAACCGCCCAAAGGCAACCAGCCGACTCCATATTCTGTATCGCCTTTTTTAACTTTAAAAAGTGAAAACCATGGATCAAAAAAAAGGTAGAACTTTTCAACCCTGGTTTTGAAAGCACGGGCAAGAAGAAAATGCCCGAACTCATGAATAATAACCAGCAGGGACAGGCTCAGAATAAGTTGAGCAGCTTTTATCAGTACTACTTCCATCAGGTAATTTTTCTGTTATTAAATTGTTTGCTTTGCCCCACTTTTCACCAGGGCTGAAGTCATAATCCTGACTTCTTTATCGGTTTGAATATAATCATCCAAAACCGGTTTTTTGATATAACTTGCTTTTTGCATGGCTTCTTCAATGATTTCAGGCATTTGAAGGAAACTGATTTTGTCGTTCAGGAAAGCCTGAACCACAACTTCATTGGCGGCATTCAAAATGCAAGGCATGTTTCCACCTTGATTGAGGGCCTCAAAAGCGAGTGCAAGATTACGAAAATTTTTTGTATTTGGCTGTTCGAATGTCAGTTTCGGGTAATCCAGAAAATTGAACCTTTTGAAGGTCGATGGAAGCCGGTCTGGAAAATTCAGGGCATACTGAATCGGTAATTTCATGTCTGGAAGCCCCATCTGTGATTTCATCGACCCGTCACAGAACTGGACAATGGAATGAATAATGCTCTGCGGATGTACAATAACATCAATTTGTTCGGGTTTCAGACCAAAAAGCCATTTAGCTTCGATCACTTCAAATCCCTTATTCATCATGGAGGCCGAGTCGATAGTAATTTTAGCGCCCATGTCCCAGTTTGGGTGTTTCAGGGCATCTGCTTTGGTTACCAGCGCCAGTTGTTCCAACGAAAATCCCCTGAACGGGCCTCCGGAAGCGGTGAGGTAAATTTTTTCGACCGGATTGTTGAACTCGCCGACCAGACATTGAAAAATGGCCGAATGTTCAGAATCGACCGGATATATATTAACCCGGTTTTCAATCGCCAGTTGGTTAATGATTTCACCGGCAACCACCATCGTTTCTTTATTGGCCAGGGCAATATCTTTCCCGGCCTTTATGGCATTAATGGTGGGGATCAGACCCGAATAACCAACCATGGCAGTTACCACCACATCAATAGTTTCCATTTGTACGACTTGTTGAAGTGCCTCGCGTCCGGCATAGACTTTCACCAGTTCGTCTTTCAAGGCTTCTTTAAGCTGATCGTAATGGCACGAATTGGAAATAACTACCACATTGGGATGAAAAAGTCTGGCCTGTTCAATCAGCAATCCGATGTTGTTATTAGCAGTCAGGACTTCAACTTCAAAATGTTCGGGATTTTGGGAAATGACTTCAAGAGTTTGAGTACCAATTGAGCCGGTTGATCCCAGTATGGCGACACGTTTTCTCATAGCAGGTTTAAAAATCAATGTAGGTTTCGGGATCAAGAGCAGTTCCGTTGTGCCAAAGCTCGAAATGAAGGTGCGGCCCGGTGGTCAGTTCGCCACTATTGCCCATGATGGCAATAACATCGCCCGCCTTTACTTTGTCACCAAGACTTTTAAGTAACTCGGCATTGTGCTTGTAAACCGATATCAGGTTATTTTCGTGCTGAATAAATATAGAATAACCGGTATCCATAGTCCATCCCGAAAAAATGACTGTTCCGTCGAGGACACTTGAAATCCGGGCATTTTGTTTCCCGACAATGTCGACCGCCAGATGATCGGTCTTGGGATTGAATTTGTTGGTAATTAATCCACGTAAGGGAGTAAAAAAATGAATATTGGCAATGCTCGGCAATCGTTTTGGATTTTGTTGAATCGATAAATTGAGTTTTTCTTCGAGCAGTTTATCCTGGAAAACAGAATCGGCATTGAAGTTTTTGAACTTTATTTCACCCATTTTCTGGATCGAGTCTGGCCCGGATAATTCATCGGAAGGAACTCCACCTTCAAACAAAGTCCTGATTTTGCCGAAATAATTGTCCCTGTTCTTGATTTCATTTTCGAGTGAGTCGACCAGAATGTAATTCCGGAGAATCTGCTGCCGGACTTTGGCACTCGGATAGCCCGGAATATTCTCGCGCAAAGGAGTATAAGCAATGATAACTGTAGTGAAAAGAATCAGAAGAATAGCACCCAGACTTCCCAGGGTCAGCACGGTGATCGGGGTGAGCTTGATGCTCCAGACCGTTTGAATCGTCGAATCATTGTAGATGATCAGACGATAATGGTCTTTCAGCATCTGAAATATTTTTTTTCGCAGTTCCTTTCTGTTCATCGCCCTGTTTTTCGGACAACAAAATTAGAAGAATTTGCAGAAAACGAAGCTGTCGGGCAGTTTATTAATACTTTTTAACGATGCAGAAAGACATAAACCTAATTTTTTTTCAGTTCTCGTTAGGAAAATCTGATTGCATCATCTATATTTGCACCCGCTAAACAGAACAGCGAGGCACGTTCTAAAAAAGATTATATTCGTATAAAACATACATTGCGGGGTGGAGCAGTTGGTAGCTCGTTGGGCTCATAACCCAAAGGCCGTCAGTTCGAGTCTGGCCCCCGCTACTCAGAAAGCTCTGGTGAAAACCAGGGCTTTTTTGTTTTCATACAAAATGATTAGGCGTATTGTCAAAATGGAAAGCACAAATCCAAAGGGCTTTAATATTATTCAAAACCGTGAGTTAATCCGAAATCCTTTTTGAATTATTTCCTTTCGCTTTCAACAGTGAATACAAAACTATCGCCGCGGTAATACCCCAAATTAAATTCGATTGGGCGCTTATTCTCGTCGTAAACAAATCTTTTTCGGAAAAGGACAGGTTCGTCGCTGCTGATTTCAAGTTTCTGGCACAGGAACGAAATTGCTTTAATCGCAGATACTTCTTCATAGGATAGAGTTGCCTTAACTTTGTATTTTTCTTCAAGTATTTCGTATAGCGGACGGCTAAAGTCGTCATTCCCGGTCATACCGATTTCCGGATTAAACCAGGAGATGAAATAAACAAAGGGAAAATTTTCCTTTCCGCGAAGGCGTTCTAAAGTAAGTACTCTTGTATCTGACTTTATTCCAAAGAATGCAGCGACATCGGTGCTGGGAATCTGCCAGCCCACGTGAAGCTCAAAATTGCAGACCGTTATTCCCAGTGCTTTCATTTCCTGAGAGAAACTCAACCAGTTTTTGGCCCGTCCCGATATTCCTTTCTGAGCAACTTTAGTCCCATATCCTTTTCTCCGGATCAGTAATCCTTCGTTTACCAGTTTGTTGATGGAATGCCGCAAGGTATTCCTTGAAATACTCAGTTGTTGCGAAAGATCAACCTCGCTGGGCAGCAGCTTCCCATTTTGATATTCTTCTTTGGTAATTAATTCCCGAATCAATTTTTCGGCCTGCGAGTGCAAAGGAGTAGGACTATTATGATCGATCTTGAGTTTCATAATTTGGGAATCAATCGTTGTTCAGCACAAATATAATATTCAAGCTCGAACAATTTTTAAAATGTATGGACATATTTTGATTTAAGGAACAGGAGATGTTTGGTGAGCTAATTTTCAGATATCTTTTCATTATTTGTTTACACATTTAAAATACTCATTATCAAAATATAGCTAATCAGTAGAATGAATTGGCATTTCGAAATCAGAAATCAATTAGGAAACATGATATAAAACACCATTCAAAGGAATATTCAATTGCTGAAAAACAAATATGTTTGCACATATTAATAAATGTATGAACAAATTTTAATTTTGTTTTCTAAAAACAGTGGAATTTAAAACATCATACTCTGTAACTTTTGCATTTTAGTTTGCCAAAAACACATTAAAATACTATGCGTAAATCAATTAGTCTTTCATTCCTTTTTTTGTTTTGCAACATCTTTGCATTCGCCGGTACAATCTGGCACATTGGTGAAAACAACAATTCTTCGTCCGATCTGGCTTTAGGCCCTTCGGACTACAAAAAATTTCTCAGCAAAGATTTTGGATACGAAGACCGATATTTTCTTATCGGCAAGTCTGTTCCATCGGTAGATTTTCCGTATGTATTACCCGGACCTGATGACACGTGGGGCGGAACCTGGGGAACATCAGGCTGGCGCACACACGAAGTCAATATTCTATTCGGAATAAAAGAAATGCCGGCTGGTGGAAAATGGAAACTTGTCGTTGATTTAGTTGATTCGCATTCGAAAAAATCACTTTTGAAAGTAAACATCAACGAACAGCAAACCAAATTTTTATTGAAAGGTTCATCAGACGCCTCAATTACCGGAACAACTCCGGCATCAGTTGAGCGAATTCTCGAAATTCCGGTGAACGATAAAATCATTAAAAAAGGTGGAAATTGTGTAACCATAACCATACTGGAAGGTTCGTGGGTCGTATTCGACCAAGTTC
The DNA here is from genome assembly GCA_963676535.2 of Prolixibacteraceae bacterium. Taxonomy (GTDB): domain Bacteria; phylum Bacteroidota; class Bacteroidia; order Bacteroidales; family Prolixibacteraceae; genus Aquipluma. The sequence goes on along the minus strand of CAXXKQ010000037.1, from coordinate 139,409 downwards.
GACTCGAAGGCCCTGATGGCGTGGTATTGACAACCAACGATCAGGTTTTTATCCGGTCAGTAAAACCAGCTGGATACGAATTGCAGAAAGGCAAAAAACGCGTGCAGCCTTTGTTGGTCGATGTTGAACATTTATCAGGATCACCCAGTCTGGAAGTCGAACTCGACGGAAATTTAATCTACAAAACCACGCTCGACTCAGCCCGCTATCAATTGGAAGTTCCGATGCAAGCGGTGTCTCAAGCCAAAGAAAGTAACTATAAGATACTTGTTAACGGGAAAGAAGCAGAAGCCGGAACAATTCAACGGTCACCACAAAAACTGCAAACACTGGCCGATTATGTCGACACCCGTATTGGCACGGCACATTCGCGCTGGATGATTGCACCTGGTCCATGGATGCCGTTCAGCATGGTAAAACTTAGCCCCGACAATCAAAACATGGGATGGCAGGCGGGTTATCAGCCTACTTTCGAAACAATTGGCTGTTTTAGTCACATTCACGAGTGGACCATGGGCGGACTGGGAATGATGCCAACCAACGGAGAACTGCAAACCAAAGTGGGCGATCAGTTCGATCCTGACTCAGGTTACAGGTCGCGCATTGACAAAACTACCGAAGAAGCTCCGCTTGGATTTTATAAAGTGTACATGCCCGACACCAAAATCTGGGCTGAAGTATCGGCTACTACCCGTTGTAGTTTTCAGCGATATACATTTCCGAAAGAAAAAGATGGCCGGGTAATGATCGACATGCACATTCAGGCTGAATATGATTACCAGTTAACTGATGTTGAAATTACTAAAGTAAGTGCTTTCCGAATCGAAGGGAAAAGCCACCAGATATCGCCGCGACCGACCGTGTGGAGCAACGATGCCGATCAGGAATACACAATTCATTTTGTGATTGAGTTCGATCAGCCGATCAAAAGAACAGGCGGTTGGCTCAATGATAAACCAATAGATTCAGAAAACATTAACGGTAAAAATCTAAAAGATGCCGGAATCTGGGTCGAATTTGACACGCAAAAATCAGCTACTGTTCAGGTGCGTTCAGGCATTTCGCTGGTGAGTATCGAAAATGCGAAAGAAAATCTTTCGAAAGAAATTACCGAACCTTTTGGCTGGAACTACAAGGCTGTAATTGAGAACCAAAAGAAAGTCTGGAACAGCTATTTATCAAGAATCGAAATTTCGACGGATAACCGGCTCGAGAAAGTTCGCTTTTACAGCAATTTCTATCGTTCGCTATGCCGTAATACCTGGAGCGATGTGAACGGCGAATGGATTGCTCCGGATGAAACCAAGTACAAATTTTCGAATCCCGACAACCTGGCACTGGGCTGCGATGCCTTCTGGAATACCTTCTGGAACCTCAACCAGTTCTGGAATCTGGTGACTCCGGAATGGTCGTCGAAATGGGTTAATTCACAGCTTGCGCTTTACGATGTAAACGGATGGCTGGCCAAAGGTCCTGCCGGAATGGAATATATTCCGGTGATGGTGGCCGAACACGAAATTCCGCAAATGGTATCGGCCTACCAGATGGGCATTCGAGGATTTGATGCAGAAAAAGCATTTCAGGCTATGAAGAAGATGCAGACGACACCAGCCACCCAGGTTGCCGGAGGTTTTGCCGGCAACCGTGATCTGGTTCCCTATATGAAATATCATTATGTGCCATCAGACATGGGGCGTTTCTCCAATACACTGGAATATTCGTACGATGACTGGACGGTCTCACAATTTGCAAAATCGTTGGGAAAAGATGCCGATTATGCAGTTTTTGCCGATCGTGGACAGTGGTGGAAAAATGCGTTCAACACCAAAACCGGGTTTGCTCAAATGCGCGACAGTAAAGGTGTATTTACAGAACCTTTCGACCCGTTTCAAACCGGACGAAACCATCACTACGTGGAAGGAAATGCCTGGCAGCTAAGTTATTTTGTTCCGCAGGATGTTCCGGAGTTAGCCAGATTTATTGGGAAGGAAATGTTTATCGACCGGTTAAACTGGGGTTTTAAAGCCAGCGAACCGTGGCGGTACAACGCGCCCAACGACCAATATTGGGATTACCCGGTGGTTCAGGGCAATCAACAGTCGATGCACTTTGCCTTCCTGTTTAACTGGGTTGGTCGTCCGTGGCTGACTCAACGCTGGAGCCGTTCCATCATCGAGAAATACTACGGATGTGGCCTGGCTAATGCTTATCTGGGCGACGAAGATCAGGGCCAAATGAGCGCCTGGTTCATCATGGCTTCTATCGGACTTTTCCAGACTGACGGAGGATGCAGTTCGAAACCGGTTTATGAAATTGCAAGTCCCCTTTACGAAAAGATTGTCATTGATTTGGGAAAACGATATAATCGCGGCAAGCAATTTACCATTGAAGCCCGAAATGCGTCTCGCAAAAACCTGTATGTGCAAAGCGCCACGCTGAACGGCAAAAAACTGGATTCGTTCTGTTTCCCAGCTTCCGAACTGCTGAAAGGTGGAAACCTTATTCTGGAAATGGGCGAAAAACCAAATACGAGCTGGGGAATAAAAGGAATGGAATCAAATTAATGTTGCTTACAAAAAGAAAAATATGCGCTACTCAAAAATACCATTCATTTTACTCTTGACTTTTCTGTCGGTACTTTCGGTGCAGGGAAAAGAATTTAAACGCCCGATTGATTACGTCGATCCCAATATCGGGACGGCCCATTGCCGCTGGTTTTTCTATACACCGGCAGCAGTGCCTTTTGGCATGGCAAAACTAGCCCCGTCGACCGATGCTCATTTGGGAAATCCAGGAGGATGGCAGGCTGTAGGATACGATTTCAGGCACACGTCAATCGAAGGATTTGCCAATTTTCATGAATTTCAGGTTGGAGGAGTAGTAGTTGCGCCTATTGTTGGCAAACTTCAAACTATTCCCGGAGCACTCGATAAAACAGAAGAAGGTTACCGTTCGTCGTTTGACAAAAAAGACGAACATGCCCAACCAGGTTATTATTCGGTTATACTGAAAGATTATAAGGTCAAGGCCGAACTCACCGCAACCAAACGGGTGGGATTTCACCGTTACACCTTCCCGAAAACCGATCAGGCTCATGTTCTTTTCGACATTGGAAACCAGCAAGGCGAAAGTGGCAAAGTGAAAGATGCTTTCGTTACTTATACCAATGACGGGCGAATTGAAGGCTACGTCATTACTTATCCGGTATATGTCAACAAATATCAGAACGGAGCCGATATCAGGATGTATTTTTCAGGCGTAATGAATAAGAGACCATTATCATTCGGAAGTTTTATCAAAGACAAAATAACTACGGATAAAAAAGAAGAAAAAGGTATTGGCGCAGGATTGTATTTTACTTTCAATACCGACGAAAATGAGGCTATCGAAATCAAAATTGGCTTGTCGTACACTTCGGTTACAAATGCCCGCCTGAACTTGGAAACAGAAGCAGAAAATCTGAATTTTGATAAGGCAAAGAATATGGCTACATCAACCTGGGAGGAATATTTAGGACGAATTACTGTTGAGGGAAAGGTTGAAAGTGATAAAGTAAAGTTTTATACCGGACTGTTTCACGCATTGCTTGGTCGTGGTTTGGCCAGTGATGTGAATGGCGCTTATCCAAAAAATAACGGTGAGAATGGACAAATTGAACTCAATAAAAAAGGACAACCCATCCACAACCATTATAATACAGATGCCATTTGGGGGGCCTTCTGGAACCTAACTCAACTTTGGGCAGTGGCTTATCCTGAGTATTATTCTGACTGGGTTCAAAGCCAGTTGCTCGTATACAAAGACGCCGGATGGCTGGGCGACGGTATTGCCTGCAGCAAATATGTTTCGGGTGTTGGAACCAACTTTACCGGCCTGGCTATTGCTTCGGCCTACAATTGCGGCATTCGCGATTTTAATGTCAATCTGGTCTATGAAGCTGCCCTGAAAAATGAAATTGAATGGAAAGGGCGCATTGAAGGAGCCGGAAAAATGGACGTCGGTCAGTTTGTGCAGAAAGGATATTGCCCGTTCGAAGATCGTTTAAGTATGAAATCGACTCCCGAAGGATCGGGTTTTGGCGCGTCGCACACGCTCGAATATTCGTTCAGCAGTTACGCCGTGGCCCAGTTTGCCAAACAATTGGGAAAAACTTCAGACTACGAAAAACTGAATAAACTGTCAGGTGGCTGGAAACTGCTTTTTGATGAGCAAACCAAACTCATCCGACCCAAAAACACAAAAGGAGAATTCATCGACAAATTTGATCCTTTGGCTCCCTGGCGCGGTTTTCAGGAAGGTAACGCGGTGCAATATACTTTCTATGTGCCGCATCAGCCTGAGGAACTGGTAAAAATGCTGGGGCAGGAAACGTTCAATAACCGGCTGGACAGTATTTTCATCGAATCGCAGAAAAATATTTTTGGCGGAGGCAAGCAGGTCGATGCTTTTGCCGGATTAAAAACACTTTACAATCACGGAACCCAGCCGAATCTGCATGTATCGTGGATGTTTAATTTTTCCGGAAAACCGTGGCTGTCGCAGAAATGGGTTCGCGCCATTTGCAACGAGTTTTACGGAACCGAAGGTATTCATGGATACGGTTACGGGCAGGACGAAGATCAGGGGCAGCTGGGCGCCTGGTACGTGATGTCGTCTATTGGCTTGTTCGATGTGAAAGGCCTGACAGAAATCAATCCGAAATTTCAGGTCGGGAGTCCACTGTTCGATAAAGTCACCATTAAGCTGAATAAAAAGTACTACAAAGGAACAACCTTTATCATCGAAACTGAAAACAATTCAGCATCGAACCTTTATATTCAGTCAGTTGCGATGAACGGAAAAGGATACGATTCGTATTTTGTTCCGTTTCAAAAGGTTGTTGATGGCGGGAAAATGGTCGTCAAATTAGGAAACAAACCGAATTTTAATTTGAAATGACCGGCTTAAAACATACCACTTTCCTGTTGGGAATTGCTTCTGCTGTTTCGGTACATGCGGCGACTGATGCTCCGTCAAAGAGCAAAGTTACCAGGCAGCCAAACATCGTCTGCATTTTCACAGACGATCATGCTTTTCAGGCCATCAGCGCTTATGGGCATCCCATCTCGAAACTGGCGCCAACGCCAAACATCGACAAGCTGGCCGCACGCGGAATGATTTTCACTCATGCTTTTGTCGAAAATTCGATCTGCACGCCAAGCCGCGCCACTTTGTTAACTGGGTTGTACAGTCATCAGCACGGCCAAACCCTTTTGGGTAACCGGATGGACACCAGCAAAACATGGTTTGTTGAATTGCTGCAGAAGGCTGGCTATAAAACTGCGGTTTTCGGAAAGTGGCACCTGAATGTTGATCCGAAAGGATTTGATTATTACGACATCCTGTTTGATCAGGGCGAATATTATAATCCGGGATTTCGCACTCCGGAAACCAATGGCAAATACATTCCTGAAAACGGATATGCTACAACATTGATCACCAACCACGCCATCAAATGGCTCGAAAATAATGCAAAGAGTGATCAGCCCTTTTGTATGCTGGTCAATCACAAAGCGCCGCACCGAAACTGGATGCCCGATTTGCCTTACCTGAATTTGTTTAACGATGTTAAATTTTCTGAACCCGAAACGCTTTTCGACGATTACAACACCCGCGGACCGCAAATGCAAACGCAAGAACTGACCATTGCCAAACATCTGGGATATGCGTTCGACTTTAAAGTGGAGGAACTGAAAGACGAACCAACGCTTCAGTACATCAAAGATAGCTGGCCAAAGGCCATGAATACGCTGACCAGGGAGCAACGTGCTGTTTGGGATAAAGCTTATGCGGCGCAGAACATGGAATTTCTGGCCAATCGTCCTGAAGGAAAAGAACTGATCAGCTGGAAATATCAACGTTACATCAAAGACTATTGCCGGACCATTCGTTCAGTTGACGACGAAGTCGGTCGTTTGATTGACTACCTTGAAAATAAAGGAGAGCTTGACAATACCATCATTGTTTACACCTCTGACCAAGGCTTTTTGCTGGGTGAGCATGGATTGTATGACAAACGGTTTATGTACGAGGAGTCGTTCCGCACCCCACTGATTATTTCATATCCTCCGCTCATCAAAGCCGGAACGGTTTGCAATGAATTGGTACAAAATATCGATTATGCGCCGACTTTTCTGGATGTGGCCGGAGTTGCTGTTCCCAACGAAATGGAGGGGAAATCGTTGGTGACACTTTTTGAAAATGGAAAATCAAAAGTCTGGAGACATTCATTGTATTACCATTTTTACGATTACCCGGCTGTTGGGATGGTTAGGAGGCACTACGGGATAAGAACGGATAGATATAAATTAATTCATTGGTACGGTAAGGGTTATGGAACTGATCCGGATATTGATACCTGGGAATTGTTCGACCTGAAAGCTGACCCGAACGAAGTCAAAAATGTTTATAATTCTTCCAGATTCAGGAAAATTCAGCAGGAGTTGATAAAAGAACTTGACCAAAAACGTATGGAGATTGGCGACACGGAAGGAATTTAGAAAATTGGATAAGGAAAAAGAAAGAAATTGATTTTTGAAATAGAGATATGGAACTAAAACGAAGTACAACACAATTTTTAATGCCTTACAAAAAAGCGGACCTGTCGCGGAGAAATATGATATTTACCCGTCATTAAAACTTGATGAAGGACAAATATCCGTTGATTTAAAAATACTTGCACGAAAGATTGCGTTGCAGAAAAGAAAGAAACATTTCAGTATGTCGAAACTTTTGTCGTTCCGGCTGCTGCAAAAGGCTATACAATTACAAACAATTCGGAAAAAGAAGCCATGGTAGTGGTTGCTTTCATGAAGTAAAACGATTTTCAAGATGAGCAAAAAATATGCAATTGGAGCGGACATCGGTGGCAGTCATATCAGCGCAGTTTTAGTTGATCTGAGTGACGGAACAGTTATCCGGGAAAGCCATGCAGAAGAAAAAGTGAATAACCAAGCTTCAGCAGATGAAATACTGAAAAACTGGAGTGTGGCTATCCAAAAAACAATGGACTTTGCCCGAGACGGTGAGTTGGCCGGAATAGGTTTTGCCATGCCCGGACCCTTCGATTACCTGAATGGAATCGCATTACTCAAAAACGTGGCTAAATATGAAAGCCTTTATGGAATTAATGTGGGTGATGAGCTGAAAAAACTCCTGAACCTACCGGCAGATTTGCCTTTCAGGTATTTGAATGATGCTATGTCGTTTGCCGTGGGCGAATGCTGGCATGGGGAAGCGTCGGCTTATCAGCATGTGATGGCCATTACTCTCGGGACTGGTTTCGGCTCGGCTTTTCTGACCGATGGGATACCGGTTATTGAGGGAAATCGAGTTCCCAGAATGGGATATGTGTACCATATTCCTTACAAAAACGGGATTGCTGATGACTATTTTTCAACCCGCTGGTTTGTTAAAGAATATTTTCTTCGTTCGGGAATTCAGGTTTCCGGAGTGAAAGAAATTGCCAGGGAAACAGAAAACGATGCAAACGCGCGGCAGATATTTGAAGACTTTGGTACTAACATCGGAAATTTTCTGGCACCCCTGCTATTAAACTTTGAAGCCAACTGTCTGGTGATTGGTGGCAACATTACAGGAGCTTATTCTTTGTTCGGTCCTTCATTTGAGAATGCACTTCAGAACCAGAATATCAACATCAGGATTGTCATTTCAGAACTGATGGAATCGGCTGCAATGGCCGGTAGCGCCCGTTTGCTTGATGAAAATTTCTGGAAAAAGACAAAACCACTTGTAGCTAAAATATAATTAAAAACAAAATAATCTTATGGAGAAAAAACAAAACAAATTAGCCGTATTGCCTGTATTATTTGGGTTCTTTATTATGGGCTTTGTCGATGTTGTTGGCATTTCGACCAACTACGTGAAAAAGGATTTTGGGTTGAGCGATTCGCTGGCCAACCTGTTACCTATGATGGTTTTTGTATGGTTCGCTGTTTTATCAGTCCCAACCGGATTGATGATGAATTCACTGGGCCGGAAGAAAACCGTTTTAATCAGTCTGGCAATTACACTGGTTGCCTTGCTCGTGCCGCTTGCTGCTTACCGTTTTGAAATGATACTTTTTGCTTTTGCCTTACTCGGAATCGGAAATACCATTCTACAGGTATCACTAAATCCACTGCTGACCAATGTGGTGACTGGCGAGAAACTGACCAGCAGCCTGACCTTGGGGCAGTTTGTAAAAGCTATCGCCTCGTTTTTGGGGCCGATCATTGCCGGAGTTGCATCAGGAACACTGGGAAACTGGAAAATGATGTTTCCCATCTTTGCGACGGTGACACTGATTTCCGGATTATGGCTGGCATTGACGCCGGTTACGGAAGAAAAATCTACCGGGGTTTCGTCAGGATTTGCCAGAAATTTCAGTTTACTGAAAGACCCGATTATCCTAATGTTGTTTCTGGGTATTGTGTTAGTGGTTGGTATTGATGTTGGACTAAATACTACCCTGCCAAAATTTTTGATGGAACGCACTTCAATGCCGCTCGAAAAGGCCGGGCTGGCTACCAGCCTTTATTTTGCTGCACGTACCCTTGGTACATTTACAGGGGCCATTTTGTTGATGAAAGTTTCCGGACGGAAATTTTATATCTGGAGTATGGTTTTGGGAATTCTGGCCATGTCTCTGATGATTGTCCTATCTAACCTGTATGCAATTCTCGTGATGATTTTCTGTTTGGGTTTGGCTATTGCCAATGTGTTCCCGATTATTTTTTCGGCAGCGCTTCGCAAAGAACCGCAACGCGCCAACGAAGTTTCGGGCTTACTAATCATGGGTGTTGCCGGTGGGGCAATTGTTCCTCCCATCATGGGTGTTGTCTCCGATTCGTCGGGCCAGACCGGGGCAATGATTGTCCTATTGCTTTGTTTCGGCTACCTGTTATTTAATGCATTCAAAATGCAAAAAGATTGATCAAATAGTCCGTCGAACCTGGAGTGCCGGGAAACTACGGGCATACGTTGTAATAGGACATAAATAAATAGTTTATATTGTCAATAAAAAGTCCGTTTCTATAATGAAACGGACTTTTTATTTTATTTCGATTTTAATTTACCAGAAAACCTGTTTTTTCTTTCCTTTGATTTGTTTCATATTAGTTACTTTAGTCCCTTGGTTCGCTGAACTTCGTTATTTATGTTTCAAATTGAAAATAAAGGCATTGGGTCGAACATACGAAATCCGGAATTGTTTGATGAAATTTTCAGACATTATTCAACGCCGTTGTTTTATTATGCCTGCAAGTTTGTGGATGACGAAGCGGCACGAGATATTGTACAGGATACCTTTGTAAAACTCTGGACTGATCAAAATCTTGCCATTAAACTTTCGCTCAATGCTCTGTTGTTTACCATGGTTCGAAACAGTTGCCTTCAGCAGCTCGAAAAGCAAAAAGTGCGGAATAAATATCTCGAATCCTCCAAATTATTACTTCAGGAGGAAGAACTTCGTTTTTACATCGAAGAAAAAACCAGTTTAATTGAACAGGAAGTCGAGAATAAGCTTAATGAAGTTTTAAATATTCTGCCCGATCGTTGCCGTCAGATTTTTGTGATGAGCCGGTTTGAAGACAAAAAAAATAAGACAATTGCAGCAGAGCTCGACATTTCGGTTAAAGCCGTTGAAAAACAGATTACCAAGGCACTTTCAACCATTCGAACTGAATTGAAAGATTTCCTGCCCTTGTTGATTTACCTGCTGGCTTCCTGGTTTAAGAATTGAATAAAATCCAATATTTATTATTCTACAAATTCGAATAAAAAAAATCATTATTGAGGTAGGGTTTTTTTATGCTTTCAGATCATAGAACGTATAAGTAAAAATAGTTCATGGCAGAAATCGGGTCCATCATACAAAAATACCTTCAGGGAAAAACCTCAGAAGAAGAAAATCAGCAATTGCATCGGTGGATGCAGGAATCGGCAGAAAATAAAAAACAATTTCTGGCCGAAAAAGATATCTGGGACAGCTACGGATTTCATTCGAATTCAAAACATTACAACCCTATTTCTGAATTAGAACTATTGAAAAGACGTCTCCGCTCAGGAACAAAAAGACCGGCTATCCGATTTAAGCAAATCATACAAATAGCTGCCATTCTGCTTGTCACCTTCGGACTTGGTTGGGCTAGCCAGTTTATTCCGTTTAGTGGCAGTCAGCCGGAAAACCAGGTATCGATGCAGGAAATTTTCGTACCTAAAGGACAGGTAAATCAGGTATTTTTGGCCGACGGCACCCGGATCTGGATTAATTCAGAGACCCAACTGATCATCCCATCTGTTTTTGCGGATAAAGAACGGGTAGTAAAACTTAATGGCGAAGCATTTTTTGAAGTTGCAAAAGATAGTAAACGACCTTTCAGGGTAGAACTAAACGGGCAACAGATTGAAGTTTTAGGAACTTCATTTAATGTAAGGGCCTACAGCAACTCCGGTAAAATAGAAACCACCCTGCAAACCGGATCTATTCACTTAGAAACCGGAAAACAGACAACCATTCTTTCTCCGGGCGAACAATGTATTTTCGATAAGAACGCCCGTAAACTAGCAATTAGCAAAGTCGATCCAATTTCGTTTAGTTCCTGGAAAGATGGCCGGTTCGAATTCCAAAACGAAGATTTAATTGAGGTCTTTAAAGTAGTAGAACGTTGGTACGATGTTGAAATCACAGCGGATGAAAATTACTTTAGAGGAATGCATTTTTCAGGGGTAATTAAGCGCAACAAAGATGCAAACCATTTTTTGGAATTGCTTAATTTATCGATTCCTGTGAAATACACGATCAATGTTGATAAAATTCAAATTTTGCCCAGATAATAATCAATCACAAAACAACATATAAAAAAGGAGGTCATAAATAACTTAAAAACAGGTAAAAAAAAACGGAGAATGCACCACCATCCTCCGTTTGCGTGTCAAAGTCTTAATAATTAAAACTTTTCTTAAAGCATTACAAATCTATGAAAAAAAAATTAATCGAGGACATTTCCCCCGACGGGGAAAGAGTCCGCAAAATCTGGATGACTATGCGTCTGATTGTATTTCTGTTTTTTATATCACTCGTGCATGTTTCAGCATCGGTATATTCCCAGAAAACCAGGTTGAATATCAAAGTTGAAAATGCTTCGTTGCAGCAGGTTTTTCAAACCATACAGGAACAATCGGAATTTGATTTCTTCTACAAGAACGATCAGATTCCGGCTGAGGCAAGAGTTTCAATTAATTATCAAAACGAAACGGTTGAGGCCATTCTTGATAAAATTTTGAGTGGCACCGGACTGAGTTATCACGTTCTGGATAAAGATATCGTGATAAGTACCACCGCAACTGCAAAAAGTGAAAGTTCGGTTCAACAGCAGAGAAAAGTAACCGGAAAGGTTACTGATGCTACCGGAATGCCATTGCCCGGAGTTTCGGTATTAGCTAAAGGTACAACCAACGGAACAATTACCGACTCGAATGGTAATTATACACTTTCAAATGTAGCAGCTGAATCGATTCTTCAGTTTTCCTTCATCGGGATGAAAGGCCAGGAGATAAAAGTGGGGAACTCGAATTCGATCAATGTAAAACTTTTGGAAGAGACTATCGGCATTGAAGAAGTTGTGGCTGTAGGATATGGTACTCAAAAGAAAGCAACACTGACTGGTGCTGTTTCTGCAATTAAAGGCGCCGACATTATTACCACAAAGAATGAAAATGCCCAGAATATGCTTGCCGGTAAAATTGCAGGTGTACGTGTAACACAAAAGACAGCTGAACCAGGAGCATTCAACAATAACTTTGATATCCGCGCAATGGGATCTCCCTTAATCATTATAGACGGTATTCCTCGCACGAATGATGATTTCCAGCGTTTGGACCCCAATGACATCGACAACATGTCGGTTCTGAAGGATGCTTCAGCCGCGATTTATGGTGTGCGCGCCGCCAACGGGGTTGTTTTGGTTACAACCAAACGAGGCACAAACAATAAACTTGAATTAAACTATTCAGGTTCTTTCACCTGGCAGATTCCTTCAGGATTGCCTGCAACCGTTAATGCAATTGACTACATGACCCTTCGCAACGAACGTTCCTTGCATAATATTAACGGCGGTTCCCCCATCTTCAACGACCAACAATTTGATGATTACCGGACTGGAAAAAACCAAAGTACAGACTGGTATCCATTGGTATTTGGTAAATATGCTCCACAAACCATGCACAACCTGAATGCAATGGGTGGTAATGACCGGACTACTTATTATGCTGGTATAGGTTATGAATATCAGGAAGGTTTCTTCGCTTCAAATGACTTAAACTATACCAAATACAACGTTCGTTCAAACGTCACCACAAAAATTACCGATCGTTTGACATTCGATTTGAACCTGAACTCAGTGATGGACGAACAGGATCGTCCTTACCAGGATTCATGGTGGATCATCCGCGGTTTCTGGAGACAGGGCGCTCATATTCCTGCTTATGCCAACAACGATCCGACTAAACCTTACCATGGCCTGATCGAAGGAGATAACCCCATCTCGTTTATGAGTAAAGATATCTCCGGATTCAAAAATTACAACAAAAAATGGGTTCAATCAGCTGCCAGCCTGAAATATGACATTCCCGGGGTGAAAGGCTTGTATGTGAAAGGTTTGTTCAGTTATGACTATTATGTATCAAGCGCTAATCTTTTCCAAAAAGAGTACGCCCAATACCGGTATGACGCTGCTTCAGACACCTATACCAAATACTTACGCCAAACGCCAAACCGAATCAGGAGGGAGTCTTATTTTAAAGCACAAACTCTGGCTCAGGCATCGGTAAACTACGATAACACATTCGGCAAACACAAAGTTGGAGGCCTTGTAATTTGGGAAGCACAAAAAAGAACAAGTGATAACTTCTTCGCTCAGAGAGATCTGGGGCTTCAGTTACCCTACCTGTTTGCCGGTATAGCTGATGGACAACTCGCAACAATGAATTCAAATCCTGATGGCCTTTATGAAGATTCAAATCTTGCGCTGGCTGGTAGATTCACTTATGCATACGCCGATAAATATTTGGCAGAGGTCCTGTTCCGTTATGACGGGTCATCAAAATTCGCTTCAGGTTCTCAGTGGGGTTTCTTCCCCGCAGCTTCTTTGGGATGGAGGGTTTCCGAAGAAAATTTCTTCAAAAGCATAACAGCTTTGTCGTTCATCAACCAGTTTAAGTTACGTGCTTCTTATGGTAAAACCGGTGATGACAACGCTTCAAGCTATCAATTTATTTCAGGCTATAACTACCCCACAAAAACGGATGCCAGAAACTTCACCGGAGGTTATGTATATAACGGAAGTTTCAACGCAAGCGCTGACAACAAAGGGATTCCAAATCCGTTCATTACCTGGTATACTGCTAAAACATTCGACTTTGGTACTGATTTGGAAGCATGGAATGGTCTTTTAGGCGTTACCGCTGACTATTTCAGCCGGAATCGTGAAGGCCTTTTGGCAACCAGAAGTGGAGGTATACCTACAGTAGTTGGTGCAAGCCTTCCGGAAGAAAACCTGAACAGCGACCGCACCTATGGTTTTGAATTTGAACTTTCACACAGAAACCAAATCAGAGACTTTCATTACAATGTGAAAGGTATGTTTTCTTTGACCCGTATCAAACGTTTATATGTCGAGCGCGATGCAATCGGCAGTTCATGGAGCAATTGGAAAAACAACCAAAACGGTCGTTTTGACAACCGAATCAATCGAAACAATCGCAACGAAGGTGTTCAGATGGGATACCAGAGTGCCGGTCGATTCCAATCATGGGAAGAAATATGGTCAAGCCCAACTTATATCGGTCGTTCAACCATTATTGGTGATTACAGATACGAAGACTGGAACGGCGATGGTGAAATCAACGGTAACGACGCTCATCCAATCAACTACAACCCGTATCCATGGATGAACTTCAGCATGATTTTAGATGCTTCGTACAAGGGATTTGATCTGAACTGCCTGTTCCAAGGCTCTGCACTAGGCTCATTGGTTTACGGCGAACAGCTTCGTGAGCCCATGTGGGGAAGCGGCGATTCAGGCGCCATGGAACAATTTATGGACAGGTGGCACCCGGCAGATCCAAAAGCAGATCCGTATGATCCGGCTACACAATGGGTTCCCGGACACTTCGCTTACACCGGAACTTTGCCTGATGTAAACTCTGCATTCAACGTTGTGAATGGTGCTTATTTGCGTTTGAAGAGTGTTGAGCTTGGCTACACCCTTCCATCCAAATGGATAACAAAGACAGGTGTTAAGAATTTACGCCTTTATGCAAATGCGTACAACCTGTTTACCATTACCAAGGTCAAATACGTTGACCCTGAGCACCCAAATGACACCTACGGTTATTTGTACCCATTGAACAAGAGTGTTTCTGTAGGATTAAATATTAAATTCTAATAACGCAAACTAGCTATGAAACTGAAATATTTATTATTCACTATATTGACGTTTGGCGGTATGATCATTTCATGTAAAAATTACCTGGATATACCACCTATGAACGTTGTGCAAGACAAAGATCTCTTTTCTGATGCGACTGGTATGACTGTTTATTTGTCGCGTATGTATAGCCAAATGCCTTTCGAAGATTTCAAATACTCTCCTGCCCGTCAGTTTTTTGATGACTGGCTGGTAACTCCGGGCGCCAATTCAGGTGAATCTCTGGGGCGTGATGCAGGTACTGCAATGACTTCAGAAGGTTATTCCCGTAACGGCGCTTATTGGGTACGTGCATTTAACCTGCTTCGCGATGCAAACCGTCTGCTCGAAACTTTACCGACTTATAAAGCAAACTTCAGTGCTGCTGATTACAATCACTTTATTGGAGAAGGCTACTTTGCCCGTGCAATGGTTTTCTATGCCCTGGCAAAACGTTACGGCGGTATTCCTTTGGTTACATCAGTTTTGAAATATCCTGAAGTTCCTGCCGCAGAATTGGAAACTCCCCGTTCAACGGAAGAAGAAACCTGGAATCAGGTGTTGGCCGATTTCGATTTGGCTATTGCCAACCTTTCGCCTACAAGCCCCAAACGTGGTTATGCCAATAAGTATGTAGCTTATGGGTTCAAATCAGAAGCTATGTTGTTTGCAGGATCTGTGGCTAAATACAATAAAATCACAGGTTTTGGCGACAAAACTGGTGTGCGTGTAATTGGATTCGACCCAAGTACTGCTGCAGCCGCTTCCAAAAAATACTACAAGGAAGCTTACAATTCTGCACGCGAAATAATGAAATCGGGCAAATATTCGCTTTACAAGAAAAAATGGTCAGCTACTGATAAAGAAGCTCAATACTTAAACATGGTTGACATGTTTTCTGATATTACAAGTACTGAAAACATTTATATTAAAGAATACAAATATCCGGATTTGGCCCACGGATACGATTCGTATAACATCCCTCGTCAGCTGATGGGAGGTAACGGATACTCGGCAGGTAACTGTCCTACTCTCGACTTCGTTGAGCTGTTCGACGGCTTCGCAAAGAATGCTGACGGGACCATTAAAGTGTTTGATGACAAAGGTAAATACCTGATGTTTGATAAAGTGACTGACATTTTTGCCAATGCAGAACCGCGTCTTCGCGCTTATGTGATTTTCCCTGGTGATGTATTTAAAGGTGAAGCTATTGAAATCCGAAGAGGTATATACACCGGCGATGCAACAAGCGGGATTTCTCCGCTTAGAGTTGTAAATAATGGCAGTGCAGACTATACGGTTTCAGGTCCGTCAAACTACAACCAGGTTGATGCCTACAAAGCCACTGGTGCCTTTGCTGGCAAAAAATCATTGTTCTTATCGCAAAATGGTACAACACACGAAACTGTAACTTTGCCTAACGGAACAGTCATGAATGCAGGTGGCAAAAGCGGTCCGTTTACTTCTGATGGCACTGCGGCTATGACTGGCTTTGTGGTTCGCAAATGGCTGAATCCCAACATGCCGCAGTCATTGGTGTTGGAAGCCCGTTCCGAACAACCTTTTGTTTTGATGCGCTATGGCGAAATTCTTCTGAATGTTGCTGAGGCTGCATCTGAATTGGCACTGGCCGGAGAACCAGCTCCAAGCGGTGACAACTATCAGCAGATTGCTTTCAATGCGATCAAAGACATTCGTGAAAGGGCCGGTGCCGATGCCTTGGTAAGCGGTACTGATCTTACTACCCAAACCGGCTTGCAAATTATTCGCAAAGAACGGAAGAAAGAGCTTGCTTTCGAAAACAAGACTCTTTGGGATATCAGACGTTGGAGAACTCAACACTCTGATATGCTGAATGGATATACCCAGGCCGATGGTGCATACTACAAAGGTCTGTATCCGTTCTATTCATCAACAACAGGTAAATATTTCTTCGATGCTGGTTTGGATGAAGGCAGACGTCGCTTCAGACTGACAGAACAGGAATATTACTTTGCAATACCGAGTGGTGAGGTTTCCAAGAGCCCGAAGATTGATCAGCAACCAGGTCGTTAATCTAAAATTTTAACAAGATGAAAAAATTATTTTATAGTATATTAATTTGCTTCGCTGCTGTTTCTTTCAATTCATGTGAAATTGACAACTACGATGAACCGCAGGAAACTATAAAAGGCAGGGTAGTTGATGCGGCTACAGGCGAACTTGTTTTGACTGACCAGGGCAGTGAAGGAACCCGTATCAGGCTTCGCGAACTCAGCTGGAAAGAAACAGCAGTGCCGGATAACTTCGATTTCTTTTGTATGAAAGAAGGGATCTTTCAGAACACCAAAGTGTTTAAAGGATACTACAATGTGAGAATTGACGGTGCATTTATTCCGCTGGTGAGAAAAACCACTGCCGGTGATACCATTGCCGATGAAACCAAATACCTCGACATTAAAGGTGTTACTGAAGTTGAATTTAAAGTTCAGCCTTTCCTTAAAGTTGAGTGGATTGGAACTCCTACTGTAAGCAATGGTAAAATTACCGCTACCGTGAAGGTTACCAGAGCTGTCAGCCCGGCTGACTTCAAGGCAAAAATTGAACCGATGGGCGGTTATACCGATGACTTCCTGAATGTAACCGACGTTCGTCTGTTTGTTAGTCAGTTGCCTTATGTAGGCTATCGCGAATGGGATAACCGCTATACCACACAAATAAATTATAGTGGTACTTCATTTAATGCACTGTTAGGCCAGCCCATTACAATTACCACTACGGGTGTAATACCTGCCGGTCGGACCGTATTTATTCGTGCTGCTGCCCGCATTAACTATGCTACTGAGAATATCAAACGCCACAATTATAACACGGCGGTTCGGGTAGATATTCCGAAATAATAACCAACTATTAATGACAGGAAGTCATCTCATCCAAAGGGTTGAGATGGCTTCCTTCTTTTATAACACCTAAACCCACGAATATCATGAGATATAAATATTCTACAGGCCTTATCCTGGGCCTCCTTGCCTGTGTTTGGGCAAGTGGCACAATGGCCGATAACACTCCGAAAAAAGAAAAAACAACATTCCAGACTTCAGGACAATGGAAACCAGCAACCGATGTAAGGGCTGATGTTGCCATCGTATATGGAGTAAACGATCGCCCTAATATGACCTTTGAACAACGTGTTCAGTCGTGGAGAGATCGTGGTTACACGGTGCATTTTATGACTGGCATTGCCTGGGGTGGTTATCAGGACTACTTTACCGGAAAATGGGATGGTATTAATCACCTGGGCGAAGGGCAAGTAACCGCAAAAGGTGATACCATCTGGCACGGAAGAATGACCCCATACCTCGTTCCTACCGCCTCGTTTATCAAATACATGAATGAAAAACACATCAAACGGGTAATTGATGCCGGAATTGATGCCATTTATCTGGAAGAGCCTGAGTTCTGGGCCCGTGCCGGATACAGTTCGGCATTTAAAACCGAATGGCAGAAATATTATGGCTTCCCATGGCGTGCGCCTCACGAATCGCCTGAAAATACTTACCTGTCAAACAAACTTAAATACCAGTTGTACTACAATGCTCTGAACGAAGTTTTCACTTATGCCAAAGCTTACGGGAAAAGCAAGGGAATGAATGTTCGTTGTTACGTTCCAACCCATTCACTGGTGAACTATTCGTCGTGGAAGATTGTAAGCCCCGAAGCATCGCTGGCATCACTTCCTTGCGTTGACGGTTACATTGCCCAGGTTTGGACTGGTACTTCGCGCGAGAAAACATACTTCAACGGTGTGGAAAAGGAACGTGTTTTTGAAAATGCTTTTCTGGAATACGGATCGATGGAATCAATGACCAGACCTACTGGTCGCAAAATGTTTTTCCTGACCGACCCCATTGAAGACTGGCCCCGCGACTGGGTTGATTACAAAAAAAATTACCAGGCAACATTTACCGCTCAGTTACTTTATCCGATGATCGCTGATTATGAGGTCATGCCCTGGCCCGACCGGATTTATGAAGGTCTTTACAGAACAAGCGCCAACAGCGATAAAAAGGAAAGAATTCCACGTTTTTATTCAACCCAGATGCAGGTAATGGTTAACTCACTCAACCAGATTCCGAAATCAGACAACCGGGTAAATGGTTCGTCGGGAATTGGAGTGGTAATGGCCAATTCATTGATGTTTCAACGATTTCCTACGCATGGCGGATATGAAGATCCACAGCTTTCCAATTTCTACGGACAAACATTGCCTTTATTGAAGCGCGGTGTTCCGGTTAGCATTGTTCACCTCGAAAATGTTTCATACCCCGAAACATGGAAGGATGTTAAAGTTCTCATCCTGTCCTATTCAAATATGAAACCTTTGACCGCTGATGTTCATCAGTACATTTCGCAATGGGTGAAAAATGGTGGTGCACTGATTTATTGCGGTCGCGACAACGACCCGTTCCAGACGGTACAGGAATGGTGGAACAAAGAAAACTTCCATTACCTGGCTCCTTCTGAACATTTGTTCGAGATGCTTGGTCTCGAAAAAGCAGCTAAGGAAGGCGTTTACACCTGTGGAAAAGGAACTGTTTCAATTATCCGTCAGGACCCCAAGGAATTTGTTCTTCAGGCTGATCAGGATGCGCATTTTGTGGATGTGGCGAAACAACTCTACGAACAAAAGGCTAAAGCCGGAAAACTGGCGTTTAAAAATCATTTCTCCCTGACCCGCGGTTCCTACGAAATCATTTCGGTGATGGACGAAGGCGTCAGCGCTGAACCTTATATCATCAAAGGAAAACTGATCGATCTTTTCGATCCGGCTCTTCCGGTGCTCGACAAAAAACAGGTTAATCCGGGAGAACAGGCTTATCTGTTCAACATTGGGCTCGTAAGTAATCCAAAAACACCTCAGGTACTGGCATCTGCCTCTCGGGTCTATGATGAAAAAGCTGATAAAGTCAGCTATTCGTTTGTAACCAAGAGTCCGGCCAGCACGACCAATGTGATGCGTATATTGTTGCCTGCAGAACCAAAGAAAATAACGGTAACCGATGCCGGTGGCAATTTGATTGCGGATGTAAAAAACTCGTGGGATACACTTGGGAAAACTTGTTTCCTGAGTTTTGAAAATAACCCGGATGGGGTGACTGTAAAACTTGAATGGTAGCATTTATTCGGCAGGATGATCGTTTATGGTCATCTTGCCGAATATTTTTTGTACAAAACTTAAGCACTGTTCGATCATTAAACAGCATATTTGTCTGTTTTCTCAAATACGAGGTATGAAGCATTTATTTCTGACCCTGAGTTTCCTGAGTTTATATGCCCTTTGTATTGCAACTCAACCCCTGAATTTAAAAGTGATGACATATAATCTTCGCTTTGGAGAATTGGCATCGCTCGAACAATTGGGAAATTTCATTAAGAGCAATAACCCGGATGTTGTTTTTCTACAGGAAGTTGATATTTTTACCCAAAGACCTAATGCCAAACAACAGAATGGGAAAAATTTCATTGCTGAACTTGGGTATTATACCAATATGCTGAGTGTTTACTCCAAATCGATCGATTATCAGGGAGGTTATTACGGACTTGGAATTTTGTCGAAATATCCGTTTAAATCTATGCAGCGCTATAAATTACCTCTGGTTGAAAAAGGACGGGAACAGCGATGTTTATTAGTTGCTGAAGTAGAATTAAACGAAAATACAGCGATTACTGTTGCCTGTACTCACCTTGACCTGAAGGCGGAAATACGGCTCATTCAGGTTAAGAAAATAAACAAAATTCTTAAAGATTGTAAAGACCCTGTAATACTGGGAGGGGATTTCAATGCTACACCCAATTCACGGGAAATTGAAACCGGTATGTCGGACTGGTTTAGCGCTTCGAATAAAGATTATACAAGTCCGGCGCAATCTCCACGAAATAAAATTGACTATATCTTCTGTTCGCCCAAAACAAAGTGGAAAATGATCGGATGTGAAGTTCAAAAATCAAATTTATCCGACCATCTGCCGGTTATTTCCGAACTCGAACTTTTAGGTGATTAAAAGACCTGCACTGTTTATATTAAAATCATTATTTTTTCATGAAATATCTGTTCTTATTCTGCCTTATTCTGCCTTCTCTTTTGCAGGCAAAACATCCGGATACTCCGAATTATCAAACTTTTTGTTTTTACTACAATTGGTATGGAAATGTTGAATCCAACGGGCAAGACATTCACTGGGCCCATCCGGTTATGAAATCAAGTCCATCGGACACCACCACAGGCGTTATTCCCGGAGGAAAGAATATTGCAAGTAATTTTTATCCTCAGTTGGGAGCGTACAGCAGCACCGATTCGGCAACCGTTGTCAAACACATGCAAATGTTGCGAAGTGCCCGTATTGGGGTAATCGTGCTGACCTGGTGGGATAAAACAAACTTCGGAATTCAAAGTGTTCCGCTGATCATGAACGAAGCGGCCAGAGCCGGCATTAAAGTGTGTTTTCATATCGAGCCATACAGGGGGCGAAATGCCGAAAGTACGAGGGAAAATATCAAATCAATAATCGGCCAGTATGGCAATCATCCGGCTCTTTATAAAATTAATGGGAAACCATTGTTTTTCGTTTACGATTCCTATATCACTAAAGCCGAAGATTGGGCAACTTTACTTCGGCCTGAAGGGAAAATCAGCATCCGGAATACACCTTATGATGCAATAATGATTGGCCTTTGGGTAAAAAAAGGAGAAGAAGACTTCTTTAAACAATCTGGATTTGACGGTTTTTATACTTACTTTGGAGCAACCGGATTTACGTTCGGTTCAACTCCGGTCAATTGGAACAATATGCAGGCATGGGCAGCCCAAAACAATAAAATTTTTATTCCCTGTGTTGGACCCGGGTATATTGATACACGTGTCCGGCCTTGGAATGGCAAAACTATCCGCGACCGCGAAAACGGGAAATACTATGACCGCATGTTTAAGCAGGCCATTGATTGTAAGACTCCGTTTGTTGGAATCACTTCATTCAACGAATGGCACGAAGGAACACAAATTGAACCGGCTGTTCCATTTCAGGCAAAGGAGTTCCATTATCTGGATTATGCACCATTGGCTCCCGATTATTACCTGAAGCGCACAGCTTACTGGATAACTGAACTCGAAAAACAACGAAAAAAATCAAAAAAGTAATTTTCACAAATACAGTTAACAACTAGAATCAATGTCCAATACTTCAAACCAACTATTCATTTCGACCACAAAGTTGAACTTTAAACACAAGCCTTTCTTGCAATTGGGTTTATTTATCATGATTTGGTTATCATGCCTGGCAACCAATGGCAAAGACATCAACAAACATCTCGCCTGGGCGCCATATAAAGCGATTGAAACAGGCATGTCATGGCCGAAAGGTCAGGCGCTGCCTCAGTTTGCCAGTCTTGCCGCAACGCTTGACGGGTTCGATATGCGCAAGGCTGCGCTTTCTCTTTCAGGAAAAGCCATGTTTACCGCCTTACAGGGATTGGTAAACAAAACCAAGCCCCGCATTATTCTGTTTGGTGACGTGCGTGAAGGAAACTACAAATGGCCTGATAATCTCCATCTTAAAATAACCGAATGGTCGGACAAATGGGGCTTGTTAAAAAAATATCAGAACGAAATATCGGGTGTTATTCTGTACGACGCGGAGAAAAGCAACCACTACCTGAACCTGGCATCAACGATTGGAGGAATTAAAAATGCCCTGCCGGTTACACCAGCTGATTTGGATAGCCTGAAAGCAAATGGGTTCAACTTCCCTGTGCTGGCCGATTTAACCAATCTGACTTATACAATGCCTGCAGAGATATACCAATACCTGTACGAAAACTATTGGAAACAATGTACAAAAAGACTGTTGGTGAGTTTAAGCGCCAGATGTCCAAACTACATCCGCGATATTGGAATGGCTTCAGGAGCAGCCTTTGTTTGGCTTGATCCACGGAAAGAAGAAGAGGCCATTGTACTCCGGAAGTTTTTTGGTGACATGAAAGCGGGCGAAAGTATAGTCATCGGATGGTGGGCCGAAGAGCGCTCCGGAATTGGTATGGGTGCATCGTATGGCATTTCAACCATCCCTTCCGATTTTTATGAGAATGCGTCTGTTTATGCCGGAACATCGCACAACATCCAGCTGCCGGTTGTTCCCAAAAAACCGAAACTCGAAAATAAAATTTACCTGGCCATTTTCCTGAGCGACGGTGATAATGTGCAGTATTGCCAGCATGCCATGTCGAATTTGTGGGACAACAAAAACCGCGGTGAAGTTCCGATAAACTGGACGGTCAGTCCGGGATTGGCCGATTTTGGTCCGGGATTGCTCAATTATTACTATACCACAGCTACCTCCAACGATTTCTTTTCTTCGGGTCCGTCGGGACTTGGCTACGCGCTGATTTATGATGCGCACAACAAGAAATGGAACATGACAAAAAGTGAGCACACTGACGCGTACACTAAGTTCTCGCAGCAATACCTCGAAAAAAGCGGACTTCGCGTAATCACCCTCTGGGACGAAATCAGCGAGCAGCAAATGGAGATTTATACGACCAACTGCCGCTATCTGTATGGCACAACACAGGAAGACTGGGAACGCTCCAAACCACTCCAGACCATTGTCAAGCAGGATAAACTGGCTTTTATGCCGAATCACCCTTGCTATGCCAGCAATATCGAGGACATTTACGTGAGATGGGCAAAAAAAATCAAAGACTTTGATGGCTCAAAACCGTTATTTCTGGCGGCACAAGGAGTGTCGTGGAAAATGGGACCTGAAAATATTGTTTTATTGAAGGAAAAACTGGAAAAACTGTCGCCGGGAAAGATTGTGATTTGCAGGGGCGATCATTTCTTTACCCTTTTCAACGAAGCCAATCAGCTGGATTTTAACCTGACCCTATCATCTGAAATGGTAGTTACATCCAGTTCATCGGCTACGAAAGCAGCTTTTGCAGCAGACGGCACTCCTTCGGGCGGACACCAGTGGATTTCGTCAGGAACCGGTGACAAATGGATTCAATTTGATTTTAATGATAGCTATTTAATCAACCGTTATGTCATCCGGCACGCCGGAGCTGGCGGGCTGGATGCTTCATTGAACACCCGGTCGTTTGTGCTCGAAACCAGCACCGACGGGTTAACCTGGCAAATGGTTAGCCGATACAAAAACAACGCTGACAATGTTACTGATATTGATATAGCACCGGTCAAAGCAAGATATGTACGCCTAACGATTTTAGATGCTGGAAAAGACAAGACCGCACGAATTGGTGATATTGAAATTTATGGAAAACGTATAACTCAATAACTAAAATATGAAACTATACCTTTTAATTTTTTCTGTTTCCTTGTTTCTTAGTAAGGTAACAATAGCGAAACAGCCCGATCTGGTAAAATATGTCAATACATTGCAGGGAACGAATTCCAGCTTTGAGCTGACACGTGGAAATACTTATCCGACTACTGCGCTGCCTTTTGCCATGCATACCTGGGCGGCACAAACCGGTGTTAATGGAGACGGCTGGAAATACCAGTACAAAAAAGACTCCATCCGTGGATTTCAGCAAGCTCACCAGTGCAGTTCATGGACCAATGATTATAATGTCTTCTCATTAATGCCGGTAACCGGCAATTTGGTTGTGGATCAGTTTAAGCGGGCTGCAAAGTTTAGCCACGCAAATGAAATTGCCAAGCCAAATTACTACAAGGTTACTTTAGATAATCGCATTACAACCGAAATATCGCCGGTTGAACGGGGAGCTCACATCCGCTTTTCGTTCCCGAAAGGAACAGGTTCGTATTTGGTTTTGGATGGATACACAGGAGTCAGTCAGGTGAAGATTCTTGCAAAAGAAAATCGAGTTATAGGTTACGTTCAAAACGGGCGTGGACTAAAATTCAATCTGAAAAACTATTTTGTTGTTCAGTTTGATAAACCTATTGTCGGGTTTGGAACCTGGGAGAATAAAACCGGCGAAAAGCATGATGGAGAAGCAGAACGCGAAGGACGCGGAGTTGGCGTCTGGCTGAAATTTGACAATGGGGTGAAAGTACAGGCCAAAGTTGCTTCATCATATATCAGTCCTGAACAAGCCGAATTAAATTTGAAAACGGAGCTTGGTCCGTTCAAATCGCTGGAAGAAACCCGGCTGGCTGCCTGGGAAATCTGGAACAAACACCTGAACCAAATATTGGTGGAAGGCGGAACAGAGGAGGAGATAGCTACTTTTTATTCCTGTTACTTCCGCGCCAGCTTGTTCTCCCGTAAATTCTATGAAGTGGATGCCAATAGTAATCCCTATTATTGCAGCCCTTATGATGGTAAAATTCATCAGGGATACCTGTACACCGACACCGGTTTTTGGGATACTTTCCGGGCGCAATTTCCGCTGAACGCCCTGATGCACCCAACCATGCATGGTCGGTATGTGGCCGGTCTGCTCGATGCTTACGATCAGTGCGGATGGCTGCCTTCGTGGTCATTCCCGGGTGAGGGCGGAAGTATGATTGGAAATCATGCCATATCGCTGCTGGCAGATGCATGGGCAAAGGGAATACGAACTTTTGATCCGGAGAGGGCGCTAAAAGCATACGGCCATGAAGCCATGGACAAAGGCCCCTGGGGACCGGCAAACGGTCGCGACGGATGGAGAGAATATTTTGCCCTGGGCTATGTGCCTTATCCAAAGTACCGTGAAGCTACTGCCAAAACACTGGAGTATGCCTACGATGATTTTTGCGGGTACAAACTGGCCGATATGACCGGCAACTCATTTTATAAAGATGTGTTTTCGCGTCAGATGTTCAACTATAAAAACATGTTTGACCCACAAGTTGGGTTCATGCGTGGACGGGATGAAAGCGGAAAATGGACTCCAAACTTCGATCCGTATGAATGGGGAGGTCCTTTTACCGAAGGAAACGCCTGGCACTACCTGTGGTCGGTTTTTCATGATGTAAATGGTCTGATCGGTTTGCTTGGCGGAAAGGAAAACTTTGTGGCAAAACTCGATTCAGTATTTACCGTTCCGAATACGGTCCATGTGGGAACTTACCGAAGAAAAATTCATGAAATGACTGAAATGGAAGTTGCTCAAATGGGTCAGTATGCTCATGGAAATCAGCCTATCCAGCACATGATTTATCTGTACGATTATGCAGGTGCACCCTGGAAAGCACAGATGCAGGTTCGGAAAATGATAACGAAGCTTTACAATGCGACAGAGAACGGATATCCGGGCGATGAAGATCAGGGACAAACTTCATCGTGGTATGTACTCAGTGCCATGGGATTTTACAGTGTTTGCCCCGGAACGGATGAATATGTTATGGGCAGCCCGGTATTCCGGAAAACAACGATCACGTTGGAAAACGGGAAACAATTTGTCATTGAAGCCGGCAATAACAATCAACAAAATGTATACATCCAGTCTGCAAAACTAAACGGTGAAAACTATTCGAAAAATTATATTCGTTATCAGGATATTGTCAATGGAGGCTCTTTGCAACTTGAAATGAGCAATCAGCCCAATAAATCGCGAGGTCAGTCTCCTGAAGATCTTCCCTATTCTGTATCAGGTCCAAAAACATTATCGGTTCATTAGAGCGAATTTAATACGATGAAGAACTTGATTTATGCACTGATAGCATTCTTGCTGGTTATAACTGCCTGCTCAAAAGAGAGTGCCGAAGCAGTGCCGAAAGTGCCTCTCACCAAAAATGAAAATATTCTGGTGAAGACCTTATTGTACACCGAATGGTCATCGGCTTCAACGATTATGCCGATGACCTATGCCGAGTTGAGAAATTCACTCATCTCCGGGCTGAAAAGCAGGTGTGGCAATTCGCTTTCCTCCTTACAGGAAATGCGCGACTACGATCTGGGCTATGGAGCGATGATGTATAAATTTCTGCTTGATGCCGGTATTAATACCACCCAGCAATTATTGTCCATGACTTTGGACGACATTCGTAATTCAATTATCAATCTGAATGCAGTAAAAACCGGATCGCCGGAATCTGAATTTCAGGCAAAAAACAACGCCCGGAATCTGAATATTGCTTACAACTGGTGGTTTTTACAAAACAGTTCGACTAAGTCGAAGATTGACAAGCTCAACAACGTAAAAAACAGTAATCCATCGTTTAATTTAAAGGACGGCAAAAATTTCGGGATGGACGTTTTGCGAATTGTAAAAGCCGATGAAGCCTATACATATTTGGGAGTTTATCATTCCACCTCGGGGACCGATCATTTTAAACTGTACCTCGCCGGAAGTAATGACCTTAAAACCTGGACCAATATCGTGGAACTGGGAGACCGGGCTCATCAGGGATATATTAAAAAATGGGGCAATGGCTATTTGGTTGCCAATGAACAGGATGTTATACAGGGATCGAACAATGTTCAAATCAGATATTATTCATCGTATGCCAATCTGATTGCGAATAATTCAGATTTTAATAAATCGATTAACCGGTCTTTCTCCAATCTGGCAGAAGGAACGCCCGACATTCAAACGGTTGAAGGCAATGATCCGGCCAACTCATACATTCTCGTCGGATTTCATTATTACGACAACGGGATTCGCGACCAGCAGGCATTTGGCATCCTGCATAATTTCAACGACTGGCGGGCCTGGAAAGACGAAGTATCCAATTTCAACATTCAGGAAATGGGATATTGGGGCAATATCGGCGCCAGAAACGGATTTTCGCATTCAGGAAGATATGTACTTCAGGAAGCTCAGATCACTTCGGGAGACTGGAGTAGCTGGCGCTTGTTGCTGGGTAACGGTGCGTTTTATTACACCCTGCATCCCGAAACGCCGGCCGGCTCTGTTTCATTTGCAAATCCGGGTATTGCCCTGATTGAACCCGATAAATTTGCGGTTACCAGTTTCATGCCTTCGCAGGGAAATAATGGTGGTGAAAAAGGAGAGCTTTTATATACCGTTCAGTTTTAAAATTGCGAACTACTTTTTCTGGCTATTTTTGAGGAATAAAAATTTGATAAAATCATGCTAAAGTCGAAAGCCATATCTAAACCAACAACGCATCAAATGTTGCTGCTCGGTGGAGTAATGCTCACCAGCTGCTTCGCTTCCGCACAAAAAAAACCGGAGCGACCGAATATTCTGTTCATCCTGCTTGATGATATGGGATATTCAGATTTAGGATGTTATGGCGGAGAAATCCAAACTCCGAATATTGACCGGTTGGCTGCAACCGGCGTTCGGTTTACACAAATGCACAATTGCGCCCGCTGCTGCCCGACAAGAGCTTCTCTGCTGACGGGCCTCTATCCCCAGCGAGCA
Source organism: Prolixibacteraceae bacterium (assembly GCA_963676535.2). Lineage (GTDB taxonomy): Bacteria > Bacteroidota > Bacteroidia > Bacteroidales > Prolixibacteraceae > Aquipluma. Next base: position 111,564 of record CAXXKQ010000037.1, on the reverse strand, counting down.
GGAATTAACGGGATGGGCGTAAACCTCAGTATGAATGCAGCAACAATTGCCGAGGTGCTGAAGGAAAATGGTTATCACACAGGCATGACCGGAAAATGGCATCTGTCGCAAACCAAACCGGTAGCTAATCCCAAAGAACAACTCAACTGGCTGGCCCACCGGGCTGATTACGGACCGTTTTCACCATTGAAAAATTATCCCAGCAACCGGGGTTTTGAGGAGCACTGGGGTGTAATATGGGGCGTGGTCAATTATTTCGACCCGTTTAGCCTGGTTCATAACGAAGAACCCATCCGAAAAGTTCCTAATGATTTTTACATGACCGATTTCATCACGCAAAAATCACTGGATCTGATTGATTCTTACAGTAAAGATAAAAAGCCTTTCTTTCTGTACGTTGCCCATACCGCACCGCACTGGCCGCTTCATGCCCTTCCGGCTGATATTGCCAAGTATAAAGATACCTACAAAGACGGGTGGGAAGTGCTCCGAAAAAAACGTTATGAGCGCATGATCGAAATGGGACTTATTGATCGGGCAACCTATAAATTACCGGAAAATTCCTCAGGTAAAAAATGGGCTGACTGTGAGAAAAAGGATTATGAATCGGCTTGCATGGCGGTACATGCCGCGATGATTGACCACGTTGACCAGGGAGTTGGACAGATCATTCAAAAGCTGAAAGAAACCGGACAGTACAACAATACCATCATCTTTGTTATGTCGGATAACGGCGCTTCTTATGAAAGAGGATATCCGCCAGGATTCGACCGCCCTGGTTTTACGCGCGATTCTACTATTATCCGGTACAATGCAGATCATCCTGGCGCTGAAACTACCTGGAACTATATTGGTCAGGCCTGGGCAAGTGCTTCAAATACGCCTTTCCGGTTCTGGAAAAAAGAATCGTACGAAGGAGGAAGCGCCACGCCGCTGATCGTCCATTGGCCTGATGGGTTAAAAGGAAAAGAAAATACGATTAACCGGAGTGTTGCGCATGTTATCGACATACTGCCTACCTGCATGGAACTTGCAGGAGCTAAATATCCTGAAATGATCAATGGAGAAAAAACAAATCTTCCGGATGGCACAAGTTTATTGCCTCTTTTGTATGGCAAAAAACAAGCGATACACGATACGTTGTACTGGGAACACGAAGGAGGACGTGCAATCCGGATTGGCGACTGGAAAATGTCATCTTTGCCGGGTAAACCCTGGGAGCTTTTTAACCTTTCAGAAGACCATACCGAAACAAATAATCTGGCACAAAATTATCTCGAAAAAGTTAAGCAGATGAATGATGCCTGGAAATTATGGATCAGCAAAATAAACCAAAATAAATGAACGGGTTACCCATTAATCATGTAGAAATTTATAACCAAAATAAAATCTATCAAATGTGGAAATTACAGCTTAATCATTTTCTTACGTTTCTATTTATAGGAAGTATTCTTTTTGCAAATGCGCAGCCTGCAAAAACATCAATCCAAACCACAACAACCGAGTTTAGGGCTCCGGCTTATCCGCTGGTCACCATTGATCCGTACACCAGCGCCTGGTCAGAAACCAACCAGTTGTTCGACAGCCCGGTTCGTCACTGGACTGGTAAAACGCATTCGCTGATCGGGGCTATTCGCGTTGACAAACAAGTTTACCGTTTCCTGGGAAAGGAAGATATACCTTTAAAAACTCTACTGCCAATGGCAAAAGAAGAAGCATGGAATGGAAAATATATCACGGATGTTCCGGAGAAAGGTTGGGAGCAAGCCGGTTTTAACGACGGAAACTGGAATTCAGGAAAAGGAGCTTTTGGAAATCCAGGAGCTCAGGGCGTTGGCACCAACTGGAGAACAAAGGAAATCTGGGTTCGTCGCGAATTTACTATTCCCGCAATTTCATCCGGGTCAAATCTGTATCTCATTTATTCGCACGATGACGACTTCGAGCTTTACCTGAACGGACATCAAATCGTTAACACAGGCAGAAGCGCAAAAAGCAATGTCCTCCTGAAAATCGATTCCGGATTACTCAAGTCGGGCGGTAAAAATATGCTCGCAGCCCATTGTCTTGATCGCGGCGGTTTGTCATATCTCGATTTCGGACTTTACACCGAAGGCGATCAGAAAGAAGTTTTTGCTAAAACAGCCGTTCAGAATAAGGTCGCTCTTTCTGCAACTCAAACGCATTATAATTTTACCTGCGGCCCGGTTAATCTCGATCTTCAATTTGTTTCGCCGCTGTTACCCGACGATCTGAATTTGCTCTCGCGTCCGGTGAATTACATCAACTATGAAGTAACGGCCAATGATGGCGGAAAGCACGATGTGCAAATTTATTTTGAAACCACTCCTGAATGGGCGGTGAATGAAGTTGGTCAGGAAGTCCGGGTGACCAAAGGCGAAACCGGCAACATCAGTTTTGTGAAAGCCGGAACGACTGAGCAACCCATCCTGCAAAAGAAAGGCGATAATGTGCGCATCGACTGGGGCTACGTTTATCTGGCCGCGAATAAGAGCAAAACCAGTTCAGTTGCAATTGGGAGTTATTTTGCATCCAAAGAAGCCTTTGCTGAAAATGGGAAATTGGCTGCAGGCGGGAATGAACTGACCGCCAAAATGACTCAATCGATGCTTGCCATGACTTGCGTGGAAAGCCTGGGAAGCGTTTCGTCCAAACCGTCAGCCGGATATGTGATGATTGGGTACGATGACGTGGAATCGATTCAGTATTTTGGTACTAATCTGAAAGCCTGGTGGACCAAAGGTGGAACCGTGACGATCAACGATGCCCTTCAGTCAGCATCGGCCGAACACGACGCTGTATTGAAACGCTGTGCCAATTTCGACAACCAGCTTTGGAATGAAACAACGAAAGCAGGAGGTAAAAACTATGCTGATCTTTGTGTTCTGGCCTTCCGCCAGTCGATTGCTGCACACAAATTGACAAAAGATACACAGGGAAACATCCTGTTTCTGTCAAAAGAAAATTTCAGTAATGGTTCTATTGGAACCGTTGATATAACATATCCATCGGCTCCGCTTTTCCTGAAATACAACCCCGACTTGCTGAAAGGTATGATGAACCCGATTTTTTATTTTTCAGAAAGTGGCAAATGGACCAAACCTTTTGCAGCCCACGACGTGGGGACCTACCCAAAAGCCAACGGACAAACTTATGGCGGCGACATGCCGGTTGAAGAATCCGGGAATATGGTCATCCTGGCGGCAGCGATTGCCGTAATGGAAGGCAATGCCAATTATGCTTCCAAACACTGGGATGTGCTGACAACATGGTCGGACTACCTGCTTGAAAACGGACTTGATCCGGAAAACCAGCTCTGTACCGATGATTTTGCCGGACACTTTGCTCACAATGTAAATCTGTCGGTAAAAGCTATCATGGGAATTGCCAGCTATGGAAAACTGGCTGCAATGTTGGGTAAAACGGATGTTGCTGAAAAATATACTTCAAAAGCCAAAGAAATGGCCGCCAAATGGGTCAAAATGGCCAATGACGGAGATCATTACCGACTGACCTTTGACCAGGCCGGAACCTGGAGTCAGAAGTACAATTTGGTTTGGGATCAGTTGTTGGGGCTTAATATCTTTCCGAAAGAAGTGGCTCAAAAAGAAATCGCGTATTACCTGACCAAACAAAACAAATACGGATTGCCGCTGGACAACCGCCGCACTTATACCAAGGCCGACTGGATTGTTTGGACGGCCACCCTAGCCGAAAATAAAGAGACGTTTGAAAAGTTTATCGCTCCGTTGCATGCTTTTGTGACCGAGACGCCGGACCGTGTCCCGATGTCCGACTGGTATGAAACACCGGATGCCAAACAGGTAGGCTTTCAGGCACGCTCAGTTGTAGGTGGATACTTCATCAAATTACTAAAATCTCATAAAAACTGAAATAGCCATGAATAGAAGATTAATTATTTTGTTTGCTGTACTTTTTGGTGTCTCAGCATACCAGATCAAGGCACAAAATCTGTCACCGGTCGATCAGGTTAACACGCTGATGGGAACAGATTCAAACTTCTCGCTTTCAGCAGGCAATACTTACCCGGCAATTGCCATGCCCTGGGGAATGAACTTCTGGACCCCGCAAACTGCTAAAATGGGCGATGGGTGGGTATACGCCTATGATTCCAACAAAATTCAGGGATTCAAACAAACCCATCAACCCAGTCCGTGGATCAACGATTACGGTCAGTTTTCGCTTTTCCCGCTGACTGGCGACCTGAAAATCTCAGGAAAATCGAGGGCAAGCTGGTTCTCTCATAAAGCCGAAACCGCACGGCCGCATTATTACAGCGTTTACCTGGCTGACTATGATGTAACCGCCGAAGTTACCCCAACCGAGCGTGCCGCTGTTTTACGTTTCACTTTCCCCGAAAATGAAAAATCGTGGGTTTTGGTTGATGCGTTCGACAAAGGATCGTACATCAAGATTATTCCTTCCGAAAATAAGGTGATTGGTTATACCACCCGTAACAGTGGCGGCGTTCCGGAGAATTTCAAAAACTATTTCGTCGTTAAATTTGACAAAACCTTTGCTGAAAGCTCCGTTTGGAGCGACTCCACTCTTGTGGCGGGAGTTTCTGAACTGAAAGAAAATCATGTTGGCGCAGCACTTCGGTTCAAAACCAAACGAGGTGAACAGGTAAATGCCCGCGTGGCTTCATCGTTCATTAGCTTCGACCAGGCTGAACTGAACCTGAAAGAACTGGGCGCTGATAATTTTGATCAGGTTTGCAAAAAAGCGAAAGATACCTGGAACAAAGAACTGTCGCGTATTGCCGTTGAAGGCGGAACAACGGATCAAAGCCGTACTTTCTATTCTTGTCTTTACCGAACCATGTTGTTTCCACGCAAGTTTTTTGAATTCGATAAAGATGGAAAGATGGTCCATTACAGCCCGTACAACGGACAGGTTTTACCCGGAGCCATGTTTACAGACAACGGTTTCTGGGATACTTTCCGTGCAGTTTTTCCATTCTTTAACCTGATGTATCCAAGTCTGAATGCACAGATTCAGGAAGGGTTGGTTAATGCCTACAAGGAAAGTGGTTTTCTTCCGGAATGGGCCAGCCCGGGACACCGTGATTGTATGATCGGTTCGAACTCGGCCACCCTTATTGCTGATGCTTACCTCAAAGGTGGACGTGGATACGACATCAACACCCTTTACGAAGCAATCATTAAAAATACAAAAACCGAAGGTCCGCTTTCGTCGGTTGGCCGAAAGGGAGTTGATTATTACAACAAGCTGGGGTACGTGCCTTATGACGTTAAAATCCGCGAAAATACTGCCCGTACGCTCGAATATGCTTTTGCCGATTGGACCATCTGGAAGCTGGCCAAAGAATTAAAACGCCCTCAGGCTGAAATAGATTTGTTTGCCAAACGTGCGATGAACTACCGCAATGTGTTTGATCCAGAAACCAAACTGATGCGGGGTAAAAATCAGGATGGAACTTTCCAGAAACCATTCAACCCGTTCAAATGGGGCGATGCCTTTACCGAAGGAAACAGCTGGCATTATACCTGGTCGGTTTTCCACGATATTCAGGGATTAATTGACCTGATGGGCGGTAAAAAAGAGTTTGTGCACATGCTCGATTCGGTATTCATTGTACCTCCAATTTTCGACAATTCCTATTATCATTTCACGATTCACGAAATCCGCGAAATGCAGATCATGAACATGGGAAACTACGCGCATGGTAACCAGCCTATTCAGCACATGATTTACCTGTACAACTATGCCGGTCAGCCCTGGAAAACCCAGAAATGGGTGCGCGAGGTGATGAACCGCATGTATACTCCAACGCCAGATGGCTATTGCGGCGATGAAGATAACGGGCAAACTTCGGCCTGGTATGTATTTTCGGCAATGGGTTTCTACCCGGTTACTCCCGCAAGCGACCAGTATGTTTTGGGTGCACCACTCTTTAAAAAGATTACAGTGAAACTCGAAAATGGCAAGGAAGTAATACTGAATGCGCCTGAAAATAGTGCTGAAAATAAATACATCCAGAGCGCCAAATTCAACGGTAAAGACTATACCAAAAACTGGCTGAGTTACCCGGAACTGATGAAAGGTGCAACCATTGATTTTAAAATGGCCGCAACTCCAAATACACAGCGAGGCATTACCAATACCGATTTTCCTTATTCGTTTACGAACGAACTGAAAAAATAAAATTTAAACAGTTTTGAATCATGAAAAAGTTCTTACTCGCAGTTGCAGGTTGTTTACTGCTATCCGTATTTACTATCGCACAAACAATCAACGGTACTTTTGCAATCCAAAATATCGTGACCGGCAAAAATCTCAGACCGTATGAAGCTGGTAATCAAAATGGCAACAGGATTGTTCTGTACAGCCACGTTGAATGGAAGTGTATGACCTGGAAATTTATTTCTGTGGGGGACAACACCTATCAACTTAAAAATCTGTTTACGTCCAAAACATTCCAGCCCAAAGAAATTCCGGCTAAAAACGGGTCAACACTGGAGCAACAACCCATATCCAATTCTGAATTTCAACAATGGGAATTCATTCAGGCCCCGGACAACAGTTTCTATATTCGGCTTAAAGACACCGAGCTATACATTACAGCTTCTTCTTCTCAAACGAATACCGATATTATTTTGCAGAAAAAGCAAAGTGGCGCTTTACAGTTATGGCGTTTAGTCGCTCAGAATCCCAGTATGTAATGAAAAATGAATTGGGAAAATGTGCAGATTATTTTTGCCCGCGGCTTTCGCATCAGCACGGGAATACCTGTTGAAGGAATTGAATTGACCAAACAAACCAATTCAGTATCATTACTGGAGAAATGATGTAGCCAAAAAGCTTGAACGGGATTGCATTTTCTTGATTAAACAGACTGACTGCCGGAGTTCGATTTAGACCTGATTGAACTCCGGTTAGTCGTAAAATCAGGAGAGTCTTCATTTTACCAGGTTGTTAATTGATCTTCGGAATAAATCGGCAGATCAGATTCGGGCCGAAACAACTTTATACGTTTTCCCTTCAACCAGAATTCCAAAACGGACCTGGGTTTTAATCGTATTTTTCAGTCCTGAGGATTTTACAATAACGGTCAGTTCATATTCTCCGTCCGGCAGATCAGAAGGAAGTTGAAATTCATTTCCGGAGTCTTTGACTTCCCCGACTGGCCTTCCGCCGCTAACTTTTGAGACTGCTGCCGAAATAATGGCTCCACCAGGCAAAGCACCGCCAACCAATGAGGCGCCTTGGGCAACAGCACTTCCCGCGGCATGTAATCCAGCGTTCACCCTGCCCAGTTCGGAAGAAGTCATTTCGGAAACCCTGTTTGGGGAAGTTGTAATCAGGAAGGCTTGTTTATTAGGGAAAATAACATACGAACCTCCTTGAGTAAGTCCGGCGTTTACTTTTTCGCCAAAGGTAGCACCCTGCGTTTGCTTAGGTACAGTTACATTCATCGAAATCCGATTAGGCATTCCGTTATTGATCTCATTGACCTTGTTCTCATTTTGTCCAAAGGAATAAACGAAAGAACTTACCAGTAAGATAATTGCTAAAAAACTCTTTTTCATGGTTTGGAGTGGTTGATTTATTTTTTGTAAAAGGGCAGCACCAGATAAGTATAAATCATACATCCGACACAAATAGCAAACAAAAATTCGAGGGTTGCAAAAAAGATCAGGATACCGGCAATAATGAGCGATGCCATTCCCAGGTTCAAAATAAATAAACCGACAATCACGGTAGTCATCAAAAATCCGAGCCGGGCCGCAAAAATCTTGGGCGCTTTGTCGATCAGCTTGACTGGCAAGTTGAGTGTATTGCTCAAATAATGACTCACATAACTTACCGGACTGTATTTTATTTCGGTAAAGGCACGGATGAAAAAATCGGCCATCATAAAAATGACAAACAATACAGAGTTAAAAACAAACGCCAAAACGACTATAGCAATAGTGAACATCGCATTCAGGCGGGTAACCTGTTCGTTCACTCGCTGATCAGATATAGGGCAAACTAAGTTCTTCATAATTTTTATCTTAATTAAAACATTAAACAATTGGATCAGGCTTTTGATTGCTGTTCTGAAAAATAAAATACAAATTTGTCTTTTATTGATTCTCTTTTCGGTTTAATACCCCGACCCTTGGGTCGGTTCCGCTTTCGCCTCGTGCGTTAGCTTTTTGATACCTCGCGGGCTTGCCCCGAGGTAGTTCATTCAAACTCTTTCATCCAAATTTAAGACAAATTAGTCTGATTTAATATTGTATTAAAACCGGAGCTTGAAATATTGAATGACTTCAACGATCTGATGATGTTCTTTTTCTTCTCAGGAATACGAAATTTATATCAAGCTCGCCCAGGTAAACGTCAATGATCTTTTGGATATGGCTTATGCGGTAGTCTGTCTCCGTGAAATTAAATCGGCCGAAGAAATTGCCGGGATTGAAAAAGCAGTATTTGCCGGACACCCTAGCTTATTCACCTATGGAACCCGAAAGGAAAATTTGATGACTTTCTGAAGTGGACTGAGATTGAGAAATTCCGCAGACCGGAGGGCATTCGCAAAGAAGAAAATTTATGATTTCAGAAACCGACTATCGGCAGTTAAGAAAGCCGAAACCCAAAACGACCTTGAAAGTTGAAGCAATACACCATTCATTAGTTGATTTTAAGACCAAAAAAACCAATAATGAAATGACTGTAAGTTGGAACATCGGTCCTAATAAATTCAAAAAAGTTCCTTTTCAGATGGTCGATACGAGTTTAGCCTCAACGAAATAATACATTTGTAGAATATTTCGTCATTCGAACTTAAAGTTCTTGACAATGTCTGTTAAAAGTTGTTAAATTTAGGGAGTCCTAATTAAACTTAACAAGAGATATGCCCAAAACATCTTTTGAAAGAAGAACTTTTCTTAAATTGATAAGTGCAGGTCTGGGTGCAAGTTTGGTCTCATTCCCGGAGTTTGTTCAGGCTTTTTCTCCCCCCACTGGTGCAGGTCACTTCGATTTTGTTTTAGGTAAGCCCGAATGGATATTGCACGAAGATGGCACCTTCGACATTTACGCCGGGACCATTCGTTTGACCAATTGCAGACCCTCGATTAACGGACAAAGTATATTTGTGAGAAATACGTTTATGGGCGACTCTCCCAAAGGAAAGCGGATCATTTATGAAGTTGATGGCGGATTTGTTATGCTCGATTTACGGACGCATTCAAATACCATTTCGATCGGTGCTGAAATCAGCGGAATGAAAAATGCACCGCTGTGGTTTAACCCTTTGGGCGAAGGTTATCTGACCGGGGCAAACCGTTTTTTTAAACAAGGACTGGGGACCATGGGACAAACCGGAATCTTTGATATACCCAGGCCGGAAACAAAAAAGGCAACCCAGTTTCCCGAAGAAAGCTCTTGGTCGTACGACAGTTACCTGACGACCGGATTAATTGCACCGAATGGCGACACCCTTTCGATCGGGGCTTACGAGCAGACCGACTTTATCCAGCGAAGCTCCATTTTTAATCGTCCGCGCCGCAAAGGATTGAGCGATACCCGTGCCGGCAACGAAGCCGTTTTTTTTGAAGCTGGGTTCTCAACCGAAAGCATTCCGTTAAAAGATGAGTTTATCAAATTGCCAGATTTATACATTTACTACGGAAATCAACCGTATGGCACCATGCAAAACCTGGCCTGGAGTATATCAGAACAAAGTCAGGCCCGCCGCGATACTGATACCAATTATTTCTGGACCTCTTTTCAGGATTTCCACACCTCTTTTAGTTATAAATATTTACTCGACCAGCTGAAAATATTTGACGAGATAAAACCGCCAATCCCCCTGCAAACGGTGCATGTTGGGCCGGGATACTGTATTCCGGGCGATTGGCTTGATACACTGGATACTTGGCCCCGATCGATGGACGATGTAGCCCGCCAAATATTTCAGCGAAGATACAGGGCCGGTATTTATGTCGCTCCCTTTGTCGCTCATGAGAAAAGCAGGGTCTTCAGGAACCATCCGCATTGGATTTTAAAAGATTTGCAAGGCGAACCGATGGTGATGGACGAAGATGCACAGGGCAAAATTTACGCGTTGGATGGCAGTCACGAAGATGTGAAGGATTATTTGGGCCGCGTATTCCGGAACTTCCGGAAAATGGGTTTTACCTATTATGAACTCGACTATCTCGATTGGGGGTTACAGGATTCGACCGAAGTTCAGCATGTAAAAAAGGAAAAATCGTCGGTACAAATTTTTAGGGCAATCATGGACATTATTCGTGAGGAAATCGGAGCGGGAAGTTTCATTACAGCTAACCGGGCGCCTTATTCACCACTGATTGGATATGTTGATGCGGTCAGAATTGACCGTGACAACAATTGGAAATGGGATGAACAGACCGCCGGTCACATCATTCAGGAAAGTTATAATTCGCAGTATTTCAATAATGTTTTTTGGCAAAACGATCCGGATGTGGTTTTCCTGCGAAACTACAAATCAGAATTTACCGATCAAGAACAAAAGAGCCTGGCCTTGTGGGCGGGTTTTATGGGCGGGGCTGTCGGAATTTCGGATAACTTCAAGATCATGGAAAACGATAAGTTACATCTCTGGCGTTTTCTCGAACCCTGCAAACGCCCTCAGAGTGCTATCCTTCCGTTTTGGGGCTCTGACATAAAAACGAAAGTAGCCATCCGGAGATATAAAAAGGAAAAAGCCTGGGGAGTATTGATTTTGAACGACACGGATCAAACTGTTTCAGAAACGTTCCAGGTTTACGACCTGACCGGCGAAAAAGAAGCGTGGATTTTTGTATGGGAACCCGGATTTAGCCTTGGATTGGGGAAATCGGGCAAGATTTCCTTCATACTAAACAGACACGAGTCAAAACTTTATTACATCGCCGAAGAAAAGGAAAACCCTTCGCTAATACTGACTATCTCAGGACGGGAATATTCTTTTGACAGATAATCTTACAGACCGGAAAACCAGGATTTGCCCAGATATTTACCAGATCAGATTGTCAATCTTCAGGATAAAATTGGCGGCTTCGCAGCATTTTTCTAATTTCACGCGTTTAAATTAATTCGGATGGAAATTCCAAGACTTACGTTTACAACTCCGGTTGAAATGCTTGATCATTACCTGAAAAACACGATGATTGAGCACCTCGGAATCCGTTTTACTTCGTATGGTGAAGGTTGGGTTGAAGCTACGATGCCTGTTGATCACCGTACTTTTCGTCCGGGGAATCTGCTTCACGGTGGTGCAAACCTGGCCCTGGCCGAAACAATTGCCGGATTTGGATCAATGCTCACCGTCGATATTCAGGAATATGATGTCCGGGGGATCCAAGTAAGTGCCAATCACACCGGAAAAGCTGACGGCAACATGGTTTATGCCCGTGCCGAAGTTTTACATTTGGGAAAACGAACCCACGTGTGGAACGTCGACATCCGGAATGAATCGGGCAAACTGGTTTCAACCAGCAGAGTGACCAACATGATTGTGAAAAGACATGAAACGAGCCATAAATAAAATAAACTCATTTATGAAAATGACTGTTTGGGCGAGTTGCATCTGGCAATTAAAAAATAATTTACAGTCAGATGAAAAATAATTCGTCAATTGCTGTTCTGTTCGACCGCTTAATTGAAAAACAAATTGCTTTCGCCGCCTGGTTCAACCCGCGCGAGTCAAGTCTGGGATTGGTGATCGGAAATGCTTCGGACGTAAGATTCTTCGACCGGTTCGATCAGCTCAACGGCGAAGCGGGTTTCGTTTTCGCTCCTTACCGCATTACCGGAGAAAGCCCGGTTATCTTATTAAGACCCCAGCTTCTTTACGATGATTTTAAAGACGCAACTTTAGTTAATCCTGATGATTTTGAGCCGTTTGAAGAGAAAAAGTCTCAAAATAACTGCCGGTTCGTTTCAAAAGAAGAATACCTTCGGTTGATTGATGAAACGGTTGATGCCATTCGCGACGGCGCTCTTTCCAAAGTTATTATTTCGCGTCAGATACCGGTTCCACGAACAGAAGCTTCGCTAGGGGCCATGTTTTTTCAACTTCACGATAAAACACCAAATGCTTTCAGTTATCTGGTGAATCTACCGCACGCCGGCGTTTGGATGGGTGCAACTCCCGAGGTGCTGATCAAATCTGACGGAACTCGTTTTGAGACCGTTTCCATGGCCGGAACCCAGGTGCGTAAATATGATGATGATGAATATTATTGGAGTACCAAAGATATTGAAGAACAGGCATTTGTTTCCCGATATATGCTCGATGTTTTTTTCAATTTCGACATTCATCAGTATAAAACCAAAGGGCCTGAAACTTTGGAAAGCGGAAAAGTGGCGCATCTGAAAACTTCGTTCTTTTTTCCTGTTGAAAAAATAGAAAACTGTCTTGGAAATTTCATTGCCGAACTGCATCCAACTCCGGCGGTTTGTGGTTTGCCCAAGGATCTGGCCGACGAATATATCCGAACCTATGAACCCTATCAACGCAGGTATTATACTGGTTATCTGGGTCCCTGGCGGTTGGATGGACAAGTTTCGCTCTTCGTCAATTTGCGCTGTATGGAGATTATATCCTCGGAATACATTTTATATGCCGGAGGCGGAATCACTTCCCGGTCGGTTCCCGAAAAGGAATGGGACGAAACCAATCAAAAGGCAAAAACGTTACTTTCGGTAATTTGGCCTGAGGACAATTAAAATAGTTGACAATTTAACCGCAGAGAGAACAGAGTTTCCACAGAGAAACCCAAGCAGAAAAGAACTCTGTTCTCTCTGTATCTTTTCTCCGTGAACTCTGTGGTAAAAAAATATAAAATGATAACCAATAAAAAACATATCCATCAGCTCGCGGCATTGCTCCTGAAAAAGGGGATTACCGATGTCGTTATTTCGCCCGGAAGCCGCAATGCGCCGATGATAAACACATTCTCAGGCATTCCCGAATTCAATTGCCGGAATATTGTGGACGAACGCAGCGCAGCCTATTTTGCGCTCGGTCTATCTCTGGCGAATCAGAAACCGGTTGCCATTGTATGCACCTCCGGAACCGCCACGCTGAATTATGCACCTGCTGTTGCTGAAGCTTTTTACCAAAATGTTCCACTGATTGTGCTGACTGCTGACCGTCCGGATTACTGGATCGATCAGGCCGAAAGCCAATGTATCCGGCAGACTGGAATCTACCGGAATTTCACCAAAAAAGAAGTGAGCTTGTCACTAGGCGAATCGGAAAAGGAACTTTGGTTTGCTGCCCGTCAGATTAACGAATGTCTGAATCTGGCTGTTTCAGGCACTCCGGCTCCGGTGCATATTAATATTCCACTCGAAGAACCTTTGCATCAGTTGTCAGATACTGAACTTCCTGAGGTAAAAGAAATTGAATGGGCAGACACTCAATCCCATATTACCAAAAATGAAGTTACCCGATTGGTTGAAACAATCGGTCATTCACAAAAAATATTGGTTTTGGCCGGACAACTGAACCCAAATCCGGGACTGGGAAACAGTTTGTCTGGATTTGCAACCAAAACCGGGGCTGTGATTTTGCACGAGCATTTGTCAAACCTTGCCGATCCGCAGTTTTGTGGAAGTATCGACACGTTAATGGCCGCTATTTTAGACGAAAATCCGGAAGATTATCAGCCTGATTTGCTGATTAGTTTGGGCGGACAGTTCGTTTCCAAATCGCTCAAGCAGTTTCTGCGGAAAAACAAGCCAACCGAACACTGGCATTTGACCTTGGGCGGTGAACATTTCGACACCTACCAGTCGCTGACCAAAGTGATTCAAGCCGATGCCGCTGATTTTTTTGAAGCGTTTCCCGATCAAGCATTGCAGACTGATCGAAGCTACCTGCAACTCTGGAAAAACAAGGAATCCCGGGTTAATCAGCTTCGCAATGAATTTGTTGTTGAAAGCAAGTTTTCTGACCTGAAAGTTTTCGGACTGATTGGTCAGGCCATTCCCGAAAATTCGGTCGTGCATTTGGGAAACAGCTCGCCGGTGCGGTATGCGCTGATTCACAACCGGGTTGAAAATGGACAGTATTACAGCAACCGCGGCACTGCCGGAATCGACGGTTGTTTATCAACTGCCGTCGGTTTTGCCAGTGAATCGGATAAACTAAACACCATCATCCTGGGCGATTTATCATTTTTCTACGACTCCAACGCCTTGTGGAACAAATACACCGGCGCCAATCTGCGCATTATCGTTATTCACAATGGCGGCGGAAACATTTTCGGCATGATTAAAGGACCGGGCGAAACTTCGGCATTTCAGGAGCATTTTTTTACGCAAAACAACCATAAAGCCGAAGGTTTGGCCAAAGCATTTGGATTAAACTATTATGCAGCCAGCAACGAAAACGAGTTAAAACAGACATTGTCGGATTTTTATTCATCTGATCAAAAAGCTGCTGTACTCGAAGTCTTTACTGATGCTGATGTTAATGTGAAAGTGTTCCGGGAGTTGTTTAAAAAAGTGAAATCTTAAAACAAGCAATATGGACAAGTGGAAGTTAATTGTAATAGCGATAATGATGATTGTTGCGGCTGTACTGATTAATTTCATGAGTGACCATCAAATTCAAAAATCGCTGGAAGAATTATCAAGTTTTTTTTCAGGAATGTTGTTTGCTGCTGGTCTTTTTCTACTTTTTAATCAAATTTCAAAAAAGAAGATTTAATAGCTTTTGTCTTGAAAAACTTTTTTTAATAGCCAATAATCTGTAAAAGTGAAGCTAAGTAAAAACCACGAAAGTGGTATAATGTTAATGGCCCTGTACGCAGTGCAGGGCTAATAAAACAAATAAGACCAGAACCCTGAAGCGGGTTCAATAGTATTTGATAAACGACAACATAAAATACAATGACAACAAAACGTACCTGGGAAACCATTAAAGAATACGAAGACATCATTTTTGAGTACTTCGACGGGATTGGAAAAATAACGATCAACCGCGAGCGTTACCGCAACGCTTTCCGGCCTACAACGGTAAATAATATTTCAGATGCATTGCGCATCTGCCGCGAGGATCAGCACATCAATGTGGTGGTTCTAACCGGCGCTGGAGACAAGGCATTCTGTGCCGGTGGCGACCAAACCGTGAAAGGCAAAGGTGGCTACATCGACGAAAATGGCATTCCGCGCCTGAACATTCTCGAAGTCCAGAAGCAAATCCGCTCGATGCCTAAACCAGTGATTGCCATGGTGAACGGTTATGCCATTGGTGGCGGACACGTGTTACACGTGGTTTGCGACATCAGTATTGCTTCGGAGAATGCCATCTTCGGGCAAACCGGACCCAAAGTAGGTAGTTTCGATGCCGGATTGGGTTCGTCGTACCTGGCCAGTATTGTAGGTCAGAAGAAAGCCCGCGAAATCTGGTTCATGTGCCGCCAGTATTCGGCTGTCGAAGCTTTGGAAATGGGATTAGTCAACAAAGTGGTTCCATTCGATCAACTGGAAGATGAAGTGGTAGCCTGGGCGCAAAAAATGCAGGAGCACAGTCCGCTGGCCTTACGCATGCTAAAACTCGGATTGAATGCCGAATTGGATGGTCAAATCGGAATTCAGGAATTTGCCGGAAACGCAACTTTGCTGTATTACCTTACTGAAGAAGCACAGGAAGGTAAACATGCGTTCCTCGAAAAACGCAAACCAGACTTCAAGAAGTTCCCAAAATTTCCATGATAGGGAAGTCATCCTGAACTAGTTTCAGGATATCAGTGCATTGAAAATCAGACCCCGGAATAAATTCGGGGTAACTTCAGTATTTTAGAGTTAATAAAAATGGCATCACTAAAAAGTTGGATTAAAGCAGCGCGGTTGAGGACATTGCCCCTGGCAGTTTCCGGGATTTTGATGGGTGCGGCGCTCGCTGGATTGAACGAAGGGTTCAGTCTGAGAGTCACCATTCTGGCTGTTGTAACTGCTTTGTTTATACAGATCTTTTCGAATTTTGCCAATGACTACGGCGATTTCCAGAAGGGAACCGATAACGACAAACGGGTTGGTCCACGCCGTACCGTTCAGGGCGGAGAAATTACTCCGGCTCAAATGCGGGGCGGAATGATTATATTGGCTTTGTTGAGTCTGGTATCAGGAATCTGGCTGGTAGCCGAAGGAACCAAAGGTCTTTCGTTGTCGGTTTTCGGAATTTATATTGCACTTGGGGTTTTAGCTTTAATTGCTGCTTTTAAATATACAGCAGGCAGTAATCCCTACGGCTATGCCGGGTTGGGCGATCTGGCAGTATTCCTGTTTTTCGGACTTCTGCCTGTGGTTGGTACTTATTTTTTGAATACCCACCAAATCAGCTGGTTGATTTTTCTTCCGGCCATTTCCATTGGACTTTTCAGTACCGGAGTGTTGAACCTGAACAACATGCGTGACGTGGAAAATGACCGGACTTCAGGAAAAAATACGATGATCGTGCGAATGGGAAGCGCCAACGGAAAACTTTACCACACGGCCCTGGTTGTTGGAGGAATGGTTGCCATGACCTTGTTTACAATTCTCCATTTCAAATCGCACACCCAGTGGATTTTTCTGATTTCGTTTCCGCTTTTTATTCGGGATATTATTCAAATAAACCAGATTTCGGATCCCCGGCAGTTAGATCCGTTTCTGAAAAAACTGTCTGTCACAACCTTACTTTTTACACTGTTGGTGGCAGCCGGAATATTTCTGGCAAAGTAGGGTTGTCTAAGCCATCACTTTAGCCTTGATTTACCCTTTCGGAGTCAGCGTTATCACTGGAATAATCATTTCTTCGAGCGAAATTCCTCCATGCTGAAATGTATTCCGGTAATACTGGGCATAGTAGTTGTAGTTATTCGGATAAGCAAAAAAGTCGGTGTTCGTGGCAAAAATATACGAGGTACTGACATTGCGCGAAGGCAGGTAAATGCTCAATGGATTTTTAACATCATAGATAGCCTTTGAGTTGTGATTGAGGTTTCTGCCTAATTTGTAACGCAGGTTGGTATTGGTTTCGCGATCGCCTATTACTTTCTGGGCATTGTCAACCCGGATGCTCCCGTGATCGGTGGTTAAAACCACTTTTACATTATTTTCAGCCAGCAATTTCAGCAAATCGAGCAACGAGGAATGGTTGAACCAACTCAGGGTAAGCGAGCGGTAAGCCGACTCATCGCTGGCCAGTTCCTTGATCATGTCCATCTCGGTCCGGGCATGTGAGATCATATCCACGAAGTTGAAAACCATTACCGACAAGTCGCTTTGCAGGATGCTTCCCAGATAATCGCTCATTTTTTTATCGCCTTTTACGTTGGTTATTTTCTCGAAAAACAGCTTAAAATTTTTTCCGAGCCGCGATAATTGTTTCTGCAACAGTTCCCTTTCGAAACGGTTTTTATGTCCTTCGTTATCATCATCTTCCCAATATTCCGGGTACAATCGTTCAATTTCGGAAGGCATCAGACCGGCGAACATGGCATTGCGGGCATACATGGTTGCTGTGGGCAAAATACTGCAATAAAGGTCTTCTTCTTCGATAAAGAAATAGTTATTCAGCACCGTTGCAAGCACACGATACTGGTCATACCGAAGGTTGTCGATCAGCAGAACAAAAACTTTGTTGCCGTTTTCAACCTGGGGAATAATTTTCTTCCTGAAAATATCAATCGACAGCAACGGGCGATCGCCCGGCTCTTTGCCAAACCACGACTGATAAGAATTGCGAATGTATCGGGCAAACGATTTGTTGGCTTCGGCCTTTTGCATTTTGAGTACTTCATCCATCGCCGAATCTTCCGAATTGCTCAGTTCTAGTTCCCAGAATACCAGTTTTTTGTACACCTCCACCCAATCGGGGAATGAAAGCCGGTCGCTGATTTGCATTCCGATTTTAGAAAATTCGCTCTGATAGGCCGACGTGGTGCGCTGAGTGACGAGGCGACGCTGGTCGACATTCTTTTTGATCGACAACAGGATTTGGTTTGGGTTGACCGGCTTGATGAGGTAATCGGCCATTTTGGAGCCAATCGCCTCGTCCATAATGTCTTCCTCTTCACTTTTGGTAATCATCACCACCGGCACATTCGGATCGATGGTTTTGATTTCGTTGAGTGTTTGCAGGCCGCTCAATCCCGGCATATTTTCATCCAGAAAAATAATGTCAAAAAAATCCTTTCTGACCATGTCGATGGCATCTGTTCCGTTGTTGGCTGTCTGCACATCAAAACCCTTTTCCTGAAGGAAAATGATATGGGCACGTAATAAATCGATTTCGTCGTCAGTCCAAAGTATTTTTGTTTGCTTCATCGTTCTGAATTTGCCTGATTAAATTTAATACTTATATAAACAAGTGTAGTGGACATATAGTGTGAACTTAACAAACTTTAACGGAAAGAAGTTTCATGTTCCTGATTTCATAGGATTTGAAATCCAGAACTGGAAATTATTTCAGATAAAACTGTTTGTAAAAGTCCATGTAGATCAAGATGTTTTTGCTTTGCCTGAAAATGGTTTCATTTTCGGGCGTGATAACGAAATGCCGGTAGTTGGCATTTTCAATTGGACCGTAAACACTGGGGGTCTGGGCAATTTTCCGCAGATAGTCTAATCCTGACTGGTGGTTTGTGAGTCCCTCCACTTTGATCTCGACTCTGAAATCGTCGAGCATCAAAGAAGTTACATTCAGTGTTTGCTGCGGGTAATTTCCGGCGTTAAACGTTCGGATGGCTTCTACCAGTTTTTCGGCATTCACCTCTTCTTTCGGAATAATCAGCACAAACGACTGGAAACCCTGAATATTAGTTTTATATGGTCCGCGGTAGGCCGGAGGGGTAGTTTCCTGATTTCCAGTTCCGGCGTTAGCATCTGCATCAATGTATTTCGTTTTAAAGAAGTTCAAATATTCGCCAATGCGTTTGGTTTCGGTCAGTTTTTTCAGGTTGGCATCGGTGATGATAAAATTTCGGTAGCCTAAAGTATCCAGGCTGCGGAAGAGCTTACGGTTGCCCAGAGCTTTGGTGAAATAGCCAATAGCCTCAGTCTTGGTTTTGAATGAACTAACAATCATCAACTGGTAATCAGCCACCTGCCCCTGACGAACAGACAAATCAGACTGCCGGTACTGGTCTCGGTTATGTGCATTGAAGGCTGCAATCACTTGTTTCAGATTAGCTCCTTTGTCGTTGACTGCAATTACGAAATTCTGCTTACCAGTTTCTTCACCTGCATAAATATCCAGACCCGAACCGGTTGGCGAAACGCTTACGAAACTACCTTTTTCTTTAGGCAGTTCGTCCTCCTGACTAGCTTTGGCTAGTAGTTCTTCAGGTTCAGGAAGCAGTTCTTCGGAGAAATCACCGGTAATGAAACGACTGTAATTTTTAATATAGAATTTCAGATATTCGGCAAAATCCTTATCTGCAGTAATCTCCCGGAAATTGGTGGACGAAGCAATGAAATTGACATACTTCACCTTTTTGAGTGCTTCAAACACTTCCCGGCGTTTGATAATCGACCGGAAATAAATCAATCCCTGCTCTTTGTTGTTGAGCGAACGCACGAGCAATAACGAAGTGTTATTGTTCAGGTTTTGGGTTTCAACATCAAAATCGTACCGGGTGTAATGATCGATGTTGTAGTTGGCAATATCGAATTTCAGGCGGTTCAGGTCAACATTGGCGCTTTTCGGGTAAGCAATCACGAAATAATGAAGTAAGTCTTCGTCATACGAAAATTTTCCTTCAAATTCGTCAGTACCTTTTTGCTTGCCGGGCAACAGTTCGTTGTTTTTAATCTGGTCATTCAGGTAACCGCTTGCCACCAGCTTTTGGTAATCAACCAGAGTACTGTCCTGAATGAGTTTCAAAATTTCTTCGGCCAGCGGTTTGGGCTCCGCTTTCGGATAAGTTGTAATATATTCATTCAATAACTTGCTGAAATCTTCGCGGGTGGCTGCCGTTCCATCAGCAATAGTCTTGAAAAATCTAAGCTTTGGAATCAGGACACTGTCAGGCTGCATCAGCAGAATCTGGTCTGAAATTTTTCCTGATTGGGCATACTGGCCATTCTTAAATTCGAGAAAAGCCTGCTGGTAAAACCTGTTAATACTGTCGATCCTTGCTTCAAGTTCTACAAAATAATTTGGATTCAGCAGGTATTTGGCATATTTCGAATCGGGATACTTGCCAATGATCAGGTTTTTGTAATAATCTGACCTTTCCTGATTGTTCTGTTTGACGTACAAATCCCATAATTCGAACCATGAAGAAAGTGTGTACAAATTCTCAGGATAACGCTTGTTCAGGTCTTCAAACGATTCGATAGCCCTCGTAAAATCAGTAAAATCGGTTTTAAAAATACGACCGGCATTAAATAAGGCGATACGGATTTTGCCATGTGAAACATTCATTAGCGAATCGGTCATGGGCAAGTCCTGAGTATAAAATTCGCGGCTTTTGGGGGTCCTGCACCTTTTTAGGGCCTTCGGCTGTCATTAGTGAATCTTCATTCTGCACTAAATCTTCATCCGAAACAACCCGTTTATCAGCTCTTCTCCAGTTGTCTTCCAGTTTTCGTTTTCCCCACAATCGTTCAAATTCAACTTTCCCGTAAGCAACCGTGGTTGGACTGTAGAAATACCAACCGGCACCTTCCTGTTGCTGACTCAACCCAAAACGACTTTCATTCTGCCTGAAATAGTTGCGGTCCATCATTTGGTTCGACTCAGCTTGTTTGGCTAAAGCCTCCTTTTCCGTGGCCTCTTTAATCCATTTATCGATCAGGCTGTTCCTGGTTGGTTCGTCCATCAGGGCAATGCGTTGCAGGCTGTCTTCCCGTTCAACGGCATAAATGTTATCAGTCAGGCGGGTCAGGCTTTTGTGTCGCTCGGCAATCTGAGGATAATTTGGGTACTTATCATCGATTACGACCATCGCGCTGTCGTAATAGCTCTGCGATTTTTTATAGTCCAACTCCTCAAAATAAATCTGGGCCAGAGTAAGGCACGAAAGGGCACGCTGGTAGAGGTTATCAACACTCATTGCCGCTGACTTGGTATAATCCTCCTTGGCTTTTTTCTTGTCCCCTGCCCTCATCGAGATGTTCCCCATGGCAAAATAAATCTGATCACGGAATTCCCGGTTTTTCTTATCGCGCAGCATTTTGCGAAGTTCCTTCTGGAGTTTTTCGGCATCGCCGATTCCTGTGAAGGTTCCGGCTGCCTGAATCCGGGCATTGAAAGCCATTTTGTATGGCGGATTCATCCGTGCTACTTCCCGGAATGTCTGCGATGCTTTTTCGGTATTGCCGGTTTCCTGGTACCACTGCGCCAACACGTATTTATAGCGAAGACGGTCTTCTTTTTTGCCGGTTTGCTTCACTGCTATCGAAAGAAACGGAATTCCTTCTGTATAATAAAGCTGCTTGGCATAATAATCAGAGGTAACGGCTGCCAGCTCGCCTTCAAGCTTACGTGGAAAATTTTCGTCAGCCTGCATCTGCTGAATAAGCTCGGAGGCTTCCACATAACGTTCAAGTTCTGTGTAACACCTTATCAGCCAGATGTTAGCGGTGTATTTGGACGGATCATCTTCAAATTTCCGGACAACATACGAAAAGTTCTCGATGGCCGATGGAAAATTGTGCTGGTAAAAGTAGGCTTTTCCCATCAACACGTAGGCATCGTCGATCCAGTTGTTAAACTCGTCTTGCTTGATAAACCGCGTATATGATTTGCTATGATTTTTCCGGCGTTTGGGCTTTTTGGTGATGGAGTGCGATTGGATGAGTTTGGACCCTTTCAAAATGGAATTTTCCATATCTGAAGTCGCTGCTGTGGCTGTTGACGGATTGCTCGATTTATACAACGGCAAAATTTTCGAATAGTCGTCTTCCACCGAATTATTAATCTTTTCGGCGCCGGCACGAAGGCTTTCCCTTCCGTTAAAAAAAACATTGTAATGTGCGGTCAGATTGTGATAAGCGCGCGAGGTAAACGTGTTTTTCTCGGTTGAACAACCGGACAGGAAAAACAAAACTGCAACTAAAAAAAACCGATATGAATAGTGTTTGCCCAATCTCTGAATTTTGTTGACTTTAGGATAAACTGTCAATTTAGAAGAATATTGTATAAACACGCTTTTATCCCGCCAAATTGTTGACCTCTATCAGCCCTGCCTGAGATACTTTCCATTCAAAAGGGTGCTGTATCCGGACAGGGTGCTTTTTTAAAAGCGTACAATATTACAAACTTTACCAGAATTACCGAAAGAAAGCTTTGAACAATCGGGAGCCGTCGGCCGATTGAGCGACAGATTTCCCTTTCACAATCAAAGAGAATTTATCCGTCACCTTTTGCAGTGAGTTTCTCAAACGTCGGAATGGTTATGGGTTATTTAATTCTAAATCAATCAAAATATCGCCACAAATGATTCTTATATTTGTTAACAATTAAAATCAGATTTGAGTCATGTTTGTAAAATCCAAATCCTATAAATTCGGGATTTCGCTTAGTGGTGGCGGGGCCCGGGGAATTCTTCACATTGGAGTATTGGAAGCATTACACAAATATGGTATCCGGCCCGAAATCATCTCAGGAACAAGTATGGGCGCATTAGTCGGAGTTTTTTATGCCACCGGCATGGAACCCTTGCAAATTCTCGAACTGGTGAAATCGAGTAAAATGCACAAAATGGTCAAGTGGAAACTTCCGTCAAATGGTCTGCTCGACATGAAAAAAGTACAAACCATTTTGGAGAAACATATTCCGGAAGACAATTTTGAGGCCTTGAAAAAACCGTTCTATTGCTCGGTTTCGAACCTGAATACTGGTCTTTCTGAAACAAAAAGCTCCGGAAAACTTTTCCAGTGGGTGTTGGCTTCAGCCTCCATCCCGGTCATTTTTGAACCTCAGATCATCGACGGCACCACTTATGTGGACGGCGGACTTTTCAACAACCTTCCGGTTGACTGCATCCGCGACCAGTGCCGTTTTTTGATCGGTGTCCATGTCAATCACAATGGTCCGGAAGAAAATATTACCGGGTTCAAAGCTGTTGCCGAGCGCACATTCAGGCTGGCCATTGCCAAAAATGTTTCTGAAAGCCTGGCGGTGTGCGATTTTGTGATCGATCCTCCGGAAACGCGTCTGTTCAATACGTTCGACTTTAGCAAAGCTGATGAAATTTTCCGGATTGGATTTGAAGAAACAGAAAAACGGCTTCTTGAGATTTTCGATTCGATTGATCTGAACCGGATTTTACTCGAAAAATTGAACCGGCATAAAGAATAACTGATTTCGTTTTAACAATTGATGGAAATAACTGACTAAAAACCAAAAAGCTACTTATCTTTGTAAGCTTTCCTATACCAGCCTGATCGTTTATGAGCCAAGCCAATTGGATTTTACTAACGTATTTCTTAAACATTTTAAACTCATAACAGATGAAAAAGTTATTGTTTGTTTTATCAGTTGTAGTTCTGGTATCGTGTGGCCAGCACAAAAAAGAAATTGCACGCATGCAAGCCAAACAGGATAGCATTGCCCAATTAGGTGTTCAAAAAGACAATTCTATCCTCGAATTTATTGCCGCTATGAACGAAATCCAGATGAACCTGGATTCCATCAAAACGATTGAAAAAATCGTGTCTGTTCGAACTGCTCCCGGAACAGAATTAAAAGCAGAAGCTAAAAACCAGATTATTGAAGATATTGCTCAAATCAATAACCTGCTTCAGAAAAACAAAGAGCTGGTCAAATTGCTTCAGGGGAAACTTAAAGCCTCAAATGTAAAAATTGTGGAGATTGAAAACATGATTGCCCTGTTGAGCAAGCAAATGGGTGAAAAAGATTCTGAAATCGCCACCTTAAAACAAGAGTTGGAAGGTCTGCACATCAATGTTGCAAGTCTGAACCAAAAGATTGAAGAAATTACGACTGAAAGTGAAAAGGCCATTCAGGAAAAGACCCAAACCATTAATGCGCAAACTGTTGCCATGAATACTGCATTTTATGCATTCGGCACCAGAAAAGAACTGGAAGAAAAGAACGTAATTGAACGAGAAGGCGGTGTGCTCGGTATGGGAAAAACCATTAAACTCAAAAAGGATTTTAACAAGGATTATTTTATGAAGATTGACATTCGAGAATTTAATCAACTGCCGCTGAACACCAAGCGGGCTAAAGTGGTGACCTATCATCCGGCTGATTCATATCATCTTACTGGTAGCAAAACTGTCGAAAGCCTGGTAATCGACAAACCGGAAGAATTCTGGAAAGCTTCGAAATACCTCTTGGTTGTGGTGGAATAATCAAGACAAAAAGATAAAAGTAAAAAGGGGCTCCGTTTCGCGAAGCCCCTTTTGTATTTTATATTATCTGATAAACATTAACCTTCTTCCTTGTTTTTCGGTTACAATTTTGCCATCCTGATAAACCAGTTCCCCATTCACAAATGTACCGGTTACCTGGTGTGAAAAGCTCAACCCTTCGAAAGGTGACCAACCACATTTATAAAGAATATTTTCCGGAGATACAGTCCAATTGTGAAACGGATCGATCAAAGCCAAATCGGCATAATAGCCTTCACGAATGTACCCACGTCGATCGATCCGGTACAGATCAGCCGGGGCATGACACATCTTTTCGACAACCCGGTCAACCGATATCAGTCCGTTTTTACTCAGTTCGAGCATGGCCACCAGTGAATGTTGTACCAATGGGCCACCCGAAGGTGCTTTAAAATACGAATGTTCTTTTTCATCAAGCGTGTGCGGGGCATGGTCGGTTGCTACCACATCAATCCGGTCTGAACGTAAAGCTTCCCACAATGCAGCTTTATCCTCAGCCGATTTTATAGCCGGATTCCATTTGATGCGGGTGCCGTATTTCATGTAGTCGTGTTCGTCGAACCACAAATGGTGAACGCAAACTTCGGCGGTAATGTGTTTCTGTCCGACTGGACCGGGCGCAAACAATTTCATTTCATCAGCTGTCGACAAATGCAACACGTGCAGGCGGGTTCCGAATTTGGCTGCCAGCTCAACTGCCTTGGCCGACGATTTGAAACAGGCTTCGGCGCTCCGGATTTTTGGATGAGCCATGAGAGGAACAAAGTCACCGTATTTCTCATGGTAGATAGCGGTATTTCGGATGATAGTCGGTTCGTCTTCGCAATGCGTGGCTACCAGCAGTTTGGTACTCCGGAATATTTCGGAAAGCACCTCTTCATTGTCGACCAGCATATTTCCGGTAGATGAACCCATGAAAATTTTGATGCCACAAACCTTGGCCCCATCAGTTTTCAGCACTTCTTCCAAATTATCATTGGTAGCGCCCATATAAAACGAATAGTTAGCTGCCGAAACTTCCGCAGCGCGCTGGTATTTCTGTTCGAGCAATTCCTGAGTGACTGTTTGCGGATTGGTGTTGGGCATTTCCATATACGATGTCACCCCGCCGGCCACAGCAGCACGTGATTCAGTTGTCAAATCACCTTTATGTGTCAGTCCCGGTTCACGGAAATGCACCTGATCATCAATCACGCCGGGCATCAAATACTGACCGCCGGCATCAATCAACGTTGCTTTTTCTGCCATTTCAGCCGGAATAGAATTGCCGGCAAACACTTTGGAAATGAACTCTCCGTCAACCAGAACAGCTCCGTTAAAAATATTTCCTTCATTGACGATGCGGGCATTTTTGATGAGAGTCTTCATATCTTGTTTTTTTCGGTTCGTACTCTTAAACAAAATTACGCAATAAACCAATATCATTGCGTTTAGTAAGTAGCCTTAATTAAATGTCAGGTTTCGAAATCCGGATAGCAAAATCGGTTTCAACGAAATCAATTATTTCGGCAAAAAAACTCCGGAATAAACTCTCAAAGAGTGAATATTCCTGATTGAGTAATTGAATGGCCCATTCACTATTGGGCGGGAGCGAGGTACGGCGCGACATGATTTCCAGCACTTGAAACATACTTTCGAGGTTGGCATACGATTCAAGCCGTTTGTGCTGAATCAGGAATGGAAGAAATTGCTTAACCCGAAAAGGCAGCAGTCCAAAATTGGAAAGGAAAACGGCATGGGCATGTTTTGAAAACTGGCGAAGCGTGCTGACCGAATAATCATTCCAGTTGGCTGCCAGAAAATGATCGAAAAAAACATCAGTCACAATGCCTGAATATCTGCCATATCCAGGTTTTACGAGCTCAATGCACAATTTAACATCCGGATGCTGGTCGGTAAACTGATCGATGCTCCTGTGCAAACGGATTCCGAAAGCAACCTGTTCAGGATATTGCAAATGCTTATTCCCTTTCACATAGTCGCCAATAAAATTGCCCAGTTTCACCTCATCCGAGTCGCCTGATAAATATAAATGTGCCAGATAATTCATGCGAATTTGCTATAAAATTCATAACAACAAACAAGGAACAAAGATGTTAAATCTTTTTCACCGCTGTACTTTTGCCTTTTGCCTTTCATTGTGTATGTTTGCATACCAGAACAGACCACTCGACAGCACACAACTATGGAAAGCAAATTTCATTTTACAGTTAATCACCAGTCAAACCTGCTCAAATTTCAGCAGTTAATCGACTCTATTAACGAAGCCATCAGCAAAAATTTGCTGCAAGTTGGTGATATGTTACCGTCGGTAAATCAGTTGTGCAAAGAAAGTGCCTTGTCGCGCGATACGGTTTTCAAGGCGTATGCCGAGCTGAAAAATCGCGGAGTAATTGAATCAGTACCCAATCGTGGTTATTTTGTGGCCAAAGCGGTTACCAAAGTTTTTTTGTTTCTGGATACGTTTAAAGCTTATAAAGAAGTTTTATATGGTTCGTTTCTTGAGAATCTGCCTGAAACCATTGCAGTTGATTTACATTTTCACCACTACAACATCGACGATTTTGAAAAAATAATCAAGGAAAGCCTGGGTAAATACACGAAGTACATCATCATGAATTTCGATCATGAACGGGTGCCGGAAATTATCCGCCAGATACCGGCAAGCAAATTA
The DNA here is from genome assembly GCA_963676535.2 of Prolixibacteraceae bacterium. Lineage (GTDB taxonomy): Bacteria > Bacteroidota > Bacteroidia > Bacteroidales > Prolixibacteraceae > Aquipluma. Next base: position 84,506 of record CAXXKQ010000037.1, on the reverse strand, counting down.
CTGGTGATCGACTGGAATGTAAATGCTCAGGAAGGAATCTCAACCATTCACCAGGATTTTGGGCAGGCTTTGTACGATTCACTTGAAAGCGGACTCAATCTTATCCACAAATACAACAAGTTCATTTACCTTTATCCTTCATTCACTTACCACCCCCAAATTTCAATCAAATATTTCGAAAAATTTTGCCAAGACCACCAAATCAGCTATAAAACCCTTTACGACATTAAAAAGTTCGACATTCAAGAGGGTGAGCTTTACTTGCTGGTGAGTGACCGGACATTGGCTAAATTTCTGGACCAGTGTCACCTAAAAAACATGACTTTGGGGCAAGATGTAGGGGTAATTTCGTACAACGAAACGCCCATGAAAAAATATGTCAAAGATGGAATCACCGTGATTTCGACCGACTTTGAGCTGATGGGAAAAAAGATTGCCGAGTTTGTCATCACGAGTGAAAAAGTAAATATGGTTATTCCCAGCAAACTAACTGTCCGGAAATCTATTTAAAATGTTTTAAAACAGCAGGACTAATTTTGAGATCGGTTTTACATAGCCTAGTTTTGTTGGGCATACCAGAACAGAACGGACAAACAAGGTATTTCGGGTTATGAGTTGCAAGTTTCGAGTTAAAGCCTGTAACCCGCAACCCGGAACTCGCAGCATATAATCTTAGAGACTGTTTAAATTTTAATTTTTGATTCTATTAAGCATTAGTCTTATCATTGCAATCTGAATCATTACCTCGCTAGTGTCGGTCAGGTATTCGAAGTCTTTACTGAGTCTTCGGTAACTTTCAAACCAGGCAAACGTTCTTTCAACAACCCATCTTTTGGGAATAACGGTAAATTTACTGGAATGGTCTGATCTTAAAACGATTTCAAGTATCCAGCCGAATGTGGTTTTGGTCTTCTCTATGAGTTCTCCACGATAACCCCCATCAGCAACGATCTTGACCAGCCTTTCGAACCGACCTTTCAGTAAGGCAATTACATCACTTGCGCCTTTGCTGTCATGCACATTTGCAGCGTGTACAACAACGGCAAGCAGCAAACCCATTGTATCTGTAACGATATGGCGTTTGCGGCCTTTGATCATTTTGCCACCATCAAAACCGCGAGATTCGCCGCCCAATCTGGTTGTCTTAATAGACTGGCTATCAATACAAGCCAAACTGGGAGATTCATATTTCCCTGCTTTCTTGCGTATTTTGTCGCGAAGCAGTTCATGTACTTGTTCTATGACACCGTTGTTCTTCCATCTAGTGAAATAGTAGTAAACTAGTTCCCAATTGGGAAAACAGCCAGGTATCATACGCCATTGACAGCCTGTTTTAATCAAATAGAAAATGGCATTGAAAATATCCCGTAAAGAATGTTTTCTCTTACGGTTGTCGTTTAAAATGCCACTTAATAGCATCCATTGGCTATCGGTCAGGTTGGTTGGATAGTGTTTCATGTGTTCTTAACAGTTTGGTAACCATTAAGATAGTAAAACAAAACCAATTAATCAACTGATAGTCAATGTTTTATTCTTAAATATTCTAAATTTAAACAGTCTCTTAACTTTTAATCTGAAATTATGTATTTACTTGGATTCGATATAGGTAGTTCTTCGGTGAAAGCCTCGCTGATTAACGGCCAGTCTGGCGATTGTCTGGCCTCGGCTTTTTACCCGAAACAGGAAATGAAAATTACTGCTGTAAAACCCGGATGGGCTGAACAGGAACCTGAGTTGTGGTGGGCAAACCTGAAACTGGCCCTGGCCGATGTACTGGCTCAGTCGAAAGTTGACCCGAAATCCATCGATTCGATCGGTATTTCTTACCAAATGCACGGATTGGTTGCTGTTGATAAACATCAACAGGTTTTGCGTCCTTCCATCATCTGGTGCGACAGCCGCGCTGCTGAAATCGGAAATAAAGCGTTTACCGAAATCGGTGAAGAAAAATGCCTTTCCAACCTGCTTAACTCTCCTGGAAACTTCACCGCTTCCAAACTAAAATGGGTGAAAGACAACGAGCCTGAAGTATATGCTAAAATCGACAAAATCATGCTTCCGGGCGATTACATTGCCATGAAACTTTCAGACGAAATAAAAACTACCGCCGGAAACCTATCGGAAGGAATTCTCTGGAATTTCAAGGAAAATGCGGTGGCTGATATGCTGCTCGATTATTACGGATTCGAAAAATCTTTCATTCCTGCAATCGTTCCGACATTCTCGGTTCAAAGTGTTGTCAGCGCCCAGGCTGCTGCCGAGCTTGGATTGGCTGCCGGAACCAAAATCAGTTACCGTGCCGGTGACCAGCCTAACAATGCACTTTCATTGAATGTATTGAATCCAGGTGAAATTGCCACCACCGCAGGAACTTCAGGCGTTGTTTACGGGGTTAGCGGCGAAGTGAAATACGATCCATATTCGCGGGTAAACACGTTTGCACACGTGAATCATACTGCCGAAGCCAATCGTTTGGGCGTTTTACTTTGCATCAACGGAACCGGGATTCTGAATTCATGGCTAAACAAATATGTGGGCAACAAAGCATTTTCGTACCAAGAAATGAATAACAAAGCTGCCGGAATCGCCATCGGGTCCGACGGATTGAGCATCCTGCCTTTTGGAAACGGAGCAGAACGCGTTCTTCGCAACAAAAATATTGGTGCTCAGATCTCAGGGCTTGGATTTAATACACACACGGAAGCCCATCTGTTCCGTGCTGCCCAGGAAGGAATTGTCTTCTCGTTCAAATACGGTATGGAAATCATGGAACAAATCGGCATCAAAGCACAGGTTATTCGGGCCGGAAAAGCCAACATGTTCCTCAGTCCTGTTTTCCGTGAAACACTGGCCGGAATTTCCGGTGCAACCATCGAACTTTACAATACGGACGGTTCGATTGGCGCTGCCCGGGGTGCAGGCATTGGTTCAGGATTTTATGCTTCAGCCCAAGAAGCTTTTGCCAACCTGAAAAAGCTGGATACAGTTTCGCCGGACTTGAGCAAAAAAGCCGAATACGAAGCTGCTTACCAAAACTGGAAAGCGGTGTTGGAAAAATAGCCAGCCCCTTCCCGTTTCCCTTAGGGGAAAGCTTTTGACCTCAATCCTTTATTGTTTGAGAAAGAATAAACAGAGATTAAATAAAATTAACAAACTCTTTAGCCTCCCCTCTGGGGAGGTTGGAGGGGCTAAATTTAAACACAATGACAGTTTTTAAAGGAAACAAAGAGTATTTTCCGGGTATTGATCAAATCAAATACGAAGGACTACAATCTAAAAATCCGTTGGCATTCAAATGGTACAATGCCGATCAGGTAGTTTTAGGAAAAACAATGAAAGAGTACCTGCGTTTTGCAGTGGCTTACTGGCATACATTCTGCGGCGACGGTGGCGACCCGTTTGGTCCCGGAACAAAGAAATTTCCGTGGGTTGGCGCTTCTGACCCGATGGATGCTGCTAAAGAAAAAATGGATGCTGCATTCGAATTCATTAGCAAAATTGGCGCTCCGTTCTACTGTTTTCACGATACCGACGTAGTAGGCGGTGGATCAGTTTTTGAAATTGAAAAACGTATGGGCAACATTATCGACTTTGTTAAAGAACGTCAGCAGGCTACCGGCATCAAATTGTTATGGGGAACTGCAAACGTATTCAGCGATCCTCGGTACATGAATGGCGCTTCAACCAATCCTGATTTCAATGTGGTAGCCAACGCAGCGGTTCAGATTAAAAACGCGATGGAAGCTACCATTGCTTTGGGTGGTGTAAATTATGTGTTCTGGGGCGGACGCGAAGGTTACATGAGCCTGCACAACACCGACACCAAACGTGAATTGGAACACATGGGCAAATTTCTTGGAATGGCACGCGATTATGCCCGTTCAAAAGGTTTTACAGGAACATTCCTGATTGAACCAAAACCAATGGAACCAACCAAACACCAGTATGATTTCGATTCGCAAACCGTAATGGGCTTCCTGAAAGCACATGGATTGGAAAAGGATTTCAAACTAAACATTGAAGTAAACCATGCCACTTTGGCTGGCCATACGTTTGCTCACGAATTGCGCTTTGCCCGTGACAATGGCATGTTTGGTTCAATCGACGCCAACAAAGGTGACTACCAGAACGGATGGGACACCGACGAATTCCCAACCAACATTTACGAAGTAACCGAAGCCATGATTGAAATTATTCAGGCTGGCGGATTTACCAACGGTGGCGTGAACTTCGATGCTAAAACCCGTCGGAATTCAACTGATTTGGAAGATATTTTCATTGCTCACGTTTCAGGAATGGACGTTTTCGCCCGCGCTTTGATTATTGCCGATAAAATTCTGAAAGATTCAGATTACCTGAAATTAAAAGCTAACCGTTATGCCTCATTCGATTCGGGTAAAGGCGCCGAATTCGATAAAGGAAAACTGACGCTGATGGATTTGTACAATCACGCCAAAGAAATTGGTGAACCCAAGCAAATCAGCGGCAAACAGGAAATGCTCGAACAACTGATTAACAACTACATTTAATCCGATGAAGGAACGTAACACCTTGTACATTATGGGAATCACACTGGTGGCGACACTGGGTGGCCTCCTATTTGGATACGATACGGCAGTCATTTCCGGAGCTGAAAAATCAATTCAGGCTTATCTGATCACTGGACTTGGACTTGGATCACTTGCTCACGGAGCTACCATTTCGAGTGCTTTACTCGGATGTATAATTGGAGGTATGCTTTCAGGACTTGTATCTTTAAAATTAGGTCGGAAAAAATCGTTGATGCTTGCAGCTTTGCTCTTTTTTGTGGCAGCATTAGGTTCAGCGTTTCCTGAATTTCTGTTCTTCAAAAAAGATGAACCTACTTTAGGGCTGTTATTCATGTTCAATTTTTACCGCATTATCGGCGGAATTGGCGTAGGATTGGCATCAGCTGTTTGCCCCATGTATATTGGCGAAATTGCCCCTGCCGATATTCGTGGCCGACTGGTCTCGATTAACCAATTTGCAATCATTTTCGGAATGCTGGTCGTTTATTTTGTGAACTATTTCATTGCTCACGGCCAAACTATTGAATGGATTAACGAAACAGGATGGCGGTTGATGTTTCTTTCAGCAGCAATACCTTCAGCTATCTTCGGAATATTATTATTCTTTGTTCCTGAAACTCCACGCTATTTAGCCCTGACCAATCGCGATGGCAAAGCATTGGAAATCCTGACTAAAATTAACGGAATTCAACAAGCTAAATTAATCCTTACTGATATTAAGAAATCAGTTGAAGCCGCTTCTGAGAACATATTTGCATACGGCAAAATTGTAATTCTGATTGGCATCCTTTTGTCTGTTTTCCAGCAATTTGTAGGAATTAACGTCGCGTTGTACTATGCTCCACGTATTTTCGAAAGTATGGGCGCTGCCAAAGATTCATCGATGCTTCAAACAGTGGTAATGGGACTTGTCAATGTAATTTTTACAGTGATTGCCATTATTACAGTTGATAAATACGGGCGGAAAATCTTACTGATGATAGGTTCCATTGGGATGGCTGTCGGGATGTTTGCTATCGGCGGACTGGCGTTCATGAAGGTGATCGGAATCAGCACATTGGTATTCATCATCATCTATACTGCATCATTTATGATGTCGTGGGGTCCAATTTGCTGGGTACTTATTTCTGAAATTTTCCCGAATAAGATCAGAGGACGCGCTATTGCCATTGCTGTAGCTGCACAATGGGCTGCCAACTATTTCATCTCGTCAACCTATCCGGCCATGATGGAGTTTAGTGGTGGAATGACTTATAGTTTTTACGGTCTGATGAGTCTTCTTTCTTTTGTTTTTGTCTGGAAAATGGTTCCTGAAACCAAAGGCAAAACTCTGGAAGAGATGGAAAAGCTTTGGAAAAAATAAAAAACAATATCAATGGGTTACGAAAGCCGCTACTTCTCTGGAAGGGCGGCTTTTTGATTTTAAACATCCTAAGCCAGACGCCTTTTGAAGAAATCTACCGGGACAAAAAGAACTTAAGGAACCAAATTGGAGTGAAATCAACGATTTTATTTCTTAACCGCATTTGAAATCTGTTAATTTTTAATTTCTTTAGTGGAAGAAACAAATTGAACAGGCTGGCTGCAAACCGAATTTTTTCGTCCGCATCATTTTCCTTTCAAATTTCAACTGTCGGGTAATTAAATTTTTGATAATTTATCATTCATGACAAACAATAGCTTCCTCAAAGGATTGTCGGTTAAAGAAATACTTATTTTGCTGGCAGTGTTGGTTTCCGGAACTGTTTTTGTTTTATTTATCCGATACGATGAACGTAACCGTGAACGGGAAAAGGCCATGCAGGTTGCCTGTTCGATCGAAATAAGCCTTCCAAGAACTGCACTAAACTCACTTCCGGAGAATCCGGAGGAATTGAAAACACTAAATTTTAACGAGCTAAAAAATACCCTTCGTCAGGTTATTGCCATAAACGACAAGGCCAGGTTTGCCTACCTGTATGTTGAGCGAAACAATAAACTCTATTTTCTGGTCGATTCGGAACCCGAATCATCGCCCGATTATTCACCTCCCGGGCAAGAATTTACAGAAGCAGATCAGCTCGACAGAATGCCTTTCCGTACAGGCCAGTCACAAATTACCAAACCAGTTACCGATCGCTGGGGAACCTGGGTCAGCGTTGAAGTTCCGGTCAAAGATGAATCGGGGAAAACTATTGCAGTATTTGGAATGGACTACGATGCGCAATCATGGAAACACCGGATACTAAACGAAACGACCGAATCGTTCCTGATTGTTTTGTTCATTCTTTTCCTGATTGTGGCCTATATGCGGAACATCAGGAAAAGCAAGGCACAACAGAAAGAAGCCAGCCGTCGCGAAATAGCTGAACAACAAATCAGGGAAAGAGAATCAGATTATCGGCTTTTATTTGAGTTAAACCCGCAGCCAATGTTGGTTTACGATCTGGAGTCGATGAAAATTCTGGCAGTCAATCAGGCTGCACTGGATAAATACGGATATTCCGAAGCCGAATTCCTTGAAATGTCTATCACCGATTTGAAGGCTTCAGATGAGTTTATCCATTTATGGAGAAACCTGATCGAGAACTGCGATTCGCTTCAACGTCGTGAAATCTGGAACCATCAGTTAAAAAACGGGAGTACTATTCAGGTTGAGGTCCATTCGCACAATTTTGATTTCAGGCACAAAATGCCCGACTCGTCTTGCTTATCGATATTACCGAAAATCTGAAAACCGAAAAAGCGTTAAACGAAAACCGGCTTCAGTTGACTAACCTCGTTGGTAATTTGCCAGGATTCGTTTACCGGTGTGCCCTGGACGAAGATTATACCATGAATTTTATCAGTGAAGGCTGTGCCCGGATTACAGGTTATACTCCTGAAGAATTTGTCGCAGCAAAAACCATCGCATTCAACGACCTTATTTTGAGCGAATACCAGGATTCTATCAGGCAAAAATGGCAAATGGCTATTCAGGGGAAACGCTATTTTGAAGATATTTACCCGATCCTCACGGCTTCCGGCGAGCAGAAATGGCTTTGGGAGAGGGGGCGCGGTGTGTTCGACAGCAAAGGGGAATTGCACCATCTGGAAGGTTACATCGAAGATGTTACCGATCAGAAGCTTGCTGAAAAACAGTTGAAAAAACTATCGAGGGCAGTTGAGCAAAACCCAGTTTCAATTGTAATTACTGATGCAGAAGGAACAATAGAATACGTCAACCCGAGATTTACGGAAGTTACCGGTTACGAAGCTACTGAAGCTATCGGGAAAAACCCGAGAATCCTTAAATCAGGGAAAATGAATGAGAAATTTTACCGGGAACTTTGGACAACTATCAAGTCAGGGGGAGTCTGGAATGGTGAGATGATCAATAAACGCAAATCCGGAGAATTATATTGGGCCAATAAATCCATATCGCCAATTCTGGACAGTCAGGGACAGATTTCAAATTATGTGGCAATTGGCGAAGAAATCACAGAAAAGAAGCGCAGCGAAGCAGAGCTAATCAAAGCTAAGGAAAAAGCAGAAGAAAGTGACCGGCTTAAATCAGCGTTTCTGGCCAATATCAGCCACGAAATACGAACCCCGATGAATGGCATTCTGGGTTTTGCCGATCTGTTGAAATCCCCCGACCTCTCGCCCGAAAATCAGCAGGAATTTATTGAGGTTATTGAGCAGAGCGGTCAGCGGATGTTAAATGTGATCAACGACCTGATCGACATCTCTAAAATTGAAGCTGGTGAAATGAATCTGAAAATATATGATACCAATCTAAACCTTATGGTTGAAGAACTGTACAAGCTTTTCAAACCAAAGGCAGACGAGAAAAAACTGGAATTCAGTTATTCCGCTGGAATTTCGGATGAAGAGAGCACTGTCATGACTGATGGTGGCAAGTTATATCAGATTTTAGCTAACCTGATTAAGAATGCAATTAAGTTTACGAACCTCGGGCACATTGAATTTGGTTATTCTCAGAGCGACTATCAGCTGAATTTTTTTGTAAAAGATACGGGCATTGGCATTCCCGAAGAACAACGTGAAATTATTTTCGAACGGTTTCGACAGGCAAGTAATTCGCTGAACCGAAAATACGAAGGCGCCGGTCTGGGACTGACCATCTCGAAGGCTTATATTGAACTACTTGGTGGGCAAATGTGGGTCGAATCGGAATTGAATCAGGGGACAACATTCGGGTTTAGCATTCCTCATCATTCAGGCAGTCAATCCATTTAACCCAGTCCAAAAGACTTTGCCAAAGAAGCACACAAAATGACAGTTTGTTGAAAAATCAGGATTTTGAAAAGAAAAACAGGAAACTACAAATCGTTAATTCATGCCAGATCAATTCTCCGATGATTATCTGATCCAAATCCACCCGGATAGTTTATTCAGGCAATATTTTGTCTGACATGAGTTTTATTTTTAAATTCGGAAGTTGTTAAAAACCTAACCTAATCAATTCAACTACGATGAAAATAATTTCTTTCCTACTGCTTTTCCTTAGTCTTTCATTGCTCTCTTTTGCTCAAAAATGGGTAAAAGTTTGGGGTGACGAATTTAATACTCCCGGATTACCTGACAGCACCAAGTGGAATTATGAAATAGGGAAAGTACGCAACAGCGAATTACAGTATTACACCTACAAACGTTCCGAGAATGCACGAATTCAGGATACTGTCCTGATCATTGAAGCCCGCAAGGAATCCTATCAGGGAGCCAGTTACACTTCGGCCAGTCTGATTTCAAGATACAAAGGTGATTGGCAGTATGGCAAGTTCGAAATACGGGCCAAAGTACCAACCGGAAAAGGCACCTGGCCAGCCATCTGGATGATGCCAACTTACGAAGAATATGGCGGATGGCCAAGAAGTGGTGAAATCGACATTATGGAATATGTTGGGATGAATCCTTCAAACCTTTATTTTACCGCTCATTTTGAAGGAACGAACGGAACAGGGCACCAAAGTTCCGGAACATACACAGTTCTCAATCAACCTTACAGCCGGTATATTACTTATTCACTTGTTTGGTCGCCAACCAAGCTGGAATGGTATGCCGACGGAGTCAAGTATCATACCTACACTAAAACTGCCGACGATCCCAAAGTATGGCCTTTTAATAAAATGTTCTATTTTATCCTGAACTTGGCTTACGGAGGCAGCTGGGGCGCTCAACAGGGAATCGATGATACCAAACTCCCGCATAAGTTCTACATTGATTATGTCAGAGTTTATCAGTTGCAGGAATCCGGCGGACCGTTTTCGCTGAAAATCGATCAGGCACCCGGAGGTAGTGTGGAGATTTCACCCAATCAGGCCACTTATCCTGAAGGAACAACAGTTACCCTGACAGCAAAACCTGATCCCGGTTACGAATTCGACAAATGGCTGCATTTGGGTGCTGCAAATCCTATAAAAATAGATGTTAGTAAAGATTGGGTAATCACCCCGGCCTTCAAAAAAAAAATGAGCTCATTGTAAACGGGGATTTTAACCTGGGTTTGAAAAACTGGAGCAACCTTTATTTCTACACTGTCCAAAACAAGGCCACAACATCAGTAGTTGACGGAGTTTATGCAATCAATATAACACAGCCCGGGACTGCCGGCTGGCATATTGTCGATCAACAAGGAAATATTTCATTAGTACTCGGAACTACTTATATTATCTCTTTCGATGCATGGTCAGAAAACCCGAATACAATGGATGTCTTTCTGGCAAAGAACCACGACGATTACGGAAACTATTATTCAACAACCAGAAACCTGACCTCAGTCAAACAAAAATTTATCTGGACAGTTACCATGCTCAAAAACAGTGATCCTAACAGCAGGTTTGGTTTCGGCTTTGGGAAGTTTACGGGGAACGTTTATCTCGATAATGTTAGTATTGAACGAGTTGCTGCAACCGGAACCGAACAACTTGCGTCGTTGCCAGACGATGGATTTAGCCTGTTTCCAAATCCAACTTCAGGTGAAATTCTGATTTCATGCCAGGCAAAGGACTGGTCTCCACTTTCTTTAAAGTTATTTAATTTTCAAGGACAATTGATCTCAATTATCCGGGAAGATCAACCGTTATCTGCCGGAAATCCAATGAAAATTAATCTGTCCAATCAGGGCGTTACCCCGGGAATTTATTTTCTTCAACTTTCAAATCAGGAAAATTCATTTACCCGGAAAGTAGTTCTGAACTGAATCTTGGAAAATAGATCGGGATGAAAATAACCGGCCAAGATTTTCCGGGTTGTACTTTTTATCTGCAAATTTCTATCTTTAATGCAAACTAATAAACCGAACAATCATGCCCCTACTCATTGTCGGAATCGGAATCCTGATTCTTCTTGTCCTGATCAGCAAGTTTAAAATTAATGCCTTTATGGCGCTGCTCATAACTTCCTTTGCCGTGGGCTTATTAAGCAGCATGAATCCGATGGATATTCTCGACTCCATTTTGAAAGGAATTGGTGATACCATGGGAAAAATTGTTCTCATTCTGGCTTTTGGCGCCATGTTGGGAAAAATTCTCGAAGAAAGCGGCGCCGCCCATACCATCACATTCCGGATGACTGAATTTATGGGCCTTAGAAATATTCAGTACGCCTTGCTGATCACGGGTTTTCTGGTTGGTCTGCCTATGATGTACAACGCCAGTTTTCTGGTTTTGATTCCGCTGATTTTTACCTTTGCCACTACCACCAAATTACCAACAATCTGGCTGGCCCTACCTTTGTGCTCGGCATTGTCGGTGGCACATTGTTTTCTGCCTCCCCACCCCGCCCCGACTTACGTTTCGTTTATCTACGAAGCTGATGTCAACAAAGTATTGCTGTACGGGCTAATTCCAATGATTCCGGCCTGCTTAATTGGAGGGATATGGTTGTCGCGGTTCACCAAAAAGATCGATGTCACCCCACCAACCGAACTTTTCACAGAAAGGCATTTCGAGAAAAACGAACTTCCGGGACTGGGAATCAGCATCCTTTGTGCCGTGACCCCAATTATTCTAATGTTACTTGGAGCGTTGGCCGATTTATCGTTTGGCCCGCCACCGGCCAAAGCAGAACTCACCAAACTGGGGATTGAAAATATTACCGGTTTTTACCGGCACATTTTTACCGAAAAAGGCTTTAGTCCCGAATCGGCTAATGTTTATTCCGGAATCCTAACCTTTTTTAAATTTATGAGCGATGCCAACATGGCTTTGTTCATGGCGGTTATTGTCGCCATTTTTACACTTGGACTGCGCAAAGGCCGAAGCATGGATGATGTGATGAACAGTTCGGCCAAATCGATTGGCGCCATATCGATGATTGTTCTGATCATTGCCGGTGGAGGCGCATTTTCTCAGGTTCTGAAAGACAGTCACGTGATTGAATATATTCGTTCAATTTCAGATAATATACAAATGAATCCACTGCTGATGGCTTTTCTGATTGCTTCCATTTTTAGGCTGGCTGTCGGTTCGGCTACGGTTTCGACACTTACAACAGCTCCCATCATGTTACCCATTGCCCAGCAAACCGGCACTTCTCCTGAATTAATGGTACTGGCTACCGGCGCCGGAAGCGTGATGTGGTCGCATTTCAACGATTCAGGGTTCTGGATGTTTAAGGAATATTTTGGTCTGAGCGTGAAACAAACATTCCAGACCTGGACCGTCATGGAATCAACGGTGGGTGTTGTTGGGATTGCTACTGTTTTGATCATGAGTGTGTTTATTTAGAACATTAAAATTATAAGATCATGAAGCAAATCAACTTATCAATTATCAAGGCGACCGGATTCCTTCTCTTTTTATGCTGCCTGGCGCAAAGTTTTGCTCAGAATAAACTTCCGGTCAAGCTAAAAACCAGTCTGAACGCCTATTCCTTCAATGGTCCGCTGTTGAAAGGGGAAATGAACCTGGACCAGCTTCTGGAATATTGTGCAGCCAGCCAGTTGGATGCGGTCGACATTACAGGCTACTATTTTCCTGGTTATCCCGAAGTTCCTTCGGATGAATACCTCTACCACATCAAAAAGAAGGCTTTTTTGCTCGGATTGGAAATCAGCGGCACCGGAGTTCGAAACGATTTTACCGATCCTGATCCTGTGAAACGGAAAGCAAGTGTTGAACTGGTAAAAAAATGGGTCATCGCTGCCGAAAAACTGGGAGCGCCGGTTATTCGCGTCTTCTCCGGAACCGCCGATGTTAAAGCTATTCCACGCGAAAAAGTTGTGGATTACCTGGTCGCCGATATGAAAGAATGTGTTGAATTCGGAAAAGCGCACGGGGTCGTGGTGGCTATTCAGAACCACAACGATTTTATTAAAACCGCCGATCAGGCTATCGAAATTATCAAAAAAGTCAACTCCGAATGGTTTGGGTTAATTCTCGACGTTGGAAGTTACCGCACCGGGGATCCGTATCTGGAAATTGCTCAGTCCGTTCCATATACCGTAAACTGGCAATTGAAAGAAAGTCTGTTTGTGAATGGCGTGGAACAGAAAACTGATCTGAACCGGATCATGAAAATTATTCAGGAGAAAGGCTATCGGGGCTACATTCCTCTGGAAACCCTGGGAGATGGCGATCCGAAAGTAAAAGTACCCCGCTTCCTGAAAGAAATCAGGGAAGCAATGAATAAAATCGGGCAATGAGTTTATCGGGAAGGATTGAAAAAAGGAGCCAAAGTATAGCCTCGTTCATTCCAAACTGTTAAAGTTATCTTAAAACACCATTTGTCATTTAACCTTTTGTGTTCTAATCAATCTAAAAGGAAAGTTTAGCAAAAATTCCGAAAATAGATTTTAAAAAATTACTGATTATGAAAGCAAAAGTTTTAATGTTCGTGGTATTGATGAGTATGTCGGCTGTTCTTTTCGCCCAGCCAAATGTACAAGGACCGATGAGGCCTTTCCATGGTCAAAAAGGAGGAGTTGGGATGCAAGGGGGGCAAGCCGGACCGATGGCCGGTCTAAACCTGACCGATGCACAAAAGGATGTGTTTAAACAGAGTATGATGGCCATGCATAAACAGATTCAACCCATTCGCAATGAACTTCGCGAAGCCGAAGTCCATCAGAAAACACTGATGACTGCTGAAAAGTCTGATTTGAATGCAATCAACAAAAACATTGAGAAAATTGGTGCATTAAAAGTTGAGATGGCAAAAATTCAGGCTAAACATCGACTCGACATGAGAGCCCAGCTTACTGATGAGCAGATGCTGAAGCTTGATATGTTTAAAGGCAAAATGATGCCCCACCGTGGACCAAAAGCCATGCAAGGCGCAATGAAAATGAAAAGAGAACGTTTTATCAAATAATTGGTTTATCTCCTAAATACGAAGGCTGCCACGAAGATTTTACTTCACGGCAGCCTTTTTTCGTGATTCAGGTTGAGGAACTTCAATATTTGAATTTGTTGCAAAAAATCTGTAAGTAAATTATGGTCAGGCAAAGTTTGGCTACTTTTGTGCAGTAACCAGTCCGAGTTTAGTTAGTTACCTTAATAAACGTTCAGATGCGATCAATTTTTATCCTTTGTTTGCTGCTCATCCAGCTTTCATTCAGTTTTGCTCAAAAGGGTTCCATTATTCCGGAACCTGCATCTTTAGAATTGACTAAAGACCAATATCTGCAAGTGAATCAAATCAGGTTTTTCTGTCAAACAGATCAGGCGTTTTTAATCCGGGATTTTACCAAACAACTTACCCAACTCGGATTAAGCCTGAAAAAATCAGAAAAAACCATTTACCGAAAAGCGAACCTGATTTTGGAAATAAACAGCAAAACAACCGGGAATGAAGCTTATCGGTTGAATGTTACCCCGGGACATATTCTGATTTCGGCTAATTCCGAAACCGGATTATTCTATGGCCTACAATCTCTGGCTCAATTAGCCATAGCGAAACCAGCAACTGCCGGATTCAAAATTCCCTGCATAAAAATTCAGGATTCTCCGGGTTTTGGCTGGCGCGGACTGATGCTCGACGAATCGCGTCATTTTTTCGGTAAAGAAAAAGTGAAGCAGTTGCTCGACTGGATGGCTTTTTACAAGCTCAACCGTTTTCATTGGCACCTGACTGATGAACCCGGATGGAGGCTGGAAATAAAAAAATATCCACTGCTTACTTCAATCGGGGGAAAGGGAAATTTCCACGACAAAACGGCTGATGCCCGGTTTTACACACAAGCCGACATTAAGGAAATTGTTCAGTATGCTGCTGAACGTTTCATCGAGATTATCCCGGAAATCGATATGCCGGGTCATGCAGCAGCAGCAAATCGGGCTTATCCCGAATTTAGCGGTGGCGGATCTGAAAAATATCCGGAATTTACCTTTAATCCGGGGAAAGAAGGCACATATCAATTTTTGACTGATGTTTTGAAAGAAGTTGCAGCGCTTTTCCCTTCAAAATATATTCATCTGGGTGGCGACGAAGTTCATTTTGGTAATCAGCAATGGAATACGAATCCGGATGTTCAGGCTTTGATGCAAAAACATCAGCTCAAAGATTTGCAGACAGTTGAGTTCTATTTCATTAACCGAATGGCTGATTCGGTGGTTGCTTTAGGAAAAACTATGATTGGCTGGGACGAAATTGTAACTTCAAAAATTCCAGTAAATAAAAGTGAAGTGATGTGGTGGCGACACGATAAGCCCGAACAACTGAATATGGCTCTTAAAGGTGGCTATCACACTATTTTGTGCCCCCGGATTCCATTGTATTTTGATTTTGTTCAGCACCCGTCGCATCGTTCAGGAAGGTACTGGCAGAAAGACTATGCCCCGATTGAAAAGATTCTGGAATTTAAGAAATTGTACAGTGAACCTTTGACCAGATTTCCAAATCTGATCGATGGAATTCAGGCCAACATCTGGACTGAAACCATTCATTCACCTGAGCGGCTGGATTTTATGACTTTTCCCCGGATAGCTGCGCTTGCAGAAGCAGCCTGGAGTAAAAATAATACGTCCGATTATGCCAAATTTCTTCAGCGGTTGCAACCCTCATTCCGATTATATAAAGAGAAAAACATCAGTTATTTTAATCCAGAAAATCCGGAACAAACACCAGAAATACCAGGTATAAAAAAGTAATTAAAATAAAAATTTCACCATTTCTGGTTATTGAAGGATTTCTTTCAGTCAACAGGCTAACAGGATGCAGCAAAGAAGGAATATCCCAAAATTTTCTGGCTACTGTTTTTGATAAGGTAGCCGAAATCAGCTTGCTGCCACAAATGGATGCTACCGGCAATCAGTATTAGATTACGCACAAATAAAACGAGGCGGTCTAAACAAAATTAGACCGCCTCGTGCAAAATAAGCTGGATATGAAAATACTTATATTTTTGGTTCCCAACCTTTTTCGTAAGTACGACTCCATAGTTTTTGAGCTTCCTTGTCACCAATAATATGACCGTTTTTCGGGTCAATATTCAGGTCACGGCCTACTCTCCATGAAATATTTCCCAACTGCATAGCGACCACACTCTTAAAGCCCAGTTCAACATCGCAATTTGGTCTGCGGTGATTGCGAACAGCATCAAGGAAGTCGGCTACGTGTAAACTATCCAATCCAACACTCGGACTGGCAGTATTACGGCCTTGCAGATCGCTCTCTTCAGTAACCGATTTTACCTCTTTAACCAGTTTTCCGTCCAGATCATAAACTTTGTAGTTATCGCCACCGGTGTCCAAACTTCCGTTTTCACCATAAAAAATGATTCCACGGTCAGAACCTTCAATTTTTCTGGCATTAGAACTGCGGCATTCCCACATCAAAGAAACGCGACCTGGATAGTCCATGGTAATAATTTGGGTATCCGGAGTTTGCCAATCATCTTTATAATTGTAACGTCCACCAACAGAAGTAACACGGGTTGGAAAGTCAACGCCAAGTCCCCAGCGGGCAACATCCACTTCGTGAGTACCGTTGTTCAACGCTTCGCCGGTACCCCAGTGCCAGAACCAATGCCAATTGTAATGAATCAACCCATCCTGGTATGGCATGCGTGGTGCGGGACCTTGCCAAAGATCATAATCCAACCAGGAAGGAACTGTTCCCGGTTTAAGGAAATTGGCTTTTCTGTTGTTGGTGTACCATGTTTTGGCCAAATATACCCGACCAATAATTCCTTCGTGCAATTTTTGAATGCCTTGAGTAAGAACAGGTGCCGAACGACGTTGGGCTCCCATCTGAACAATGCGGTCGTACTTACGGGCAGCTGCAATGGCGATTTCGCCTTCGTGCGGATTATGGCTCAACGGTTTTTCAACATATACATGTTTTCCTGCCTGGCATCCCATAATAGTTAATGGAGCGTGCCAATGGTCGGGAGTGGCAATGTAGATTGCATCAATCGATTTATCTTCAAGCACTTTACGGCAATCTCTCTCAGATTTGGGTGAACTTGCCGGATTGGCTTCCATAACTTTTTTAATAGCCTTTGGAATAGCTCTTTCATCAACGTCGCAAACACAGGCAACTTCAGCATTTTTTTGTTTGGCGAAAGTTCCTGACATGCTATTGCCACGACTATTGACACCAATTGTTGCAACACGAATCTTTTCGTTAGCGCCAATTATATTATTATAACTCTTTGCACTAAATCCAAATGCTGTTCCGCCTATGGCTAATCCCACAGAGCTTACTGTTACTTTTTTAATGAAATCACGTCTGTCTTCCATATTGTGAAAATTTATAAGGTTTTGATTTTAATGTTTCTGAAAGAAACCTGACCACCGTGCTCCTGGAGCAAAATGTGACCTTTTTCCACCATTCCGAATGCCGGTTCAGTTTTGCTGAATTTACTCTTGGCAACAGCATCTGTATAGGCTTTGCTTCCTCTTGTAAATTCAAGAACTTTCTCACCATTTAACCAATGTTCAACTTTTCCGCCTTTTGATACGATACGGATGTTATTCCATTGACCAGGTTCAAAAACCTTCTTTTTAGCCACCGTTGGAGCCAGTACATCGTAGAAAGAACCAATGAGGTGATTATCTTTTTTATTGTCTTCTCCAAGCTGATCATCAATGATCTGGTATTCCATTCCGAGATTACCGCCGGTTGAATATTTCGTGTAGAAATATTTGATTCCACTGTTACAGCCTGGCTCAATGTTAAAATCAACAGAAAAGATAAAATCTTTGTACTCGTTTTCGGTAATGATATCGCCCCCCTTACCACCTTTTACAGCAGTAATGCAGCCATCTTTCACCGCCCAGCCAGCCGGAACAGGTTTACCTCCGGATGTTGTCCAGCCCTCGGTGTTTGTCCCGTTGAACAAAAGAATCCAACCTTCCTTAACTTCTTTTTTCGTTAAAGAATTTTCTTTCTGACCAAACGAAAGTTGTGCTGCAACAACGAAAAATACTGAAAAAATAATGAATTTCATGAGTGTTACTTTATTTGTTTTAGTTGGTTTAGGTTAATAGCAAGCCGTACTTGTCAATCAGGCACGACTTGCTATTTGAACCGCACCTATCAATTAATTAAAATTTTGAAACTCTTGGTGGTTTCCCGTCCATCCATATCCCATGCAACAAATTTGACCTCGGTGGTTCCAGAAATTCCAGTGATGTTTTGATACACATAAAATTCATTTGGAGTATTTCCAAAACTAGTAATGGTATTCACTAAAGTCTCATTACTCCCCGAAATTACGAAAATTTTAATCTCTTTCAATTTAAAAGGAGCACTGACCCTGGCTTTAACCAAATATTCCGTGGTAGTCTGAGGCAGAGTAATTTCAGTAAAGTTGGCATTTTCAACCTTAGTGTTCTGGAAAAACATGATTTCCGGAGGAAACTTGTCAAAGAAGTCATCTTTCTGGCATCCTAATGCCGCAAAGAAGACTAAAACTAATAATATCCTATATATCTTTGTCATAACTCATTAATGTTATTTGTTACTTTATTAGTTTACCAGCCTGGGTTTTGGATCATATTGGTATTATTATTAATCTCAGATTGAGGAATTGGCAATAAATTGTGCCGTGATTCGTAAATACGTTTTTCCCAAACTTTAACTGAATAATTAAATGTCCCAGTAGCTTTGTCTTTAACTACATCGTGGACATAAATTACCTTTTGTGTACTTTCTCCAATCATCCACCTGCGAATATCGAAGAAGCGGTGTTCTTCGAATGCAAGTTCCACCCTCCGTTCATTCCGGATAAATTTGCGCATAGCTTTTTTGTCTGTAACACTCCATCCATTCCGGGTAGCTGTTGTTTTTACATCCGGCATATCTGAACGAAGCCTGATTTTATCGAGTTCGGCGATTACACTTGAACGATCGGCTCCATCAGGAAGGTATTCGTTCATTGCTTCAGCATAACCCAAGTTAAACTCGGCCAACCGGAAAATCGGGAAACAATGTGAAGTTCCCCCTGACAATATTCCAGGATCATTTTTCCCTGTTGAAATATTCTTTGGATCCATAAATTTACGCAAAAATATTCCGGTCATGGCATAGCCTACCTGATATTCCCTCCCGAAAGAGCCATCGTTTGCCCTCCAGCATTCGAAGGTACAATTGCTGAATTTTGATCCCTGATACCAGATTGAATGATAAAAACGAGAATCGCGATTGGCATAAGGATCCTGCGGATTGAAATTCGCAGCCGGATTAATTTTAAACTCTTTAGTCACCGGGTCGATGATGTATTGTCCATCATCGTCAGTCAGATAAACCGGAATTCCATCTTTCGTTTCAAATGCTGCAGCGTAGTTATAAGTAGGCAGTGTATAGGATTTGTCGCCTTCAGTCTGTATTGACCCGGGCAACTGCCATTTATCAATTTCATTGGTGGTGGCACCCTTTCTGGAGAAATTAAGGATTATTTCGCTGTTTATGCGGGTTACAAAAACCGAATAGAAACCAAATGCTTTCAACGACCCTGGATAAGAGTTTCGGGCATTCAGATAAGTACTGCTCTGTTGTGGAAGAACCACCAGGCTTGAAACCAAAGCATTGGTTATCGGATCTTTGTAATCGATCAGGTCTCTGGCAGCATCGGCTGCTTCTTTCCAACGATTGGCATCAAAATTTCCCCAACTCCAGGCATTTAACTCTGTTGAATTTGCCGTTGAATTGAATAATGGACTTGCCAGATGCAACAACAACCTCGCTTTGATAGCTTTGGCAACAGCAGCTCCTACACGGTGATAGTCAGAACTCACTTGCTTTGATGGCAAGTGAGCAGCAGCAGCATCACAATCGGCAACAATAAAATCTTTGATTTCCTGAAGATTGGCTCTTGGACTATAAAGTTCCGGAGAATCCCTATCCAGTACTTTGGTGATAATTGGAACGCCACCGTACCAACGAACCAGCTCGGTATAATAAAACGCCCTTAAACAAACTGCTTCGTATTTCATACGTTCACGCACCTGTTCAGAATTCAGATATTGTTCCGGGTCAAGCGGAGCATTGTCAATTTTTGATAAAAACAGGTTACAGGCCCGAATGGCAGCATAATAATCGGCCCACCTTTTAAATTTATCCGGAACGTTTGTCGGATTCCATGCACCGTTATGAACCTGATTTACCCAACCCCACCATGGGCGGGTTTCTCCATCGTCAGTTGCTGCATCCAGGTAAACATTATTATCCCAGCCATAAGGCAACCTACGGTAAATATCAGTCAAAAATTGTTTGGTATAAAGGGAGTTCGAAAAAACTATTTCTTCGCTTAAATCTCCCGATTCTGCTTTGTCAAGTAAGCCAGCCCCATCTTCATTACAAGCTGAGAGCCATCCGGCTAATATTATGAGTAAATAAAATATCTTTTTCATATCTATTTTTATTAGAAAGTTACGCTAATTCCGAAGTTCCAGAGGCGAAGCTGCGGGTACTGACTCCCGTTCTCGCTGCCCGATTCAGGGTCCCAGTTCATCATCTTGTCGAAGGTGAGCAGGTTGTTCCCGCTCACAAAGATACGGGTTGCCGAGATACCAATCTTTTGGGTCAGGGTCTTCGGCATGTTGTACCCCAGTTCGGCATTCTTCAAACGAAGATAGTTCCGCGAAAACAACCAGCGCGTTGTCTTCTGGTGGTTATTCGGGTTCTCTGCCGGGTGAAGCAATGGATACGTGGCTGTTGCCCAGGTCGACGGGTCCTGAGGATTGTAACGCCCCAGGTGCTGGGTCATAACCTTGCCCATCGCGTTGAACTCCCATACCGCATCTTCCTTGAAGTAGAAATCGGCATTACCTGCACCCTGGAACAGGATCGAAAGATCAAAGTTCTTGTACGATACTCCCAGGTTCAAGCCGTAGGTATATTCCGGTACCGTTCCATGCCCGATGTTACCCATGTCGTAACTGTCAATCAGCCCGTCGCCATTCAGGTCGGCATATTTACAGTCGCCCGGGTAAACAACCCCGAAGCTGGGCAACGGGATACCTGGTTTAAGTACAGGATATCCTCCTTCCAGTAACAGGTTGCCGCCCTCGTCCATCAGGAAGTCTTCACGCT
Organism: Prolixibacteraceae bacterium; assembly: GCA_963676535.2. Taxonomy (GTDB): domain Bacteria; phylum Bacteroidota; class Bacteroidia; order Bacteroidales; family Prolixibacteraceae; genus Aquipluma. Next base: position 63,492 of record CAXXKQ010000037.1, on the reverse strand, counting down.
GGTACAACCCGATATCGGTCAATCCAAAATGCTGACCAATACGTTTGCCTTCTCTCTTTTGCCAGTCGTACTTCTTCCCTTCTTCATCCATCCGAATGATTTTATTCCGCGCAAAGGTAATGTTACCTTTCACAAAATAACCTACATTCCCGATCTTGTCTTTGTACCCGATTTCCATATCAACTCCCTTGTTCTCCACGATGCCAAGGTTTTCCGGTGGCAAACCCTGGAGGTCTTTACGCTCGCTGTTCTGCGGGTTGTTCATCCCAAAAACAAGCGGTACCGAATACGGAATGGCCAGAATGTCGACCCGGCGTTCCTGGAAAAAGTCCGCGGTTACCGAAAGTTTCGAATTGAACAGGCGGGCATCAAACCCAATGTTCGATTTCTTGGCCCTTTCCCAGGTTACCCGATCGTTCCCGGGTTGTCCTTCGGCGATCGCACGCTCGGTTGTTCCCCCATTTTCGCCCCATTTAATGTTCCAGCCGTCTTCGTTGGGCATCAAATTGTAGCGCTGTTCGTACAGGTATTTGAAATCCCCGATCTTGTCGTTCCCTACTTCTCCGTAAGAACCCCTGATCTTCAGGTAATCAATAAACGTAATGTTTTCTTTCCACCACCGTTCGTCCGAGGTTACCCATCCCAGCGACATGGCCGGGAAAAAACCGTAACGGTGCTCTTTGGCAAATTGCATCGACCCGTTGTACCCAACGTTGACTTCAAACAGGTAACGCGATTTGTAAGCATAAGTGGCACGGCCTACAAATCCCATGTAACCAGTCGGAATATCGAATTCGCTCCAGTACCTGCTCTGCTGGTATAGCGCCATACCGGTAACAGCATGGTCCTGACCAAATGTGCGGTTGTAATTCAGCGAATATTCTGCCGATATCCGGCGACGGCCAGGCCCCTTGCCCGTGCTGTAGCTGATGTCGGTCCGCTGCTTGTTCAGCGTGTAAACACCAAACTTGTCATATTGCCACAATTCAGGCTTTTCGCTGATGTCTGTCCGCGATTCAAAACTGCTGTTAAATCCAACCATCGCACGGAACGAAAGTCCTTTGGTCATGGCATCAAGCTTCTGGTCAAATTTAAACGAACCTTCCAGTACATTGTTGTTCCTGCTACGGTTACCAAACGAAGACAGTAATGCGTAAGGAGCCAAACGGGTTTCGTCGGAACGCCCACCAATTGTACCGTTCGGGTTGATGTACGACTGAAAATTTGGCGGAAGCCGGCGGGTCTTGTCGAACAGGTCGGCATCAAAGTTTGGCTGGCGCCTGGTTTCCAACCGACCGGTTAAATCGACTCCTACCTTGGTGGTTGGTGTAACGTTAAAATCCAGGTTCGACCTGAAATTATACCGGTCATAATTAGTATTGGTATTGTATTGTGTATTCTCGAATTCTTTGTACAAACCTTCCTGGTGAAGAATGCTGGCCGAAATAAAGTAAGAAAGGAAATCCGTACCACCTCTGGCGCTCAGGTTCACATTCTGCTGCATGGCCGTTTTCTTCAGGAAATCCTTGTAGTAATCATTATCCGGGTGCGTGTAAGGCGAGTCGCCCAGACGATAATGTTCCAGGTCGCTGGTGGTATATTCTTCGGGTTTGCCTTCGTTGCGTAAGGCTTCGTTGGTCAGCGTGGCAAACTGGTAGGATCCCAGGTATTCCGGAAGACGGATAGGCGCCTGAAGGGTTGTCCGGGAAGTAATGTTGAACACCGGCTTCCCTTTTTGACCACGTTTGGTGGTAATCAAAATTACACCGTTGGCCCCGCGAACACCGAAAACAGCAGTCGCCGAAGCATCTTTCAGTACCGAAAGAGATTCAATATCAGCCGGATCAATCTCATTCCAGTCACGTTCAAGTCCGTCAACCAGTACCAGTGGATCGGTACTGTTGGTAGTGGCCATACCGCGAACATAGATTTTCGAATCATCACTTCCCGGTTTTCCGCTTCCCATCACTGTTATCACCCCGGCAACACGACCAGCCAGACTGTTGGTAAGGCTGGGAGCCGAAGATTGTTGAAGTTCAACCGAGGAAACCTGCGAGATTGCCCCGACAAGACTGGCTTTCTTCTGAGTTCCATACCCTACAACAACCATTTCCTCCAAAGACGTAACATCCGGGCTCATACGAATTTCATAGTTTGAACCTGTTCCTAAGGTAATGCTTTTAGAGGAATACCCAATAAAGGTCACGATGAGCTGCTTCACGCTGGTGGTCATCTTGATCGAGAATTTTCCTTCGGCACTTGTTATTACTCCATTTGTGGTGCCTTTCTCAACAACATTTGCACCCGGGAGTCCTAATCCATTCTCATCTAAAATGATCCCGGTTATGACTCTTCCACTCTGCGCAAATATCTGAGTAATATTTGCAAAAAGCGCTATGGTAATTATTAAGATTATTTTTTTCATGTATGAATAATTTATGCGGATATACTCCCTATAAAAGCAAGAATCATATCCTTTTTTTCAAATTCTTTCTTGCAATACACCGTTATTTTATTTCCATTCCGGATTTTGTCTTAACAGTGGATTTCTGTCAAGCTCACCCTGTGGGATTGGGAAGAAATAGTGTTTGGGTTCGAAAAGTTTCTTTTCGGCCTGAATGGTTGGATCGTAAGTGAATGTATTATTCGCATTCTTAATCGTCTTAACTCCACGAATATATCCATCCTGAATATCCATCCATCTTCTGACATCGTAATAGCGATGTTCTTCGAAAGCCAACTCTACTCTTCTTTCGTTCTTGATCAACTGTCTGAGATTTTGCTGTGTAACTGCAATTCCCCTTTTAGTGAATGTGGTGGCAACATCAGGCATCCCGGCTCTTGCCCTGATCAGGTTGATGGCCTGAATAGGAGTTAGAGGTGAACTAGCGCCCGAAACCTGATAATTTGGACCACCGGCCTCATTGCCGGCTTCTGCCAGATTTAACAGGATTTCAGCATATCGGAAATAAGGCCAGTTATGATATGTTCCACCCGAATTATTAGCTGGATTGACATTTTCATAATCCATAAACTTCATGAGGTAATAGCCGGTTTCTGTTTGCGATAACCCGGCTTTATTTTTCCCGCCTTCAAAAATGTCGAACGTGTACTGATTAGTAGCGCTACCACTAAAGTTGGCAAATTTATCATACTTGGCGCCGTTGTAAATGATACTGGCATAGAGACGTGGATCGCGTTTTGCATAAGGATTGGCAGCCATTGTCGGATTAGTCCAATCAAACAAGGTTCCATCTTCCATTTCGTAAGCATCTACCAGATCTTGCGACGGACAAGTTCCGCCTTTTGCATTCGTAAATCCTGAAGGGAAATTATCATTCTCCGTATCGCGGTTAGTTCCCCTGATGCGGGAGTAAATAAACTCCCTGTTATTCTGGTAGTTTACACCCCAGGCAAAAAATAACTCTTTGTAATTTCTTGTTCCGTTGCGTTTTGCCGGGTCATTGGCCACATATAAACTGTACCAGCCTAAATCGACAACATCCTGGGCAGCTTTTGCGGCAAGAACCCACCGGTTTGGATCGGCATTACCGTAACAGATCAACGTATCACCCGAATTGTCAAATCCGATTCCGTTGTACAAAGGACTGGCGGCATAAAGCAAAATTCTGGATTTCAGAGACAAGGCTACTCCTTTGTCAGGACGTCCAACTTCCGAAGCAAAACTATAAGGTTCAGCAGGGAACAAAGACGCAGCCCGGTCACATTCCTTAACAATAAAATCAACAACCTGTTTCACTGAATTTCGAGGTTTGATTACATCATCAGATGCTTCATAAGCAACATCAACAATCGGGATACCGCCCCATTTCTGGAATAAGAACCAGTGTTGCATGGCTCTTGTAAAAACAGCTTCACCTTTGAGCCGGTTACGAAACCGTACAGAAAGGTTCGTTGGAAGCATATCGATATATTTAAGGGCCGTATTTGCTTTTCGGTTACCGTGATAGCCACCCCATTTTAACCATGATGCTATTTCACCGGCGCCATCGCTACTGTTGTAATACTGCATATTTGACGGGCCCCAGTTTCCGGCGCTCATTCGTGTTGGAGCCGATGGAACAGTTTTATTGGTCGAAATATGCATGGCTTCATCACAAGCTGAAGCCAACATGGCTCCTCCCTGCATCCTGTTATACGAATTCCCATGATCAGCAGGCATCTCAGTTTCCATATTATTGATGAAAAATTCGGCCCGGGCAGAATCCTGAAATACATCTGCAGCACCTTTGAATGTAACCGGAACATCACTTAACGGATCCTTGCTGCAATAATAAAAAGTTACTGAGATCAGCAGCAGTAGGAATATATTGATTCGTCTTTTCATTGTATAAAATTTTGAAAATTAAAAAGTTACGTTTAATCCTGCATTGATTATACGTTGGATGGGATAGATCACATAATGAGTGCTTCGTGCCTCAATATCCATGAGGTCAGTGTCTTGCCAGGTAAATAAGTTATACCCGTTGACATAAAACCTGATTTTCTGCATTTTCACATATTTGGATAATTGTTCCGGAAGGGTATATCCAAGCTCTACAGTTTTCAGGCGGGTAAGGGCGGTACTTCGTGCCCAATAGGTTGAAGTACGTTGGTTATTTGCCTTATTTGCCAATGATAACCTTGGATAAGTTGCAGTTGCCCATGAATTGGGATCGTCGGGATTGAATCGTCCCAGGTGATGTTCGCGAACTGTTCCATTGTCATGAAACTCGTACATCGCTTCACCTCCCATGTAAATTTTACCACCTTCCTGGCCGGAAAGCATCGCAGAGAAGTCAAAACCTTTATATTTCAGATTGAGATTAACACCGTACTGCATATTTGGGTCAGCGTTTAGCCCAAGGTAAGTTTCATCATAAGAATCAATTACCCCGTCATCATTTTGATCCTGATATTTAATATCACCAGGTTTAACTACACCAAAAGTTTGCATGGGGCTGGCATCTATCTCAGCCTGATCCTGGAACAAACCAAGAGCAACTAAACCAAATACCGGATCAAGAGGCCTTCCTGTACGCTGTTGGTATTCGTACATTTTTTTTGCCTCACCTCTTTCAATGACTTTATTATCAGCTTTTGATAAAATTCCGGTGACGGTATACTCCACCTTTCCGATTTTGTCGTTGTAGCTAAGTTGAAAGTCGAACCCTTTATTTTCCACAATGGCAATAGGCATATCCGGGAAACGGATACCCATGGAGTAGGGCAATTCGGGTTGCACCATAATTTTGCTGTTCCTTTCCATGAAGTAATCGCCCGAGAAAGAAATCTTGTCGTTAAATAAAACGACATCAATCCCCACATCAGTTTTACGAACCCTTTCAGGTTGCACATTATTCAGGGCAAATGCGCCTTCGTTCCAACCCGAATAACCGGCTGCTGTATTGCCAAAGTTGATACCGCCGCTACTAGCGAACTGCTGATACCAAATAAAGTATCCGCCGATATCGTCCCATCCAGATAAACCGTGTGATGCACGTAATTTCAGGAATTTAACAATGTTGCTTTCTTTCAGGAAATTTTCTTCAGAAACAACCCAGCCAATTGATCCGGCAGGGAAGATGGTGTATTTTGCCCATGGAGGCATTTGTTCTGAAGCCTGATAGCCTACCGTAAATTCGGCCAGATACTTGTTTGCGAAAGCATACGAGACCCGTCCGTTGTATCCTCTGTAAAAGCGCGATAAATTGGCATTATTTTCCTGGCCGATCTCCCGTTGAGAAAACCCTGCAAAAGCTGTTACCTCATGTTTTCCGAATTGTCTGGAATAATCCAGGGCCAGTTCATAATTGATAAGCCTTTGGGTGTCATCATAACTTCCTCCTGTTCCCATCTGCGTATCCGACCCTGTTTCAATGTATTTCAGGGTTGTTCCGTCAGCTTTATATTCAGGAGTTCTGGTTCCGTCAGCATTGAGAACAGTTGAAATCTGATACGATTTGAAACTTTTATTCCGAAGGGTGGTTTGCTCGTAATAACTGTCAAAAGAAACACTTCCCTTGACTTTTAATCCATCGGTGATAAAATCCAGATCGTGTTCCAGGTTTAATGTGGCGGCCATTCTCCGGGTATAATACAACGAATATCCCTGATAGTTCAAAAGGCCATAAGGATTGGAATTATAATCTTTGGTTCCACCAATTTTTCCATCAGGACTAAGTACCGGGTGAGCATTTGGCGGGGTTTTGTATAGAGAACGGAATACCCGTAATGCAGCGTCTCCTCTGTTACCAGGATAGGTTCGTTGTTCCTGTTTACCGGCCAAATCCAATGACATTTTAAACCGGTTTGTCACCTGAATATCAATGTTAGACCGTAGGGTAACCATATCCATCGAGGCATTTGTATTGTATTGGTTGACTGTCTTGTCAACGTCATAGAGTCCGTTGTTTTTTGTATAGCCCGCTGAAACAAAGTATTTTGCATATTTATTTCCACCGTCAATATTCAGGCTGTAACGCTGTTGCCAGGTGTATTTCCTTAAATAATCATTATACCAATCGACATTCGGGTAAAGATAAGTGTCCAGACCAGTCAGTGCTCCATCCCGGGCCTGAAGATATTTTTCCAGATCAACAGAATTGTACATGGGTGTTTGAGCCGGATTGTCGTTTCGCTGTGCTTCGTTATAAAGGGTCGCATAGTCGTAAGAGTCCAAAAATTTTGGAGTTGTGGTAGGTTCTTTAATTCCACCCCTTGCATTGAAAGTTACGTTTATTTTTCCTTCTTCGCCGCGTTTTGTTGTTACCAAAACAACTCCATTACCACCGCGCATTCCGTACTGGGCAGTTGAAGCCGCATCTTTCAATACAGTAACTGTTTCAATGTCAGATGGATCAAGTAATTCCATACTCCGCTCTACTCCATCAACAATAACTACAGGACCTTTACCTCTGAGTGTCCGTTTTCCACGCAACCATAGATCAGCTCCTTCATCGCCGGGCTCACCATTATCCTGCATAACAAACAACCCGGGCAATAATCCAGTCAACTTATTGGCATTGGAAATTATCGCGTTATTTTCAAACTTACTTCCATAAATCTGCGAAATGGCTGAAGATACATGGTCTTCTTTCTGCCTTCCGTACAATTTATTTACAAAGTCTTTTGTTTCGCGTTCTTCATAAAATTCTTTCAGTTGAATCGTAATTTCAGTTCTTCCGTTTAGGTCCTCCGTTTGAGAGACATAACCATCAGAACTAAAAATTAAAGCTGAATTAGGACTTGCCTGAATCGCAAATTTACCATCTTCTTTGGTCAGAGTTTTTACATTAGTACCTTTCAAGTGTACCAGTACGCCCTGAAGAGGGTCGGAGTTAATTGTGGTTACAACGCCTTTGATTGTTACTGACTTCGATCCTGTTTGTGCGAACAGTGTCGTCTGTACAAAGATTAAAATAACCAAACATAGTGAAAGCTTTGAAATGACTCTTTTCTCCAGTTGCAAAACTATTTGATGGAGCAGAGATTTCCTTTTGATTTTTTTGTTCATCATCAGGTTTAACTTGTGATTGTTTAATTTAATTCAATTATTGAACTCACTGAGAGAGGGACGGATCATTAGGTCCGGTCCTTCTTTTGATTGCAGTCTACGAGGTTAAATTCATAAGCATTTTTAGATGTTAGTTTTTATGAGTATCTATGAGTACACATCCTCACTTTAAAACCCTACCTCCTGTGAAATCGTTTTTGGAAAATATGTTTGTGCTAACATGAAATGAGAAGTATAAGACCGACCTATCAATTGTATTGATTCCTGTAAAACTTTTTCAACGCAAGATGATAGAATCATAAAGAAATCTTTTAGAAAGTTACGCTAATTCCGAAGTTCCAGAGGCGAAGCTGTGGGTACTGACTCCCGTTCTCGCTGCCCGATTCAGGGTCCCAGTTCATCATCTTGTCGAAGGTGAGCAGGTTGTTCCCGCTCACAAAGATACGGGTTGCCGAGATACCAATCTTTTGGGTCAGGGTCTTCGGCATGTTGTACCCCAGTTCGGCATTCTTCAAACGAAGATAGTTCCGCGAAAACAACCAGCGCGTTGTCTTCTGGTGGTTATTCGGGTTCTCTGCCGGGTGAAGTAACGGGTAGGTGGCCGTTTGCCAGGTCGACGGATCCTGTGGATTGTAACGACCCAGGTGCTGGGTCATAACCTTGCCCATCGCATTGAACTCCCATACCGCATCTTCCTTGAAGTAGAAATCGGCATTACCTGCACCCTGGAACAGGATCGAAAGATCAAAGTTCTTGTACGATACTCCCATGTTCAAGCCGTAGGTATATTCCGGTACCGTTCCATGCCCGATGTTACCCATGTCGTAACTGTCAATCAGCCCGTCGCCATTCAGGTCGGCATATTTACAGTCGCCCGGGTAAACAACCCCGAAGCTGGGCAACGGGATACCTGGTTTAAGTACAGGATATCCTCCTTCCAGTAACAGGTTGCCGCCCTCGTCCATCAGGAAGTCTTCACGCTGGTACAACCCGATATCGGTCAATCCAAAATGCTGACCAATACGTTTGCCTTCTCTCTTTTGCCAGTCGTACTTCTTCCCTTCTTCATCCATCCGAATGATTTTATTCCGCGCAAAGGTAATGTTACCTTTCACAAAATAACCTACATTCCCGATCTTGTCTTTGTACCCGATTTCCATATCAACTCCCTTGTTCTCCACGATGCCAAGGTTTTCCGGTGGCAAACCCTGCCCGTCCTTGCGTTCCGAGTTCTGCGGGTTGTTCATCCCAAAAACCAACGGAACGGAATACGGGATGGCCAGAATGTCGACACGGCGTTCCTGGAAAAAGTCCGCGGTTACCGAAAGTTTCGAATTGAACAGGCGGGCATCAAACCCAATGTTCGATTTCTTGGCCCTTTCCCAGGTTACCCGATCGTTCCCGGGTTGTCCTTCGGCGATACCGCGCTCAACCGTTTCGCCCGATTCGCCCCATTTAATGTTCCAGCCGTCTTCGTTGGGCATCAAATTGTAGCGCTGTTCGTACAGGTATTTGAAATCCCCGATCTTGTCGTTCCCTACTTCTCCGTAAGAACCCCTGATCTTCAGGTAATCAATAAACGTAATGTTTTCTTTCCACCACCGTTCGTCCGAGGTTACCCATCCCAGCGACATGGCCGGGAAAAAACCGTAACGGTGCTCTTTGGCAAATTGCATCGACCCGTTGTACCCAACGTTGACTTCAAACAGGTAACGCGATTTGTAAGCATAAGTGGCACGGCCTACAAATCCCATGTAACCAGTCGGAATATCGAATTCGCTCCAGTACCTGCTCTGCTGGTATAGCGCCATACCGGTAACAGCATGGTCCTGACCAAATGTGCGGTTGTAATTCAGCGAATATTCTGCCGATATCCGGCGACGGCCAGGCCCCTTGCCCGTGCTGTAGCTGATGTCGGTCCGCTGCTTGTTCAGCGTGTAAACACCAAACTTGTCATATTGCCACAATTCAGGCTTTTCGCTGATGTCTGTCCGCGATTCAAAACTGCTGTTAAATCCAACCATCGCACGGAACGAAAGTCCTTTGGTCATGGCATCAAGCTTCTGGTCAAATTTAAACGAACCTTCCAGTACATTGTTGTTCCTGCTACGGTTACCAAACGAAGACAGTAATGCGTAAGGAGCCAAACGGGTTTCGTCGGAACGCCCACCAATTGTACCGTTCGGGTTGATGTACGACTGAAAGTTTGGCGGAAGCCGGCGGGTCTTGTCGAACAGGTCGGCATCAAAGTTTGGCTGGCGCCTGGTTTCCAACCGACCGGTTAAATCGACTCCTACCTTGGTGGTTGGTGTAACGTTAAAATCCAGGTTCGACCTGAAATTATACCGGTCGTAATTGGCGTTGGTATTGTATTCGTTATTTTTGAATTCTTTGTACAGACCTTCCTGGTGAAGAATACTGGCAGATAGATAATACAGAAAGAAGTCAGTACCTCCCCTGGCGCTCAGGTTCACGTTCTGCTGCATCGCGGTTTTCTTCAGGAAATCTTTGTAGTAATCATTATCCGGGTGGGTGTAAGGCGAGTCGCCCAGACGGTAATGTTCCAGGTCGCTGGTGGTATATTCTTCGGGTTTGCCTTCATTGCGTAAAGCTTCGTTGGTCAGCGTGGCAAACTGGTAGGATCCCAGGTATTCAGGAAGACGGATAGGCGCCTGGATGGTCGTTCTGGAAGTGATGTTGAAGACCGGTTTTCCTTTTTGACCACGTTTGGTGGTAATCAAAATTACACCGTTGGCCCCGCGAACACCGAAAACAGCAGTCGCCGAAGCATCTTTCAGTACCGAAAGAGATTCAATATCAGCCGGATCAATCTGTTTCCAGTCGCGCTCAAGCCCGTCAACCAGTACCAGGGGATCGGTACTGTTGGTAGTGGCCATACCGCGAACATAGATTTTCGAATCATCACTTCCCGGTTTTCCGCTTCCCATTACCGTTATCACCCCGGCAACACGACCAGCCAACGAATTTGTCAGGTTTGGAGTAGATGACTGCTGTAGTTCAGTAAAAGAAATCTGGGAAATAGCTCCGACAAGACTGGCTTTTTTTTGCACCCCATAACCCACAACAACCAGTTCGTCGAGATCAATCGTGGCATTGTAAAGCGTAATGGCGTAAACCTTTGAATTATCTACTCTGATTCTCTGAGGAATCATGCCCAAAAAAGAAAATGCCATGAAGGACTCACGGGTATGATCCGGCAACTTCAAAATAAACTTCCCATCCGAATCTGTCAGTACTCCAAGTGCTGTACCCGCCAAACTACATACAACACCAGGCAGCGGCTGACCGTTATTATCCCTCACGGTACCAGTAATAATTCTATCAGTCGGTGAATTTGGTGTTACAGTGACAGGCAGTAAAATAATATGGCGATCTTTGATCTCATACCTGACTCCATTCCCCGTAAACAAATGATCTAAAACTGTTTGGATATTGTCGGTACTGACTTTTATACTGACCTTCCTATCGAGGTTAATGAATTCAGCGCTGTAAGCAAAATGATATTTACTTTGAGCTTCAATGGCATTCAAAACTACACCAAGTCGGACATTATCAAAATTGAGGTCAAGATGCGTCGGTTGGCCATAAACGTTGCCTTTAGCCAATTGTAGGAGTCCCAAAAGGATGAAGAGAACGGTGAATCTCATGGTTTTCCAAAGTTTTGCATTCACAAAACTAATTGACTTGACTCATTTTTGTTGCTCTTTGTTGATTATATTTCAAATAAATAACATCATTTTTCTGCACTGGATCAACCGGATTAATGATCTTGACCAAGTCGAGCACCTGGCGCAGGCTTTCATTTTTTATGGTGAAGGTATATCGTAAGGACTTGGCAGCCTCATCTACTTCAAATTTTTGATTGTAACGACGTTCCAGCTTCGTCACCAAATCTTCAAGCGAAAGGTTATAAATGTTTATGATTCCATCTTTCCAGGAAGTGAAATGAACAGTATTCACCGGATCGATGGTCATTTGCTTGCTGCTTTTTGAATAGGTAGCCATTTCGCCTGACTGCATCGTCCTGACTTCATTGGGGGCAGAGGCGTTGTAAAGTGATACTTTTCCTTCTTCGAGCGTTACCTGAATGTTTCCGCTCTCAGGATACGACATTACGTTAAAACTGGTACCCAGTACCTTCACTTTTAATTCAGAACAGCTCACAACCATCGGAAGATCCTTGTTTTTTGCAGCTTTGAAAAAAGCTTCACCATCGAGTTCGATATCCCGGTTTCCTGTTGCAAAAAGGTTATTGTATTTTATAGAACTTCCTGAATTTAACCATACCTGCGATCCATCGGGCAAAAATACTTTTGCAACCTGCCCGTTTTCAGCCGATACCTGAGTATAACTCAATACTGAGTCAGTCTTTCCATGCTTTAATGAGACCCAAACCGCCGGAATTGAAATTAGTAAAATGAAGATCGCAGCATAACTCAGGAAACGATAAATCTGCAACTGACGCTTTTGTTTATTTTCAACTTCGAGCAAAAGTTTGGATTGCAGGTTTGCCCACCCCAAAAGGTGTTCCTGCGGGATTCCTTCGGCCAACCGTTTATTTTCCCATTCCGATAAAACCTGACTGAACTCTTTTCTGTTGCCTTCATTCCGTAACCAGTCAAGGAGTTCTGCTTGTTCCTTCGAATTAACCTTTCCCTCGAAGTATTTGATAATTAATAATCTCATTTTTTGTTTAAACTTTTGATAAACCAATATATTCAAAATGGCATTGTGACTCCTGAGCACGAAATAAGATGAACCAATCAGTTTACATGATGATTACACGAAATAAATGAAAACCCTACCTGTTTATCCTTTTCCTTCATTGTAATAAAAATAAAAGAATTACAGCTAAAGTGGGAAACTTCCGGGCAAGTTCATCCCGAATGCGTTTTTTGGCTGCGGCAACATTCTTTTCAATCGCTTTGACGGTAATACCCAGCTCGGTTGCAACTTCTTTCTGGCTCTGCCCACCAACTTTTGTTTTTAAAAATACTTCCTTTTGACGATCGGGCAGGTTATCGATCGCCTCTTTCAGTGAAGTGATGAGATGTTCCTCCAGCGGTTTTTCTTCCTCACCAATAAAGTCGAGATGATAGAGGTATTGAACTTCGCTGATATGCTGACTATTAAGTTCAATGGTTGTATTGTCCAGACGGTTATCCCTAAGAAAATTCAGACAATGATTACGCAACATAACAAACAACAAGCTGTCAATATTCCGTTTTGGATCAAGTGACTCCCGTTTGTTCCATAGCTGGACAAAACAATCCTGAACAAGATCTTCAGCCTGAAAATGGTCTTTAACAAATAATTTACAATATCCCATCATTCGGGGATAAAGCAAATTGAAAATATCTCTGAACGCGACAGGATCTCCTTTTGCCAATTTCGTAGTTAATCCGGATTTTGTTTGCATTAACAATACTAGTCAGTGATTAGCCAATTTGACGGCTTATTAGCGTTCAATATTAACAAACTTCTTTGAAATAATTGAAGTTTGAGTTCAATTTAGGCCCGTTCCTTATCCAGAATTTAGATATTCCGGGTACAAAATCCAGATTCTAAATGATCTGGAATGTGCTGCCAGATCAGAAAACAAAAGCTTAACGCTGACTTTCTATGCTTTTCGACAATAAATTGTATTTTTAGCCCGCTTTGCCATACCTAAACAATAAACCAACCTCTGATGAAAATTTCTGTTTTATAACCAAACGCTCATTTTTCCCTAATCTATTCATACAAACAGATTCAAACCCAAATAAACATGACAACGATCACCAACCTTAAAACACTTGCAATCCTGATAGTTATATTTTTATCTGGCATAGCTTGCCAGGCAAAAACCGAAAATAAAAATCTGATGCGCGCTCGGACTACACTAAACCAGATTTTTAGTTTATATGATGCCGGACACGATCATTTACTGAATGAAACATATCCTTATAAAGCCGAAGAAAAAGCAACCTACCTGGCTGGAGAAGATAAAGTGAAAGGAAAACGCGTGGCTTATCTGTGGCCAACTTCCGGAGTTTTTTCAGGAGTAAATGCCTTGCTAAAATCAACTCACGACAAACAATACCGCAAAATGCTCGAAACAACTGTCTTGCCTGGCCTTCAGCAATATTACGACCAGGTGCGGAAACCAGCCTGTTACCAGTCATATATTTTTTCAGCCGGAGAGTCTGATCGTTTTTACGACGACAATGTTTGGCTTGCCCTCGATTTTTGTGAATCTTATATGCTCACCAAACAATCAGAATACCTGAAAAAATCAATCGAGACCTGGAAATTTATCATCAGCGGATGGGACAATGAATTGGGCGGCGGCATATACTGGTGCGAACAGAAAAAGAAATCGAAAAACACCTGCTCCAACGCTCCGGGCTCGGTACTGGCGCTCAAGCTCTATGAGACTACAAAAGATACTTCTTATCTCAACTGGGGCGTCCACATTTACAACTGGACCAAAACAAACCTTCAGGATTCGACTGATTACCTTTACTTTGACAATAAAAACCTTTCAGGAAAAATCAGTCGCCAGAAATATACTTACAACAGCGGTCAGATGCTTCAGGCTACCGCGATGTTGTACAAACTGACTGGTAAAAAAATGTATTTGGAAGAAGCGCAGCAAATTGCAAAATCAGCGATCAATCATTTTACCGAAGCCTATACAACTGCCGAAGGAAAACAAATCAGGCTTTTTAAAAATACCGGTAACTGGTTCAATGCAATCCTCTTCCGCGGGTACGTTGAACTTTACCAGTTGGATAAAAATCCGGAGTATATAACTATTTTCAACGATAATATGGACCAATTGTGGAATCATATCCGGGATAAAAACGGGTTGTTTAGCAAAGACTGGAAAGGTGCAAAAAACGATGAATACAAATGGCTACTCGATCAGGCCAGCCTGGTTGAAATATGGGCAACACTGGCTGAACTGGAAAAATGAAACGAACATGTTGCGAAGCGACATACAAGAGAATGATAATAATTCCAGCAATATGAAGTTCCCTGCCCAACGGGACAGGCAGGCATACTTCCATTAAAAAACAAATTATATGAAAAACGAATGAACGCCATGAATTTGTCAGCTAAGACAATTCAAACATAAATTCATCTGAACAATCTGCCGCTTCAAAAAAATATTTCTCAGCCGATTAATCCGGGAATTATTTTTCTGTTGGAGATTATCCGGGTTCCTGTTGCTAACTTAAAAACCGAAACCATGCAAACTAAATCAAATTGGAGATTAGCTGTTTTAACCATCAATCTACTTTTGTTTGTTGTATTTTGCCAGGCTCAAAAGTCAGTCAAAATCCAATTCGACAGCAATAAAGAAGTTTCCGGACAAAAATTTGCTATTCATGATATTACGCCAGGACTTCCGGGCAACTGGGACAATTACAATTTTGTAGTGCTCGAATTTAAAATCTCAACCTCTCAGCGTTTTCATGTTGGTTTTACCACCGAAACTGGATACAATGAACTGCGCATCATGAGTTATACACCCAACGGCTGGAATAAACTGGCCATTCCGCTGAAATTTTACCGTCGTTTGCCCGATGCTGCGCTCGATCTGGCGGCCACCTATAACCAGCCACGTTACACCGGATGGATCAATCTGGGTGGTAAACGCGGTCAGCTTCGTGGAGTCGATTCCATTGGCATCCGCATAAATGCACCAATTAACAATCCGACATTCGAACTTCGTTCCATTGCATTATCGGTAGAAGATCCTGGTGACCAATATCTTGGTAATAAACCAGTAGTAAACGAATTCGGACAATGGGACCTCGGGGAATACGAGGGAAAAATCCACTCACTCGACCAGCTGAAAAAAGAATGGGAAACCGAGGACAGGGAAATCGTGCTAACGAAAACAAAAAACCTCAAAAAAATAAGTGATAGCTCATCGAGTGAGAAGATAGATAAAATGGGTGCAGTAAATTGCTACAACTACTCGAAATACGGCGGCTATCTGAACGCAAAAGTAAAAGCGACGGGCTTTTTCAGGACTGAAAAGATTGACGGTCGCTGGTGGTTTGTTGATCCTGAAGGTTATTTGTTTCTTTCAGTCGGGGTAGATTGCGTCAGTCCCGGTGGAGGCGGGAATGTGATGAACCTGGACAAACGTCAAAATCTCTACAAAGAATTACCTCCTGCCAATCTAAATCCAAATCCGGCCAGATCCGGATCAATTTCTTTCGGAACATGGAATTTGTTTCGCCGGTATGGTGACGATTATCCTGCCAAATCGAGAGAAATGATCATTAAGCGGATGGATAAATGGGGACTGAATACCATTGCGAACTGGTCGAGCCCCGAAGTTACCAAATTGAATAAAAAGGCTTTTGTGATGCAGCTGCGCGGAGTTGGTGTCGAAGACGGGATTATGGGTTTGCCCGATGTTTATGCTCCGGGATTTGCCGAAAAGATTGATGCCGCCTGCAAATCATTCGTTGAACCTTACAAGGAAAATCCCTGGGTTATTGGCTATTTCACGGCCAACGAACCCTCGTGGCTTGAGCAGGAAGTGCGCCTTTGCGGCATGATTATGGAAGGTGCTGATCGTCCGGTCAAAGCCGAATTAACCAAATGGCTGGCAAAAGGCGACACGCCGGAACGCCGGAAACAGTTTATTTTTCAGACATTCCGTACTTTCCTTGAAACAGTTGACCAGGCAATCACCAAATACGATCCGAACCATCTCAATCTGGGTATCCGGTTCGGAAATGTGATGGGCATTGATCGCGAAATTCTGGAAATCTGCAAAGATGTTTTCGATGTATTCAGCTTCAATTGCTACGACCTTTATCCAAAAAAGGAAATGATGGACCGGGCTTTGGAATTGACCGGACTGCCCATGATCATTGGCGAATACCACTTCGGAACGGTTGACCGCGGAATGGCACAATCGCTGTGGCAGGTCAATTCACAACAGGAACGTGGAGTTGCCTACCGATACTATACCGAACGGGCTTATGCGCACCCCGGATTAATCGGCACAGCTTATTTCCAGTGGTGCGACCAGGATTTAACCGGTCGCCGGGATGGTGAAAACTACAACTGCGGGTTAGTTGATGTTACAGATTGTCCTTATCCACACCAAGTAGAAGCCATGATGGAGACTGCAAAACGTCTGTTCAACATTCATTCCGGCAAAACCCAACCGGTTGATCAGGCGCCCGTAAAAGCCCGAGGGCATGGCGGAATGCCAAATCTTTGGAATAAATAAATTCGGACGCGACACTATTTTAGCTCACCGATTTTATCATACATTTTCCGAAAACAGTTCCATGGCGTATTTTCGCCGGACTTTGCGTCAGTTGTCCTTCCATAAAAACCATCCAGAAAAGTATTTGTATTTGACCAAACCGTTTCCATAATACCAAGAAAGCGCTGACTCATTTCTTTTGTTGAATTTTGCCTGAACCGAACCATATCTTCAATCTGTGCAATAGCACTTACCGGGTTCCGCCACGGACAGGTCATCACACTTAATCCTTTCATGGCAAAATATACAGCTGATAAGTCGGGGCGCTCGTAATGCCAGTCGCAAATCACCACGTCCTTCGGAATCATGTCAATTGCCCGGTGGGTGCTCAGGTAACTTGCTTCCCATCGGCCCATGCCGGTTGTTTTGCCATCGAGGAGCCTGTCGCCCCACATCCACATCACTCTGCCTTTACCTGCCAAATGATCGCGTATCAGGCGTACTTCGCCCGCAAACAATTCGGCTTTGTCGCGCCCGGCACAACGCGGACATTTGTCGTTTCCAAGATCAAAGACCTCGTCCATTCCTGCATGAAATACATCAGCATTAAAAACATCACAAACTTCATCGATTACATCAAACAGAACTTCGTGAACATCCGGATGCAGCGGACAGTAACTCTTCATCTTGAAACCGTTCAGAACAACTTTTGCCGTATCAGGAACTTTTGGCATAGGTGTTTCGTCAAACTGAGGATATACACGCAAAAGTTTTCCCGGTCCTTTTGCACCCGACTGATGACCAAGCAAATCGATAAGCGGAATTAGCCTGATATTATTTTTCTTGCAGGCTTTCACAATTTTTCTGATTTCTCTTTTTGAAAGTGCAAGCGTATCAATCAGTTCAGGATGGCTTTTGAATTTGTACTTGTACTCAACTCGTAAAACCAAAGTATTCACCTGCCGGGGAGCCAGTTCGGTGTTTATAAAATTTACAAATTCATTAAGATTGCCGGGAGTTGGTAAGGCAATACAAAAGCCCCGGACTGGCAATAAGCTATCCAGCTTCGGCTGGCCGGAAACTCCGGTGATGGCTGCAGCCATCATCACGATCATCAATAAAGTCCTGACGATTAAGTTTTTCATACGCTTAAAGTTTAGTTGGATATGTAAGGCTAATGTTTTCTATTCAGTAAAAAGTAAACCGGTATACCTGCCAATATGAGAATCATACCGATGGCTGCTTCACGGGGTCGGGTCACAATCGTATTAAAAAACAGGCCAATACAAAAAATGATGAAGATAGCCGGCACAACCGGATACCCCCAGACTTTGTAAGGACGATGTGCATCGGGCATTTTACGACGCAAGATAAATACTCCCAACGTTGTGGCTCCGTAAAAAATAAAAACAGCAAAAATTACCATGTCTGTCAATTGATCGAATGTTCCGGACAAAACCAGCACAGATGCCCAGACGCCCTGCCACAGAAGTGAATTAGAAGGAACATTGTTTTTATTGATTTTTTGAATCCCTGAAAAGAAAAGCCCTTCGCGCGCCATCGCGTAATATGGACGGGAACCTGTGAGAATACTGGCATTGGTGCATCCCAGCGTGGTCAGAAGGATCAGCAATGAGATAAACAATACACCACCAGTTCCCCAGAAGCTTCGCACAGCCTCCACTGCTGCAATCTGATTACCTGCCTCATGAATTTGCACCAATTGAGGGATCGACAAAAGTGAGAGATAGGTCACATTTACCAGCAAATAAATGGAAATTACCACAAAAACGCCGATCACAATTCCTTTCGGGATATTTCGTTTTGAATCTTTAATTTCTCCTCCGATAAATCCAACGGAAACCCATCCCTGGTAAGCCCAGAAAGCAGCCAGCATGGCCGTGTAGAAAGAAGAAAGTGTGACTGCTCCGTTTGACAGGTCCCGAACATCCAAAAAATTGGCAGGCCGTACAACCGAACTGCTTAATCCAAACAGAATAATCAGAAGAAGACCTGTGCCAACCAGAAACAAAATGGCTTTACTCGTCCAGGCTCCGCTTTTTAAGCCTGAAATATTGAGTCCGGTCAGTATCAAGATCAGCAGAATGGCAACAAGCTTAACTCCAAAATCCTGAAAAGGGAAGAAAACACCTCCTATCGAAACATGTTGCAAAGAGGGTAAAATTTCAGGAATGGGCATGATGCTGTTCAGTGACTGGGCAAAAACATAAGCCAGCGAAGAAATGGTTGCCGTCTGAATAATAGTAAACAGTGACCAGCCATAGATAAATGCAAAAAACCGATTATAAATTCGTTTTAAATAAACAAATTCACCCCCGGTATCGGCTAGTAGCCCTGCAACTTCAGCATTACTCAAAGCACCAAAGAGGGTGATAATTCCTCCGACGATCCAAGCCAGGAGTATCCACGAAGAAGACTGAAGTTCGGCAGCCATTGGAGCAATCTTTTTATACACTCCTGATCCAATGATATTTGCAATTACAAAAATGATAACATATCCCAGACCAAGTGTCCTGACTAAATTGCGTTGATTGCCCATACTGATAAGCGTTAGAAGTAAATAATGATCCGAAATTAAGAAATAAGTTAGATTATAGATTAGAATCTGAATGACGATTAGCAGTCATAAAGGACAAATTAGTGTCTTTAGTACTGCATCGATAATCAAAAATCCTAATCCTTATTCCGAAATCAAGGCAATTGCTTATTTTTAGCCTGTTCTAAAATCAGCAGTCATGTTAAAAGATCTTATCCTGAAAAACAGAAGTTACCGCCGCTTTTACCAATCCGAGCGAATTTCCGAAACACAACTCCGTGAATGGGTCAATCTTGCCCGAAATTCAGCGTCAGCCCGGAATGCACAGCCCTTAAAATATTTGCTCAGTACCGGTGAGTCTTTCAATCAACAAATCTTTGAGCAACTGGCATGGGCAGGTTACCTGACTTATTGGTCGGGCCCTGAAGAAGGCGAACGCCCGTCGGCATATATTATCATGCTTCACGATACGCTAATTGCGGGGAACTATTTGTGCGACGACGGAATTGCTGCACAAAGCATTTTGCTGGGAGCTACCGAAGCCGGATTTGGCGGCTGCATCGTGCACTCGGTTAACCGAAACAAACTTCGTGAACTCCTGAATCTTTCCGAACAATATCAGATCATCCAGGTGCTCGCACTTGGAAAGCCCAAAGAAACTGTTATTCTGGACGAAATGAAAGACGACGATGTGAAATACTGGCGTGATGAGAATCAGATTCACCACGTTCCCAAACGAGGCTTGGATGAGATCATTATCGGCTCGAAATAAACGAAGCAACGGGCCTTGCTGGTATTAATAATGATTTATCTGTAGAAATTCCAGGGGCTTGGTTACAATCCCAGTAGCACTTCCTCCGGATTTTTACCACCGGTAAGCAGGCGTTCCGGATTTTCAACCAGTTCTTTTACTTTAACCAGGAACCCAACAGAATCTTTCCCGTCGATAATCCGGTGATCATACGACAGGGCCACGTACATCATTGGGCGAATAACAACCTGACCATTCACTGCTACCGGACGATCTACAATGTTGTGCATCCCCAAAATAGCCGATTGCGGCGGATTAATAATGGGAGTTGAAAGCAATGAACCGAAAGTTCCGCCATTGGTAATAGTAAACGTTCCTCCGGTCAGTTCCTCCACCGATATTTTTTTGTTACGGGCTTTTTCGGCCAGTTCTTTTATTTCAAGCTCAATGGCCGGGATTGTTTTACTCTCGGCATTCCTGATAATCGGCACCATCAAACCTTTGGGCGTTTGAACAGCAATGCCAACATCCACAAATTCAGGTGAAACAATTTCTTCTCCATTGATTTGCGAGTTAATCGTCGGATGAAATTGCATGGCTTCGGCAACTGCCTTGGTAAAGATGGACATGAAACCCAATTTCAAGCCATATTTCTCAACGAACTTATTCTGAAGTTTTGCCCGCATTTCCATTACCCGGCTCATATCAATCTCGTTGAACGTAGTCAGCATGGCGGTTTCGTTTTTAACCGAAACAAGCCGTTCGCTTAACTTACGGCGCAATGAAGTCATCTTTTCCCGTTTTTCAGTGCGTGACGCTTCGACAGGCTCAGCGAACGGCGAACTGCTCAGTGAACTTGTCGAAATGGTGAGTTTACCCTCATCCTTTGGCAAGGTCAGAACTGCTTCAATATCGCTCTTGGAAATACGATATAGACCAGCTAAAACTTCTTCCATCGAAAGATGATATTCTTGCATCATCTTCCGGGCCACAGAAGTCACTTTCACCTTGCTTTCTTCCACTTCCGGCCTGGTTCCCGAAACAACTTCAGGAGCTGAAACAACTTCTTTTTTCATTTCAGCAACTGGTTTTACTTCAGTTTTTGCTCCTGAAACGGAGGTATCAATCGTGCAGGCAATGGTTCCAACAGCAACGCGATCGCCTTCGGTCACAGCAAAATGAATTTGTCCGCTTTCGGTAGCCGACAAAGTCAGTGTTGCTTTATCGGATTCGATTTCGGCAACTTCCTGATCTTTTTCAACCTGATCGCCATCGGCAACTAACCATTTTCCAAGTTCAACTTCAGTAATTGATTCGCCGGGTGTTGGTATTTTGATTTCAATTAACATGTTTGTATTATTGGTTGTTTACTTTCATTTTGGTCTTCCTCTTTCCTAATGGCTAATGACCTTTTCCTAAGCCAATACCTTCTCTTCAAAAACGGTATCAAGAATCTTTTTCAAACCGATATTGTGCTGAAACATCAGGCCAACTGCCGGACTGGCACTGGCTGGCCGCGAAATCAACTCGAACGGAACATCGGGTAAAAACCGCTGAATGTTTTGCCATGCTCCCATGTTTGAAGGTTCATCCTGTGCCCATACAATTCTTTTGGCATTCGGATATTTGGCAATGATCGCTTTTATCCGATTTGTATTCAACGGGAACAACTGTTCAACCCGAACAACGGCCACATTCCGGATTCCTTCTTCGGTCTGGCGTTTATGCAAGTCGTAATACAGTTTTCCGAAGGTAAACACTAATTTGGTAATTTCGGCCGGCCGGACAACCGCATCCTCGATTATTTCCTGAAATGTTCCGTCGGCCAGTTCTTCAACAGACGAAGTCACCATCGGATGGCGAAGCAGGCTTTTCGGAGTGAACACAACCAGCGGAATACGGTAACCGGCATGCATCTGCCGCCTCAGCAAATGAAACATGTTTGCAGGAGTAGTTGGCACCACCACCTGAATGTTGTTATCAGCTGTCAGGTTCAAAAAACGTTCGATGCGTGCGCTTGAATGCTCCGGCCCCTGCCCTTCATATCCATGCGGGAGGTAAAGTACCAGGCTGTTCATCATGCCCCATTTTTCATAAGCTGATGAAATATACTGGTCGAAAATAACCTGCGCCACATTGGCGAAATCACCAAACTGGGCCTCCCAGATAGTCAGGTTCTTCGGATTGGCCAATGCATATCCGTATTCATATCCCAGCACCCCGTACTCGGATAACAGTGAATTGTAAATATCAAATTTCGCCTGTTTCGCGCTGATATTTTTCAGCGGGAAATATTTATCGTCGGTATCTTCAACCACAAAAGCAGCATGGCGATGGGCAAACGTACCACGCTCAGAGTCCTGCCCGCTTAACCGAACAGAAAAACCATCTTCAAGCAGCGTTCCGTAAGCCAGCAATTCGGCCATGGCCCAATCGAGGCGGTTGTCGAGCATCATCATTCGCCGGTCCTCGACAATACGGTCAACTTTTTTGAAGAATTTTTTATCCGGAGGAAGATAGTTGATCCGCTCTGCAATCCGTAATAGTTCGCCTTTTCCAGCGCCCGTTTTTATCGGTTTGTGCAAATCTGACTTTGTCGGATTATCGAATTTGGTGTATTCACTATTCAGAAATCGCCTGACTTTTACTTTTTCCATCTTTTCCGATTCCTGGTATTTTCCTTCCAGAAAATGATCAAATTCCTGATTCAAACGACTTGCTTCTTCCGAAGTAAACACTCCTTGCTGAACCAGTTTCTCCGCATAAATATCACGCGGATTCGGATGTTTTTCGATCGCTTTGTACAACAAAGGCTGGGTGAAACGAGGCTCGTCGCCTTCGTTATGACCGTATTTCCGATAGCATAAAATATCAATAAAAACATCGGAGTGAAAACGCTGGCGGAACTCCATGGCCAGCTTCACCGTGAAGATAATGGCTTCCACATCGTCGCCGTTCACATGAAAAACGGGAGAACGGGTTACTTTAGCCACGTCGGTACAATAGGTACTCGAACGGGCATCGAGGTAGTTGGTCGTGAACCCAACCTGGTTGTTGATGACCAGAGTGAATCGTTCCGCCGGTTTTGTAGCCGGGCAACTGCGACATCTGAATCACCTCATAAACGATCCCCTGTGTTGCAATGGCGGCATCGCCATGAATCACAATCGAGGCAACTTTATCGTAATCGCCGTCATATTTATGATCGATTCGTGAACGGGCCATTCCTTCCACCAGATGGAGCAACAGTTTCGAGGTGCGATGGATTAGGCATCAGGCTTAATTTCACCTTTTTACCTGCATCGGTTTTCACTTCATTTTCGTAACCCAAGATGGTATTTTACATCGCCCAGCGAAAGATCTTGCTCATATTCGGTTCCGACAAATTCCTTAAAAATGTATTCGTAGGGTTTCTCCAGGATATTAGCCAGTACATTTAATCGGCCACGGTGGGCCATGCCAATTACAAACTCATTAATCCCGAGTTCCGAACCATGTTCGATAACCGCATCCAACGCGGGAATCATCGCTTCGCCGCCTTCAAGAGAAAATCGTTTCTGGCCCACAAATTTTTTGTGGATGAAGTTTTCAAATCCAACAGCCAGTTTCAGGTGGTAGTAAATATGTTTTTGTTGTTCAGGACTAAAAACCTGGGAATTGCGAACTGATTCCATTTTCACCTTCAGCCAGTCGATCAATTCGGGATGGCGCATAAACACATATTCGACGCCAATTGACTGACAATAGGTGGCTTCCAAATGCTCAATGATCGCCCGTAAAGTGGCCGGACCAATGCCAATATTATTACCAGCCTGAAAAACCGTATCGAGATCGGACTTTTGCAGACCGAAGTTTTCAATGTCGAGTGTTGGCAAATATTTCCGGCGCGACCGAACCGGATTGGTTTTGGTAAACAAATGCCCGCGCTGACGGTAGCCGTGAATCAGGTTCAGGATTGCAAATTCCTTGTCGATTTTGTCATCATGAGGTAAGTCTTTCGGGTCGGCAAAGTTCTTCCGGGCAAACTCAAATCCGGCAAAAAAATTCTTCCAGCTTGAGTCAACCGACTCCGGATCGGCTAAATACGATGCGTATAACTCTTCAATGGCGGCGATTTCCTGGTTTCCCACCTGCGAAAATTTATCCATAGTTGAACAATTGGTTTTTCAGTGATTTAAAAGTAACAAATTCTGATTTTTAAAGTTTAGCTCAATGACTTCAGAATAGAACAATTGAACCAATAATTGTCCAACTTGTTTACTAAAATGCTTTGTAATATAAATTTTTCCTAAAGTTAGCATTCCTTTCAAAAATCAACTCCTGAAAATCGCTCACCGGACAAGTGAACATGATTCAACGTTAAAACATATTCAGATGAACAGAAAAGAATTTTTCAGCACAGCCTTGATGGGAGGAAGTATTTTGTTCCTTGCCCCGGCAACATTCACTTCGTGCAGCAAGTCAGAAGATGAAAATCAGGGCGAAATCACAGTTGATTTAACTTCGAATAATTTCGTCGCACTTCAAACGGTTGGCGGATTTGCCTACGTGGGGAATATCATCGTTATTCGCACCAGCACCACCAATTATGTGGCCTTATCAAAAATCTGCACACACCAAAGTTGCACGGTTGCTTACAGTAGTTCGGCGGGTCGCATTGAATGTCCTTGCCATGGTTCAGTTTACAGCACTTCAGGAGCCGTATTGCAAGGACCGGCTCCAAATCCGCTAAAAATGTACACAGTCATTATGGAAGGGACGGTTTTAAAAATCAGCTAAAATCGCCGGATTTGGTTTTCTTTTCCTTAAAATCATTCTAACATTGACTCTTGACATACAATTCAATTTTCAGTAGATTAGCAGAAAACTATTTTCAGGTATTCCGATAAAACTAATTGGCTATGAAAAAATTTTTGCTGGTTGTTGGAGCTTTAATTGTTGTTCTTGCAATTACTTACCTGTCGGGCCCAAAATTCCCTAAACCCGAATTATCTGCCGAACTTCCGAAAATACAGGTTGAGACTTCTGACTTTGAAGGTTATCTGAAACAAAAAGAAGCCCGGCTGAAAATCAAACCCGACAACGAAAGCCGGGTAATCTGGGCCAACGATAGTCTGAAAAATAAAACATCGTATTGTTTGCTTTATATTCACGGTTTTTCAGCGTCGTGGTACGAAGGAAACCCCGTGCATATCGATTTTGCCCGACGATATGGCATTAATCTATACATTCCGCTACTGGCTTCCCACGGAATCGATACCACCGAAGCGCTGATCGACATGACGCCCGACCGGTTATACGAATCGGCCAAAGAAGCTTTGGTCGCCGCACAGGCATTGGGCGATCAAGTGATTCTGATGGGAACCTCAAGCGGCGGAACGCTGATGCTGAAGCTGGCTGCCGAATTTCCGCAACTGATGGAAGGACTGATTTTACTTTCACCCAACATTGCCATTAACAATCCGGCAGCTTTCCTGTTGAGTAAACCATGGGGATTGCAGATTGCACGCAGTGTTTATAAAGGAAATTACCGCGTAACCAACCCCGATTTCGCTTCGGAAGATTGTCGCTACTGGAATTGCAAATATCGTCTGGAAGCGGTGGTTTACCTTCAGCAACTGGTTGAATCGACCATGAAAAAAGAAATTTTTGCAAAAGTAAACAAGCCGGTTTTTCTCGGATATTATTACAAAGACGAGCAAAATCAGGATCAGGTGGTCAGGGTTGATGCCATGCTGAAGATGTTCGACCAGCTCGGAACACCGGAAAACCTGAAGCAAAAAGTAGCTTTTCCCGAAGCGGGAGCCCATCCGATTGGAAGTAAACTTTTCTCGAAGCAATGGCAGGATGTCGAGGATGCCAGTTTTAAGTTTGCTGAAGAAAAACTGGGATTGAAGCCAGTTTCTGAGTAAGAATATTCCTGAATTCAACAGTTAGTTCACTAAGTTCCAGAAAAAATCCGAAAGTTAGAATACATCAACGATTGGACCGAAAAGTAATATTGTCATACTGACAGTTACTAGTTAAGAAGGCTAAATGACTCATTTCAAATGAGACAAACTCGACCAGATTTGGAAACGATTAATAGAATAGAGCAGATTTTTAACAACCGGGACATTTCGATTTTCTTTTGGTTTATACTATTCTTGTTTTGGACGCTAAGTCAGAAATCAATTAGAGAGTTAATTGTAAGTCTTGTTTTTAGGAAAATCTATCAATCATCAATTTAATCGAAGTGATTTTTCGACCGGACAGTCCTGAAATCCTGAAAATTCAGCTTAACTTTAAAAATCACTATTACTAACTTTTGTATTGCTTTTATCCATGAATATTTTCAGGAGAATATACCGTTTTTATGCCGAAGGTTTCAGCCTCTATGCCGCGCTGGGGAAAGCAGGTTTGGCTGGTCATCCTGATCAAATTGTTTGTCATGTTTGTCATTCTGAAAATCTTCTTTTTCCCCGATTTTCTGAAAACAAATTTTAAAAACGATACCGAACGCAGCAATCACGTTTTGGAGAATTTAACAGATATCAACTAACAAATAAAAAACCAATGCCTGAATTACTCGATTTATCTCTAATCAACTGGTCGCGCGGGCAATTTGCCCTGACGGCCATGTACCACTGGATTTTTGTGCCGCTGACATTGGGGTTGGGCATCATCATTGCCATCATGGAAACCCTGTATGTCAAAACCGGAAATCCGGAGTGGAAACGGATTACCAAATTCTGGATGACCCTTGTTCGGCATCAACTTTCGCCATTGGCGTGGCAACCGGAATTATTCTTGAATTTGAATTCGGCACCAACTGGTCGAATTACTCCTGGTTCGTAGGCGATATTTTTGGCGCTCCGCTGGCCATCGAAGGTATTTTGGCCTTTTTCATGGAATCCACCTTCATTGCCATCATGTTTTTTGGGTGGAACAAGGTAAGTAAACGCTTTCACCTGCTCTCCACCTGGCTCACCGCCATTGGCGCCAACCTTTCGGCCCTTTGGATTCTGGTAGCCAACGGCTGGATGCAGAAACCTGTTGGCATGGTCTTTAATCCTGAAACCGCCCGCATGGAAATGACCAGTTTCTGGGATGTGCTGTTCTCTCCCATGGCCGTTCATAAATTTCTGCATACAACATCATCAAGTTTTGTTCTGGCCGCCATTTTTGTCATTGGCGTTTCGGCCTGGTACATCCTGAAAGGACGGGATATTATTTTTGCACGGAAAAGCATTGTGGTAGCCGCCGTTTTCGGATTCCTCGCATCCATGTACACGGTAATGACCGGCGACAGCTCTGCCCGCGACATTGCCCATCATCAGCCCATGAAATTTGCTGCCTTCGAAGGTTTATACAACGGAAGCGAAGGCGCCGGACTGGTGGCTTTGGGTTTTATTTCACAAAACCAGGCTGATCCGTCGAACGAGAACCTGAAAGATTTTGCGGTGAGAATCGAGATTCCAAATATCCTTTCGTACATGGCTTTTTTGAACTGGGATGCTTTTGTTCCGGGAGTAAACGACCTGATTCGGGGAAATGAAAAATACGGAATTATTCCGGCGATGGAAAAGATAAGCCGGGGGAAGGTGGCTATCGAAAAACTCACTGCTTATAAAGAAGCTAAAAAATCGGGCGAACTGGTTAAGGCCGATTCGCTGAAAACCGAGATTATGAGTCCCGGGTTCCAGAAAAACTATTTCAGCTATTTTGGTTACGGTTACATCAGCGATCCGCACACGCTGGTGCCAAGTATTCCTTTATCGTTTTACAGCTTTCATATCATGGTGGTGCTTGGCGGATATTTTATCTTTTTTTTCATCCTTGCACTTTATTATACCCTGAAAGGCAAAATTCACAAGCATAAGTTTTTCCTTCGGGCTGCTCTCTGGACCATTCCGCTGGCTTACCTGGCCAGCCAGGCGGGTTGGGTGCTGGCCGAAGCTGGCCGTCAGCCCTGGGTCATTCAGGATTTAATGCCGACCATGTCAGCCGTTACCAAAATCAGTTCGGGGGCCGTGCAGGTCACTTTCTGGCTTTTTGCCATCATTTTCACCACGCTGCTGATTGCCGAACTGAAAATCATGATGCGCCAAATTAAAATCGGACCCAAAACGGATGGAGGAACAAGCCATGTTTGAAACCTTTTCACTGTTAAGTTTGCAGCAATACTGGTGGCTGATTGTAACGCTGCTGGGCGCGCTGTTCGTATTTCTGAGCTTTGTACAAGGCGGAGGAACCTTGCTGTTTACCATCGCCAAAAACGAAACCGAGAAAACACTTTTAATCAATACACTCGGACGGAAATGGGAGTTTACCTTCACCACGCTGGTTACCTTCGGCGGCGCATTCTTCGCATCGTTTCCGCTGTTCTATGCCACTTCGTTTGGCGGCGCCTACTGGGTTTGGTTTGCCATCCTGATCTCGTTCGTCATTCAGGCCGTTTCGTATGAATTCCGGAAGAAGCCTGCTAATTTTTTAGGTTCCGGAACTTACGAGGTATTCCTTTTCCTGAACGGATTACTTGGGCCGCTCCTGGTTGGAACTGCCGTTGGAACATTCTTTAACGGCGCACAGTTTTCGCTTGATGATATGAACCGGGTAACCTGGGGAACACCTTTCCGCGGACTGGAAGCTTTACTGACATTTCATAACCTGGCGCTCGGTCTGGCGGTGCTGTTTCTGGCGCGGGTGCTGGGTTTGTTGTACTTTATGAACTCTGTTGATCATGTCGGAATTTACGAACGGTCCAAAAAACATTTGCTGTACAATACAATTCCGTTCCTGCTGTTCTTCCTGTATTTTGTGATTGCGCTTCTTTTTAAAGATGGGTTTTCCTATAAACCTGATACCGGAGAAGTATTCACCGAATCATACAAATACCTGCATAACCTGCTGGCTATGCCTGTCAATACTTTGATGCTTCTGGCCGGTGTTGCGGGTGTATTATTCGGAATTGGTTCAACGCTCCTGAAAGGCGGAACCAAAGGTATCTGGTACGCTGGCGGGGGAACTGTTCTTACAGTTTGGGCATTGCTGATTCTGGCAGGTTTTAACCGCACCAGTTTCTATCCGTCGCTGCTCGATGCGCAGTCGTCGCTGACCATCGAAAATGCTTCATCAAGCAAGTTTACGCTGACGGCAATGAGCTATGTCTCGCTGTTTGTGCCGATTGTTTTAGGTTACATCTGGTATGCATGGAAAGCCATGAACAGCAAAAAAATCAGCACGGAAGAACTCGAACAGGAACACCATACTTATTAAAATGATCAATTGTCAATGATCAATTCGAAATGGAAAATGGACAATGAAAAATAGTCAATAGTAAATCATCACTAATAAATTAGCTATGTACTGGAATTCAATTTTATGGTTTTTGAGCTGGCCCGTACTGGTGGTTATTTCCTATCAGCTGGTTAAATATACCGTCTTCAAATACGAAGCATTGCTGGAAAAGCCTTTGAAAAAAGCCAATCCGGATAAATAAAACTATTTGGATGCTAACAAATTCACCTTCAGGTTAAACCAATTCAAGTGAGACTAGTCAAAGCACAGAATTTTAAAAACCTAAAATCATGAAAAAATTATTAATGGTTATTTTAGTGACTTTTTTTGCCATCGGTTCCAGTTTTGCTCAACCAGGTGGCGGCGATCCTGCTGCAAGGCTGCAAAGAGAATTGGATGGTTTGACTACTGAATTAGGACTTACCAAAGATCAGCTTGCAAAAGTTACACCGATTATCACTGAAGCACAGAAGAAACAGTCGGAGGCATTTGCCAAAATGCGTGAAGCAGGTGGAACGATGGACCGCGACAAAATGCGCGAAGACCGGAACAAAATGCAGGCAGAAACTGACAAACAGTTAAAAGCAGTATTGACTCCGGAACAAGGTGTGAAACTGGATGCTTACCGCAAGAAACAAGCTGAAGAACGTGCCAAACGGATGCAGCAACGCGGTCAATAATAATATTTCTGAAATTGAAATAATGAACCTTCAAGGCGATCGAAGCTTTGAAGGTTTTTTTATTCACTGCTGCGTGGTTTTTAATCGCATGTGCCCCGGAAGTTAAAACCATTCGGACCTGAAAAAACTAAATAAGCGCCTCTTCCGAGGCGCTTATTATTGAATATTATTTTGAAAGGATTTAGTTGTTCCCGACCAGATAACTGATTGCAGAGAGTAAAATATACCAGATAATAATCAAGGGCAAAGCATAAATCTGGAGAAAAATCAGCATCAAGATAGTAATTCCCAAAAATAGAAACCTGATGGCATTGTCTTTTAGACTAAGGTTTTTGAATTTCAGCGAAAACATCGGTAATTCGGAAACCATCAGGAATGAGCAGATAAACACGGATGAAAGCAGCACGTATTTATTCAGAATGATGGGTACAATATTTTGTTTGGTCCCCAGTTCAAAGATTAATCCCAGGGAAGCAAAAAAGATGGCATTGGCTGGGATTGGCATTCCCAGAAACTGTTCGCTCTGGCGATCGTCAGTATTGAATTTGGCCAGCCTGAATGCTCCTGCAACAGTTAATACCAGACTGGTAAACAGAATAATCCACTGGCTCCATGTGGCTTCAATTTCCTGAATAGCCTGAAATCTACCAAATAATGAGAGCTGGAGCATGGTAAACACCATAGCGGCAGGGGCCAGCCCAAATGAAACCAGATCGGCCAGCGAGTCGAGTTCTTTGCCGATAGATGAATAGGCTTTCAGCAAACGAGCCGAAAATCCATCTAAGAAATCAAAAACTGAGGCGGCAAAAATAAAGACAGCAGCCCAGCCCAGTTGACCATCAACGGCAAAAAATACCGACAGGCTGCCACAAACCAGGTTTAACGCTGTAATGGTATTGGGGACCCAGAAAAATATGCGGCTGATTTGGCTCATGGATTAAATCTCCCCGATAATGGTTTGCGATCCGACGACTTTGTCGTTCAGTTTAATTTTTAGTCTGGTGTCGAGGGGAAGGTACAAATCGACCCGTGAACCAAAGCGGATAAACCCGAGTTCGGTGGTTTGATCAACACGGTCGCCAACGGCAACATAGTTGATAATCCGGCGGGCCATCGCTCCGGCAACCTGACGCATCACAATTTCACGTCCGTCGTTGATTTTTACTGCTGTTGTTGTCCGTTCGTTTTCTTCGGCCGATTTATCTTTGAATGCCGCATAAAATTCGCCGTCCTTGTGCTTCATATAAGTCACGATCCCGGGAACCGGCATCCAGTTAATGTGAACATTGGTCGGCGACATAAATATGGAAACCTGCAGGCATTTGGTTTTTAAGTATTCGTTTTCAATTGTTTCGCGGATATCACAGATTTTTCCGTCGGCAGGCGAAAGGATTACATTGGAGTCGGTAATAATTGTCCGTTGCGGATATCTGAAAAATTGAATGACCAGAAAATAAATCAGTGAAGCAGAAGCCAGAACGCCTAGCTTGAGTGACTGATCCTTAATGAAAAACCATGAAATAAGGATAAGACCCGCCAGAATTGCGGTTGCATAATTGATTGTAACGATGCCGGCTTTATGAACTTTCATGAATAAACTTTAAGATTCAGGCTCAAAAATAGCAAATAATTGAGCTTTTTAACAGTCAGCCTTATTATTCGATGAACAATTTTAAATAGGCGACCATAACCGGGGTAGCAAAAAACAAGGAATCAAACCGATCGAGCACTCCTCCATGACCGGGAAGGACATGGCCACTGTCTTTAATTCCGACATATCGTTTAAACATGGATTCAGTCAAATCACCAAAAGTTGACGATATGACAATCAGGATACTGAGAATGATCCAATGGATGGTTTTTATTTCAGGAATAAAGGTGGAAATGATATAAGCCGCCGCCATAGCCGTTAATGTTCCGCCAACAGCGCCTTCCCATGATTTCTTTGGCGAAATACGCTCGAAAAGCCGGTGCCTGCCCATGGATACCCCAAACAGGTAAGCTCCAGAATCGTATGTCCAAATGAGAATAAACAGGGAAATCAGGAATTGTGCAGAATAGGCATGCTGATTAGAAATAGTCGGAAATACAAGAAAATTAATGAGCGACAAAGGCACGGCGAGATAAATGATACTGAAAATACTTACGGCAATGTTTTCGAGTGGGCGTTGGCTCTTTCGGTACATTTCGGCGGCCATCATTACCAGTAACAGAGGGAAAATGCCTAAAAAAAAGGTGAATTGGAGAATTCCTTTTGCAACCAGAAATGCCAGAATAAACAGAGTGACTGAAACCAGGTAACTTAACCACCGGTTAGGTTTCACCTCTGACTGATCAAACAATTTGATGAATTCGGTAATACTTCCAATCAGGATGAGAAGGAATAAAAGGGCAAAAGAATACTGACTGACCACGATTGCGCTAATCATGACTAGAACCAGAACGATGCCGGTAATCGTTCGCGTAATTAATTTCTTCAACGGGTTAAATCTTTTAGAAGTTCCTGAGCCTTTTGCTCAAAACTTTGGTGAACCCAAATCTCAACTTCGCCAATTGACGGAAAATTTGAATCCCGTTCATTGAGAAGGATACAATTTATTTCTTCGTTTTCCAGTATTTCACGAGCTATTTCAGCCTGAAAATCCTGCTCGGAGTGAAATACACATACCCAATCTTTTTCCATACCTTCAAATTTTAAATTGGTTCTTCAGAAATCAAGACGATCAGCGATTTGGGACCGTGCATACCCATCACCAGCGTTTTTTCAATGTCGGCTGTGCGGCTTGGTCCCGTAATACTGCTGATTAACGAAGGTAAGTCATTTTTATATTTTTCCTGCAATTTTTCCATGGCGTTGTCCAAATAATTGGTGAGTTGCGATTGGTGGGCAACAACCAGGTGGGTTTCGGGAAAAACATATAACCGGCGACCCGAAACCTGTGCCGAACTGATCAGAACTGAACCCAGGTGGGCGACTAGGAATTCGCAGCTGGTCAGACCAATATTCAGCTGCAGAAAATTTTCATCATTCGAATTGATTTTAACAACCCCGTTGAGCAGTTGTTTGAGTGCAGGATCGGTACAAAACAGGTGATCTTGGTTCCGTTCATCACACAAACGTTTGATTTGACTGGTGATTTCTGCTTTGGTCTGGCAAAGTATGACTTCTCCGCCAATTTGCTCCAGGTTGGTTTTGAATTCGGTGGTCAGTGATGGGTTAAGCTGATGGTAAACCGAAGAGGTGAAATCGGGGTAGTTCACCTCAATGTCACCTCTTCGGTTTTGTGCAGCCTTTAAACGGGCCAAAATATTTTCTCTGGCGGAGCTCATTATGCGGTTACTTCGCTACTGATTTCAGTGTCTTCAGGTAATTCAGCCGCCGGTTCTTTTTTTGTTTCAGCAACCAGCGTCGGCGTTTTCCACTGGCGTTTTCCAAAAATGTGTTCCAGGTCTTCGCTAAAGATAACTTCCTTATCCAGCAGAAGTTCTGCAAGCTTCTGATGCCCTTCCTTGTTTTTAGTCAACACATCAACCGCTCTGAGATACTGCGTCTCAATCATAAGTTTCGATTCAGCATCGATCAGTTCAGCAGTTTTTTCGCTGTATGGTTTGCTGAACGCATACTCATTCTGACCTGATGAATCATAGTAGCTCACATTTCCGACTTTTTCACTCATTCCGAAAATACTAACCATTGCGTAAGCTTGTTTGGTTATTTTTTCAAGATCGTTCTGAGCTCCGGATGAAATGCTGTTGAACGCAATTTGTTCGGCAGCACGACCTCCCAGAGCCGAGCACATTTCGTCGAGCAACTGGTCTTTGGTGGTTATAGAGCGTTCTTCGGGTAAATACCAGGCTGCGCCCAGAGCCTTTCCACGCGGTACAATGGTCACTTTTACCAGCGGATGAGCATGTTCGAGCAGCCAGCTGATGGTAGCATGACCGGCCTCATGGTAGGCAATCCGGCGTTTTTCATCTACTGTAATAATTTTATTTTTCTTTTCCAGTCCACCGACAATCCGATCGACTGCATCCAGAAAATCTTGTTTGTCAACAATATCTTTGTTTTTGCGGGCGGCAATCAGGGCCGATTCGTTACAAACATTGGCAATGTCGGCGCCCGAAAATCCTGGCGTTTGTTTAGCCAGAAATGCCGGATCAACTTCCGGTGAAAGTTTGATGGGTTTCAGGTGGACACTGAAAATCTCCTGACGTTCGTTCAGGTCGGGTAATTCCACGTGAATCTGGCGGTCGAAACGTCCGGCACGCATCAAAGCCCGGTCGAGAATGTCGGCGCGGTTGGTGGCTGCCAGAATGATAACTCCTGAATTGGTGTCGAAGCCGTCCATTTCAGTCAACAACTGGTTTAGCGTATTTTCGCGTTCGTCGTTTGAGCCGAAGTTTGGGTTCTTGCCGCGGGCACGTCCAATGGCATCAATTTCGTCGATGAAAACAATGCAGGGCGCTTTTTCTTTGGCCTGTTTAAACAGGTCGCGAACACGTGAAGCGCCAACTCCTACGAACATTTCGACAAAGTCGGAACCCGACATGGAGAAAAACGGCACGTTGGCTTCGCCTGCTACGGCTTTGGCAAGCAATGTTTTCCCGGTTCCGGGAGGGCCAACCAGCAAAGCTCCTTTCGGAATCTTACCTCCAAGCTTGGTGAATTTTGCCGGACTTTTCAAAAAATCAACAATTTCTTCCACTTCCTGCTTGGCTTCGGCCAAACCGGCAACATCTTTGAAGTTAGTTGAGACTCTGGAATCCTTATCGAAAACTTTGGCCTGCGATTTTCCCACGTTGAAAATATTTCCGGCTCCTCCACCGCCCGAACCTTTACTCATTCGTTTAAAAATCCACCACCAGAGTAAAATGATGATAGCAAACGGAAGTACCCAGTTAAGGAGTTCGCCCAGGTAATTGTGAACGGTCTTGTATTCAACACTGATTTTATTTTCTTCAGAGAATTGAGATTGTGCTTCCTGAAGGTTCTTTTCGAACGAATCAACCGATCCGATCGTGAAAAAAAAGTGAGGTCCGGTTTTGGCCGGCGCCGAAAACCCATTGTTGAGTTTTGCGGAATATTTGTCGTAACTGGTTTCTTTCAAATAAATCTGTGCTTCTTTTTCGTTCACCACGATAATCTTTTTGATGTCGTTGGTGGGAAGCATGTTGGTTTTTACATCTTTCCAGTTGGTTTCAACCGGGCCCCCGCCCAGGGTGAACCATTGAATTGCGAGAAAGGCAATGATAATTACTCCGTAAATCCAGTAAGGATTGATTTTGGGAGCTTTGTTCATTGGCCTCATGTTGCCAAAATTTGGTTTTTCTTTATTGTTGTTATTTTCTGCCATTTTATTAGTTGTTTTCTTCTATTTGTTCAATGTGTGCATCGGCCCAAAGGTTTTCGAGATCATAAAACTTGCGGGCTTCTTTCTGAAAGACGTGTACCATAATGTCAGCATAATCAAGTAAAACCCAGATTGAATTTCGGTAACCATCTACATGCCATGCCTTTTCGTTGATCAGTTCTTCAACGGTTTCTTCGACCGAACGGGCAATTGCATCAACCTGGGTATTGGAGTTTCCGTGACATATAATGAAATATTTACATTCAGTGTGATTAATTTTGGTCAGGTCGATTTTGATGATATCGACGCCTTTCTTTCTTTGAATTCCTTCAACAATGGCATCAATCAATTGTTCAGTTTCAGTTTCTATAACGCTTTTACTCATAAATTTTTATTAGACCTACAAAGATAAATTTTTTAGTTTATAGTAAGTGATTAAACTTGTACGACGAAAATCAGGTTGAAATCAGGAAACACAAATTTAACATCGAAAAATGATCCATATCCCCGAAAATCAGATTGTCCGTCTTCAGACGGTTGATTCTACCAACAACTATGCCAACGGCCAAATCAGGGAAAAGACAATACCCGAAGGTACTGTCTTTTTGGCATACGGGCAATCAGCCGGACGCGGCCAGATGAAAAATTTCTGGGAAAGCGAACCCGGAAAAAACCTGACATTTTCGTTGGTGCTGTATCCTGATTTTCTTGAAATCCGACGACAATTCATACTTTCAAAAGTAGTCACGCTTGGTATTTATCATACTTTGAATAAGTACGTTGACGATTTAAAAATTAAATGGCCGAACGATATTTATGCCGGCAATCTGAAATTAGGTGGAATCCTGATTGAAAATTCGATTATGAACGGACTGCTGAAAAGTTCGGTGATCGGTGTCGGATTGAATGTGAACCAGACTGTTTTCAGGAGCAATGCCCCCAATCCGGTTTCGATGCAAATGCTGACAAATCAGCATTACGATTGCGAAGTCATTCTACAGAATGTTTTAGCCGGTATTAATCATTACTACTCGCTTTTGCGCAGTGGAGAAGATGATCTGATTGATCAGGAATTCATTTCAGTACTTTACCGGTTAAATGAAAGACATCGGTTTAAAGCAGAATCCGAAGTTTTTGAGGGTGATATCATCGGTGTCAATGAGATCGGGCAATTACAGATCAAAACAACTGATGGAATCATCCGTGAGTTTCACTTCAAGGAAGTTGAATTCCAAATTTTCTGAATCTTAAAAGTGATGCTGAAAACTGATTACTACTTATAAGGTAAACTAGCCAACATGTCGGCCAGCCTGTTGATCCCTTCTTCCAGCTTTTTATTGACAAGCATTTTGATCATCATACTCATGTCGGCAGCCAAAGTCAGGCGGAGTTTGGTTTCGTAGGCAGCCACAGGCAGTAGCTGAATCCAGAAAACAATGCTGACCGGTAAACTTCCGCTGCTGCTCACTTTGATGGTTTTGTGCGGTTCGCGTTCAACAATCCGTATTTCAGCCAGGCCCATACCACTAATCTGGAACCGGCATGAATCAGCATCCGATTCAAAATTCGAAATCTGGATTTGAGGAACTTGTTCGGTCATTTTTGCCAAAAGTCCTTCGTTCACGTATTTCGAAAGATTTTCAAAGTTCGACAGATAGTTGAAAATGACTTCCTGGTTGTGGTAAACGGTTTTTATTTCGCTGACATATTTGGTTTCTGACATAATGCGTTTCGTAAATGGTGATTGAAATAAAAATCCCCTTTTCCGATCAGAAAAGGGGAGGTATTGGATTTTTAGATTGTGTTATTTTCCCCAGCTTTCAGGCTGTTCGCGCCATTTGTTGAGTTTTTCAACTTCTTCCGGTTTCACATCGCCTGATTCGAGTGCCAGATCAATCAGCACCTGATAGCGACTCAAAGCAGTTAGTTCCAGTCCGGCATCAGCAAAGTTTTTGCGTGCATGTGGAAAATTATAGGTAAAAATGGCCAGCATTCCCAACACATCGCCGCCAAAATTGGTTATGGCATCTGCTGCTTTCAGGCTACTTACCCCGGTTGAAACCAGGTCTTCAATAATTACCACTTTTTGTCCGGCTTTCATATCACCTTCAATCAGATTTTCCAACCCGTGATCTTTCGGTTTGGAGCGAACATAAATGAATGGCAATCCAAGTTCCTGGGCCACCAGCATTCCATGGGCAATTGCTCCGGTGGCAACTCCGGCAATCACTTCAACCTGCGGATATTTGTCGCGGATGATTTTGCAGAACTGACTACAGATGAAGGTCCGTTCTTCCGGATAAGACATAATTTTGCGGTTGTCGCAGTATATCGGGGCTTTCCAGCCCGAAGCCCAGGTAAACGGATTATTGGGCTGAACTTTTATGGTGTTAATCTGAAGCAGTTTCTTTGTAACTTCGAGTTGAATTTGTTCAATCATGATTTATTTATTTTTACTAATAAAGTGCACAAATGTACAAAGTTTTTTTCAATGGCTCTATCATTCAGCTGGACTCCGAAATTAAAAAATCATCAAATAGTAACGTTGTCTTCATTATTTATTCTGAGAGTTATGATTTTGTAAATCAGTTAATTTTGAAGATTGAATCAGAAAACTGCGAGTCTGAATTCTTGATCCTGAATCCGAATCTCGACGAAATTTGGACCCGGTTCCGGAGTAGTTTTACTGAGATTCCGGCTGCCGGTGGCCTAGTGCAAAACAGGGAAGGATCATTCCTTTTTATTGATCGGCTGGGTGTTTGGGATCTGCCCAAAGGTAAAATTGAGAAAAACGAGACTCCGGAAACGGCGGCCGTTCGCGAGGTGCAGGAGGAGTGTGGGTTGAACGGACTTCAGGTGGTCAGGCAGCTCGACTCTACTTATCACATTTATCGTTCGCCATACCTTAAACATCCAAACAACCTGGTACTGAAAGAAACCAAATGGTTTTTGATGAACTATGCGGGAGAAGCATTACCCGTTCCTCAGCAGGAGGAAAATATTCTGGCCGCCCGGTGGTTTGCTGCTTCGGAGCTTACTCGGGTAATGACCAAAACTTATTCGAGTCTTCGTGATTTTTTAGGAAAAACACTACCGTTTATTTAGCCGAAGGATTGCCCTGTTTTTGCATTTCTCTGAAATAATCGCTTTTGAAAATCTGCCCAAGCTGACGGTCGAGCCCGTCAATCGGGTTGGGCGCTGGTGAAAGCAGCAGCTTACCGTCTTTCCCGATCAGGAATGAATTCGGAAACGTTTTGACTTTAAAGGTTTCTTCCAGGTTGCTTTCGGTGGTTGTAAATATTCCGGCCCAGCCATTTTCGTTTTTGAAAGACGACTGATCAAGTATTACATTAATGATGACCAGTTTCCCCGGATAATGCCCGGCAATGGTTTTAAGTGCGTCCAGGTGTTGCCGGCAGATGGTGTTTTTCGGATCTGTAAAATGCAGGTAAACGTAGCTGTTTCTGTAGTCGTTCAGGCTTACTTTTTGCCCGTTCAGATTTTTTAAACTAAATGTTGGCGGGAGTGTGCCACTGGCTAAATAAGTGAGTTTTGACCGGATAAGTTGTGCAGTTTTTTGTTCGTAGCTGCTCCATCCGACATTGTCAACCATATCAAGCATTTTTAAAACTGAAGACTTTTGAAATTGTTTGCTGTAATAGGCATCCTTCAACGATTTCAACAGGATTAAATGCGACAGGGCTTTGTTGAATTTGAGTTTCGCCTGAAAATAGTCATCAAGTTGTTGCAAATTGGATGAGTTGATCAT
This sequence comes from Prolixibacteraceae bacterium, assembly GCA_963676535.2. Classification (GTDB taxonomy): domain Bacteria; phylum Bacteroidota; class Bacteroidia; order Bacteroidales; family Prolixibacteraceae; genus Aquipluma. The sequence continues at coordinate 24,345 of CAXXKQ010000037.1, read as the reverse complement.
TTTTTTGACTGTTTCGCCGGATGGACTATTGGTCAATATATTGAAGTAATTGGAAAACAACTGGTTGAATAGGGTTGAATAGGCTGCAAGGTTATACGCTGGTCCGGTTGAACTAAAATAGGCTTCCATGAACCCGGCTGATTTTCCCTGGTGAAGGGCGAATTCGAGATTTGCTTTCCGGAATTGCTTGTGCGCTTCAAAAAACGAAATGCCGGTTTGTGGAAATTCTTTTGAAAGCTTTTGTTTGACGGTATCAACCAAAGCCTTGTTCTGATTGACAAATATCTGATCGAAATAAGTGTTTTCGTATTTAAGGTAGGCCTGTTCAAATTGCTGAATCCGGAAATTAAGTTCATTTTTTTCAGAATTGGCAATCCCAAACCAAACCACATCGGGTTTTACAAAGGGGTTTCGCTTTTGAGCCTCTGTCAGTTGGCGCTTGGGAGGGAACAGCAGTTCGTAAGTTTTTTCGGGTTCCAGGTAAATCATTCCGTGGTAGCCATCAAAATCAGCAAAGCAGAGGGTTATTCCCTCCAGATCGAACTCGGTACTGAATTGCCCCTGAGCATTGAAACGAAGGGTTCCCAGACTGATTTTTTCTTCCGAAATAAAATCGTGCAGCCTATTCAATTCAATGGTTTGGTTGGCATATTCAGGAGCTTTCCCCATGATTTTTACCAGTACAGCTCCGGATGTCAAAGACTGAAGCAAAAATAAAATAAGGAAAATAGGAAACAGAATTTTTGTGTTCACTCGGATTTAAATTTCGGGATAATGATCGTCAGGTAAAACGAAGAAAGATGAAAATTATTCTTTCAATTTAAAATCAGCTTTATTCAAAGCCGCCGGTAAAAACATGCTGGCATCGCCGCCATGCAGAATAATATCGCGGACTATGGTTGAGTTAATTGGCGTGTGTTCGGGCATAGTCAACAGGAAAACGGATTCAATTTGCGGGTACATTTTTTTGTTGATCTGCGCAATGGCCCGTTCGTATTCAAAGTCGGCCGAAGTGCGTAGTCCACGGAGAATGTAACCGGCATTTACCTTTTTACAAAAATCTACTGTTAGTCCTTCGTGACTGAGTACTTCAACCCGTGGTTCATCTTTAAACACTTCCCTGATCCAGGCTTCCCGCTTTTCAACCGGAAAGAACGAGCGTTTGTTGGAGTTATATCCGATCATGATGACGATTTTATCGAAAAGAGGCAATGCCCGCTTCACAATACTTTCGTGCCCGATGGTAAACGGATCAAACGACCCTGGAAAGATGGCAACTCGTTCCATGCTGATGGGTTTTACTCAATTTTTGAGCTGTAAATATAGTGCTTATTCAAAAGAAGCAAACAAAACTACGGTTTAATTCCTCGGTGGAATTCGGGTACGGCTCAAAAGAAAAATTAGTCCCAGCATTATGGAAGCAATTACGGCGCTGGTGACAAGCTGGTCGGTTTTGCCCGATTGGTAAAACGAAGTCTGCTGAATTTCATTCCAATATTGAATACTGATTAATACCAGTCCGTTGTTGATGGCATGGCCCAGAATGCAAAGAAAAATATTGCGTGTGCGCACCATCAGAATCCCCAAAACAACGCCAAGAACGAATGTAGCCGGAAATTGCCACGGATTCAGGTGAAATAAGGCAAACATCAGCGCCGAAACGAATACTGCAGTGAACTTCGAATAATTCCGCATCAGACCGTGCATGATAATTCCTCTGAAAATCAATTCTTCAACGATCGGAGCCACAATGACTACTTTTAGAATGGCGCCGTAAATTCCGTAGTCGCTTTCAAAAATTTTGTTGAATAATTCCCAGAACCAGGATGGAGGAGGCAAAACGTGTTCGACCCAAATATTAACTTCGCCAATCAGATTTTGCGCAGACCAAAAAAAGAATAATACCGGGATCAGTACCAGAAAATTAAATGACCGGTACGGAAAAAGTTCTTTCAACGGCACTCCTGCTTTTCGATAGGCATAATAAAAGATAAAAAGATTGGAGCCGAGCCCGAGTGCAATTTTCTTGATGGGATTGGATAAATAATCTGTACCATGGTAATAATCGAGCAGGGCCAGCGGAAAATCCACGATGGTCTGAATAAACGTGTAAAGTACAATCAGGTGTATTGCACCCAGAATAGTTGGATAATATTTAGTCTGCTGTTGGTTCACCCTTCCGGATTTTTTTTTGACAAAGTAAAAATAATTTAAAAGCTTGTATTTCGCGACAGGAAAGGAAAAGTGACTGAATTAATTTTGTGTAAGATTTGTTTTGTTGCAATGTATCTAGTTGATAATAAGTGTAATGAATGTTGTTGAAGTGAAAGTTTGGATACAACAGTTTTTTGTTGAAAAATCTTCTCTAACTATTTGATAGTTTAAATAAAATGTACTTATTTTGCGGTCTGTTTGAAAAATGTGAGATTCTGATTAAAAAATAAGACAATGTCAAGAGTTTGTCAAGTAACCGGGAAAAAAGTAATGGTGGGAAATAATGTTTCTCACTCAAAGCGCAGAACAAAACGGAAGTTTCTTCCTAACCTGTTCAAGAAGAAGTTCTATCTACCTGAAGAAGATCGTTGGGTTTCGTTAACTGTTTCAGCCAACGGCATCCGTACCATCAACAAAAACGGATTGAACGCTGCATTGAAAAATGCAAAGGAAAAAGGTTTTATAACAACTATTTAAAGCTTTAAGAGATGGCTAAGAAAGGTAATAGAATTCAGGTAATCATGGAATGTACCGAACAAAAGACCAGCGGAGTTCCCGGAACTTCCCGGTACATCACCACCAAAAACAGGAAAAATACTCCTGAACGTTTGGAAAAGAAAAAATACAATCCTAATTTAAAGCGAGTTACTGTACACCGCGAAATTAAATAAGAAATAGTATGGCAAAGAAAGTAGTTGCATCATTACAAAAAGGTGCCGGTAAGGGCCACGCAAAAGTGGTGAGAATGGTAAAATCCGAAAAGACCGGTGCATACATTTTTCAGGAAGAAATTATTCCGAATGATAATGTAAAGGATTATTTTAAGAAATAAATCAAAATTTCTCTATAGAAAAAAGCTTTCATCACTGGTGAGAGCTTTTTTTATTGGATGTATTACTAACTTGCAGCCCCTTAATTTGAGTTGATATGGGTATTTTCGGAAGTTTTACCAGTAAGAAAAAGGAAAGTCTTGAACAAGGACTCTCGAAGACCAAGGAAAGTGTATTTAAAAAGTTAGGCCGCGTCATTATTGGTAAATCAAAGGTTGACGATGAAGTGCTTGACAACCTGGAAGAGATTCTGATTTCTTCGGATGTTGGTGTTGAAACCACGCTGAAAATTATTGAGCGTGTTGAAAAGCGCGTATCCTCTGATAAATACATGGGAACTTCCGAACTAAATATTATTCTCAGGGAAGAGATCACCAGCCTGCTTGAAGAAAATAACAGCAACGATGTTTCTGACTTCGATCTGCCCGACAGCTCCGAACCTTATGTGATTATGGTTGTGGGTGTAAATGGTGTTGGCAAAACGACGACCATTGGCAAACTGGCATACCAGTTTAAAGCTGCCGGTAAAAAAGTGGTTTTAGGTGCAGCAGATACTTTCCGGGCCGCTGCAATCGACCAGCTTCAGATTTGGGCCGACCGCGTTCAGGTGCCTTTGGTAAAACAGGGTATGGGGGCCGATCCTGCTTCAGTGGCTTATGATACGCTTTCGTCAGCCAAAGCACAGGGAGCCGACGTGGTAATTATTGACACCGCAGGACGTTTACACAACAAAGTAAACCTGATGAACGAGTTGAGCAAAATTAAGTTGGTCATGAAAAAGGTGGTGCCAACTGCACCCAACGAAGTTTTACTGATTTTAGATGGTTCAACCGGTCAGAACGCTTTTGAACAGGCCAAGCAATTTACCAAAGCTACTGAAGTTACGGCTTTAGCATTGACCAAACTCGACGGAACAGCTAAAGGCGGCGTGGTAATTGGCATTTCAGACCAGTTTAAAATTCCGGTTAAATACATTGGAATTGGCGAAAAAATGGACGACCTCCAGATTTTCCGAAGGCGGGAATTTGTGGAATCGCTGTTTTCTTAGTCTCAAGTTCCAAATTCCAAATTCCAGGTTCTGGTATGCGGAGGTTTTGGATATTGAATGTTAGGTGTTGGTTATTGGAAATTCGTTTCTGTTTAAATTTACAATAAATTACCGCATAGACACATAGTTCATATAGAAAAGTAAAAATCTATGTGGTCTATGTGTCTGTGTGGTTTTAAAAACGAAAATGGTGAAGCAAAAAATAAATGTGGTGACTTTAGGTTGCTCGAAAAACCTGGTAGATTCGGAAGTATTGCTGAACCAACTGTCGATGGATGGATTTGAGGTGGTGCACGACTCGAACGAGAATAATTCGGACATTGTGGTGATCAATACCTGCGGATTTATTCATGATGCCAAGGAGGAATCGGTCAACACCATTTTGCAGTTTGTGGATGCTAAAGGTCGTGGCGATATCGACAAATTATATGTGATGGGCTGCCTTTCGGAACGATATAAAACTGATCTGGAAAAGGAAGTGCCTGAGGTGGATAAGTTTTTTGGCAAATTCGACCTGAAAGCCTTGGTTGGAGAGTTGAAGGCAACCTACCGTCCGGAATTTATTTATGAAAGAAAAATAACCACTCCGTCACATTTTGCTTACCTGAAAATCTCCGAAGGGTGCAACCGTGTTTGTGCATTCTGCGCAATTCCCGGAATGACAGGTAAACATCGTTCAAAATCGATGGAGGACCTGGTGAAAGAAGCCAAATACCTGGCAAAAAATGGCGTTCGCGAGATTTTACTCATTGCCCAGGATTTGTCGTACTACGGCATTGATTTGTACGGAAAAGGAATGTTGGCGGAACTCATTCAGAAAATTGCCGGGGTCGACGGCATTGAGTGGATTCGGCTTCATTACTTGTATCCAACCAAATTTCCGCTGGATATTTTACCTCTGTTCAAATCGGTTGACAAACTTTGCAAATACATCGATATTCCGTTGCAGCACAGTTCCAATAATGTGCTAAAACACATGCTTCGCCATGTGACCACTGAAGAAACGGAGGCTTTGCTTCAGAAAATCAAAGAAGAAGTTCCGGGAATTGCGATCAGGACCACGATGTTGGTTGGTCATCCGGGCGAAACTGAAGCAGATTTTGAACAACTGAAAAGCTTTGTGATCAAACACCGGTTTGATCGTTTAGGCGTATTTCCCTATTCACACGAAGAAGGAACTTACGGTTATCAAAAATATTCGGATGACATTCCCGAAGAAATAAAGCAGGCACGGGCCGACGAAATCATGGCTATTCAGCAGCGAATTTCGGCTCAACTTAATGAAACCCGTGTTGGAAAGACGCTGAAAGTGATTGTTGATCGGGAGGAAGACGAATTTTATGTGGGGCGCACTGAATTTGATTCGCCGGAAGTGGATGGAGAAGTGTTGATCAGCAAAGAAACTTCGCTGAAAAAGGGTCAGTTTTGCGAGGTTGAAATCACGGATTCAGAAGAATTTGATTTATATGGAAGACTAAAAAAATAAACAAATGAAGAGCAATGCATTCATTCTTAGTCTCATCATTGGTGTTGCCGGATTATTTATAGCTCCTTATGTATTTCCGGCAAATCAGGAAATCAGTGCAAATAAGTACAGAACCATCTCGGCGACAGCCTGCGATAGTTTGATTAAAGCGAATGAGATGAATCCCGATTTTGTTATTCTGGATGTCCGCACACCGGATATATGGAAATCCGACCATTTAGCGGGATCGATTAACCGGAATTACTATGATGCTGATTTTAACTTCCAGCTTAACGCATTGCCTAAAAAGAAGATATTTCTGCTTCATTGTCAATCCGGAGGCCGAAGTGCGCCTACCCTGACAATGATGAAAAATCTGAATTTCGCTGAAGTTTATGAGATGAGCGGGGGAATAAGTGCCTGGAAAAGCAAGTCATTGCCCACGACATCGGTACTTGCACCAAAACTCATGTTGGGTTCAAATGGAGGCATAAAAAATGGTACACTTCAATATGGAATGGCCGACACCTTGCAAATTATATTGACCAACCGGGCCAACGATACCCTGAAATTTGTTTCGATTAGTTTGCCTGAAGGAAATGAATTTTCGAGCAATTTTGATCTGAAGAAAAAACTAAAAGGAGCCGAAGATTATACTTTTTCGGTTTATTATAAACCACAACAGCTTAATAATGACTTAGTTAGTGTGGGCATAAAGAGTAACGGGGGAGATATGGCGTTAAATATCATTTTAAAGAAAGGAACTGTTCAGATAAATCCGGCCATAGCCCGTGAAGAACCGAAAATCTATCCTAACCCGGCCAACAGCTATATTTCGTTTGAGAACTTTTTGGAGCCAACTTTACAGGAAGTGTCACTGGTAAATATGAATGGTCAGTTGGTGAAAAAGAAACTTAATTTTCCGGCGGTGAATCCGCTAAATGTTGTCGACTTACCCGAAGGAATCTACTTTGTCCGAGTCGTTTTAGCTGACCGTATATTTGTGAATAAACTGATCGTAGGAAGATAATTTATTGCCTTTCCAAAAAAGGCTGCATTTCATCATCTCGGAGAAACCTGATTTGCAGGCAGCATGCTGTTAAAAACAGAGATAAATGGGTAGCATCGTTTTAAATAGTCTTCCACAACCAACAAATTTCAGGATAAATACCGGATTCCTTCGGTCCGTTTGCAAAATTGGGATTATGGGTCGAATGCCATTTATTTTGTAACAATATGCACGGAGGGCAGGAATTTGTATTTTGGTGAAATTGCCGATGAAAAAATGGTATTGCCGTAAATTGGGGAAATGGCCCATCGGTTTTGGAACGAAATTCCGAACATGAGGGGCAGTGCAATAGGAAGTCTGGTCGTTTTATTTTTCAATTTAAGTAAAAGAACGGATACACATTCAAAACAAAATAGAAATCATGAAAGCAAATTACCTGATTAAACACCTGACCGGAACATTTGTATTTTTCGCGATTTTGTTTGTAAGTGCGGGTCGGGTAGATTATTGGCAAGGACTGATTTACGTGGCCATTGGACTGATCATGACGTTACTGAATTACACGGTTCTGCGAATAGATTCCGAATTGCTGGCGGAACGTTCCAACCCGGAAGAAGACACCAAGCAATGGGATAAAAATATCCTGAGATTATCTTTCCTCATCACTATTGCCATGTTTATCGTTGCCGGACTTGATTCGGGGCGCTACCACTGGTCGCCCTGTTTTCACTGGAATTTCTATCTGCCGGGGATAATTCTGACCGCTTCGGGACAGCTCCTGTTCCTGTTTGCCCAGAAGCAGAACCGCTTTTTCTCCAGTACTGTCAGAATTCAAACGAACCGGGAACATTTTGTTTGCGAAACCGGGCTGTATAAACTGGTCAGGCACCCTGCTTACCTGGGTTCAATTATTCAGGCATTGGGATTTCCGTTGCTGTTTGGTTCAGTGTGGAGCGTCATCCCCGTCAGTCTCCTGATTATCCTGTTTATAGTAAGAACTTCGCTGGAAGACCGGACCTTGATGGCCGAGCTGAAGGGCTACCGCGAATACTCCCGAAAAACCCGTTACAAAATTATGCCGTTTGTGTGGTAACGTTGGTAAAAAAGAGCTGTCCGGAACATTTTAGTTGACAAGGTGTTATAGCAGGTTGCCTGTAAAACCTGTTTATCCGCCATGTTTTTTCCGATTTCGGGATGAACAAAATCCTGTTTCAATCCTTAATATCCGGTAAAATCCAACTGCCAGCCCTGAACTCATGAATGAAGAATTGAAATGTATTCATTGTGGAAATACGTGTGAAAAGTCCCCGGTAATATTTGAAGGGAATGCATTCTGCTGTTCAGGCTGTTCCACGGTTTACCAGATTTTGAGTGCCAATCAGCTCAACCAGTATTACCAGATCGAATTGATGCCGGGCATACGAATTGAGGATGAAAAGCGCCTGTCGGATGAAACGTACGCCTTTCTTGATCTGGAGAAATTCAAATCCAAAATCCTTACTTTTTCGGAAGGCGGCATTGCCAAAGTCAGTTTCTTTATTCCTGAAATTCATTGCGCTTCGTGCATCTGGCTGCTCGAAAACCTGCACAGCCTGCATCCCGGAGTCATTCATTCCTTTGTAAATTTTCCAAAAAAGGAAATAAACGTAACTTTTAATGAACATGAAATTTCGCTTCGCCAGTTGGCCGAACTGCTGGCGAGCATTCACTATATTCCTGAAATCAGCCAGCATAGTATTGAAAAACCAGCCTCATCACAGTTGGACAAAAAGCTGTTCATCAAAATTGGGGTGGCTGCATTCGCCTTTATGAATGCCATGATTTACCATTTTCCGCAATACCTGCCGGGGCACCAGTTTCTGGATGTCGACATGAAACAATTGTTCGGCTGGCTCAGCGTGGCACTGGCTATCCCGGTATTGAGTTACAGCGCCAGCGATTATTTTCTGACCGCATGGAAAAGCCTGAAAAATAAAATGATCAGCATTGATTTGCCAATTGCATTTGGGCTGATTACGCTGTTCACCCAAAGTCTGGTTGAAATACTTTCCAGAAAGGGAATCGGCTACATCGATTCGCTCACCGGACTGGTTTTCTTCATGCTTATCGGACGGTGGTACCAGGGGAAAACTTATCAGGCGTTATCGTTTGAGCGCGATTACAAAACCTATTTTCCGCTTGCTGTAACCCAAATAACCGACACAGGAAATACCACTATTCCGCTTGAAGAACTAAAACCTGGCGACCGTATTCTGGTGCGCAACCAGGAGATTATTCCGGCTGATTCGATACTGCAAAGTCAGACAGCCAATATTGATTACAGTTTCGTAACCGGTGAATCGATGCCAGTGACCAAACACAATGGCGATTTTGTTTTTGCCGGAGGCCGACAGGTTGGCAGCGCCATCGAGCTGACCATCGAAAAAGAAGTTCAGCAAAGTTACCTCACCCAGCTTTGGAACCAGACCGAAAACCCATTTACTGCCGACAATAAACTAAAAACCATCATCAACCGGGTGAGCCAGTACTTCACGATAACGGTGGTATTTATTGCCATCGGATCAGCTATCTTTTGGTGGGCCAACCAACCTGAAATTGCGCTCTTTGCATTCACTTCGGTACTGATTATTGCCTGCCCCTGTGCCCTGGCGCTCACCGTTCCGTTTACCTTCGGAAGCACCATGCGGCAATTCGGACGTAAAGGTTTTTACCTGAAAAATACAGCAGTAATCGAACACCTGAAGCAGGTTGACACCGTAGTTTTCGACAAAACCGGAACCATTACCAACGCGCAATCGTCGGATATCCGCTTTGTCGGGCAAACGCTTTCCTCCGAACAAAAACTGATGATCAAATCGCTTGCTTTTCATTCGTCGCATCCATTGAGCAAAACCATTTTTAATGCGCTTGAAGGTGATGAATTGCTTGAAGTGAGCGAATTTCAGGAGATTCCTTCACTCGGAACTACCGGATTGATCAACGGAATACGAATTAATATGGGTTCACGGTTTTTTGTAGCCGGAGAGCAAAAAGAAGCCGGAAACCTGAAAACGGAAGTCTGGGTTTACCTGGGCGATTCGGTAGCCGGACATTTCCAGCTTGAAAATGAATACCGGCCCGGATTACAGGAATTGATCAGGGAGTTGTCGCGAACGTATGAACTGCATTTGCTAACCGGCGACAACGAAGCTGAAAAAGCCAATCTGACTGGAATTTTCGGAACTGACAAAAATTTGCATTTCAACCAGACACCGTCTGACAAGCTGAATTACATCCGGAGTTTGCAGCAGAAAGGACGAAAAGTGTTGATGATCGGCGATGGGCTAAACGATGCGGGCGCCCTGAACGAAAGCAACGTGGGTATTGTGATTGCCGACAACGTTTTCAACTTTTCGCCGGCTTGCGATGCCATTCTGCAATCGAAGCAGTTTTCCAAACTGCACCGGTTTATCAACTTCACACACCAAAGCATAAAAATCGTTAAGGCTGGCTTCGTCATTTCGTTTCTCTACAACCTGATTGGGTTGTCGTTTGCCGTGCAGGGACAACTGACACCAATTGTAGCGGCAATTCTGATGCCAATAAGTTCGGTCTCGGTGGTTGTATTTGCCAGTTTTTCAGTAAGTTTAAGAGCAAAAGGGTATAAATTTTAAGCAAAAAATATGTCCGTTGTATTCATTCTGGTGTTTGTGGCCATTATCATGGCCGGGGGATTTCTGGTTGCTTTTATATGGGCGGTCAGAAGCGGACAGTATGAGGATACTTATACTCCGTCGGTCAGAATTTTATTCGATGATCTGCCAATAAAAGAAAATAGTGATCTGTTGCAGTCAGCAGAAACAGAGGAGAACGAAGAAGGGAAAAAGGAAAAAGAGAATGGATAAAGTAACAATTCAGGCCTTCAATCCATCAGGCCTTCAGTTAAGTAACTCGTAACAAAAAAACAAAACTAAATACTATTCTATGGAATTACAAAAGTTTTCGTATGACAACCGCATTACCCGGAACTTTGCAATTGCAACCATTGTCTGGGGTGTTGTTGGTCTGTTGGCAGGATTGCTGATTGCCCTTCAGATTTTCATTCCATCCATGAATTTCGGGCTTGAGTTTACTACATTCGGGCGTACAAGGCCGGTTCATACCAATGCGGTAATCTTTGCCTTTGTTGGGAATGCCATTTTCACAGCAGTTTATTATTCGATTCAGCGTTTGTTAAAAACCCGGATTTACAGCGACCTGCTCAGTAAAATCCATTTTTGGGGATGGCAATCGATCATTGTAGCCGCCGCAATTACCCTGCTGGCTGGATTCACCACAGGAAAGGAATATGCAGAACTGGAATGGCCGATTGACATTGCCATTACAGTGGTTTGGGTGGTTTTTGGATGGAACATGTTTGGCACCATTTTGCAGCGTCGAACCAGTCACATTTACGTGTCGATCTGGTTTTACATAGCCACCTGGGTAACCGTAGCTGTTCTGCATATTTTCAATTCGCTGGCTTTGCCGGTGAGCTTCCTGAAAAGTTACCCGATTTATGCCGGAGTTCAGGATGCGCTGGTTCAGTGGTGGTATGGTCACAATGCAGTGGCCTTCTTCCTGACCACACCGTTTCTTGGAATGATGTATTACTTTATACCGAAAGCTTCAGGCCGGCCAGTCTATTCCTATAAATTATCCATCGTACACTTTTGGTCGCTCATTTTCCTTTACATCTGGGCCGGTCCGCACCATTTGCTTTACAGCTCACTACCCGACTGGCTTCAGGCGCTTGGAACCACGTTCTCGGTCATGCTGATTGCCCCGAGCTGGGGAGGTATGATTAACGGGCTGATGACCCTGCGCAGCGCCTGGGATAAAGTTCGCAAAGATCCAGTGCTAAAAATGTTTGTCGTGGGAATAACCGCGTATGGGATGTCGACTTTTGAGGGCCCCATGCTGTCGTTTAAAACCGTTAATGCCATCAGCCATTTTACCGACTGGACCATCGGTCATGTGCACATTGGAGCTTTGGGATGGAACGGGCTTTTAACTTTTGGAATGATCTACTGGCTGATTCCACGCCTTTACAATACCAAACTTTATTCAACCAAACTAGCCAACATTCATTTCTGGATTGCTACGCTTGGAATTGTGTTTTATGCCGTTCCGCTTTACATTGGCGGTATCACGCAGGCTTTGATGTGGAAGCAGTTTACTCCGGATGGGTTCCTGATGTATCCCAATTTTCTGGAAACGGTGGCCCAACTGATCCCGATGTACACCATTCGCGCTTTCGGTGGCGCCCTGTACGTTTCGGGTATTTTGATTCTGGTATACAACATCGTAAAAACAGCCAAAGCCGGCTCATTCCTGGCTGAAGAAGAAGCCAAAGCCCCTGCACTATACGCTGAACCTGATACCAAAACCGAATCGGAAAGCTGGCACCGCTTCCTTGAACGGAAACCAGTCCGGTTCCTGATTTTTGCAACCTTTGCGATTCTGATTGGTGGAGTTGTGGAAGTCATCCCGACCTACCTGATTAAATCCAATATCCCGACCATTAGCAGCGTAAAACCATACACGCCACTCGAACTGCAGGGACGCGACATTTATGTGAAGGAAGGCTGTTACAATTGCCATTCGCAAATGGTGAGGCCATTCCGGTCAGAAACCGAACGATACGGCGAATACTCCAAAGCAGGCGAATCGGTTTATGACCATCCATTCCAGTTCGGATCGAAACGAACCGGACCTGATCTGGCCCGCGAAGGCGTAAAAACCGGTAAAATTTACAAGCCAAACTCCTGGCATTACAACCATTTTATCGATCCGCAGAAGATGAACGAAGCTTCCATTATGCCTAAATACCCGTGGCTGGCCAAAAAGGAAATCGACATCGCCTCAACTCCGGGCAAAATCAGGGCGATGAAAAATCTGGGAGTCCCCTACCCCGACAACTATGAACATCAGGCTATCAACGACCTGAAAGCACAGGCCGACAGTATAGCTAAAGATCTGAAAGTAAATGGCATTGAGACTGACAGCAACCGCGAAATCATCGCGTTGATTGCCTATGTTCAGCGCCTGGGCGTTGATATTTCCAATGAACCTGTAAAGAAATAAGCCATGTTTAAGGAAACACTCAGCAGTATACTCGATGTGGAAGTTTATGCCATTATTGGTTTCTTCATCTTTTTCAGTTTCTTCATTTTCGTATCGGTTCATGCATGGAAAATGAAAAAAGAAGAAGTGGATGAGTTTAGCAACCTTCCGCTGGACGAAGCCATTGATCGCAAAGAGCAAGATCAATCCTACAATCCATCAGTAAATATACAACCCGTAAAATCACAAAATACTGAATTATGAGTACCAACAACGATAACGAACTAAAAGAACCCAACGAAATTCGCGAAGAAGTGGATGATGTGACCAAAATCAAATACTTTGGTGGCCATGAGTTCGACGGCATCAAAGAACTGGATAACCCGTTGCCTCCCTGGTTGAAATACATTTTTTACGTTTCTATCGTGGTATCGTTCTCATACCTGGTATTGGTTTTTGTGTTCGAAGACGAAGACATCATTCAACGAAAGGAGTACCGCAAGGAAATGATGGCAGCTATGGCCAAAACCGAAGTTGCCGTGAAAGAGGAAGCCGTGAAGAACGCAGCTCAACCTATGACTCCGGAGCAAATTCAGGCGGCAGGGAAAGTTGTATTCGACAAAATATGTTATGTATGCCACGGAAAGTTTGGTGAAGGATTAGTCGGGCCTAATTTTACCGATGACTACTGGATTCATGGCGGACGTCCTGAAGACCTGAAAAAAGTGATTGTTGACGGGGTACTCGACAAGGGAATGCTTTCGTACAAGAGCCAGTTAAGCAATACCCAGATTGACAATGTGATCGCATACATTCTGAGTTTGCAGGGGACCAATCCGCCAAACCCGAAAGCGCCGCAGGGTGAGAAAATGACAAAATAAAAAAGTCCCATCCCCACCCCTTCCCCAAAAGGGAAGGGAAACCTGGAATGTTTGATCTTTAAGAAATTACGAAAGCAATGCTAAAAATAAAACCTTTGCATACCCGTTCTTTACCTCTTCCTTCGGAGGGGGCAGGGGGAGGCTTATAATGGAAAATTACCAGGAAACTACATTTCGGGATCGCCCGTCAACCTTTGGAAAAGATGGTAAACGGGTTTGGCTTTTCCCGCGGATGCCCAAAGGAAAATTATATAGCATCAGGCGAATCATTGCCTGGTCGCTGCTGGTATTTTTCTACCTGGCACCTTTCCTGAAGTTCAGGGGTGAACCACTCATTTTTCTAAATTTTCTGGAAAGGAAATTTATCCTTTTTGGAAATACGTTTTATCCTCAGGATTTTCACCTGCTGGTATTGGCTGTTATCGCACTCATCGTTTTCATTGTGCTTTTTACGGTTATTTACGGCCGCATTTTCTGCGGATGGATATGCCCGCAAACGGTTTTTCTGGAGTTCCTCTACCGACCGATTGAATACCTGATTGACGGCAATCCGGAGGAACAGCAAAAGCTGGCAGAACAAGACACCGATGCAATAAAAATCCTGAAACGAATTTTGAAGCATGGAATATACCTGTGCATTTCCTTTTTTACCATTTTGACTTTTGTGGCCTATGTAACTGGCGCCAGCAAGCTATTTGAAATCATGGATGCCTGGCCTCTGGAAAGGTTTGGTCTGCTGATGGGAGTTTTGGCCTTCACTGGGGCACATTATTTTGTTTTTGCCTGGTTTCGCGAGCAGGTTTGTACCGTAGTTTGTCCATACGGAAGATTGCAGGGAGTCATGCTCGATGTTAATACCATTGTCGTTGCATACGATTACAAACGTGGCGAACCGCGGGGAAAAGGCGAACGGGGTGTTAAAGGCGACTGCATCAACTGTTACAGCTGCGTAGCAGTTTGCCCAACCGGAATCGATATCCGGAACGGTTCTCAATTGGAGTGTATCAATTGCACTGCCTGCATCGATGTCTGCAATGCCATAATGAAGAAAGTCCGGAAACCTTCGGGATTAATCCGGTTTGCTTCCGAAAAATCGATTTCTGAAGGACAAAAAGTGAAATTCAATGCCCGTGTGATAGCATATTCCATTGTACTAGCTGGCTTATTAATACTCATAACCTACTTATTTACAGTTCGCGGAAGTATTGAAACGACCATCATCCGTTCGCAGGGAACCATGTTTCAGGAGTATGGAACTGATCGTTACAGTAATTTATACAACCTGCAGATGATCAACAAAACTAATTCTGAAGTGAGTATCGAACTGAAATTACTGTCGCCTGAAGGCGAAATTATGCTGATGGGCGATCCGCTGAAAATTGAAAAAGGAGAAGTTGCCGACCGAAACCTGCTTATTGTGCTGAAAAAGGAAAGTGTAAAATCGTCGAACAGCCATTTGGAGATTGGGATTTTCGAAAACGGCAGGCAAATCGACAAGCTGAACTCAACTTTTGTGGGGCCAAATTCGCTGGACAAATAGCCCCACCTAAATCCTCCCCAAAGGGAGGACAAAAAAAACAAAAGACATTATGAATGCTTCGAGTAAAATTAAATAGTGAAATGAAGATTTATACAAATACAAAATTGTTGGTTTTTTAACTCCTTTTTGGGAGGAAAGAGGAGGCTTATCATGAAGTTTAACTGGGGAACAGGCATCGTAATTGCCATGATTGTAATGATTACCGGAATGCTGGTGTTGGTTTCGGTTGCCGTTCGGCAGAATTTCGATCTGGTCGACAATGATTACTATCAAAAATCGATCAATTATCAGCAGCACATCGAAAAAGTGAGAAACAACGAAGCGCTTCCGGAAAAAATCAGGATAGAACTTTCGGATGGTTCTCTTCGTCTGAACTTCCCCGGATTGAGCGGATACCGGGATTTTTCGGGTGAGATACATTTTTACAGTCCCGTTGAGCAAAAACGAGACCTGATTGTTCCTGTTCAGCCCGAAAGCAGTTTGGTACAGGTCATTGATCTGAAAAATTTAGAGAAGGGCCGGTATCAGATCAAAATTGACTGGAAAGTCAAAGGCACCGGATATTATCAGGAAGAAGAAATTTTATTACCGTAAGGATGTACGATCGTACGTCTCAACAAAAAAAAGAATATGGAATTCATTACACCTTTAACGATCGGATTAATTGGAAGCCTTCACTGTATGGGCATGTGCGGCCCGATAGTGGTTGCTCTTCCATTGAAGAAACACAATCTGTTAACGAAAATATCAGGAGCTATTCTGTACAATTCGGGAAGGGTAATCACTTACAGTTTGCTGGGAGTTGTATTCGGGTTGCTTGGCCGTGGAATTCATCTGGCCGGCTTTCAGCAATGGACCTCTATTTTGCTGGGAGTTATCCTGATCATCAGCGTTTTGTTTCCGTTGGTTTTCAGAGAGAAAATAACTATCGGGAATTTGCTCAGCGGCTTTGCATCACGCCTGATCATCCGGTTGAAAAAACTGTTTACCGACCGTTCGTATCTTTCGCTCGTCATGATTGGTCTGCTGAATGGACTATTGCCCTGCGGGTTGGTTTATGTTGCCATTGCCGGAGCCATCAACTCAGGAACTGTACTTTCAGGGGTACTCTTCATGGCATTTTTTGGAATTGGCACGATTCCGCTGCTCCTGTTGGCCACAATTGCCAGCGATGCCATCGGCCAACAGCTCAGGCTTCGGGTTCAGAAAATTGTGCCCGTCTTCGTTTTTATGCTTGGCGTACTTTTCATACTGAGGGGAATGTCGCTCGGAATTCCTTACATCAGCCCAACCAGCCAAAAACTGGAGCCAAAAGAAATAGCAGAAAAAGGGAGTTGCTGTAAGTAACTTCATGATTGAAAAAATAAAAAAGAATACAATAATTCGGGATTCAATAAACATTCACAGCCTTTTGTGGTTTCTAAGGCTGAACGATCCAAGTAAAAAGTAAAAAGTGGAAGGGAAGGCAGTGGTGAAGAGGAAGACTGGCTTTAAGTATGGAAATGAGATAAAACCAAAAATCAGAATGAACCAAAATCTAAGTTTTAGCATGAATCAGAATGTCAACCAACAAGGTATTTTTCTTCAGTCGGTTAATGTTGTCTCTCGTGCCATTTCATGGAAGCTTATTCCTGTTCTGATCTTCATTTTATTTTTTTCAGCCTTAAATGTTTCCGGGCAAAAACCTTTTAACGACCTGACCAAAGATCCGGAAATTGGAATTGTTGAACATCTGGACGCTTTCCTTCCGACCGATATCGACCTCATCGACGAGAACAACCAAAAAGTTTTACTTACCGATTTAATCGATAAACCAACCATTATTAACTGGGTTTATTTTCGTTGCCCCGGAATTTGCAGTCCGCTCATGGAAGGTCTGTCCAAAGTGATGGACGAATCGGATCTGATTCCCGGAGTCGATTATCAGGTATTGACCATCAGTTTCGATCCAAGGGAAACCATTGATCTGGGCATCCGGAAAAAAGCCAATTACCTGAATCTGGTAACTAAAAAAGAAGCCATTGCCAAAGGCTGGAAATTTTTTGTTTCGGATAGCTCAAGTATTGCCAAAGGAACCAATGCAACCGGATTCAAATACAAACGGACAGGGAAGGATTTCACACACGCGGCTTCGGTTTGTGTGGTCAGTCCGAAAGGTAAAATCACCCGCTATTTGAATGGAATTTATTTTCTACCTTTTGATTTCAAGATGGCCATTATTGAATCTTCCAAAGGCATGTCGGCGCCAACCATCAATAAAATCATGCAGTACTGTTTTTCTTATGATCCTGTTGGCCAGGCTTATGTGCTAAATGTGACCAAAATTTCAGGAACGCTGATCCTGTTTTTTGCTTTGGTGTTCTTCCTGATCCTGATATTCAAACCCAAAAGAAAAATAAACAAATAGATCCGATATATGCAAACAGTTCAAATTCCACACGATGTAAGTTACCTCGATTACAAAGGGAAATACAAGGGAATATTCAGTTGGATTTTCTCGACCGACCACAAACGGATTGCCCTGCTGTACATGTTTTCCATGATGACCATGTTCATTGTCGGCGCTTTATTGGGACTAGCAATGAAACTCGAATTGATTGCCCCGGGAAGAACCATTATGGGACCGCAAAGTTACAATGCAGTATTCACCGTTCACGGGGTGATCATGATCTTCATGATCGTAATTCCTGGGCTATCGGCCACATTTGGAAATTTTATGCTGCCCATCATGATTGGGGCCAAAGACGTGGCTTTCCCGAAGGTGAACCTGCTATCGTGGTATTTTTATGTAGCGGGGGCTATTCTGGTAGTTGCTTCCGTCCTTTTCGGAAACGGAACTCCTGATACTGGCTGGACCTTTTATGCACCCTACAGCTTTAAGACGGGAACCAATCTGTTGCCAGCCATATTCGGCGCTTTCATTTTAGGTTTTTCGTCCATCTTAACCGGATTGAACTTCATCGTAACCATTCACCGGATGCGTGCACCGGGAATGACCTGGTTTAAAATGCCGTTGTTTCCCTGGTCGCTGTACGGAACGGCATGGATTCAGTTGCTGGCTACCCCGGTAGTTGGAATTACCTTATTGTTGGTTTCCCTGGAGCGAATCTTCGGCATTGGAGTTTTCGACCCGGCATTGGGCGGCGACCCGATTTTATATCAGCATCTGTTCTGGATTTATTCGCATCCGGCAGTTTATGTGATGATCCTCCCGGCCATGGGAGCCATCTCTGAAATCATCCCGACATTTTCGCAAAAACATATTTTTGGATATAAAGCCATTATCGGTTCAACTTTGGCCATTGCGTTTGTAGGTTACTTTGTCTGGGGTCACCACATGTTTACTTCCGGAATGAGCGGGACCGCACAATATACATTTTCGATATTGACTTTTTTAGTAGCGATCCCCAGCGCCATCAAAGTATTCAACTGGATTTCGACCATGCACAAAGGCTCCATTAATCCGGAAATACCCTTCTTATGGGCTGTAACGTTTATTTTTGTATTCATGATCGGGGGTTTCTCCGGATTGGTTCTCGGAGCATTGGCTACCAATGTTTATGTGCACGATACAGCATTTGTGGTGGCACATTTTCACTTTATAGTTTTTGGTGGAGTAGGCTTTTCATTTTTTGGCGCCATTCATTACTGGTACCCTAAAATGTTCGGAAGAATGTACGACAAAGCCTGGGCTAAAATTGGATGGGCATTTTTTACCGTTGGATTCCTGACCTTATATTCACCAATGTTCTACCTCGGAATGATGGGAATGCCTCGCCGTTACTACGATTATTTACCCGAATTTCATGCCGCCAATATTCTTTCATCCCTGGGTTCATGGGTTATGGCATTCGGTCTGGTAATTATTATTATCAACCTGTTCCGATCGGCTAAAAACGGACCAATTGCCGAAATGAATCCGTGGCACGGAAAAACCCTGGAATGGACAATACCCTCACCTCCCCCGGTTGAGAATTTTGAAGAAATACCTGTTTACGGCGAAAAAGACGGACCTTACGAATATTAATCATTGGACACCTTTCTATGGAACATGTAACACAACATCCAGATCCGCATTACGACCAGGAAGCTTCCAAACTGGGCATGTGGCTTTTTATATTCACCGAATTACTCCTCTTTGGTGGTTTATTCCTTATTTATTCCATCTACCGGTTCATGAATCCGGAAGCCTTTAAACTGGCGGGGCACGAACTGAACATGACCATCGGAGCACTGAACACCATCATTCTGCTAGTAAGCAGTATGACCATTGCCATGTCGACTTCAGCACTTCAGAAAAAAAATAAGGGACTGACCGTGCTTCTGCTCGAGATCACCATCATGCTGGCGCTTATTTTCCTGATCAACAAATATTTTGAGTGGGGGGTAAAATTTGAACACGGAATATGGCCAGGTTCGGAACATCTCATCAACGACCTGAGTAAAGGCGAAATACTGTTTTTTGGCTTGTATTTCGTGATGACTGGATTACATGCCATTCACATCATCGTCGGAATGATTTTCATCATAATAACATTGAACAAGGTTCAGAAAGGAACTGTCCATGCCGATAGCCCGTCGCTGCTCGAAAACGCCGGTTTGTACTGGCACCTGGTCGACCTGATTTGGATATTCCTCTTCCCGTTATTCTACTTAATACACTAAGAAAAGCATTCTGTCATGGAAAAAGAAAAACATCATATTGTTTCGTATAAGTCCTATTTTTACATTCTGGTTACCTTGATTGCCCTGACATTCATGTCAATCGGAATCACCAAAATCAACCTGGGCGAATACTCGGTACTGGGAGCCATGATCTTTGCCACCATTAAATCCATTCTGGTTCTGACCTGGTTTATGCACCTGAAATTCGACCAGCCCTTTCTTCGGATCATGGTTGGCTTTGTGGTTTTGCTTTTCCTTGCGGTGATATTCATTACATTCTTAGATTACTATTTCAGATAAAAGCTATGTATATCTTATCCAATACTACCAACGCATCCAATTTTGTAACTGGCGTCGACAAGGCCTTTTTCTTCATCATGGGTGTTTCCTTTGTTTTCCTGATTGGATTAACATTTACCATGTTGTATTTCATTTACAAATACAACAAGAAGAAAAATCCGACAGCAACACAGATTAAAGGAAGTATTAAGCTCGAAATTATCTGGACCGTAATACCCACCATGCTGGTTTTGGTCATGTTTTATTATGGCTGGGCTGGTTGGGCGCCCATGAGGAAAGCTCCGAAAGATACTTTTAACATCACCGTTACCGGCAGAATGTGGAACTATACTTTCCAGTACGAAAACGGAAAGACCACCGACACTCTTTTTGTACCGCTGAACAAAGCAGTAAAAATGAAACTGATTTCGCTCGATGTAATTCATGGCTTTTACATTCCTGAATTCCGGATCAAGGAAGATGTTGTTCCGGGCCGGGAAAAAATGTCCTGGTTTATTGCGCAACGCGAAGGACTTTTCGAATTATTTTGCTCTGAATACTGCGGAATGAACCACTCCTACATGTACACCTACGTAAAGGTTATGCCCGAACAAAAATTCAACTCATGGTATGTCGATACCACCAGGCATGTTGAAGTAGCCGTTGATTCACCAACAGCTAATGGCAAGCGTATCATGAAAAATATTGGTTGCTTCGCCTGCCACACCGTTGATGGGAACAAACTGGTCGGACCATCTTTTAAAGGTATTTATGGTCATCAGGCCACCGTTATTACGGGTGGGAACGAGCGGGAAATAACTGTTGATGACGAATACATTAAACGCTCTATTTATGATCCGAATGCTGACGTGGTAAAAGGTTTTAATAAAGGGCTGATGCTCTCGTACAAGGGGCAGCTGTCCGATAGCGATGTGGCGCAGATTATTGAATATTTGAAGACGGTGAAATAAATCAAGACAAAAGGCAAAAGTAAAAAGTCACTTAAAAACTTCAGGGGCGCAATGAAAACGAGTCTGTTTTCGTGGATCAAAATAATCTCAGAACTGGGCAAAGTACGCATATCTTTGCCCATTGCTTTATCTGCCTACACGGGCTATGCCTTGCAAACCGGACGATTCGACAGCAAGGCCTGGGTGCTCATGCTTGGCGTGTTCCTGATGTCGTGCAGTTCGGGAGCCATCAACCACCTCCAGGAATATCGGACCGATGCCCTGATGCCCCGCACAAAAAAGCGCCCGATTCCATCCGGTAAAATCAGGTTGAATACCGGCGTCCTGATTGCCCTTTCTTATTTTATTTCCGGCGCTCTCCTTTTGATTCTCAGTTTTCCGCTGATCGTTTTCCTGACCAGTCTGCTAACCCTGATTTCATACAATGCCATTTACACTCCCCTGAAAAAAGTGACTGCTTTTGCGGTGGTTCCGGGCTCACTGGTTGGGGCGCTGCCTCCCTACATCGGTTGGTTTGCCGGTGACGGCAACTGGAACGACAGTCCTATTTTCTGGGTGGCACTGTTTTTCTTCATTGGCCAGATACCGCACTTCTGGCTGCTCCTGCTCATGTTCGGCAAGGAATATGAGCTGGCCGGCTTCCCCAGCCTGAATTCCGTGTTTAGCGACAACCAGATCAAACGGCTGAGTTTTACCTGGATTCTGGCCACCATCGCCACAGCTATTGTAGTTTCGGTAAAAGTTCTGGAAGGAAATGTGGCCTTGTTCTTCCTGCTGCTCTATATTTTCTATGTCCTGTTTTCGCTCACCGGAAGCCTTTTCATCAGCCATGATATCAAAGCCCGACCTGCCTTTTTTAAGCTGAATTTCCTATATCTGCTGATGATGATTGTATTGATTGCCGATAGTTTGCTCAAATAAGAATTGAGTCCATTCCCTTCAGACAAAACTCCCCAAAACAAAAAGACCCCGGAATTACCCGGGGCCTCTTGATTGTATCAATTGATTGGTTATTTATTTTGCTCTTTCCAGTGCGATGGTTTTGGTTGGCTGATCGCAAACGGTGGCAGGTCCCCAGTACTGGATAGGACCCGGATAAACAAACGAAGTTTCAACAGCCCATTTTTCGCGGTTGGCAGCCAGGTATTTGAACGGAGCACCTTCGAGTTCAACCAGCGCTTTCTGAATCACTGGTTTCATATGACCGTGGCGACGTTCCATGTTCATCATCATGGTTACCGGAACACCACCGGCAATCCATTCAGCAGCAGGTGCAGTCAGGTTGCGAACCGACGACATGTAACCGGTTTTGCCTTCAGCAATCAGGAATGAGGCATTGTAGCCCAGCGCATAGCAATAGTCGGCATCAAAATTCGATGGAGCTGCGCAACGGCCTTCATATCCGAAAAAGTGATACTGAGTACCAAATTTACCAACGAATTCACCCGTTTTTTTCATCTCCTTCAGTCGTGATTTTACCATTTCGCCCAGCAATTTCTCAGTTTCAATCAGCGAAACCTGAACGTTTCCGTGTGGGTCACGATCCAAAGTCAACTGATCGGCGATACCCGAAGGAAGCGAGGTATAAACTTTTGCAGATTCTGCTGATAAAATGCCGGCAACAAAAGCACGGCCTTCAGCTTTATCGGTAAACCGATTTAAATTTCGTTTCTGATTCTGAACCTTCGACCAGCAGATCGTTTAATTCGGCAATCAGAGCTTTCATTTCAGGAACAAATTCGACTAAACCTTCAGGGACTAAAGCAACACCGAAGTTTTCGCCTTTGGCAGCGCGTTTGGCAACAATGCCAACGATATAATCAACAATTTCGCCAAGTGTTTGCTTTTTGGCGGCCACTTCCTCCGAAATCAAGGTGATGTTGGGCTGAGTTTGCAAGCCACATTCCAAACCAATGTGAGAAGCCGAACGGCCCATCAGTTTGATGAAATGCCAGTATTTTTGGCTGAGTTAGCGTCACGTTCGATGTTACCAATCAATTCAGAATATACTTTGGTAGCCGTATCGAAACCGAACGAAGTTTCGATCATGTCGTTTTTCAGGTCGCCATCGATGGTTTTAGGACAGCCAATCACCTGGATTCCGGTATTTTTAGCCATATAGTATTCGGCCAGTACGCAGGCGTTGGTGTTACTATCGTCACCACCAATGATGATCAGCGCCTGAATATTCAGCTGTTTCAGGATTTCAGCTCCCTTGTCGAACTGGGCAGTTTCTTCGAGTTTGGTACGACCCGAACCGATAATATCGAAACCACCGGTATTACGGTATTCGTCGATGATGTTAGCCGTAAGTTCCACATATTTGTGGTCTACCAAACCGCCGGGGCCGCCCCGAAAACCGTACAGTTTGCTGTCAGGATTGAGGTTTTTAATGCCGTCAAAAATACCGGAGATGACGTTGTGCCCACCGGGAGCCTGACCTCCTGAGAGAATAACCCCGACATTCACTGCCGGATATTGTTTCTTCCCGCCGGTAGCCTCAAGGTAATCATGGGCATACCATACGTGTTGGGGAACAATTCCTGAATTTCTTTCTGATCGGCTACCGACTGAGTTTTTTCACCTCAATCAGTTTAACCGACGATTTCAACGAGTTAGGAAGTTTGGCTGATATTTAGCCCGTTCTGATTGCAATGCGCTGATGGTCATAGTTTTTATTTTTTGATAGGATTCATTCGTTACAAACCATACAAAAATAAACTAAAACCCCGGCATTACCTGTCAGATTGTTAGCAGATTCAATCAAATTAAGAAAAATTTAAACCGTTGAGCCTACATCGACTTGGGGACATACTGAAAAGCAAGCTGTCCGCCCCGGGCTGATACGTCCGTCCATTTATCCACTGGGAAATCAAGGGCCACGGTTGAGCAGGTCGGCATATCCGAATTGAAATATTTGACCAGGTTATAAGCCAGGTAATAAACTGTCGGATTATGGCCAAACACAAAAACTGTCTGAACATTTTCAGGTAGTTCGTGAAGCAGGTCAACAAAGCTTTGTGTGGTTAATCCTT
The DNA here is from genome assembly GCA_963676535.2 of Prolixibacteraceae bacterium. Lineage (GTDB taxonomy): Bacteria > Bacteroidota > Bacteroidia > Bacteroidales > Prolixibacteraceae > Aquipluma. The sequence continues at coordinate 324 of CAXXKQ010000037.1, read as the reverse complement.
CGTAAAGTGCAGGTTCCTGTCGAATCAGGGAAAACTCATAACCCATATTTTTGATAAATATCCGGCAGTGTGCATGGTTCGGGTAGCCGGACTGGCAATTATCAAGTCTGGAGATAAACCCATTCCTTTAATTTTGAACTGATTTTTTCCGCATCATGGATACCCCGGTCTGTCAGGTCGCGATGAAAATCATCGTCATAGCCATAGGGTACCGATTTGGCATGTCTGACAATTATTACCCGTTTCATAGTTTTCTGTTTTACTCTTCCCAACAAAAATTACAAATAAATAGTTTTGCAACAACAAGCTTCAAAAGGAGTTATA
>CAXXKQ010000036.1:0-87209 GCA_963676535.2 Prolixibacteraceae bacterium | reverse complement strand
TTTCGGTTATAGAATTCAGGTAAAATTTCTTCTTCCAGAATATTATAAATCCTCTCAGCATCCAGTTCGTCCTGAAGATCGCTTACGTCGTAAGCATTTTCCTGAGGAAGCGCCCATCCGGCATCTTTTTTATACCCTTCAACCCACCATCCGTCGAGTACCGAAAAATGGATGGTACCATTCATTACCCCTTTTTCGCCGCTGGTTCCAGAGGCTTCCAGAGGCCGGGTGGGCGTATTCATCCAGATATCAACACCCTGCAACATCATTTTTGCCAGGTTCATGTCGTAATTCTGAACGAAAAGTATTTTTCCGGCAAATTCCGGTCGTTTCGAAATCTCAACAATGTATCTGATTAGATCCTGACCTGCTTTATCGGCAGGATGAGCTTTCCCCGCGAAAATAAACTGAACGGGGCGTGCAGGATTATTTACCAGACGAGACAGCCGGTCAAGGTTTCGGAACAGCAGGTGAGCTCTTTTATAGGTGGCAAAACGTCGGGCAAAACCGATGGTCAGCGCATACGGATTGAGTTTTCCTAGAACCTCTGAAATAAGTTTGGGGTTTTCGTTGCGTTTGATCCAGCTGTTGGTAAACCGCTGTTTGATATAGCCGATGGTTTTCAGACGAAGGGCCTGTTTCATGTTCCAGATTTCCTCATCCGGCACCTGATAGATTCGTTCCCAGGCATCGAAATCGAGCTGATCGTCCGGAAATCCTTTCCCAAAATATTTTTGGTGCAATTCTTTCCATTCTTTGGCAACCCAACTCGAATAGTGTACACCATTGGTCACATACCCTACTTCCAGTTCTTCAGGCAGGAACCCTTTATAAAGCGGACTAAGCACTTCCTTCGAAACTTCGCCATGCAGCATACTTACCCCGTTAATTCCCTGTGACAGGTTACAGGCCAGATAGCTCATGTTGAAATGATCTTCATAAACTTCGGCCTTACCCAAACCAATAAATTCGTCCCAGCTGATGCCTACCCGCGAGGGGTATTTTTCCATATACCGGCGAAACATGTCCTGATAAAAAGAATCGTGACCGGCAGGCACCGGCGTGTGGGTAGTAAACAAGGTTGAAGCTCGAACAACTTCTTTCGCTTCGGCATACTTCAGCCCCTTTTCGGCAACCAAATCGGCCATTCGTTCCAGGCCAATCATGGCTGCATGACCTTCGTTGCAATGGTAAATATCCATTTCATAGCCCAGCTTTTTCAGGGTACGAATACCTCCAAGGCCAAGCAACATTTCCTGTTTCAGCCGGTTTTCGTTATCGCCACCGTACAAATGATGGGTTACAAAACGATCTTCATCTGAGTTCCCTTCAAAATCAGTATCGAGCAAAAAAAGTTTGATTGATCCGACGTTCACCTGCCAGATGCGGGCAGTAACATTGCGTCCGGGATACTCAACCTGAACGCTAATCCAGTTTCCGTCGCTGTCATAAGCCGGTTGAACCGGTATTTTGGAGAATTGCTGGGCATCGTAGTTTGAAAGCTGTTCGCCCGTACTCGAAATATTCTGGCGGAAATAGCCGTAACGATAAAGCAGGCCAACGCCAACCAAATTTACTTTCGAATCGCTGGCTTCTTTCAGGTAATCACCCGCCAAAATCCCCAGACCTCCTGAGAAAATCTTCAGACTGTCGTGCAAGCCGTACTCCATACTAAAATACGCGATTGAGGGTCCATCGAGTTTCTTTCGGTCAGCAATGTATTTCTGTAGCGACAATGATATCTGATTCATCTTCAGGATAAATTCCTGATCTTTTTCCAGTTCCAGAAAACGCTGATAACTTACTTCTTCAAGCAAAAGAATCGGGTTGTGTTCGCATTCTTCCCATATTTCAGCATCAATCGTCTGAAACAGGTCGCGTGCCTCGGTGTTCCAAACCCACCATAGATTACGGCTTAATTCCTTCAGAGGAGCCAGCTTCTCCGGGATGTTTGACTCGACAAATAATTTTTTCCAAACAGGTTGTTCCACGATCGAATGTTTAATAAATCTAACACCTTCTCCCATATTTCTCCTTTAATCTATCTTATTCATAATCAACCTCGCTATTGGAGATAAGTTGCAAAGGAAATCAAAAAAACAAAACGTCTGGTACCCTTATTGTAAAATCGACGTTAAATTTTTGTTTCCCGAAATCAGCGAATTACAGGTTTTTCAGGTTATTTACAAATTCTGAAAATACGTTCACGATTTCTTCAGCCGATGTTTTCCACTGAAATTTTTTTGCTTCGCGTTTTCCGTTTTTGCTCATTTCACCGCGAAGGACAGGATCATTCAGTAACGAACAAATTGCATCAGCCAGAGCTTCTACGTCCCAGTAATTTACTTTCAGGGCATGTTGAATCACTTCGGAAGCCCCCGACTGCCGCGACAAAACAACCGGCACGCCAGCCTGCATGGCCTCGAGGGCAACAATGCCAAAAGGCTCGGAAACCGAAGGCATCACTAAAATATCACTCCTCCGGAGCAGGTCCGCAATTTCTTCTTCACTCAGGAATCCAGGAAATTGAAACCGATCTGCAATGCCCAGTTCAGCTGCACGACGGGCCATCAATTCGGCCATATCTCCTTTCCCGGCCATCACAAACCGGACATTTTTCATTTTTTTCAATACCAGACTGGCCGCTTCCACAAAATATCCCGGTCCTTTTTGAACGGTAATCCGCCCGAGAAAGCTTACTAACATTTCATTCCCTGGATTTTTCGGCAATGGTTTTTTAGAGGGAACGGCAGATTCAACCGCGTTATAAACCACCCCAACTTTTTCCGGCGGTATCTGGTATTTTTCAATAATAATCCTACGTGTCAGGTTGCTCACCGCAATTACTTTGTCAGCTGCCTCCATGCCTTTCTTTTCCATTTCGAAAACCTGCTGATTAACCCAGCCTGCTCCCCGGTCGAATTCAGTGGAATGAACATGCACCACCAACGGCTTGCCCGATTTGTTTTTGGCAGCCATCCCCGCAGGGAAAGTCATCCAGTCGTGCGCATAAATCACGTCAAACCCTACGTTTTCGGCCAACACTCCGGCAACCAGCCCGAAGCGATCAACCTCATCAAACAAATTATTTCCATAATTTCCGGAGAAATGAATGCGATTCGGGTCATTCGACTGAACCAAACACCTGTCTGATGAAGATTGTTCAATAAGTTGAAAATACTCATCAGGATCGGCATAGGGAATTATTGGAGAATCAATCTGAATAACTTTCGTTGGTGAGTTCAGGCCAAAACTTTCGGGATGCGACCTGGAAACCGGGATATGATCAGCGCCAATCAGGGTGGCAAAAGGTATCTTTTCGTCGCCGTAAGTTTTGGGGACAACCAGTGTGAGTTGCATCTCATCAAAAGTTGCCAATGCTTTGGTAAGGCCATAACAGGCAGTGCCTAATCCTCCGGATATGTGCGGCGGGAATTCCCATCCAAACATCAGTACTTTCATTGGAATCGGGTTAATTCCTGTTCAAAATAATCCCTTTCTTTCGATAAATCCAGAAAAGAAAACCTGGATTCCAACCTGGATATTTCGTTTAGGTTTGAATGAAGAAATTTTTCATACTCAGCCGATTTCGGATTAAACGGACGATGCTGCACGGCTTTGCTGATTTTCAACACCTGCGCCGATATCTCCAGACTTTCTCCGGAAACCATCACTTTGCTGAAACGATCGAAAATATAATCAGTTGCCACCGGGCTCAGGTGCAGCATATCTTCGGCATAAAAACGATAATCGCGCAGCTCGTCCATCATGAGTTCGTAGGAAGGGAAATAACGGCAGCGCTGATCGCCAAAGCCACGGATCAGCTGATCAATGGCCAGCAGCAGGGTCGCTTTGCTCCGTTGGTTTTCAACAGCGCCATCTTTCCAGTGACGAATCGGACTAACTGTAAAAATCAGTTTCAGATTTGGATTAAATTGCCAAAGCTTTTCCGTCAGTTCGCGCCAGGTTTCAGTAATTTCGAGTACACCCAATCGGAATCGTTTGAATTCGGAAGCCGGAACTTTGTGACAGTTTGAAACGATTTGTCCGGTGCGCTTCAGTTCATAAATCCAGGCTGTTCCAAAGGTGACGATCAGGAAATCGGCTGTTTTCAGGAATTCGTGCGAACTGATTATATGGCTGTTCATGTTTTCGAGAACAATGTCGCGGTTAACATCCGAAAACCGGCTGTGGTGATAAAAACTGCTCCACACACCCTGATCGTTGAACAAATCATTCTCAGTAAAAATTCGCTTTTCGAGCAAAATCTTCAAGCTGTTGGCAATCGATTCGGGATTGTATAAAATGCCAAACGGATTCATATCAATCCTGAATTTTAAATCGAGCAATTTTTGCCCGATATTTTCCGAAAAGCAGGAGCCCATCAGCATCATGCCTTTCGAATAATCCAGCTTCCATGGAAATTCAGGAATTTGTATTTCAGTAAAAAAAGACATTAACTCATTTTTTAAAATTCTGCCGTTCCAGAACGATTGCCGTCCGGACAGGCATGTATAAACGCAAATAATGCTGACTCTTTAGCCCGCTTTCGGCGACAGTTGAATAGGTCAGACTGCTATCAATCCGGTTTTGCCCGCCAAACCGGGCTTCGTCGGTATTCAATACAATTTTAAATTTTGCCGGCGACATCGAAATACCATAATCAGCAAAAGATTGTGCCGGATTAAAATTAAAGACAAACAAAAAGTCGCCTCGTGAGAACATCAGAATCTGATTGCTTTTGTGATCGTATATCCAGTTTACTTCCGGAATTTCGATCAGTTTTTCACTGCGGATGAGTGTAATCATTTCCCGGTCAAAATCGGACAACCACTGGTAACGCAAATCCGGATTATCAGCCAAACTCCACATTCTTCGGGCATGAGTGTATGACCAGTTATTTCCTTCCCTCGGAAAATCAATCCATTCGGGATGGCCAAACTCATTGCCCATAAAATTCAGATAGGCACCACCGGCACAACTCAGCGTTGCCAATCTGATCATTTTATGCAGTGCAATTCCCCGTTCAACAGTCAGATTAGGTTGATCTTTCCGCATATTGAAATACATTTCTTTATCAATCAGCCGAAAAATAATGGTTTTATCTCCCACCAGGGCTTGGTCGTGCGACTCGGCATAACTCACCACTTTTTCGTCCAGCCGTTTCGAAGTCAGTTCATGAAAGATAGTTCCGACATTCCAATTTTCGTCCGAGACTTCCTTAATCAGTTTGATCCAGAAATCGGGAACACCCATGGCCATGCGGTAGTCGAAACCCAATCCGCCATCCTGAAGCGGAGTCGCCAATCCGGGCAATCCACTCATTTCTTCTGCAATCGATAGGGCATTCGGGTTTATCTCATGGATTAATTTGTTGGCCATGATGAAATAATTAAATGCTTCCTGATCTAATCCCGCATTGAAATAATCGTCGTAACAGGTAAATGCTTTGCCCAGACCGTGATCGAAATACAACATGCTGGTTACGCCGTCGAACCTGAACCCATCGAACTTGAATTCTTCGAGCCAATAACGGATATTGGAAAGTAAAAAGTGAATAACTTCGGGCTTCCCGTAATTGAAACAGTACGAATCCCAGGCCGGATGCTCGCCTTTCTCTCTGTCGTGAAAGAACTGCCAGCGTGTGCCATCATATTTTCCCAATCCTTCTACTTCGTTTTTTACAGCATGAGAATGAACTAAATCCATGATAACCGAAATTCCCATTCCATGTGCCTCATCAATAAGTTGCTTCAACTCCTCCGGAGTGCCAAAGCGCGACGATGGAGCGAAAAAGCTGGATACATGATAGCCAAAACTTCCATAGTAGGGGTGTTCCGGAATAGCCATCAATTGAATGGTGTTGTATCCGGCTCTTTGGATGCGAGGTAAAATATCTGTACGAAATTCGTTGTAGGTATGTACTTGTTCGCTTTCGCCGGCCATACCAATGTGCGCCTCATAAATGAGCGGAGCTTCAGCCGAACGCCTTAAATCATTATTCTTCCAGTGGTAAGGTTCATCGGGAGCCCAAACCTGAGCATTGAATATTTTGGTATAATCGTCCTGAACTGTCCTGTTGATCCAGGCAGGAATTCGCTTGCCCTGACCACCATTCCAGTGTATTGAAAAAGCAAAAAGATCGCCGTGCCGAATCATCTCATCCGGAAGTTGCAGTTCCCAGTCGCCTGTTCCGGTGGGTTTAAGCGCATAAGACTGTTGTTCTTCCCAGTTATTGAACTGGCCAATCAGGAAAATCGCAATAGCATTCGGGGCCCAGTCGCGAACGACCCAGTGTCTGTTTTCACGATGCAGTCCGTACCATTTGTGTCCCTGGGCAAACTCAGCCAGACTTTTTCCCCGCAGTACAGCCAACTCCTGACGCCGGGCCTCCAGCAATCGTCCAACAATGATTGAAGCAAAAGGGGCAAGCCATTGATCGTTTTTGACAAATTTGGGTAATTCCATATCAATTTCAATTTGCTTAAAGATAAGAAAAACATCCCGCCGGAAAGAGAACCCGCTTAAAAATTGCGTTGTCGCCGGTCTAAAACAATTGAGGAGAGCCTCAACCTGCTGAAACTCTCCTCAATCAAAAAACAAAGGACCATTATTTCCTTTTTGTATACTCCTGAATAAACTTTTGGTCCAGTTCATCCGAGTCACCGTATTGGGCACGAAGTTCGTTCAGTCGTTTATGCAAATCTTTCTGTACATCAGCGTATGCCGGATCGTTATAAACGCTCTTCATTTCATGCGGATTCTTATCCAAATCGTACATCTCCCATTCATCAACATCGTAGTAAAAATGAATGAGTTTGTATCTGTCAGTCCGAACACCGTAATGGCGCTTCACCATGTGTTCTGCCGGATATTCGAAATACTGATAATAAATGGCATCACGCCACCGGACTTTTTCTCCTTTTACCACTTTTCGGAATGATAAACCCTGCATATCTTTGGGAGTTATAACACCGGCATAATCCAGAAATGTTGGGGCAAAATCGAGATTTTGAACCAACTGATTGACCACGGTTCCTGATTTAATTTCTTTCGGATAACGCATCAGAATTGGCGTCCGGAAAGATTCTTCGTACATAAACCGTTTGTCGAACCAGCCATGTTCGCCCAGGTAAAAGCCCTGATCCGAGGTGTAAATGACAATCGTATTCTCTGACAGTCCGTTCTTGTCCAGGTAATCAAGCATTTCACCTACCCCATCGTCAACCGATTTGATACATTTCAGGTAATCGCGCAGATAACGCTGATATTTCCATTTGGCCAGTTCTTTGCCTTCAGGTTTATTTTTTATGAATTCTTCGTTGCGCGGATTGTATGCCTTACGCCAGGTTTCACGCTGACTTTCATCCATCCGGTTGAGGCTGCCCATAAAGTTCGTGGGTTTACCCGTATATGGATCATTCTCAAATTTCATGTCGCCGCCCCATGTCATTATTTGTACGATACCCATTTCCTGTGTATGCGCAGCAGTTGTCCGCCCCTCATAATCATCGAAAAAGTTTTCCGAAATGGAAATTCCCGGTCTTCGTACAAGTTGAGGTATTTTTCCTCCGGAAGCCAGTTTCGGTGAGGCGCCTTCTGATGATACAGCAAACAGAAAGGTTTGGATTTATCGCGGATTTTATCGAGCCAGTTGAGTGCGAACCCGGTGGTCAGGGTAGTAACATATCCGGGATATCGCTTTTTTACACCGTTTTCAATAAAATCAGGATTGTAATATTGTCCCTGTCCCGGTAAAACATTCCAGTAATCAAATCCCTGTGGCGATCCTTCCAGGTGAATCTTTCCGATCAGGGCAGTCTGATAGCCATTCTGCTGAAGAATTTTGGCAAAATTCTGCTGGTCCCAGTTAAATCCGCCCCGGTTATCCAGCTTCCCGTTTAGGTGGCTGAACTTACCAGTGAGCATCACAGCCCGGCTGGGGGCACAAATTGAATTGGTTACAAATCCGCGGTTGAAGATGGCTCCCTCGCGTGCAATCCGGTCAATATTGGGAGTCTCGTTTAATCCACATCCGTACGCGCTGATGGCCTGATAAGCATGGTCGTCGCTCATGATGAAAACGATAATTTGGACGACCTGGCTTAGAAACAGGTGCGGAAAAGGCCGGCATCACTCCCGCTGAACAGAGGCTCAGTAAAGTCAGCGTTTTTGCATTACTCATAAGGCTGTTGGTTAAAAAGTTACTTCGTTGAGGAAATTCGCCCCGGTTCCCGCCGGTTATTTCCGGTTACGTTTTGAATGTCGTCGCCCAAATCCTGACGCGCATCATTGGCCAGTTTTTTGAGTTCGGCGACAATCCCGGGATAATATTCATTTACATCGTATCGTTCGCCGGGATCGCGACGGAGATCGTACAAACCTTCCTCGTAAGGAAAATTTTCATTGGTTCCTCCGGGGAATCCGTCGAACCCAGGTTTAAATCCAATGTAAGTGCGCCCGGGATGTGCAAATACCAGTTTCCAGTTTCCTTTTCGCACTGCTTCCAGACTATTTTTCCGGTAATAATACAGAAACGATTCCCGCGGATTTGCTGTTTCGTCGCCAAGCAAAAGCGGAAGAATATTCACCCCGTCAATCTTTTTTTCAGGAAGCGGAGCACTGGTAATGGCTGCCAGTGTGGGTAAAATATCAATCGTTGAAGCCAGTTTGTTGCAGATTGAACCTGCAGCAATGTGACCCGGCCATTTCATCAAACAAGGTTCGCGCTGGCCGCCTTCAAAGCTGGCGCCTTTGCCTTCGCGCAAACCACCGGTTGATCCGGCATGGTTACCGAAATTCAGCCACGGTCCGTTATCTGAGGTAAAAATGATCAGTGTATTTTCTTCCAGCCCATTATCCTTCAGCGCTTTCATGACCTGTCCAACCGACCAGTCGATTTCCATCATCACATCGCCAAACATTCCCTGTTCACTTTTCCCTTTAAACTTATCCGAGACAGCCAACGGCACATGCGTCATCGAATGTGCCAGGTAGAGAAAAAACGGATTTTTCTTATTCTGATTAATGAATCGGACCGCCCGCTCGGTATAAATCGTAGTTAATTCCGACTGATCATCGAGTGTTTTTATTTCTCTGATTTTTTCGTTTCCCTCAATCAGCGGAAGTACGGGATACCTGGCTTTGCCTGAACCTTGAACTGCAGGAGTCCCATCGTAATTTACCGGCCACATGTCATTCGAATACGGAAGTCCCAGATATTCATCAAAACCTTGCTGCAAAGGCAAAAACTCACGATGATTGCCCAAATGCCATTTCCCGATGGCCGCCGTTTTGTAACTGCGCTTTTTTAGCACTTCAGGAATAGTTTCTTCTGACGGATTCAGGCCAATTTCGGCATTGGGAGACAAGGCTCCTGAAATGCCCAGTCGGTTCGGATAACAACCGGTCATTATTCCGGCACGCGAAGCGCTGCAAACTGCCTGTGCAGACAAGAAACTGGTGAACCGGACACCCTGCGAAGCCAACCGGTCAAGGTTCGGAGTTTTATACTGGGATCCGCCGTAACAGCTTAAATCGCCGTAGCCCATGTCGTCCATAAATATCAGGACGATATTCGGATTTTGCGTTTTGGGCGCTTCTCCGGCTATTGTTGACAGGGAAATGCGGTCAAACCAGCCAGAAGTGATTGTTTGAAAAGAGAATTCATGATGATAAGTTTAGGTGACTGACATCAAATGTATAAAAAAGAGGCTGTTTGATAATTAAACCGAACAGCCTCTCCATATATTTTCCCGGTAATCCGATTAATTGATCATGTCAAAACCGCAATACGGAATCAAAATTTTAGGGACCCGGATTCCTTCCGGAGTTTGGTTGTTTTCAAGCAAAGCAGCCAGAATACGGGGCAGCGCCAGTGCGCTTCCGTTTAAAGTATGTGCAATAACAGGCTTTTTCGTTACTTCATCGCGGTAACGCAGTTTCAGCCGGTTGGCCTGAAAACTTTCGAAGTTTGAAACCGAACTCACTTCCAGCCATTTTTCCTGGGCGGCTGAGAAGACTTCAAAATCGTAAGTCAGGGCTGAAGTAAAACTCATATCGCCACCACACAACCGCAGGATTCGGTACGGTAATTCAAGTTTTTTGACCAGACTTTCAACATGAGCGACCATCTGGTCGAGCAATTCGTACGAATTATCCGGATGGGCAATCTGAACAATCTCCACTTTATCGAACTGGTGCAGACGGTTCAATCCGCGGACATCTTTGCCATACGAACCAGCTTCGCGGCGGAAACAGGCGCTGTATGCCGTATTTTTAATAGGCAAATCTTTAGCTTCCACAATCACATCGCGATACAGATTGGTCACCGGAACTTCTGCTGTTGGAATCAAATACAGGTTATCTTCGGTGGCATGATACATTTGCCCTTCTTTATCAGGCAACTGACCAGTTCCAAAGCCTGAATCTTCATTCACCATATAGGGTGGCTGAACTTCTAAATATCCTGAGTTGCGGGCTTCATCCAAAAAGAAATTAATCAATGCCCGCTGCAAACGGGCGCCCTTACCTTTGTAAACCGGGAATCCGGCACCGGTAATTTTAACACCAAGTTCGAAATCGATGATGTCGTACTTTTTGGCCAACTCCCAGTGAGGAACACTGTTTTGGGGCAATGCAGGAAATTCTCCGCTTCTTTTCACCACCAGATTGTCTTCCGGAGTGCGTCCTTCAGGGACGATTTCGGCAGGAAGATTTGGAAGCAATACCTGAAGTTGGAAGATTTCCTGATCGATACGGGCAAAATCCTCATCCAGTTGTTTAATGGCGTCTTTCAATTCAGCCGTACGGCTTTTGGCAGCATTTACCTCATCCGTTTTTCCGTCGCGCATCAGCAGTCCAATTTCTTTCGAAATCTTATTCATCTCAGCTTTAAACTGGTCGGCTTTTGCCTGTGTTTCATTCTTTTGGACTGATAATCCGGTAATTTGCTGAACGATAGCTGTTGCTTCAAAATGCTTCTTTTTCAGTTTGGCAACAACCAGCTCCGGATTTTCCTGTATAAATTTTAGATTGAGCATTTTATTTTTTTTAGACGAACAAATTTAAAATAAAAAAATCTCCTGCCTTCGGGAAAGCAGGAGATTATTTAACTAATATCTCTTATTCGTTCTAGTTAACCTCTGTAGCAACTACAGGCTCAACAATTACGAATGATTTGTTGTCGCTTTTTTTCTTAAAAACAACAGTTCCGTCCACCAAAGCAAACAAGGTATGATCTCTGCCCATACCAACATTTAAACCCGGGTGGTGTGAAGTACCTCTCTGGCGAACAATAATGTTACCAGCTTTTGCAGATTGACCGCCGTAAATTTTAACGCCAAGTCGTTTACTTTCCGATTCGCGTCCGTTCTTGGAACTACCGACACCTTTCTTATGAGCCATGGTAAATCTTTTTTAATGTTATCCTATTACTTCTTCAATTTGAATTTTGGTCAGGTATTGACGATGACCATTCATCTTCTGGTAGCTTTTTCTTCTTTTTTTCTTGAAGACCAATACCTTATCTCCTTTAATGTGCTCAACTACCGAAGCAGTTACACTGGCACCTTCTACAACAGGAGTTCCAACTTTTACAGCACCATCGTTATCAACCAAAAGCACTTTGTCGAAAACGACAGTTTCGCCTTCAGCATTTTCCAGACGGTGTACATAAACTTTCCGGCCTTTTTCAACTTTCATTTGCTGACCGGCAATCTCTACAATTGCGTACATTTCAATGTGTTTAAATATTTCTTCCGGCAGGCGGGAACCAATTATGCACCACTTATCGGGCCTGCTCGAAAACTTTCGGACTGCAAAAGTATATAATTTTACATGACCACCAAAGGGTTACAATATTTTTTCCGAATTATTTTCAGCGACCAGTCTGGTAGATTTTCCTTTTGCCAGACCAGTAAACAAAAAGAAAAGCCAAATGTAAATACCCCAACAACCGAGCAGAATGCAAAACAATTGTTATATTTGCTATCCTAGTCAGGCTATACAAAACCGGATGCAGAAAGTAAGGCTCAACATATTAGGTCTCTCAGTCAGTCAGTCACAATCAGGAGCTTACGCGCTTGTTTTGGCCGAAGAAAATGGCGACCGCAGAATACCCATTATCATTGGCCCCATCGAAGCACAATCCATTGCCATCCAACTGGAGGGACTAAAACCGCCCCGGCCGCTCACCCATGATCTTTTCAAAGAGCTAGCTTCTGCGTTTGACATTCTGATCTCAGAAGTTATCATTTACAAACTTGAAGAAGGAATCTTTTACTCCGAACTGATTTGTCTCCGGAATGACAAGCAAATCGTCATTGACTCACGCACATCAGATGCAGTTGCCCTGGCCTTGCGGTTTAACTGCCCGATTTATACTACCGAAGAAATCCTTCAACGTGCAGGTATCATTATAGAATTTGAGAACGAGCATACCCAGGAAGACTGGCACCAATCTACCGGCGATAAGCCAGTCCGTGGAAAGCACGAGTACGAAAAATACACTTCGGCTGAACTGGCTCAAATGCTCAACAATGCCGTCCAGTCTGAAGATTATGAAAAAGCTTCAGCCATCCGCGACGAGATTAACCGCCGGAAAAAAGAATAAGCCAGTTCCCAATTTTTAAGTCCTTCCTGCCAAATTTCGATTTTTTCCGAATTAATATGTTTTAAATTATTTGTTCCCTTTTGATAAGTGGATTTTAGTAGTTTTAAACCCGCTAAAAACTATTCAACTCAAAGAACTAATTATGGGAATCAAGAATCGGCTGATCGTGATGAGCTTTCTCCAGTTTTTCATCTGGGGAACATGGTTGATTTCTCTTGGAGGATATCTGGGCAGAGGTCTGAATTTTGAAGGTGGGCAAATTGGCTCAATCTTCGCCACACTGGGTATCGCTTCTCTCATCATGCCCGGAATCATTGGTATTATTGCAGATAAGTGGATCAATGCAGAACGGCTGTTAGGCATTTGTCATCTTTTGGGTTCTGCCGCTCTTTTTTATGCGTCAACAGTTACCGATTACGACCATGTGTACTGGGCAATGTTGGTAAACTTATTCTTCTATATGCCAACCATTTCGCTAAACTACACCGTAGCTTATAATGCGTTGGAGGAACACAAGTATGACATTGTGAAAGTTTTTCCGCCAATCCGCACCTTTGGAACCATTGGATTTATTGTAGCCATGTGGGTGGTCGACCTGTCTGGTTTTAAAAATTCCAATGCACAGCTTTATGTAGGTTCTATCGCCTCATTGGTTATGGCATTGTATTCATTCACTTTACCTCAATGTCCCCCTGCAAAAAGCGAGCGCAAATCGTGGCTTTCGGCATTTGGTCTCGATGCACTTGTGTTGTTCAAATCAAGAAAGATGATCATCTTTTTCCTGTTTTCGATGCTTTTAGGGGCAGCACTGCAAATTACAAACTCATACGGCGATCTGTTTATTGGTAGCTTCAAAGATGTTCCTGAATTTGCCAATTCTTTTGGAGTGAAGCATTCTGTAATTCTGCTATCGATATCGCAAATGTCTGAAACATTGTTTATCCTGACCATTCCCTTTTTCCTACGCCGATTCGGCATCAAACAAGTAATGCTGATGAGCATGCTTGCCTGGGTACTGCGTTTCGGCTTATTCGGAATTGGTAACCCTGGAATCGGATTGCCATTGCTGATAATGTCGATGATTGTTTATGGCATGGCATTCGATTTTTTCAACATTTCCGGTTCGTTATTCGTTGAAACTGAAGCGAAGCCTGAAATACGTGCCAGCGCACAAGGATTGTTTATGATGCTTACCAATGGTTTGGGAGCCATATTCGGTGGATATGCAAGTGGCGCAGTAGTCGATTTCTATTCGGTTTATGGTGAAGAGGGGAAACTCATCAGCCGCTCATGGCCAACAATTTGGTATGTATTTGCTGGTTATGCCCTGGTTCTGACCATCATTTTCCCTATCGTTTTCAAATACAAACACGAACCCGAAACTGCGCCTTCAGTATCTTAATGATATTGCGGTTTTAAGCTTTATGAACACATACAATCACGGATAGTTTTGCAAATGAAGCAAAAACTATCCGTGATCATTTTTTAATCCATTTGGCATTTCACGAGAAAACTTTTTACCTTGCCGAAGGATAAAACGAATACATCAAAGGGTAATAAAATGAAGCAATATATTGATTTACTGAACCATGTAATAAATAATGGGACTCATAAAAGTGATCGTACCGGCACTGGAACCATCAGTGTTTTTGGCTACCAGTCGCGATTCGACCTTTCGGAAGGATTTCCGGTTCTGACCACTAAAAAATTACATTTAAAGTCGATCATCCACGAATTGCTTTGGTTTTTGACGGGTGACACCAATGTGAAATATCTTCAGGAAAAGGGAGTGCGGATATGGAATGAATGGGCTGATGAAAATGGCGAACTGGGTCCGGTTTACGGTTATCAGTGGAGGTCATGGCCAACTCCCGATGGCAGACATATCGACCAGATTACACAGGTTGTAAATAGTATAAAAAACAATCCAGACTCGCGTCGTCATTTAATAAGTGCATGGAATGTAGGACAAATCGACCAGATGAAACTACCTCCTTGTCATATTTTGGTACAGTTTTATGTAGCCGATGGAAAACTTTCGTGCCAGCTTTACCAGCGAAGCGCTGATATTTTTCTGGGTGTGCCATTCAACATTGCATCTTATGCTCTGCTTACACTGATGATGGCTCAGGTTTGCGATCTTCAGCCTGGTGATTTTGTTCATACTTTGGGCGATGCACATATTTATCTGAACCATATTGAGCAGGTGAAACTGCAATTAACCAGGGAACCTTACCTGCTTCCATTCATGAAAATAAATCCGGAGGTAAAAAACATTTTTGATTTCAAATATGCCGATTTTGAGCTGGTTGGATATCAGGCGCATCCGCATATTCCGGGAATTGTGGCAGTCTAGAACATCAAAAATTAAGCAAAAATTCAGAATGACATATAAAAATATCTCCATCATTGTGGCAATGGCACAGAACTTTGCCATCGGGAAAAACAACGATTTGTTGTTTCATCTGCCCAACGATTTAAAACGGTTCAAGCAAATCACCACAGGATATCCGGTTATTATGGGGAGAAATACGTTACTCTCGCTCCCCAATGGTGCGCTGCCTAACCGCCGGAATATTGTAATTACGGACAATTCGGAAGAAAAATTTGACCGCTGTGAAATGGTATTTTCGGTTGAAGAGGCGGTTGCTGCTGTAAAAAACGAAGCTGAAGCTTTTATCATTGGAGGTGGAATGATTTACCGGCAGTTCTATCCTATTGCAGGAAAATTATACCTCACTTTGGTTCACCGTGATTTTGATGCTGACGTTTATTTTCCTGAAATCAATTATTCAGAATGGGAAGAAATCTCCTGTGAAGATCATTTCGACGAAAAAAATGGGTTCAATTATTCTTATCTCAATCTGAGACGGAAATAAAGTTCCGCAGAATCAGGGATATTTCAGAGCAATTTCCCGATGTTATCAAACCGTTGATGATAGTCAGAAATTGAGCATTTTATAACTTCCAAAGCTTCACTCACCCCATAAATATGTGTAATTTCGGTATGACTGGCTTTTCCTGGCATATCCTTATAGGTCAGGAAATAGTGTTTAAGCCGCTCCACCACAATGTCGGGCAGATCCGATAAATCCTTATATTCGCTGTACACCACGTCATTGGTCAGCACCGCAATAATTTTGTCGTCAGCTTCATTACCGTCAATCATCCTAAAACCACCAATTGGCCGGGCATCAACCAAAATATCGCCGTGTGCAATAGTTTTTTCGGTAAGCACGCAAATATCAATTGGGTCGCCGTCTCCCCGGATTCCGTTTTTTCCCGTTTTTTCCATACAGAATCTTCCAACCTGCTCGCCACAGTAAGTCTGGGGAACAAATCCATATAAGGCAGGAACCACGTTCGAATATTTTTGAGGACGGTCAAGGCGAAGGTATCCACTTTCCTTATCAATTTCGTATTTAACGGTATCGGTTGGAACAACCTCAATAAAAGCAGTTATATTTTCGGGAGCATCTTTGCCAATGAAAACGCCATGCCAGGGATGCGATTTGTAGCGCAGTCCCATTAAACGTCCGATGGGGTCTGATAATCTGTCGGCCATAACTAATTTTGAGTTTTTTGATGATATAAACCTTTCTGATGGAAAAATGTTTATGCAATTTACTACAGAGAATTAGCTTAACCAGGATTCTGGTTACGCAGCCATTAAAAACAGCTCAATCCCAGCGGGGTCGAAACAGGACAACTATAAACGACTTGACGCTTTTACCAAATTGTTAAGTGAATGAAAAATAGAGTTCCATTTCTAAAATACCTTATATATTTGCATACGTTTTAGAAAAAATTATAATCCATAAAAATACAATTATGAAAGTAACAGTAGTTGGAGCCGGAAATGTTGGAGCTACCTGCGCACAAATCGTAGCCGAAAAAAACATTGTAAGCGAAGTAGTATTACTTGATATTAAAGAAGGATTGTCAGAGGGAAAAGCATTGGACTTATGGCAGACTGCTCCCATTAATTTTTATGATACCCGGGTAAAAGGGGCAACCAACGATTATTCGAAATCGGCTGATTCGGATGTTGTTGTAATTACCTCAGGCGTTCCGCGCAAACCCGGAATGAGCCGTGACGACCTGATTTCGATCAATGCCGGTATTGTAAAAAGTGTCACCGAAAATGTGATAAAATATTCACCGAATGCCATCATCATCGTAGTTTCAAATCCGCTGGATGTGATGACTTATGTGGCTTATGCCGTTTCCAAAACAACCAAAAACAAGGTAATGGGTATGGCCGGTATTCTCGATACAGCCCGCTATCGCGCTTTCCTTGCTGAAGCCCTGGACGTTTCGCCACGCGATATTCAGGCTTTATTGATGGGCGGACATGGCGACACGATGGTTCCACTTCCCCGTTACACGACCGTTGCCGGCATACCAGTAACTGAATTAATTGACAAAGAAACGCTCGACAAAATCATTGACCGTACCAAAAAAGGCGGTGGCGAATTGGTAAACCTGATGGGCACTTCGGCCTGGTATGCACCAGGATCAGCTGCTGCACAAATGGTTGAAGCGATTGTTATGGACCAAAAACGTGTTTTCCCATGTTGCGTTAAACTGGAAGGTGAATTCGGCCTGAATGACATTTTTGTTGGCGTTCCGGTAAAACTGGGCAAAAACGGGGTTGAAAAAATTATCGAAATAAGCCTGACTGAAGACGAACAGAAGTTATTGGTTGAATCAGCCAATGCTGTAAAAGAAATCATGGACGTGGTCGACGGTATGAATATTCTTTAATCTTTCAGAATATCCGGACAATAAAATTATATTTGAAGCTCCTGCAAAACATACAGGAGCTTTTTTATTGTACTTATGACCGAATTACCACTGCAAATTATTGAACTCGAACAGGAAAATTACCATATTTTAATCGAAGGAAAGTTTGACGATGACACTTTGTCAAGCTGGATTATTGATACAGGGGCATCAAAAACGGTACTCGATCTGAACCTTAGTACATTTTATGAACTGATCGATTCGGATCATGAAGACGATTATCAAAGTGCAGGCATCAACCAGGGCATGATGGAAACTTCAGTCGGAAAAATGTATCGTCTGAGGTTTGGCAACCTGGAAATTACCGGGCACAAGGTGGCCCTGATTAACCTGGACCACGTGAACGAAATTTATGAAAAATATACTTCCTGCCGGATTGCCGGACTGCTCGGCGGAGATATCCTGATGCATTACAAGTGCATTATTGATTACGATCGCAAAATCATTCAGTTTCAGAACCTCTAGTGTGTCATTCAGCAGGAAAATGACACACTTACATTAAAAAAAAATAAATATATTTGGCGACTGAAAAAAACGGACAATGAACGTAAAGAAATACATGACCAAACACCTTTTGATGCGCCTGTGCCTGTTACTTGCACTGGTAGGCGCAGCAGCGGTGTTCGACATGTATCATGCGTCGAATCAGAAACTGGCCGAAAAGATCCGGAAGATTCCCCTACCCGGGGAAGTGGGGAACCAAAAGATTTACATTTGCAATCAGGTTCCCAGTTATAACCTGAAAACATCGGTTACTGAATTTTCTGTTCGCTTCCGATTCGCTTACACCCAGGATAAATTTTTACTGAAACATTATAATTTAAGGACATTCCAGCTGATGAAAGCCGAAACCTTGCTTTCATTTTTTCCGGCGGGTTGTTCTTTACATGCACTTCCTTTCACCCGGGTACTGTATTCAAGTCCAGACGACACACCGCCTCTTTCCTGATTTTTTTACTGCGTTTTCATCATACCTAAGGGATTCCCCGATAAGATTTTCGCGGAAGAAATGCAGTTGTATAAATTCTAATGGATTGAAAATAAATTCAAATTAAATATTTACCAAACAATTTAAATTTCACAAAATGCAAAACAAAGGTGCAATCCGGCTCTTTGCCATACTCCTTGGGTTGATTTGCGTGTACCAGCTTAGCTTTACTTATTTTGCCAGTAAAGTTGAGAAGAACGCGAGGGAGTTTGCCAAAGGCGACAAACAAAAAGAACAGGCTTATCTTGATTCCATGTCGAGCGAAGTGGTTTACAATTTTATGTGGTTAAAAAAATACACTTACAAACATGTAAAAGAACTCGAATTGGGGTTGGGACTCGACCTGAAGGGTGGAATGAATGTTACTCTCGAAGTTAAAGTTTCTGATGTAATCAAATCATTGTCAAACTTTAGCAAAGACTCTACGTTCAACGCGGCTTTGCGTCTCGCCATCAAAAAACAGGCTAACAGCCAGGAAGATTTTGTTTCTCTGTTCGGAAAAGCTTTCGAAGAAGTTGCCCCGAATGGTAAACTTGCTTCCATTTTCAATACCCTGGAACTGAAAGACCAAGTGAAATACAACTCGACCAATAAGGAAGTACTGGATGTGCTGCGTAAAGAAACCAAAGTTGCTATCGACAACTCATTCAACATTATCCGCACCCGTATCGACCGTTTTGGAGTAGCTCAACCAAATATTCAGCAATTACAAACAGCTGGCCGCATTCTGGTTGAACTTCCGGGTATCGACGATCCGAAACGTGTACGGAAGCTGTTGCAAGGTACGGCGAACCTCGAATTCTGGGAAACCTACGACAATCAAGAGGTTATTTCATACCTATCGCAAGCCAATCAAAAACTGGTTGAAATTCTGGCTTTACAGTCTAAGCCAGCCAGTTCAGCTGATACAACAAAAACAGCTAGCGCTGAAGGAAAGAATACACTGCTGAATGAATTGGAAAATAAAGCAAAAACCGACTCAGCAGCCGTAGATGCAAAGGGGAAAAACCAAGCTCCTTTGTTTTCACTTCTTATGCCAAGCGTCAGCCAGCAAGGGCAACCATATCCGGGAGCCATGGTCGGAACTTCTCATTTTAAAGATACAGCCACTGTTAACCGATATCTGAAAATGGACCAGGTCAAAGCATTGCTGCCTCGCAACCTGGCCTTCAGATGGACTGCAAAAGCTATTGACAAAGATGAGCGTTACTTCCACCTGATTGCCATTAAAGTTACCAGCCGCGATGGTCGCGCTCCACTTGAAGGCGATGTAATTACCGATGCCCGTCAGGACTATGCCGACATGGGCAGCCGTCCGGAAGTTAGCATGAGCATGAATAGCGAAGGCTCTAAAGTATGGGCTCGTCTGACCAAAGACAATGTTGGCAAATCGATTGCCATTGTTTTGGATGGTTACGTTCGTTCATATCCAAACGTAAACGGAGAAATCACTGGTGGACGTTCTTCAATTACCGGGCTTGAAAGTATTGAAGAAGCAAAGGACTTGGCCAACATTCTAAAATCAGGTAAAATGCCTGCTCCGGCAACAATCATGGCTGAAGATATTGTTGGTCCGTCATTAGGACAAGAAGCCATTACCAGCGGTTTCTGGTCATTTGGTATTGCCTTCCTGCTCGTATTAGGATATATGTTATTCTTCTATAGTCGTAAAGCAGGTATGGCTGCCAATGTAGCACTGGTCGTTAACGTTTTCTTCCTGATTGGCATTCTCGCTTCAATCGGAGCTGTTTTGACCTTGCCTGGTATAGCCGGTATCGTATTAACCATGGGTATGGCTGTTGATGCCAACGTGTTGATATATGAACGCATCGAAGATGAAATGATTGCCGGCAAATCAGTTCGGCTTGCTGTTACTGATGGATACAACGCAGCTTATTCGGCTATTATTGACGGACAGGTAACCACCTTATTAACCGGTATCGTTCTTTATATTTTTGGGTCCGGTCCAATCAGAGGTTTTGCAACCACATTGATTATTGGTATTCTTACGTCTCTGTTCACTTCCATCTTTATAACTCGTCTAATATTCGAACGTCAGTTAAGCAAAAACAAGGAAATTACATTCACAACTAAGAATACTAAAAATTGGTTGCGCCATGTGAAAATCCCATTTATCGAAAAAAGAAAAATCTTCTATTCAATTTCAGGTGCTATGATCGTTTTATCGTTGGTTTCTTTCTTCGTCCGTGGGTTCGACAAAGGTATCGACTTCAAGGGAGGTCGTACTTATGTGGTTCGTTTTGATAAGGATGTGAGAGTTGATGATGTAAAGAATGCTTTAGCTCCTATTTTCAATTCAACTCCTGATGTAAAAACATACGGTAATGCCAACCAGGTGCGCATAACCACTGGGTATATGATTGAAGAAAACAGTTCAGAAGTTGATAACAAAGTAGAAGAACTGTTGTACCAGGGGCTTAAAGAAGCTAATTTTATTGGCGATGTTTCTACCGACACGTTCAGTAAAATAAACTTACAAAGCACTCAGAAAGTAGGGCCAACCATTTCGGACAAATTGACCCGCGATGCTATCCTTGCTGTATTCTTCTCATTGATTTTGATCTTCCTTTATATTCTTGTTCGGTTCGACAGCTGGCATTATGGTTTGGGTGGTGTTGTTTCGCTGGCACACGACGCCATTATTTGTATGGGAGCATTCTCGTTACTTTACGGCTTCCTTCCATTCTCGCTCGAAATCGACCAGTCTTTCATCGCAGCAATATTAACCGTAATCGGTTATTCGATCAACGACACCGTGATTATCTACGACCGTATCCGTGAATACCGCCATTTATATCCTAAACGTGGTTTAGCCGAAACCATGGATCATGCCATGAACTCAACACTGCGTCGTACCTTCAGTACATCGTTAACCGTATTGATCGTATTGGTTGCCATCTTCCTGTTTGGCGGAACATCTATTAAAGGGTTCACCTTCGCACTTTTGGTTGGTATTGGCGTAGGAACATATTCTTCAGTATTTAATGCGGCGCCGATTGTTTATGATACAATCAAACAGTCTAAAAAATTCAAAAAGAATAAGGTTGCAGCTTAATAACTAATCCTAGAGAAGAGGTTTTGTCTGTCAAACGACAGATGGAGCCTCTTCTCTGTTTTTATTATGCCAAAATCAATCTGATATATTCCAGATATCTATCCGTTAAATTATTCCAAGAACTTTCCAATCATTATCAGGTATGCTTTGTCGTAATACTGAACTAGTTTGTATATTTGCTAAAATTTTTTCAGGAAGACCAACTAATTAATTTATCAGTTATGGGTGGAGGTGAGATTGTACTAATTGTTTTTGTGGCCTTACTGTTCTTTGGATCGAAAGCGATCCCCGATGTGGCCCGAACTCTGGGAAAAGCCATGCGCGAATTTCAGAAGGCTACCAACGAAATCAAGCGAGAAATTAACGATGCAGGTGGAGGATTAGGTAGTGAGATTAATGACATCAAGTCGACTATTCAAGGTGCCAAGAGCGACATCCAGGAGGGTATTAAAACGCACACCGGGGATATTGAGAAAGATATTCAGGAGATTAAAAGTGATTTGAATCAAGGATCCGAAAACATTACCCACACCATAAACGAAGGCACCAAAATTGAATAACCCAGATCTTGGTTATTCCTGAGAATTTACAGAGAGACCATTTGGCATTCGGCTCGTACCCCAAAACACACTTCAATTGATTAAAGTTGAAAAAATAACAAAGTCGTTTGGCGATCTTCAGGTTTTGAAGGGAATTGACCTTGAGGTACCCGCTGGAAAACTTTATTCCATTGTAGGACCAAGCGGTGCCGGGAAGACTACTTTGCTTCAGATTATTGGCACCCTCAGCCAACCGGCATCGGGAGAGGTTATCATCAATGGGCAAAACATATCGGGAATGGACGAGCGCCAACTGGCCGATTTCCGGAATAGGCAGATCGGTTTTGTATTTCAATTTCACTATTTGTTACCCGAATTTTCGGCTCTCGAAAATGTGTGTATTCCCGCATTCATTGCTAAAACGCCAAGAAAAGAAGCAGAACAAAAAGCCCGCGAATACCTCGACTTTCTCGGTCTTTCACACCGGCTCAACCACAAACCGGGCGAACTCTCGGGCGGTGAACGTCAGCGGGTGGCAGTTGCCCGTGCCCTAATTAATAACCCGTCAGTCATTCTGGCTGACGAACCATCCGGAAACCTTGATACCAAAAACCGGGAAGATCTTCACCAATTGTTTTTTACCCTGCGCGACCGTTTTAAACAAACCCTGGTGATTGTGACTCACGATGAAAGTTTTGCTGCCCAAAGCGATGCCATCATTCGAATGAAGGATGGACTGATTGAACGTTGAAAATGCCTGACCAAACTGAAGATATCCGCCGGCTACTTGATCAAAAGGTTCTTGTATTTAATCAGTCCTCGTTTATCAATACCGATCCTATTCTGGTTCCCAAACAGTTTACCACGAAAGAAAACATTGAGATTGCCGCTTTTCTTTCAGCAACCCTGGCCTGGGGTCAGCGCCCCACGATCATCCGCAATGCAAACCGGCTCATGCAACTGATGCAAAACAATCCCATCGATTTTCTGATGAATGCCCAAGAAGATGACTGGAATAGCTTTTCCGATTTCAAGCATCGCACATTCAACGGATCAGACTGTAGGTATTTCCTGAAATCGCTCCGAAACATTTATTTGAATCACGGCGGTTTGGAACAGGTATTTACCGTAGGTTACCAGAAAAGTCATTCTGTTTTCGGAGCGCTGGTTCATTTCAGAGAGGTATTTCTTGAACTTCAACATGACCACCGCACTGAAAAACATGTATCGGATGTATTTAAAGGAGCTTCGGCCAAACGACTAAATATGCTTTTAAGGTGGATGGTCCGAACCGACCAGACTGGTGTCGATTTCGGATTATGGAAGCAAATTCCGGCATCGGCATTAATGCTACCGCTGGATGTTCATACCGGAAATGTAGCCCGGAAACTCGGATTGCTCACCCGGGTCCAAAACGACTGGCGTGCCGTGGAAGAAATCACTGCCCACCTGCGCGGATTCGATCCTGAAGATCCAATTAAATACGATTTTGCCTTGTTTGGGTTGGGAGCTTTTGAAAAATTCTGATCGCCCATCCCCAATCCTTCTCCCAAAATGGGAAGGAAGTTCAGGTATAAAATTTCCAAAACCTTGTTCTTCTTCAAGCTCTCCCTTTGAGGGTGGTTTGGAAATGAGGTTATTTAATTAAACCAGTAACTCAGTTTTACCACTAACGCTCTATTTCGGGGGCTCCAGTTACCTGTGTAATAATTGTTGGTATAAACGATAAACAAGTCGGAAACCGGTTTATAGCGCCACTGAAACCGCAGATTCATGTTCAGGTTATCGATTTGCTCGTTGTATTGGATAAACGACGAAAAGAAAACCTTGTCGCTCAGGGTCAGATCAAACTTAGGTCCCAGCAACCAAAACCGGGCCCGCTCGAATGGAGCCGGAAGATTGATGTCGTTGTATGAGAAGTTAGCGGTTACATGTAAATAGGGCTGAAAACGGTAAGTCATCTGGCCTTGCAGCATACTGATCCCGCCGCTGTAAAAACCACCTTTGGCAACCGTAGCCGAATAATTAAACAAGGTTCGGGTATCGGATATATAATCGATAAATCCCACATTGGTTGAATATTCTGTCCCTTTCTTCAAAATCGTCTGACTGATGTGTGTCGGATCAAAATCTTTATCCAACCGGGTATAAAGGTCTTTAATACCCGCATCAAGTATGGTCCGGTTGCTAAATTCGAATTTATACATCATCACAAATTCATGATCGATTTGATTGTATCCCGAATCGAAAAAATAATCAGCATCCAAAACAATTCCATGACTAATCACCTTTTTATTCGGAATCCACAAAAAGCTGAATTCAGGATTTAACAGGTTATAGCCATTCCGACGAACGTAACCGATTTCGGCAATGTAATTTTTGCCAACGTTGGCTTGTGCCATCGAAGCATGAACTCTGCGGGTGTTGTACGACAGCGATGCCCCTTGTGCAAATTGTTTCCCCGGATTTTCAGGGCTGAAAGAGCGGTGATAAAACAATTTTCCGTTCCATTCATTGTTTTTGCTGGCCAGGTTGTAATCGATCCCGGCTACCCGGTTAAAATTCTGCTTCTCTGGTTCGTCCATATATTCCTTGTTTACCAGAATCATTCCAATATTTGATCGTGAAAACATTTTACGCTGAAGTGAAACCACCATAAAGTTGCGCGACAACTGAGCATCTGTTTTTTCGGTTTGCATATCCAGAAATCCCAAACGCCAGTTGTTATTTAGTTTTCCACTTAAGCGAGCTCCGGCCAGCACCGGAGCATCTAATCCAATCCGGCGCGAAAAGAACGGAGTTACTGAACTAAAACCATAATTGGAAAACAGATCACTATTTTCTAAAAAAAATTGCCGTTTCTCCGGAAAAAACAATTCGTATCGGTCGAGATTAGTGACCTGCTGATCGACTTCGGCCTGCGAAAAATCGGGGTTGTAAGTCAGGTCGAGATTCATGGATGTGGTTAATCCGAGTTTGGCGTCAAAACCAAAATCTTTTCGGTAAGTTGTATTTCCACCGGCTTCAAAATATTTGGCGGCACTTCCAAAAATGTAAGGAATAATTGAAAACATCATCTTTGATTTTGGAAGCGGCTGATCCCACTGCAACACACCGGTATAAGCCAGACTGGCAGTTGCAAACTGGCGGGGAACCGGCGCCCAGGCAGATTTTTCATTGGTTTTCAGATCAAGCCGGCTGAAATTAACATACCAACGATCGGTTCCTGATTTAAACCTGACTGAACGGAAGGGAACGCGCATTTCGGTTACCCAGCGATCGGCATACTGAACCGTTTTTGAGTCCCACTTGCAATCCCAGTTCAGATTTACAGCACCGCCATTCGACTGATTTCCATCCCATTTTGCTCCCGAAACCGATGCTCCAAACGAAAAACCATTGGTTTGATCTAAAAAAGTATCAAAGAAAACCAGGAAATTATCGTTGTTCCCAAACACAAAATCACGCCGGAACGATTCCATGATCCGTTTACCCGGAATGGTATCAAAAAAGGTAACTCCTAGGTAGAAAGCTTTGTCGTCGTAAGTCATTACTACTTCCGAAGGCGATTTGGCGAGGCCAGAATCAACTGGCAATACGACCCGAAAATCCTTTGCCTTTTCTGCCAGAACCCAATCCGGTTCATTGATTAACCCATCCAGCTTAATCGGGCTGATAGCTTTTTTAACGTGCAAAACAACATCTTTGTTTTTCTTATGCGTCAACGAATCAGTTTGTTGCTTTTTAAACGTCGGAAATATTTTACCGGAAGAAAAGGACAGGATACTCTGAAAGAGGAACAGCAGCAGGAATAGATGTCGCATAAATCAGGAAAAGGAATTGTTGGTTTAAGACTGTCGAAAGTACAAAAACCCTTAATTCCTCTAACATCTGAAATACAAAACATTTGTTAATGTATCCGGGAATAACTATTCGCTGGCAGCAACCGGTTCAGGTTTAAACTCTTCGGGCTGATAAAGCAAAACCACATCTCCTTCGCGTATTATTTTTTCGACCACCACGTATTCCCCGTTTTCAGCAACCGGGTCAATTTCCTGTGCGGTCACACTTCCTCCTCGTTTAAGGTAAACAATCTGTTTCCCTCCTTTTGAGTAAATAGCTTTTTTAGGAACCAGAATTTTATCCTGATAGGAAGCAATAACAATGTCGCTATTGGCATTCATTCCGGGTTTCATTTCACGATCCGAACGTTCAAACCTAATCAGAATCCTGAAAACTTTCATATCGAAGTCCCGGTGATCTTCACCAATATTGGCAATTTTGATGACCTTTCCCCAGAAGATTTTATCCGGAAGGGCATCAATCTTAATCCGGACGCTGTCATTTAACTCAATTTTTGACACATCAATCTCCCTGACAAAAGTTTCGGTAATTACCACCGACATGTCGGGTAAGGTGGCAATCGACGGGCGCCAGATATCGATCTGAGAATCTTTTCCGTATGCTTTTCCTCCCCGATCTTTGGTAAACATTACAATGCCATCGTCGGGGGCTGTTATGGTCGTTGCAGCAAGAGCTTCCTGACACTTGACAATTCTATCCTGATAATCAGTTACATATCTTTGAAATCTACCCACCTGAAGCTTTAACCTGTTCCGGTCGAGTAAATATCCGCGTCCGTTTCTATCCACCTCAATTTCAGCTTTCTGATAGTTCATTTGTGTTTTTCGTTGATAGGCTTCCGACTCGTATTTCGATTGTTCTAAATCAATTTTCAGATATTCCAGGTCAAGCTTAGCATTGTTGATGGCTTCTCTTCGCCGCGACAAAGTTACCGCACTATCGAGCACCAGATTACGCATGTCGGCATCCATTTTTTCTTTTTCCTGTGTTAAATTTCGCAAGCTTGTCTGAAGTTGGCTGTCATCCAGCTTGGCAATGTAATCGCCTTCTTTCACAGCCCTCCCTTCCGGAATCGCATCAGCAATTTTGTATTGATAGACGTGCAATTCTTCAGCACAGATTGCATCCGGTAAATTAATTTCCGTGTATTTTTCACCTTTCACTTCGCCCTTGCAACTGACAACTACTTCCAAATCTCCTTTTCGAATTTTATACGTTTTGTCACTTCCAGCCTTCAATTGAAATACAAAATAAGCTGATAAACCAATCACAGCGACTGCGGCCAGCAAAAACAGATACTTCTTCTTTTTTATCATGTTTATCATGGACGTCTAATTTTTAATGATTTTATCGTACTCAGCTTTCAGGTCTTCACCTTTTACAAAATCAAAAAGGGTAAGCATCCGTAAACGATAAAAATAATTCCAGTATGTTTTTACTGCATTGATGTAGGCTTTACGAGATGATTCCCGGTCATTCCTGGCCACATTTAGTTTGATCACGTCAACCTTTCCAATCAGGAAACGCTGGAAAGTAACTTCGTATCCTTTTTGTGCAACCGTGTCGGCTTTTGCCGCATTCTTCACCTGTTCGGCCTGAAGATTGAACTCCATAACCGATTGGAAAATATTTTGCTCAAAATCAATTCTGGCTTGACGAACGCGTGCATTGGTTACTTCCCGGTTTGATTCGGCCATCATCAAACGGCCTTTTTGCCTTCCCCAGTCAAGAATCGGAATACTCAAACCGATACGCAAACGCTGGCTTTGATCGGGCTGATCGTAAACCATATCAAAATTTTCAGCCGATTGATTCAGTCCATATACAGCATACAAGCTTGTATTCAGCCCTGATTGTGACCGGGCCTGGGCAACAGCCCTGTTTTGTTCCAGCATTTGCTGGGTCTGATCCAAAATATCAGGATTATTTTTTAATGCCAGGTCCAGGGCTTCATCGGCCTTAATCTGCATTCCGGGAATTTCGGAAGGAACAATACAATTAACCTGCGTTTCCTTGTTAAGCATCAGGTACGAATTTAGGGCTGATTGCGAACGTAAAACCTCCAGATTGGCCCTGCTCAAAGCTTGCTGGGCATTTAACTGCCCCAGTTCGAGGTTCAGCAGTTCGTCCTGCGTAACCGTACCTACCTGAAAACGTCCTCTCCCTATTTTGTATAGTGTGTCGGCATTAGCCATGTTGTTTTGTGCAATTTTTAACTGAATCTGTGCATCAACCAAATCAAAAAACATGGAAGTACTTTTCATCGCCAGGTTTTCTTGCGATTGAATAAATTCCTTTTGTGCCTTTTCGAATTTGACCGGTTCAATTTTTGATTCCCACCTCAAGGAGTTATACCCGTTTAGCGATTGAGAATACCCGATACTAATCGGCGTGGCCTGATAAGACGTTTTTTTGTCACCGCTCAGGTTTTTTACCATACCTAACTCTGAACTCATAAAAAAGCTACCCCCGGTTAAACCAACTTTTTGATTGAGTTGAAGGGCCATATCGGAATTGAAATAATCGCGAAGCACATATTCTTCCGTATTGGTCTGAAAGTTATATTCACGTTTGCGGTAATGGTTAAAATCGAGCGGCGTTGTGCTCATGCTCAGACTGGGAAGTTTATCGGCTTTAAAATACCGGTACTCCCAGTAACTGGACAGATACATGTTTTTATACCTGAACGCATCCAAAGACTTTTGCGAAGCAATTTTAACCACTTCATCCAGGCTCAAACTATAAGAATCCTTCTGGGCATATCCATTCTGAAAGAATACTGAAAACAGGATAATCAGTAAAGCTATTGACTTTTTCATGTTGTTGATTTTAAGCACGTAATGATTC
This sequence comes from Prolixibacteraceae bacterium, assembly GCA_963676535.2. Classification (GTDB taxonomy): domain Bacteria; phylum Bacteroidota; class Bacteroidia; order Bacteroidales; family Prolixibacteraceae; genus Aquipluma. The sequence continues at coordinate 58,476 of CAXXKQ010000036.1, read as the reverse complement.
AACCGGATCTTTCTCGGCAGCTCTCTTGGCCGGCATGTAACCAAACATGATCCCGACCAGGGCCGAAACTCCAAAGGCGATGAAGATGCTGAACAGAGAAACGATGGTTTTAATATCAAAAACAGCGGTTATTATTTTGGAGAGCGCAATCCCGAGAATAATCCCGATGATTCCTCCTGAAATGCTGATGAGTGTTGATTCAGCCAGAAACTGCGCAACAATATCCTTCCTCGACGCACCAATGGCTTGCCGGGTTCCGATCTCACGAATTCGTTCCATCACCGAAGCCAGCATAATATTCATGATGCCGATTCCACCCACAATAAGCGAAATACCGGCAATAGCGCCCAGCACGATGTTAAAAATTTTCTTGGTCCGCTGCTGTTGTTTTAGCAAAAGTTCCGGAATGGTAACTTCAAAATCATAGAGTCCTGAATGTCTCCTTAACAAAACCCGTTTAACTACGTTGGCAGTTGCTCCCAGTTGATCAGTTTCTTTTACCTGAAGAATGATTTTATCGAGCTGGTTCAGGTTCTTGTCTTCGCCTCCCGAAGAGACCGATACGCCCGTTCTGCGCCGCGCTGTCGATCGCTCAACTTCATCGGCCCTGACCAAAGCACGATTCTTGAAACGCAACAGGATCGTCTGCGCCGGAATGAATATCTTATTGTCGGAACTACTGATTCCCATTTCGTCGGAGGCAGACGCTGTAAAATCACGTCGTTCAACAACGCCAACAATCTTGAGCCAGATTTGCCCGCATTTGATGTATTTCCCCAGTGGGTTTTCCTGATTAAAAAATACGGTTTTTATATTGTCGCCAATTACGCACACTGGCAATCCTGCTTCAGCCTGCAACTTATTAAATATCTCGCCTGACTGAAGACCAATATTGAACAATTTGAAGTAGTTGGAATTTACTCCTTCAAGTACAACCGGTTTACTTTTACCATCAATGATAGCAGAATAATTGTACGAAATTACCGGACTAAGCATATTCACCGTTGGAACAACTTCTTCAATGGCCTTTAAATCAAGCAAGGTGAGTCCCTTTGAGAATTTTTTTGCACCGGCCTTCTCCTCGGTATCTTCTGTTGTATTTTCGCTTCCGGTAACCTGCGTTGGAGTAATAATGATATTGTTTACCCCAACCATCTTGATTTGTTCCAGAATTTCCTGTTCGGCGCCATTTCCGATTGCAAGCATACTGATAACTGCTGCAACTCCGAAAATAATGCCCAAAGCCGTCAAAATCGATTTAAGCTTATTGTCGATTATCGCCTCAAAACCAATAACTATATCGTGAAAATATTTTTGAAAAATCATCGTTTTATCTGTTATATTTTAATCAGACTACTTTGCCCGACGCATTTTAACCGCTTTACTCTTCAATGGACTTGATCCAATCAAAGGTGGTGGAGTTGCTTTCTGCTCTTTCCTCATTTCTGCTCTTTCTTTTTCAGCCTGAATCCGGAGATTTTCTTTTTCCTTCTGAATTTCATCATAGATTTCAGTTCCCGTGAATTTCAGGTCTGCCGCATTCGCAGGCTCGGTCAGCCAAACCACATCGCCCTCCTTTACACCTTTTTTCACCAAAATACTGTTTTCATTTTCATCACCCAACCACACAACCTGCTTTCTCGGATTTTCTTTTCCTACATATACAAACTTCATGCTGTCGTTTTCAAAAACAGCATCGGTGGCTATCAGAACAGTATCGGCATAAGTCCCGGCTTCAATAGCGTTACTGGTTGTCATAGCTGGTTTAAGTTCTTTGTCTTTCCCAAATATTTTAATCTTAACTTCAAAAACTTTGGCATCGCTGTTTGGCATCGCCTGTCCGATGTTGGCTACCGATATGACTTGGCCGGTTAACTGTTTTTCAGGGAAGGCGTCGATCCCGATTTTTACATTTTGACCAACCTTTACCTTGGAAATATCTATTTCGTTGATATACGTTCTCGAAATCAGATTTGACATTTCGGGAATCGTGGCAATGACCGAATTATAGGGGCCAACCTTTGAGCCTGTTTTGATTATTTCGCCCCAGGGGAATTTAAAATAAGTGATAATACCCGCTTTCGGAGCAGTAATTTCAAGCGAATTGAACAATTTTTGCAATTCCTGCGAACGATCAAATATTTGGCGGTAGTTAATGTATTTGCGATCAACTCTGTTTTCTTCCTGTTTCCTTTTTAACTGATAGGCTTTCTGTTCCTGCTCAAGTCTGCGGTTGGCCTTGTCCAGATCCATGCTGGCCTTTTTCTGAATGGAGGGAGACTCGTAAACCGACTCTTCCACAATTATTTTCTTTTCAGCCAAATCCAGACGTGCATTGACAATCACATCACGCTGGTTGCTTAGGTTCAAATTTGAATCAATCTTGCTGTCTTCAAATTCTGACATCGTTCTGTCCATTTCATCCTGCGCCAGTTTAATCTGTTCTTCAACCGCCGTATGATCAAGTGTTGCCACGTAATCGCCGGAATCGACCAGCGTCCCTTCGTCAACCATGTGGGTAATTGTTAATTCCCAGATGCGCAAATTACGATCTTTCAGCTTTTCCGGGATATTGATACTTTCAGACTTTTCGGATTCAAGTTGGCCAGAGGAAAATACAAGAGCCGTAAATGTTCCGCGCTTAACAGTAGTTGTGATTTGGCTGGAATTAGAATCTCCCTTTCGGAAGAAGAAATAAAGGATAAGTAACAGAAGTACAATAGTTGTACCCGCAAGAATCTTTTTGTTATTCATGGTTAATCGTTATAGTTGGATGCATTTGTTAGTTTCAATTAATAATCAGAGCTAGTTTGCAAAAGTATATTGAATACTTAATTTCTGACTCTACTTGTTGCACCAGGGTTTAATCTCAAACTGAAAAACCCGGATTTAGCAATATTTGTGCCAAATTTGCCGCCAAAGGTATATGTTCTGGTACAATATTTTAAGTCCGAGTAATGATTTATTATCAAATTATCAGTTTAATCGTCTTTTTGTTTAAAGAATTATTAAATATTTTTATGATTTATTAAGCAAAAACAGCTGTAAATTAGCTTGGTGAACACATTTTTGATACCAAATGAGATTTATCTTTTTTGCCTTGTTTTTATTTTCAGGTATTGATTGCGCTGCTCAGTCCAATAAAAAAATCCTGATTTCGGGAATAGTGATAAGCCCCGACTCTGTACCGGTTATTGATGTAGCCATCATCAACACGCGCACTGGCCGGACTGTCAGAACCCGCGAAAATGGCTTTTTTCAAACTGAAATATCATCTGAAGATTCACTTTTGATTTATCACATCTCTTTCAAAAGACAATTCATCAACGAAAGAAACAACGGCAGGTACATTTTTCTTGAACCTGAAGTTCAGGAATTGTTACAGGTTGATGTAATCGACAAACAGGTTCTGGAACAAAATAACCTTAATCAGACAATGAAGGACATTCAGCATATTCCCCTGGAAAAACCAACCGGCTATGACCTTAAATCCCGGCAAACTTATTTCATTGAAGAACATGGTTCACACAACCGGGGATTTAGTCCGTTTTTTGGGCCAACAGTCCATATTCCTTTGACGAAAATTGCCGACTTAATAACTTCAGGGATTATGAAGCAAAGTCCTCGGAAAAAATTAACCTCCCACTATCATTTCGAAAAAAAAGAAAGCTTTAGCAGCGTTCTGTCTCATTCTTTTTAGCTATTGCATGAAACAAAATCAGGAAGTTATCGTTCCAAACAAAAAAAAACTAATTATGAAACGGTTAATCATCCTTTTTGCGGCCTTCATCATGTCATTGAATGTCTACTCACAATACATGATTGAAGTTAAAACTGGCTTAAAAAATATGTCGCAGGGAACACAACTGGCTATAACAGTTTGGATTCCGGAAGCCCGATCAAAAAACATTGAACCCGTTTGGAAAAAATTCGTTAACAACCGCAGCCTGGGCGAACGAATCAGCAACCTGACTACCCAAATCGGGAACATATTCAAGAGTGAAAAAAATCAGGCAACCCGCGATCCCCTTCGCGTAGAAAAGAAAGGTGACGAATGGTATGTCAGGTCGATTGAAGAAAGTACAATAACCAGACATTCGCTTGATGTTTATGCCCGAATGACCGATTTGCCCGATGGGTGCCAGTTCAGCGCATTTTTCCAGTATACCGATTCGGCATTTATCAACGAATTGAATGTGGATGCCGAACGCTTGCAATCGCTCAAAACATACATTCACGATTTTGGCGTCGAAGCATACCAAAGCGTCGTTGACGATCAGATTAAGGAAGCCCGCAAGGAAGTTTCATCACAGGAAAAGGTGCTAAAAGATATTGAATCCCAATCGAGAAAAGAAGAAAAATCAATTGCTCGTGCCGAATCAGATATACAGGAGTATAATGCCGGTATATTTGAAGTTGAAAGTGACATTGACAGACTTGACGAAACCATCACCCTGAAGAAGACAGCATTTGCCACCATGGCAAAAAAAACGCCTGAATACGATGCAGAAAAAAAAGAATTAAAAGATCTGGCGCGGCAAAAATCAAAATACTTTGGTGAAATCAAATCGCTGAAAAGTAAAATCAAAGGAAAAGAGCAGGACATCAAATCGTACAAAGGCAAGATTACTGAAAATGATCTTAAAGTTAAAAGTCAACGCTCGGTAATCAGAGAAAAAGAACAAATTGTTGAGCAGTTAAACCAGAAAAAAGCCGGAATCCATTGACTCTGGATTCCGGTCTTTGATCTCATTAAATCAGTGATCGGACATCCTGAATAATAGTTTTTGTCAGTAAATCGGCCTCGTCCAGGGAGGGCGCCCCGGCATAAATACGGATAACCGGCTCTGTATTTGATTTGCGCAGATGCACCCAGCGATCTGCAAAATCAATTTTTACATCCATCGATGTCCGGGACTTGCCCGTGCCGGTATTTATCTTTCATTTTAATCAAAATTGGTGATGACGATGGCGCTTCTTAAAAACAGAAAGCGGGCCCCTGCCCGCTTTCCTTTTCCACCCCAAATGCACAAAACTTGAGACTTCAAGTCCCGACATTCTATTTTTAGCTTAATAACGCTTTCACTTTATCTGAGATATCCTTTCCTTCGGCCAGACCTGCCAACTTTTTGGATGCGACTCCCATAACCTTTCCCATTTCTTTGATGCTCGTTGCCCCGACTTCAGCAATAATTGACTGAATAGCTTCGGTCTAATTCGGCATCCGACATTTTTGCCGGCAAATAGGTTTCAAACACCTTTGACCTGGAACATCTCCTGATCATACAAATCGACTCCGACCCTGTTCCTTATAAATAGCAGCAGCGTCGCTCCCCTGTTTAGCCAGCTTTCTGTATGATTTTCAGACTCTCCTGATCGCTCAGTTCACTATTTGCACCTTCGGCTGACCGGGCTTCAAGCATCACTTTTTTAATTCCGCGCAAAGCCTCGAGCTTTTCTTTCTCGCGAGCTTTCATCGCTGCTGTAATATCGTTGCTTATCTGTTCAAATAAACTCATTTTTTTGGAATTAATCAACGTTATCGTGCAAATATGAATTGTTGTCGCGTAAAATTACATTATTATTTTCATCCGGTGAAATCGAAAAGCGGGAAAATTTCTCATCTACTTTTTTTTTAAACCCAAAAAATTTCGAATTTTTCCTGCGGTAGGCAGGAATATTTTCCAATTCCTCAACCGCTTCTTCCGAAGTCTGGGTAAAATCAACCGGTTCAGCTACTTGCCTATGCGTGTAAATCCTTTTTTCGAATTATTATTGCCATACAACTCTTCAAACTCATCATAAACGCCGGTATTGATCTCGAACTCGAAACGTTTTCTGCTTCACATTTTTTGATCCGTACAAGTCATTTTCGAATGAAATTTTTGATTTCCTTTTTGGTAACCGGCGCAACGTCCTGATCATCGTCTTTCAGGGAATGGTAGGTTTTTTCCTGGGTCTTGTTAATCACCATCTCAGGAATACTACTGGTGCTGAATCCGGTTGCAATGATGGTCACCGAGATTTTATCGCCAAGGCTTTCGTCCACACCGTTTCCCCAGATCAGATCGGCCGAATTTCCGGCTTTCTCCTGAACGAAGTCTGTGATATCGCCGATTTCGTCCATCGTAATTTCTTCGATGCCAGAGGTAATGTTCAGCAGAATGTTTCGGGCGCCCAAAATATCGTTGTTGTTGAGGAGCGGTGAATTTAAAGCCTCTTCAACTGCAATAACAGCACGGTTTGCACCCGAAGCAACGCCGGTTCCCATGAGGGCCACGCCACTGTTCCGCATCACGGTTTCCACATCGGCAAAGTCAACATTGATGTAGCCCGGCACGGTGATGATTTCGGCGATCCCCTTGGCTGCCGTGGTCAGGATATTATCTGCTTTGGCAAAAGCATCCGATATTTTGGAGTCACCGTACATTTCACGAATGCGTTCGTTGTTGATCACCAGCAACGAGTCGACATGCGATTCCATGGCGGCAATACCTTCCACGGCCTGCTTGATACGGCGGCGACCCTTCGTTCCTGAAGGGAATAGTTACAATACCTACCGTAAGCAGGCCCAGTTCGCGTGCAGCCTGTGCGATAACCGGAGCGCCGCCGGTACCCGTACCGCCACCCATTCCGGCAGTAATGAATACCATTTTGGTGTTGTTCTGCAATATCTTTTTGACATCTTCAATATTTTCGATAGCTGCTTCGCGACCCGTTTCGGGCTTGTTTCCCGCACCGCGCCCTTCGGTAAGCGACGAGCCCAACTGTACCTTGTAAGGCACCGGGCTGTTGATCAAAGCCTGTGCATCAGTGTTGCAAACCATAAAATCAACATCACGAATTCCCTGCCGATACATGTGATTTACTGCATTTCCACCGCCACCGCCTACTCCAATTACCTTGATGATTGAACCTGAATTCACAGTTAAATCAAAATTCATAATTTCGTTTGACATGATCTTATCTTTTTTCGTGTTTATAATCAGTTATTTGTTGTTTCTTCAGACACCGAAGTGTCTTCTTTGGTGTCTTTATCTTCAAAGAACCGCGAAAACTGCCGGGAGAACCAACTGTCCACATTTCCGTTATCCGGATCCGAGACAACTTCCTGTTTATGTTTTCCTTTGCGATGTTTTCGGGATGTACTTTCAACCTTCATCTGCACGGGCCCTGAAGCCTCTTTAACTTGTTCCCGGACCAGTTCTTTCGCCGGAGAAGAGTTTCTGTCCACTTCGAGCGGAACTTCATCGTTGAGGTTGATTTCAAATCCCAGGGTTTCGGGTTGCAGCTCAATAACCTCAGCCGGATGCTCCTGAAACAGGCGGTTGGGATTGACATCAAAACCAGTGGCAATAATGGTGACACTGATTTTATTCTCCAGTTTCGGATCGTACCCGTTTCCCCAGATGATGGTGGCATCCTGTCCGGCTTCATCCTGAAGAAAATCGATGATCTCGCCGATCTCACCCATTGTGATTTCTTCATCTCCGGAAATAATATTGAGCAAAATATCTTTTGTACCCCGAATGCTGCTGCTATCGAGCAAAGGAGATTCGAGTGCCTGGGTTACAGCAGCCATCGCCCGGTCGGGCCCATCGGCAAAACCGGTACCCATGATGAATACTTTACTTCCGGCCATAACCGTACTCACATCGGCAAAGTCGATATTGATGTTCCCGTGTAGGGTGATGATCTCGGCAACTCCTTTTACCGCAGTGGTAATGATGTTGTCGGCTTTTTTGAAAGCCTGCGATGCCGGAAGGTTTCCGTAAATTTTGTGAAGCTTTTCGTTGCTGATTACCAGCATACTGTCGACATACTCTTTCAGCTTTTCAACTCCTTCGAGCGCCTGTTCAAACCGTCGCTTTCCCTCCGACCGCGATGGAATAGTTACCACTGCAATAGTCAGAATTTCCAGTTCGCGGGCCAGTCGGGCAATAACCGGAGCAGCTCCCGTTCCGGTCCCTCCACCCATTCCGGCGGTAATGAACACCATTTTGGTAGTTCCTTCGAGCACATTGCGGATGTCGTCCAGATTTTCGATGGCAGCGTGCTCACCCTGTTCGGGTTGGTTTCCCGGCCCCGCGGCCTTCAGTGAGCGTAACACCCAGTTGAATCCGCACCGGCACCGGGTTGTTTCGCATCGCCTGCGCATCGGTATTACAAACTATAAAGTTCACACCTTCAATGCCCTCTTCAAACATGTTTTTGACGGCATTGCACCCGCCTCCTCCAACGCCAATCACTTTGATGATGGAAGAATTTGCATGCTCTAATCCGAAGTTAAGTATTTCATCGATCATAAGGCAGACATGTATTATTTAGATTTATGTCATTTCAGCATCAGCATTTGCATCTTCAAAAAAGCTAATCACCCCCTGAACTAATTTTTGCTTTGGTGGTTGTCAGAAATCCCGGTTCGTTTGATTTTACTTTTTTTGTCCGTCCAAATCTGTTCCTGACGAAATATGCTTCTTCAGATGCAGCAATTTTGAGTAATCCTAAAACGGTGGAATACCGGGGATCGTTTAGTTCTCTTCCGGCCACAAAATCATTCAGAATCGGGTTACCCATCCGGACATCAAACCCGGTGTGAAACTTAATCAGCTGAGGCAAATTAACCAACAGCGAAGAGCCGCCGGTAACCACAATTCCGGCTCCAAGTTTTTCGGCATAACCCGATTTTTGTATCTGGTAATAAAAATGCACGACAATCTCCTCCATCCGGGCCTGAATGATGTGAGCCAGACTTTTAAACGAAATCTGTTTAGGGTCCCATCCTTCCCGCGGAATGGTAACCACTTTATCTTCCGGAGCAAAATCGCCGATGGCCTGCCCGAAGCGGGTTTTCATCGACTCGGCTTCGTGTGCCGTGATGGAACAGCCTTCTTTAATATCTTTGGTCACCACGTTACCTCCAAACGGGACCATCGCAGTAAAGCATAAAACGCCTTCGTAGAAAATGGAAATCTTCGTGGTTCCGCCGCCAATATCGACCAGTGCAACACCCGCTTCCTTTTCATCATCGCGCAGGACAACTTCTGACGAAGCAATCGGATCGAGAATGGCCTTTTGCACCTGAATGGACCCACGTTCGAAACATTTCGAGATGTTTCGCTGGTATGAATCGGGAGCCACATGGACTTTGAAGTTGGCTTCCAGCTTTTCGCCGATGGAACCAACCGGGTTGTTGGCAATCGACTCGCCATCGATGGTGTAACTTTCGGGGTTGACGTGGTAAATAAACATTCCTTCCTGAAGGCTGATCTGACGGGCCTGTTCCATCATCTGAGCAACTTCCGGTTCGGTCACACAATGTTCGCGCCCGAAAGTCCGCTGTTGCTGCGAATTCAGGGTAGTTAACTGTTGTCCGGAAATGTTTACAAAAACACTTTCGATGTCTTGTCCGCATTCCTTTTCAGCCTTACCAACCGCCTCGCTGATGGCCGCAAATGCCTCTTCCACATTCAGCACCACCCCGCGGTTGACACCCCGCGACGCACTATGCCCAAGTCCGACAACCTCAATTTTTCCTTCTTCGTTCTTTTTTCCGGCGAGCGCTACAATTTTGGTAGACCCAATGTCAACTGCTGCAAAAGTTTTTTCGTTCCTGTCCATAACCTACTTTTTAGTACAAACAACCTGGTTCCGATATTTTACACTAATGGTCTTATACCTGTTCCACCCCATAGTCTTAAATCCCTGCTGGTATACGGCTTTTAAATCTCTGAATTTCAACTGATAATCATCCGGCGGCCCGAACTCAATCAAATAATCGCCCACCTGCGGCACCATGAGCAGCTCGCCGTTGGCCTGAATAAAAACCTGTTCAACTTGCGCCCGCCAAAACTCATCCTGATTAATAAAGTCAGCCATTTTCAGGAGGTTTCCTTTGATGGTGTCATTGGGGGCCGAGCCGGTTGCAATCAAAATCCGACCGACATAATTAGACGAAACCGGAATGCGGATTCCGTCGCGTGAAAGATAATAGTCGTCAAACGCACTTTTGATCCGGATTACCGGAGAGCGTTCGTCGAGGCTGACCACCAGCTTTCCGGTGAATGAAATTCCTTTGGATTCCACTTTCCGGAAAATTTCCACATTATTCAGGGTCGAGTATGAGCTTAATTTGGTTTCCAGCTTATAGATGTTGATCGCTGAGAGCCGGTGCCCAATGATAGGCTCTCCTGATTTTTCAATCATCGAGGCAATCTCCGCTTCGTCCATAAAGCGTGGCGAGTTGGGATTGATGTTGACCACAATAGCCTGGCACCTGACTGCTTCCCGCTGCATGTAAACGAAGTAAACAGAAAATCCGATCACACCTGCCAGACACAACCAACCCAAAATGATTGCTATTTTTTTAACGATCCTCATACTTCATCAATTGCTCTTTCACCAGTTCAACCAGTGTATCAATATCCCCGGCCCCCATCATCAGAATAATACCGGGTTTAAACGCTTTTGCCCGATCAACCAGTTCGGTTTTCAGGCACAGTGATTTATTTTTGTTTTCAATCTGATTAAAAATTAAGTCTGAACTCACCCCCGCCATTGGCAGTTCGCGTGCGGGGTAAATATCGAGCAGCACAATTTCGTCGAGCAGGCTGAGACTGTGTGCAAAATCGGTAGCAAAATCTTTGGTGCGGCTATACAAGTGTGGTTGAAAAACACCGGTAATGTGCCGATCTCGGTAAATGCCACGCACCGATTGAATTGTAGCTCGCAATTCTTCCGGATGATGGGCATAATCATCAATCAGTAAAAATGTTCCGTCATTCAGATGGATATCAAACCTGCGTTTGACTCCTGAATAGCTTGCCAAGGCATTCCGTATATCACCGGGGGTTGCACCAGCCAGCAATGCCAGCGACGAAGCGGCCACCGCATTTTCCACATTCAGCAAACCCGGAAAATTCAACACCAGTTTTTCAATCCTGAATTTCGGAGTCTTCAGATCAAACTGATAGAAACCGTTTTTTAATTCAATGTTTTCGGCACAATAATCTGCTTGTTCGATAATGGAATACGAAAAACGGCGTTTCCCTTCGGTCCATTTTTCGTCAAGCTGAAGTCCTTTTTTTAGCAATAGTGCACCGCCTGCCCGAATGTTTCCGGCAAACAAACTGAAGCTTTCAATCACTTTATCGAGTGAACCGTAGATATCCAGGTGATCGGCGTCCATTGCAGTAATTACTGCCAGTTCTGGTTTCAGGTGAAGAAATGAACGATCGAACTCGTCGGCTTCAGCAACAATCCACTCACTCCCGGTATTATCGAGTAACAGGTTGGTCTGATAGTTCTTCGAAATGCCGCCTAAAAATGCGGCACAACCAAGCTTCGATGTTTTCAGGATATGTGCAGCCATGGTCGAGACAGACGTTTTCCCGTGCGTTCCGGCCACCGCGATGGTTTTGCGACTATTACAAATAATACCCAGCACCTCGGCCCTTTTGTGAATGGGGAATCCGGCCTCTTTCAAAATAGTTAATTCCTGATGATCGGATGGCACGGCTGGCGTGTAAACGATCAGTGAATCCGAAACATTTAAGTCAGCGGGCAAAAGCTCAGGATTATCCTGATAGTGCACAGCAATTCCTTCGTTTTCAAGTTGTGCGGTTAATTCGGTACGGGTACGGTCATATCCGGAAACAATGATGCCCCGGCTCGCAAAATAGCGTGCCAGAGCGCTCATTCCAATTCCTCCGATACCCAGGAAATACACTTGCTTTATGTCGTTAAAATCTAACATTTTCGTTTATTTACTACTTCCAATATCACATCAACAATCTCTTTTGCGGCATGGGGCCTACCCAATTTTCGTATATTTTCAGAAAGGCTTTTCAGCCTTGGTTTATCATCGAGCAATTTAAAGGTCTCTAACCATAATTGTTCCTTCGAATCAGCATCTTTTATCAACAAAGCGGCCTGATTTTCAACAAGTGCTATGGCATTTTTGGTTTGATGGTCTTCGGCAACATTCGGCGATGGAACCAGCACCGAAGGCTTGCCCAACAGGCAAAGCTCAGAAATGGTACCAGCCCCGGCCCTCGAAATCACCACATCAGCCACCGCATAGGCCCAATCCATACGCGACACAAATTCCATCGGATGCAGATTTGACGGACAATCATTACCCAATCGTTCCAGCATCTCCTGATAGTAATAACTTCCGGTTTGCCAGATGATCTGAGCCTCAGATTTCCGGATCAGCTCCAGGTTGGCCATTACGCTTTCGTTGAGAGTGCGTGCGCCAAGGCTTCCGCCCACAATTAATATCACCGGCTTATCCGCCTTCAGACTAAAATAGCTGAATGCTTCGTTTCGGTCGATCACCGCCTCCAACAAATTTTTTCGGATCGGGTTGCCGGTCAGTACGATTTTGTCAGCCGGGAAATATCGCTCCATATTTGGATAGGCCACGCATATTTTATCCACCTTCGAAGCCAGCAACTTATTAGTCACGCCGGCGTACGAATTCTGCTCCTGCAGAACTCCCGGAACACCCTTCCGAACGGCAGCTTTCAGAATAGGGGCACTGGCAAAACCACCCACACCGATGGCCACATCCGGATTAAAATCCTTAATTAATTTGTTCGCCAGCCTCATGCTTCGAAACAGTTTCCAGAAGAAAGTCAACATTTTGAGCGAAGGTTTGCGCGGGAAGCCAACCACAGGTAAACCCACAATTCGGTAGCCTGCTGCCGGAACGCGTTCCATCTCCATTTTTCCCAAAGCGCCCACAAACAGGATATCCGTTTCGGGCAACCGATCCTTCAGTTCGTTGGCAATGGAAACCGCCGGAAAAATATGTCCCCCCGTTCCTCCACCACTTACTATGACTTTTAACTTCTTCATCTTACAAAGCCTGATCTTCGTTTGGTGTATCAACCACAACCAATTGCTCGGATGCAGCTTTATTTTTTTGGTTATTGGCGCTCACGGCCAAAATAATTCCGAAAGATGCAGCGGTAAACAACATCGATGATCCGCCCATGCTCACCCACGGCAAAGGCTGCCCGGTAACGGGTACCGCCCCCACCGAAACGGCCATATTGATAAACGCCTGAAAGGTCATCAAAAGCACAAGCCCCGTAACCATAAATGCGGGGAAAGTGCGGTCGCACCTCCGAACGATGATAACTCCCCTGAACAGCAGAATCAGGTAAAGCAAAGCCAGAAACGCCCCGCCTACAAAACCATATTCTTCAATGAAAATGGCGTATATAAAATCGTTATATCCGGCCTCCATGTAGTTACTTACCTCGCTGTTGCCCGGCCCTTTGCCAAATGTTCCGCCCTCGAAAATGGCAAGGCGGGCATAATCAGCCTGCGTGGTTCCCTTAACAGCATTGTCATCTCCATAGATAAAGTCGTCGATACGGGCTTTCACGGTATGCACACGTCCAGCGCTGTCAGGGAAAAGGTCGGCAGTAAAATAAATCAGGACTACTAAGACTGCTCCAAGACCAACCAGCATCAAAAAATAGCGGAAGGGAACACGGGCAACCAGCATGAGCACCATGATGGTGAAAAAGATCAAAACGGCCGTTGAAAAATTACTCATGAAAATGAGGAAACAAACGGCTCCGGCTACACCCGTAATCCAATAGAAAGCTTTTTTTAATTCTTCTTCGGTACGTTGGGCTTTGGAGAGTAACCTGGATGCATACATCACCAGCGCGATCTTAGCCAGTTCGGCTGGCTGAAAACTAAAAAACGGCAAGCTCAATGACCGGCTGGTTTCTTTATCGGTACTTCCTGTCAGTTTATACTGAATGATGGCCATAATCAGAGTGACGACCGTAAGTACGATCAGAAGCGGCGATATTTTAAAATAAATGACGACCGGGATAATGTTAACCAGAAGAAGCATGATACCGAAACCCGTCAGGATGAAAACAATCTGGCGGATCAGGTAATAACCGGTGTTCCCGTTGGCCTCGCGATAAGCCAACTTTCCGGTAGCGCTGTACACAATCACCAGTGAAACCAGCGAAAGGAATATCAGTACCACCCAAAGCGTACGGTCACCCTTGAATATTTTAGCCAGTCTGCCTGCCATTTTTATAATTCTCTAACTGCTTGTTTAAACTGACGCCCCCGGTCTTCGTAATTTTCGAACAAATCGAAACTGGCGCAGGCCGGCGAAAGCAATACCGTATCGCCGTTTTTAGCCAGGTAATAGGCCGAGCGCACAGCATCGTCCATCGATTGGGTTTCAACCATATCTTTCCCCAGATTTTTGAACGCCTCCATAATTTTGGAGTTGTCTTTTCCGAGGCAAACAATGGCTTTTACCTTTGATTTAACCAACTCGTACAACTCTGAATAATCATTTCCCTTGTCAATTCCGCCGACAATCCAAACGGTAGGCTGGGTCATGCTTTCGAGTGCATACCAGGTTGAATTGATGTTGGTTGCTTTCGAGTCGTTGATGAACTCGATGCCGTGAACTTTCAGGAACCGTTCGAGCCGGTGTTCAACCCCTTTGAAATCGGCCATGCTCTCGCGGATCTTTTCATTCCGGATGTTGACTGCCATCCCTGAAATTCCGGCAGCCATCGAGTTGTACGTGTTGTGATTTCCCTGTAATGCAATATCTAAAATCGACATAGTGAAAGTATTTTGTTTCCAGTTAATAATCAGTTTGTTGTCAATAATTCCTGCCCCTTCGGCAGGGGGAACCCCTAACCCGAACGGAACACATTTAGCCGCCAGTTTCCGCTGCGACATTTCATGATGAAGCACCGGATCGTCGTCACAGTAGATGAAAATATCGTCTGCTGTCTGGTTTTGCGTGACCCGGAACTTTGAATCAATGTAGTTCTTCATCTTGTAATCGTAGCGATCCAGATGGTCTGGCGTAATATTTAGTAAAACGGCAATGTCGGCTTTAAACTCGTACATGCCGTCGAGTTGAAAACTGCTCAGTTCAATCACATAGTAATCGAAATCCTTTTCGGCAACCTGCCAGGCCATGCTTTGTCCCACGTTTCCGGCCAGACCTACGTTTAATCCAGCTTTCTGAAATATATGATAGGTGAGCAAGGTAGTCGTGGTTTTCCCGTTGCTCCCGGTAATGCAGATTTTCTTGGCCGAAGTATACCTTCCGGCAAATTCGATTTCAGAAATCACCGGAATGTCATTTTCCTTCAATCTTTTAACCAGCGGCGCTTTATCGGGAATACCAGGACTTTTGACGACCAAATCAGCATTCAAAATTTTTTCTTCGGAATGTTGACCTTCTTCAAAATCGAATTGGCGACTGATTAGTTCGTCGCGGTATTTCTCCCTGATGGTGCCCAAATCAGATACAAACACCTCGAACCCCTGTTTGCGGGCCAGGATGGCTGCACCAACTCCACTTTCGGCGGCTCCCAGAATGACGATTCGTTTATTCATTTTTTTAACGCATTTTTAAAGTTACGATGGTCAGCACGGCCAGGATTATCCCGACAATCCAGAAACGGGTCACAATTTTAGCTTCGGGAATACCCATTTTCTGGAAGTGGTGATGTATCGGGCTCATCAGAAAAATTCGGCGACCTTCGCCATATTTTCGTTTGGTATATTTGAAATAACTCACCTGCATGACCACCGAGAGGTTCTCGATGACAAAAATTCCGCATAAAATCGGGATCAGGATTTCTTTCCGGATGATGACTGCAAAAACGGCAAGGATACCGCCCAACGCCAAGCTTCCCGTATCACCCATAAAGACCTGCGCCGGATAAGAATTATACCAGAGAAAGCCAACTGTTGCCCCGATGAAAGCGGCAATAAAAATGGTCAGCTCACCCAGATTCGGAATATACATGATGTTGAGGTACTCAGCATAAATGATGTTACCACTCACATAAGCCAAAATACCCAGTGTTGCCCCGCTGATAGCCGATGTTCCGGTCGCCAGCCCGTCAATTCCGTCGGTAAGGTTGGCGGCATTCGAAACAGCGGTGATGATCAGGATAATAGCCAGCGCATAAACCAGCCATTTCCATGTTTTGGCTCCTTCACCCAAGAATGTGACCAGCATGGCATAATCAAATTCATGATTTTTAATGAACGGAATAGTCGTTTTCGTCGATTTTATTTCAGTAGTCATTGGCTGTAGCTTGGATTGTCCTGAGATGCTGTCGATGACCATTTCTTTTACCACCAGTCCGTTTTCGTCGATTATTGGCTCCCGAACCAGCACCTGATCTGAAAAATACAGGGTTGCAGCCACGATAATTCCGAGCGAAACCTGCCCCAAGATTTTAAACTTCCCGGCCAGTCCTTTTTTATCTTTCAGGAAAACCTTGATGTAGTCGTCGAGGAACCCGATCAACCCCAGCCAGATGGTGGTGATGAGCATCAGCAAAATGTAAATGTTATCGAGCCGGGCAAAAAGTAATGTAGGAATAATGATGGATGCCAGAATGATAATACCGCCCATAGTTGGCGTACCTTTTTTCTGAAGCTGGCCTTCAAGTCCCAGGTCGCGGACTTCCTCGCCAATCTGTTTGCGCTGCAGAAACCGGATCAGCTTTTTTCCATAACCAACGGTAATGAGCAGCGAAACAATGATTGCTGCACCCGAACGGAATGAGATGTATTGAAACATACCCAATCCGGGAATATCCCAATCTTTTAAAAGCTGATACAAATGGTAAAGCATGGTTCCAAATTTTAGTTGTTCCCAAATATTTCGTTGATCACTTCCTTGTCGTCAAAATGATGTTTCACTCCTTTAATTTCCTGGTAATCCTCGTGCCCTTTGCCGGCCACAAGAATGATATCGCCCGGCCGGGCCAGCATACAGGCTGTTTTGATGGCTTCGCGGCGGTTCACAATCGATAAAACTTTATTTTTCTGAAAAGCGTCGAGCCCAGCTTCCATGTCGGCCAGAATTTGTTCGGGTTCTTCCGAGCGCGGGTTGTCGGAGGTCAGGATTACCCGGTCGCTCTGTCTGACGGCCTCTTGCGCCATCAGCGGACGTTTGGTTTTGTCGCGGTCGCCACCGGCACCAACCACCGTAATCACCTGTTCGTTTCCGCTTCGTATTTCGGCAATTCCTGTCAAAACATTCTGGATAGCATCAGGAGTGTGGGCATAATCAACCACCGCATATTTCCCTTCCGGGGAGCGGATGATCTCAAACCGGCCCGAAACCGGGCGCAGTTCGCTCAGTATGCGGTAAACCTCATTCCGGTCAACTCCGAGCAGGATGGCGGCGCCCATTACGGCCATCAGGTTACTGGCATTAAAAATTCCGGTAAAATGGGTCCATATTTCCTGACCATCCACACTAAGCAACATTCCATCGAAATGCTTTTCGAGTACTTTGCAATGGAAATTGGCCAGCGATCGCAGCGAATAGGTTTGTTTGGATGCCTTCGTATTCTGAAGCATTACCATCCCGTTCTTATCGTCAGCATTGGTGAGCGCAAATGCCGTTTCGGGCAACTGATCGAAAAATTTCTTTTTAGCCTTCAGGTATTCTGCAAATGTTTTGTGATAATCCAGGTGGTCGTGGGTCAGGTTCGTAAAGATGGCGCCATCAAACTCAATTCCACTGATCCGGTCCTGATCAATGGCATGTGAACTCACTTCCATGAAGCAATAATCGCATCCGGCTTCGACCATACGAGCCATTAATTCCTGAATTTGCAGAGCATCCGGCGTAGTATGAGTAGCATGAAACTCTTCAGCACCCACATAATATTTGATGGTCGAGATCAAGCCTACTTTGTAGCCCAGCAGGGTAAATGTTTTATAAAGCAAAGTAGCAATGGTCGTTTTACCGTTGGTTCCGGTCACTCCGACCACTTTCAGGTTTGCCGAAGGATGATTATAAAAAGCAGCAGCTATTTTCCCAAAAGCCAGCTGAGTTCCTTCTATCCGGATCCAAACGGCTCTGGAAGAGAAATTTTCAGGAATATCTTCACAAACCACAGCAATGGCGCCTTTTTCCAAAGCCTTCTCGATGAACTGATGCCCGTCGACATGTGAGCCTTTCACGGCAACAAACAAATCGCCCGCTTCCACCTGACGCGAATCAAACTGAATCTTTCGGACCGGAACCGACAGGTCGCCCCGGATTTCGATCATATCAACGCCGGCTAATATGTCTTTTAATGATTTCATCGCTGTGGTTTTTTAGTTTTCGACGTATTTTTCTTCGTTGTATTCTTCTTTTTCTCCAGCGCTTTTTGAGCTGCGACTTTTGCCTTCCACCTGCGGATCGCTTCCGGACTTGGTTTTGGCTTTACTACCTGACTTTGACCAACTTTTGGCTTTGCCTCAGTATTCTGGGCAGCCTTTGTTTTTTTCACTACAGGTTTGGGCTGAACCGGTTTTTCAACCGGAGCAACAACTAACGGAGCGCCCTGAATGGAATCATTTTTATCCAGACTATCCTTTTTTACAATTTGGAGGTCATCAAAACCCAGTTCGAGCGAAATCAATTCGCCTTTGGTGCAAGGCATTCCCGGAAGCGGCGATTGCCGAAACACCCGACCAAACCCATCGGTTTTGGTTTTATATCCTGATTTTTCAAGCAAAAAGACAGCATCGCCGGCACCCATTCCAATTACATCAGGTGCTGTTCCGGGAATGTCGTTTACGCCATTAATGAAAACAGTCATGGTATCATTGGCTACCGCCACATGTTCGGCAGTTATATTTTGTGACTGCGTTTTGAATCCCAAATCCTGAGCGAAAAGCATGACATCCTCTCTTAATCCGGATTTAACCTGCGGGACTTCGTTGTATGGCGGAATTGAGTCAGCTGCAGGTTCAAGATAGGCCGCATAAACTTTATCGGCAATGCCACGAAAAACCGGTCCGGCAACCGAACCTCCGTAAAATTTTCCCTGTGGACCCACAATGACCACAATGATGCTGTATCTCGGATTGTCGGCCGGGAAATAACCACAAAAGGAAGCCTGGTATTTTTTAGCCCCACCGCTGGTATAACCTTTGTCTTCGTTGGCAATTACGGCAGTTCCGGTTTTACCGGCTAATGTATAGTATTTATTTTTCAGACTTTTACCGGTCCCCTTTATCACCACTCCTTTCAGTAAATCTTGAGCTTTGCCTAAAGTTTCCTTGGAACAAATCGATGGATTGATCACTTCAGTACTGAATCGTCGGACAGGAATTCCATTTTCCCTGATTTCCTGAATAAACCGTGGTTTGACCATTACCCCGTTATTGGCCACTGCATTATAAAAGGTCAAGGTTTGGATCGGGGTAATTTTTATTTCGTAACCGTGAGCAATCCAGGCGAGTGAAGGCCCCCACCAGCTTTGATCGGTCGGATATTTGATGTAAGGTTCAGCTTCGCCCATAAACCCCAGTCCGAGCGGTTTATTGAGCCCCCAACTGTAAATACGATTGATGAACTGAGCTTCGTGTCCTTCGAAGTGCTTGACTATTACTTTAGCAATGCCAATATTTGATGAAAGTTCGAAGCATTTCTTCACGCTAATTAACCCGTGTCCGCCATGATCGTAATCGCTGTCTTTCATTTTCTGACCCCGATATTCCCAAAGTCCGCGACCTGTATCAAATAGTTCCGCCGTGTCGCTGTAACCTTCTTCCATGGCAGCCATCACCGAAACAAGCTTGAAAGTTGATCCCGGCTCGCTGCATCCTGCATGACCAAAAGCAAAGTTGTAGGTTTCACCATAAGTTCCATCCTTTTTGCGCCCCATGTTGGCAATGGCTTTAATGTCTCCGGTCTTGACTTCCATTACAATCGCAGTGCCCCATTCGGCCTGACTGATTTCCATCTGCTTGCCCAAAGCGGTCTGGGCGTAATCCTGAAGATTAACGTTGATGGTGGTAATCACATCCTTTCCCTCTTTGGGCTCAACCAACGGGGTGTTGATCCAGCTTCCTGAAAAATTGCGTTTGAGTGCCAAGCCATTCTGCCCGGCCAGATAATTTTCGGACAATCCTTCCACTCCGGTGTACCCTACATTTCCGTGTACCCCGCCATAAACACCTTTGTTTAAAACTCCGATGGTCCGACTGGCCAGGTCGCCGTGCGGCAGAATGCGTTTGTTTTCGGTAACTACAATCAGCCCCGAACCAAAACGACTGCGGGAAACAGATTTCAACAGTTTAAATTCCTGAAATTTATTGTGGTCGATCTGTTCCGGATTGACCAGAAACCAGCGGTTTTTCTTGTCGTAGGCCGTTTTGAGGCGAAGGCGGAAATCGGTTTTTGAAAAACCAAAGAAGGCTGACATTTCCTCCGCCAACATCTCGGAGTCCCGATCAAAAATTTCCTTGATCCGTGGGGCCTGCATGTCGAGCCGAAGTTCGTAGTAAGGAACAGAGGTGGATAGAATGCTACCATCGTCGGCGCAAATATTTCCGCGCTTGGCCCAAATTTCGGTGGTATTGTTTTTTAAATCTTTCGCAATGGTTTTCCATTTTTCTGTATCCACATTCTGAATAATGAGAATCCGGCCAATTATAACAAGTCCGAATAGGGCAATCGCGAAATACACGATACCGAATCGTAAGGTTATGGCTTTCCTGATCTCCATTATTTGTTGATTTCCGATTTCTTTATCACAATTCGTTTAGCCGGCTCTACCGGTTCAATCAAGTCAATTTTCCGCTCAAGTACCCGCCTGGCTACTTCCGACGGACGATTAATATACATGAGCTGTGTTTCATGTATCACTGATTCGGCCTTGTATTCTTTCAGCGAGTCCCTGACCATTTCCATCTTGCGGATGGTTTTTTCGGTCCAGTAACGGTTGGTAATGAGTCCTATACCCAACAAAGCCAGAAAAAACACAAAGGGTAACTGTTTGGTCACCTTTTCGCTAGCCAGAATGGTACCCCCCAGAATGCTTTTCAGCCCTTCAGTTGAGATTCGCTTTCCGTTATTTTCTTTTTTATCTGTCATGCCTTCTTCTCTGCAATTCTCAATTTAGCACTGCGTGCCCGTGGATTCTGCTCAATTTCAGCATCATCCGGAACAATTACTTTCCGGTTAATGGCAATCAGAGGCGAATCCACATTTCCAAAAAAATCTTTTTCCTGTTTTCCTGAAAAGTCGCCCGATTTAATGAAATTCTTCACCATGCGGTCTTCCAGCGAATGATAGGTGATGACCACCAGCCGGGCACCGGGCTTCAGTAATTCGATACTTTGCTCCAGAAACTCCTGTAAAACCTCCATCTCCTTATTCGTTTCAATTCTCAATGCCTGAAAAACTTTTGCCAGATATTTGCTTTCCTGAAATTTAGGAGTACAGGGCATAATGGCCTGGCGAAATTGTTCGATGGTTTTTATCGGTTGAGCTTCGCGCGTGTTAACCAGTTGACGAGCCAAACGTCCGGCATTATCAATCTCACCATACTCGCGAAACAAAGTGCGCAACTGTTCTTCAGAATATGTGTTCACCAAATCGGCAGCAGTTTGGGCCGAGTCACGATTCATGCGCATATCCAAATCGCCATCGAAGCGAAATGAAAACCCCCGTTCGGCCACATCAAAATCGTGCGAAGAAACGCCCAGATCGGCCAAAATACCATCGACTTGTTCAACCTGGTAATACCTCAAAAAATTCCGGATGTATTTGAAATTGTGCCTGATAAAAAAAAAGCGATCATCATCAATCACATTCGCCGCAGCATCTTCATCCTGATCAAAAGCAAAAAGACGACCCGATTTTAAACGGCTGAAAATTTCGCGTGAATGACCACCGCCACCAAAAGTAACGTCAACATAATCGCCATTCGCCTTAATTTCCAATCCGCTGACGCTTTCGTTCAGCAAAACCGGGATGTGATATTCCATTTTCACCTTTATACCTCTTCATTACCAAACAATTGTGCATATTGACCTTCATAGTCGTCAAACGACTGGATGTATCGATCATATTCTGCCGCATCCCACAGCCTGATCCGGTCGGCCTGCCCGGTAAACATTACCTCTTTGGTGATCCCGACTTTTTCAAGGAAATTGTTTGGGATGTTGATCCGACAACTCTCGGGGACAGGGACAATTTTAAAATTTCTAAAAAACATATCGAGCAGGCGGCTGTGTTGCTTGTTATCACGATTCAGTTTCGACCGGATGTGAGCAATACGTTTTTCCCATTCAGGCATCGGATAAATGTTCAGACACTTTTCATAGGGATCGATCTCGACAGCCAACTGGCCACCGGGAATAGTACCACTCATTTCATTTTTGAAATCAGCCGGCAATACTACCCTTCCTTTTTCGTCGAAGGTTGCTTGTTTTTCAGCCGAGAAATTCATTTTTCTTCCAATACCTTAAAATACAATCGTAAAAGTAATAAAAATCAATTAGAATTAGTCACCATCTTCCACTTTCAGTCATTTTCAGCCACGCAAACCTACAATAAAATTTGTTAACAAACTGTTTACAACCTGTGCGTAATTGCGAATCAGAATATTTAAGATCTTGATTAAATGTGATTTAAATCTTATTCACAATTTTCATCAAATCGTTAATAAAACTTTTCGGCAATGCAAAAGTAATGATCTGTATTGACTTCTGAAGAGTAAAAACAGGGTTGTTGATAACTAAACAGAAACACTGATTGTCTAAAGAATTAAGCAGGAACAAACAATCACAATCCGTCCCGGGTAACGGGCAAGCCAATTATTTTATAATTTCGGCAGTTCAAACAGCACTGCAAGTATGAATACTGAAAATCAAGAGCCAGTTAAGCCGATCAACATTAAAGAGATGTTCATGAACAAGAATCCGAAGCTGGCTAAAAAACTGCCCGGATTTGTTTACCGGTACATCACCAGGATCATGCATATCGACGAAATCAACGAACTTCTGGCCAACCATGGTAATGAAAGAGGGATTGAATTTGCCAAAAGCATGGTGAAACACTTTAATGTGCACGAAACGATCATCGGAGCAGAGAATATTCCGGCATCCGGACATTTCATTTTTGCATCCAACCATCCGCTTGGCGGTTTCGATTCGCTTTTAATTTTGTGTAACATCGATCGATTACTGGGAACACCAGTTACTTTGGTGAACGATGTATTAATGAATATTCCTCAACTCAGGCCAATTTTTGTTCCAATCAACAAGCACGGAGGTCATAGCAAAGATGTGATACGGCAAATTCACGAAGCCTATTCTTCCGACAATCAAATACTTATTTTCCCTTCCGGATTTGCTTCACGGCGCATCAAAGGCAAAATTCAGGATTACGAATGGAAAAAGCATTTTATAGCCAAGTCGATTGAATACCAGCGGAATGTTATTCCGGTTCACGTAAGTGGGCGCAACTCGGGGTTCTTTTACAGCCTGGCGAATTTCCGCACTTTTTTCAGGATGAAATGGAACCTTGAAATGTTTTACCTGGCCGACGAGACTTTCCGGCATAAAAACCAGAAATTCACAATCACTTTTGGCAAGCCAATACCTTATACGCATTTTGACAAAAGCAAAACCCCCGATCAATGGGCTGCAGAAGTAAGAGACATGGTGTACAAATTACAAAATCAGGCCTAACCCCAAGAAAAAGTGTTCCGTAAACCGTTTCTGACAGATTTTTTTTAGTTTTGTACCTCCATAAAATCAGATAGAATAGTTATGAAGGATATTATTGCACCTGTGTCAAAAGAAGCATTGATTGCTGAACTGACACCGGACAAGTTGATGCGGAAAACGAACAAAGGCGACAACGAAATCTACATCATAACCCATCAGGATTCACCAAACGTTATGCGGGAAATCGGCCGTGTCAGAGAAATTACATTTCGGGATGCTGGCGGCGGATTAGGCGAAGAAATTGACATTGATGAGTACGACACCTGCGATGATCCTTATAAACAGCTGATCGTTTGGGATCCACAAGCAAAAGAAATTATAGGCGGATATCGTTATATTTTATGCAACAACCTTCCGGTTGATAAAAACGGTGTGGTACAGCTTGCCACCACCAAGCTTTTTAATTTCTCCGAAAAATTTGTCAAAGAATATCTTCCTTATACGCTTGAATTGGGCCGGTCGTTTGTTCAGCCACATTACCAATCGAGCAGAGCGGGCGCCAAAGCCCTGTTTGCCCTTGATAACCTTTGGGACGGATTGGGCGCCCTGATTGTCGATCACCCCGAAATGAAATATTTCTTTGGGAAAGTGACCATGTACACGCATTTTCACACCCATGCCCGCAATCTTATTCAGTATTTCTTCCTGAAATATTTTAATGACGACGAGAATCTGGTTACTCCCATCAAACCAATGGATTTGGGAATCAACATGGAAGAAATGGAGCAGGTTTTCAATGGCGGATCATACAAGGAAGACTACAAAATATTATCGCAAAAAGTACGCGAATTTGGAGAGAACATCCCTCCGCTCATCAATGCCTACATGAACCTGAGCCCTTCAATGAAGACCTTTGGAACGGTGATCAACGATCATTTCGGAGGCGTGGAAGAAACAGGTATTATCCTGACTATTTCTGACATTTACGAAGCAAAGAAAGACCGCCACATCGAAACTTATTTGAGGAACAAAGAAACCAGCGACTGGCCTTTGCCCGAATAACCAACCCATGTCATATTACAGCGAACACGAAAAATTCCATGTAGCGGTCGATTCCATCATCTTCGGATACGACGAAGGCGGACGCGAATTGAAATTACTGCTGCTAAAACGGAATTTTCAACCTGCCAAAGGAGAATGGTCGCTGATGGGAGGCTTCCTGAAAAACAATGAGGCTGTTGATGAGGCAGTCAAACGTATTTTACTGCAACTTACCGGATTATCTAACGTGTATATGGAACAGTTATACACATTTGGCGAAGTTGACCGCGATCCCGGCGCCCGTATTATCTCGGTTGCCTATTTTGCACTAATCAAAATTAACGCTTCCGATCTGGAACTGGTAAAAAATCATGGCGCTACCTGGGTTCCGATTTCTTCGATGCCCAAACTGATTTTCGATCATTCGGCCATGGTTGACCGGGCACTGAAAAAACTACAAATCCGGGCTCGTACACAGCCCATCGGGTTTGAACTGCTGCCAGATAAATTTACCATTCCGCAATTGCAGGGCCTGTACGAGGCCATTTACAACAAACCGCTCGACAAACGTAATTTCCGAAGAAAGCTTCTTTCAATGGACCTGCTCGAAAAACAGGAAGAAAAGGAAAAAGAATCATCACGCAAAGGGGCCTGGTATTACCGTTTTGATGCCAATAAATACGAAGATTTGTTGAAACGGGGATTTAACTTTGAATTGTAGCCCTATTTCACACGAACAAACTGGCCCCGTTTTCTTTTTACCTTCCCCGCTTTTATTGCGTTGAAGCTTCTGTAAATTACTGAACTCTCATTCGGCTCTGGTTAGAGCCGCTGTAAATTACACAAGCCCCAGCTGTTTCTGGTTGAAACCTCTGTAAATTACAGAAGCCTCATCTGCCCCCGGTTGAAGCCTCGGTAAATTACAGAAGGTCCAAATGGCTCCTGCTGAAGTTTCCGCATTTCGAAGACGATCCACCGGAATCCGATTGAGCATTTGCGTTTTGCGAAGGGTTTGCCACTTCAGATTTTACCCTGCAAATTTTGGTGTAGTTTCATAAAAAAAGGGATTCCATCTCTTTTCTCAAGATGAAATCCCTCTTTAAGTCTTTATGCCTTCTACGTTTCAACAAACTGCCTTCTACAGGCTCAGGCAGCGGCTCCGATCAACGCACAGTTGCCTGAGCAGCGAAGCGTATCGAAGGCAACTTTGAACTAGTATGCTCTTCCGTCTTTCCCTTCGATGTAGTTGATAAACGACGTATTAACCACTTTGTTTCCGCCCGGAGTCGGATAGTTTCCGGTGAAATACCAGTCGCCAGTATCGTTGGAACAAGCCTGATGCAGATTTTCAATGGTCTGGTAAATAATCTCCACCTCGGCTTTGCAGTCATCAGGTTTTAACAATTCACCAATTTTGGCCGAAACTTCTTCCGCCTTAAAAGGTTTATAAATTTCCTTCACATAGTTAACAATTTCCTCTTTGGGCAGATTTTCCTGTTCCTTACATTTCCGGTAAACTTCATCAATCACCTGCTGCTGATTGGTATCTTTCAGCAACTGAATGGCCGCATTAAAAGCAATGAATTTTTCGAGCACAGCCATGTCGATACCATAACAATCGGGATAGCGGATCTGTGGCGCCGACGAAACGATGATAATTTTCTTTGGATTCAGGCGGTCCAGAATTTTCAGGATACTCTTTTTCAGGGTCGTACCCCGCACAATCGAGTCGTCGATAATGACCAGCGTATCGGTATTTTCCCGGATAATTCCGTAAGTGACATCATAAACATGGGCAACCAGATCGTCGCGGCTGGCGTCGTCGGCAATAAAGGTGCGAAGTTTCACGTCTTTAATGGCCAGTTTTTCCACCCGGGGTTCAACCGAAATTACTGCCGCCATTTCTTCATTGGTGATACTCCCGTTCCGTTCTTTGAGTTCTTTAATTTTCCAGTCAACACAATATTGCCGGACTCCCTGAACCAGACCGTAAAAAGCAGTTTCGGAGGTGTTCGGAATGTAAGAGAAAACCGTATTTTCTATGTCGTAATTAATCGATTTCAGGATAGCCGGAGAAAGCAGGTTGCCGAGCATTTTGCGCTCCTGATAGATATCCTTGTCGCTACCACGCGAAAAATAAATGCGTTCGAACGAACACGAGCGGCGCGTATGCGGCACCCGGATCATTTTATTGGAAACCGAACCGTCTTTTTTGAGGATCAGCGCTTCACCCGGTTTAACCTCATGAACAGTTTCGGCTTTCACGTTCATCACCGTTTGAATCACGGGGCGCTCAGAGGCGACTACTACAATTTCATCGTCGTAATAATAAAATGCCGGACGGATTCCCCACGGATCACGCATCACAAAAGCGTCGCCATGTCCGAACAATCCTGCAATCGTATAGCCCCCATCCCAGTCTTTGCTCGAATTTTCGAGAACTTTTTGCACATCCAGATTTTTCTCAATCAGCGGTGATATTTCGCGGTTCGAATAACCTTCGTTTTTATACTGGCGGAAATGCAACTGGTTTTCTTCGTCGAGGAAGTGACCCACTTTCTCCAAAATAGTTACCGTATCTGTATAAGCTTTCGGGTGCTGTCCGAGGGCGATCAGTTTCCGGAAAAGCTCGTCAGTGTTGGTCAGGTTAAAGTTTCCGGCGAGTACCAGTGTTCGCGATTTCCAATTGTTCTGACGCATTACCGGATGCACAAAATCGATACTGTTTCGTCCAAAAGTACCGTAACGCAAATGGCCCAGGTAAACTTCTCCGGCAAAAGGTACATTTTCGTACACCCACTGCAAATCGGCATCTTCGGGTTTATTCTTTTCTGCTTTTTTAATGCCCTTGGCGACTTTGTCAAAAATATTCTTGATCGGGTTTTGTTCGATC
Organism: Prolixibacteraceae bacterium; assembly: GCA_963676535.2. Classification (GTDB taxonomy): domain Bacteria; phylum Bacteroidota; class Bacteroidia; order Bacteroidales; family Prolixibacteraceae; genus Aquipluma. Next base: position 31,046 of record CAXXKQ010000036.1, on the reverse strand, counting down.
GACCGATGCCGGTTGATGTATTCCTGACCCGGTTCCAGTTCCATTTTCACGTTTACAATCCCTGCGCCATCCTGTCCGCGATTGTGTTGCTTCTCCATCAGCAAATACAGTTTATTCAGACCGTATTGCCAGGTTCCGTATTTTTCCTGGTAATATTCAAGCGGCTTGCGTAACCGTATCAATGCAATTCCACACTCATGCTTAATCAATTCGCTCATTGTTCTTCGGTTTGTTCAACACTTTCAGTATATAATTTCGGGAACCGGATAATATCTTTGACAATAAAGGCATTCGGGTATTTAGAGGCAATCCATGCCTTGGTTTTCAGGGCCTCGCTCTTATTCCGGAAATCGCCGACGCGTACTTTAAAATTAGGGGTTTGAAACAACAAGTAGCTGGGAACGTCGGGAAAAATGAGATTGAATTCGTTCCTGACCCGCATAGCCTGTTCCCGCGCTCTGCTATCCGAACTGAAAAAGATTTCCAGTCGAAATCCGTCGGCTCCTTTTCGTTTATGATTAATTTGGACATGTCGGGTCAGTAAATCGGTAATGCGGGGGTCTTGCCTGATCTGTAAAGTTTGCAGAAATTCTTCCATTTTGGCCGTTTGACTCGTTACTCCCGGATTCAGCCTTAGTGTATCCGGTTGAGCAAATCCCTGAACTTCAAGCAGCATAAGGAAGAAAATGAAACTACACCAATACCTCATACGATCAGTTTTGAGTTTGCAAATATACATTTTTAATAGTATAAGATTGCAGTAACGATCTTTTGATCGAATACCCCAAAATGGAAAATAATTCAATAAAACATTAAAAAACAACACTTCCGGAGCGATATCTTTTACCAATCCATCCCAAACTGCGTTTTTCTGATCCAAAGATTTTTTCTGAATGTTAATTTTTTGTTCCCTCCGATAGACTCAGGGAACTGTTTCCCCTGTTTACCATTTCCGTTCTCCTTTTTCCTGTTTCTGGTTTTCTTGCTTATTCCTGAAAAATAGTGAAATTTGCAGGCCCTAAAGCGGGATAATGAAATCAAAAACACGTTGGAAAAGAAAAAATTATTCATAGAAACGTATGGCTGCCAGATGAACGTGGCCGATAGCGAAGTGGTTGCAGCCATCCTTCAGGACCGGAGTTACGAACCAGTTGAACAGGTCGATCAGGCCGACGCCATTTTCCTGAACACCTGTTCGGTGCGCGACAATGCCGAACAACGCATCTGGAACCGGCTCGATTATTTTAAAAGCCTCAAGAGAAAAAACAAAAAGCTTATCGTAGGCGTGCTGGGATGCATGGCCGAACGGCTGGGCGATGAGTTACTCGCGCATACTGCCGTCGATCTCGTTGCCGGACCAGATGCTTACCGCGACCTGCCTTTCCTGATCGACAAGGCACAGCAGGGAAGCGGCGCCATTAATGTTGAACTTTCGGAAAACGAAACCTACGATAAAATTACACCCGTCAGGATTGGAGAGAAAACGCTTGCCGGATTTGTGAGCATCACCCGCGGATGCAACAACTTTTGTACTTACTGCATTGTGCCTTATACCCGTGGCCGCGAACGAAGCCGCGATCCGCAGGACATTGTGAACGAAGTGCGCGACCTGGCACAAAAAGGCTACCGCGAAGTAACGCTGCTGGGTCAAAACGTGAACTCGTACAAATGGCTTCCCGAAGGCGAACGCAAACCCGTGCGCTTTTGGAATTTGCTCGAATTGGTTGCGGAAGTCGATCCGCTGATGCGAATCCGCTTCACCACCTCGCACCCCAAAGACATGTCGGATAAAGTGCTGAACATGATTGCCAAACATCCGAACATTTGCCGCCACATTCATTTGCCATTGCAGTCGGGCAGCTCACGTATTCTGAAACTGATGAACCGCAAATACGACCGCGAATGGTACCTGGAACGAATCCGTGCCATCCGAACCATCATTCCCGATTGCGGACTGAGCACCGACGTGTTTTGCGGGTTCTGTACCGAAACGGAGGACGACCACTGCGAAACTCTTTCGCTGATGGAAGAAGTGAAGTTTGACATGGCGTTTATGTTTAAATATTCGGAACGGCCGGGAACCTATGCCCACAAGCATCTGCCCGATGATGTTCCGGAAGAAGTGAAACTTCAGCGCCTGGATGAAATCATCCGGCTGCACAACCGGTTATCGCACGAAAGCAACAAGCGCGACATTGGCAAAACCTTTGAAGTGCTAGTGGAAGGAACTTCGAAGAAAAGCAAAGAAGAACTTTTTGGCAGAACCTCACAAAATAAAGTGGCGGTTTTTCCGGCGCTGAATTACCAGAAAGGCGATTATGTACACGTTAAGATTTTGCGGTGTACACAAACAACACTGATTGGGGTTGTAGAGTAGCCCCACCCAAACCCTCCCCGAAAGGGAGGGCTTAAAAAAGCGCAATTAAAAATATTTGTATTTTTTCAACATTGATATAACAGAAAATCAAAATCCCCCTCCTTCGGAGGGGTTAGGGGAGGCTTATTATGGGCAAACTAATTAACGATTTCAACGCGTACCGCGAGAAGATGAACGAGAAAATTCTGGCGGCCGATAACAAAGTAATGAAACGCATCTACAGCATCGACACACTGACCTATCAGGATGGTGCGCTGAGTGCCAAAACCAAGGAAATGCTCGGACTGGCAACCTCGATGGTGCTGCGATGCGACGATTGCATCAAATACCATCTCGGCAAATGCTACGAAATGGGCGTGACTACCGATGAAATATTCGAAATCTTCTCGGTGGCCAACCTGGTGGGCGGAACCATTGTGATTCCACATACCCGCCGCGCCGTGGAATACTGGGAAGAATTGACGGAGCAATAGAAAAGCGTTACGGGTTTTGGGTTTTGGGTAACGTACAACGAACAAGCAAAAGAGTCATCTTCAGCAAATAATTCAAAAAGCAGTTCATGATGGGCAAGCCAGCCGATATAAAAACGAAACAAACCGAAGCCAGCGTGGAAGACTTCATCAACAGCCTGAAGGATGAGCAACAGCGTCGGGACAGTTTCAGGATTATTGAAATGATGAAAAAAGCAAGCGGCGAAGAACCCAAAATGTGGGGCGCCTCGTTGATTGGCTTTGGAACAAAAAGATACAAAAGCCCTAACACGGGCCGGGAAGTGGATTGGTTTCATATCGGTTTTTCACCCCGCAAGGCCAATATTTCAGTACATCTTGTACTGGATATTAACGCACAAGCCTCCAAACTCGAAAAACTTGGCAAACACAAAACCGGCGTTGGGTGCCTGTACATCAATAAACTTGAAGACATCGATCTTGTCGTTTTACAGGAATTGATTCAGGAAGGGCTCAAAGGGAAATCATAAACACCAAATAATATGCGAAGAGTAATCCTTATTTCATTGGCATTGATCACATCGTTTGGCCTGGGTTTCGCGTTCAACAACCTGATGACAGGAAAATCAACCGCATCCATCAACGAGAGAAAGGTTACAGGCATTGGCGGCATTTTCTTTAAATGCAAAGACCCCCGAAAAGTGAAAGAATGGTACCAAACAAATCTGGGACTGAATACCAACCCCTATGGCGCCGTTTTTGAATGGAAGCAGGCCATCGACAGCACAAAAAAAGGCTTTACGCAATGGAGTCCGTTTTCGGAAAAAACCAAATACTTCGACAAAGAATTCATGATCAATTACCGGGTGGTAAACATGGAAACGCTTGTTGAACAATTGAGAAAAAACGGCGTGACCATCGCAGATTCCATTGTTGCCGACGAGCTTGGCAAGTTTGTACATATCATCGACATTGAAGGCAATAAAGTTGAATTGTGGGAGCCAAACGATGTTGCCTGCGAAAATTACGGGAAACAAAACGGGATGCCAACCACAAAATAAGCAGAGAAGGGATCAAAGAATTTTCAATATCGAATTTCCAATCACCAATTTTCGATGCGAAACCCGTAACCCGCAACAAATTTCAGGGATACAATTCCGGATTCAGGAAAGGAATAAAAGCCATTTGCACGGCAGGCCGGTAAAGCGATTTACGGGTAATCACATCGTTGGTCAATAAACCAACCGCACCATTTTGTTGCTTCGAATTCGACTGGGCAAAAACCACATCGTCGGCATGACCCAGCTCCATTCCTCCATGAACCAGCTCGGCTACCTTTGAAGGAAGAAAAAAGCTTGCGGTACGCGCCTGCCCAGTTTTTACCCCGTCGCTGATCACCATCCAGGCAAAAGCCATCAATCCTGAAGTGGTCTCCTCTACCCCACCTTCCAGACCAACGTAATACGCTGCGCCGGGATATTCAAGTCCTGCCCGATACACGCGATTTCGCGCGCCAGTCAAGGTCTCCACATCTGTCATCGGCTGATCGGAAACACCGCTCTCAACCGACACACCTACGATTTCCAGTTCTCCGCCGATCAGGGCCGACAAGCCTTCTTTCACCGCATCCAGTTTCACCGGATTTTTTGAAGCAACCACAATTTTCACCATAACCTGTATCATCAAAATATCGGGCAAATTACGAAAAACTACGTTTACCGATGAACAATGCCCGGCATTTCAGGTTTTAAGCCCAACTAATTTTCAGGAAGGGATAAACCGAAGTATTTTTTAATTTAGCGATTTTAAACAGTGAAAAATCATGATCATCCGTAAAGCAACAGAATCTGATTCAGCCAGTATCGTCGAATTTCAACTGGCTATGGCCTGGGAAACCGAACAATTGCAACTCGACAAGTCTACCGTAATAAAAGGGGTTGCAGCCGTTTTTGCTGATTCTGCCAAAGGCTCATATTACGTAGCCGTAGCCGACGGGAAAGTTGTCGGGTCACTGCTCACCACCTTCGAATGGAGCGACTGGCGCAATGGAACCGTTCTGTGGATTCAATCGGTTTACGTTGGTCCTGAATTCAGGAAACAAAGGGTTTTCAGCCGGTTGTACAAACACATTCAGGAACTGGTTGCCGCTGATGTCAATTTACGCGGAATTCGTTTGTATGCAGATAAAACAAACGTATCGGCCCATGGTGTTTACGAGCATCTGGGCATGACGGCAGAACATTACCAGATGTACGAGTGGATGAAGTGAAAACAAGTAAAAAGGTAAAAGGCAGAAGGCAAAAGTAAAAATTCGGTGTCTGAGCTTGTCGAAGACCAGTCCTTCAGTAATTCAACCCTTCAATCGTTAACATCATGATCAAAAAACCAATTTCGCCTGAAGTTCGCCAGCAACTGATTCACGCCCAGCGTGAAGAAATTACCGAGTATCACATTTACAACCGGCTGGCCGAACAAATCCGCGACCCGGAGAACCGGCAGGTACTGAAACAAATAGCCAACGATGAGCTGAAACATTACAAAATGTGGGCGGCCCATACCAACAAAGAGGTTTCGCCCGACTCGTGGGAAATCAGAAAATACTACTGGATTTCGAAGATTTTTGGTCTGACTTTCGGTCTGAAGCTGATGGAGAAAGGCGAAGAAAAAGCTCAAATCAATTACGGACTGATTGCAACTGAAGTCCCCGAAGCCCTGAGCGTTGCCGAAGATGAAAACCAACATGAAAAAGAATTGCTCGGGCTCATTCAGGAAGAACATCTGAAATACATGGGTTCAATTGTGCTGGGACTGAACGATGCCCTGGTTGAAATTTTAGGAACACTGGCCGGTTTAACTTTTGCCCTGCAGAACACACGACTGGTTGCACTGGCCGGAATTATTACCGGAATTGCCGGGGCGCTGTCGATGTCTTCATCCGAATATCTGTCGAATAAAGCTGAAGGCAAAGACGATCTGGCAATCAAATCATCGGTTTTTACAGGCATTGCCTACGTTATAGCAGTAATTTTTCTGGTGGCTCCGTACCTGATCTTCACTTCGCCATTTGTGGCGCTGCTGGTGGCCTTGTTTGATTCCATCGTGATTGTATTCCTGTTCACGTATTACCTTTCGGTGGCCAACGATCAGCCCTTCCGGAAACGCTTTGTCGAAATGGTTGTGTTGAGCACCGTCGTTGGACTGATCTCATTTGGTTTGGGATATTTGGTGAGGATTTTATTTGGGATTGAGGTATAGAAGAAGGTTGTAAATGTTGTCGGGATGTAATTGTTGTGAACGTAGTTTTAACCCGTAACACGCATCTCGCAACCCGTAACTTGAAACTTGAAACCTGGAACACATTTAGCCGTGAGCAATTATATACAAAAACTCATCCTTCAGGGCGAGCACCAAACGCAGGACTTTAAATACTGCATCAGCGATTCGCGGAAAATTGCCCGGTCGCTGGTTGCCTTTGCCAACACCGATGGCGGGCGGTTGCTGATTGGAGTGAAAGATAATGGCCGGATTGCAGGTGTCCGGTCTGAAGAAGAATATTACATGGTTGAGTCGGCTGCCAAAATCTATTCAAAACCTGAAATTCACTTCACCACGAAACAACATATCCTGGAAGGTAAAACGGTGCTGGAAGTGATCGTGGAACCCAGCAACGAAAAACCTCATTTTGCCCGCGATGAAGAAGGAAAATGGTGGGCCTATTTCCGGAAAGACGACGAAAACAGGCTGTCTGGCAAAATCATGATCGAAGTTTGGAAGCGACAGCGGAGTTCGCAGGGCATCCTGATCAATTATTCGGATGATGAAAAAACGTTGCTCAATTATTTAGAGCACAACGAAAAGATCTCGGTCAGCAAATATGCCCGGATTGCCCACCTGAGTTACAAAAAGGCGGAGCAGATTATTATAAATTTCCGTTCGCTTAATATCCTGAAAGATGTTGTGAGCGAAACCCGGATTGATTACGGCATCAATGAAACATTTGACCGGGAGGGATGGGAAAAACAATTCAGTCAAAAGTAAATACAGTCAGGAGATTTTTTTTTCAAAAAATATCACACCTTGTTAACGAAATAACTTTCTTTATGAAATCAAATTCAGTTATTTTTATCCGCAGGTAATATTTATTGAAACACCAACATAAACCAATTAAATCATATTTTATGAAGCTAAAATTATTAATTGCTTTCACCCTATTTTTTGCTGTTCAGCAACTCTTTAGCCAGGAAAACTACAAGTCGGTTTCCAAAGAAGATTCAACCAAAATCTATCCGGAGGGACCAAAATACGAAGTGAAAAATTTTCCTCAGAAATTTAGAGCAAAAAAACCAAAAAAAGTAATCATGATGATTGGCGATGGCATGGGAACTTCTCATGTTTTTGCCGGGCTGACTGCCAACGGAGGACATTTATTTCTCGACAATTTTAAGCACGTCGGATTTTCGAAAACTCAATCATCTGACAAATACATTACCGATTCTGCCGCAGGAGGAACGGCTCTTTCAACCGGACAAAAAACATACAACGGCGCCATCGGTGTAAATACCGATACAGTAGCCATTAAAACAATTCTGGAAATGGCCGAAGAAAAAGGTCTGGCCACCGGATTGGTTTCCACATCGGCTATCACTCATGCCACGCCAGCCTCGTACATCGCCCATCAGGGAAGCCGCGGCAGCTACGAGGATATTGCTGCCGACTTTCTGAAAACAGATATCGATGTATTTATTGGCGGCGGATACAAACATTTTGCAGAGCGCAAAGACAAACGAGACCTGACCGGCGAACTGAAACAGAAAGGATACCTGGTTTTGCGCGATATGGATGAGATTGCAAAGGTAAAATCTGGCAAACTGGCCGGATTAACTGCCGACGAACATAACGATCCTGCGCCCAAACGAAAAATGAGTCTGCCTGAGTCAACGCGGGTTGCGCTGAATATTCTGGATCAGAACAAAAAAGGATTTTTCATCATGATTGAAGGCTCTCAGATTGACTGGGGCGCCCATCAAAAAAACGTCAGGTATGTGGTTAATGAGATGCTCGATTTTGACCAGGCGATTGGCAAAGCCCTTGCATTTGCAGCCAACGACGGCGAAACACTGATCGTTGTGACAGCCGATCACGAAACCGGCGGCCTTGCCCTGGTTGGCGGCAATATGAAATCGGGTGTGGTAAAAGGCGCATTTCCAACCGGCGACCACACCGCCACTATGGTTCCCGTTTTTGCTTACGGGCCCGGCGCCGAAAATTTTACCGGTATCATGGAAAATACGGATATTCCCAAAAAAATCATGAATTTGCTGGAATTTTAAATCCACAACCTGCGTCTTTTTAAAAAAAAACTATGGACGAAAGCTTTGGTTTCATCCATAGTTTTTTACTTTTAAGCCGCGAACTTCACTAAACGAGAGACTTTTATGAACAGTTCCCTTGAAGTACTTGACCATGTCCGCCTGAATTTTTCAACATCAGGCTTACTCTTTCTGAATATTGCCCTGGCGTTTATCATGTTTGGTGTTGCCCTCGACATCAAGATTGAACATTTTGAAGACATCATTAAAAAACCAAAATCGGCCATCGTCGGGTTCATCAGCCAGACCTTTTTGTTGCCGGCTTTTACTTTCCTGCTGGTGCTGCTGCTCAATCCCACCCCAACGGTTGCTTTGGGAATGATTCTGGTTGCAGCCTGCCCGGGAGGGAATATCTCCAATTTTATCAGTTCAATGGCTCGCGGTAATGTGGCCCTTTCGGTGAGCCTTACCGCAGCGTCAACCATGGCCGCCATCTTTTTTACTCCATTCAATTTTGCACTCTGGGGAAATTTCTACATCGACTTTTACAATGCCCACAGCGCTGCGGGATTGGTCCGGCCGTTGGAAATTGACAAATACCAAATGTTTCAGACTGTTTTCATTTTGCTCGGAATACCGGTCATAATCGGATTGTTTGTGTCCAGGAAATTTCCCGAACTGACCAGTAAAATCAAGAAACCCATTAACCGTGGTTCGCTGTTGTTTTTTGTTATCATGGTTATTGCCATGCTCTCAGCTAACTTTTCGCAATTTACCAGCTACGTTCACCTGGTTTTCTTTATCGTACTATTGCATAATGGGCTGGCCCTGGCAACCGGTTACTTCTTTAGCCTGACCATGAAATGTCCCCAGCATGACCAACGAACAATCGCCATCGAAACCGGCATCCAAAATTCGGGGCTGGCACTGGCGCTGATGTTTAATCCCAAAATATTTCCTCCTGAAATGGAATTAGGCGGAATGGCTGTCATTGCAGCCTGGTGGGGAATCTGGCACATCATCAGTGGCCTGTCGCTCGCATTTTTCTGGTCGCGAAAACCGGTGCTTGCCTAGATGAAAACCTGGTCAAAAGGATACGAACTAATCAGGCTGTATGTGCGTTTTGCGTTCTGGCTCACGCACGGCAAAATAGTTGTGACCGGTCGTGAGCTGATCCCTCAAAACAAGCCCATCATTTTTGCTCCCAACCACCAAAATGCCCTGATGGATCCATTGGCTTTGGTTTGCACTAATCGGTTTCAAACGGTGTGGCTGGCACGGGCCGATATTTTCAAATCGAAAACCGTCGACCGGATTTTGAGATACCTGAAATTGCTACCGGTATATCGCATTCGCGACGGAAAAGAAAACCTGTCGAACAACGAACAGATTTTTGAACAGGTTACCCGTCTGCTCGAAAACCGGCAAACAGTCGCTTTGTTTCCTGAAGCTGCCCATTCGGGCCGGAGGCAGATGCTGCCACACAAAAAAGCCATCCCGCGTATCGCCCTTGAAGCCGAAGAAAAAAACAAGTTCAGCCTCAACCTGCAAATTGTACCGGTTGGTATTTTTTACAGCCACTACTGGTGGTTCAACCGCACACTGATTGTGCAATACGGCAAGTCTATCGAAGTTGACAAATATCGCGCAGAATATGTCGAAAATCCGCAGAAAGCCATGCTTTCGCTGCGCGACGAAATTTATGCCCGGCTTCGCCCGCTAACCCTGCACATCGTCAGCGAAACGTATTACAACGATTATGAAAATATGCGTCAGGTGGCCGGAAAAGCGTTCGCAAGAACCCGCAGTTTCAGTAAAAACTCAACGATGCAGCTGTTCCTGGCCGAAAAAGAACTGATTGTCAGGCTGGAAAATCTGGAAGCAGAAAGTCCCGAACAATTTAAATCGTTGCTGACCGAATGTTCCGGATATTTTGAAGCTGTTGCGGCGGCCGGATCATCCGACAAACAGGTAGTCCGTGCAGGAGAAACTTCCCTATTTAAGCTGACCGGGAAGATTCTGGCTTCTCTTCTCACCCTGCCGCTTTTCGCTTTTGGATTTATTTTCAATGCCGTTCCGTTCTTCGTCCCCCGCAGAATACTTCGCCGGAAAGTGAAAAATATTACCTTCCTGAGCACCTTCAACTTTGTTACCGGATTGATTTTCTTTCCACTTTTTTACATTCCGGAAGCTACGTTGGTTGGCCTGTTAACAGGTTCATGGATTGCAGCTTTTCTTTGCCTGATGTTAATGCCTTTTGCCGGGAAAATAGCCTGGCGATTGCTGGAGTATTACCGGCTGGTATTTGCAGAGATTACTTTTCCCTCGGGGGGAAAAACATCCAGAAGAAAATTGAAACGCTTGTATAATCAGCGAAACGAGTTGATCAGATCGATTATGGAGAGAATAACTATTACGGACTAATTTCTGCTGAAAATTTTTATAGTTTTGTCGCTCAATTTACTTCGGATGGAAATTTTAACAATCTTCTTCCTGGCCGTCGGGCTCTCATTCGATTCGTTTGCAGTATCAGTTTGCAGCGGCTTGAACCTTCCCAATATCCGTTTTTTTCAGGCAGCAAAAATTGCCATTTTTTTAGCTTTATTTCAGGCATTTATGCCATTGATCGGCTGGCTTGTAGGCAACAGCATCAAATCGCTGATTGAACCGGTTGACCACTGGATTGCATTTGGCCTGTTAAGCCTGATTGGAGGCAAAATGATCATCGAGAGTTTTATCAATTCCGAAGAAAGAGAAATTAAAAATCCGCTGCATATCCGGGTTATATTACTTTTATCGCTGGCCACCAGCATTGATGCCCTGGCTGTTGGCTTTAGCTTTGCCACCCTGCTTGACAGAATTCTGATTGCCATTTTTATAATCGGGACTGTTACCTTTATCGCTTCGATGCTTGGCATTTTACTTGGCAAAAAGACCGGTCCCCAAATCAACCGGTACGCCGAAATATTAGGCGGACTGATTTTAATTATCATCGGTTCAAAAATCATGATCGAACATTTATTAGCCAGTTAAATTCAATCCAAATTCAGCATTAATTCTTATTTTCACAGCCGTTTCTGAACGGAATTTTTGAATGGGAACTGTCAGGATTTTAAGCGTACAGATCATGGACAACCTAACTTTTAGCTTAACCGGCTACACAGTCACTCCACTCTTTCTGCTTCTGCTGATTGGCGGGCTGATCGGGATTATTACTTTTTTCTTTCTAATCAAATACAGATCGACTCCCGGCGTTAAGTTCATGCTGATCTGGCAGCTGGCCTCATCCGTCTGGGCATTTACATACGCTTTCGAATTTGCCGCCACCGACCTTGAAACCAAAATACTGTGGTCAAAATTTTCGTACCTCGGAATTGTTTATGGTCCGGTTTCGTTCATGTTTTTTGCATTGGCTTTTTCATCGCACAATAAGTTTCTGAAACAGAAGTACATTTTCCTGGTTTATGCTCTTGCCACCTTGTTTATTCTTTCCCCGTTTACCAACGAACTGCACCACCTTCACTGGCGCAGTTACTCGGTGAACCCGGAAACCAATGCCACCGACTATGTGTATGGTCCGCTGTTCTGGCTCATGACCCTGTTAGCCTACATCGCTTTGTTTTCCGGAATTATTCATGTTTTCCTGCTCTATTTCAGGCTTTCGGTCCATTACCGGCGTCAGATTTCGCTGTTGTTTATTGCCTCGCTGCTTCCTCCTGTCGGGAACCTGATTTATATTTTCAAGGTCAATCCCATTCCCGGATTCGATTGGACACCCTTCACATTTCTGTTTACCGGGACCTTGATTGCGATCAATATGGCTCAATACAAAATGTTCGAACTGGTTCCGTTTGGTCGCAACAAGCTTATCGACATTCTTCCGGATGCCATCCTGATTGTGGACAAATCGCTACGGATAGCCGACTACAACCCAGCTATGCTTGGTCTGCTTGATTCAGATAAAAAGAAAGTTATCGGACAAAAAGCAGAAGATGTTTTTCCTCACAGGAAACAACTGATCGATGAAATCATTAAACACGATGAATTCAGAACCGAAATCTCACATGAAATTGATGGAGAAACACGTTATTTCGATTTGCAGTCGAGTTCGCTGTTCGATCAGAAGAAGCAGCAAACCGGAAGATTGATTATTATGAAAGACATCACCCATCATATTCATGCCGAAGAAAAAATAAAAGAAGCCAACATTCGGCTTACCCGCGAAATCCAGGAGAAGGAAAAGCTGATTGCCGATCTGGATGCTTTCTCGCACACGGTGGCGCACGATCTGAAAAACATGCTGGGGTCTATTGTGACAGCCAGTAACCTGATTAAATCAGACTTTGATAATATACCTAAAGATGATTTGCTCGAAATTAATGATCTGATTGCCCAGTCGGCCACCAAAACCATGTATATCACCCGCGAATTACTGACCCTCGCCTCGGTACGTCAACAGGAAATCAAACCGGTTTCAGTAAATATGCTGAAGGTGATTAATGACTCAATTGACCGGGTGAAGGACATGATTAACGAAAAGAATGCGAAAGTGCTGGTTCCCGAATCATGGACGATGGCTTTAGGCTACGAATCGTGGCTCGAAGAAGTCTGGATCAATTACCTGAGCAATGCATTGAAGTACGGCGGAATGCCTCCTGTTATTGAATTTGGATGTGAAATTCTTCCGGAGAATAAAGCAAAATTCTGGATTAAAGACAACGGCAAAGGATTGTCGGAAGCCGAAATGGCTATGCTGTTTAGTCAATTTACCCGGCTTGACACGTTGCATGCCGAAGGACACGGATTAGGTCTTTCCATTGTCAAACGGATCATTGAAAAGCTAAATGGCGAAGTCGGTGTTGAGAGCCGCAACATTGACGGCGAAGGTTGTACATTTTATTTCATTTTGCCGTTGGCCGAAAATGTCTAAGACAAAACGAATGGAGAAATGCCTTCTCTGCTTTGCGGATCATCAAATCCAGATTCTCTCTAATGAAAATCAAATAAACACTTTCGCACGGGAAAAATAACCCTTTCCTAAGATTTATTTAATGGTTTTTCGGGTAAATTGCAGTAAATTGCAACATGGAACTGGCTATACTCAAAGATATTGTCATCATTTTCGCTTTTGCAACAGCGGTCAACTACCTGTTTACCAAAATCAGGATACCGACCATCATCGGGTATTTACTCACCGGAATTGTTGCAGGTCCCTCGCTGCTGTCAATTATTCAGTCGCCGCACGAGATTGAATTTATGGCCGAAATCGGTATCATTCTGCTCATGTTTACAATCGGGTTGGAATTTTCATTGAATCACCTGATCAAAATCCGCAATATCGTTTTCTTTGGCGGATTCATTCAACTGGTATTTACCGCCGGGGTAACCGCGCTGTTTGCCCGAATGTACGATATGAGCTGGGGTTCGGCGGTTTTTATCGGTTTCCTGACGGCATTGAGCAGTACCGCGCTGGTTTTGAAAATCCTTCAGGAGCGAGGCGAAGTCACATCCAATTACGGGCGAACGGTGGTTGGAATTCTCATTTTTCAGGATATCATACTGATTCCTTTAATTTTGCTGACTCCCATGCTGGGAGGCGCAACTACCGCAATCGGGCCAAAACTGATAGGCCTGGGAACTAAAACACTTTTCATCATCGCCCTGGTTTACGTGGGCAACCGCTGGATTATGCCCCGGGTGCTGCACCTGATTGCCCTGACCAAAAACCAGGAATTATTTCTGATGAGCATCCTGCTGGTTTGCCTGGCGGTGGCTTTACTAACTTCCGAATTGGGCATGTCGCTTGCTTTTGGTGCTTTCCTCGGCGGATTGATGATTTCGCGCTCGGAATACAGCCAGAACGCCTTCAGCCACCTGGTGCCGTTTAAAGATACATTTACCAGCTTTTTCTTTGTTTCCATCGGCATGTTACTCGACCTGAGTTTTGTGGCCGAACATATCGTTCTGGTACTGGGTACCGTTTTGCTGGTTATCGCTATCAAAACCTTTGTGGCCGGAGGGACTGCTTTTGTACTCGGGCACACGTTCCGTGGAACTGTCGTGGTGGGAATTGCCATGGCCCAGATTGGTGAATTTTCATTTATCCTCGCCAAAACGGGTCAGACTTACCAGATTTTAACTGATCATTTTTACCAGCTTTTTCTGGCAGTAACAATTGTTTCGATGGCTGTTTCACCTTTCCTGATCATGGTGGCCAAACCAACAGCTAATTTAATGCTGAAACTGCCCATACCGCAGTTCCTGATTAAAGGTCTGTTCCCGCTTCAGGAAATTGAAGTACCTGAAATGCAGAACCATATTGTGCTGATCGGGAAAGATTCACGCTCGCTAAACCTTTCGCGAATGGCCAACCGAATGAAATTACCCTACGTTTCGGTTATTTTCGATCCGGCGGAGGTTCGCAAAAGACAACTACGAGGAGAAATGGCGGTTTACGGAGATGCCATGAATGAACCCATTCTTCGGAAAGCACACGTTGAAACGGCCGAGATCGTGGTAATCAGCATCGGCGATGCCATTACGGCCCTCGGCATCATCGAAAAAGTTAGAGCATTGAATAAACACGCCAATATCATCGTGCGGGCCAAATATGTTTCCGACATTGAGGATTTGTATGAAATGGGAGCCGACCAGGTTATTCCTGAAGAATTTGAAACAGCCATCGACCTGTTTGAAAGGATTCTAAAGAAACTGCTCATCCCGAAGGGTGAAATCGAGGCTGCCATCTCCCGTATCCGGGACGACAACTACGGCATTTTCAGGGAAAAAGATGAGAACAACACATTTACCCTCAGCGAAGAAATTCCGGACGTGGAAATTGTGGCGCTTAAAGCTGCTGATTATTCGGTTTTCCCCGGAAGATCGTTGAAAGATATTCATTTGCGCAAAGAATTTGGGCTGACAGTGGTCGCAGCCAAAAGAGGAGAAAGAATATTTGAGAATCCGGGGTCAGGATTTGTTTTTGAACCCGACGATATTGTTTATGTATTGGGAAAACCTGAGAAAATTGCACAACTGACACACAACGGAAATTAAAAGCCGTTTTGTTATAAAATTTCCAATCCGGTCATCCTGAACTTGTTTCAGGATCACACGTTGAAAGTCGGACCCCGAAATAAATTCGGGGTGACAAACACAAAAAAATTGGATTTATAACAAAACGGCTTAAACAGGTTTGTTGTAGCTCTATTTCTTTCGCATGAAAATCTGGATCGGAACACCCGAAAAGTTAAAGTTCTCGCGAACTTTATTTTCCAGATAACGACGGTAAGGCTCTTTAATGTATTGCGGGAGGTTGGCAAAAAAAGCGAAGCTCGGCGTTTTGCTAGGCAACTGAGTCACATATTTAATCTTCACGTATTTGCCTTTTATTGATGGCGGCGCATAAGCCTCAATCGCTTTCAGCATCACTTCATTCAATTCCGAAGTTTTAACCTTTTTGCTGCGGTTTTCATACACTTCAACCGCTGTTTCAAGGGCTTTCAGGATTCGCTGTTTGGTTAGCGCCGAAATAAACAGTATCGGAACATCGACGAACGGGGAAATGCGTTCCTTTATTTGTTTGGTAAACTCGATTGTACTTGAGTTGTCCTTCTCAATCAAATCCCACTTGTTGACCAAAATCACCACTCCCTTTTTGTTCCGCTCAATCAGGTGAAAAATGGAAACATCCTGTGCTTCCATTCCGCGGGTGGCATCCAGGATGAGGATACACACATCCGAATCTTCGATGGCACGTATGGAGCGCATGGTCGAATAGAATTCAACATCTTCCTTTACCTTGGTGCGTTTGCGCAACCCGGCCGTATCAACCAGATAAAAGTCGTGGCCGAACTTATTATAGCGGGTGTGAATCGAATCGCGGGTAGTGCCTGCAATTTCGGTCACAATGTTGCGGTCATCGCCGGTCAGTGCATTGATAAACGACGATTTACCAACATTGGGACGTCCGATAATGGCAAAATGCGGAACATTTTCTTCCGTTTCATCCATCACTTTCTCAGGGAATTCCTGAACGATGGCATCGAGCAATTCGCCGGTTCCGCTACCGGTCATCGACGAAATGCAATACAATTCGCCCAATCCAAGTGAATAAAACTCGTGTGAATCGATGATACGGGAGTTGTTGTCGACTTTGTTTACAGCAATGAATACTTTTTTGGTTGAGCGGCGCAATACGGCGGCTACTTCCTCATCCATATCGGTCACGCCATTCTCCACATCCACCACAAACAAAATCACGTCGGCCTCTTCAATGGCCAGCATGACCTGTTTTCGGATTTCTCCTTCAAAAATATCTTCTGAATTGACGGCATATCCGCCGGTATCAATCACCGAAAAATCGATTCCGTTCCAAACTCCTTTTCCATATTGGCGGTCGCGGGTTACTCCTGCCGATTCGTCAACGATGGCTTTCCTCGATTCGGTTAACCGGTTAAAAAGGGTCGATTTGCCCACATTCGGGCGACCTACTATTGCTATTATGTTACTCATTAAAGCCTCCCCAACCCCTCCGCAGGAGGGGCTTTTGGTTATTCTGTTATATTAATTTATTTTTTATTGGTTGCCTGCCTAAGTTTTCCCCCTACGGGGGAACGGAAAGGGGGCTTTACTCCATATCGTACCCGAATCCACTCAATGAGCGGTCTTTTTCGCGCCAGTCTTTATTTACTTTCACGTATAACTGAAGGAAAATCTTCTTCTGAAAAAACTCTTCCATATCGATACGGGCTTCCGTACCCACTCTCTTCAGCGCTTTCCCCTGATGACCAATGATGATCCCTTTTTGACTCTCCCGATTCACATGGATCACACACATCAGGTTCAGTATTTTATCTTCTTCTTTAAATTGTTCCACTTCAACTTCAACCGAGTAAGGAACTTCCTTGTCGTAATTCAGCAAAATCTTCTCGCGGATAATCTCGCTGACAAAGAACCGCTCGTTGCGGTCGGTCATTTCATCTTTTGGAAAATAAGCCGGACCTTCGGGCAGCAATTCCAGGATGCGATCGAAAATTTGTGCCACATTGAATTTCTCGATGGCCGAAACAGCATATACACTGGCCAGCGGAAGTTTTTCGCGCCAGTAATTGTACAACTCCATTACCTTTTCCTGGGTCGAAAGATCGATTTTATTAATCAGCACAATAACGGCAGCTTCCGAACTTTTAATCCGCTCAATGTATTCTTCATTCTTGCCGGGCGACTCAACCACATCGGTCACATACAGAATCACATCGGCATCAATCAGGGCTGTATTCACAAACTTCATCATGGTTTCCTGAAGTTTGTAATTGGGCTTCAGGATTCCGGGTGTGTCGGAGTAAACAATCTGGAAATCATCGCCGTTTACGATCCCTTTGATGCGGTGACGGGTGGTTTGCATTTTCGAAGTAATGATCGATAAACGCTCGCCCACCAGCACGTTCATGATGGTCGATTTCCCGACATTGGGATTTCCGATGATGTTTACAAATCCGGATTTGTGTGCCATTTGTTTATGAATGAAGATTTTAAAAGTCGCCGCAAAGATATACAATTAAATCGTTTATCGGCAAAGGGGCTGTAAGCTCATCGAATCTGTTAACAATTAATCATTTGTTCCCGCGATGGCTAAAGGAGGTTAAGTTGCATGGTTATTTTAACATTTTGCGGTTCTCAACATTCGTGAGCACCTGCATTTGTTGTATGGCAATTTTATTCAGACGAATCAATCGTTCGCGTTGCGAAACTCCATCGTTGATAAGAACAGCATTAATGTTTTCCATGTTCGACAGGCAGATCAACTCGTTGATGGTCGAATAATCGCGGATATTCCATTTCAATTCCGGGTTTGCTTCGCGCCATTGTTTGGCCGTAATGCCGTAAAGCGCCACATTCAGCACATCGGCTTCGCTGGCGTAAACCACCGACGTTTGCTCTTTGGTTAGTTCGGCAGGTATTAAATGTTGCCTGATGGCATCGGTATGAATGTGGTAGTTGATCTTTGCCAGCTCACGTTTTGCCGACCAGCCAAGCTGTGTTTGCTCTTCTTCTTTCAGGCGCTGGAATTCATTTATCAAATACAACTTAAAACGAACGCTGATAGCCGAGCCAAATTCAAATGCAATATCTTTATGTGCATAAGTACCGCCATATTTACCCTTTCTTACAATTACTCCAACGGCATTTGTCTTTTCAATCCATTCCGATACGCTTAATACAAAACTTGGCAAGCCAGCCTGAGATTTAAAGTGGTCAAATTCGACCACTTTAAAATTGGGGTTATTAATTTGTTCCCAAGCACCCAGAAATTCAAGTGTATACCGATTTCTTAGCCAGTTTTTAATAATATCGGCTGCACGGCTTTCACTTTCTTTTGCGTTTGCCATATCGGTTAGCGAAATGTAATCCGTCTCGTTGATTTGCAGGATGGTTACATCAGTTTGTTGTACATTGATTTTTGCCATAAGTATCTTATGTCCGGTTATTCAGTTATTGTTTCTCGTTTCCTTTATTGTGGCCGCGCTGCTATCCCCGACAGGGTTTGGAACCCTGTCGGGGATAAACTGCTAAAACACCCGTCTCCACTCGCCCTGCTGGAATTTTCTCCGTCCCGCTAAAGATTTTGCCGTCCCGCCGGAGGAAATTGCCGCCCTGCTGAAGATTTTGTTGTCCCGCTGGCAGAAATCATCGTCCCGCTGAAAATCTGGGCGTCCCGCTGGCAGGAGACGTGTCCCGCCGCGGGTTTCAGAAGGTTTTTAACGAAAATGACCATTAAGTTATAGAAATAAAAAATGTCATATTTCAAATCGTTCGTTTTTTTACTCACCCCTCACTCGCAGAGCTCGCTCTTCCCTCTCTACCCATAGCTACTCTTTATACACAAGTCAAAGACAGAATGCTTTTCCGGCCTGAAAGGTTCAGCAGACCGGGCAACGACTATTCAGGCCAAAAGATGCGATGTAATTATTATCTAATCACTGGCTTCCGATTCGTCCAGCTCGTTCAGGGTATCGTTGAGTGATTGAAGGTATTTCCCGTAAAGTTTATTGAAGCCCCAGCGAAGCAATAAAAAAATTAAGGCAATCATGGGCACCAGAACCGCCAGACCAACACCGATAATAATCAGTATTCTGGAAACAGCCAGATTCTCAATACCGCCAGTGGCTGAGCCAACTTTGTATTTGACCCCTATGTAGAACCCGGCAGTGAAGCTTACAATCACGTTGATAAGTAAGATTACTACCGCAAGATAAAACATCCGGCGGTAGGTTTTCAAGGTATCCAGAATGCCGTTTAACAGATCTTTCAGTTGGGTGTCAGGCGAAAAACTCCGCTTAATCCGAAGATAACGCAATACAAAAAACAAGTACGTGGTCACAATCAGAACATTCGAAAATACATCCATCGGAATCATCCAGTCCGGATATTCGATGGGGTCTTTCAGCAGCATTTTTGAAAAGTAAATATCGTCGAGCAACACATACGCAATAAAAACCAGCAAAACACCCATACCAATCCGGATATTGCGGTCAATCCGGTCGACCATGGTTATGGTCCGGTTTTTCAGCAACTCATGAATAGTTTCCTTTCCAAGCCGATGTTTATCCACCTCCTGAGAAGAATATGTATCCCACGCCGATTTTAAATCCTTTAAATCCATCTATTCTTCTATATTCATTATCAACTTCAACTTCTTCTTGATCCGGTTCATTTTTACGCGCACGTAATTCTGGGTGATTCCGGTAATTTCTGCAATTTCTTCGTATTTTTTATCTTCGAGAAACAACAGGATAATCGATTTTTCAATACCCGTCAAATGCGCAACAGCGGTGTGCAACATCTTAATCCGGTCTTCCATTGCGGAGTCGTAAAGGTCTTCGGCCAACTGCAGGCTTTCGTACGAAATACCTGACCGGTCGGGTTGCCGCTTATCTTTCTTAAAACTGGTAATCGCTGTATTCAGGGCTACCCGGTACATCCAGGTCGAAAACTTGGATTCGGACCGAAACGAAGGGTAAGATTTCCACAACTGCACCAAAATTTCCTGAAACAAATCACGCCGGTCTTCTTCCAAATCGCAGTAGATGGAACAAACCTTGTGAATGATTCCCTGATTCTCGGTGATAATTTGTAAAAATTCTTTTTCCAACGCGTAGCTGATTAGTCTGCAAAAGTTAATTTCATTACATCAATTCATTTTCAGAAAACTGATTTCCTGTTGGGTCAGGAAACGGTAGCGCCCGCGGGGCAAGTCTTTTTTGGTCAATCCGGCAAAAACCACCCGGTCAAGTTTTTCAACCTGATAGCCAAAGTGATTAAAAATACGGCGCACAATGCGGTTTTTTCCTGAATGAATTTCAATGCCAACCTGCCGTTTGTCGTGCGGATCGATCAACTGAATGTCGTCGGCAGCAATAAAGCCATCCTCCAGTTCAAAGCCCTGCCTGATTTTATCCAGGTCTTCCTGAAAAATATCTTTATCGAGCTGAACATGATATACTTTTTCGCGCTCGTAGCTGGGATGGGTCAATTTTTTGGCCAAATCACCATCGTTGGTAAACAGAAGTAGTCCCGTGGTTTGCATGTCGAGCCTGCCAACCGGATAGATTCGTTCCTTACAGGCAGTTTCGACCAGCTGCATCACCGTGCGTTCCACATGAGGGTCGTCGACCGTTGTGGCAAATCCTTTGGGTTTATTCAACAGCAGGTAAACTTTGCGCTCGGGGTTCAGCGGTTTGCCTTCGTACCGAACGTCGTCATCAAGCGAGACTTTTCGTCCGAGTTCAGTAACCACTTCTCCGTTTACAGTCACTTTACCATCGGCAATCAGCTTGTCGGCATCGCGCCTTGAACAAACGCCTGAGTTGGAAATAAACCTGTTCAGCCGAATCAAACCATCAGTAGCGGGCGAAATGTCCGGCTGACTTGCCTTTTTTTTCAGCACTATGACTTTCTTTTTAGAAACTTCTTTCAATGTGTATTGCTTTTTTATTTCAGGACAAATGTCGGAAAAAATTATGAAGTTTTATTCCCGACAAATCAGGAGTTTCTGCCCTAAATGTCAGGCTTTTACTTTATCCGTTTGCCTTTTGACTTGTTTCTAATGCCCTTCAGCCCTGAACAATTTATATTGTTCCTTGATCGTATTTCGGACATCGTATTCGGTTGACATGTGGCTTAGCAAACCTTTGCTGTTGATGTAAATCATAAGTTCGTCAGCTTTTTCATCACTTAACCCAGTCAACGACATGACCAACTCTTTTTTGTAGTACTGCGACAACACTTCCCACTGCCGTTCGGTAAGGATAGCCTGGCGGGTTTCTCGTTTTTCGCGTTCGCGTTTGCTGGTGTAATACTGTAAAAAGCTTACCGGATTGAAAACTGCTGCCAACACTGAAGGTTTTTCGTTATAGGAATCACCTCGCAACTGAGGATCGATGTTAACTTTCTTGGCTGGAGGAATTCCTTCCATATTAACCTTTTGCTGTGCTCCCTGAACCTTAACTTCAGGAAGTGCAAATCTGACTGGTCTGGCATACAGGAGGAGCACGTTCATTTCGTTGTAATTCGCCGGAACGCGTACCGTGGTTTTCGTAAATCCCAGTGATGAAATAGCCAAGCTGTCGATGTTGAGCATGTCCATAGTAAAACGCCCCTGCTCATCGGTAGTTACACCGCTGTGCGTACGGTAATTCAGAACGTATGCAAATGGTACCGGAGATTCATCTTCGAGATTCAGAACCTGGCCTTTTAGTTTAATTGGCATCGGATCGACCTCTTCCACTTCCTGTGCAGCGAGTTGAAGAGTGATTAAAAAAAAGATTAAAAAGAAGATTTGTTTTCGGTACGTCATTGGTTAATCATGGCATTCATGCAAAAGTAAAAAAATAGAACAATAATAGGCCAGTCGCAACATTCATTAACGGGTTTTAACAGAGTTAAACAAGAAAACAAAAGAACGATCGTTTTTCGTTCCAGATTATTTAACTTTAATGAGTAATTTTCTGAAAAGCCATAACTAAAAACACAATCAACATGAAAAAAGCTTCCAAAAAACAAATGATCAAACGAATTCTTTGGACAATATTAATCATACTTGTATTGGGTGTGGCCTATGGTGCATATTACATCAATTCGCTATTGCCGATCATTACCGGATATCCGGCTAAATTTTTGTGTTCAGCAGTTTTCGTTTCGGGCAGGGAACAGGCCGAAGTGGAGGCGATGGATCTTAACTTCTCGTTCATAAAGTATGTCAAAAACCTGGTTAATCTCCAGGATTCGAGTGTAACCAGTTCGTTTCTTTGGGGCAAATCGAAAGCTATTTGCCGAAAAGGTTTTGGCGCCACGTTACTTCGTGATGTTGATGAAGCCGAACTCCGGAAAATTAAATTTCCAGTCCTTCCGCAATCCTACAACCAAGATACCATAAAATGGCCATTGGGGAACATTCTTCCTGACAGCACAACCAATATCGACAAAGGAGCACTTGCCGAAATCACTGAAAAACTGATGGATAAAGATGCATATAACGGTCATGCATTTGCTTTTATGGTTGTTCACAAAGGCTTACCGGTTGTGGAAGCCTACCAGCCACAATTCAACAACAAAACACGTTTCCTGAGCTGGTCGATGGCTAAGAGCTTTACCAACACCCTGGCAGGCATCATGGTGAAGGACGGGAAGTGGGACATTAATCAGCCCATCAATATTCCGGAGTGGCAAAACGATGATCGGAAGCAGATTACTTATAAAAATCTGATGCAGGCCGAAAGCGGATTGCTTTGGAACGAAGACTATGGCAACCGCTCAGATGTAACTGTTATGCTTTATTGCAAGAAAGATTTTGCCCGTTTTGTGTTCGATCAGCCACTGGCGGCACCGGTTGGCAGTACGTGGGTTTATTCCTCCGGAAATCCGAATGTAGTTACCTATCAAATCAGGCAAGCTATCGGAAACGATCAGGAATATTACCGGTTCCCACAAAAACGGCTGTTCAATAAAATTGGAATGCCCGATGCCATTTTTGAAGTTGATGTATCAGGAACATTTGTCGGCTCTTCGTATATCTATGCCACGGTACGCGATTTTGCCCGCTACGGGCTGTTAATTATGCAGGACGGCGTGTTTAATGGTGAGCGAATTTTACCTGAAGGATGGGTTTCGTTTGCAACAAGTCCCAATGCCAAAAGCAATGGCGAATACGGAGCACTTTACTGGCTGAATAAGTCGGGAGCTATGCCTTCAGTTCCACGGAATATGTTTTGGTGCCAGGGATACGATGGCCAGCGTATATTTATGATTCCTTCCAAAGAATTGATGGTAGTTGTTCTCGGGTTTTCACATAAGCCTAATGTAATGAATACGGACAAGCTTTTAAGTGACATTATTTCGACGATAAAATAGCCTAAAAAGTCAGGGCTTCACTTGAGTGAAACCCTGACTTGTTTGTATTTCCAACAAAACTTATTTCAGATTTTTGATTCGCTCCATTGCTTCATGAACATTGTCGCGGTCAGCAAATGCCGAAAAACGGAAATAGCCTTCGCCCGACGGTCCGAATCCGGAACCGGGAGTTCCAACTACATTGGCTTCATTCAGTAATTTATCGAAGAAATCCCATGATTTCATGTTGCCGGGAGTTTTCACCCAAACATAAGGAGCGTTTACGCCACCAAACACAGTGAACCCTGTTTCTTTCAGGCTTCCGCGCATAATCCGGGCATTTTCAAGGTAATAAGCAATTACTTCTTTTACCTGTTTTTTACCTTCGTTGGTGTAAATGGCCGCCGCTGCTTTCTGAACCGGATACGAAACGCCATTGAATTTTGTGGTGTGACGTCGGTTCCACAAAGGTTTTACCGGGTGAGCTTTTCCATTGCTGTCGTAAGCCTTCAATTCTTTAGGAATAACAGTGAACGCACAGCGTGTTCCGGTGAAGCCCGCCGTTTTAGAAAAGCTGCGAAATTCGAGTGCTACTTCTTTGGCGCCTTCAATTTCGAAAATCGAGTGAGGTATTGACTCATCAGTGATAAAAGCTTCGTAGGCAGCATCGTAAAGAATTACACATTTGTTGGCCCGGGCATATTCTACCCATTTGGTCAATTCGGCTTTCGAAGCTACTGTCCCGGTTGGATTATTCGGAAAACACAGGAAAATCAAATCCGGACGTTCGGCTGGCAACTCAGGAATAAATCCGTTGGCTTCGTTGCAGGGCAGATAGATAATTCCTTCGAAATACCCGTTGGATTGGATAGTTCCGGTCTTACCAGACATCACCGTAGTATCGGCATACACTGGGTAGACCGGGTCGCAAATGGCAATTTTATTGGCAGCGCCAAACACCTCCTGAATGTTCCCAGTATCGCATTTCGAACCATCTGAAACAAAAATATCGTCTGCCGAAATATCCACACCTCTATTTTGGTAATCATTCAGAGCAATTGCTTCGCGCAAAAAGTCATAGCCTTGTTCCGGTCCGTAACCTTTAAACGACTCAGCATTGGCCATATCATCAACTCCTTCATGAAAAGCCTTTATTACAGCAGGAACCAGCGGTTGTGTAACATCACCAATACCCATCCGGATCACTTTTTTTTCGGGATTAGCTTCTGCAAATTCGCGCACTCGTCTTCCAATTTCTGGGAACAGATATCCCGCCTGAAGCTTCAGGTAATTTTCATTAATTAATGCCATTGTATTTTGTTTTAAAATGATTTTCAGATTGAGATTTACCAATTTACCGGAGCCACAAAGCTACAAAAAAACAAAACCTGACAGAAATTCGATCTTATTCAACTTTGAAAATCTGAAGTAGCGGCAATTTTTTAATCTGGCGGAAACACATGTATGCAAAAAACTTTTCAAAATATCTAAAAATTTCACTTTCAAAACACAGTCCTAGTCTTTTGACAATAACAACGAATGCTCTGAAATAAATTCCTAAAAATGACAGTAAGGACAAGTTGATTTATCCATACTACTGTTGATCAGTGTTGTATAACATCAAAATAAAAGACTAAAATGTCTTTTATTTTGATGTTATCGCTTGTTTTTTTGAGCTGAATTTTGTAAAATTTGTTTTTATTTAATCTAAATTAAAATAGGTCGTTATGAGAAATTTTATCAGACTAGCAACGATTTTACTGGTAGTTTCCTTTGGTGTAATTTATGGAAGCATGCCAGAAAGAGGATGAAATGATTAATCAATCCGGATCATCTGTTGATTCTAATTTAGAATTAAAAAGTCGAATGTTAAACACATTTTATGGTCCAACAGTTCCCATCGGTAAAGGTGTTGCCCGCGCGTGGGTGTCAGTTAATCAGGAAGGTAATCCTACTTCAGTAGGTATCAACCTATCTGAAAAAGCATTAGAAAGAGAATGCCTTCTGAAATTCAGAGGGCATTTTCATGACCAGTAATCCTGTCTGGAAAAAATTAAAATTCGTCGTCGAAGTTCAAATAACGGTTGCGATAAAACCAATAATTTGTTAATAACAGGATTAGCAAAATATTAAATACTTTTAAAGCAAAAATGAATTTAATTTCTGCGATTCTGATTCTTACCGGTGGAATCTTATCCATCATTCTCCTGACCTCCGTTTTTAAATTCAATACATTTATTTCGCTGTTGCTGGTGAGCCTGACAATGGCTTTATTCACGCTTCCGGCAACCTCAATTGTACCCGTATTAAAAAAAGGGTTCGGTGGCACACTTGAATCAATTGGCCTGATTATCATTCTCGGAACCATTATCGGGATTATCCTCGATCAGAGCGGGGCAGCTCTGAGTATTGCCCGTTTCTTTCTAAACCGCACCGGCGAAAAGAAAGCCCCAGCAGCAATGGCTATCACCGGGTTTATAACCGGATTACCAATTTTTTGTGATTCCGGATTTATTGTCTTAAGCGGAATTTGCCGTTCGCTTGCACAAAGTTCGAAGACTGTCATAACCGTGATGGCGCCTGTTTTAGCTATTTCACTCTATAGTGTGCATTGTCTGGTTCCGCCACATCCCGGCGCAACGGCTGCAACCAGCATTATTGGAGCACCTATGGGAATTGTAATTTTAGTTGGCACATTGGTTGCAATTCCTGGAACTATTGTTTCTTACTTTTTCATAAAGTACCGTTCCGGTAAAACTTCATTTCATACAGAACCCAAATTTCATGAAACTGAAATTTCAGGACCAGTGCCTCCTTCTGCATCTT
The DNA here is from genome assembly GCA_963676535.2 of Prolixibacteraceae bacterium. GTDB lineage: Bacteria > Bacteroidota > Bacteroidia > Bacteroidales > Prolixibacteraceae > Aquipluma. The sequence goes on along the minus strand of CAXXKQ010000036.1, from coordinate 4,695 downwards.
TGTCATTTTTGCCTATTATGGTTCCGCTCACCTTGATAACCTTCAAATCTGTATTTTTTATGGTTTCCGGATTACCCGAAGAATCATTCCTGAAAATCGCTGTTGGTTTTGCCGGCGACCCTGTTATTGCTTTGCTGGTCGGTTGCTTTGTTGCTTTCCCCTTGTTGCGAAGTTTTAACATAAATCAGTGGAATAAACTTCTGGATACGGCTATTGAGAAAGCCGGGCCAATCCTGATTGTAACCGCTGCCGGTGGTACCTTTGGTGCTGTCATTAAAGAATCGGGCATGGTAAATAATCTGGGACAACAAGTAGCAGGACTGGGCCTGGGCCTTTTTATTCCATATATTATCGCTGTATTATTAAAAACATCACAAGGTTCATCCACCATTGCCATTATTACCACAGCCTCTATTTGTGGTCCGTTGCTGAATAGTTTGGGTTTAACCGACGAATGGGACAAAACATTAACTATTTTGGCTATGGGTGCAGGATCTATGATGCTGTCACATGCGAACGATAGTTTCTTTTGGGTCATCAGTAAATTTTCAGGCATGTCATCTTCCGATACTTTGCGCTATTATTCACTGCCAACAGTAATATTGAGTCTGGTCTCATTCCTCGCAATCAGCTTATTGTCACTTGTGTGATTGAAATAAATTCAGAGAATGTACAGCAAGCGGAAGACATGAAGAATACCTGAGTTTGTCTGGTTCGCAAAAAAAGGAGGCATAATGCCTCCCCTTCTACCTGTTAATAATCAAACACTTATTGTTCTTAGCTGTACTTATTTATCCTTAAGCTTATTGGCTTTGTCGTGTGAAAATTTGAAATTTATGGTATCCATCCGATAGGCCTTCATAAAATAAGCACGGGCTTTCTGATAGTCTTCAATTTTGGCATAGTAATCTCCCATTGAATCATAAGCATTCGGATTTTTTGGAGCAGCTTTAAGGTATTTATTAAAGGCTTCCCATGCGTCGTTAACCTGATTTAATGCCAAATAATTATACCCAAGGCTATTATAAATTGGGGCAGGGTTCTGTGTTAATTGCAGCATGGCTTGTAATGTTTTGTTCTGACCTTCAAAATCTTTTGCAAACTGCTGAAAGATCGTCAACAGTTGGTGTGCCATAATTGATTTTGGATTTAGTTTAAGGATCTTTTTCCCAATGTCAGTCACATTTGAACCGGGATCATTCAAAAGTTTTTTTACGGCATTTTGCAACAGGATTTCTGATTCGTTCAGGGGATAAGTACTTGCCAGTGCTTTGTTAGCAAATTCTTTAAACTGATCCATATTTGAGAAAAAAAGACTATTCAATGCCAACAAAACATTCGGCATAATGAAATTGGGATCAGCCGCACTTGCCTTTTTAAAAAATTCGGATCCGTGATTTATCCTGACCTCATACAGGTCGTTAAGACCTTCTTTGTAGAATTCAAGAGCCTTTTGGGAATTAGTGGTCACCGGAAAGTCAGCCCATTCGGCTCCCTGAGGAAATGCAACAGCCGAAATTGACAAAAAAAACAGGAATAATAAGACCTTTTCAACTAATGTTTTCATGATCGCTAGTTTTAGGTAATCCAATAAATATACAAACTATTCCATTGAAATACAATACTATAAAACACGCAAATATTAATCATTAAAAAATAAAACAACCACAAAAGCAACGAGTAAGAAAAGCAAATAACCCCCAATGAGCGGAAAGATACGCACCGAAAACCACTGTTGCCGCGGGTTTAAAATCTGTGTCTTAATTATTCAATTCCTATCTTGTCCAAAAGTCCTTTTTCCTGCAATTCGATAATTACCACCAGCCGGATTTTCCCAACTAACTGCCACTATTTTGGTACGGTTTGATAATCCGCACCAGCGAGGGTTTTGTCAAAAAAAGCTATACTGTTTCAAGTTGCGATTAAACTAACTCATAACCAGCATCTCCCAAAGAACTTTATCTTCCTTCTTCTACTTTCATTTTTCCTTTTTTCAATTTCAGCTCAACCAATTTAACTCATTTCAACCAGATTATGAGTATCTGTCGGCAATTGAATTTATGTTCTTCAACAAAGTTCATGCTGAGAATGAATGATTTCAGGAAGGGATTGGGAGTGGCTGGAGAAAGCAATGGAACAGCTGATCGGCAAACATGGAAAGAATTTATACTTGTGGCTGTCTGCAAAAGACGATCCGAATTGTGGAACAAATTGTTGCACCTATGTTTCAACCACAAAAATAAAAAGAGTTAGAAATTAATCTAACTCTATTATTATCAATTGAGCGGGAAACGGGGGTCGAACCCGCGACCCTCAGCTTGGGAAGCTGAAAATTGATATTTTACTATGATTTTTTATATTTTCCTTATCATTTCTAAAGTGCTTTAAATAAGCGTTTACAAAGATAATTTTAATTGACTATTAATTACCTAATTTTACCTTAATTGTTATATTTGTATGCAAATTGTATGATCATGAAGTCTGTTTTGCATACAAATTCTGATAAGCAGAAAAACATTATCCTGGAGAAAAAAGAAAAGACCATTTTCCCGTTCTCTGAGGGTAAAGTTACTGGAGTGATTATTTTGGATGATCGGAGGGAAAAGAAAGGTGGGCTTTATCCGGCTAAATACCGGATTACATTTCAAAGGCAGCAAAAGTACTATGATAGCGGTTATTCATTCACTGCTGCAACATGGAAGGGCCTTTTGACATCGAAGTCCGAAGAATCAAAGGAAGCCAGAAAGATGCTGAAGAATGGAATTGACGTTATCGAACAGCATGTAAAAGACCTGCATCTAACGACCGGCTTTTCCTTCGATTTGCTTACCAAGCGCCTAAAAAGAGGGGATAAAACCAGTATCAAAATTGCGTATGATCTGAAGATTGCAGCAATGAAAGCAAACGGACAGGTGGGTACTGCAATGATATACGGCTGTGCTATAAATAGCTTTACCGATTTCAATAACGGACGCGAACCCATGTTTGCCGGGGTGAATGTGGATTGGCTTAAACGTTACGAAAGATGGTTTATCTCGGGTGCTGGTGATGATGAAAATTCAGGAAACAGTTATGCAACTGCTGGAATTTACCTGAGAAGTCTCCGGGCAATATTCAACGAAGCGGCTCGGTCCGGTGACATTCCACCTGCTTCAATCCCATTCGGGAAGGGACTTTATGAAATCCCATCCAGCCCAGGGAGAAAAATGGCATTGCAACTGGACCAGATCAAAAAGCTAATCACTCATGAGCTTCCAGCAGAATCGACTACTGAAAAGATGAGGGATTTATGGCTTTTTAGCTATCTGTGCAACGGGATCAACATTAAAGATATGATCTGCCTGAAATGGGGCGATATTTCCGAAACTGAGATTCAATATTTACGGGAAAAGACAAAGCAGACCCGGAAGGAAAAAAAGCCGATAATTGCCCCGTTATTGCCTGAAATGAAAACAATACTTGACAGATGGGGAAATAAAGACCATGGAGATAACTCTTTTGTTTTCGGATACCTTAAAGGAAATCCGACACCTGAGAGAATCCGGCTTGAATCGCAGAATTTGACCCGTCAAATGAATAAGAGCATGAAAGCCCTGGCTGAAAGTTTAGGGCTTCCTCACATCAGCACATATACCGCGCGGCATTCTTTCAGTAATATACTCCTGAATGCCGGGGCCAGTGTTGAGTTTATTTCTGAAGCATTGGGTCATTCTGATATTTCAACAACGAAAGCATACCTGGAGGGCTTCCGACCGGATGCCAGAAAACAAATGAATAGTAACCTTTTAAAGTTTGAAGAAGATGAGCCTTAAAAACCAGCATGACCATAAAAAGCTGTATTCGAATTTTGAATACGAGCTGGCAATAAGTCAAAATTTCCCGTTTAGAAATATATTCATTACAGAGCCATTTAAAGAAATTCTGTTTAAAGAATTTATTGACTCGGAGATGAAACCTTGTGCCTGGCTGTATTACGATCAATTCTACTCTCATGATGAATACGAAAAAAATATGAGTGAAGTAAGTCTGAGGAAAATTTATGAAGATTTCTACGAATTATTGAGAAAAGATTCATTGGAACCTCAATACTATTGTCCAGATTTATTTAAAACACCAGTCGCGAAGGTACTGTCGAAAATTGAAAACGCCATTGATATAATCAAAGATCCATGTTTTGATAACAACAATCTGAACATGTATGTGGAAATAATTTCAGAGGCTTTAAACAAAATATCCAGTAGTGACTTAAAATACAGGATAATTGATGAGTTAGTAAATGATGATTTGAATTTCAAGGTTATGTGGAAGGATGACGCTGGAGTCTCTAAAAATAATTGGCAAAAACGTAAATTTGAATTCAATTACCTAATGTCAAAAACCTCGTCTGATAAAAAGACTCACCTTACTCTCACTTTTATCGAATACCTTAATAATGCTGACCCTGAAGAATTTGCACAGAAAATTAAAGATGAATTTAAATCTGTACTTGGAAGCGGAAGAGATTCCGCTGCGCTATATTTAGCACTTGAAAAAATGAAGTTAATGAAATATGTGGAAAGTAATAAAGCCATTTTTGTGGCAATGACAAAATTCTTTGGTAATATTGGAAACGAGAAGGGATTCAATAATTATCTAAATCCAAACAATCAAAACCATATTAATTTAAAAAATAAAGATATAATTGAAAAATTTAGT
>CAXXKQ010000035.1:0-194785 GCA_963676535.2 Prolixibacteraceae bacterium | reverse complement strand
CATAACCACTTTTTATCTCCACAGCACCGGTTCCCATCCATGCAATTTCTTCGAGCCTGACCATCGCCTGTTCAAACAAATCGTCTTCCGACATCTCCTGAAGTCGTTTGGCCGAATTCAGAATACCTCCGCCACGCTCGGCAATTTCTTCATAAGTCAGCCCTTTGATCCGGTCGACAAACTCGCCCTCGCGGGTGGCAGCAAAAACCAGATGCGTATGCGAATCACAGTAACTAGGGAAAACCATCTTCCCTGAACAGTCAATTTCCATAACTATATCATCTGACTCGAAAGCAGACTGGCTGAGATTTTCCATTGGGCCAAAATCATGAATTGACTCATTCTGAATGATCAGAAAAGCATTTTTGATCGTCTGAACTTCGGCCATCGATTTTCCGGCCACCCACAGGCGATGTTTCGGATCAACCTGTACCAGTTCCCTGATGTTTTGAAAAATGAGTATCATAATGCACTTGTTTTCAAGTTAATTACTAAAGGATTGATGGACTGAAGGATTGATTTACTCCATGCCCCGCGCTCCATGCCCGTTGCCTCTGCAATTTGTTCCTAAAATAGGCAAAGTCGTTTCTGGTTTTTTATGCATTTGGTCAGGAAATAGTTCTTTTTCTTCATAATCCATCCTGTTCACATTACCAAGTTACGACGATCAAATGAGTTTCAAACTACAAATCAACTGTTTTTTAAGTTTTTATATCCAACAGCAATTCGATATCCCGTGTATTGGGACAAAGTATGAATGACGGGTATCAGGCTGAATTCTTAAAGCTGAATCAAATTCAGACTTAAATATTGATATTTAGGGGATTATATTTTCTTCATTATAATTCATACATTTGAATTAACAATCAAAAAAACCTGACTATGAAACTACTTCTCACAAACCTGCTCAGAACAATTTTGATCTTTTGTTTTCTGTTACTTCTTCCCAACCATTTTATCAGCGCCCAAAATCCGGCACCAGTAAATCCTGAAAGACTTCTTTGGATTTGAACCGGGAAGCGATCAGAAACCTTTTTGATTACGAACAACTGATCGATTATTTTAAAAAACTGGACGAGAGCTCCCAAAGGCTTGAGATGCGTGAAATAGGCAAATCGCCAATGGGAAAACCGATGTACATCATTTTTATTTCTTCGAAAGAGAACATTAAAAATCTGGATGATTTGGGTGAAATCAACAAAAAATTAGCTATCGATCCGGATTTAAAGGCAGATCAGGTTGATGCATTCGCTAAAAAGGGGAAAGTATTTCTTTTGGCTACTTTATCGATGCACTCGTCACCGAGGTTGGTCCAACACAAAGCTCGCCACTGATTGCCTACGAACTGGCAACCACCAATGATCCTGCAAAATTAAAGTGGCTGGACGATGTGGTTTATATGATGGTCCCGAATCACAATCCGGATGGAATGGACATGATTGTGGAATCATTACCGCAAATACAAGGGCACCAAATACGAAGACAGCGACATGCCGGGCGTGTACCACAAGTACGTGGGGCATGATAACAATCGTGATTTTATCATTTTGTCACAAAGCGACACCAAAGCTATTTCCGAAATCACCAGTAAAACATGGTTTCCGCAGGTAATGGTCGAAAAACACCAGATGGGAAGTTCGAGTGTCCGCTATTTTGTTCCGCCAAATCACGACCCGATTGCCGAAAACATTGATGAAGGATTGTGGAACTGGAATGGAATTTTTGGCAGCAACATGATTAAGGATTTAACCAAAGAAGGCTGCTCCGGTGTAGCTCAACGATATGCTTTTGACAATTACTGGCCGGGATCGACCGAAACCTGTCTCTGGAAAAATGTAGCGGCATTTTCTGACGGAAGCGAGCAAGTTGTAGCATTGCTTCTCCTGTTTACATTGAGCCAACTGAACTTAACGCCAGTGGCAAAGGACTCTCGGAGTATACAAGAAAAGCACCAATATGCCACTGCCCTGGCCTGGCGGCTGGTGGCATTTGAGCGACATTATCAAGCTGGAACTGGTTTCTACCAATTCGATCATCAGTACCTGTTCAGTCAATAAGGAAGAAATCCTGAAATTCAGGAATGAACTCTGTAAAAAAGAGGTCGAAAAAGGAAAAACTGAAGCGCCTTATTATTATATCCTGCCGGTTGAGCAACATGATAAAAGTGAATGGATTGACCTTGCCCGCCTGATGACTGAGCATGGAATAAATGTATATAAGTTGGAAAAGAAGTTGATTATCAACGAAAAAATTTATGAACCCGGCGCTTTTGTGATTCCACTGGCGCAGGCTTTCCGCCCATTCATTAAAGAAGTAATGGAAGTTCAGGAATATCCGGTGCGGCATTACAGTGCAGCCGGCGACCTGATAAAACCGTACGACATTGCCACCTGGTCACTTCCTTTGCACAAAGGCGTGAGCTGCGATGAAATTAAAATTCGGGTTACAGAGCTGGAAAAGAGCCTTCAAAACTGGACTCCGGAAAAGGAAGCCGGACAAACCATACCTGGCAACGTGTCTTCAGTGGTTTTTGACGTTAACAGCAATGCTGCCTTTAAAGCAGCTTTTATGGCTTCTGCTGCAGGATTAAAGGTTCAGCGGTTGGATGAAGATGCGACCATTGATAACAAACTGCTAAAAAAAGGAAGTTTCATTATTTCAACTGACGGGGGTAAAAACTCAAATACCTTGAACGAAATTATGAAAGCCGGCAACATTTTACCTGCTTTTATGAAAGACACCAAACAACTGCAACTGGCTGAATGCACTGTTCCCAAAATTGCTTTGATAGAAAGCTGGTTCCATGACATGGATGCGGGCTGGACAAGGTTTGTATTTGATAGTTATGGCATCCCTTTCAAGGTTTTGCACCCGGAGGATTTTGAAAAGGCCGAACTCGAAAAAGACTTTGATGTACTGGTTTTTCCAGGGGAAGATCCGGATATTCTGATGAAAGGAAAGTACAAATCGGCTGAAAGCGTTTATTCTCCTTCGAGCTACCCACCCGAATTTACCAAAGGAATTGGAGAGAAAGGATTCGAAAAAATCCTGAAATTCATGGATAATGGGGGAAAAATCATTTCCTGGGGCGAATCAACAGGTCTGTTTACTGGCCCGTTAAAGATAAAATATACTGAAGACAATGTCGAAGAGTTTACCCTGCCCGTTCAGGATATATCCAAATCGCTTGCAGCAAAAGGATTATATTGTCCGGGATCATTGGTCAATATTAAACTCAAAAAAGATCATCCGCTAACACTTGGCATGGAAGAAACTATCGGCGTTTTCTACCGGGGCAAACCTGTATTTTCAACCACCGAGCCTTATTTTGACATGGATAGACGTATCATTGCCACATTCCCCGAAAAAGACATTTTAAAATCGGGGTACATCGAAAAAGGCGAACTTTTGGATAGCAAGTCGGCGATGGTTTGGCTAAAAAAAGGGAAAGGCCAGATGGTACTTTTTGCATTTAATCCTCAGTTCAGGTCCTCGACACCAGTTTCATACAAACTGCTGTTCAATGCAGTATTGCTACCCGACTGGAAGAAATAAGCGAACAAATATTTGAACCTAATTTATTGTAGCATTTTACAATTAGCAAAGCTTATTTTTCAGGTCGGCGGCCCAGGCTTCAATCTCAGTCCAGTTGCGGTGATCTCCCGGCTTCCAGATTCCAAAAGCGACGCTGATCCGGAATTTAATCCGGTCGGCCCGGCGGGGGATTTTCTTAAAATCGAGCGAACCTGCAAAATAGCCTTCCTGCATGGGATGAATGAGTTTCCTTACAGGTTCCAGCCATTCCGCAATACCGGCACGGTATCGTTCGGCATGAGGCATGGCCAATGTCATGCAAACTGAAAATATAGCTACCGGTTTATCCTTTAGCAAAGTCTGGTTGTTCCGAAGAAACAACATGGCCTCGGGAAGCCATTTCTGAGCCTGAATGGCGCTTCCAACCACAATGGCCCGATACGATGAACAATCGGTAACTTCGTTCACCGGAAGGACATCAACAAGCGTTTGTTCATCTGCCAGTATCCGGCCAATGGACGAAGCCACCCCGGCAGTAGTTCCGGTGCGGCTGGCGTAGGTAACCAGTATCTTTTGTGCCATGACCTTGAAAATAAATTGGAAAAAAGAGACTGTCTGAAAAGTCATTTTTTCCGATTCAGGAGCACCTCCCTGCCACTCCTAAGAACCCAAAACAAGTTCGGGTTAACTGGTTAAAGTTGTGACCTTTCAGACAGTATTATTATATCGCTCCGGGATGACCGGTTGTAAAAACGATCAGCTTTTTTGCGCTTTGGCAAGCATCTCGGCAAAAACCTTCTTTTGCTCAATCATGGCAGCAACCTTATCAGCCGGATCGGTCCGTGCTTCCAGTAGAATCCAGCCATTATATTTGATCTGGGTAAACAGGTTCATCAGTTCCTGGTAAGGATAATTGCCAATGTTGAGTTCACGGACATGAACCGTGTCGCCAAACCATTTTTTCACCGAATTGAAATTGGGTTCCAGACCGGGAGGTAACAAATCCTGGTCGTTGCAGTTCCAGCACATCACCACGTTTTTTTCGGTCACCTGCTCGAAAATAGCCCTTATATTGGGTATTTCCTGTGTTTTTTCACCATGCACTTCCACTCTTACCAATTGGTCAAAATCCTTAGCAAATTTACCAACTTCATTTAACGAGGATGCTATCTGGGCAATCGTTTTCTCTCGGGAAACCTGAGCCGGTAAATTATTTGGCTTCACTTTGATGCCGGTAGCGCCAATGTCTTTACAAAGTTTGATGTATTCCTTGGTCTGCTCAATGTTTTTACGCAACACGGCCGGGTCGGGACTGTGGTATTCGAAGTTGGCGCCATAGCCAATGCAATCCACGGGGCTGTCATCAAAACGTTTTTTCACCTCAGCGCGTTCCGAAGCAGAAAGTTTGGTTTCCACGCCATGTTTATGGTCGCAGCGAAGCTCCACGCCCAGGTAACCGGTTTTTTCACAGTTGGCAATTATAGTCGGCAAATCCCAGTCTTTGGCCCACAGATAGGTCACCAGTCCCAGTTTCATCTCCGCTTTTTTAGTGGCAGCCAGCACCGAGAAAGGATCAATGAGCGACAGTCCCACTCCGGCGACTACACTTCTTTGAATAAAATTCCGTCGGGAAAGATTTTTTTCCATGATTTAGATTTTAGGTTTGTATACTGTTAGTTATATGTTTGAAAATTATGAAACTCGTTCGAAATATAAGAAAAGTTCAGTATCTTTTCGGAATCTTTTTCAAAATAAACAAACCTAAATCTAACTGACATGGACCAAACTAAAACTAACTTTTCGAAGGCTGAGAACTCAGACCCACAACCGGAAAACAAAAAACAAATGCACCGCCGCCAGTTTATTGGCGGAATAAGTTCGGCTGCTTTAGCCATGACCATTGTGCCCCGGCACGTGCTCGGCGGAAACGGTTATGTTGCCCCCAGTGATAAAATCACCTTGGCCTACATTGGCAACGGAACTCAGGGACTTCGCGAATTGCAGCCCTTACTTTCTATTCCCGATCTTCAGATCATCGCCGTTTGCGATCCGCAGAAAGAGGCAACGGGTTACCTGGACTGGAGCAAAAATGGTTTGCGCGACGAAATCCGCAGTACGCTTCAAAATCCGGAATGGAAATCAGGCGGCGATAATACCGTTCCCGGCGGACGCGACAATGCCAAAGATATTGTTGACACTTATTATTCTAAATTCAGGGCTGATCAGAAACTCACCGGTTGCCGGGCTTACTCCGACTTCAGGGAACTTTTTGCAAAAGAAAAAGACCTGAATGCCGTGAAAGTAATGACACCCGATCATTTACACGGCTTGATTGCCCTGACTGCCATGAAGCGCGGAATCCATGTAACCACCCACAAACCAATATCAAACAGGCTGGAAGAAGGTTTCAAAGTGATTGAGCAAGCCAAAAAACTAAATGTGACGACACACCTGATTGCCTGGGACTCGAACGGATCGATGGATCAGGTGATGAGTTGGATTAATGCAGGGGAAATTGGTACGCTGCGCGAAGTACACAACTGGACGAACCGCCCGGTATGGCCACAATACCCGATACTTCCAACTGACCAACCCGCTGTTCCGAAAGGAATGGACTGGGATTTGTGGCTGGGACCTGAAGCTGAACGTCCCTATCATCCGAATTATACCAACATGGTTTTCAGGGGATGGTATGATTTCGGCGGCGGCTCGATGGCCGACATGGGCCACTACAGCCTATGGACCGTTTTCAAAGCTCTTCAGCTGGAAGCGCCAACCATCGTGGAACCCAATCTCAGCCATGTTTGCGGAATTCGCGACTCGGCAGCTTTCCAGGTAAGAAATGATTTTTCGTTCCCAATGGCCAGTTCCGTCAGGTTTAAATATCCGGCCAAAGGTTCGCGCCCGGCTGTCGACCTGATCTGGTACGACGGAGGCATGCGTCCGGCCGTTCCTGAAGAAGTGTATGCCGACAACAAGGAATTGCCCGCCGAAGGCATGATGTTCGTAGGCGACAAAGGAAAAATTCTGGCCGGTTTTAACGTGGACAACCCGCACCTGATTCCGGAGAAACGAATGGAAGGCCGAACGGTGCCGGAAACACCTAAAAAAGAACGGACACAGGGATTCCGTCTGTTCCTCGATGCGCTGAAAACTGGCAAACAATGCCCCGGAAGTTTCAGGGAAGGCTGGGGAATTACCGAAGCGGTGAACCTGTATGCCGTTGCCCTGCGATCGGGCCGGATTTTAAAATACGACGCAGCCAACCGCAAAATTTCCAATGTCCCGGAAGACAATAAATACATGAACCGCGACTACCGGAATGGGTGGAATCCGGATGCCATATAAAAATCAGAATTATTCAATCATAAATCAAACATCATGATGAACCGAAGACATTTTTTTGGAATGACTGCCGCAGGAATCGGAGCCGCTGTGCTGGGCCCGTCAATCCCGGCGATTTCGGAAGCGGCTTCAGCTTCCAAAGCCTTAAAAAAACTACTTGGATTTCAGGTATGGACCATTAAAGACCAATTGATCAAAGATTTTGCCGGCACCCTGAAAATGATGGCCGGTTTGGGTTACGAAAGCGTTGAAATGTGCTCGCCTCCCGGATATGTCAGTTCAGGGTTTGGCCCCCTGTTGAGTATGAAGGCTTCGGAAATGAAAAAAATTGTGGAAGATGCCGGACTGAAACTTGAAAGCACGCATTATGGTATGGGCGAACTGCGCGACAACCTGAACGAACGGATTGATTTTGCGCTGGAATCGGGACAGAAACAAATGATTTGCTCCAGTTTTTGGCTACCCAAGGAAGCTACCCTGAGCGATTGGAAGAAAGCAGTTGACGAGTTGAACGAAATTGGAGCCAAGACAAAAAAAGCAGGTATTCAGACCGGCTTTCACAACCACCACATGGAATTCGAAAAACTGGACGGGAAACTCATTTACGATGTCCTGATGGACGAGTTTGATCCTGACCTGGTAAAAATGCAGTTTCAGGTGGCCGTAATCAGCATTGGCTATAAGGCGGCAACCTATTTTAACAAATATCCCGGACGATTCATTTCAGCCCATTTGGCCGACTGGTCGAAGGCAACAGATAAACAGGTACCTCTCGGACAAGGCGAAGTCGATTGGAAAGAGTTGCTGGCCGCTGCCGACAAATGTGGGGTAAAAAATTACTTTGTGGAAATGGATCCCGAAACCTTTAAGCCAAGCGCCGATTACCTGAAAAAGTTGTAACAACATCTTTTAGAAAAGGAAAAGTTATCAAGAGCGAAAGCAAAAACGGCCAGAAGGGCCAGCATAACCTAGCCCGGGCAAACGGAGTGTCGCCCTGGGTTGGAAAGCGGGCAGAGAAATCGTCCGCGCGATAACGTTTATAAAAGATAAAATCTTTCTTCGGACGAGTGAGATGATCTTGCGTTTCCCGAAAATGGTGCCGGACAATTCCGTCCGAAAGGAATTATTCGCTTTGTTCATCAAATCCCCGCGGACGTTTTTTCTATTTACCGCTTTTACCCCAGGCGATGCCTGGGGCTGGAACGAGTTGGCCCTTCAGGCCGAAAAAGCATTATATCTTTGACTTGTGCATAAAGAATAGCTTTGCGAAGATAGGGGGGGGCCGCTAGCGGATGTGAGGGTGAATAGTTTGAAAAATTGCGATATTTAATAGTTCTTATTTATGTCACCACTTCGTGGTTTTAGAGCACTTATTCCTCCATTTTTCTATAATCATTTCAACCCTTCAGGTTTTAAAATCCAACTCTTGATTCGCATTATTAACAAGTTTCGGCCAGAAAGGCCAGCATAACCTAGCCCGGGCAAACGGAGTGTCGCCCTGGGTTGGAAAGCGGACAGAGGAATCGTCCGCGCGATAACGTTTATAAAAGATAAAATCTTTCTTCGGACGAGTGAGATGACCTTGCGTTTCCCGGAAATGGTGCCGGACAATTCCGTCCGAAAGGAATTATTCGCTTTGTTCATCAAATCCCCGCGGACGTTTTTTCTATTTACTGCTTTTACCCCAGGCGATGCCTGGGACTGGAATGAGTTGGCCTTTCAGGCCGAAACTTATGCATTTTATATCCACCTATTTCCGGTCCCTGATTTCCTCCAGTTTACCGCGCAACCGCTTAACAACCTCCGGATTTTTCACTGCGACATTGTTTTTTTCACCAACGTCTTCCGACAAATTGTACAGCTGATCCCGCTCCAGATTTCCGAATTCAGTATTGGTAGCAGCGCTGTACGCCGGACCTTTCCCGGGATAAATGTATTTCCAGAATCCGTTTTCAATCGAAAGGTTATTCTGCACATTTTGCAAAACCAGGTATTCCCGTCCTTTTCCTCCCCGGTTCAGCCAGGCATTCAGCTGATTTTCGCTGTCGGGCGCTGCTCCGGCAGGCAAATTCACTTTCAGCATTCCGGCGAATGAAGCCAGCAAATCAACCTGGCAAAGTAAATTGTCTGATACGCCCGGTTCAACCATTCCCGGCCAACTCAGGATTCCCGGAACGCGGGTACCCCCTTCAAAACTGCTGTACTTTCCTCCCCTGAAATCTCCGGCAGGCCGGTGCTTGCCCAGCAGTTCAACAGCCCGATCCTTGTAACCGTCATCGACAACCGGACCATTATCGCTGGTCAGGATAACAATTGTATTCTTTTCCAGGCCAAGTCGTTCCAGCGTATTCAACAGCTGGCCCACCGACCAGTCGAATTCCAGGATGGCGTCTCCACGGGGGCCCATCCCGCTTTTACCTGCAAAACGCGGATGCGGAACGCGCGGAACATGAACATCCTGTGAGGCAAAATACAGGAAAAACGGAGTTTCCTTGTTCTTTTCCAGAAATTCAATGGCTTTCGAAGTCAGTACATCGGCCATCTCTTCATCTTTCCAGAGGGCCGATTTGCCGCCCTTCATAAAACCTATTCGCGAAATACCATTCACAATCGACATGTCGTGACCATGACTGGGGTGCATTTTCAGCAACTCCGGATTGAGCTTTCCGGTTGGCTCGCCTTCAAAATTCTGCTCATAGCTGACCTGAATCGGATCTTTTGGGTCGAGGTTAACCACCCGTTCATTTTCAACATACACGCAGGGCACCCGGTCGCCAGTGGCTGCCATGATGAACGAATAACCAAACCCGATATCCGACGGGCCGGGCGTGATGTGCCCGTTCCAGTTCTGCGTTCCGGTCTTATCGCCCAAACCAAGATGCCATTTTCCGATTGCGCCCGTTTGATAACCTGCCTGCTGAAACACATCGGGCAGGGTGTAACGTTCGGGACGGATGATGGAGCCCGCATCGCCCGTAGCAATGCCGGTTCCGGAACGCCGCCAGGCATACTCGCCGGTTAACAGGGCATAGCGCGAAGGGGTGCAGGTAGCTGCCGAACTGTGCATGTTGGTAAAACGCACACCCTGTTTGGCCAACCGGTCGACATTGGGTGTACGGATGGTTTGCGAACCGTTGCAACTGATGTCGCCATAACCCAAATCGTCGGCATAAATAAAAAGTACATTGGGTTTGGCCGGAAGCTGCTGTGCCATACACGGCTGAATAAGCAAACCGGCTGGAACCGCGGCCAGAAGGGGAATCAGAGAATGTAAATTCTTCATAATCATATTGGTTTAATGTTTTAGTTGAGTCTGCTGCAAGGGAAAGGAATAGTCCTTTAATCCTAACGTATTGGCGTTTAAAGATACAATATTCCTGAAAGGTCATCCCAATAAAAATTAAAATTCTATTTGACATACCAAAAGCCACTGTTTGATCAGCCAAAATACCATTTTGATAATTCAACTGAAAATAAAGCCTTTAAGCCATCGATTTATCAAAAGGATGTATATACTTTTAGATGCGAAGAAGGATCAACTGTTTTAATGTTAATCTATTCGCAGCATACCCAGAAGTGCTTTTTTACTAAACAGACAACCAATTGTAGCAAGGCTTTTAAGAAAAAAACCAAAAACCTGACATCCGGCTTATGAATAAATTTTACTTTCCCCGATTACTTCAACAAAAAATACAACTCTTATTTATTAATTCTAATCCACCATTTATGAAAAACGAATTTCTACTTCGATTAAAGAACGTGTGGCTTCTCCCAATACTCTTTTTGTTCTTTATGGCGATGAGCACGACAGGGAAGGCGCAAACTGTGACAATTTTCACCGATCAGGATGATTATTTACCAGGAGAATCTGTTATCATAACAGGCTCAGGCTGGATTCCAGGTGATCAGGTTCAGTTATCTATCACCCACATTGGAGATTATATTCCAGATCACTCCCATTCACCATGGACATTAACAGCCGATGTAAACGGCAATCTTTACGATGAATGGCCTGTTGGCGATATGGAACTCGGAACAACCATGTGGCTAAAGGCTCAAAGCCTTTTATATCCATTGATGAAGGCTGATAAAGTTTTTACTGATGGAAATGCTGTAAGCGGTAATGGAACTATGACAGCTTCCCCTGCATTTGTTTGCGGTGGTGGATATGGTTTAACCTACACCTTTTCATTCAACGGCGGTTCGGGAAATAAATGGAATGTAGGATCAGCTCTTACTATTGAGGTACCCCTGGACTATTGTTGGATACACCGTCACTTTCTCAAAACCTGAATAACATATCCATCTACTAATATTGGACCATACACAACTTCTTTTACTACAAATGGAATCACGTTTACCATTCCTTTTTGGAGTGCAAACAATCAGCCTTCCTTTAATATCGTTTTCAGTGGACTAGGAGTGAATATGCCTGCAGAAGCTCTGTATAAGATTGAAGTTAAAACAAAACAAGCAGGTGGGGTATTTACAGCTATTGCCATGCAACCTGAGATAACATCATCTTCAACTTACAGTGGTCACCTGGTTGGTTCTGTTAGTTCATGCTCGTCGGTAAGCAGTGGTTCCATTAATTACTTTGGATCGTGCGACACCCATATTATTAAATGGCAAAGAAGAGTTTTACTTGATCACACAACCAATCCCTGGACATGGGAAACCTGGATAGATATTAACAACACAAGTACTCAGTATAATTTGAATGCCAATGCAGTTGAAATGACCACCCAATTCAGAGCTATTATTGATGGCTCTTCCAGTTGCTGTGGAAATAAATTATCAGCACCTGATCCTGAAGCAGGAAAATATTCGTCGGATTATGCTATGATTGCCGTGGTTACCACCCCGCTTATCCTTGCAGCGAACATCACAAGCACATCAAATAATGTTAGTTTTGGAGAAGGTGTCAATGTGAATGTTTTCTCCATAATTCCAACAACATCAGTTAAATATTACAAAAGCAACAATATTATTGCACCAGAGTTGGAGATTACTTCACCGTACAATTTTGGCTGGGGAACAACCACAACGGTAACCGTCGTCGCAGAAAATGCATGCTCTAGCTCTTTGAAGACTTTCACAGTATCAACAGGTATTGTACCTCAGATCAACTGTCCGCCTTCAGTTTCATTAAACACTTCTGCTGATGGAATGGGTGACTGTACCGGAACTTATAACTACACGCTAACGTGGGATGGAGCCAATGCCACCACAACGCCAACGACAGGGCATTACATTGGTAATCCTCAGCCTGATATTACTTATACGGTTGATGGGGGAACACCAACTGCGTGGACAGGATCTATTGCTAATCTCTACAAAGGAGCTCATACAATTGCCTTAACAGCTACCAGTGTCGCAGGTACTGCAAATTGCAATTTTACAGTTACGATTGTGGATAACGAAAAACCGGT
Organism: Prolixibacteraceae bacterium; assembly: GCA_963676535.2. GTDB lineage: Bacteria > Bacteroidota > Bacteroidia > Bacteroidales > Prolixibacteraceae > Aquipluma. The sequence continues at coordinate 182,474 of CAXXKQ010000035.1, read as the reverse complement.
AATCAGCACACAAGCCATTGACATGACTGTTGAATGTAATGGTGCTGGAAATACTGAGGCTTTAAACGCTTGGCTAAATAATCATGGAAGTGCAGTAGCTACAGATAATTGCGATACTGAGCTTAGTTGGAGCAATAACTTTTCTACATTAAGTGATGAGTGTGGCGCAACAGGAAGTGCCACTGTAATATTCACTGCGACCGATGATGATGGAAATGCTTCTTCGTCTATCGCTACTTTCACGATCGTTGATACAACCAACCCAACAATCACTGCTGCATCAAACTCGACTGTCGAATGTGACGGACATGGAAACACAGCTGCTCTGAACGCTTGGTTGGATAACCACGGCGGTGCAACTGCAAGTGATGATTGTTCCGGTGTAACTTGGTCAAACAACTTCACCGGTTTAAGCGACCTTTGCGGAGCTACTGGTGCTGCTACAGTTAAATTCACGGCTACCGATGCTTGCGGAAACGCTTCTTCGTCTACCGCTACTTTCACGATCGTTGATACAACCAACCCAACAATCACTGCTGCATCAAACTCGACTGTCGAATGTGACGGACATGGAAACACAGCTGCTCTGAACGCTTGGTTGGATAACCACGGCGGTGCAACTGCAAGTGATGATTGTTCCGGTGTAACTTGGTCAAACAACTTCACCGGTTTAAGCGACCTTTGCGGAGCTACTGGTGCTGCTACAGTTAAATTCACGGCTACCGATGCTTGCGGAAACGCTTCTTCGTCTACCGCTACTTTCACGATCGTTGATACAACCAACCCAACAATCACTGCTGCATCAAACTCGACTGTCGAATGTGACGGACATGGAAACACAGCTGCTCTGAACGCTTGGTTGGATAACCACGGCGGTGCAACTGCAAGTGATGATTGTTCCGGTGTAACTTGGTCAAACAACTTCACCGGTTTAAGCGACCTTTGCGGAGCTACTGGTGCTGCTACAGTTAAATTCACGGCTACCGATGCTTGCGGAAACGCTTCTTCGTCTACCGCTACTTTCACGATCGTTGATACAACCAACCCAACAATCACTGCTGCATCAAACTCGACTGTCGAATGTGACGGACATGGAAACACAGCTGCTCTGAACGCTTGGTTGGATAACCACGGCGGTGCAACTGCAAGTGATGATTGTTCCGGTGTAACTTGGTCAAACAACTTCACCGGTTTAAGCGACCTTTGCGGAGCTACTGGTGCTGCTACAGTTAAATTCACGGCTACCGATGCTTGCGGAAACGCTTCTTCGTCTACCGCTACTTTCACGATCGTTGATACAACCAACCCAACAATCACTGCTGCATCAAACTCGACTGTCGAATGTGACGGACATGGAAACACAGCTGCTCTGAACGCTTGGTTGGATAACCACGGCGGTGCAACTGCAAGTGATGATTGTTCCGGTGTAACTTGGTCAAACAACTTCACCGGTTTAAGCGACCTTTGCGGAGCTACTGGTGCTGCTACAGTTAAATTCACGGCTACCGATGCTTGCGGAAACGCTTCTTCGTCTACCGCTACTTTCACGATCGTTGATACAACCAACCCAACAATCACTGCTGCATCAAACTCGACTGTCGAATGTGACGGACATGGAAACACAGCTGCTCTGAACGCTTGGTTGGATAACCACGGCGGTGCAACTGCAAGTGATGATTGTTCCGGTGTAACTTGGTCAAACAACTTCACCGGTTTAAGCGACCTTTGCGGAGCTACTGGTGCTGCTACAGTTAAATTCACGGCTACCGATGCTTGCGGAAACGCTTCTTCGTCTACCGCTACTTTCACGATCGTTGATACAACCAACCCAACAATCACTGCTGCATCAAACTCGACTGTCGAATGTGACGGACATGGAAACACAGCTGCTCTGAACGCTTGGTTGGATAACCACGGCGGTGCAACTGCAAGTGATGATTGTTCCGGTGTAACTTGGTCAAACAACTTCACCGGTTTAAGCGACCTTTGCGGAGCTACTGGTGCTGCTACAGTTAAATTCACGGCTACCGATGCTTGCGGAAACGCTTCTTCGTCTACCGCTACTTTCACGATCGTTGATACAACCAACCCAACAATCACTGCTGCATCAAACTCGACTGTCGAATGTGACGGACATGGAAACACAGCTGCTCTGAACGCTTGGTTGGATAACCACGGCGGTGCAACTGCAAGTGATGATTGTTCCGGTGTAACTTGGTCAAACAACTTCACCGGTTTAAGCGACCTTTGCGGAGCTACTGGTGCTGCTACAGTTAAATTCACGGCTACCGATGCTTGCGGAAACGCTTCTTCGTCTACCGCTACTTTCACGATCGTTGATACAACCAACCCAACAATCACTGCTGCATCAAACTCGACTGTCGAATGTGACGGACATGGAAACACAGCTGCTCTGAACGCTTGGTTGGATAACCACGGCGGTGCAACTGCAAGTGATGATTGTTCCGGTGTAACTTGGTCAAACAACTTCACCGGTTTAAGCGACCTTTGCGGAGCTACTGGTGCTGCTACAGTTAAATTCACGGCTACCGATGCTTGCGGAAACGCTTCTTCGTCTACCGCTACTTTCACGATCGTTGATACAACCAACCCAACAATCACTGCTGCATCAAACTCGACTGTCGAATGTGACGGACATGGAAACACAGCTGCTCTGAACGCTTGGTTGGATAACCACGGCGGTGCAACTGCAAGTGATGATTGTTCCGGTGTAACTTGGTCAAACAACTTCACCGGTTTAAGCGACCTTTGCGGAGCTACTGGTGCTGCTACAGTTAAATTCACGGCTACCGATGCTTGCGGAAACGCTTCTTCGTCTACCGCTACTTTCACGATCGTTGATACAACCAACCCAACAATCACTGCTGCATCAAACTCGACTGTCGAATGTGACGGACATGGAAACACAGCTGCTCTGAACGCTTGGTTGGATAACCACGGCGGTGCAACTGCAAGTGATGATTGTTCCGGTGTAACTTGGTCAAACAACTTCACCGGTTTAAGCGACCTTTGCGGAGCTACTGGTGCTGCTACAGTTAAATTCACGGCTACCGATGCTTGCGGAAACGCTTCTTCGTCTACCGCTACTTTCACGATCGTTGATACAACCAACCCAACAATCACTGCTGCATCAAACTCGACTGTCGAATGTGACGGACATGGAAACACAGCTGCTCTGAACGCTTGGTTGGATAACCACGGCGGTGCAACTGCAAGTGATGATTGTTCCGGTGTAACTTGGTCAAACAACTTCACCGGTTTAAGCGACCTTTGCGGAGCTACTGGTGCTGCTACAGTTAAATTCACGGCTACCGATGCTTGCGGAAACGCTTCTTCGTCTACCGCTACTTTCACGATCGTTGATACCCAAGGTCCAGCAATTACTCCTATCAATACAGAAATTACTTGCGGCGGTTCTATTAATATTGAAACCACGCCAGGGGAATGTACTTACATTGCAGGAACTGGGTTTAATGTAGATGCTGATGATGTTTGTGGCGATGTAGCTTTATTAACCTATAAGCTTGAAGGTGCAACAACTGGAGAAGGGAATAATAGCCTTGCCACAGTTGTATTCAATCCTGGAACTACCACAGTAACTTGGACTGCTGTGGATGCTTGTGATAATACGTCCACTTGTAGTTTCAATGTAGTGGTTAAAATTAAAACCAAAACAACTGTTTACACAAGTGCTGATGCAGTGCATTTAACACGCTACATGGATAAAGTTACTTTGTATGCCGAAGTTGAAACTAATTGCTTTGATAATACTGGTTATACGCTGCAAGGAAATGTACAGTTCTATCTCGACAATACACCCGTTGGTGATCCACAACCAGCCTATGTAATACCTTTCAATGAGCAGACTGGCGTAGCAAAATTAAGAGCAACCCTAATTTATGACATTGCTGTTCTTCCAAAATGGACAACAGATCCTAATTCAGTTGATCCTTATAAAGTTTGGGCCACTTTCACTCCAACGAATAGCCCTGATTATTTAGGAAGTACTAGCACTAAAAAGGATCTTAAAATTTATCCAAGAGAAGCTACTCCATTTGCAGGCAATGCAGGTTTCTACACAGGCCCACTGTTTGCATGGACTACTTCGTCAAATTCGAGTACCGGAACTGTTGTATTATCAGCAACCATAACCGATAAAAACAATTCTGTCGGTGATGTTCGTGGCGCAAGAGTAACATTCTGGTTTAAAAGTAAAACAGGAGACTTTATCGAAGTACCTGGAGGTAAAAATCTACCCGTTGGTCTTGTGAATCAAACTGACGGAACTGTTGGAACCGCAGCAATTGACGTACAACTAAACCTAGGCACAAAGAATTCAGACTTCTGGACAGTTGCAGTACAAATTACTGGTGGATACTTCAATAATTATGAAGCGGCGGAGTCACAAACCACATTTACTTTAGCCAAACCGATGCCGGGTGGTTATATTGTTGGTGGCGGTAAACTTGATGGAGGTGTCCCAAGTGCAGAGCAAAATGGTCAGATAAATAATCTGTCATCCTCAGGCTGGGTAAGAGGTGCTGCCGGTGTTTCTACAGACTTCTCATTCGAAGTGACTTACAACAGTAAAATGACTAATCCACAAGGGAAAGCATTCATCACCTTCAGTAGCTGGTATAAACCAGATGGAACCCTTGATGGTACGTTACATAACTACAAAATCAGCAGTAATGCTATTTCAACATTGGTAGTTGGTGTTAAAACAGCCCTTGATAAGGCAATCTTCACAAGCAAAGCTAATCTGGAAGAGCACAGAACAACTATGGTGGATGGGCAACCAGTTACTACTGTAATACCAATTGAAGGTGGCGCCATTTTGGATTTACGAATGACTGACGTTGCAGGTCTAGATAATGGTGATCTCGGAATTCAATTAAATCGTAAAGCTGGTGGCATTTGGTTCTCCAGTAAGTGGGTAAACACAAATACTGCTGAAAAAGCTATTGAAAAAGGTAATATTTTCGTGTCTACAGCGCCACAAAACGCTACTGTTACTCCTAGTCAAACTCCTGGAAAGAAAACTGCTTCCATCATTGACCCAACACTCACTGAAGCTAAGGTAAATGTATTCCCGAATCCGTTTACAGAAAAGCTGTTCTTCGAGTTTGCTTCGCCAATGGCTACCGATGCCCGTTTGGAAATCTTCAGCATTACCGGCGCAAAAATTGCCACGCTGTTTGATGCCCCAATTGAAGCTGGTCGCAAATACAAAGCCGAATATGTGCCTACCTTGGTTAGCAGCCAAATGGTCATCTACCGGTTAACGATGAATGGGGAAACCCGCGTTGGTAAAATGGTTTACAACGAAAGGCAATAATCTCAAGCATTTAAAATAAGGGTGAAACAATTTGGTTAAGAATTACCAAAGTGTTACGACGGGCGTCCAAATCGGGTGCCCGTCTTGTTTTGCCTTCACCAGGCCCGAAAGGAATTATTCGCTTTGCTCATCGAATCCTCGCGGACGGTTTTTCTTCTGCATCCTCTACCCGGGGCGGCGTTTCGGATCGTTCCTCCCGAAACTATGCCCCGGGCTATTATATCCTGGCCCTTCAGTCCGGAAAAGCATTCTATCTTTGACTTGTGTATAAAGAGTAGCTCGCGCGCGAGAGGCAAAGCATCGCAGACTTCGGGATGAGTCAAGATATTCATTTAATGAAAATGCGATATCTTTTATTCGTACAACTTGCTTCAGCATGAGACAAAAAAAAGAAGCTGACCTCATGAGACCAGCTTCTTTTAGCTTTATGTCGACCGGAAATTACTCAGCAACAGAAATTGCATCAACCGGACAAACTTCGGCACACGAACCGCAATCGGTGCAGAGGTCGGCATCAATTTTATAGATATCTCCCTCGGAAATTGCTTCTACCGGACATTCATCTATACATGTACCGCAAGCAATACACTCTTCTGAAATTTTATAAGCCATAACTCTTTAAATTTTAGTTTTGATGGGACAAATGTACAAAGTTTGATAAAATATGAAACAATCAGGAATACTAATTTATCAAACCTTAAATATTTAAACTCTTTTTAAATAACCTGTTTCCAGTTCAGATTCACTTAGCCGGCTGGTCCAACGTTGAATAGTATAGGCAAACATCGGTCAGCCCGCATTGGTTGCATTTGGGCGAGCGGGCCAGACAGGTATATCGTCCGTGCAAAATGAGCCAGTGATGTGCCAGCGGTAACAGTTCCTCCGGAAAGTATTCGACCAGTTGGCGTTCGGTTTCGAGCGGAGTTTTGGAATTCGTGGTCAGGCCGATGCGGGCCGAAACCCGAAAAACATGCGTATCAACCGCCATGGCTGGTTTATTGAAAACGACTGATGCAACCACATTTGCTGTTTTACGCCCGACGCCTGGCAATTTCTGTAATTCGTCAATATCGTCCGGAACCTGGCCGCCAAAGTCAGACATCAGCATCCGGGACATCCTAACCAGATGCTTTGCCTTGTTGTTGGGATACGAGCACGAGCGGATGTAGTCAAACACTTCGTCCGAATCAACCCCAGCCATCTTTTCAGGAGTAGGAAACCGTTTAAATAATTCAGGAGTAATCAGATTCACCCGTTTGTCGGTACACTGCGCCGATAAAATGGTCGCCACCAGCAATTGATACGGATCGGTATATTTCAGTTCGGTTTCAGCCACAGGCATCGTTTTCTGAAAATAGCTGATCACCCGCTCAAAAAGTTCTTTCTTTTCCATTCTTTTCCATTCTTTTCTCGTTTTCAAACTTAAACAAAAACAACCATTCGACAATTTGGCCATTCGACAATTAACAGGCAATTTTTCATCATCAGACCATCAAACTGCTAAATTTATCATTCATGAGCCGTCCGCCATGCTTTATTTTCGTAGGCCGAATTTGTTACTTTTGCAGAAAAAAATATGACTCCGTTTTTACAGGCTGAAAATTTATCGAAGCGATTTGGCGATCAGCTACTCTTCGAAAATATTTCATTCACCATATTTGAACATCAAAAAGTTGCACTCATTGCCCGCAACGGCACCGGCAAAACTACCCTGATGGAGCTTTTGGCCGGAAATGATACGCCTGAATCGGGGCAAATCACCAAAACCGGCGACATCCGCATTGGTTACCTGAAGCAAATTCCTGATTTAGACGATAACCTGACCGTTTTCGAGGCTGTTTTTCAATCAGGCGACGAGATGGTTGAAACGATCCGAAACTTCGAACAGGCTTTGCGGTTGAACCACAAGGACGACATCACCAAATACACCGAACTGATGGAACGTCATCATGCCTGGGACTACGAAGTGAAAGTCAAACAGATTTTAACCCAGCTGAAAATCAACGATTACGATCAGCGCATCTCAGAACTTTCAGGAGGACAAAAAAAACGGGTGGCACTGGCTAATGTACTGATCAATGAACCCGGCTTGCTGATGATGGATGAGCCAACCAACCACCTCGACCTGGAAATGATTGAATGGCTGGAAAACTACCTCGAAAAGACAAAGATCACCCTGTTTATGGTCACCCACGACCGCTATTTCCTCGACCGCGTGTGCAACGAAATCCTGGAAATGGAAGGCAATACAATTTACCGTCACCGCGGAAATTATTCCTATTTTCTGGAAAAACGCAATGAACGCGTCGAAATGCAGATGGCCGGTATCGACAAAGCTAAAAATCTGCTTCGTACCGAACTTGAATGGGCCCGACGAATGCCGCAAGCCCGCGGACACAAGTCGAAATACCGCATGGAACGGGTAGATGACCTGATTGTGAAGGCATCGCAGAACCTGAACGAGAACAACATTGAGTTAAGCATGAACTCGTCGCGCATCGGGAATAAGATTCTTGACCTCGAACACATCGGCAAATCCTACGGCGATCTGCATCTGATCAACGATTTCTCATACAAGTTTCAGCGCTTCGAAAAGGTGGGCATCGTGGGCAAAAACGGAACCGGGAAATCGACCTTTCTGAATATCATTACCGGGAGTCTTCCGGCTGATTCGGGAACCGTAGAGATTGGACAAACCATTCGTTTCGGCTACTACCAGCAATCCGGAATCGAATTTAATCCGGGCGACAAAGTGATTGACGCTGTTCAGAAAATTGCGGAAGTCATCAATTTTGAAGATGGTCGCAAGCTGACAGCTTCACAAATGCTGACTACCTTCCTTTTCCCGCCGGATACGCAATACTCGTTCATCGAAAAGCTTTCGGGAGGAGAAAAACGCAGGTTGTACTTGTGCACCATCCTGATGACGAACCCAAATTTTTTGATTTTGGATGAGCCAACCAACGACCTGGATATTATGACACTGGCCGTTCTGGAGGATTATCTTCGCGTATTTCAGGGATGCGTCATCATCGTTTCGCACGACCGCTATTTCATGGACAAAATTGTTGATCACCTGTTTATCTTCGATGGAAGAGGAACCATCAAAGACTTTCCGGGAAGCTATACAATATGGCGAAACAAACAATTGGATGAAGAAGAGCAGACCAAAAAGACAAAAAAACCGGAGCCCAAAGCTCTACTTAAACCGGCAAAAGAAAAAGAACGCAGGCTGACTTTCAACGAAAAACGTGAACTCGAACAGCTTGAAAAAGATATTGCAGTGCTCGAAACTGAAAAAGCGCAGATCAACAAAGAACTGAACTCGGGAATCCTGAACAATGCGCAACTTCTGGAGAAATCGACCCGCTTTGGTGAAATCACCGATCAGCTGGAAGAAAAAGAAATGCGCTGGCTGGAACTAAGTGAAATTTGATAAGAAGTTTTATGGTTTGAACATCGTTTGTAAATACTGGAAAGTATATTTGACAGAAAAGAGATAATTACCGTAATTTTAAACCAAAATTAATAGATATGCTATTTGAGGAATATAAAAATTTTAATTATCAATTCCCTGAACCACAATATTTGGGAGCAAAGCATACCCATTTGGCCTGGATAAAAAAACACATTCCTCATAATGTAAAAACAGCTATTGATGCATTTGCCGGATCTCAATCTGTAGCCTTCCTGTTCAAGCAGTTGGGATACAAGACAATAACAAATGACTTTCTTAATTTCAACAATCAAATAGGATTAGCTCTCATTGAAAATAAGAACATTACAATAACAGAGGACGACCTGAAATTGCTTTTTCATCCGTCAAAAGATAAAAATGACTTTGAATTAATGGAAAATGTATTTACCGACATTTTCTTTGAAAGAGAAGAAACAAGATTTTTAGACAATTTCAGAGCAAATATTCCTTTGCTTGATAACACCTTCAAACAAGCACTTGCTTATTCTGTTATCAATCGCAGTATGACAAGGAAAATAACAATGGGACATTTCGGTCACACTCAAGCATTGGTTTACGCAAGCAATCCAGACAGGATAAAAAGAAATCGAAGCTTAATTCGCCCTATAAAAGATATTTTTGAAGAACTTTTGCCCAAATATAACAATGCCATTTTTGATAATAAGATGGAAAATAAGAGCTTTCACAAAAACATTCTGGAACTCTTACCAACGGTTAAAAACATTGATTTGGCATATTTTGACCCACCTTATTGTGACAGTCATGCAGATTATCAGGGTTTTTATCACTTACTCGAAACCTACACAGAATATTGGAAAAACAAACAGTTTGTTAATGGAATAAAGCGATATGAGCCTCAAAGAATAAGCGGTTTTGATAAAAAAAGAGATGTGATTACTTCGTTTAATCAGTTATTTGAGTTATCAGCTGAAATACCTCATTGGTTAATCAGTTATAACAATCGCAGTTATCCGGGTATCAAGGAATTCGAAAAAATGATTTCCAATCATAGAGATGTAAAAATTGAAGCGAAAACATATCACAATGGAAGAGGTGGTAAGGGAAGTGTTGCTGGAAGCCAGGAAATTTTATTTGTATGTAGTCCAAAAAAACAATATTTCATACAATCTCACCAAGAAAAAGCCCTAGTAAATGAAGGATTTTAATTACTGGAAAAGGTTACACGAAAGTGAAAGATTAGAGGAGTTTAGTTCTGATAAAGCAGGACTTTTATGGCTCAAAACAAAATCTATCATTCGCAAAGAGTTGATAGCCGAATTTACTGAATCCAATAATATAACGTTAGTTGAAATAGCAATTGGTAAACAATTTGCTGAATTGTACGATTTGTTTTGCAAAGACATTGACAACTCACACAAGATATTGGATATATACATTAACGCTAAAAATAAGGAACAAATTGATAAGATTAATGTTGAGCAATTGGTTTCGGAACTATATAAACTTCAGAACTTTAAATGGGGTGGCGATTATCAAAACTCATTAGATAAATATTTAGTGAGCAGATATGTAAAGGTTCAAGCACCATCTTATGAAACGCTCATATCAAAATTTGAGACAGAAATAAATATTGCAGTACAGGGTTATGTATTGAATAGTTGGTATAATCATTGGAGTAGCATCTTGATTGAACATATCTTTAAATCCCATAATTCAGTTCTACCTACAGTTGGGCAAATTAAAAGTGTCGATTTTTTTATTAACAATATCCCATTTGATTTAAAAGTAACTTATTTGCCAGCAGAATATATTAAGACCAAAAGAAAGGAAAAATCTCTGCCAGTTGAATTAACATTTCTGAAACGTAAGGCATCGGAAGCCGGAATTATTTTTGACAAAAGGGCCAAAGATGCTGATGTTTATTATGAAATCGTTGAAAAAATGAAAGACCGAAATGATGATTTCTGCCATTCAGTGTTGGAAACGTTGAAAAATGAAAAAATGCAAATACTGAATGAGGCCAAAGCTAATCCCGAAATTTTAGCAACCTGGCTTTACGAAAATCAGGGAGAAATGCGTTTTGGTTCTGAAAACCGCTTGTTTCTTGTACTTGTGGACACTGAAGACTTCAACGGTTCCTGGAAACTCAAAAGAAATTTTGACTTATTAAGACCAACAATTCTCAATTATTTAGACAATTTCGAAACTAAAAAGGCCGAAGATTTAAGAATTAATTTTGTATACAAAGGCAAACCACAGCCTTTTACTGCATTAACAGATGTAATTTTTGTTGTCAAATAGTTAATTGATAAGGACATTTTTAGATTTCCAACCAGATAAATATGAAAACATTTGGATTAATCGGACACCGCCTGGGATATTCGTTTTCCAGAAACTTCTTTACTCAAAAATTTGCTGCCGAAAACCGTGCAGATCATGAATATGTAAATTTTGAGCTGGATAGTATTCAGGAGTTTCCCGGCGTTTTCGAACGGGAAAAAAATATCTGCGGGTTGAATTGCACCATCCCGTACAAACAGCAAATCATGCAGTTTCTGGATGAAATTGATCCCGAAGCGGCAGAGATTGGCGCGGTAAATACAGTAAAAATCAATTGGGAAAATGGTCGGCGCATTTTGAAAGGATTCAACACCGACTTGTATGGATTCGAAAATTCGCTTCGGCCCATGCTGGAAGAAAAACACCAAAAAGCATTGATTCTGGGCACCGGCGGCGCCTCGAAAGCCATCAAATACGCACTGAACAAGCTTAAAATCAAATATCTCTCGGCATCAATCGAAGAACCGCTGTTTGAAAATGAAATCAGGTATCATCAGATTAACGATGAACTGTTGAAAGAATACCTGATCATCATCCATGCAACGCCAATCGGCACTTTTCCCAACGTGGATAACTGCCCCGATATTCCGTATCAGTCAATCACTTCAGATCATGTATTGTTCGATCTGGTTTACAATCCGGAAGAAACCCTGTTCCTGAAAAAAGGAAAAGCACAGGGAGCAAAAACGAAGAATGGGCTCGAAATGCTTCATCTGCAAGCCATCAGGGCCTGGGAGATATGGAATATGTAAAAAGTTGCGGGTTGCGAGATACGGGTTGCGTAACTCGAAACCCGTAACAGCAACAATATATTCGGCTATCCTTATTCAGAATCACCGCCACCAACATAGACTTTTTTCGATCCCGAATACAATTCATATTTGCGGAAGCTACATTCCAGCGAGCCGTTCAGTGCTGGCATTTTACGCGAAGGACGCAAGCCGATTGATTTAAGGCATTGCGGAGTGCTGATAATCCAGACGGTCGCATTGGTATAATGTTGTTTCAACCGATCGCCTATCTGTTTGTAAAAATCAGCATCTTCGGGCAAAAGGCGTTCTCCGTAAGGCGGATTAAACAACAGAAATGGTTTTTCAACGGTGGGTTCAAGCAACATAAAATCAGCAACCTTGAATTCAATCAAGGATGAAACGCCTGCCTCATCCGCATTTTTGGAAGCAATATCAATATTCCGGCGCGAAATATCCGAAGCATAAATCTTGACCTGATTCTCCACTGGTTGACTGGCTTCACGTTCAACCTGGCTAAACAGATTGGCATCAAAATCGCGCCAGTTCTGAAAACCAAATTTTTTACGAACACTTCCGGGGTAAATTCCGTTGGCCAGCATGGCAGCTTCAATGGCAATGGTTCCCGAGCCGCACATCGGATCAATCAGGTTGCTTTGGCGGTCCCAATCCGACATCCGGAGTAAGCCGGCAGCCAGCACTTCGTTAATCGGCGCTTCGTTCTGTCCCACCCGGTAACCGCGTTTGTGCAGCGATTCGCCGCTGCTGTCGAGCGAAATAGTACAAAATTCGTTGCTTATGTGCAGGTTGATCAGAACGTCCGGATTTTTGGAATCAACAGAAGGCCGTTCGCCAAACTTGTAGCGGAACCGATCGACAATCGCATCTTTCAGCTTAAGCGAGGCAAACATCGAGTTGTTGAACAGGTCAGAAAAGACAGTACTTTGAATGGCAAAAGTCTGATCACAGCCAAACAGTTCTTCCCACCTGAAATTTTTACCCCGTTGGTATAAATCATCAGCCGAATGTATTTTGTACGAATCAACCGGGACCAAAATCCGGAGCGCAGTGCGCAAACAATAATTGGCCTTGTACAGCAATTTCTGATCGCCCGAAAAATAAACAGACCGGCGTGCCAGCTGAACCTCATCGGCTCCAAGTTCAATTAGCTCCTGAGCCAAGACTTCTTCAAGACCAGCCATCGTGGTGGCGGTATAGTTTTGTTTTTTCAATGAATAGATGCGTTGATTAAAAATTTCAGATATGAGATTTATGTACGATTTAAAAACCTGGAACTCTCATATTCCCGCCCCGTCGCTAAAATCAGTTTCTTTGGCTTTAAACTGTACCAGTTTGGTATTAGGCGGAAGGCTGTTGGTCACCCAAACGTTACCACCAATCACCGAATTAGCGCCAATGCGGATACGCCCCAAAATAGTAGCCTGAGCATAAATGATCACATTATCTTCCACAATTGGATGGCGCGGAATACCTTTGATCGGATTACCGTTTTTATCAAGCGGAAAGCTTTTGGCGCCTAAAGTAACTCCCTGGTAAAGTTTGACATTATTGCCAATGATACAGGTTGAGCCAATAACCACACCTGTTCCGTGGTCAATGGTAAACGATTCGCCAATCTGCGCGCCCGGATGAATGTCGATTCCGGTTTCCGAATGTCCCATTTCCGAGATAATCCGGGGAATCAGCGGAACACCCAGTTTCAGCAGTTGGTGCCCGACACGGTGATTGATAATAGCCCGGATGGTCGGATAACAATAGATAACCTCGCTTCGGCTGTTGGCCGCCGGATCGCCCAGGTAAGCGGCTTCCACATCGGTAATCAGCAGTCGGCGTATCTCAGGCAAAAAAGATATAAAATCAGATGCCAATCCTTGCGCAAAACGCGAGCGTTCCTGCATGTAAACCATTTCGGGATTCGCGCAGGTAAAGCACAAGCCAGCCAGAATTTGCTCCGACAGTAATTCGAATAATTCATCGATGTAAACACCGATGTAATGTTTGGTGGTATCCGACCGCAAACTGGTATTACCGAAATAGCCAGGAAATAAAATTTCCCGTACGATACCGACAATTTTTTCCAATTTTTCAATGGAAGGCAGCGGCTCTCCAATGCGATGCTCGTGACAAACCAGATTTAGTGATCTCGGATCGGCCAGCAACTCAACCGCGTTGCGCATTTTATGTTCGATGTTTTTCTCTGAGTTCATTGTAAAATAATTTCAGGGGTTACGACACACAAAAATCATACTTTTGGGTATGAATTCAAATTTTAATCGGCGAAAGTTTTAAGATAACTGGTAAAAATGCCGAACGGCTTTTATCGCGTTCTCCAGGCGCTGATCTCCCGCCCCACCAATCTCAACATATTGGCAATCGTGATTTATCAATTCCTGACGGTATTCTTCGTACAACCGAATACGATTTTCTCCGCCGTTTTCCCTCACCGGATCGTCTTCCCAGGGCAAATCGGGTCGGCAAAGCAGGTACAAATCCATCGGGTAATTCCGAATTTCATTTTCCAGCCAATCCGGAACTTTATCATAGACCCAACGGAACCAGACTTTGGTAATAATTAGCCAGGTATCAAAAAACTGAACTATTTTTCCGCTACGGATGGCTTCGGTGTATTGGTTTATCTGGGCCCAGGCAATGGCTTCCACATCGCTGTAAATATACTGACGGTTCAGATTTTCGACATAACTGCGGGCAAATTCCGGAATGTATAATCCGTCAAATTTATTAGCCAATTGCATGGCCAGCGTAGTTTTGCCGGTCGATTCGGGTCCGGTAACAGCTATTCGGATATGTTTTTCAGCTTGATTGGGCATAGCAGCAAAAGTAGACAGTTTTCCGGATTAAACCGGCTGATTTAAGGCTTGGATCCACTCGGGACAAGTTCTTTCTTCCATTCCACATAGCCAACTACCGCCATGATGGTATAAACGGCAAACAAAACGACCGTCGGAAGTAAATCTTTGTACCAGAACAAACCAGCCGAAAACAGGTCGACAAAAACCCAAACCAGCCAATGTTCGATGATCTTGCGGGCCAGCATCCAGGTAGCCACAATGCTCAGTGACGTTGCAAGCGAATCGGCCACCGGAACCGGAGAATCAGTATAGTGCGCCAATATAAACCAGATAATTCCGAACAGAATTATGCTGACAATTATTAAGGTCACTCCCAACCGAAATGTAAGCCTGCTCACTTTCAAGGGTTCATTTTTACTGGTCCGGTTTCCAAAGAGCCATTCGTACCAGCCGTAAATACTGATGAAGACATAGTACAATTGCAGGCCCATATCGGCATACAGCTTGGAAACAAAAAACACCCAGACATACAAAACCGAGGTAAGCAAACCAACCGGCCAGGTCAGAATACTCTGTTTAATTGAAAAAAAAATATAGGCGATACCTAAAATGGCTCCCAAGAGTTCGATGTAATTTCCAGAGAGCCATTTAATAATTAATTCCATAAAAAATTCCAAATTTCAAGTTCCGGGGTCATTGTTGATCATTCAGTTATTTAGTTGTCATTCATTGTAAAAATGCGCGACGATCAATGACTAATTCCTGACTACTTCCTAATTTCCTGACAGTATTTTTTCGTAAGTTCCTCTTTTGGAAATAACCTCAACAGCTTTCCGGACTGCTTCGTCTTCATCGTTCATAATTTGAAAATACTGGCTCATCGAGAATAAATCACGAGCCATCAACGCCTTCATCTGCCGCTTCATCAATGGACGGGCAAACTCAATGCTTTTTTCGTCGCGCTTAACACCTTCTTTTTCACCGGCAGCCAATATCTTTTCAATCATCTCATCAGATACTTCAAATTTGTCGGAGTAGGATTTAAAATCAGGGTATTTTTGCTTGAAATTTTCCCGATTGGCATCCATCAAATCAAGTACTCCGGTATAAACTACATTCTTGCGAAGCAAATTATTGTAATAGGCGTAATATTTCGAAGTATCCAGAGGTATAAACAAATCGGGCATTATGCCACCGCCGCCATAAACCACGCGCTTACTCACCTTGGTTTCATATTTCAACGTCTTATTCTGACTCACGCTGTCCTTCGAAAAAAACTCTCCCTTTTCCATGCGTTTCAGGTAATCCTTTTGATATTCATCGACCCCATTGTCATACGGTTTCTGGATACAGCGGCCGCTTGGTGTGTAATAGTGGGCCGTTGTCAACCTGATCATCGACCCATCGGTAAGCGGATAAGGTTGTTGCACCAGACCTTTTCCATACGAACGGCGGCCAATCAGCACTCCGCGGTCCCAGTCCTGAATTGCCCCGGCAACAATTTCACTGGCCGATGCCGAACCTTCGTCAATCAAAACGATCAGTTTGCCTTGCTCCAATTCGCCCAGAGCCGTTGAGTTAAATTCCTTTTTCTCGGCATGAATACCTTCCGTATAAACTACCAATTTAAATGCAGTCAGAAACTGGTCGGCCAATTCCACTGCAGCATTCAGATAACCACCACCGTTTCCACGCAAATCAAGCACAAGGTTATTCAGTTTCGACGTGGCTTTTAATGCTTTGATCGCTTCAAAAAATTCGCTGGTTGTAGTTGCTGAGAATTTATTGAGCTTGATGTAGCCTGTATTATCATTGAGCATATACGATGCATCGAGGCTGTTAATCGGTATTTTATCGCGGATAACTGTGAAATCAAGAATATTGGGTTCGGCTTTGCGTTTCACCTTCAGCTCAACTTTAGTTCCTTTTTTCCCCCGGAGGTAATCGTACACGTCGGCATTTTTCAATCCGATTCCGGCGATATTTTTTGAATCGACCGAAACAATGCGGTCGCCAGCCCGAAGCCCAACCTTCTCCGAAGGTCCGCCAGGAACAGTAGCGACTACCATCAGGGTATCGCGGTAAACGTTGAATGATATGCCAACACCTTCAAAATTTCCCTGAAGTGGCTCGTTCATTTTCGCCACTTCTTCTTTCGAAATATATACAGAATGCGGATCAAGCTGACGCAAAACTTCCACAATGGCGTTTTCCGTTAATTTATCCACATTGGTCGTGTCCACGTAATAGCTATCAATTAACCGGAGCAGACGATTAAACTTCATCGTACTGTTCTGTACATCCTGGGCTTTCAATCCGCTGCCAACAACCAACAATACCGCTCCCAGCAAAATTGAAAAACCTACTTTTTTATACTTTAAAGTCATAACTAAAATTTTTATAGGATTGACCAGCATTCAAAAACCATGCAAAACCAATCGAAAATAATTGATTGACAAATATAGATGATATTAACGGTCAGAAGGTACCGGTATTCTTAATTAAAGTTAACACAGGGAATACTTTGTGTCATGAATACTTCATTTTATCCAAGAGTTACATCCGATCAGGCCTGTTTTGAGCTCAGATATTTTTGGAATACTTGACTAAATTAGAACTGAAAATGTATATTTTCGCCAATTCAATTGTTTCGACAAGACAAATTAAAAATAATAATCAAAAACCAAAACGATGAATCAGATCAATCTATTAAACAAAAATTACATGCGTACATTCATCCTGATTACCTGTATGGCATTGACATTCTCCGTATCGGCTTTTGCCGCTTCACGTGATTACTATCAGATCCAAGTTTTCCGCCTAAACGGGAAAGTACAGGAAGCCAAAGTCGATAATTTCCTGAAAAATGCTTATTTACCGGCGTTACACCGGGCAGGAATTGCCAAAGTAGGCGTATTCAAACCCATCGAAAGTGATACAACCTCAGGAAAACGCGTTTATATTTGGATTCCTTTCAAATCGCTCGATCATTTTATCAAAATTCAGGATGTTCTGGCCAGCGACAAGGAATACCAAAAAACAGGCGCCGATTTTTTGGGCGCTCCGTTTGATCAGGTACCCTTCCTGCGCAAAGAATCTATTCTGCTGAAAGCCTTTCCGGATGCTCCGAATTTTTTTATTCCAAACCACAAAACCGCCCCATCCGAACGAATCTATGAATTGCGTAGTTACGAAAGCCCAACCCAAAACCTTTTCCTGCAGAAAGTGAAAATGTTTAATGCAGGCGGAGAAATCAAACTGTTCAACAGCATCGATTTTAATGCCGTTTTTTATGCCGAAGTTATTTCGGGAAGCACCATGCCCAACCTGATGTACCTAACCACTTTTGCCGACATGCCTGCACATGATGCCCATTGGGAAGCATTCAGAAATCATCCCGCCTGGAAAAAACTTTCGGCTGAAGCTGAGTATAAAAATACCGTTTCAAAAGCAGTAAAAATATTATTACACCCGACTGATTATTCTGATTTTTAGTTGAGCAAATTTTCAACTAAATTTAGACTCACACGAAACAAACATGAGCGGATTTTTTGGCAGTATTTTGAAAAATGATTGCGTTGCCGATGTTTTTTACGGTACGGATTATCATTCCCATCTGGGAACCAAACGGGCCGGAATGGCTTTTTACTCGGATGAAAAGGGGTTTCAACGGGCCATACACAGCCTGGAAGATGGCTACTTCAGAAATAAATTTGAAGGAGATATGGCCGGATTCAAAGGCAACATTGGAATTGGAGTAATCAGCGATACTGAAGCACAGCCCATTCTGGTTACTTCACATTTGGGAAGATTTGCTGTGGCTACTGTCAGTAAAATTGCCAATATTGATGAGCTCGAAGAACGGTTCATGAAGATGCGCCGGACCTTTGCCGAAACGAGCCAGGGATCGGTAAATCCCACCGAATTGGTTGCCATGCTTATTGCCGAAGGCAAAGATTTTGTTTCGGGCATTGAAAATGTATATAACCAGGTAAAAGGTTCCTGCTCTATACTTATTCTGAACGAAAACGGAATCATCGCTGCGCGTGACCGCCTCGGAAGGACCCCGATCACTATCGGTAAAAAAGCCGACAATAGTGGTTTTTCAGTAAGTTTTGAGACCTGTGCATTTCCCAACCTAAATTATGAAATAGAAAAGTTTCTGGGGCCGGGTGAGGTCGTTTCACTTTCTGCTGATGGCTATCAGCAACTACGCCAGCCGAATGAACAAATGCAGGTATGCTCCTTTCTTTGGGTATATTACGGTTATCCGCCATCTTTTTACGAAGGAATTAATGTAGATGAATGCCGCTACAAATGTGGGGCAGCCCTAGCCAAAGACGATACGGTAGAAGCCGACTTTGTCGCTGGAATACCCGACTCGGGAGTTGGACATGCTATGGGATATGGAAATGAAAAGGGAATACCACAGAAGCGGCCCTATTCGAAATACACCCCGACATGGCCGCGAAGTTTCATGCCGCAAAATCAGACGATGCGCGATTTGGTCGCCAAAATGAAATTGATTCCCAATAAAGAAGTCATCAAAAACAAACGGGGCGTTTTTCTGGATGATTCCATCGTTCGGGGAACACAACTGAAAGATAATGTGAAAGACCTGCACGATGCGGGAATTGCCGAAGTACACATGCGGATTGCCTGTCCGCCGCTGACTTATCCCTGCGAATTTCTAAACTTTAGCCGTTCTCGATCGAATCTTGATCTGGCGACTCACAAAGCGGTGGAGCAACTGGAAGGAAAAGTTAATCCGGACATGAAAGAATATTCGGATCATACCAATCCAAAATATCATGCAATGGTTGAGCAGATTCGCAAAAACCTGGATTTAACCACTCTCAAATTCCAGAAACTGGATGATTTGGTTGAAGCAATAGGACTACCCAAAGAAAAACTTTGCACACATTGCTGGGATGGTTCAAGCTATATGTAGAAACATTTTCCGCTGAATAATGAAAAGGGGCTGTCCAAAAAGTAAAATTGGACAGCCCCTTTCTTTTCTTAACGCCTTGTAGTGGTCGAAACTATATGCAGTCAGTGAATACGGGCGATTTCTGCCAATCTCACTTTTGTCATGACTGAGCGGAAAACCGCCCACCCAAAACCACTGTAACCGAACTTGTATTCTAAGACAAATCCAAATTTTCGAGTCATTTTTTATGCTGCAAATTTCAAAAGATCCGCGTATGGGGTTTGTCTTTGAATACAAGAGCCAGTCGGATGAGTCTTTTCAAATTTAGGAAATTTCTATGTTCAATCAGACTAATTTTGCAAACTATTTCCAGAAAGATTGGAATAATTGATACAGTTTAATGAACAGACTCTCAAATATTACTCGTCATCCGTCATATATCATCTGTCATTCTACAAAGATCATTATTCACCGGCTAAATCGTTGGAAGATCATTGTCACACACAAAAAAGGAGGCTCACCGAACCTCCTTTTTCGCACTTCGACTTTGCTCAGTGCGACAATTTTTACTAAAAACCGTGACTGATCACTATTTTTTATTCCCATTCAATGGTTGCCGGTGGTTTCGAGCTGATATCGTACACAACGCGGTTGATGCCACGAACTTTGTTGATGATTTCGTTCGACATTTTAGCCAGAAATTCATACGGCAAATGCACCCAGTCGGCAGTCATTCCATCGGTTGACATCACCGCCCGCAATGCTACCACATTTTCGTAAGTGCGTTCATCGCCCATAACGCCCACCGACTGAACCGGCAACAGCATCACACCTGCCTGCCAAACGTTATCGTACAAGCCCCATTCTTTCAATCCGTTGATAAAAATTGCATCGGCTTCCTGGAGGATACGAACCTTTTCAGGTGTAATATCGCTGAGGATGCGGATTCCAAGTCCCGGTCCCGGAAAGGGATGGCGTCCCAACAATTCGGGTTTCATATCCAGCGCTTTTCCAACCCTGCGCACTTCATCTTTAAAAAGCAGTTTCAATGGTTCAACCACTTTCAGGTGCATTTTTTCAGGCAATCCGCCCACGTTGTGGTGCGATTTAATGGTTGCCGAAGGTCCGTTCACCGAAACAGATTCAATCACATCCGGATAAATCGTTCCCTGCGCCAGCCATTTGACATCCTGTATTTTGTGTGCTTCCACATCGAACACTTCGATGAAGTCGCGGCCAATAATTTTTCGTTTTTTCTCCGGTTCAAAAACTCCGGCCAGATCGTCCCAGAATTTCTGACGGGCATCGACACCAATCACGTTTAGTCCCATGTTTTTGTACGAATCGAGCACTTGTTGAAATTCGCCTTTCCGAAGTAACCCGTTATCCACAAAAATACAAGTCAGGTTTTTGCCAATAGCACGGTTCAGCAATACCCCCGCCACTGATGAATCAACTCCTCCGGAAAGTCCGAGAACCACTTTGTCGTTCCCCAATTTGTTTTTCAGTTCCTTTACGGTTGTTTCAATGAACGAATCCGGTGTCCAGTCCTGTTTACAGCCGCAAATATTCACGACATAGTTTTTCAGCAACTGAGTTCCTTCGGTGGTATGGTAAACTTCCGGATGAAACTGAATGGCAAAAGTAGCTTCATTTTCAATCTGGAAAGCGGCATATTCAACATCGGCGGTACTTGCAATGACCTTGTAGTTTTCCGGAATGCGAACGATGGTATCGCCATGCGACATCCATACCTGCGTATGCTGGCTGATGTTATTAAACAACGGATTGGCCTGATCAACAAACCCCAGATTGGCACGACCATATTCGCGTGAACCGGAAAGAGCAACTTCGCCGCCAAAAAAATGCGACAAATATTGAGCTCCGTAACAAACTCCAAGTAAGGGCATTTTTCCTTTAATCAACGACAAATCGGGTTTGGGAGCATGGGCATCTCTCACGGAAAAAGGGCTTCCTGACAGGATCACACCTTTTACACTTTCATCGATTGCGGGATAATGGTTGTAAGGATAAATTTCACAATAAACATTCAATTCCCTGACCCGGCGGCCAATCAATTGCGTGTATTGCGAACCAAAGTCGAGGATCAGAATTTTTTCCTGCATTATGACATGTTTTTGAGTTGGCGCAAAGATAGCCAAAAAACATTCCGCAGAATAGTCTCCGCTTTCAACAGAAACAGAAGTAAGAGAAAGGTAAAGTTCCAAAGGGACAAAGCAAACCGCATTCAGGCATAGAATTCAGAAAAGCTCTCCGGGTACTGCAATCGCATGTTATTTGGCTCCTGCAGCGATACCTTACAAAATCATTCAGATACGTTTAACGTATTTTCACCACTTTTTCGGCCAACAAAACTTTGTTGCTTTGTACAATCCGCAACAGATATACCCCGGGAGCCAACATGTCCTTTTCTGAAAATCCGAGCTGAATTTGTCCATTCCGGATTGTGGTCTTGTTTTTTCGTAACAATATACCGCCTAAATTGTACAGTTCGGCATAAACATCACCATTTTGTCCCGATGTAAGCTGAATAGTCAGTTGGTCGGTGAATGGATTCGGGAAGATCGAATGGGACTGCGCTGACAAAAGATTGTTGCTGCCGGTAAAGTCGTACGGCCATTGCTGATCGAGGAAAACGAGTCGCTGATTGATCCAGTTTCTCATCCAGCTCACTTCGGCCGCATAACTGTTTCCCACATAATAATTGGGCCAGATATCCACCCCGATAACTCCGGTCCAGCGCTGGTAGTTCCGGTCTTTTGCTTCGGCAATCAAATTTGTCAGACTATCAATTACAAAAGTGATCCGCTGGTTTGACAATTCATTCTTACGCAGCAGCACCCATCGCTTTTTGAGCTGTTTCACGTAATTAGGATCACGCATCAATTTGCTCCACCAAAACGGATTTTGCGAGTTATCATTTCCCAAATAAGCCTGATATTGAAAACCAGTAGTCAACCATCCATTGTAGTAATCTGCATTTCCATAGGTGAGGTTAAAATCCCATATCGGGCCGCAATTCAACCGATCGCTCTTTCCTTTATACAGGTATGAACTCAGCCGGTAACCATCCACATTCCTGGCCAGCTCGTTAATGATCATGAAATCGATAAAAGAAGAATCATTCAGAAAATCGTGATAGCTACCCGTCCCGGTAAATTTTTCCTGGTAAAGCGACTGTTCCATACTCCTCACGTAGGATTGAATATAAGTCTTTTGCGTGTTGGTTATCTCTTTGGCCTTCGGGTAATCATACTGGTAATAAGTTCGCCCCACAGCATTGTAATAATTAGAATACCAACCTTCACCTCCACCACCGGTCAGTTTATCAATTTTAATGATATACCCGCCTGTCAGGTCTGCGCCTGAATTATCGGTAGTCAGTAGTTTTGCAATATCAACCCGGTTTTTGTTTCGTTTGATCTTCTCCATCAGCACATACACCCCCTGATAATTTCCGTTCAGGAAAAGTTCAACATACCGGCAACGGGGAGACCAATGCCCGAGCGAAGCATCGAGCGTATAGGTCAACATATCCCGAATCATGGTTTTATCGGTGTAAGGGGCATACAAAACCCAATCGTTCTCTTCGGGCATACCCAGCAACGAAACATCGACATCGGCCAATGCACTTGTTTTGGTTTCAAATCCATAACTTTTCTTCGGAAACATTTGCGAAGAGGAGCCTCTTATTTCAATGCCAATTTTACCGTTATAATCGTTTTTCAGATCAGTCAAGGCATTGCGTTTCCCGGGACCATTCCAGATTATTCCAAGATCGGCATAAATTTTCGGATCATCATAGATCAGTTGTCCGTCGGTGTTAATCACCACCAATGGCAGGTTGGATGAAGTAAAAGATTGAGATAATGCTCTGAGTGTAATCAGAAAAGCAAACAGAAAAATGCAGAAAAGTTTCGGATTGAAGAGCATTGGTGCGTGGTTAGGTTTAGCCTGAAAGAAAAGCAAAGCTCCCTGTTCAGGAGCTTTGCCGGCTTATTTTAGGAAGATTATAATTCACGAATCCAGATATTCCGGTAACTTACCGGATTACCATGATCCTGAAGGACGATTGGTCCGGCTCCGTGAGGTTTCACAAAGTATTCCGGAATACCAATATATTCAGTTGGCCCGCGTAGTGCAACGTGATTTTGAACCAAAACTCCATTCTGCAAAACAGTTACGATTGGAGGAGTAAAGAAAGTTCCGTCGGTATTAAAGCGTGGCGCCGTATAAATCACATCGTAAACCTGCCAAACACCAGGTTCTTTGCATACATTGACAAGTGGCGGATATTGTTTGTAAAAACTCCCGGCCTGCCCGTTTCTGTAAGTCCGGTTATTGTAGTTATCCAAAACCTGCAATTCGTAGAGTCCTTGAAGGAAAATACCACTGTTTCCGCGTCCCTGGCTTTCACCAACCACGACTGAAGGAGTCCGCCATTCAATATGAAGCTGAAAATCGTTAAATTCCCGTTTCGTTTTAATGACACCTTTTCCTTTTTCAACTGTCACGCAATCATCGGCTACTTTCCAGGCAGGTTCTCCTCCCGACTCTGTGGTCCATTCCTGACTCAAGTTTTTCCCATCAAAAAGAATAATGGCATCTGAAGGAGCATCCATCGGAGTATTTCCAGGGGCTACTACTTTTATTTCCGGGTCCCAGATTTCAGTCATTTCCGGTTTCATCGGGAAGTCAGTCCTTCCCTGGGCAAATGTGGCAGATACTGCTAAAACACTTACCGCTGCTACTAATACACGTTTCATTTAATTTAGTTTTAAGTTGATTATTTTGTCATAAGTATAGTCATTTGTAAAATCGAGGCTCCTTTCATCCTGATTTGTTGCCATACAACTCGTGGTCTGTTAACCTTAAACACCGATCGCCATGCTGAATTTATTTCAGCGTCCTATCCAGTAGATTCCGAAACAGGTTCGGAATGACTTCCCGCATCAGATTTAACACAACACTAGTTTTTATTCTGAAAATACGTGGTTAAGCTCTCTCGCCAATGCAGAATTTGTAAGCCAAAAATAAGTTTAATTTTCGATTTATTCATGACACTGTAAGGTGGACGCTGCACCAGCGAAGGATACTCTTCGGAGGTAATCGGGTTCACCTTGCAGTTTATTCCGGTCAGGTCGAAAATAGCCCTGGTAAAGTCGTACCAACTGGCAACGCCTTCATTTGAATAGTGGTATATTCCGGGTTGAAAAGATTTTTCTTCCCACTCAACCGATGAAATAATCATTAAAATTGCCCGGGCCAGATCGGCGGCATTGGTTGGCGTTCCAATCTGATCGACGATAACACTCAACTCCGAACGTTCATTTCCCAGCCGAAGCATGGTTTTTACAAAATTGTTTCCAAAGGCCGAATACAACCAGGAAGTCCGGATGATAATACTTTTTGGATTATTTCTCTGGCAAAGGATTTCACCTTCCAGCTTGGTTCTTCCATAAGCTGACTGCGGCGCAACCGGATCATCTTCTTTGTAAGGCCGCGGCCCTTTCCCGTCAAACACATAGTCGGTTGAAATATGAATCATTTGGCAACCAGCTTTGGCTGAACAGTCAGCCAAAATTCCAACGGCCCCGGCATTCAGCAAAGTGGCCGTTTCAAGATCGGTTTCAGCTTTGTCAACATTCGTGTAAGCGGCACAATTAATGAGGTATTCTGGCTTAAACGCTGCAATAAATTCCGCAACTTTTTCCGGATTGGTAATATCCAGTTCGGCCACATCGGTAAATGCAAAATTCATTTCCGGAAATAAACTAGCCAGCACCCGTATTTCGGAACCCAGCTGGCCATTGGCGCCGGTAACAAGAACTTTTGTCATTTTATTGAAATTTGAAATTCATCTCTGCATCAGCCAAACACGGATGAATTTTGTCCTTTTCCGAAATGACGGCTAACTCAGCAGACAATTTCCAGTCAATGTTCAAAGCCGGATCGTTGTATCTGATCCCACGTTCGGCTGAAGGATTGTAAAACGCATCGCATTTATATGAGAAAATAGCGTATTCGCTCAACACGGAAAAGCCGTGGGCAAATCCCTTCGGAATGTAAAATTGTTTTTTATTGCTGGCACTCACAATGAGCCCGTACCACTGTCCGAAAGTAGGTGATCCTGCACGCAAATCAACTGCCACATCATAGACGGTCCCACGCACCACCCGAATCAGCTTGGTCTGTGCATAGGGCGCCAATTGGTAATGCAATCCGCGAATGACTCCATAATGCGATTTCGATTCATTATCTTGCACAAATTGGGACGTCAGCCCATGTTCAGCAAATTTCTGTTCGCTAAAACTTTCAAAAAAGTATCCCCTTTCATCAGCAAAAACCCGGGGTTCTATGATCAGGAGTCCCGGGATTGGTGTTTCAACTATCTTCATTTTACTTTTTGTTTAGAACGATAGAACTTTGCGGTTGGCCAGTTTTATCAAATATTCTCCGTATTGATTTTTCTTTAGCGGTTCGGCCAGCATAAGCAACTGTTCTTTGTTAATGTAACCGCGAAGAAAGGCAATTTCTTCGATACACGAAACCTTTAAGCCTTGCCGCTGTTCGATGGTCGAAATGAAATTCGATGCCTGCATCAGGCTTTCATGAGTTCCGGTATCCAGCCAGGCAAATCCACGTCCAAGTAATTTCATGCTCAACCGACTCTCTTCCAGATAAAGACGGTTCAAATCAGTTATTTCAAGTTCTCCCCTTTTTGAAGGTTTCAACCCTTTTGCCTTTTCAACCACATCATTACCATAGAAATACAGACCTGTAACCGCATAGTTGGATTTTGGTTGCTCCGGCTTTTCTTCGATCGACAATACTTTTCCGGTATCGTCAAACTCGGCAACGCCATATCTTTCCGGATCGTTCACATAATATCCGAAAACAATGGCACCATCTTTTAAGGTAGCAGCTTCTTCGAGAATCGAGCTGAAATTATATCCGTAGAAAATATTATCGCCCAAAACCATGCAGACAGAATCGTCGCCAATAAATTGTTCACCGATGATAAACGCCTGGGCCAGACCATCGGGAGAAGGCTGAATGGCATACTCCAGTTTTAGCCCAAGCTGACTTCCATCCTCCAGCAAATCCTGATACAGATGAATGTCCTTGGGAGTTGAAATAATCAGGATTTCATGAATCCCGGCCAGCATCAGTACAGACAATGGATAATAAATCATGGGTTTGTCGTAAATCGGGATGATCTGCTTCGAAATACTTTTCGTTATTGGATACAATCGGGTACCTGATCCTCCTGCCAGAATGATTCCTTTCATAGTTTATGTTTTAATTTATTCGGATAAAAGTTGATCAAAATATTCGATGGTTTTAACCAGTCCCTCGCGTAACGGAACTTTCGGTTCCCAGCCGCCCAGCTTTTCTTTCGCCAGCGAAATATCAGGTTGCCGTTGAGTCGGGTCATCGGCAGGCAATGGCAAATACACAATTTTCGACTTCGAATTGGTCAGTTCGATGATGTTTTGCGCCAACTCAATCATCGTAAACTCGCCCGGATTACCAATATTGACAGGTCCGGTAAAATCGTCGCCGGTGGCCATCATTCGGATCATGCCTTCAACCAGATCAGAAACATACTGAAAGCTGCGGGTTTGTGTTCCATCGCCAAAGATGGTGATATTCTTGTCTTGCAACGCCTGAACAATAAAGTTAGAAACCACCCGGCCATCGTCCGGCTCCATTTTGGGTCCATACGTGTTGAAAATCCGAATAATTTTAATCCGGACATTATTTTGGCTGTGATAATTGACAAACAAAGATTCCGCGCAACGCTTTCCTTCGTCGTAACACGAACGGATGCCGATCGGGTTCACATGACCCCAGTAACTTTCAGGTTGCGGATGAACCGTCGGGTCGCCATATACTTCACTGGTTGAAGCCTGTAAAATTTTTGCTCTGACTCGCTTTGCTAATCCCAGCATATTGATAGCTCCCATCACTGAAGTTTTGATCGTTTTGATCGGATTGTACTGGTAATGAACCGGCGAGGCGGGACAAGCCAGGTTATAGATTTCATCAACTTCAATAAAATAAGGCATGGTAATGTCGTGCCTGATCAGTTCGAAGTAGGGATTGTCGAGCAAATGAACAATTTTCTGCTTTTTGCCTGTGAAGTAATTATCCATACAAACCACTTCGTTGCCATCGTTCAGCAATCGTTCGCACAAATGCGATCCAACAAATCCGGCTCCTCCTGTTACAAGTATTCTTTTCATTCTTAGTTATTTTGAAAAAACTACCGGTTTACGACCAATGCTGTAATAATTGAATTTCAATTCCTGCATTTCCTCCGGCTCATAAATGTTACGGCCATCAAAAATGGTTTTGGTTTTCAGTAACTTTTCAACTACCCTGAAGTTAGGCATCCTGAATTCGGGCCATTCGGTTACCACAATCAGCGCATCAGCATCGATGCAGGCATCATATTCGTCGTTGGCGAATGTGATTTTATCGCCCAGTATGCGACGGGCCTCATCCATAGCAACCGGGTCATAAGCTGCGACACTGGCACCTTCTTTCAGAAGCAAATCAACAATCACCAGGGATGGCGCTTCGCGCATATCATCAGTCTTAGGTTTGAAGGACAATCCCCACATTCCAAACTTCAACCCTTTCAGGTTATCTCCAAAGTGGCTTTTTATTTTGCTAACCAAAACCGACTTCTGTCGGTAATTTACTGCTTCAACTGCTTTCAGAATTTCCAGCGGATGGCCCTGTTCATCGGCAGTACGAATCAATGCCTGAACATCCTTTGGAAAACAGGAACCTCCGTAACCAGTTCCCGGATAAATAAATTTATTTCCGATGCGGGCGTCCGAGCCAATTCCTTTGCGCACCATACTTACATCGGCACCAACCAATTCACACAGGTTGGCAATGTCGTTCATAAAGCTGATTTTGGTGGCCAGCATCGAGTTGGCTGCATATTTTGTCATTTCAGACGAAGCAATATCCATGAACAAAATCGGGTGCCCGTTCAGCAAAAAGGGTTTATACAACCGTTTCATAGTTTTTTCAGCTTCGGATGATTCAATGCCGACCACAATACGGTCGGGTTTCAAAAAATCATCAACGGCGCTGCCTTCTTTTAAAAATTCAGGATTCGAAGCCACATCAAAAGGAATTTTCACATTCCTTTTTTGCAATTCATCCAGAATTGCCGCTTTCACTTTCAATGAAGTTCCGACCGGAACTGTACTTTTAGTCACCACAACAAGATAATGATCCATGTGACGGCCAATTTCGCGGGCAACACCGAGTACATATTTCAGATCGGCGCTTCCATCTTCATCAGGAGGGGTGCCAACAGCAATAAACACAGCTTCGGCATCAACCAAACTATCCTTCAGACTGGTGGTAAACGACAGCCTGCCTTTTTCCACATTTCGTTTGTAAATATCTTCCAATCCCGGTTCATAAATCGGAATTTGACCACTATTCAACAGGTTGATTTTGCGTTCATCCACATCGACACAAACAACATCAACACCCGTCTCCGAAAAACAGGTTCCGGAGACCAATCCGACATAACCCGTACCAACTACTGAAATTTTCATTTGCTATTATTAATTTATTTAGCTCAATCAAAAGTATGAATTATTAGTAAGCAGAGCTGAAAAAACGGCAAAATTTCGATTTTAATATGTGGCCCTGATTCAAAATAATCGAAAAAATAGCTGACCAAACGAAATATCAGTCGAAGCAGAATTCAGTAAAATTGATTGAAAACCTTTGTTTTATAAAGGAATAGTCTTATTTTTGCGCCGCATTTATTTAATATACTGTCTAACTTATTAATTAATTGATTATTAAATGGTAGAAAACAACACAGAGGACCTTGAAGCAAAGGTAGAACTCGAACAACAGGAAACTGTTGAAACCCCAACCGCAGCCGTTGAAGAAACTGTTGCACCAGAAGTTGCCGAAGTTGAGGCAATTGAAGAAGTAGTTGCTCCTGTAGCGCCTGCAAAAAAAACTAAAGCTGCAAAAGCAGTGGTTGCCGAACCAGCAGAATTTGACTGGAATGCCCTTGAAGAAGAAGACAAGGGTTTCGGCGGAAGAACAAAAAAAGATTTGGAATCGCTTTATGAAAAAACTTTGACTACCGTTCAGGAAAAAGAAGTAGTTGAAGGAAGAGTGATCTCTATGAACAAACGCGAAGTCGTTGTCGACATCGGTTACAAATCAGACGGTATTGTTAGCTTGAACGAATTCCGCTACAATCCGGAGTTGAAACCAAAAGATCTTGTTGAAGTTTACATCGAAAGTCTGGAAGACCTGAAAGGCCAGATGATCCTTTCTCACAAGAAAGCAAGAGCTATGCGCTCATGGGATCGTGTAAACGAAGCTCTCGACCGTGATGAAATCATTAAAGGTTACATTAAATGTCGCACCAAAGGCGGTATGATCGTTGATGTATTTGGAATCGAAGCATTCTTGCCAGGTTCTCAGATCGACGTGAAACCAATCCGCGACTACGATGTATTCGTTGGCAAAACCATGGAATTCAAAGTGGTTAAAATCAATCACGAATTCCGCAATGTGGTTGTATCACACAAAGCCCTTATCGAAGCTGAACTCGAAAATCAGAAGAAAGAAATTATTTCTAAACTCGAAAAAGGACAAGTACTTGAAGGTACTGTTAAAAATATTACCTCTTATGGTGTATTCATCGACCTTGGCGGCGTAGATGGTTTGATCCACATCACCGACCTGTCATGGGGCCGTATTACTCACCCGAACGAAATTGTTGAACTCGATCAGAAACTGAACGTAGTTATCCTTGACTTCGATGACGATAAAAAACGTATTGCTTTAGGTTTGAAACAATTAACTCCTCACCCATGGGATAGCCTTGGTGCTGACCTGAAAGTTGGTGACACCGTTAAAGGTAAAGTTGTTGTAATGGCCGACTACGGTGCATTCGTTGAAATCGCTGTTGGTGTTGAAGGTTTGATCCACGTTTCTGAAATGTCATGGTCACAGCACCTGCGCAGCGCTCAGGACTTCCTGAAAGTTGGAGACGAAGTTGAAGCTCAGATTTTGACCCTCGATCGCGAAGAACGCAAAATGTCACTGGGCATCAAACAGCTGAAATCAGATCCATGGCAGAACATTGATACTCAGTTCGGTGTTGGTTCAAAACACAAGGCAACTGTCCGTAACTTCACCAATTTCGGCGTATTCGTTGAAATTCAGGAAGGTGTTGACGGTTTGATTCACATCTCAGACCTGAGCTGGACCAAGAAAATCAAACATCCGTCAGAATTTACTTCAATCGGCGCTGAAATCGATGTTGTGGTTCTGGATATTGACAAGGAAAACCGCCGTTTGAGCCTCGGCCACAAACAACTGGAAGAAAATCCATGGGATGTATTCGAAACTATCTTCTCGGTTGATTCAATCCACGAAGGAACTGTAGTTGAACTGTTCGATAAAGGTGCAACCATTGCTCTGCCTTATGGCGTTGAAGGTTTCGCTACTCCACGCCACCTGGTAAAAGAAGACGGAAGTCAGGCTCAACTGGAAGAAAAACTGGAATTCAAAGTCATTGAATTCTCAAAAGCAGCCAAACGCATCATCCTTTCACACTCCAGAGTGTTCGAAGATGAGAAAAAAGCGGAAGAAGTAGCCAAGAGAAAAACTCAGGCTAAAGCTACCAGCAAAGCTGTAAAACAAGTGAAAGAAAATAATGCCGAAAAGACAACTTTAGGCGACATTTCTGAGCTTGCTGCTTTGAGATCGCAGATGGAAGCTGACGAACAGAAAGAAAATTAATCTGAGATTATTACAAATCCATCAGAATTCTGTAAATTGCATCTATGGATTTCGAAATAATAAAAATAGCAGACTACACCCTTGTTAGAGTCTTGAGTGAAAGATTGGACACGAACAATGCGCCCGATCTAAAGTCAGAACTTGTAAAGGTTAATACAAACGGAGAAAAGAACATTGTTCTGGATGTCAGTAATTGTGAATATTGCGATTCGTCGGGACTAAGCGCCATTTTGGTTGCCAACCGCCTTTGCGAAGATGCCATTGGAACTTTTATCCTGACAGGTCTCCAACCTGATGTGGAACAGATAATCAGGATTTCAATGCTACACACGGTCTTGATCATTACCAAAACAGTGGAAGAAGCGGCGAATCTCCTGATTGAAAAGGAAAAACTTTAAACTGACCTTTCAGATTTAGCAATGCCTTTTCAACTAACCATACTCGGCACAAGTTCAGCATTACCTACTTCTAACAGATACCCAACCGCCCAGATACTTGAAGTATCCGGGCGGTTTTTTTTGATCGATTGCGGTGAAGGTGCGCAAACTCAAATGCGAAAATACAAGATTGGTTTTTCTAAAATCAACCATATTTTCATCTCCCATCTTCATGGCGACCATATTTTTGGACTAATCGGCCTCATCTCCACACTGGCTCTTTTAGGACGGAAAAACGACTTGCATATTTATTCCCATTCCGAACTCCAGAAATTTTTAACTGCTCAAATACAGTTTCTATATCCGGACGACATCTCCTTCAAAATCATTTATCATCCACTCAATTTCAAAAAGGAACAAAAGATTTTCGAGGACAAACTGGTCATGGTTAAATCGTTTCCGTTGAATCACAGGATTCCAACCTGCGGGTTCAGGTTCGACGAAAAACCCCTGCTGCCCAACCTTCGCCCTGAAAAAATTGAGCAATACCACATCCCTATTCGAGACAGACAGCGTATCAAGGAAGGAGGCGACTTCACCACCGAAGACGGACAACTTATTTCGCACGACGAACTGACCATTAAAAAGCACCAGCCGCGCTCGTACGCATTTTGCAGCGACACCCGATTCGACGAATCCTACATCGAATCAGTCAGGAATGTAGATTTGCTTTATCATGAAGCCACGTTTGCCGAGGAAAACCGAATGCTGGCTCAAACAACGTATCATTCAACAGGAAAAGATGCAGCTGCGGTGGCCGCCAAAGCCCAAGTCGGGAAGTTGATTATCGGGCACTTTTCAGCGCGATACAAGGACCTCTCTCCTATCCTGAAAGAAGCGCTGGAAATTTTTCAGAATACGGAGGCAATTTGCGAAGGACAAGTATTCCATATTCAGAAAAAAGGTCATTAGTCATTAGAAAAATTTAGCATTCCATTTTCCAAATGACCAATGACTCTTTTCTAATGAATTTCCTCAAAAAAACTCTTTCTCCAACTCAGGCGTCACTCCGTTTGCCCAGGGCTAGATTATGCTTGCCTTTCAGGCTGTTCTCTTGTCTTGTAAGCATCATTTCCCTTTCTAAAAGATATATGTTTGTAATGAGAGACAGCGGTTAGCATTTCTTATGGCACGGATACAAATCCGCGCCAGTGAGGTACGCCGCAGTATGGGCAAATGGATTGTAAATCCATTGCTTAAAAGTGCCAATTACAAATTGTCACTAGCCGTTGCGAGCTTTTACATATCCCGAAGAGCGCGGGAAACTTATGCTGTAACCGAAGGTGAAATAATTGAGCTGAAAGAAAAGCCTCTCTAATAATCCTTCCGGAGAATTAACCTTCGAAAAACTCCTTATTGAAGTTAACCAAATACAGCCGCTCGGTTGGACGGGTAAAAGCAGTATATAACCAGCGAAGATATTCGGTATTAATCATTTCTTCGGTCAGGTAACCCTGATCAACAAAAACAGCTTTCCATTGTCCGCCCTGTGCTTTATGACAGGTTACCGCATAAGCAAATTTCACCTGGAGCGCATTAAAATAAGGGTTTTCCCTGATTTTCTCCCAACGCTTTTTCTTATTCCGGATGTCAGGATAATCTTCGGAAACGGCCTCAAACAACTTTCGGTTTTGGTCTGAAGTCAGGGCAGCCGATTCGATGTTCAGGGTGTCAAGGATGATTTTACAGTCAAGTTCAATGTCGGGGTAATCGATCATTCGCAGACACACATTAGCAAACCGGAATCCATACATTTCCTCAAACTTGTATACCGATACAATCTCAGCGATATCGCCATTGGCTATGAAATCAATTTTTTCGTTCTCCTCAAGCCAGAAATAATTGTTTTTGACAATCATCAGTAAATCACCCCGCGAAATCTCGGCTTCCTTATACAGGATGGAACTCCGAATCCCTTCGTTATACTTATTGGCCCGTTTGTTCGAGCGGGTTACCACAATCGTATCAAAAAGTCCAAACCGATCGTAGCAGGTTGATATTTCATCAATTAAATCAGCACCTCCAATCCGGCGAATATCATCAAACGACCCACATTCCAGTTGAAAATACATGGCTTCCCATCCTCCGCCTGCAATCATGTTCCTGACCAACGTGGCATTGTGCAGAATTCCGGAATGGTGGCCCTGCCTGACAACTTCGGTTAATTCATATTCAAAAACAACCCGGTCGTAAAACTCAAGTTCCTGTTTCAACAAAGCAGGACTGATATCCAATCCGACCGGGGGAAGCTGGGCTGTATCGCCAACGAGAATTAGCCGGCAATTAGATCCGGTATAAACATACTCTATCAAATCTTCGAGCAGACGGCCTGAACCAAAAACAGCCGACTCAGCTACCGAATTCGACACCATGGATGCCTCGTCAACGATAAAAAAGGTGTCTTTATACAGATTCCGGTCCAAAACAAACCGACCCAACCCATCGCTGGAAGATTGCTGACGATAAATACTTTTGTGAATGGTGTAGGCGCTATGTCCGGAATATCCCGACAAAACTTTGGCTGCCCGCCCGGTTGGGGCCAACAATACCGTGCGAAATTTAAATTTTTCAAAAGTTCTAACCAGAGCGCTTAACATGGTGGTTTTCCCGGTTCCGGCATAACCTTTCAGAATAAACACAGCATCCGAATCCGATTCGACAACATAATCAGACAGTTTTACAGAAAGCTCTTCCTGCCCTCTGGTAGGTGGATTGCCTAAATTTGCAAGGATTTCAGACTGAATGTGTTTTTTTATCATGAACTGCTAAAATAAAACAAAACCAAAGATTCTAAATTATTTTTTTTATAAATTTGCGATGAACAAAAACTAATCTTAAAACTCGAAAGATGAAAATAGTAGCACAAGTCGTCCTTATTGCATTAGTAATCATACTTTCTTACTTTCTGTACACCAGCGTTGGGAAACCTCTTGATTTTGAAAAAGAAAGAACAGCCAGATATGATGCCACAATTTCACGCTTGAAAGATATCAGAAAGGCTGAAATTGCATATAAGGATGTAAATGGGAAATTCACAGGCAGCTGGGATACCCTGATTCATTTTGTTAAAACCGGGAAAATTCCGTTGGTCCGGAAGATAGGTATGTTGACTGACAGTATGGTCGAAGCCGGTTGGACAGAAAAACGAGCTTTAAAAGAAGGTAAGATTATTCGTGATACAGTTAGGGTTAGCGTTTTGGATACCATCTTTGGGAAAAACTACAAGATTGACGATATTAAATTTATTCCGGTAAAAGATACCGTAGCACTGTTTCATTTAGGCGCAGGTCTGGTAACTACCGGGTCAGGCATTAAAGTACCTGTTTTTGAAGTCAAAGCTCACAATAACGTGATTTTGAGAAAGCTCGACAAACAACAAGTTATCAATCTTAACGAATCAAAACGTATGAACGGCAAATATCCGGGATTGAAAGTTGGTTCGCTGGAAGAAACAAACAATAATGCTGGAAACTGGGAGTAAAAATTCCTTATGCATGATCTAAATTTTGTTGACGAATCATTTGATTTAAAACTCGCATCAGAATATCATTTATCCATCCAGGTTGGCCTGGATGGATTTTCTTTTTGTATTCTGGATATTCGGCGAAATAAATATATCGTTTTCCGGCACATTCCGCTCATCGCCGGCAAGTCTCAGTTCCTTTCAAAAAAACTGGAACCTATCTTTGATCAGGAAGATAATCTGACTGCTGCCTACCAAAGTGTGACGGTAACCTATTCGACCAACAAAGCCACTTTAATTCCCAGGGAATTTGCCAAGTCTGATTATTCAATCCAGGTAGCCGCGTTGACCAACGAAATCAGCCGAAGCGAAGAAGTGCGCACTGACGAACTGCCCGGATTTAAATATCAGCTCGTTTATGGTTATCCGAAAGAACTCCTGTCGTTACTAAACCGGAAATACACCGAATTCAGATTCATGCACAAATCAGTACCGCTGTTATCGTCAGCCATCAGTCAGCGAAACGATGAATCCGGAAATACACTGGTGATTAATTTCGAGAAAAAATACATCCGGATGATCGCCCTGAAAGGCGCACAGATTTCGTTATACAACAGTTTCTATTTCAAAAATGAATCTGACTTTTTGTATTATACACTCAATATCTGTCAAAGCCTGCATATTGACCCGGGAACAGACGAAATCCTGGTTGGTGGTTATGTGGCCGATGACTCCAGCTACATCAGGCAACTGAAAAAATACCTGGATAATGTGCATTTTCTGCAACCATCACCTGAATTCAACTACGAAAACATTTTCGATAAAGTGCAAAAACATCAGTTTGTCACCCTGTTTAATTCGTACACATGCGTATAGTCGGAGGGAAATATCGCGGACGGATCTTTAGTCCGGGAAAGACCTTTAAAGCCAGACCAACCACCGATATGGCCAAAGAAAACCTGTTCAATGTGCTCCAGAATTCAGTTGATTTTGAAACGATCCGCGCCCTCGATTTGTTTTCGGGGACCGGGAGCATCAGTTACGAGTTGGCATCGCGCGGATGCACTGACGTTACTGCTGTTGAAGTCAACCTGGCTCATGTTCAGTTCATCAAAGAAGTAATTGAGAAACTGGACGAAAAGCATATACGCCTGGTCAAATCCAATGTTTTTGTTTTTGCAGCCCGCATTAAAGAGCAGTTCGATCTTATTTTTGCCGATCCGCCTTACGATCATCCCAAATTTGCCGAAGTTGCCGATCTGATTTTCAACCACAATCTTTTAAAACCCGATGGATTGTTTATTCTGGAGCATTCCGGCGAATTTGATTATTCCAATCATCCAAATTTCAGGGAACTGCGCCGTTATGGAAGCGTGCATTTCAGCTTTTTCGGCCTAAAGGAATAATTTTCAACCTTAATAATTATTTACCTCAAAACATTGGCTAGGTGTAATGTTTTGCACCAAATAACAACTTATTTGAAAGTTTTCAACTCATAAATTATGGAAATATTTCAGGCAAACGACGTTGTTAAAGAATATACCGGGCATGTAGCGTTGAACTCGGTAAGCATTTCGGTTAAAGAAGCCTCCATTTTTGGTTTATTGGGTCCGAACGGAGCAGGCAAAACGACTCTGATTCGCATCATTAACCAAATTACGGCTCCCGACAGCGGCGAACTCTATTTTGAAAGCCGGCCCATGAAAGCCGACGACATCTACCAAATTGGCTACCTGCCCGAAGAACGCGGGCTGTATAAAAAGATGAAAGTTGGCGAACAGGCGCTTTACCTGGCCCAACTGAAAGGCATGTCGAAAAAAGATGCCCTGCGAAACCTGAAATACTGGTTCGAAAAATTTGAAATACAGAATTGGTGGGGAAAAAAAGTAATGGAATTATCGAAGGGAATGGCCCAGAAAGTCCAGTTTATTACCACCGTGATTCACCAACCGAAACTGTTGATTTTTGACGAGCCGTTTAGCGGATTCGACCCGATCAACGCCAACCTGATGAAAAATGAAATTCTGGAGTTGAAAAAGAAAGGCACAACCATCATCTTCTCAACCCACGACATGTCGTCGGTTGAAGAAGTTTGCGACCACATCGCCCTGATCAACCAATCACGAAAAATTCTGGACGGTCAGATTGATCAGGTCAGGGAAAAATTCAAAACCAACACCTTCGAGATTATTTACCGTGGAGAAATACCCAATCTGCAACATCAGCTAGGCCCACATTTCAATGTACTTGAACATGACGAAAGTTCACAACTGAAACAAATTAAAGTTCAGTTTCTGAATGGCAATTCAAACAATGAGTTATTAAAAATACTCATGAATCAATTCGAAATCGTTTCATTTAAGGAATTAATTCCAAGCATGAACGAAGTATTTATCCATGTAGTAGAACAATATAACCGCGAAAACAAATTGTGACTATGAATAAATCCATTTTAATTCTGAAACGAGAATACCTGACCCGGGTTAAGAAAAAATCGTTCATTGTCATGACGCTTTTGGTTCCGTTAATGATGGCTGCTCTTACCATTTTACCCACTTACCTGGCTATGATGGACGATAAGGAAAATCGAACCATTGCCGTTTACGATCCTACCGGATTGGTTCTGGGACAGCTCGAAAACACCGAATTTACCAAGTTTCATTACATTCCTGAAGCTGAGTTTCAGGTCCTGAGCAAAAATTTCAAGTCGGGACAGTATTACGCGTTGTTGCATGTTCCCACGAACATTGTGACGACCAACCGGGCCGAAATGATCTCGGACAAACAAGTTACTTTCGATATCAAAAATATGGTTACCCGCCGCATTGAAAATATCCTTGAAGGCGAAAAACGCAAACAGGTGATTGACGCGACCGGCGTACCCGATCTGGAAAAGAAACTAGCCGCCACGAAAACCAACATTACGGTTGACACCATCAAACTCGGAGAAGCGGGAAAGGCGGTGAAAAGTTCCACTGAAATTGCGATGGCTATCGGTTATGCAGCCGGATTCCTGATCTACATGTTTGTTTTTATTTACGGAACAATGGTAATGAGAGGTGTTATGGAAGAAAAGTCGAACCGGATCGTAGAAGTGATCATTTCTTCAGTCAAACCTTTCCAGCTTTTATTCGGAAAAGTTGTTGGAATTGGGTTGGTTGGTCTGACCCAAATTGCGATCTGGATTGTTTTGACGATGGCGATTACCGGAGGAGTTACCGCATTTGCCGGAGTTGGTTCAACCGAAACAGCTGTTCAGGCACAAAACATCATGTCGGGCCCGGCAATGGGGCAAATGGCATCAGCTGGTCAGGCTCAGCCCAACAAGGTTCTCGAGATCATCCAGATGATCGGAAACCTGAATATTCCTCTGATCGTCTTTTCGCTATTCTTTTATTTCATCGGCGGATTCCTGCTTTATGCTTCGCTCATGGGAGCCATTGGGTCAGCAGTTGACAGCGATGAAGATGCGCAACAGTTGATGCTGCCGGTAACCCTGCCTTTGATTTTTTCGATTATAGTGCTGTTTTCAGTAGCCAAAAATCCTGAAGGGCCACTTGCATTCTGGACTTCCATTATTCCCTTGACAGCTCCGGTCACCATGATGGTCAGGATTCCTTTCGGAGTTCCTGCCTGGCAAATTATCCTTTCAATGGTTCTCCTGCTGGCCACCATTTTAGGCACCATCTGGATGGCCGGGAAAATTTACCGCACCGGCATTTTGATGTACGGAAAAAAAGTAACGCTTAAAGAAATTGTTAAGTGGCTATTCTATAAAAACTAAAATAAAAGATAAAAACGTATCTTATTTGATATTTTTTCTTATACTTGCATCAAACAAAATAAGAATGAAAGCAAACTTCTCATACATGTATATGTGTTGCTGTTACCCACAGAACGGAGAAGGTATGTTTTCAATGAACGTTTGAAACTAAAAAAAGAGATTATATGTCGAAGCCTTCCGAACACCGGAAGGCTTTTTTTGTTTATAACCCTAAAAATGACAATAAAATGAAAGTAAACAGCATTTTGGAAACCATTGGCAACAGTCCATTGGTACGAATCAACAACTTGTATCCAGCCGGATACGAAGTGTATGTAAAAGTTGAAAAAACCAACCCGGGCGGTAGTATTAAGGACCGTATTGCCCTCTCGATGGTCGAAGACGCTGAAGCAAAAGGCATTCTAAAACCTGGAAGTACGCTGATTGAACCAACTTCCGGAAATACCGGGATTGGCCTGGCACTGGTGGCCGCAGTAAAAAAGTACAAGCTTATTTTGGTTATGCCTGAATCGATGAGTATCGAACGTCGCCGGATTCTGACCGCTTATGGCGCTGAATTGGTTTTGACCCCGCGTGAGCAAGGCATGAAAGGAGCCATTGCCAAAGCCAATGAACTGGCTTCAGAAACGCCAGATTCCTGGATTCCATCGCAATTTGATAACGTTTCAAACATTGAGGCACACAAATTAAAAACTGCTCAGGAAATTTTATATGATTTCCCTGAAGGGTTCGATTATCTGATTACTGGTGTTGGCACAGGCGGGCACATTACTGGAGTAAGCGAGGTTCTGAAACAAAAATATCCCAACCTAAAAACTTTTGCTGTTGAACCCGAATTATCTCCTGTGATTAGTGGAGGAGTGCCTGGCCCACACCCCATTCAAGGAATTGGCGCCGGATTCATTCCGGTTAATTTGCACGTTCAGTCTATCGACGGGACTATTCAGGTTTCGAAAGACGAAGCTTTTAACTATGCACGCCGCGCAGCCAAAGAAGAAGGTCTGTTTGTCGGAATCTCTTCAGGAGCTTCCCTTGCTGCCGTTGCAAAAAAAATTGCAGAATTGCCTGCAGGTTCTAAAATACTCACCTTTGCTTACGATACCGGCGAACGATATTTATCCATCGAAGGATTGTTTTAATGCAGAAAGGCTGGTGTTACCAGCCTTTTTTGTTTTCACGTACTCAATTCAATTACATGAATTTACCTGATTCTCCGAGCGAAATATTACCTTAGCTGGAAATACCCGACAAGCCTTACACATGAACAAAATACTCGCAGTCATCGACCTGGGTACCAACACCTGCAACCTGCTGGTGGCTGAATACGAAAACACACAGTTCAATATTCTGCACCAAA
The DNA here is from genome assembly GCA_963676535.2 of Prolixibacteraceae bacterium. GTDB lineage: Bacteria > Bacteroidota > Bacteroidia > Bacteroidales > Prolixibacteraceae > Aquipluma. The sequence continues at coordinate 141,953 of CAXXKQ010000035.1, read as the reverse complement.
GCAAAGAGGTAGTGAAACTGGGAAAGGAGGGTATCCTTAAAAATCTGTTGACTGCCGACGGACTGAACCGGGCCATTCTGGCTATTCAAACTCACCTGAAAGAAATAGCAGCCTATCCGAATTTCAACCTAATAGCCCTGGCAACTTCGGCTATCCGCGAAGCTCAAAATCGCGACTGGTTCCTCTGGGAAGTTAAGCGAAAAACCGGAGTCGATCTGCTTGTAATTTCGGGAGAGAAAGAAGCTGACCTTATTTTTAAAGGCGTGAAGCTGGCATTCCAAAATATGGAAGACGATTCCCTGATTCTGGATATTGGAGGAGGGAGCAACGAATTCATCCTGATTCGGAATAACCAACCGGTCTGGAAAGAAAGTTTTCCATTAGGGATGGCCCGAATTATCAGTGAGATTCCTCCTTCCGATCCGATTACAGAAGCCGAAATAGAAAAAATCGAGCACTATTTTGAAACCCGACTCAATTTGCTCTGGGAGCAGGTTGAAAACATCAGGATTCCAATGTTAATCGGTTGTTCCGGAGCTTTCGATACACTGGCCGATCTGATTGACCAGACTGATGCCGGAACCAAAACCCGTATCGATCAAGAGTTAAAAATGCATGATTTTGAAATGGTTTGCGACCGATTGATTGCGTCAACTACGAATGACCGCCTGCAAATGAAGGGCATGGAATCGATTAGAGTTGAAATGATTGTCCCCGCAGTGCTTTTTATCCGGAAAATCACCGACAGGCTGAATATTAAAAAAATTGTACAAACTGACTTTGCCCTGCGTGAAGGTATTTTATACGAACATATTTTCAGTTAAATTCGGGCAAATTTCCTGATAAATGATTTGATATGTCAAAAATATTGGTGATTGATGACGAGCGCAGCATTCGCAACACGCTGAAAGATATTCTGGAATTTGAAAAATACCAGGTTGAGCTGGCCGAAGATGGGTTCAAAGCCCTCGAATTGTTGAAGTCATCCGATTTTGATGTGGTTTTATGCGACATTAAAATGCCGGGAATGGACGGTATTGAGGTTCTTCAGAAAGTAGAAGAACTTAGGCCCGACACACCGGTTGTTATGATTTCGGGGCATGGAAATATTGATACTGCTGTTGAATCGATAAAAAAAGGCGCATTCGATTTTATTGAAAAACCGCTTGATCTCAACCGGTTGCTGATCACCCTGCGCAACGCCATGGATAAATCGACCCTGATTACCGAGACTAAAGTTCTTCGGAAAAAAGTAAACAAACGGTTTGAGATGATTGGCAATTCGCCTGCCTTTCAGAAAGTAAAAGATATGGTCGACCGGGTAGCCCCAACCGAGGCCAGGGTGCTGATCACCGGCTCAAACGGAACAGGAAAGGAACTGGTTGCCCGCCTCCTGCACGAGAAAAGTAATCGTGCCGAAGGACCATTCATCGAAGTTAACTGTGCCGCTATACCTTCAGAACTCATCGAAAGTGAACTGTTTGGGCACGAAAAAGGAGCTTTCACCTCCGCGGTCAAACAGCGAAAAGGAAAATTTGAACAGGCTTCCGGAGGAACTATTTTTCTGGACGAAATTGGAGACATGAGTCTTTCGGCCCAGGCCAAAGTGTTGCGTGTTTTACAGGAAAGTGTGATCACCCGGGTTGGAGGCGATTTGCAAATCAAAGTTGATGTGCGCGTGATTGCGGCGACCAATAAAAACCTAACCCACGAAATTGAACAGAACACGTTTCGTGAAGATTTATATCATCGGTTGAGTGTCATCCTTATTCATGTTCCGGACTTGAATCAACGGGTAGAAGACATACCCGCTCTCTGTGATTATTTTATCGACCTGATCTGTACCGAATATGGAATGCCTTCCAAGTCGATTGACCAGGAAGCTATCGCCGAACTTCAGAGGATGCGCTGGACAGGCAATATTCGTGAATTCCGCAATGTGATTGAACGATTGATCATCCTGTGCGACAAAACCATTACGAAAGAAGATGTGTTAAACTTTGCCGTTCCCCGCTACTAAAAATAAAAATCCATGAAGAAAAAATTAACCATTATCCTCACTTTTTTGCTGAATTTTGCTGCTTTTTCACAAACAAAAAACACACCGCTTCCCCAGCCTGTCAGAACAGGTGGAATGCCCCTGATGGAAGCGCTCGACAAACGTTGTTCGACCCGGGAATTCGCTAACCGGGATATTCCCGAACAAACACTTTCCAATTTATTGTGGGCAGCCTGGGGCATCAATCGCGAAGGAAGCGACAAACACACAGCTCCCTCGTCGAACAACAAACAGGAAATTGATATTTACGTGGTAAAAGCTGACGGAGCATTCAAATATGTACCTCACGGTCACTCTCTTGAGTCGGTTTCCAGCGAAGATTTCCGTTCCGTTTGCGGTAATCAGGATTTTGTAGCCACTGCTCCTTTAAACCTGATCTATGTTGCCGATCTATCCCGGACAGACCAGAATGATTATACCATTGAACCTCTGGCTTCGTATTCGAATGTTGGTTTTATTGCCCAGAATGTTTACCTGTTTTGTGCTTCCGAAGGACTGGGAGCCGTTGTCAGAGGTTGGGTCGACAAAGATGCGCTTCAGGTAAAGCTGAAGTTAAAACCATCTCAAAAAATTATTCTTGCCCAAACCGTCGGATTTCCAAAGAAATAAAACATGCAATGCTTAAAGACCTTTGCAAACAAGTTTGACGTTGTGTTGTTATAATCACGTGACTGAAAAATACAGTTGACGCGATTAAAATAAAACCCTGATTGCGGATAGTTTACGTTAATGTCATGGCGTACTGAGATTTTAGCTTTTGTTGAAATTTTCTATCCAAAAATCAGGGTTTTTTTATGTTTTGATTTAAACAGAAAAAGTCTATTCAAAAAATTTATTCTCTTCAACTAAAAGCCAATCCGGTTTATCATTTTTTTCTCCTACCTAATTTTTATTACTTTTATCCCATAACCAGATTAACCAGACCATTTAAGCTGATGGAGCAAAAATACAAGGAAAAGCTACTTATTTTCATTGTAGCTTACAACGCAGAAAAGCATATCGAAAGTGTACTGGACCGAATTCCAAAAGTTATATTTGAAAAATATGACTATGAAATCCTGATAATAGATGATTCTTCGAAGGATAAAACATTTGAAATTGCTCATGCCTATCAAAATATTAATCAATCACTTAACCTCAAAGTACTTTTTAATCCGATTAATCAGGGATATGGAGGAAATCAGAAATTAGGTTACGAATATGCCATACAAAATAATTTTGATGTGGTTGTTTTATTGCATGGCGATGGTCAGTATGCACCGGAAATATTGGGCGATATGGTGCAACCTCTTTTTTCTGAAGAAGCTGATGCTGTTTTTGGATCACGAATGATGGCGAAAGGCCAGGCCCTGCAGGGCGGAATGCCTCTCTATAAATATTTTGGAAATAAAATACTAACCTGGATGCAGAACAAGATGCTTGGCTCTTCCTTATCAGAATTTCATTCCGGCTATCGGGCTTATTCAGTAAATGCACTTAAAGAGATACCTTTTAAAAGAAATTCCCGCGATTTCCATTTTGACACTCAAATTATCATTCAATTATTGCTTGCCGAAAAAACCATCAGGGAAATTCCGATTCCAACTTACTATGGAGATGAAATCTGTAATGTCGACGGACTAAAATACGGATGGCATGTTATTTTAGCGACCTTCAGCAGTAAATTGCACAATTTATCTATCTACTATAAAAGAGAATACGATATCACTAAACCGATGGGTAAATATCCCTTAAAGTTAGGATATCTTTCTTCACACACTTTAGCCATTAAAAATGTTCAGGGAAACAGCAAAGTCCTTGATATCGGTGGAGGTCAGGGATTAGTGGCCAAAGAACTGAAAACCAAAGGTTGTTCAGTCACCGGCTTAGACAAATGCAAACTTGAATCTGACGGATATTATGATGCCTTTTATCAGAAAGATCTCGACTTTATAAACTTTGATTTTGATCTGCCGCAATATGATACAATATTAATGCTCGATATTATTGAGCACCTTGTTAATCCGGAAGAGTTTCTCGATAAATTAAGGGCCAAAATTGGATTAACCCAGCCCAAAATAATTGTCACCACACCCAATATTGCATTTTGGATAACACGCGTGCAATTGTTGTTTGGACAATTTAATTATGGCAAACAAGGCATTCTGGATTTGACACACAAAAGGCTTTTTACCTTCAAAACTTTGAAAAAACTATTTGACCAATGCGATTATAAGGTGACAAAAGTAAAAGGGTTACCGGCACCGTTTCCAAAAGCCATTGGGCTTAATTTTGTAAGCAGGTCGTTAATTGAATTGAATAAATGGCTGATCTGGTTTAGTAAATCCCTGTTCTCTTATCAGATTTACATGGAAGTGCAGCCAACTTCTGTTGTTGAAGTTCTACTCGATCATTCCGTTTCGGAAAGCAAAAAGCGGAAAGAACGATTGAACCAGACGTTATCAGTCTAATAACATTGATACCATCATGAAAAAACCGAAACTCTTTCTTTTTTTGCTCTTGATTATCCCTATGTTTTACTTTTCAATGAGTTCATATTTTCACGAAAACATTGGATTGTATTCGCTCCACACTGCTGATCCGGAATACATCTATTACATCTGTGGAGTGAGCATTGCCAACGGACACATGGAAGTTGGAAACATTGATCATCCGGGAACTACCTTACAATATTTTCTGGCAGGAACCTTCAGGGTAATCCATTGGATTCGGGGAAATAATATCCCTTTTACGGAGGACATTCTTGCCAATCCTGACTTTTATTTGAAAATAGCCAACTCGGTAATCAATTTCTCGATTGCAATGGTGATTTTCATTTTTGGATATTTAGCTGTATTGATAGTCCCAAATATCTGGTATGCCTTTATCATCCAATTTACTCCATTTACAACTGCTATTGAGTACAGCAATCTCGGCAGAATAACTCCAGAAACGGTAATGCCTGTTTTCCTGATTATCCTTTCAGTATATGTTTTAAGCTTGATTTATGATAAAAACAAGCCGGATAGCTGGAAGTCAATTCTGATTTTTGCTACCCTCTTTGCGATAACTCTTGCACTAAAGCTGACCCTGGCGTTTCTGATGCTGATCCCGCTAATTTTAATTCCTTCGTGGAAGAAGAAAATGTATTTCGTGGTGCTGACAATTGTGTTCTTTCTGATCTTTGCCATTCCGGTAACACTTCAGCTCGATTACTTTTGGAACTGGATTTTGAAAATTTTACTTTATAATGGTCAATATGGAGGTGGAGAGAAAAACTTTGTTAACATGAACGATTTCTTTCCAAATATTCAGATCCTTTACAGCCAAAACAGGACATTTTTCCTATTTACATTTCTTTTTCTGATTAGCTATTTTGTATCAATATTGAGGCATAAAAAGGAATTAAACAGTCAGGCCAGCAAAGTATCGGTAGCATTGGGTATTATTATTTTGCTGCAGGTAATTATGCTGGGAAAGCAATTAAAAACCACCTATTTTATACCCGCATTAATGCTATTACCGCTCGCCATAATCATGACGCTGGAAAATTTCAAAGGCTGGATTCCCGAGAAAATTTCAAAATTTATTCCTGCAATATTGGTGTGTCTGGTGATCACACTTTTCATTAAAGAACAGAAACCAATTTTTCACGATCTTTCGCAAAGTTTTGAAAATGACAACCTTGAAAAGGGTAAGGCTCATATTTTCATGAAAACCATTCATGAAAACAGCATAATGATCATGGCTGTAGGTTCGTATGGCGGCCCATCTGAGGAGTATGCACTAATGACCAGTTACGAATGGGCTGGAAAAGATAAATCATTCCTCCGGCCAATTTTTGCCAAGCTTTATCCTGATACCTATCAGTATTTTACCTGGGACAATACCCTGAAATTTTGGGGAAAGGAATTATACCTAAAAACGATCAACAGCAGCCAAAAGCCGGTATTCTTATACCTTAATTCAGATGAGCCGGAACTATACAATAAAACACTTGAAAAATTTGTCTTTACAAAAGATTCATGTATCGTCATTCCGACCTTGCTTTTCAAAAATGAAAAGACTAAAGAACTGATTTATCAACTAAATTTTGAATTGAAGTCGCCCCCGACTTTTTAAACAAAAACGATTCGATGTAAAAGACAGAAGTCAGGATGGCCACCAATGGAAGTAAAAAAATTACACGACCTTGATATCGATTCAGAACACCTGAGAATACAGAACATATCAGAGCATTTACAATTAAACCCAAAACAACAACAGATAGCAAAGTCAACAAAGTTTTATTAACACCTAATTTGCGAATAAACAAGTATATGGATATTAAAATAAAAACCGATATTATTAAGAAATTACGCTGAATTATGCTTTCTTCTTTGAAAAATAAATCACGTTGAAACTGTTTTGATTTTGCAAAAACAACTCCTTCGCCGAAATAATCTGTAGTAATTTCCTTAAATGCAGGTGTTTCACCCAAGTGCATCAATGGTCCAATTTCAAAATCAAGTATCTGCATCACCCAGTCCTTCAAGCTAATCTTAATAAAATCGAGCAACAAATCTGGATGAGAAAGCGTCGCCTTGATCATTCGGCCATACTCGTCCGATTTAACAAGCCAACAAGTACCCCAACCATCTTTTATGCAGTCTCCATCATACAAGGGACTATCTGCATTCCAGGCAAACTGCCACGATTTTTGAGGCAAATGACCCTTATGGGTGAATAATGAATACTGGGAGGATTCAGAGTATTTTTCAAAATATTGTTCAAGGATGCCTGTTTCAATTAGCCTTCCGGTAAAAAACACATTGCTTGATTTATTAATAAAGTATTCTTTTTGATATTCATGGTTAATGAAAAGAAGAAGTATCCATGGCAGTATTAACAAACCAGAAAGCTGAATCATTAAGATTCTAAAATGTTTTATTCTTTTTCTAATAATTAAAATAACTCCAGACAAAGTCACCACTAAAACGGTAATAGTGAGTAGGTTTGAAAAATGAACCATAGAAGAGAACAAAGCCAGTATCCATAAAGCCCAACGTACTGACGAATTACTGGTAATAAAAATCAGAGCAATCGACCATATCATAAACGCGCTGAATATATCAGGCATAATTTGACTAATATAATTTGACGCCCCGGTAAAAAGGCCCAAAAAAATGCAGGTGATAAATGTATAAATACTGGTCAGTCGAGTAGTTTTTACTATACTGAAACTCAACCATATTAATCCGACAAAAATAGTTGCCTGGGAAAACACAACAAACCAGAGACTATATAACATACTAACATGACGGACAAAAAGACCGTAAAGAATTGGTCGGTCAATTGGAACTACTCCCTGATAACCTGAAAGGATATAACTTGCAGAATCAGAATAAAAAAATGGATATCCATTTTTTATGGCTGGGAACATCATAATTATTACCGCACCAACCAGAAAAAATAAATCAACAAAGATATTTATAAAGGTCCTTTTCATCTGTTATTCATTTTCTCCTTTCAGCGCCTTTTCGTAATCCGGTATTTTGATCATTTTATCGTATCCTGGTGGCCAGTTTTTCTTTAAAAAAATACCCAGGTAAGCTTCTTTTGTCATGCTGTCCCAGTGAAGCAACGAGGTTCGGTACTGTCCCATCTGAAACTGATTTAAACTCAGCAACGCAGCAAGCAAGACTCCAATGATTCCTTTGATCCAGAAAGACCGTTGAAACAGGTAAGTTAAGCAGGCAGCCAATGGTAAAGCAAGGATTCCGTAAGTTTCAATCATCGGACGCGAGCCGTAACTTCCACCATACCACCAGCACCACCAGCTAAAAATGACATAAACAAACAGTACCAGAAAAACGACGGTGGCATTGCGAAGTCCTTTGGCATACTTTTCCAAACAGAAAAGACCGGCTAACGCAAAAAACATGACTGGCGTATAAATTAACCATCCTTTACGAAAGCTAAGCAAACCGTTCGTTACATTTGGACTGAAAAAATAAAACTTTCCCGAATCCATGTATGAGTTGAAAAGTAAATATCCCGTCTGCAGCTTCCAGTACATAATTTGTGGCAAAACCATCAGAAAAGCAAAAATACCCGCTATCAAAATAAATTTCCAATTCTGAAGCAGTCTATCTTTCAAGTCGGACAAAGTACGAACAGCAATAAGGGCAGGAAAAATCACGATTAATCCATTAACCGGGCGAATCAGGACAATCAGTCCGGCCAGCATTCCCATAATCACAGTCAGGAACAGGGTTGGTTTCTTAATCCATTCAAGCGTGTAGTGCAAGAACATCGTTATCAACGAAAAACTGAATACGTGTGACATACCAGGCTCCGAGATGACGTAATACATCAGGTTTGTGGCCAATACGATCAAAACCAGAGTTATCCCGACTATCCAGTCCTTGAAATATTTCAACAGGATTTTCCGGAGAAAAACCAACCCGACAAACAAATAAAAGACTGCCGCGATAAAGATTGAAAGACTGTAGGGCCACGAATATCCAAGTGTTGAAACCCCTAAAACATGAGCCTGCAAATGGGCAAACAAAAAGAATGGAAGCCACAGAATGGCCAGCCCCATCGTCATTCTTAAAACAGGTTTCCCGTTGGGAGCCGTACTCACCCATATCTTGCCTTCAAAATCAGGAGGAAGATCTTTAATAAACGAAAAATTCAGGTCGTGGAAGATTAGTGTTGCAGGCAAGTATGCATAATACGAAACCACATCGTTATCGATGATACTGTTTCTTCCCCAGGTATCCAGGTTTTTCCCATACCAGGTACATACAATTACCAGAAGACCGATAATGAGTTTCGAGAAGTATTTATTTAGAAAATTTCTCATCCTTTTTTTACCACACAAATTACCGACAAACCTAAGAATCTTCCAACAAGCCAATCAATGACCTTCCAAACAGGAACCAGTAAATCATATAAGTGCATCTGTCCTTCAGGTATTGTTTTCTTTCGCAAAATTTTACCAGAAACAAACCAACCCAAAATACCAATCACGTTGAAATATTGCGAGTGTACAATCTTAAATCCGGGTATTGACATTACTTTTTTGAGGCTTTGGGGAGTATATCGGCGCTGGTGTTCCAATGCCACATCAAACTGATTGAATAGGGCTTGAAAAGCGGGCACAAGAATCACCAGGTTGCCACCTGGTTTCAGCAACAAGTAACAGTTTCGAATGGCCTGTTCATGATCCGGAACATGTTCCAGCACATTTAGGGCAAATACCGTATCGAACTGGCCTATCAAATGGGGATACTTTCCGGCAAGATCTTTCTCCGCAAAATCAAGACAGAAAAGATCTTTCAGATTCGGGTATTGCCTGAACTTCGATTCAAGAACTTTGAAATAGTCATTGCTTAAATCGCTCAATGAAATTTCGAAATTATCAACCAGAAAAAACCGGGAAATATTACCAATTCCACTACCTACCTCCAGAACATTACCACCGCAATATGGCTTAATGGTCTGATACATCCATTGATTAAATTTTCCGGCATCTGAGATTACTTCCAGTGTTTCGGTTCCGTGATTTTCAGCATTTATAGTTGTCATTCTTCGTAGTTATCAATATTTACTATTCCAGATAGAAATCCAGTTTACTTAAAGAAAGCGTCTCTTTGTTTATATTCCAAATATAAGTAACAATTGTTGCTTCTTTAGGCAATGGAACAGGTAACCAAAATTCACCTTCTACAGTTACATTTTTATTTATTTGATTATCTTCCACACGATCCTTTAGCCGAAATGCATTCCAATAATACGATGAATCAGGAGTTTCAACAGAAACCACCAAGGATGCCTGAGAATTAGCATCTTCCAGTTTCACCTTTGCACGAACCACCGCCTTCTTATAGTTTAAATAATAAAGTTTTGATGCGGGAATGTACATCGTTTTCGAGTATTCATCTTTAGGTGAAATTCTTTCATTATCGTCCATCTCCATCGATTCATGATATTTTTTGATCTTGACTATGAACGACAAATATTCATTAAAATCCCAGGTTCCTCCCTGAAAACATTTGCTGTAGGAATAAATCATTTTCACATTCAAAACGGTCAACGCCACAAATAAACCAATGACCAAGCTTTGTTTAAATCTGGATATCTTCTTGAGCTGCATAAAAATATATCCTAACGGAAGCGAGAACAGCACCCCATATTCAACAAAATTGCGGCTTCCGTAACTACATCCGAAGGAAAACACGAACCACGAGGCATAAATATAGGTTGCCAACAGAAAGGTTACCAAAATTATCCAGCCATTTAATAATTTACTCCTGATCATCAGGATTAAGCCAACAACAGCAGCCAGAAATACCGGATTGTACAGAAACAGTCCGTTGTTGGGCGAAAACCAAAGCTCCAGGATTTTAGGCGATTTCCAATTCGTAAAACCAAAACCCTGGTATGAATCGGTTATATAGCTTCCTGAAGCGTACTTCCAGTAAAGAAATTGCGGAAGGAATACCAGCAAAAAAGAAACAAGCAACACCAGTACGTCGCCTGAAACAAAAAATCGCTTTACCCGTTGCCGAAAATCTTCAAATGACCTGCAATCCAGGCAAAATAAAAATGGGAATATTAGAATATTGGTTGGGCGAATTAAAACAATCAAGGCAAAAACAAGGCCCCATGCCGCAACATATAATATTCGTTTTTTTAGCCCGTCGGCTTGAATTATTTTTGAAAGCCATGCCACACAAGCAAATAACGCAAACGAATATACATGCGACATTCCGGTACAGTCGACTGCAAAATAATACAGATTTGTACCAAAGAAAACAACAAAGATTGTGAACCAGGCTACCCACAATTTAAAATAAAAAAGTAAAAATTTACGAAGAAAAAATAAACCGATAATGCAATAAAACAGCGCAGCCAAATCAGGAACTTTATGGTATATTCCGGAGAATCCGTCCTGCGGTTGCCCAATAAACCCGGCTATTTCGTGTATAATAAGGAAAAACGGCGCTTGCAAAATGGCAATGCCACAGGTATACCGGGTTATTACCTTATTCTTTTGCTGATCCAACGAGAATCCAAAGCCGGTCTTCTCCTCAATTTTTTCTGGGAACCCTTTTGTATCAAAATCATAGATAAAGAAACCTGGAAGATAGACATAATAGCCAACCTGATCGGCCCACAACGGAGTAGTCCAGTTAAAAGTTCCGGTTTTATGATGACGGTTATTTATTAACAAGGCCAATACCAGTGTGATAAAAATCCACAACAGCAAACCTTTCAATGACTTAAAAACAGATCTCATTTTTTGCATAATCAGGTATTAAAAATCTATCGGTTGCAAAAACACAACCGAATGTTTACTTTGAGCTCTCTCCGCAATATACAGTTACCCGAAAATTATCGACTTTGAACTTTTTTTTAGGAATGTCCCAAATATAAAGCTTAACTTTTGTATCAGGTTCAACCTGCGTGGGCATGGTAAAACTAAAATCAGCACGATTCCAGTGATCAGTTATTTTCTGAAACTGTAAAATATCTTCTCCCAAATAATAGTATGATTTATCATCCTTTTCAACCGAAAACACCATCAGTGCTTCACTCTTTGCAAAGGTTTCTTCCATCCGGAAATCGAAAGAGACATTAACAACCAATTGGTTGGAAATCTTCAAATGCTGACCAGTCAAAAGTACTGATGGACTAAACTCACAATCACCTCCCAACTGGTAATAATGATTGGTTGCTGAATCGGTTGAAAACTTTCGGAATGTATCATTCACCTTTTCAGGCATCGAGGTTTCAAAATCAAAATATTCAGCATATTTCAGATTTGCACTCTTCATCTTGCTTTTTAATTCTTCCAATATCTGAAAATTATCTTTTGATTTAGCCTGAACTTTTCTAAAAACAAGAATACAATAATCATAGCCATTCAACACTTTTATCGGAATTTCAGGTTCGAAGTAAGCCAAAAGTTCATATCCCGGATTTTCCAAAATCTTTGATTCTGCGATTCTACCCTCATTTTGTGAAAAATGAGCATCCCAGATGAACACCGAACTATCAGGCATGCCCAGTTCAGGTTGATTGACATCTGAGAAACCATACTGAAGCTTCTGCTGATCCCATGCATCAACTTTTGCAGCAAAAGCAATATATGGATCATGTACAATTAAATGATGTCGAAAATTGTCAGTTTCGTGGAGCCAATCGATTACCCGATTAACAACAACCGCTATCGGATCGGACTGAAATGCTGATTTATATCTTAATACTCCGGGAATCACAACCAACAACAGCGAGGCAACCAAAAAAAAGATTTTAAACACTTTATTCCCGATCAGTCGTTCAAACCAGTTCCACCCGGCCAGCGCTAGTAATCCTGCAATTGGAGTAACTCCAGCCATCACCCGTACTAATCCAAGCGACATTTCACCCCGCCACCAAACATACGAATGAGCCAGCAGATAGCCCCAAAAGCAACCAGCCAAAACCAACAAACGATAAAACGCTACGGAATTAATATTTAAAGAAGAAGTATACCATTGTTTTAACCAATAAAATATGCCCACCAGGAAAAAAACTAAAATGAAAAAATCCAGGTACTCGGGCATTTTAACCAGAAAATGATACCAAGTGCCACTTCCATAAATTCCTCCCTGACCTCCGACATAAGGCAATTTATCGATCAACCACCAAAAATCGTGGTAATAATACAACCAGCCTATCAGGCTGAAAAATACAAATCCGAAAAACAAAAAAGGAATGGCAAAAAATTTTCTTTTCAGCGCAAAGGCTGCAAAAAAGACGGGTAGAAAAATGAATCCTTCGGAACGAACTAAAATGATAAAAGAAATGACAACTGCCGACAAAATAAAACGATCGTAAAAAAAAAGCAAAATGGCCAGCATCAGAACAAGGCTGAACAAGATTTCGGTCATGCCCGAAAACATCAGCACAAAATACATTGGTGCAAAAATCACAAAAGCAGGAACCAGCCATGCTTTCTGATATTTCCATTTTACCGCCAGTAAATAACAAATCCAGGCCGTGAGCAATCCGCCAAGAATATTAAAAATCCGGGCGCCGTAAAAACCTATCTGAGTAAAAGGAGAAACTAATGTGGTAAAAAGTGGCTTCCCCCAGTGATCCAAAAAAAGGTGTGGATAACGAAATGCCCAACGGGCAATGTTAAAATGGGCATAGTTATCGGCTCCACCCGCTGAACAATCCGTAATTGCAGCAATAATCGAAAACAAGATTCCCAGCGTAATTAAGCTACCGGCAACAATTTTCTTTTCATTCAGTTTAGCCATACTTTTGCCCTGTTATCTACCTTTTAGACCACAGATTATATTTCAACACCACATACAAAGCCCGCATTCCATCTTTCCAGTTAATTTTCTTCCCCTCGGCATAAGTTCGTCCATAATACGAAACTCCAACTTCATAAATCCTGATATTTGGTATCCTGGCAATTTTAGCAGTGATTTCGGGCTCAAAACCAAACCGTTTTTCCTTCAGGTTAATGGATTTAATAATATCGGATCTGAACAATTTATAGCAGGTTTCCATATCGGTCAGGTTCAGATTCGAAAACATATTCGAAAAAAAAGTCAGCATTTTATTTCCGATAGAGTGCCAGAAAAATAGGATACGGTGAGGATTTCCGCCCGAAAAACGGGAACCAAAAACCACGTCGGCAAAACCTTCAGCAATAGGTTTCAGTAAATCGTTGTATTCGCGGGGATCATATTCCAGGTCAGCATCCTGAATAATCAGGTAATCGCCCGTAGCTTCGTTTATACCCCGATGTATGGCAGCGCCTTTACCCATATTGACGGGCTGATGAAAAAGTCGAATATTTTCCCCAACATGCTCCGACTGAAATTTCTCAACAATCGCAACGGTCTGATCTTTTGAACAATCATTGATCACAATGATCTCTTTATTGAAATTTCCGATGAGATTAACCTCTGTTACTTTCTCAAGTATGGATGAAATTGTTCTTTCTTCGTTGTATGCCGGAATTATTACTGAAAGGATTTGATTACTCATTGATTAATTATTTTACTGATGGTGACTTCAAATAAACCAAAAACAGCTGGAATTATTGCCACTCGATCATAACTTTTTATACTTGCAACTCAATTTTCGCCGGTTGATTAATTTATATCTTCAACTTGAACGTATTGAACGATTTTAGCCTCCAGGTTAACCAAAATCACCTGATTGTTTACTGCAAAAGTGGTTATTTTTTCGGCACCACCATCACTAGAACAGGAAATAACCAGTTCCAATCCATTCGAAAAGCCAGACAATCTTTATCGTTGCTTACCGATCTGTACTTTGATCCGGAATTTACAGAATAGTTAAATGCTTCATCGCGTCATACTTCAGATTGTATAAATCGCTTTCATAAAGTTTCCTCAATGTTGCTTTCTACTCCACTTTTCTGATCAATTTAACAACTTCTGTTTTTTCGGAAGTGGCGATTTTACAAAGATAAATACCTCCAGATAATTTTACTGCCATTTTCTGCTGAGGTATCCAGGTTATTTGATGCCGGCCAGCATTTTGAAACGACCGGATGAGTGTTTCCAGCTTCCGGCCTGTCAAATCAAAGATACTTAGATCAACTATCCCCGATTTATCGAGCAGATAATCAATTGTTACAATCTTGGCAAACGGATTAGGCCATGCTTTTATAATTTGATCATCAGTGGCTTTTAGACCATCAATTCCGGTAAGGGGCGAACCGTTCACCATGATTTCGTCGAATCCTATTTTTTGAGTTCCCAGTGCGCCGTATTCCGAAATAATCTCAAACCGATCGACTGCTTTCCAATCGAATTTTCCTTCCGGATTGTACCAGGTATTATTATCCCACGAACCAGTTTCTTTAAAACTTTTTAACGGGATGACCACATGTTGCCATGTTCCGTTCCAGGTTGCTTTAGTTTGGTCGATGGTATAGCTGATTCGCCACGGATGATCACCGGCAACAGTTGATTTGGTGTCGAGAAACCTGATTTGAAATTTGATATTGGGCGAATCACCTTTCACCCCAGAAATCGAGTGTATAGTCTTTATCTACCAGTTTAGATAAATCTTTGGTGGGTTTAAAGCTAAAACCAGGTCCGGCATATTGGTTACTTCCGGTCCAATAAATTGAATATTTGCCAGTTTGGGCAGATGATGAATAATAATCAATTGTTCCGTTTCCGGCGTAACCCGATTCAAAAACAGATGCACCAATATAATCCGAATAAATATAGAATGGCTTCGTTTCAGGAAGCAATACAAAATCTTTCTGTTCCGGGATATTAAAGTTCAGGCTTTTCAAAATTTCCACATCCAGATCGTAATCGAACAATTCACTGCTTCCTTTTTCAAAGAGCCCAAAACCACCCTGGTAATCCCAGATAGTCCAGGTAATTCCTTTCTCCTCAAGGTATTTACGCACTACGTCGTACCAATAAACCCGGTCTGCATGGGGACTGTTTGGAATATACACCCCAAATTCACCGCAAAAAAATCCGAACATTCCTGCTGACTTTGAAACTTGCTGCAAACATCAATCAATTGCTGCACTTTGACAACAGTACCATCGTTTTTATAATTATTCAATGAACTTTCGACCCAGGTTCCTTTTGCGCTGATTGGTGTTGCTGGCATCCGTGCAGCATCATACGGAAATGGAATGCCTGCCAGGTCCTGCATATAATTGGTCCAGGTAGCACCCTGATGGGTAAACATGAACGGGTCGTAGAAATGAAAAGTATAAATCAGGTTATTATCGGTATAAACGGGCATATTTTTCAGTTCGTTGTAACTGTTATAGCCCGAGGCACCAACAATAATGGTATGCCGGGTATCAACTGCCCGAATGGCATTGATTACCTTTTGCTGAATTTGGCACCAAACGCTTGTTGTTATGCCATGTGGTTCGTTCAGAATTTCGTAATAAAGATAATTTGAGCGATTTTTGAAATGGTCGGCAAGTTGCGGCCATATCTTCAAAAGAATTCCTTCAACCGAAGGGTCTGTATTCGCATTCGGATCGAATGTATGATTATCGAGCAACAAATGAATTTGAAGTTCTTCGGCCCAGTCGACAACCTGATCCATAAAATCGAAAAAAATAGGATCAACGGTGTAGTCCGGTGCTCCATTGGTCATAAAATGAAGATTAATTGGCGAACGAATCACATTGCAGCCCAAATCTTTGATCCGGACAAAATCCTGTTTGGTATACTTGGTAAATTGTATCTGGCGGGCACTTCCGGACTGAAACCAATTGGTCAGGTTTACTCCCCTGGTGAATGGAGTTTGTGCTTCAAGTTTCAGCATACTGTTTAAAACAAGAAGTATGATTATTTTCGTTATCAGACGGTTAGTCATTAGGTTATCAGAAATGAAGTTGTCTCCGAAATTTAAACAAAAAAAATTGGCAACCTGAATACAGAGATCAGATTACCAATTCAGGATTTTCCATTAAAACATGGTTTAGTCAAACATGTGGATATACCAGTTCTTTTTATCCATCAATAACGCTTGAATTCTATCATGCGTTGCTTTATCATGAAATTTGGCAGCGACCTTTTTGGCCAAGAACGAAGGATCGTTCCGCCGATTAGCCACACGCATTAAATCGTAAAAACGTTCTCCTTCGAATGCCAGTTCGCGGGCTCTCTCATCCATAATCAGTTCCTCCATATAAAGTTGTTTGGCAGGCAAATTCCCGGTCAGATCGGTATAGCTGGTAACCTCATTGGTGAAAGGATTCTGAATATAGTTGATGTTCCCAATCTGAATTCCCTCCATATTGTCCGGTAAAACCAACTCGGCCCCTAACTCCCAACTGACGGCGATCAACCTTGATGTCATAGTTACTTCCATCGTTTACAATACTAATTGCGTTGGTGGTAAACGTTTTAACCAATCCGTTCTGCATGTATGCCCACCAGGTATAGATTTCAGCCAGATACAACTGAATGCCTCCTGCACGATATACAATGAAGTTGGCATCCTGATCATATCTTTCTTTATTGATTGAATATTTATAAACAATTGTATCTACACCATCCATCAATGAAGTATAACTGCGCACATCATTATCCATTTTAAAATACAGCATCTGGAAATAGTAACCTTGCGGCAGAGCCTGGCCATTTTGTACATACAGGTATGAAGTTCCGAAACCCCTGTAAAAATCACTTGGAATACCTTTTTGATATGGGTTTAATTTAGTAAGTGCTGGTTTATCCTGATTCACAATCAGGCTGTATCCACGCCAGGTGGTTTCCCAAAGATGTATGGCAGCTTTAGTTGGCTTGAGCATGTAATCGTGTGGTTCAAACGGCTCAAATAAACGCTGGAAGTCATTTTGCTGCTGATTGGCTTTATTAAACCAAAGCGTAAAAATGTGCTCCCGGCTATCTATTCCGGTAAAAATATTTCTCCACTGATCATTTGCAAAACTTTGATCGAGTTGATACCGATAATTATCGGATGTAGTAAATACAATATCATTTAAATGCTTGGCTGCCTTGGTAAAGTCACCCAATGTCAGATACATTTGTCCCAGCAGTGCATTCCAGGCATAAGTATTCCAAACAGTAACTTCCCACGATTTATCATTATTATCGATGTAATGATTTACTCCAACAGCTTTTACTTCTTCTTCCAACTGTTTGGTGAATACCCGGATTACCATATCCTGATCGTAAAACTGTTTTTCAAGAGTAATTTGTTTGTTGTAAGTCGTATCATTGTGGAAACCATCCTGTCCAAAAATCACATTTACTTTATCAACATAAGTTGAGGTTGATTGGAGGTACTCCTCAATTTCAGCGACCGAGGTCAGTGACTCGTGTATCACGGGAACCTTTCCATAAATTCGTACCGCATTAAAATAGGCCCAGGCACGCATACAGAGCGCTTCGCCATATAGTTTATCGTAATTGGTAACCGGAGCATTTTTATCCAGAACTTCAGGATGTTTTTCCTTCATAACCCGGATAAAACTGTTACTGGCCGAAATCAGCTTAAAAAAATTGGTGGGATCAGCATACTTATTTTTCTTTGAGACCTGAAAGTTATATATTTCAATCAAGTCGGCATCTGCATTTGGAGTAACTGTTAGCAGGTCGCCTCGCAATTCGCCTAAAACAACAAGTTGTTCGGCCAATTTCTGTTGCAGGCCATATAATCCCATCGCTACTGATCGATATTCATACCAGTCGCCGTATAGTTGTTCCTGAGTAACATTTAAATCCTGATTTGGATTCAAAAAATCGCTACACGAAGGAAGAAATACCATCGATGACAAAACGGTAATGATAATGACGGAATATTTCAGATTTCTTAGCATGGTTAGTAATTCTATATTATTTTTTATAATCCAAGTTTAATTCCAACAATAAATTGCCGGGCCTGAGGTGTTTGACCATAGTCAACACCCAGTTCTTCATGCGAGTATGAAGTTGCAAATTCAGGATCATAACCCAAATATCTGGAGAGTGTCAGTACATTATTTGCCGAAATGTAAAACTCTGCATTCCGGAATTGCAACCATTTATTTGGAATGCGATAGCTGAGTGAAATGTTTTGAATTCTCAGATAAGAACCATCCTCAATCCAACGCGATGAAAACGCTGAATTTCCGACAGGATCGTTCCAAAGAGCTCGTGGCACCTCAGTTTGCTGTCCATCATACTGCCATCTGTTTAATACATTGGCACTCTGGTTTTCAAGACCGGTCATCGCCTCATTTTTGTATCTCACGTAATTGAATATTTCATTACCCGATACGAAATTAATGTACGTATCTAAACTCCATCGTTTATAGGTAAATGTATTTTGGATTCCGCCATACAAATCGGGCATAGCCGACCCAAGAGTGGTTTTATCATATTGGTTAATGATTCCGTCAGGAGCCCCGTCAGGACCTGAAAGATCAACGAATCGGGCATCCCCCGCACTATATTTTATCATTTTTGCATTCATGAGGTCTGCATCGGTGGCTTCCTCCGCTGAACTGAATACACCATCATAAAGATAACCGTAGAAACTGTTTGCCGGAGCGCCAACTTTATTAACAACTTCTCCGCCTTCTATTTGGGTAATCAACATATCGCCGCTTAAACCCGAAATTTCATTTGAAATCTTTGTCACGTTTGCATGAATGTCCCACTTGAATGATTTTCTGTCAAGAATTCTTAATGATGCGGTCAGTTCAATACCTGAATTTTTCATTTCACCACCGTTTTCCGGACGGAAGCTATAGCCAAGGTATGATTTCAAAGGAGTTAAAATTAGCATATTGTTCGTAGTCGAATTGAATACATCAACTGTTGCGCGAAACTTGCTTCCCCATAAAGCAACATCAACTCCGGCATTGAGCTGTGAAACAGTTTCATAACTTAGTTCTTTATTCGCAATAACAGCAGGATAAAGGCCCACCGTTTCACGGAATTTCACAGCCTGGTAATAATCAGAAGCATTTGATTCACCGATATCATCATTTCCCGATTTTCCATAAGAAACTCTAAATTTCAACTCGTCCAGCCAGCCAACATGATTCAGGAACGGTTCGCTTGATAAACGCCAGCCAACACCTCCTGAATAAAAGAGTCCAAATGGATTACCGGCAATTTTTATGGTGTTTATAGCATTATCACCTACTTTAGAAGAACCATCCAATGAAACACTGGCTGTAACCAGGTATTTATCCTTGAAGGCATAATTCAGGTTTTCGTATAATGAAACCCAATTCCATGTTTTATTTGCACCACCTATACGACGCAGGTTATTGGTACCATCCTGCAGTGACTGATATTCGTCATTTTCATGAGCATTCATGGTTAACCCCCAATCGAGCTGATATCTGTTGGTAAGCATATTAATACCGGTACTCGATGTAAGGCTGTGTACTTTATTGAAAATCTTTTTGTACGACAAATACGTGTTGTTATAAAACGAAAGCAGATAGTTATTGGTAGCTTTGGCCACATTATGGGCTTCGTCGTTGTAATAGTGAGCCATACCATGATTTGGCATAAAAATCTGCTCTTTCAGCGCATTATATGTCAAACCGAAATTGGTATTCAGTATCAAATCCCTTTTCATCATAATTTCAAAACCCATTGTTGAGATAAAGTGGTAGTTGGCATTATTCGCCTTATAACGATCAACGATAGCCAAAGGATTACTTACCCCCAACTCGTCCACTTCACTCAATGAAGTAATCATATTCCCATCCAAATCATACTGATATGGATTGAGCATAGGCGATTTGTTCAAGGCAGCCAAAATTGGATTGGTTTCTTTAACTTTAGCCGATTCTTTCATGTTTGATGTATTGTAATTCAGCGAAACACCGGCATTCATCCTTAACCAGGTAAAAATATTCAAACGACTGACAAAGCGAAGGTTGTAACCGTTGTAATCGGTCGCTTTAACAACACCTTTACTGGTGGTATACCCAAACGACAAACCATAACGGGCAATTGCATCACCACCTTTTACCTTTAAGTTAACATTGGTAAACATGGCATCATCAAAAATCGTTTTCTGCCAATCGGTATTGTGCTGGTAGTCGATGTATCTCGGATCACTTTTCCCAAGAAATAAATTCGGATATTTTACCCGGATTGTTTCTTCAAACATGCCGGAAGAAAACAACACTTCGTTGGCCAAACTTTTATGCTGCATGGAATTCAGCTGTGGAATAAAATTCGACGGAGCCAATGAGTAACCGGAACGTAAATCGACATCAATCGAAGTCTGCGTGGCGCTAGGATCAAGGGTTTCGATGAAAACTAAACCGTTTGAAGCTTTTGAACCAAAAGATGAAGTAACCCCCGGGTCTTTTACGATAGTCACATTCGAAATATCGAGCATGTTAACCGCCATCAAAGGATCATAAGCGGAACCTTCCACATTGGAGATAAAGAGTCCCGGGTTTTCCATCGGAATGCCATCAACCACATACAACGGCTGATTGTTGGTAATTAACGAGTTTATACCTCGGATTGAAAGAATGGCTCCAGTTCCCGGAGTACCATTCCTCCTGACAACATTGATACCGGCAGCTTTTCCCTGTAAATATTCATCTACAGAAAAAGCAGATGTCCGGTAGCTTCCGTCAGCGTTTGTTTCAAAATAGGCCGGAACAATATCCTTTTTAATTTTCTTCTGGAAAAGGATATTTAGCGGATCGTCGCCCGAAGTTAAATCACTTGCAGTTAGATAAACTTTAAGTTCACTCCGGTTATTCAGGAAAATCCGTTTGGTTTTATAATCGGTTACCGGTGATATTATCAGCCAGTTATCGGGAGCTGCTGATTTAATTGAGAATTCGCCGGCCGCATTGGTCACAACCGGAAGTTGCATCGATCCCTCAATACTTATGGTAATATCCGATAAAGGAGTATTGGTCCCCGAAACAACAACTCCTTTAACAAGAATCGAGTCTTGTGCTACTTTGCTTTGCGCCTGCGATGAGACTATGGTTACAAACAACACCGGTACAATCAGTGCCGCTTTTTTCCAGGGTGCAAGGGTAAATAGGTTATTAATCATTGTATCAATTTTCATATTTTAGATTGAGAACCTGTCTGTATAAGATTTGGTTAGCTGGTTAACTCTATATTTATAGTGCTGGTATGAATTCAATGGCATCAATCACCAGCCCGTTATTTGGAGCACTTCCCGGACCTTTATAGTCGAAACGAATGTTTGGCCTTCCATATTCAGTAATATTTTCAACCCAACAGTCAAATTTACAGTATCGTCCGGTCGGTACAAAAGTCTTTCCGGTTACACTCTTAATAAGTCCTTTGTATCTTACAAAATCATAATAGTCGAATGTTTTGACCAACTGGTCATTCACATAAATGTCGTAGATACCACCGATATCCATGTGGGTACTGATAACCATCTGATATTTTCGTGGAAATAAGTTGCGTGCGTTGAATTCAAGCTTGTAGGTTCCCTTGTATGCTTTCGTGAAATTCGTAACCAGAATGGTATCGTTTGATGCACCTTTTATATAATTATTTGCTACATCGAAGAAAGAGGAACTGGTCACTTTTACATTCTTTCTCCAGGCATATTTGTTGGCCCCCGTCTGAATAGCCAGCCATTCACCTTCAAACTTTTCGGTACCCGAGAACAGCGAATCAGGAATTACAAAATTGGTATAATCATAAACGACCCCATTACTACACAAATACTTGGCACCGGGTTTATAATCGGCGACAACACTATCGCCTTGAATATTCAACATGTTGAATACCTGTCGATTTTTCTTTATTTTGACTGGTTTAAATTCAGATGGTTCCAGCATATTCAGGAAAGTTCCATGTTTAAGTAAGTGAGGAATCAAAATATCTTCCTGCCATTTTACCGGAATATCTTCCCATGAATCATAGGTACCACCAAGTTTTTGTGCCATTACGGTAAGTCCGTTCCGGTAGGTTTCCTTTTGCGGATACACAAAGGTTGCTGTCCAGGACCTGAATTCGCGCGAAACCGGGAAAAACCGCATTTCAAACAAATTAACTTTGATAGAAACGGTATCATAAACCGTATTTCCGTTGTCGTCAAAACCAATTGGACGGCTTTTTTCCTTGTCGATGATGATGGAGTCTTGTTTTTTAATGTAGTTTTTTAATTCTATTGAATTATTAGCAAAGTACTCAAACAAATTTGGAAGTGGCATGGCTACCTCGCTCAACACAAAAAATTTCCCATTGACATACAACGGACTTTCCTCTTTTAAAGTAATTCCATCGTAAGTTGGCTTTGAGCCGGCGTTTTCGAAGGTTGAAAATTTTTCAGACAAAGTCTGTATTTTACGTTTGCCCTGAATATCCACCGACTGTACAAAGTGGCGAGATATGTGGTAATTTAAAATCGTGGTATCGACCGTCACAGTGCTCATGACCTTGTCAAAGGCTGAATTGTCAGGAATAAAAAGGGTATATGTATCGTTACCTGCAAAAAGGGTATCGTACTTATTCTTGACCATTAATTCGACAAAACGCGACAAATCACTTCTGCCCTTGATAGCTTCCCAAACATTAACATTAACCGTTTCGGGTTGCTTGTTATAGTGATCATCCCAGATTTCGGTACAACCAATCGCTGTCAGAACGAATGCTGCGAGTATTATGAAAATTTTAGATCTCATTATGAAATAGGTTTATAAAGGTTCGAATCTGATGTAATCCCATTTAAACCGCCCGGGAATGAGGGTTTTGATTAGAACAGTGTGCGCTGCATATTTCTTAAAATCGATGGCTCCAACTTTATATGCCACATACGGGTTGCCTGAGTTTCCGCCTTTGGTAAGATCAATCAGTCCTCCAATTTTGTTTCCGTCAACATAAAGCTCAACCAGCGCATTGGTTGAATTATAGGCGTCGGCGCCAAGGAATACATTGTATCTTCCCTGAATAATTTTAGGTATCTGATACGAAATGCGAAAGTCCCCTTCTAATTGAAGATAATCTTTACTCCATGAACGTTCTGACTCGTCGAATGATTTGACGTAAAACAATTGAGCGCCGGACCATTTTACATTGAGCATTAACTCTTCATTCTCAATCAGGTAACTTCCACCCTTACGGCGGTATTCTTCCAATACAGGTTCATCATAAAACTCGTATGTTACTATGGCCCTTGAAGGAATCTGCGGTTTAAGAATCTGATCAATGAAATGGATAGCGCCGCTCTGGGTTACCACGTTACTGGCGTCATAATCCAGACTGATAAAATCAATAATAGTGGTATCTTCATTAGCAATAATCTTGTCAAACACTTCTTTGCCCTTGTTGATTAGGATATCCAGTCCAAGTCCATTGATGGCAAGCGGAACATCGGCAAAGGTGTTGTAATTGGTCGAACGGCCCTGAAGATCGTCGAGAAACCGGCTTTCGGTAAGGAGATGGTAGCCCACAAACATGTTTAATGGATTGGAACTATTGGTGTAGTCAGTACGGCCAGGACTGATCAGAGTGGTCAGATCCTGCAAATTA
This sequence comes from Prolixibacteraceae bacterium, assembly GCA_963676535.2. Lineage (GTDB taxonomy): Bacteria > Bacteroidota > Bacteroidia > Bacteroidales > Prolixibacteraceae > Aquipluma. The sequence goes on along the minus strand of CAXXKQ010000035.1, from coordinate 117,884 downwards.
TTAATATCTTTCTTTTTGTAAACGGCATCAGTCTCGGCCAGAACAGTAAATGGTCTTAAGGTCTGGTTCTCCTGCTTCATGTCCACATCAATAATTTGTTTGTGGCCAGTAGCTTCAATGGCTGCAGTTAATATTGAAAACGACGGATTCTTTTTTAACCAGCCATAGCTATTGGTGGTAATTGGGGTCAACATCGCACTTATTACATGAATATAACCATTCGATAATTCGATGTTTGCTTTACTTACCGGCGCCTGATTATTAATCTTGTAATAGGTTGTATCCTTTCCCAGAATAAAATTTACGTTCAGGAAATCGCCTGACAACGTTGGTTCCGAAAAAGAACCGAAAGGAAATTCATACGAACTGGCACCCATGTTGACTACATGGTAACGAGCCAATGCCGAGACATAAGCCTTATCTTTCAAAAGTGCATCCAATGAAGAAAATTGTCCGTTTGTCTTGATGAAATCATCAACGGCCTTATTGTCGGGAGCAAACAAGGTATAATTTATTCCATTGGGATTATAAGCGCTTAACGTTTTATCCAAATTACCCGCTTTCAGAATGGAAAGAAAACTCGAAAAGTCGCTTTCGTTCTGTTCAAGGTAATCGTATATGGTAAATCGTTCCATATCTTCAAATCCGGCAATGACAGGTGTTTTTTTGCACGAATACTGTAAAGACAGAACAACCAGCAAACTCAATAAAATTAAGATTCGTTTCATGGTTTAGAATTTATAATATGGATTTTGAACCAGATTTTTGTTTCGCTCAATTTCCCCCTTATAGATTGGCAGATACCAACCAAGCGGATTCGTCAGTTTAGCTGATAAGATTCGTTTCTGAGTTGAAGGAACATTTTTGATGATAATTTCAACCAATTTGTCCTTTCTGGCATAGTCATTCCGGCGTCCCATCCGAAGCAAATCAAACCAACGTTTTCCTTCAAACGCTAATTCTAAGGCTCTTTCTTCCATTACAGCATCTTCAAAAGCAATAGTGGAGTTTCCAACGTTGATTTGAACCACGTTAGCTCGTTCCCGAATAAGGTTGATAATTGCAAGAGCTTCATTGAACCGGCTAAGTTGCGATAATGCTTCGGCTTTCATCAGGTAGATTTCGGCCAAACGATATACAATCCAATTACAACCGCTTTGGTCTGAGCCAGTGCGTTCTGTTTTGCCATCAGGAGCACGGCCAACATATTTCCAGATCAGGTAATCGTCTTCACTCAGCTTGGTAATCGAGGCATCTTCACCACGAGTAATTTCAACAGCATATTTGCGGGCAAATAATTCAACCGCACGCGGACTTGGGTCATAATTGTAACTGTACCGGTTCGTCTTTCCGTACATACTGTTTTTCTGATTGTATTTGTCTTCAAACTGGAATTCGAATATACTTTCCAGCGAATTACCCGGATAGAACAACTCAAACCAGCGTGTTCCAGGCATCATTACAAAATTTTTGTTTGACAAAATCCGATCACAGTATTCAATTGTTTTAGCGTAATCGAAATTCCACAATGAAATATCGGCCAATAATGCATCAAATGCAGCTTTGGTGGCACGTCCCTTTACTTCTTCCAGCGATTTGTATCCATCGGTAGCAAAAGGCCGGTACTCGTTAAGGTCTTTAAGTATAGCTTCCAGAATGACATCGCCGTTGGTAACCGGGAGGTAAAAATCAACCGCATCGCTTTCTGAGGGTTCAAGTACTAACGGAACATCCTTAAACAGCCGGACCAGATAAAAATAATTCAGACTTCTAAGCCAGATAGCTTCAGCCATTAAGCCTTTCAGGTGAAATTCAGTAAATGTATTATCCTTCTTCTGTACGATAGGAGCATTTTTTATGATATCATTACAATAGTTTATCACTTTGTAAAATTTGTCCCAATTACACAGCCAATTATCCGGGTAAATGTTACTTTCCATCAGGTTCCGTTCTCCTGATCCCAGGTTATAATCAGCTTTAACCATATCGCCACGAGCCTCGCCGTAGGTAAATAAATCGCCATCGAGCGAAGCAAACGACTGATACGCCCCCATTAATACTGCTTCAACATCTTCTTTTGTTTTCCAAAATTCTTCACGAACCAAACCGCCCGGAGGAATAAGTTCGAGGTAATCGTTACACGAGAATTGCAAGTTCAGCGCCAGGAAAAGCAGAATAAAACGTATTTTAAATATCTTTTTCATGTTCTTTCGTTTTAAAATCCAACAGCTACACTAATCGTTACCATTTTAGGCGGAGGTGTATTGGCGTAGTCGACACCAATCCAGAACGGATCGCTGGCATCCTGACCTACTTCAGGATCCTGACCGGAGTAGTTGGTAAAAGTATAAAGCTTACGTGCACTCACCGAGAAACTTGCACTTTGAAGGTTTAATCGGTGACAAAGTTCCTGACTCAACTGGTACCCAAACTTCACATTATTTAAACGCATGAAATCTCCTTTCTCAACATAGCGATCAGAACCCAGATTGTTGGCCGGATGATACATATAGGCTCTTGGCAACAAGCCAGGATAATCCTGTCCCTGTGTTCTCCAGCGGTTCAATACAGCTTTACTTTGATTGTTTTTACCGTTCATTCCTTCAGTTTCAAGTGCAATCATATTAATGATGTCAAAACCTATCCGGTAATGGAAACTGAACGAGAGATCCCAGTGTTTGTAACGTAGCGAAGCTCCGAAACCTCCTATGAAATCGGGGTTTGAGTCGCCAATATATACGACGTCGTTCAAATCAATCTTACCATCTTTGTTTACGTCTTCATAAATGGCATCACCACCTCTGAAGATATAAGTTCCTTTATAGGTTAATGGGACAGGATTACCCTTGCTATCCTTGAGTTGGTTTCCATCGGCATCTTTGGCAATGGCATCCTGGTCGGTAGCATAAACGCCTTTGTAACGGAACCCGAAGAAGGATCCGATTGGTTCACCGGCGACTACACGCCTCGGATATTCACCGTTCCCGATGGATGTTGAACGTTCAGTATTAAAATTTTCCGGTAATTTAGTAAATGCGTTAATATTTTGTGAGGTATTGAAGTCGAGTGATATCAACCAATCTTTAGTACGAACAACTTTTACATTGGTCATCAACTCCCATCCTTTGTTTTCCATTTCACCGCCATTGAGATATTTTAACTGACTGTATCCCGAAGAGGTTGGAATGTCATAATCATTAAATAACAAATCGGAGGTTAGTTTACGGTAAACATCAGCTTCAACAAAAAGTCGGTCCTTAAATAAGTTCAACTCGAGTCCCAAGTCGGTTGATGCGATCGACTCCCATTTCAGATTATCCAACTGAATACGGGTGGGCACAATGGCCGGGTTGGTAATGTAGGTGCCGGTGTAAGTAGTTTCGTAGGTTGCAAAACGGGCATAAGCATCACCTGGCGGACGTCCTGAAATACCCCAACTGGCGCGCAACATACAATCTCCCATCCAACTGTCCCAGTTCGAAAGGAATGGCTCCTGAGAAAAACGCTATCCCAACGAAACTCCTTTAAATAAACCCCATCGGTTATTCGCTCCAAATGCGGAGTTGGCATCAGCCCTGAGGATAGTCTGAAGCATGTACCGGTCCTTGTACTTGTAATTCCAGTTTAACAAGGCACCCAAATCGGCATTATCGCCCGATCCTGAACCAATCCAGTTAATTTGCGCCCCCACTCCGGGGTCCTGAATATTTGTACTTGGCGTACGGTTACTCTGGATATTCATCCACTGATAACCCGACTTATTGGTAATCCAGGAAGCGGCTCCCGACATGACATGATCTTCGTTTTTGAAAGGGACATCGAATACCAACTGACTTTCGGTTTTGAATGATGAGTATAAACTGTTACCTTCTTCAGCCTTATTGACAGTCCATGCAATCCAGTCGGAACCAATGGCATTGTAAGGTAAAAAATTATTCTCTTTGGTTCCGGAATATTGGAATGAAACTGTTTCTTTGAAGATCAGCCAGTCTTTAATATTATACTTCAACCTGAAGGTATTTTCCAACGAGTTTTCATTCTTATCCTTTTTACCCAATCTGGCTACAGCCACTGGGTTATAATAATCGGATCCATTACCTTGATAACTGTTAATTGGCGTAAAATATTCACCGGTTAATTTCCCATTAACATCGTACTCCATAATACTCATGTTCGGAGCTTTCAGATAAGCCATTCTTCGAACATTTCTATCCTCATTACCTACTTTAAAACTTATATTCCCATCAATCTGGTTATTTGAATAGTTAAATTGTACAGTAAACAACAATTTTTTCGAAAGGAAATAGTCAAGATTTACACGGGTAGAAAAACGCTTTGCTCCGGTATTGATGGTTGTACCACCTTCATCCACATAACTGAACGAGGTGAAATAACGGGTTTTTTCACCCCCGCCTGATATTTTAAAATAATGATCGTGGGTTACCGAGTTTCGGGTAATAGCGCCCAACCAATCGGTGTTGGCTGAGTAATTGTAAAAATCAACATAATCTTTATCGTAGGCAATTTCTTTAGGAATATCAAAAACACCCTTACTGTTGTGCCACTGCTCGAGCTGAAGCATGACATATTCATCACCATTCAGCATGGGGATTGCCGGAGGCTGAAAATTTATACTGTTCTTATATTGATAGTCGAACTGAACCTTTCCCATACGCCCACGATGGGTTTCGATGAGCAATACCCCGTCGGCGCCTTTCGAACCATACACAGCGGTTGAAGCAGCATCTTTCAATACCTCAATGGACTTGATGTCCTGAAGGGCAATGTTGATCAGGTTACTGATGTCTTCCGAGTCAGCCGAGCTCAGATCGAAACTACCTGGGATATTATCCTGCGGAATACCATCGATAACGATCAGAGGTTTATTGTTTCCCATGGAGCTCAATCCCCGGATAACAATCTGAGAACCTGACCCCGGATCACCTGATGCACTAATGATATCTAATCCGGATACTTTACCCTGAAGGGCGTCGGCAGCCGAGGTGATACCATTATCTTTCATTTCCATGAGGTCGATCTTCACACGCGAAGAAGCATTGTCGCGGTCATCAATGTTGGTTAACTGGTTATCCGACTTAGCTTTGGCCGTAATGGTTACCTGGTCCAGTTCAATGTCTGACGAAACCAGATCAATTATAACGGACTTACCGGGAGTTGGTTTAAACACTTTAGACTGATAACCAATAACAGTTACCTTCATGGTATTGGCCGGGTTCTTCATCTCGTAAACAAAGTTACCATCCATGTCGGTAATGGTACCATTGACCACACGGTTTTCCTTATCAGATTCAACAACTGTTGCACCAACAACTACTGATTTATCCTTCTGATCAATTACCTTCCCGCGAATCGTCACTTTAGTCTGCGAATAAGCGCCGACGAAACTGCAAAGTGCCAGGATCAGAAATATAGTTTGTTTGATTTTTTTCATGTGTTCAAAAACCTTAGGTTTATATTCTTGTTAGCCGGTTATTTTTTGATGTCAAGTTTATCGTAAAACAGTGCACTCTTTATTTCGTGAACAACACCCGTGCTCACTATATTGGGGAATGCTTCTGTACCCGTTGTACTCACACTTCGTCCTGTAATCTGATTCGTTTTTGACGATTCTTTTATAACCAAATAATTACTTCCGTCTTTTGACGGTATGGTAATCTTGTCCACTCCCGGAATAATTTTAACCAACGTATAAACGGTATTAAATGGAGTAGAACTTTCATCAACACGAGCTGTTTCATAATAGCCCGCCTGACGGTTCCCATCTGTAAAAATGATATCGCCCTGAACAAAATGCATCAAAACGAAATTTTTCAATTCACTCTGGCTCATTGCATCAGTAATACTCGTAATCGTATTTAAAACCGAATCGTTTGGAATTAAAGCAGTATAAAACTGGTTATCGGAAATAAAATTGTAACGACTGAGCTTATCCTCACTTAGTCCGGCCTTTTTCATCAAATTATGAAATTTCAGATAATTCGATGAAATGACATTAAACATTGAATTGGCACTAAAATTAAACCAGTTGTCAATTTCGTAGGTCGTCCCGTTGTCAGCATTTTCACTAATTTTTCGGGGGATAACATTAACTACTCTAATACCACGATAGCCATAAGTTGTAGGTGAATTACCCTTAACTTCTTTTGTTTCATTATTGACTATCAAATAATTACCTGCCAGATTTTTTATAAACTCACGTTTGGCGACTCCTTTTGGCGCTGTAACTCCGACATGATTTAACAGTAAAATACGAAGGTCTTCGTTAGTCAATGGAATTGCTCTCACAGAAGGAGCCAATGTAATGGCCGAGAAACGTTCACCATCGAAAACCAATGATGAATCGATTGATGTATTGGCATCTGCCTCAACAAAAAATGAATATGTAGCATCTTTCCGCTTCATTGCTGAAAGTAAGCCTGCCCGTTCAATTGCATTCATCACTTTCGAAAAACCTTTCCGGGTATATATTGGTCCGGTCACGCTACTAAAGGCTCGCGGAACAATCGGTTTGTTTAGGCCAATAAAAGTACAGTTACTGCCGTATTCTTTCTGAACGATTGAACTTTCATCAATCTGAATATAATCTGATTCGCCATTGAGAAAACCTTTCACAAAATCGGATGGATAAACGGGATTAATGGATAAGCAGGAGTTTGCAATAATCCGTTTAATAATTTCCGGAGAAGCTTCAATACTTCCCCAATTGTTACCTCCAGCCAGGTATTTACTGACCATCTGGTTCATGGCTTCATTGGTTGGAGCCACCACGCCATGATGGTAACGAATAGTAACATTACTGGGTAAACCAAAAACTCCTTTAGGCGGTTTTGTCTTTTCGCTGTTGATGTCAAACACGAGTTGCGGGTACCTCAGGTTGAAAAGTGAGTCAACTTTTAGTCCCTGGTCTGCTCCAGGCTGACGATTGGTTTCCGTTTCATTGAATTCCATTTCGGCAAACTGATTTACCAGATCGTATAAAATACTGTATGACTGTGATTTCGTTTTATCGCTTAATATTTCCTGCGCATTTTTCAACGGTTCATTAACCCGGTCAATCGCATAAATAAAACCGTTCTCGGCAAATATCTCATCACTCACGATGCGCCCGCCGCAAAAATACAAATCGTTGATATCTTCGAACTGGCGCCCAAAATAAAAGGCAAAGTCTGAAGTCGATAGATCGTAGATGTCAAAGTATTCTTTGAAAAAAATCGGGGCAAATTTACGGGAATCGGTAAAAACTTTACGGTGCCAGGCTGTTTGAGTAGTATCAATAAGATTGGTACGTTTCAGGGTACTGTTCTGCTTCTTGAATTTACTCCAGGCGGTTCCATATTTCTGATTTTTACCTAACATGAGTGTTTCACGCTTGAACCCCTTGGGAAGGTTGTTTCTTAAGTCAAGAGTATCTATCCATCCATAGATATCCAATGAACGGAGTTGCTTTTTACTCCAGGGGTTCTGCACCAGGTGATACTTGACCATTTTAACAACTTCGTCTTTGGGCATTGTAGCTACCGACTTGTATTGGGAGTTCTCCTGAAAATACTTGATAAAGGCATCATTCGAAGGGGCAAAAACCGTGTAGCTACCGGAAACATCAATAATAGTATCGTAACCGGAAACGTGAAGCATTTCTGCAAAAGTCGAGAGATCCGGCCGAGTTTTGATCTGCGTATATAGTTTTCCAGCCAGCCATGTCGGACGATCATACTTGTTTTCAATATCCTTACGGCAGCCCAAAAACAATAGCAGAAACAACGCAATTAGGGTTAGTTGTTTATTCCTTGTCATTTTTTTAAATCATAAATTTTTGAATAAAACAATGCGAAATGAATTTATGAACGAAACAAATGTATCAAAAATCAAAACTTATAAATAGCACATAAAATACAGCCAAAGTCGTTTTGGCTGTATAAAGGAAAATATGTGTTAAAATAGGTTAATTTATGACATTACTGATTGATTTGTGTTATCAATTTTATTTGCTCGGGCAGTCCTTTTTGTCTATAAGAGGATGGTGTAACACTAAATTGTTCCCTAAAACATTTAACAAAGTAGGATAGATTATTAAAGCCTAAACCATATCCTATTTCCTTAATTGAATAATTGGTATTGGACAGCATCTCGCAAGCTTTCTGAAGTTTGAACACACGGATAAATTCAACCGGAGAGAGCCCGGTCAGTGCTTTGAGTTTGCGATATAAATGGGTTGTGCTAATGTTTAAATCAGACGATAGTTTCTTGACATTAAAATCCGTTTCCGAAAGATTTTCTTCAAGCAGTTGTCTCAGTCTGACGATAAATTCATCGTCTTTCGAAAGATTGGATGTTGAAACCTCTACCATAAAATTTTGGGTCATGTACTTTTCACGGATTAATTCCCGGTTTTTAATTAGTCGCGAAATCTGTGCTTTGATGATACTCATGTCAAATGGCTTTGTTACATAAGCATCAGCCCCTTTTTCATATCCAGAAATAATATGATCGGATGCATTATTTGCCGTAAGCAAAATAATCGGGATATGACAGGTTTTGCTGTTATCCTTTATTTTAACACACAGTTCATAACCATCCATTTTGGGCATGATCACATCCGATATTACAATATCGGGTAAAATGCGTGCAATCAATTCATAACCTTCTTTCCCATCACCAGCCTCATAACAACAATAAGTAGCCGAGAGTGTTTGTTTCAGGAAGGTTCGCAAATCACTATTATCTTCCACGATAACAATGGTCAGGTCTTTTCCTTTATTCTCAAGTTCATGAACCTGCTCGCTGCCGTATACATCCTCGTACCATAATTTGTCCTGTCCGGCAACGGCCTGGTTTATTTCAATCTGGTTGAAATACAAATCAACGTGAAAAGCCACACCAATCCCTTCGACTGATTCAACGGTAATATTCCCGTTGTGCATTTCGATCAGTGATTTTGAAAAAGACAATCCGATTCCGGCCCCCTCTACCTTTTCACTGACTTTATAAAAACGCTCAAATATCATGACTTTATCTTCGTCCGAAATATCCTTGCCTTCGTTAAACACCGTAATCCTCACCCGATCACGGACTTCTTTCATATTTTCATCTTCCCGGAATGACTTCAAGCGAAACAACAATGGAATGATTCTCGCTGGTGTGTTTGAAGGCATTGGATAACAGATTGTACATCACTTCTTCTATTTTCTGGCTGTCAATATCAACCAAACAGATTGGTCAGGAACATGAAGCTGAAGATTCGCTTTTCTTCGGCTTTCCAACCCTTAAAATTGCCCACGACATCCCTGACCAGAGATACAATATCCGTAGTTTGCAAATTCAACTGCAATTTTCCGGCATTCAGTTTTCTGAAATCAATAATCTGATTAATAAGGGTCAGCAGATAGTTGGAATTACGGTGGATCAGGCTGAGGTGATTCTTCCATTTCGGATCAATGGTCGTGTAGTTTTTGTTTCATATCCTCAATCGGGGCAATCACCAGACTGAGCGGAGTACGCAATTCATGAGCAATGTTGGTCAGAAACCGCATCTTATTTTCATTGTTTTCGAATGTTATGGCGTCAATCTTTTTCTGAAAAGAGATTTTCTGTTGACTGGCTATCCAGTAAAAAATAAAGCCCACTGCCGAAATCAACAGCAGTAGTACCATCGTTCGTATATACCAGGTTTTGTACCAAGGGGGTAATATCTTGATTTCCAAAAGTCTTTCGGTTTCTGCCTCCACATTATCAGCACTGACCGCCGAAACATGCAACGTATATTCGCCGTGCGGTAATTTTGAAAAATAAATATTCTGGGTCAATGCCGGCATGGTTATCCATCGGTCGTTGAACCCATCAAGTTTATATCGAATCTGATTACCTTCAGGATATTGATAATGATGTACCCCGACACCAATACTGAACGAATTTTTCTGGAATGGCAAGTTTATATGGTCCAGCTCGTTGAGTGAACGGGTCATGATATTTCCTTTACTAATGGTATCGCCAATCTTTACTATTTTATTTTCTATCCTGAGATTGGTAAACCCAACTCGTGGCGGAATCGGATTAAACTTAATTTGTTCGGGATAAAACCGGGTAAAGCCGTTATCTCCACCGAAAAAATAGTTCACCATCGGCCGCCTGGTAATACGAATTAACCTTAAATGTTTCGCCCTGCAAACCGTCCGACTGGCTGTAATAGGTAAAAGGTTTCGTTTTGTTCGAAGTATCGTACGAAACAATACCTTTATTGGTACTTATCCATTTTACACCCGAACGGTCTGACAAAATTCCCAGGACATCGTTTCCGGGCAATCCATTTTCGGTTGTCAGATGTGTAAAACGAAGTGAATCAGCATCCATAAAATTGATTCCTCCACCTTGTGTGGCGACCCAAATCCGCCCGTCAGTATTTTCATAAATACAGTTTATTTCATTCGCATTTAAAAGATGCTTTTCAGGTTTGGTGGCAATTATCCGGGTAAATCGCACATCAGGTTTAGTTTGTCCGGATAAATCGAGTTTATCATATCGCACCTTCACCAGGTTAAGTCCATTGTTTGTACCAACCCAAAAGCGATGTTTGCTGTCGATACACATCGATAAGACAGTTTTATCAGAAATACTTTCCTGATTAGAAGGCTTGGGGGGAAAACTGAATACTTTTTTGCCCGGATTTTTTTTGAGCGCCGGAATAAATTTCAAACCTTCAGAAAAGGTCCCGTACCAAATATTTCTGTTTTCATCTGATCAACACTTTTCTGACAACACCCTCGTTAAAGTGGCCTTTCTCCCGGTTTTCCGTAAATCCAGCCGCTGTATGTCTTTTCCAGCTTAGCTAATCCACCATCTGACGCAATCCAGAACAGAGAGTCCGATTCCCTGGCAATATCCCAAATATTATCGAATACAGACACGGGTCTGTTCTGTTTCATGTAGCTAATAACTTTGAATTCAGCCGATCCATCGTCCCCGATTTTTTTTGATGTCACATTAAGTCCTCCCTGACGTAACCCCACCAAAATTTCCTGTTTAGTGCTATTGATACACATGACAATATTGCCGCTCAAAGATTTATTGTTCGAAGGATCCCGTTTAAAAGAGGAAAATGCTTTTCGATTCAGGTTCAGAATACTAAGCCCCAATCCCTGGTGTCCAATCCACAGGTTTCCCGAGAAATCTTCGAACATACACATAATATTGTTATCAAGCAGGGAACCAACATTCAGTGGATCAGGAGAGTACTGGCCTTTTTGCAACGAATTCAAATCAACATAGTACAAAATAGGATCGTTTGTATAACAATAAATCCTATGATCACTGGTTACAAGCATATTTTGAATATCCAATCCACTTAAATAGGCATGATCTGTAATGGAATATTGGGAAAGCGACATTGTTGAAATTCCGTCAGAGGTACCCAGGTAAAGTTTTTGCTCATTCTTCAAATGACAAATTACATTTACCTGATGTGAATAAACAATCCTTTTCTTCAGATTTATCAAGGTATCTTTCGTATCAATGGTCAATTCGCCAATCAATATCCTTAACGGATCGTTGGAATCAGCATTTGATACCATTGCCAGGTCATCATTAAATGTATTTATATAATGAATATAATCATAAACTTTTGTCCCCTGATAAGTCAAAGTCAGTTTTTTGGTATGATAGCTCTCGCCTCCTTCCTTTGACCGGTAAACGAGAAAAATTCCAGCATTCGTATGAATGAGCACATTTCCTTTTGATTCGAGAAAATTAAAAACATAATAGGTTGCAGACTCAAGCCCTTCAAGCTTAACCAGATGGAAAGTCTGATCGTCTTTCCGGAAAAGCGATACGCCTGAAAGCGAAGCAATCCAAAGATTATCTTTCGAATCAATAAAAATACGATTGATTTTTTTATCGGATAAACTTAACGGGTTACCCAGTTCAGGTTTAAAAAACTGGAAATCGTAACCATTATAGCTGGTCAAGCCGGCCCAGGTGGCAAACCACATTTTCCCTGATTTGTCCTGGGCAATTGAATTAATTTCGCCGTTGTAAAGTCCTTCGCTCGTGCGGAGATAACGAAAATCACCCCCAGAACTAAATTGAATCGACAAAATGAATATAAATAGAGAGAATTTTATCGTCTTTTTCATAATTGGTTAATCAGTCAGAACATCCGATACATTTCGGGGCGTTTAAGGTATAAAAAGAAAAACAAAAAACCAAATTTTGAAGCCTGTTATAAATAAAACTACCCCTATTCAATTAAGTTCATACTTTTTATATCCACAAGTCGGGCATAATTGAAATTATTTTTTTTTCATCATGAATGAAATGAATTTCTGCATTTCATCCGGAAAAATCAGGTTGTTTACTAATTAATAAATTTCATATTCAGCTATTATCCAACTACATACAATAAATCAAAATTTGGCAGCATGCATTCCTGGTGACTTATTCAGTACAAAACTGAGCTTTAGGCAACCTCATTGGTTACTAAAATTACATCGGTAATGTATGATTTCTTTCATCTTTGAAAGAATCGTTACATTCTTCGTTTTGGCAAAATCTAGCCTAAAAATCTTTTAATACTTACTTTTGAGTAGAACCACTTAATTAAAATCAAACATTATGAAATTAAAACTTCTACTTTTATTTCTGTTTGTTGTAAGCTGTGGTGTTGTGCTTCATGCGCAATCAAAAAAACCTTACAACCAGTTACTCATTACTGAAATCCGTCTGGCAGATCCTTCAAGCAACTATGTTGAGGTTACCAATGTTGGTACCCAGCAAATTGATCTGTCTGAATTCGAAATTGCCAGATTTGATCCGTGGCCGGCTGACAATTGGACTCCCAATGCAAATAACTATTTCCGTTTATGGGATCCCAAAATGTACCCGAAGAATTCGCCTTTGCTCAACAAAAGGTATCTTGACCCCGGGAAAAGCTTCCTGATTGCAATGGCAGAAGATTTTCAACCGGAAAAGTGGTTGAAAGATCCTCTTCATAATTCTCAAAGAACTACCAAAATAGAATTCTATAAAATTGCTGATTTATTGTTGCATCGGCAAGAATCAAACAGCGTCCCCGGTCTCGACAGTATCACACCGAATTGGCAGCTTTTGGAAGCTTTTTGGGGTTATAACGGTATGTTTTTGCGCCACCACTTCATTAATGAAACAACCGGTGCAAAAGACTCTATGGTTATCGACGTATTTAATGGACAATTCGATGACGCTGATGGAACTAACTCAAGTAATTGCGATTGCGGATTTGATGTGGCTGGTTTTAAAGAAGCAACTCGTTTAGCTACTTTAGTGCGTAAATACTCAGTTAAGCAAGGTATAACTGACTTCTCAAGTCACGATGCCAATATTGCAGCTGCAACACTTCAGTTCAATCATGGTAAAGGAATTGACTTAAGCGACTCCGAATGGTTCCCGATTCCAAACCAAGGTCCTTCGGAAGCATGGAAGGCTGTTTACTGGACTGCCGGAAACCATGTTGATGCTAAATTAGATGCGACTACGTTGGTCCCTAAAAATCCAAAAGTACAGGTTGATCTGGCCAATATGAAGATAACTGTTCCTTGGGGCGTTCGTGGTGGCGACTCGTTGATGTTCCAATTCAATAAGAAACCTGGGTTAGCCTGGAAATACGATTTATCTACAGCCTCACAGGAAGACTCTGCAACTATTTCGGTTACCAAAGGTGATAAACTTACACTGTACATCAGTGGCTCTAACCCTGAAATAAAAGTATTTACCCTGGATGTTCTTTCCCCAACCGTCGACGACAACATTGTTATTCCTAAAAACAGATTTGAATGGGATAGAATGAGATATCCTCCGATTTACATGGAAGCTTATAACGAAGGTTACGGAAGACTTGGTTTGGAAGTAACGGATAAAGTTAAAGTCATGGATACCATTCGTGGTTTGAATTTTGCCACCCGTGTCGACACCATGTTAAGGTATTTGGAAAAAGCTCCAAAAGCTAACTGGCAAGTAATCCCTAAAAGTGGCGTTGTCCGTCCTGACCTTCAGACTGGAGATATTCTGCGTGTGACTTCCGAAAGTGGAAAAGCCAAAGACTATTACATCAAACTTTTCCCATTTCGTCAACAATCAAATGCTAATTTGAGCTCAATAACCTGGCCCGATATGCCAAGCTGGTTCAAAGGTGATGTTGCAAAAGCTTACTTATGGGCTGGTGACACTATTCCCGGATTTAACTCTTCGAACAAAAATTATGTAGTTAAAATACCTGCAGAATATGATGGAATACCTGGCTTAACGTATACCAAACAACAACTCGATTCGAAAGTTACAGTGCAAAGAGCTGTCACATTAAATGGAACTACCGCAGAACGTACTGTTACTTTTAACGTTGTGGCTGAAGACGATACAACCAAAGCAGTTTATACTGTCCGGTTTGAGAAAGAAAAAGACCAGGCATATATTCAACCATGGAAAGGCGAACCATTTATTTCTCAATGGGTTTACAAGGATGACTGGGCCAACGACTTCCTGGAAGTAGTTAACCCCGGCACTGAACCTATGGATATGAGCCATTATATGTTTGTATTTGCATGGGGACCGGAAGATGGCAGCTGGAGCTGGAATAATGGCCCGACTGAATACGGCAATGCCTACATTAAATATGTTCCAGGTAAAAAATGGGTAGACGAAGCAAACTGGCAGGTTACCCCACGTATGCTGGTTCCTGACTTGGCCACCAACGCTATTGTTTATCCGGGCGATGTTTTTGTAATGGCTAATTTCGGACAAAACCGTTATGGAAAAGCCTACGATCAGTACAAAAAAGAATGGGATATTGATTTCAGACACAACCCATGGGGTGTGACTAGCGGAACTAATATTCTTAGAGAATGGATAGGTTCCTGGGGTGGAAATATCTTCATGTATAAAATCGTAAACGATTCAATCGTAAACGGATTAAAGCCTGCTACAGACAGAAAAGATTTCGAACTGCTCGAATCTTTGGGCAATAATAACGATGGATCTGCATTTGCCATTGCTGGCGCTAATGTTGATGCCGTAAGGAGCTATTACAGGAAACCGAATATCTATAAACCAAATCCTGTAATTAAAGGATCTTATGGAACAAATGTGGACGATTCAGAATGGTACATGAGAAACCAGGCTTATTTCGTCAAATTAAACTATGGCTGGCCAGCTCAGCTTCTCGCTATCAATGATGGTATTGGCTCGCATGTTATGGACGATGTAACCATTTACAGATCAACAGTAGCTTCAAAAGTTTATAAGGTTAGCCCTGGGTACGGCAAGAAAGAAACCATTAAAGGTTTAACTACCGGAACAACGGTAACCGGCTTCTACAACAACATCATTAAAGCAAATGAACTTCAAAGCCTGAAAGTTAAATCAGTAGCTACTGACAAAGAACTTGCAGCAACTGAAGCTATTGCAAAAGGTGACAGTTTGATTGTTGTTTCGGCCGATGGTAAAAACACGTCAAAATATATTTTGGATGTTACTGCAACCGGCTTAAGTTCAAATGCTTTACTTACT
Source organism: Prolixibacteraceae bacterium (assembly GCA_963676535.2). Lineage (GTDB taxonomy): Bacteria > Bacteroidota > Bacteroidia > Bacteroidales > Prolixibacteraceae > Aquipluma. Next base: position 102,335 of record CAXXKQ010000035.1, on the reverse strand, counting down.
TCAACCAAGTATACCATCAATGTAACTGGTACAACTGGTACAATCACGGGTATCCCACAAAGGACTGCTCTTAAAACAGTATTTGCTGGTGTAGTTGTGCCTGCCGGTGCAACCATGACCATGATTGATGAAAATGATGCTTACATGACACTAAACAAACTGAACTATGATACAGTTTATGTGAACGCACTTGCAACCGACAAAGTCTTCTTTGAAGTAATCGCCGAAAACGGTACTACCAAAATTCTGTATCAGTTGAAGCCCAATGTTAATACTAGTGACGCCTATGTAACATCTGACGTTTACAGCGTTAACCAGTTTGCTTCATTGATTCAGTATATTCCTGGCGGAACTTCAGTACCAAGTTTGTTGAAAAACGTTTATCCCTGCACAGGTGCTACCCTGAAAATTTTCGACAAAGCAGGTTACGAACGTACTACAGGCGATATTTACAAAGATGATAAACTGATTGTTACTTCGCAGGATGGCAAAACAGTAAAGGCTTATTACTTTTCTATGCTTGTCTACAATAAACCCAGTGACTATTTGGCTTATGTAATCTCTGACGATTACGCTATTGATCAGGTTGCCCATACAATTAAAGGCCCAAAAACGTTGACTACTTTAGGCGAATTCTACGCCAAATTGTACCCATCGTTTGGTGCTACCTTAAAAGTGCTGGATAAGAACGGGAATGAAAGCAAACTTGCCGACCTGAGTAAAGGAGACCAATTGTTGGTAACTGCCGCTGATCTAAAAACAACTTTCATCTACCAGATTGATGTTGACATCACCGGATTCCAGCCGATTGAATCAGGTATCAAAATGTATCCAAATCCGACTACAGAAAGAGTAATTATCAACGGATTAACAAAAGGCAATCGGGTTCGCGTATTTAATTCAATTGGCGTTACCCTTCGTGACGTAATTGTTGACAATTCAACTGAATACGTTTCCCTTACTTATCAACCTGCTGGTATCTATGTATTTGTAATCTCTGCCGGAGAACAAAACATTAATATTCAAAAGATTGTTAAGAGATAACCAACTAAATGCAAATGAAAAAATAAGGGCCTCTGACAGGGCCCTTATTTTTTTACATGCGGATCGTCTACAAAACACTTATTTGAAAGATAAAGTGTCTAAAATCTATTATTCAAATAAGATCATAAAACTGCACAAAACTTTCCTTTTTATATAAATCACCTGATCTTGGTTGAATTCTTTCACACTTGAAAGAAACGTTACATACTTCTTATCTCTATAAATCAACATTAACCCATTAAGAAAGTAATTTTGTACGGAATAGAAATAATTGGAAAACATCTGTCCACCCTAGCAGAATATGGTAAGGATCACATCTATTTCACCTGATGATAAAAGAACAAAACATTAACTGATGAAAAAACTGTCAATGCACAATAATAAACTAATCATTAAAATATTAATCATCTTATTAACCGGAGTTCCGGCTATTGTTTCAGCCCAGGTAAAGCCAAAGGAGGCTATCAGCCAGATGAGGCACGGCATTAACCTTGGAAATACACTCGAGCCTCCACTGGAAGGCGACTGGGGGAATCCGACAACCCAGGAATCTTTTTTTGATTTATACAAAAGCGAAGGCTTTAATTTTGTCCGGATACCCGTAAGGTGGGACAAGCATATCGGAACCACCAGTCCATTTAAAATTGACGAAACCTGGCTAAAACACGTCGAACAAATTCTGGATTGGGGTTTGGCCCGGGGATTATATATAGTAGTAAACTCACATCATGACGATTGGATTAAAACCAATTACACCAATGCCGTAATACGTGCCCGATTCGATAGTCTTTGGAGTCAGGTAGCCACCCGATTTAAAAATAAATCAGAAAAATTGATTTTTGAGGTATTAAACGAGCCACATGGTCTAACCAAAGAACAGAATGATGACATGCATCAACGAGTAATTTCAATTATTCGTAAAACTAACCCCACCCGGCTGATCATCTTCCAGGGACACGATTGGGGAGGATCTGATGAATTAATTGGTGCCGCTATTCCAAATGATCCCTACGTCATCGGGTCATTTCATTCTTATGACCCTTATTTATTTGGCCTCGAGGGACAGGGAACCTGGGGAACCTCTACCGACATTAGCTCCCTGAGGACTAAATTTCAGAAAGTAAAAGACTGGTCGGACAAAAACAATATTCCTGTTTTTCTTGGCGAATTCGGATCACTCAGAACCTGCGATTATAACTCGCGGATGAAACATTACAAAACCTATATGGAATTATCAGAAACCTTTGGATTTGCCCCTGCGGCCTGGGACGACGGAGGCAATTTCAAGATACTATACCGGCAAACGAAAACCTGGGACGATGACGTTAAAGACATTCTCGCCCATTCGTCATTGCTTTCGCCCCGGGTACCTAGGTTATCCATCTTTCAGGACACCATTGTAAAACTGGACTGGACAAATTCCGCAACGGATTACGACAGTATTTACATTGAACGGAAAAATGTAGGTTCCACCTATAAAAGGGTTGCAGCTTTAAAAGGTGATGCGGTTACCTTCAGCGACATCAAACTCCCGCAAAACAAGGAATATATTTACCGTGTAATTGCGCATCATAACAGTAGCACCACTGATTTGTATTCCTATCCGCAAAAGATTTTATTGCCAACTTATGTACCCAGGGAACCAGCATTACGCCAGTTGTATACCGGACAGCCTCTCGCAATACCCGGGCGCATTGAAGCTGAGAATTTTGATATCGGTGAAGATGGACTGACCTACCACGATTCGGACACAAAAAATGTAACCGGAGGTTTAAGACCCAATGAACCCATTGATATTTACGATTTTGGTAACGGCACTTACTATGTCATTGATGATTACCCCGGAGAATGGCTCGAATACACCGTAGATGTGGCTGTAAAAGGAACATACGACATCAATGCAATCATTGCTGCTTTTGCCGGCGGAGGAACCTTCAAACTAAAAATTGGTTCGGTTGAATCCGATATCATTAAAGCACCTACGACCTACAGTTGGGTCAATACCAAACCCTCCAACTTTTCGATGAACCTGGAAGCCGGCAGGCAAATTATGCGACTGACATTTATCGATAGTCCATTATTTTATATCGATTATATGGAATTTAAAAGGATCATTCCAGTTGGAATATCGCCAATAAACGACAATCACTTCAGCATTTTCCAGCAACAGCAGGAACTGATTTTTAATTTAGAAACGAATGAACCCGTTGAAACGCTAAAGATTTATAACACTCAGGGCTCGGTTGTAAAAACCATTCAAAACCCTGGATCCAATTTCAGAATCTCAACTCAGGGAATCCAGCCAGGAGTTTACCTGATACAGGTCATTTCGGAAAATCAAAAATTCAGTAAAAAGATCGTTATCAAGTAACCTATGAAACTGTCAGTCATACTTCTTACTTCTTTTATAATCATCAGCAATATTGGTTTTTCCCAAACATCAGTACGCATCGATATTGACCTGACCAAAGGTAAAAAGCCTGTTTCTCCTTTCATATATGGTAAAAACAATGTCTTGCCCAACACTTATTTAAGTTCAGGGACCAATGCCGATGTTGCAAAAGCCAAAGAAGCCGGTGTTCGGTTTGTTCGTCAGGGTGGAGGTAATAACAGCACCAAATACAACTGGAGGTTGAAATTATCAAGCCATCCTGACTGGTATAACAATGTTTATACGAACGATTGGGACGCAGCAGCAAAAAACATGTTCGACAAAATGCCGGGCGTACACGGAATGTGGTCGTTCCAGCTTGTAGGGAAAGCAGCAGCCAACACCAGAAATAATTTCAATGATTGGGGTTACAACCAGTCGAAATGGTGGGACGGGGTCAACCAAAACCTCGCCGGTGGAGGTCAAGTCAACACGACAGGAGGGAGCAAAGCGCTGGTCGAAGGTAATCCGGATCTTTACCTGATGAAATGGACCGCCGACTCAACCGTAGGGATACTGGACAAATGGTTCGGACCCAGGGGGCTTGGGTATGACAAAAACAGACTCCGCTATTGGGACATGGATAATGAGCCGGAAATCTGGTCAGGAACACACGATGATGTGATGAAAACCCAGATTTCAGCCGAAGAATTTATGCAACTCTATTTCAAGGTGGCCAAAGCTGCCCGTGCTAAATATCCCGACATTAAACTGGCTGGTCCGGTTCCGGCAAATGAATGGCAATGGTATCGCTGGGGTAGCGATGCAATTTCGTACAACGGGAAAAAATACTGTTGGCTCGAATATTTTATCCTTAGAATTTCAGAAGAGGAAAAAGCCACAGGTATTAAACTTCTGGATGTACTCGACATTCATTATTATCCGGGAAGTAAAGATCCGGCCATCTGTGTGCAGTTTCACCGTGTGTTCTTTGATCGAAACTATGTTTATCCGGAAGCTAACGGAGTACATACATTGAATGGCGGATGGGATACCAGTATCAACAAAGAGTACATTCTGGGTCGCTGCTCCGACTGGCTGATCAAATATATGGGAGCCAATCACCGAGTTACTTTCGGTGTCACAGAAACGGGGCTTGCCGCCACTGATCCCAATGTGCAGGCGGTATGGTACGCTTCGACCATGGGCGAATTTATGAAAAACGGTATCGAAATTTTCACTCCCTGGTCCTGGGATATTGGTATGTGGGAAACACTGCACCTTTTCAGCCGTTATAACCAGGAAAATTACGTTCAGGCTACCTCTCAGAATGAACCATTGGTTTCGGCTTACCCAACGGTAAATGAAGCAGCTGATTCGATGACTGTTGTTTTGGTTAACCGATCGCTGACGGAAAAGACCCAGGTTACAGTTAACCTCATCGGATTTACGGCAGGAAACCGAAATTACACCATGTACTCTATATCTAAACTGGGCAGTGCCGAAACTTTTATCTCGCATACGCAGAATGCCCTGAAAAAAAGTGATGTTTTGGCTGCCGGCCAGATTAACGTGGAATTAGAACCCCTTTCAATCAACAGCATTATTCTGAAATCCGGCTATAATTCTTCAAAAAACAGGATAACCGGGAGTTCACTCAACGCTAAAATTTATCCGAACCCGACAAAAAATTGGGTCAACCTCAGTTTTTCGCTTCCGGGAAGAAGTCCTGTGGCCATTAGATTATTTAATTCACAGGGACAGCTTGTCCGGACTATTCATAATGAAGTTTTTGAGGCTGGAATCAATCAGATTAACCTGAATTCAGAAGACCTTTCATCAGGCATTTACTGGATTGAAATTGCATCAAACATCGGAAATCAAACGATAAAACTTATTAAAAACTAGCGTCTAACCCAATGACATGAAAAGAACCTTTGCAATTTTAATTACATTCTTTTCTTTCTGTAGTTTTGCTCAAACGCCTGCTTTCGATTTCAACAAAAAACTCGGGATTGGTGTCAACATGGGTAATATGTTTGAAGCGCCAACCGAAACCGAGTGGGGAAATCCCTGGGAACCGGAATATTTTGGTATCATCAGTCAAATGGGCTTCAAGCACGTGCGGATCCCAATCCGATGGGAACCTGCCGACCGCAGTTCGGCCGCCCCACCCTACCTGATCACATCCACATTTTTCACCCGTATCAAACAAGTGGTTGACAACGCCCTGAAGAATCACCTGATCGCTATCATCAACACGCATCACCACGAAGCGTTGCTGGCCGACGTTAACGGTCAAAAAGAACGTTTTCTGAGCCAATGGACGCAAATTGCCGAATATTTCAAAAATTACTCGGATAGCCTGGTCTTTGAAATTCTGAACGAACCCAACAATGCCATTACTACTGAAGTCTGGAACAGCCTCTTCCCTGAGGCCCTACAAAAAATCAGACTGACCAATCCGAAGCGTTACGTGTTGATCGGTACCGCCGAATGGGGCGGATTAGGAGGCTTATCAAAGCTCGTATTACCCAATGATCCGTATATCTTCCCGACCATTCACTACTACAATCCCTTTACATTTACCCACCAGGGCGCCAGTTGGGCAGGCACAGAATCCAACAACTGGCTGGGCACCAAGTGGCTGAACACGGATGGTGAGCGCCAAACCATGCAGAATGAGTTTGCGCCGCTGGTTGAATTCAGCAAAAAAAACAATGCACCGGTTCACATCGGCGAGTTTGGTGCTTACGAAAAGGCCGACATGCCATCGCGTATCCGCTGGACCAATTACCTGGCCCGCTATTTTGGTGAATTGGGCTTTAGCTGTGCATATTGGGAATTTTGTGCCGGCTTCGGAATTTACGATCCGGTAAATAAAATAGCACGACAGGACTTGCTGAATGCACTTGTTTCCGATCCGATGTACCCGGTTAGCGAAACCATCCTGAATCCGGTTTATAAAGATGAATTCAAACTCACAACAACTGATTGGCAACTTTATACCCAGCAAACAGGAAATGCCACCAAAACATTGGCAAACGACGAACTTCAGGTGATCATCAATAATGGAAGTACCGAAACCTGGCATGTTCAGCTGGTCAAAAACAATGTTAAAATCGAAAAAGACAAAATGTACCTGCTCAATTTTAAGGTTCGTTCTACTGCCGACCGAACAATAAACGCCTATATCGGGAAGAGCAGCTCGCCTTATACCAGTTACAGCGGAGGCAGTTCGTTCACCGTGGGTGCCGAAGCTAAATCCCTTTCATTCACTTTCCAAATGAAAGAACCGACTGATTTATCGTCGAGAATTGTCTTCGATCTCGGAAAATCAACCGAAGATTTTTTTCTGGACGAAGTAACCTTAAATGAGGTCACTGTGAAAATCAATTCCGGTGAAAATACACTTATCGGAACGCTAAAAGACAAAAACGGGAACATCATGCGCGGAACACCAATGGTTTTGGGAAAAGCGCTCACCGAATCGGTAGCTTTTGCACAAAACATCGAAAACTGGAAAACCATTCGCGATAACGGCTACAATACCATCCGGGTTTGCTGGGTAGATCCCTGGTACAAGAACCACGGATTGGGGAACTGGAGTGTTACCGAGATGCTTCCTTCCCTCGACAAATGTGTTGAAAATGCTACTGCTGCCGGAATGAACCTGATCATCAACTTTCACAATGTGGGCGCCCAACAGGAATACGACAAAACTTACCAGTTTACGCTTGAAAATGAATTTTGGAATGTTGTTGCACCACGATATAAAGACAATGACCTGGTGTATTACGAACCCGCCAACGAGCCTACTTTTACGATGAGCGATTACCTGAAAGCTGATTTTAAAACGGCATATCTAAACCTATACAATTCAATCCGGACACTGGCGCCCAACCGGCAAGTTCTGTTATTCAGCTTCAACGGCATTACTTCTGACATCGTAAATGTGGTGGAAAATTATAAAGATCAGATCGACTGGAAACATACAACCATTGCCTATCACATGTATAATTCCACATCCAGCGCTGCGGTACAAACACTAATGAAAAATTATCCGGTACTTTGCACCGAGTGGAATTACAATTTTGTCGCTTCGAAACCCGATTTTAGCTATATCAAAAAGGTTGACGGGTACAAGGAAAATGCCGAAACACTCGAAAAAATAGGTTCGGGCTGGATTGACTGGCGCGATTGGAACGATATTAGCCTAAATGAATTGGTTGACACACTGATTACCGATGCACGCACAAAAAATTACTGGTGGGGAAAATCCATTGCCGGGTTGAAAGCTACCGGGATCAGCCTCTCAGAACGAAAAATAAGCCTGGTTTCGGGGAAATCAAAAAAACTGTTTGCCTTTCCGTTACCTGCCCAGGCCGAAGATCAGAAAATTATCTGGTCGACCGACAATGAAAATGTGGCTTCGGTTGATGCCTCAGGACTGGTTACTGCCGTTACTTCGAGAAGCGGCTCGGTCGTAATAACTGCCAGAACGAACGACGGAGGTTTTACAGCCACCTGTCAGGTTACCATTTCAGCTTCGGAAGCCAAAGTTGCCTATCCCGATGGAAAACCGCAGACCATTCCCGGAATCATCAATGTAACTTACTTTGACCAGGGAGGCGAAGGCGTGGGCTACCACGATCTCACCATAACCAACGATGGCGATGGTATCCGTAAAGATCAGGGTGTCGATACCGAATTCCGCCTTCCGGAAGGAACAGTCGGTGGAATTGCAACCAAAGAATGGCTGGAATATACTGTCGATGTAATTCAGGACGGTACTTACACCTTCAATATCCTTTTCGCTACAGCCGGAAGGTATGGAAAATTTCATATTGAATTTGATGGAGTAGACAAAACCGGACAGCTATCAGTTGCCTCAACAGGATCGTACACAAAATTTGTGGATAAAATCATTACTGGTATTTCACTGAAAAAAGGGGTACAGGTAATGCGAATTTACTTCGATTATGCCGAGTACAACCTTGGAACCATCACCGTTACCCGCGAAATTCCGGATGTGGTCAGCCTTCACGATGACAGTAAAAAAGTCAGTATTTTTCCATCTCCTGCCACCGATAAATTATTTGTCACAACGACCGAACTGGTCTCGGGCTATTTTATCTACAATCTGCCTGGTCAGATTATGAAACAGGGCCGTTTAGACCAGAATCACCCCATAGACATTCATTCGTTGAGTTCGGGAAATTACATCATCCGGCTCGAAGGAAACGATTTTATTCACAACCAAAAATTCATCAAACTATAAAACCGATACCATGAACCTAAAACTTATTGCAACCCTGTTTCTGGGAATATTTATTTCCATAAGCCTTCAGGCACAGCCGGTAAAAAAACATGACAACCTTTCAGTGAAAGGAACCAAATTAGTTGATCAAAAAGGGGAAATTACTGTTTTGAATGGCATTAGTTACGGATGGCACAACTGGTGGCCCCGTTTTTACAACAAAGAATCGGTGAAATGGCTGGCAACCGACTGGAAATGTTCGGTGGTTCGGGCTGCAATGGGTATCGATCCGAAAAGCGGATACATCGACAAGCCCGACTGGTCGAAAGAAAAGATGGAAGCCGTCATCCAGGGCGCCATCGAAAGCAATATTTATGTTTTGATCGACTGGCACAGCCACACCCTGAAATTAGATCAGGCCAAAGTATTTTTTGCTGAAATGGCTCAGAAATACGGCAAAAATCCACATATCATATACGAACTTTACAATGAACCAGTGAAAGACAGCTGGCAGCAGGTAAAAGAGTATTCCATTGAATTAATAAAAACCATCAGGGCTATCGATCCGGACAATATCATTCTGGTTGGCAGTCCACATTGGGATCAGGACATTCATTTGGTAGCGGATGATCCGATTACAGGTTTCAACAACATCATGTATACCTGTCATTTTTATGCCGGAACCCACGGAAAATTTCTTCGTGACCGTTGCGATTACGCTATAAATAAAGGCATTCCGGTTTTCATCTCCGAATCAGCTGGAATGGAAGCTTCAGGAAACGGCCCGATTAACTACACCGAATGGCAAAATTGGATTGACTGGTGTGCAGCAAACGACGTCAGCCTGATTTCATGGTCAATCGCCGATAAAAACGAAACCTGTTCGATGCTCAAACCCACAGCTTCTTCCGAAGGAAACTGGAAAGAGGAAGACATGAAGGAGTCAGGTATAAAAACCCGCGAGTTGTTGCAGAAACAAGCAAAAACCGAAAAATAAAATCAATTTGCCCGATATGCTGAGAAAAAACATTTTCATACTGTTACTCCTGATTTCGGTTGCCGGTATAGCTCAAAACAAAAAAGACCGGATCAGATTCAACAATCAGAACCTGTTTCTGAATGGTTCAAACGTGGCTTGGATCAATTTTGCGAATGACATTGGTCCCGATAGCCAAACCAATCTGGAAGGGTTCCGGAAAATCTTTGCCGATGTCCACGCTGCCGGCGGCAATTCCATGCGCATCTGGCTGCACACCACCGGCGCCCATTCACCGGCATTCAACGAAAAAGGCGAAGTGACTGGCCCCGGCGACGGAACTATTGCCGATTTAAAAGCCATTCTCGACGTGGCCTGGGAAAACAATGTGGGTTTGGTGCTTTGCCTGTGGTCGTTCGACATGCTTCGGAAACGAAACGGCGATGAGGTAACCGGACGGGCAAAAAACATACTCTCCAATCCGGAAGCAACCAAGACTTACATCAACAATTCACTGATTCCGATGGTACAGGCATTGAAAGGACATCCGGGAATTGTTGCCTGGGAAATCTTCAATGAACCTGAAGGAATGAGCAACGAGTTTGGCTGGGAATTCAATCATCATGTGCCGATGTCAGACATTCAGCGCTTCATCAACCTGTGTGCAGGCGCTATTCACCGCACCGATCCAAAGGTTCAGGTCACCAATGGTTCCTGGAGTTTCCATGCATCAACCGACGTGGGTGGGAAAAATAAAAATTATTACACCGATGCACGCCTGATTGAAGCCGGTGGCGATAAAGACGGGACTCTTGATTTTTACACCGTTCATTATTACGACTGGGCCAAAGAAGAATTGTCTCCTTTTCATCACGACGCCTCCTACTGGCAACTCGACAAGCCGCTGGCCGTTACCGAGTTTTTTCCAAAAACTACCTTTGGAGTCAACGAATTGCTGCTTCACGACGAACTTTATAAACGTGGTTACGCCGGAGCACAAACCTGGAGCTGGACCGACTCCAATCACGAAAAAATGCTTCTGAATATGAAGGATATTTTCACGAAATACCAGAAAGATGTAGAGATCCGGAAATGAGTTAGATTAAACATCCGTTCGCTAAAGCCGAACGGCAACGAATATACCCATTGAATCAACTTGAAACTTGAAACTTGGAACTAAAAAAAAAACTCATGATTAAAAAGAACATTGCCTTACTTCTGATCCTGCTGATTTCAGTCGGAATGCTGGCTGCCAAAGAAAAAGCAGTTCCACTGAAAAAATTTAAAAGTGTCGACATCGGAAGTCCTACTCTTGCCGGATCGACCAGTCTGACGGAGAATGGAATTAGTTTGACCGCGGGCGGCGCCGATGTTTGGGGTGTGCGCGACGAATTTCGTTTTTCGTATATCGAATATATGGGCGATTTCGACCTGGTTGCCCGAATTGAAAGCCTCTCTGCCCCACATTTGTACACAAAAGCCGGATTGATGGCCCGCGAACAACTTTCGGATAACTGCCGGCACATTTTTTTCCAGGTTTTCCCCAGCAACAGTGCACGCAACAAAAACAACGGAGGATACGAATTTCAATACCGGATGGAACAAGGTGGCCAGATGAAAGCTATTTATCCGGCCAAATCGGATGGAGCTCCTGAATTCCCGGTAAACTATCCCAACACCTGGATCAGGCTGAAAAGATCAGGAAACGAGTTTACCGGATTTTACAGCGCCGACGGAAAATCGTGGAAAGTATATACCACATTCACCCTGGAATTATCGAAAAAGGTATATCTCGGGCTGGCCGTTACCTCTCACAACACCAAAGAAACAGCTATTGCAGTATTCCGCGACATTTCAACAATTAAATAGAAACGTAATCAATATTCATAATCATTCAGTTCAGTTCTTCAGTATATCCGTCTTTCAATAATTCAATCCGTTTTCAATGCAAAAAATTTTTTATTCGCTTTTACTCTTTTTTCTTTTCACAATCAGTGGTTTCTGTCAGAAGTATGAAGCAGAATCGGCCCTCCTTGCCGGAGGTGCAACCAAACAAGCCAGCAGCACAGCTTCAGGAGGTTATTATGTGGCGCAAGGCGATGGAAATCTGACTTTTAACCTGAACTTTGAGACCGAAGCAACCTACAACCTCTATATTCAGGTAGCCTCCCCCAGCGGATACAAAGCCAATAACCTGGTTGTTGATGGTACTTCAATAACTTTTGCCACCAACCAAAATGCCAGCTACATCAGATAAAAAGTGGTCAGTTACCTGAAACTGACAGCCGGAATGCATAAAGTCGAAATTACCAAATCGTGGGGATGGATCAACATTGATTACATTGAATTCGAGAAGGTAGACCCCGCGTCCAGATTCAATATTAATGAAGCATTGGTTACTCCGAATCCAACAATTGAAACGACTAAATTATACCAGTTCCTGTACGACAATTATGGAAAGAAAATCATTTCCGGAGTGATGGACATGACCGAATCGAACTGGCTTAAAACCAACACCGGGAAAAGTCCGGCACTGGTAGGGCTCGACTTTTTGTTTTGTGGCCGGGGCTATACCTGGTACAACGAAAGTACCCCATATAACGAAGCTAAAGCCTTGTATGATAAAAACGGGATTCCGGCATTTTGCTGGCACTGGCGCGACCCCTCCAGAAAAACGGAAGAGTTTTATACAAGCAAAACAACTTTCGACATTTCCAAAATTTTTGATGAAACCTCCTCCGAATACAAGGCCATGATTGCAGACATTGACTACACCGCCGGATTATTGAAAAGGTTTCAGGACAACAAAATTCCGGTTATTTGGCGGCCATTGCACGAAGCAGCTGGCGGCTGGTTCTGGTGGGGAGCCAAAGGGCCTGCGCCCTGCAAAAAATTGTGGCAGGTAATGTTCGACCGCATGGTTAACTACAATGGCCTGCATAACCTGATTTGGGTCTGGACACGCGAACCCAACGACGATGAATGGTATCCCGGAGATGAATATGTGGATATCGTTGGCCGCGACATTTACAAAGAAGGGGATCATAGTTCACAGCTACTCGAATTTAATGATCTGACCAGCCGGTATAGTGGGAAAAAAATGATCACTATCAGCGAAAGTGGTTCGTTCCCTGATGTAGATAATCTGATCAAGGATGGAGCCGGCTGGTCATGGTTTATGCCCTGGTCAGGTGATTTTACCCGATCTGACAAATACAATTCACTCGACCTTTGGAAGAAAATGTTTACCAGCGATTACGTGTTGACTCTGGATGAAATGCCAAACCTGAAAACATACATCACCCCGCCGGTTACCGGAATGAAGAATCCAGAAAAGAATAATTTCAGAGTATTTCCAACATTTTTCGACGAATTTTTTCAAATTCAAACAGAGCAACTGTTTGGTTTAATTTCGGTGTACAATCAACTTGGAATCTGCATCAAATCATTAAAACCTGAGAGTCAGTATACCGTGGTTTCGCTGGCGGGATGCCCTTCGGGAATGTACCTCGTAAAATCCGACAGCCAGACAGCAGCAAAAGTATTTAAACGATAAGAGGAGCTTATTTTTTTACAAGTGTACTTCGCTTATTCCATTTTACTGGTCTGCAAACAAGTTATGAGATAAACCAGCAGAAAACAAAATAATTTATGCAAATTACAAAACCAACCTATATGAAAACCAACCTATCAATCATTCTGATTTTAACGCTTACGTTGGGATTTTCCGGAACCGGATTTGCCCAGAAAGCCACTGTGAAAATTTTCCCTGAAATCAAAAAACAAGTCATTAAATCCATTGGCGGCAATTATTGCCAGGCCAACTATTCGTCACACGCAGCCGATGCCATTGGTAACGAAACCCTGCGTGATTTCCGGCCAACACATGTCAGGGTGGCCTTGCCCGTGCGACTTCGGAATATGAATTTTGAAGACTACCGAGGCTCCAATTTCACCAAACAACCGCTGGTGATCGAAGTTCTGGACGAACTAAAGCGCATGAAAAACGAATTTGGGATTAAAAACTTTACCATTTCAGTTTGGGATTTACCCGACGAGTTCATTGCCGATCCAACAAAAAAAGCACAACGGGTGATCAAACCTGAATCTTACGACGAGGTGATTCAATTGCTAACCGACTTCTTTCTGAAAGCTAAAAATGAATACGGCGTTGAAATCGATCAGTTTTCGTTTAATGAGTCGGATGGTGGTTACCAGATCATTTTTTCGCCGGAAGCAATGATTGCTTTTGTGAAGAAAGCCGGACAAAAATTTGAAGAAGCCGGTCTGAAAACTAAATTTTTACTTGCCGACACCGCACAAACCAAGGGAACCGTAGAATTTGCAACCCGAATTATGGCTGATCCGTCGGTCTGGAAATACATCGGCCCATTGAGCTTTCATTGCTGGTGGTCAGAAAAAATTCCAAACAACGAATTTGAACGTATCGCCGGTTTCGGAAAAGCATGGAACAAAGAAGTGTGGTGTGCCGAATTGGGTTTCGACGCCATGGCCTGGAAAGTGAAAGACATGAATAAAAGCTGGGATTACGCCCTGCGCTTCGCCAAAATTTCGCACCGCATGATGAAATATGCCGAAGTAGAAGTTTCGCTTTACTGGACCTGGCAAAACAACTACGAAATCATGTCAGCCGACATTCAGCAAAAATACCCGTCATATTATGTGACCCGCCATCAGGTTGACTTCTTAAATACGGGTACACAAATCGTTCATTCCATCAGTTCCGACCCTGAAATATTGGCAATTAGCGGGATTCAAAGCAATGGCAAAAGAGTGTTGCAACTCATCAACATGAAAAAAGAAAAGGTAACCGTTGATGTTTCGGGATTCGAATCTCAGCAAATTGACGTAACTTCGACGACTGAAACCAGTCCCTGGGAAAACCTGAAAAATGTTGCGCGCTCCCAAAAGGGGAAAGCCGAACTTCAGTTGAAACCAGAATCGGTTAACACGTTTGTTTTCGGTGATTGATGGAAAAATGGATTTTTTTACATGATAAATTTTGAACGTACAAAATTAGCCAACGGCCTGACGGTCATTGTGCATCAGGATAAAACCACGCCCATGGTGGCTCTGGATGTATGCTATAATGTGGGCTCACGCGACGAACATCCTGATCGGACCGGATTTGCTCACTTGTTTGAACACCTGATGTTTGGCGGCTCGAAGCACATCCCAAATTACGACGAACCGCTGCAAAAAGCCGGAGGCGACAACAATGCGTTTACCTCGAACGACCTGACGAATTATTATCTCACTCTGCCAAAGAATAACCTTGAAACCGGCTTTTGGCTCGAATCTGACCGGATGCTCGAACTGGCTTTTTCAAAGCAAAGCCTGGACGTGCAGCGCAATGTGGTCATCGAAGAGTTTAAGCAGCGTTACCTGAACCAGCCGTATGGCGACGTGTGGCCCTTGCTCAGACAGCTTACTTACAAAGTTCATCCTTATCAGTGGCCGACCATCGGACGGGAAATCAGTCACATCGAAAAGGCAACGATGCAACAGGTGAAGGATTTTTTCTTTAGCCATTATGCTCCGGATAATGCTGTACTGGTGGTTACCGGCGATGTAAAATTTGATGAGGTGCTAAAACTGGCTGAACGCTGGTTTGGCCCGATTCCGAACCGCAATGTGAAGCCTCGGAATTTACCTGTTGAACCCGAACAGACGGAACAGTGCGAGCAAACCGTTGAGCGCGACGTTCCCAACGACATGATTTATATGGCTTACCACATGGTCGAGCGACTCGATCCCCGGTATTATGCCACCGATCTAATATCGGATGTGCTTTCGAACGGGAACTCATCGCGGATGTACCAAAATCTGGTTCAGAAAGAAAAAATTTTCACCGAGTTGGATGCTTACCTTTCCGGAGATTATGAACCAGGATTATTTGTTGTTTCAGGAAAACCCAGTGATGGGGTTTCGCTTGAAAAGGCCCGTCAGTCGATTGAAGTTGAACTGGACCGGATGAAGCAGGAACTTGTTTCAGAATATGAACTGGAAAAGGTAAAAAATAAGATGGAAGCCAACATTGTATATGGCGAAATGAATTACCTGACCAAAGCCATGAACCTGGCGACCAACGAAATCTTACAGGATGCCGGACTTATTAATACACAGGTCGACGGTTACCGGGCCGTTACTTCGAAACACATTCAGGAAGTGTCGCAACAGCTCTTCCGCCCCGAAAATTGTTCGGTTTTAAATTACGTGGCTAAAAAGTAAACACATGCTCAACCGCACCATACATCCCGAAGTTAATCCCATCGAACACATTGATTACGTGAAAGCAGAAAAGCACTTGCTTTCCAATCAAATACCGGTTTATTTTGTGAATGCAGGTTCACAGGATATAGTTAAAATCGATTTTATTTTCGAGGCAGGAACCTGGTTTCATTCGGGCAATCTGATATCGAGTACCTGCAATTCGATGCTCGAAGAAGGAAGTAAAAATTTCACCGCCTCAGAAATTGCCGAGCGGTTCGATTTTTATGGAGCCTATCTTCAACTGGTATCCGACCAGAATTACGGATTTGTCGACATCGTTAGTTTGGGCAAACATTTACCGGCTATTCTGGAAGTGGCCGAAGACATAATAAAACGCTCCGTTTTTCCCGAACATGAGTTGGAGGTGCTGATTGCCAAAAATAAACAGAAATTTTTGCTCGAAAACGAAAAGGTGCGCACCATCTGCCAAAAAAAATTCACACAGGTGATGTTTGGCGCTGGCCACCCGTATGCTATGAACAACAAGCTGGAAGATTACGACACGATTAGCCGCGACATCCTGATACAATTTTATCGTCGCTTTTACCACTCCAGGAATTGCCGCATTATTGTATCCGGAAAAGTTGACGAAACAGTGCTGACTCTCCTAGACCGGTATTTCGGAGGAAACGACTGGCAGCATGAGGTAGTTCCGGCACTTCAGTTTGACATTCAATCCGATAAACAGAAATACCATCACGTCGAAAAAGTCAATGGCATACAATCAGCTATCCGGATAGGTAAATTCTGGGTACCCAAATCGCACCCGGATTATCATGCACTTTCAGTTTTAGTAACCATTTTGGGTGGTTATTTTGGATCGAGACTGATGACCAACATTCGCGAAGAAAAAGGATATACTTACGGAATCGGCAGCTATGTGCTGAATCTGAAACATGCCAGTTACCTGGTTATTTCAACCGAAGTGGGCAACGAATACATTGAACCAACCCTGCATGAAATTGCTGTTGAAATGCGCCGTCTGCAAACCGAACTGATCTCGGAAAATGAGTTGGAAACGGTGCGTAGTTATCTGTTGGGCGAATTCCTGCGCGATTTCGACGGCCCGTTTGCCTTGGCCGGAAGTTTCAAAGCGATCAATGATTTTGATTTGGATTATTCGTTCTATGATAACTATTTGCGCGTTTTGCGCAGCATTACTTCCACTGAATTAATGTATTTGGCTCAACAATACCTGAATCCGGAAGATTTTCATACGGTAATAGCAGGAAGTAAAAATTAATGAATTTACTCTTTGCCGGATAACATCTGTTTCTAAATTTGTTCAAATTACATTCTTTTTTATAATAACATGTGTTCATGTATTTTCTGTATTGAAAACTTCCGGAACCGGGTTATTTTCTAGCTGCATAACACATACTCGAAGTAACTTTCCAATTTTTTAACGAACAGCCAATTTCCCGAACCAGAACCGATTCATTGCAGGGATTTCATACTTTTGCATCCGTTATTTACCGAAAGAAGAACTCATGACAGAAGATATATCCACCGTTAGCTCTCAGCCGGGAACGCCAACAAATAAAAAACGGGTACGGATTGCTGTAACACTGGGCTATTTCAGCATGGGGCTTTGTGTTTCGTCGTGGGCCAGCCGAATACCTGATATTAAAACGGCGCTCCACCTGAACGACGCGTTATTTGGCAGCATCCTCTTTGCTATGCCTGCGGGGCAGCTTCTCATGATGCCTTTCTCCGGGAAACTGGTTACCCGGTTTGGCAGCCGAAAGGTTTTTCTTTTCGCTATTCCGGTTTACACCCTTTGTTTGAGTAACATCGGTTTGGTTCAGGAAGGCTGGCAACTGGCTATTGCCTTGTTTTTGTTTGGATTGACAGGCAACCTGTCGAACATATCGATTAACACGCAGGGAGTAGCCGCCGAACGTCTGTATCAGCGTCCCATTATGGCTTCGTTTCATGGCGGGTGGAGCCTTGCCGGATTTACCGGCGCATTGATCGGACTGCTCATGATGAACCTGAAAATAGCTCCGCACTGGCATTTTCTGATGGTCATACCGATCGTCTGGATAATCCTGTGGATCAATCATCCGTTTCTGTTGCCTGGTAAAGCTGCTACTTCGGAAGAGCCTCGCAGGAAGTTTTTTGCCAAACCCGACACGATTCTGCTTCAACTTGGAATCATTGGCTTTTGCAGCATGGCCAGCGAAGGAGCCATGTTCGACTGGAGCGGAGTTTATTTCAAAGACGTGGTCAAAGCACCGGCATCGCTGATTGTTCTGGGTTATACTTCCTTCATGATCATGATGGCAACCGGGCGTTTCGTAGCCGATTACCTGATCTCGAAAATTGGCAGGAAGCACCTGTTGCAGATTTGCGGGTTGATGATCTCTACGGGTTTATTTACAGCTGTTCTTTTTCCTTACCTGATTTCGTCGACCATTGCATTTATGATGGTTGGGCTGGGCGTTTCGAGCATTGTTCCCGTTGTATACAGTATTGCCGGGAGGCACACCAAAATACCGCCGGGCATTGCCCTGGCAACCGTTGCAAGCGTGAGTTTTCTGGGTTTTTTGATGGGGCCGCCGCTAATCGGCTATATCTCCGAAGCGTTTGGGCTGCGTTACTCCTTTGCAGTTATCGGTTTATTCGGAATAGGTATTGCGCTGTTGGTTTCCAGAATTAAAGCTTTTAACGAGGCATGAAAATAAAAAACGCTCCGGAATTACTACCGAAGCGTTTTTAGGTTTATCAAAAAACATGTTGCCTGTTGATTTTAGACGTCTCCCAATTAAAATCTATTCCCTGTAGAATCTGATTTGATCAGCTCAAAATCTTTTTCGCGTATTCAACGCATTTGCTCACTTCTTTTGCAGCATCCGAGTCGGCAGGAACTTCGTACTCCAGTTCAATGTCGACATAGATGGGCCATTT
This sequence comes from Prolixibacteraceae bacterium, assembly GCA_963676535.2. GTDB lineage: Bacteria > Bacteroidota > Bacteroidia > Bacteroidales > Prolixibacteraceae > Aquipluma. The sequence continues at coordinate 83,480 of CAXXKQ010000035.1, read as the reverse complement.
CTCTTTTTTGAGCAACAGGAGCATATCAGCAATTGGCATTTCACCTTTGCCCCACACCTGATTCGTATTCGGTGGTGTCGATTTTGGTCCGGTTTTGTCTTTTATATGAATGCTGAAGATACGGTTGTGGAGCCTTTTAATCAGGTCATTAGGATGCAAACCGGTACAGCCGAAATAGTGGCCTGCATCAAAATTCAACATGTTATTGGGCGAGTATGCCAGAAATTTATCAAAATTCCACCCCGGTTCAGCCGGTTGCAAATGCTGATGGAAAATGGCATACATTTTATGCTTTTCAGCAAACGGACCGAGACGCTTACAGGCTTCATCGCCAATTTCGTTGGTTACACCCTTTGCTCCCATGGCTTTTGCTGCTTTAAACGCATAGTCAATTTCTTCGTCAGTCCAGTTTGACGGTGCAAATTTCACGATATGAATATTGATACCGGCATCGTTAAACATTTTCCGGAGTGCAACATATTTTTCCATTGAAACCGAAAGTCTCCATTTGCGCTGTGCTTCGGTTACAGCAGCTGCCGCTTTTTCGAATTCTTCCTTTTGTTCTTTGGTTTGCGACGCCCCGCGCGCCGGTCGGGCTGGTCCTGCGGGTAATCCGAGATACTCTTCCACAATGTTTCCCATCAGCTCCAAATTACTGATACCTGCCTGCAAACAATAATTGATGATATCAGCGGGAGTGGAAGGCATACTTCGCCAGCTATAGCTAATAGCGCCAATCTGAACGCCCCCGAATTTAGAATTTGGTTTTGCAGCCAGTATTCCATTCGAAAAACTTCTGAATCCGTAATTAAACGGAATTGCCGTAATCGCAGCCACTGAAGCGGCCGCATTTAAAAATTTACGACGCGAAATTTTGTTTTCCATTGCTTCTATTTTTAAAGTAAAAATATTTGATTTTTATTTTTCAGGTTCCCATTCGTCTGTTCTAAACGAAGAGGCAGGAATTCCTTCGGTACTGTAAAGGTCGCCCACTATAAAATCCTTGAAAGCATAACGGACAGCAACAGGCTCAGATACTGATGGTGAAAATACGGTTATTCCAGCTCCTGTGATAAATGCTTTGGCGGGGAAAAACCTTTTATTCGGGCCTGCAACTTCAAAACAGGATAACTCTTTGTTGTATGAAGTCAGCCCGTTCGGTGCATTATCGAAAGTCAATTTTACCACGCCTTCAGCCACTTTCATTTCTTTCATAACCGGTCCTAAACAGGCAATTCCCTTCATTCCGTAAGTTTGGGCCAAAGCCAGGTATGCCAAACGTTTGGAGCTGGCTTCCTTATTGGAAGGATGGATGCAATCTTTTTCCCCGGTATCCATCGTGCTGGCCATGCCCATGTTTTTCAGCGCTGTTGATGCTTTCAGCTGGGCCTCGCGAAGATACGCCGAACTCAATCCACCCGGTCCGTAGTCAAACGGAGCAATCTGTACAAAGTAGAACGGGAACTCGCCAATGCCCCAAACTGAGCGCCAGTTTTCAATCAATCCGGGCATCAGTTTCTGATATTCTTTTGGTTCATTGCGGTTCGATTCGCCCTGATACCAGATAGCTCCACGCATTCCGTAGCCAACAATCGGGTTGATCATTGCATTGAAAAGTACCGTTGGTGTTTGCGGAGAAAGGTTATCTACCGGCTTTTTCTCCGGAAGTTTTACCCAATCGAAGTTTTTGCAGCCCGACTCACTGATCCAGGACTCAATGCGGGTTCCGCCCCAGCTGGTATTGATCAGTCCAACCGGAACATTCAGCGCTTTGTTTAGCATCAGTCCAAAATAATAAGCTGTTGCACTAAAATTAGCCACATTTTCGGGGTCGCAAAGTTGCCAGGCACCGCTAAAATCGTTGAGCGGTTCGAGGCTGGTTGCTTTTTTAACAGTGAACAGGCGGATATTCGAATTCGAAGAAAGCGCGATGGCATCAACAGAACCCAGAACAGGCTGGTTCCGGTAACCTTTCACCGGCATTTCCATGTTCGACTGGCCCGAGCAAACCCACACTTCACCAATCAGCACGTTTTTCAGTTTCAGGGATTTTCCGTCGGAAACGGTAATTTCAAACGGACCACCGGCCTTGGGTGTCGCAACTTTCAGTTTCCAGCTGCCATCGGCTGAGGCATTGGCGCTGTAACTTTTCCCATTCCACGATGTGGTCACTTTCACCGTGGAATTTTTGGCGGCTTTGCCCCAGATGGCAACATCGGTTTGCTGTTGCAGGATCATATTGTCACAAAAAATAGAGGGTAATTTAATTTCGGCAGAAGCAAAACTTACCGAGAAGGCCACAAGCAGAAACATGGCCAACAGAGAACGAAATATACGTTTCATACGGTTTATGATTTATGGATTATTATTCCTAAAATGTATATTGAAGGCGCAATTTAGGGCAAAAACCGGAAGAAACAATATTTTAAAACTTCTTATTTTGAATGAAAAAATGAATAGTTGAATCAGGTTTCATAACCGGCATCTTTGATTGAAACTGAGGTTTTAAAACTGGCATTCGGAATCGGGAATTTCCTCCATAAGGTTGCCTGAATCCGGGAGTGTGAATCAGATTTTGATTTGCTGAAAGTAACTGTTGGTTTAGCTTGCCCGGACTGTGTTGCTTTTTTTCTGTCGGAAGATTCAGTTTTAACGGTTCCCGCAGAAGTCTGGAACACTTGGTATATTTTTTAAGATCAATGCTGTTGGTCTTTTGTTTGAATTGAATTTGGGCCGAAACCAAACAGGAAGGAAACAGCCCAACGAGGAAAATGAGGCTTAATGATTTCATGACTCCACTAATTTTGAACACCTAAAGCTACATAAAATATTTCCGGCGAAATGTTGATTACAACTTTTTAACGTTTCGTTTTTAGCCATAAAAAAAGCACAATCAACCCTGTAAACAGGTCAAATTGTGCCTCTGAAAAATTTTTATGGAAAAAAAATAGAAACTGTCTAAATTTTATTTTTTGGTTCCATTAAGAACCGGATGTTGATAGGAGAAAGAATAAAGAGCCATTCTTTTATCCCAAACGGCAATGCCCGTCCGGAAATACCAGCCTTTCTACCAAACTGTTTTACCTTCATGTAACTTTTTTGTTACGATTGAAGTTTAGGAACATGACTTATTAAAAGCCGGAAAGCTCAGTTACTATTTTTGTCGGCAAATAGTTTTAAAACGGAAGTTATGGCAATCAGGTATGGAGTAATCGGAACTGGTGCGTTGGGCGGATTTTATGGTGGGAAGCTGGCACTGGCAGGACAGGATGTGCATTTTTTGTTCCGCAGCGATTACGAACACGTCAGCCATCATGGACTTCGGGTTAATTCGGTAAACGGAGATTTTCGGTTGCCTCAAATTAATGCCTATCCAGCAACCCGGCAGATGCCTGTTTGTGATGTAATTCTGGTTTGCCTCAAGACTACCGGAAATCATTTGCTTCCGGAGTTGATAAAACCCTTGCTTCATTCAAAAAGTGTAGTAATTCTACTTCAAAACGGGCTCGGGCTTGAAGAAGACTTATTGAACCGGATGCCCGGAATTCAGGTGGCCGGAGGTCTGGCATTTATTTGCTCCAACAAAATTGGTCCCGGACACATTCATCACCTTGATTACGGAAAGCTGATTATTGGTTCGCATAATGTCACCAATCCGGCAATTCTGAAGCAGGTTATCAGCGATTTTCAATCGGCCGGAATACCTACCGAAGCCGCTGCTGACCTTCAGTTTGCCCGCTGGCAAAAACTGGTCTGGAACATTCCGTTCAATGGGATGACAGTTGTTCTGAATACTACCACCGACAGATTGATGGCCAACGAAAATACCCGCGAACTATCACGCGAACTGATGCTGGAAGTCATTCACGGTGCTAATCAGTGTGGCGTTCCGTTAAAGGAATCGCTGGCGCAGCAAATGATCGACATGACCATCAAAATGAAACCTTACGCGCCAAGCATGAAGCTGGATTACGATCATCGGCGGCCAATGGAAATCGAATATATTTATTCCCGCCCGATACAAACTGCACACAAAGCAGGTTTCGAGATGCGCAAAGTAGCCATGCTCGAAAAGCAATTGCGGTTCATTCAGGATTCGTTGGCTGAAAAATAGCCACAGATATCGTTCATTGACTTGTGAAAAAGACGATATAAAAATCAGAAGTCTATTGATGTCAAAAATTTAGATAATTTTGCGCCTTCTCAAACGAAAACAGAATGAGTTTTACTGAAGAAATTAGACGCCGGCGAACCTTTGCCATTGTGAGTCACCCCGATGCTGGAAAAACAACCCTGACTGAAAAGTTGCTGCTTTTCGGGGGTGCAATTCGTGTTGCCGGGGCTGTTAAAAGCAACAAAATTAAGAAAGCCGCTACGTCCGACTTTATGGAAATCGAACGTCAGCGCGGTATTTCAGTGGCTACTTCGGTCATGGGTTTCGAATACGATGGCTACAAGGTAAACATTTTGGATACTCCCGGTCACCAAGACTTTCAGGAAGATACATTTCGTACACTGACAGCTGTCGACAGTGTTATCATCGTAATCGACGCAGCTAAAGGGGTAGAAGCACAAACCGAAAAACTGATGAACGTATGCCGGATGCGCAAAACGCCGGTCATTGTGTTCATCAACAAGCTCGACCGCCCCACACAAGATACTTTCGAACTGCTTGACGACATCGAACGACAATTGCAAATACGCATCAACCCGCTAAGTTGGCCCATCAATAACGGTCCCGATTTTAAAGGCGTTTATAATATTTACAATAAAAGTCTGAACCTGTTTAAAGCCAATGTTCAGGAAATTGAGCCCGGAATTTCTTTCAGTGACATCGAAAGCCCCGAACTCGAAAAGCATATTGGCAACGATGCCCATAAATTGCGCGAAGATTTGGAACTGGTCTATGGAGTTTATCCACCTTTTGACCATGATGAATACCTGGCAGGACATCTGGCACCCGTATTTTTCGGCAGTGCACTGTATAATTTCGGAGTTCAGGAATTACTCGACACTTTCGTAAAAATCGCGCCATGGCCTCGCCCCAGCCAAACGGAAGAACGGCTGGTTAATCCTGAAGATGAAAAATTCAGCGGTTTCGTGTTTAAAATTCATGCCAACATCGACCCCAATCACCGCAGCCGGATTGCATTTGTAAAGGTTTGCTCCGGAAAATTTGAACGCAATAATGTTTATACGCAAGTGCGCACCGGTAAAACCTTCCGAATTTCGAGCCCGACAGCATTTATGGCTGCTCAGAAAGAAGTGATTGAAGAAGCTTACCCGGGCGATATTATTGGCGTTCCCGACAATGGGTCGTTCATTATCGGCGACACGCTGACCGAAGGAGAAAACATCCACTACAAAGGATTGCCCAGCTTTTCGCCTGAATTGTTCCGTTACGTTGAAAATGCCGACCCCATGAAAACAAAACAGCTGAACAAAGGGGTCGACCAGCTCATGGATGAAGGCGTTGCCCAGTTATTCACCAGCGTTTTCAATGGCCGCCGCATCATCGGAACCGTCGGGCAACTTCAGTTCGAGGTTATTCAATACCGATTGGAGCACGAATATAACGCCAAATGCCGCTTCGAACCTTTGCAGATGTATAAAGCCTGCTGGATTCAAAGTGATAATCCAAAAGCATTAGCCGAATTCAAAAACCGGAAACATCAGAAGATGGCAGTTGATAAACGAGGCCGCGATGTGTTTATGGCTGATTCGCAGTTCATTCTCGACATGGCTCAAAGCGAATTCAAAGAGATTAAATTTCATTTCACTTCGGAATTTTAAAGCAAATATCAAAAGGTAAAAGGCAAAAGTGAGCTGTATTTCGTACATTTGACTTTACACTTTTGACTTGTTTTGTATGGATTTCTATCAAAGTGAGCTGTTTGCTTATGGACTTCTGCCGTTTTTAATTTTCCTGGCCCGCATTTCTGATGTAACCATTGGCACTATCCGGATTGTGATGGTAGCCAAAGGGCAAAAATTGATTGCTCCCATCCTTGGTTTTTTTGAAGTCTTAATTTGGCTGCTGGCAATCAGCAAAATTATCCAGAACCTCGATAACTGGATTTGCTATGTAGCCTACGGCGCCGGTTTTGCAACCGGTAACTACATTGGAATGATCATCGAAGAAAAACTGGCCGTCGGAATTATTCAGCTTCAAATTATTACCCGGGTTGATGCGCACAAGCTGATTGAAAAACTGAAAGCCGATGGCTACGGGATCACTCATCAGGAAGCACATGGCGCTATTGCAGAAGTTTCCATCATCTATTCAATCGTCAAACGCACCGATTTGCCACGCGTAATCGAAATCATCCGCACATACAGCCCTAACGCTTTTTATTCCATCGCCGATGTCAAGTTTGTAAACAAAGGCTTGTTTTCTCAGGTAAGCCCCGTGCGGCACTGGCGAAAGGGAAAGTAACAGAGTCTCAGTATTCAGTCTCAATAATCCAGTTTCTTACTATCAATTCCTGGTTTTCAAGTGACAAATCAGGCATTTAAAAAAATGACTATGCTTTTAGTCAAATATTTGGCAAAATATTTGTACGACTAAATTTATAGTCATATATTTGATCCCGAAGGATTGACAAATAAAAATTGAAAGCTATGCAACTGACTAAAGCAGAAGAACAGGTGATGCAACACCTCTGGGACATGGGCGAAGGTCTGGTTAAAGACATCCGCGACCGGTTTGACGACCCAAAACCTGTGCGAAACACGGTTTCAACTGTATTACGAATTCTGGAAAAGAAGGAATTCGTTTCACACCGCACCTACGGAAACGTACATGTGTATTACCCTTTGGTAACCAGGGACGAATACTCGAAGAACCAGCTTTTCGGCTTAATGAAAAGCTATTTCAACAACTCGTTTCCAGCTATGGCTTCGTTCTTTGCACGCGAAAAAGACCTGAGTATTCAGGATTTGGAACAGCTATTGGAAGAAACCAAACAGGAATTATCGAAGAAATAAATCCGAAGTCATGGAAACAATCGCCGAATATTTAATCAAATCGTCGGTTTGGCTGACTGGTTTTGCATTGGTTTATGCGCTGTTCCTGCGAAACGAACGGTTCTTCGTTTTGAACCGTATTTACCTTGTTTCAGGAATTCTGGCCTCACTCATTTTTCCGTTTCTCACTTTTCGCTATACCGTTTTGCTTCCGGTGGTTCCAACTGTCGAAATTTCGGAGCCGCTGGTTCAGGGAATCGCGGAAGTAAACGAACCATTTCCAACTCAAAATGTGTTGCTTTTGTCTTTATACATCGCTGGAATTATTTATCTGGCATATAAAATTTTAAAGCAAACTCTTCCGGTTTTTCGAATCATCCGAAAATCGGAAAAGCAAGTTTACAGTTCGGCAAAATTGATCCGTACTGCTGAATATCCCGCTTCGTTTTCATTTTTCTCGTTCGTATTTGTCAATCCTTCAATCGACGAAACTGAAACGAACGAAATTGTGAACCACGAACTGGAGCACATCAGGCAACAGCACTGGATTTATTTGCTGCTGTTTGAAATCCTTCGCACGGTGCAATGGTTCAATCCTGCCATTTGGCTATACGGCCATCTGATCAGGCAAAATCACGAATACCTGGCCGACGAGCGTGCGCTGCAGCGCAGCTCCAATCCGGCTATTTACCGTGCGGCCCTGCTGAACCAAATGTTCGGCGGACCGGTGATTTCACTGGCCAATTCGTTCAATTATTCACTCAACAAAAAACGATTTAACATGATGAAACAAACCATAAGTTCACCCATCCGAAAACTTAGGCTTTTATTGGTTTTACCGCTTATAGCGGGAGTTTTCTATGCTTTTGCAACTCCTGAATATCGATTTGATACTGGTACTAAAAATAACGAACTCAAGATTGCTCAGTATTTAATATCTAAAGAAAAATGCAATATTCCGTTCCTATCTACTTACGAGAAAGGCGATTTGGAATCGATAAAAGTAGAATTAGAAGAGGCTGGATTAAAAATTGAATACACAACATTGAAATTTTCAGATGAAGGAAAGCTGAAACAAATATCTGCTACAATAAAGGCAAATACGGGAACAATCAGTTTTAATTCAAGCGACTTACTAACAACTATTCCTGTATTTTATACAAACCCGAATGGAGAAACAGGTGTTTACTTTCAGAGAACGGTTGTCGGGAAAGTGACAGATGAAAACGGGAAACCGTTGAAAAATGCTTCGGTAATCATTTCAGGCAAACCAATTGGCACAATTACCGATCAAAACGGAAATTTCATGATGAAAATGACTGATGATTCTCCGATTGTAATTTCGTATGTCGGATTTCAGACGGTGAAAATAAATCCTGATTTTGAAAAGGAGATGCTCATTAGGCTGAAAACGCAGATAATCGGAATTGACGCTGTAGGAAATGATGTGTCAGGCAACAATCTGAAAAAAAAGTCATTAATTCTGATTGACGGAAAGGAATCGACAAAAGCCGAAATGGACAAGCTCAATCCGAGCGAGATCAGTAGCGTGAGCGTATTAAAAGACAAAAACGCGACAGATAAATACGGAGCCAAAGGCGAAAATGGCGTGATAGAAGTTACGCTAAAGAGCGCGCTGGACAACACGAATACTCAATCGTTTAAATTACAGAACCATGAACCATTGATCGTCAATAGCACCGGTGGTCCAAACGATCCGCTGGTACTTATTGATGGCAAAATTATCGACGATAAACAATTGCACAGCCTTACGCCGCAGGACATTGAATCCGTCAATGTTTTGAAAAATGAATCGGCAACCAAACTTTATGGAGAAAAAGGCAAAAACGGGGTTGTTTTAATTACAACGAAAAACGGGAAAACCGGAACTGGCACAAATTCGGCAGAAGTGGAAGTGATTGGCTATGGCAAGATTCAAAACGAAAATCAGAATAATCTGCCAAATTCAGGGTTTAAAATCCGGAGTTCCGGAGGAGATATTCCATTAATCGTAAAAGATGGTATTATCTCGCCAAACCAAAAAATAGAAGATATTAATCCCAATGACATAGAATCCATCAATGTGTTGAAAGGTGAATCAGCGATTTCCAAATACGGAGAAAAAGGCAAAAACGGAGTTCTGGAAGTGACGATGAAAAAACAGAGCGATGTTTTTACCATGGTTGAAGAAATGCCTCAATTCCCGGGTGGAGTTCAAGCACTAAAAACCTTTGTAGCATCCACAATGGAATATCCGGTTATCGCCCTTGAAAATGGCATTCTGGGACAGGTTACCGTAAAATTTGTGGTCGATAAAACCGGAAAGGTTATCAATGCCAGGATATCTCGCGGTGTTGATCCTTCGCTCGATCAGGAAGCCAAAAGGATTGTTGAATCAATGCCCAAATGGAGTCCTGGCAAACAAAACGGACAAGCAGTTGATGTTGCTTACGAAATACCGATAAACTTTACTCTTCCGGCTGATTATCACCCGAAAAGCAGAGAAAAACTCAAGGAAAACAAATAATTTAAGAAAAAAGCGAAGGCGATCTGCAAACGATCGCCTTTGATTTTTATAAAAATACGCAGACCTGTAAGCCGGGTTCTGTTCTCTCCGATTGCTCAAAGAGCCTTTATCATTTATCTACCCGTTTTGTCACCAAAACGATCGAGCAGCCTACCCCTCGCGACTTCCGAAAAACCAAAGCGGGCCGCCCTGTATGTCGGCGTACCGGCAAATCGCGATATATTTGGCCTTACAACCCAAGAGTGGTACGGCTGACGATGTTGCCACCGCCACCGGTGAGCTTTTACCTCACCTTTTCACCCGTTCCCGATTGAGACGCATCAAAACCGGGTGGTCATTTTCTGTTACCATCCTGCAAACTTTCGCCCGCCTTCTCATTAAGAAGCATGGCGCCCTGTGTTGCCCGGACTTTCCTCTCTCCCGATTACTCAGGACAGCGATAAAGCGGTCTGCGGTGCAAAGATGCAGAAAAAAGTTCCAGGTTTCAAGTTACTCTTTTGGATATTGGTTATTGATTATTCAATATTGGATATTTAAAAGTCCCAATACTCAACAGTCAATATCCAGAAGACCTTTGCATTCTTTACATGGAACTTGGAATTTGGAACTTTTTATGCATTTCGGAGAATCACCATCGTCGCGCCATATCCGTACTCTTTGAAGCTGGCGTCCTGAAAATAGTATTTTTTGTATTTCGAACCGAGTTCTTTTCGCAACTCCTGTTTCAGCGTTCCATTGCCAATGCCATGAATAAAAACAATGCGACGGGTTCCGTTAGCGATGGCTGTTTCCAGTTCGTTGCGGAAGCGTCCGAGCTGAACTTCCAGCATTTCGTGATTGGTCAGGCCACGGGTATCTTCCAGCAATTCGTGAATATGCAGATCAACTTCAACCAAATCAGGTGTTTCAGCCTTTTTTACAACAACTTTAGGGGCATCCTTTTCCTGAATCACCTGATTAATTTCCGGATCAGTCAATTTTTCCAGTTCAGCCTCCAGTTCCGATTCGAGCAGCGAAGTAATGATGGCATTTGTAGTGAAATATTTAGTTTTAACATAGCTGTTCTGACGGTAAAAACGAACCGGATTCAACTTTAGCCGTTTCACAACCGGTTCTTCCAGTCTGGAAGATTCTTCCCTGAAAAACACCAGTTGAAACTGGAATTCAGGAAGTTCATTCAAATCCATCCGGGTAAAACTTTCGAGGTAACGTTTGCTGTTCGGATTCATTTTGCCTGACTCAATACTTCGATAAACCTGATCTTTCAGGTGACTGTAATTGTACAGAACAAAGTTATTGCTGTCGTTTACCAGGTAAACTTTTAACTCGCCGTCTACCGGATTACTCTCATTTTGTGGTACAAAAATCAGATAACAGCTCGGGGTATCTTTTCCGGCTATGTATTTGGGTTCGGCTTTGAGTTGCTCTTTTTTAACCGGCTGTTCCACAACAGGTGTAATCACGCGCCTTTTTGGCTCGCCCGATCCACTGTTCATTGGCAGCGAATCGTCAATCACCACCAGTTCGCTGATCAGCGTTGGTATTTCAAATCCGTCGTAATCCTCCACCATCACCATGGTTTTGTTGATTACCGATCTGACGGTTCCACCGCCAACTGCATTTAAAAATCTGACTTTATCTCCTGCTTTTATCATTTCCTAAATTTTTGTGCAAAGCTAATATGAATTTTGACTGAAGCCATTGTTTCTGTAATTTTGACCACCCGAAACGATATGGAAAATAACAACAGCTTACTCAAAAAAGTCCAGGCTATTTCGACTACCGATTATGCCTACGATTTGCCGGATGGAAAAATCGCCAGATATCCGCTGGAAGAGCGCGATCAATCCAAATTACTGGTATGGCAAAACGGCGAAATCCGTGATGAGCAATTCCGCAATCTGGCTTCCTTTTTACCTGATAAAAGTTTACTGATCTTCAATAATACCAAAGTCATTCGTGCCCGAATGCACTTTCTGAAAGAAACCGGAGCCAAAATAGAAATTTTTTGTCTCGATCCGGTTGATCCAGTTGATTACCAGCTAGCATTCCAAACTACCGAATCGTGTGTCTGGAACTGCATGATTGGTAACCTGAAAAAATGGAAAGGCGAAAAACTCTGGAAACAAATAAACATCGACGGAACAACGATTGAACTTATTGCGGAGCAGGTTGAACCTGCCGGGGACAGAAATCTCATTCGCTTCAGCTGGAATAACCCGGATTTTGAATTTGCCCGGATCATTGAGCAGGCCGGATCACTGCCCATTCCTCCTTACCTGAATCGGGAAACCGAGCAAAGCGACCTGGAACGCTACCAAACCGTGTATTCGAAAATAAAAGGATCGGTAGCCGCACCAACTGCAGGATTGCATTTCACCGAAAAAATATTCAATCATTTGCAGGACGAAGGTCACGAACTGGCAGAACTGACCCTTCACGTTGGAGCTGGAACATTTCAGCCGGTGAAGAGTAAAACCATTTCGGGGCACGACATGCACTCGGAGCATTTTTATATCAGTCGCAATTTTCTAAGAAAACTAATTCTGCACCCAGGAAAGAAAATTGCTGTTGGAACAACTTCGGTCCGAACACTCGAAAGTCTTTATTGGCTGGGCGTTCAGGCTTTAAATAATCCGGAAATGGGCATCGCAAACCTGACCGTTTCGCAGTGGGAAGCCTACCAGGCTGATACGCTGAACCTGACGTCTGCTGAAGTTATTCAGGCCCTAATCGAATTATTGGATAAACAGCAGGCAGATTATGTCTCGGCTTCCACGCAAATCATTATTGCCCCGGGATATCAATTCAGGATAATTGACGGACTAATCACCAATTTCCATCAGCCTCAAAGTACACTGTTATTGTTGATTTCTGCTTATTTGGGCGGAGAATGGAGAAGAATTTACGATCACGCCTTGGCAAATGATTACCGTTTTCTGAGTTACGGCGACAGCAATCTGTATTTGAAGGTTTAGTCAAATGAAAAAAGGCATATCAGATTTTATCCAATATGCCCTATAAATATATCTTGAGACGATTAAATTCCTACAGCGGTCATTGCCAAATAAACAATCCCGGCAATAAGCATGCTTACAGGTATGGTAAGTACCCAGGCAATAAGTAAATTATTAGCAACGCCCCAACGCACGGCAGACAAGCGTTTGGTCATCCCTACACCCATAATCGCACCCGAGATGGTATGCGTTGTACTAACCGGAATTCCCAATCCCTGCGAAACCCCAAATAAAGTTATGGCACCGGCTGTTTCAGCGGCAACACCCTCAACCGGTGTAACTTTGGTAATTTTTGTTCCCATTGTTTTCACAATTCTCCATCCGCCCATCATCGTTCCCAATGAAATAGCCGTATAGCATGAAATCGGTATCCAGGCTGGAACATGAAGGTGCTGTTTTCCCAAAGCATCAACGGTTTCGGTAACATGTGCCCATCCAGGAACAGGCATTCCGATAGCATTCAAATGGGCAATGTAAACCATCATTGCAGCGCTGATAATACCCACAACCTTCTGTGAATCACTACCACCATGTCCTAAACTAAACGCTCCGGACGACAACAACTGAAGCCGTTTAAACCATTTATTTGCACGATGCGGGTTCACCCGTCGACAGGTCCATAGTATAATAACAGTAATGAAGTAGGAAATAAGCATGCCAATAATTGGCGCCAGAAAAATAAATCCAATAGTTTTTAGAATTACAGCCTGATTAATTACCGCAAAACTACCTGTATGAGCCACTGCAGCGCCGGCAAAACCACCAATCAAGGTATGAGATGAAGAAGATGGAATTCCAAAATACCAGGTGAGCAAATTCCAGATAATAGCTGCAATGATACCAGCTAATATAACCTGAAGGCTGATTATGCTGCCATCAACGGTTTTCGAAACTGTATTAGCCACCTTGAGATCAAATATCCAATAGGCCAAAAAGTTAAAAAATGCAGCCCATAAAACAGCAGGTAAAGGAGCAAGTACTTTGGTCGAAACAACGGTTGCTATCGAATTGGCAGCATCGTGAAATCCGTTGATTAAATCGAACACAAAAGCTAACACAATTATAACAATCAAAATTGTAAGCATAGCCTGAAATAATGAGTTTAAAAACTATTAACTGAACCTGAATCAGGCGTATTTCACCAAGATTGTTTTGACAACATCGGAAACGTCTTCAATCTTATTGGCAATTTTTTCAATATTCTGAATTATTTCTTTCTGCTTAATCAGCTCGATTGGATCTTTTTCGTTTTCAAAAAGACTGGAAATGGCCATGTGATAATACTCATCAATCCGCGATTCCAGTTTATTCATTTCTTTGCAGGCTTTTAAAACCTTATGCGAATTTTTGGTATCCTCCAAACCACCAACAGCAACCTTGATCTGAAGGCATCCTTGATGAATCAGGCCAACCATCTCCTTCATAAAAGTACTGAATACGGTACAACGATAAACCTCAACTTTTCCTGACAAACTGTAAATTAAATCAACCACATCATCAATGGTAGAAGTTAATTCGTTAATGTCTTCCCGATCAAAAGGTGTAATAAACGACTGGTTCAACACGTCAAAAATCCGGTTGGTAAACTCATCACCTTTCTTTTCAATTGCTTTAATGGTGAGACCAAGAGCCCTGCGGTCTTCCAGCTCAGAAGAATTGAATAATTTCACAAGTGCCGCCGAAGCTTCAATCGTATTTTCTGCCGCATGATTAAACATGGCATAAAATTTCTTCTCCTTTGGAACAAAATACTTAAGTAATCCTGAAAAATTCATATCATTTATTTTAATGAAGATTCATGAAACGAGACACAAGAGATACTCTCACACAGAAGCATGATTATCCATGGCGAGTTCCATCTGACAATTAAAAAACAAATTATGACCAGATAAAAATTCTATTCCGAATTCAGTGCACAAAGATGCAAATAAGATTATTTAAGAAGCATGATCTTTAATTAAAATGTAATTTCACCGACATTTTTTAATCGTTTTGTAATATTTCTGTAATCAACAACCCGGAGGCAGTCTGTTCATATTTTTTTTTACAGTTATTTTCTAAAAAAATGATGACATATATCAATTCAGGGAAAACTCATCGCTCGGTCAGAATTATTACATTTGTACGCAACAAAATAAAAAACTTAGCTGTTATTCCGGCATAAGTAAATGTTATATTTTATCTAAACTTTTTTGACTGTGTTTTTTCTCGGACTATTATCAACACCAATGCCTTATTTACTGCTGGCCGCATTTTATTTTTTCGGCTTTGCTATGGGCATGTTCAATAATAGCACGGGCGACGAGTCTGCCGAATCAGTTTCAGCTGTAACTATTCCGGCTGAAGTCAAACAAAAAACAGTTGATCACCCCTTTTTTTATTATCAGATCACAACTGGCCAAACTCAAAATCAGGCCGACAATATTCGTTTATCAGAAAGTTCTCCAACTTTTCCGCCCGACACCGGGTCCATTATTTCCAGAAACCGGAACCTGAAGATTCAGGGATATTACATTTCAGGCTTCCGCTTTTCCCGACCCCCTCCAGCTCATTGCTAATTGTAAAAGTTTGCACGCTTCTCCTTGCAGGTATACTGCAATTAAGTTGATTTCAGCCAGGCTGAAACGACAACTTTTATTGTGCATAATTGTTTTTCATTAGCAATCCTGAAAAGATTCAAGGTATGATTGGGGTGATAGGAATTAGCTACAAGACAGCACCACTGGAAATTCGCGAAAAATTTTCGTTTTCAAAAGATGAAATAGTACCATTTGCAGAACTGCTTCAGCAGGAAACAGAAATTGCCGATTTGGTATTGATTTCGACCTGTAACCGCACCGAAATTTATTTTTCGCAGGACAGGCACGATAACCAAACGGCCTTTGAACTGGTTTACGAAGTCATCAAAAAATTCAAAGGAGTTGCCGACCACTGCTGGCATTACTTTTACCACCGGACCAATGCCGGAGCGGTTCGCCACCTGTTTGAAGTGAGCTCAGGGCTCGATTCACTCATTATTGGCGAAGACCAGATTATTGGTCAGGTGAAAGAAGCTTACCTGACTTGTACCGAACTGGCTCTGACCGATGCTGTTCTGATGAGACTTTTCCAAAAGTCGTTCGAAGCAGGAAAACGGGTACGCACCGAAACGGGTATCAAACTGGGAATTACCTCGGTAAGCAGTGCCGCAGTTGAAATGTGTGCAACGCTCCTAAATGGGGTAAGCGACAAGACCGTTTTGCTTATTGGCACCGGAGAAACAGGAAATTTAGCGCTGCAAAACATCCACAAAAAAGGAATAAAACAAATAGGTGTAACCAACCGGACTTTCGAAAAAGCTGAAAAAACAGCAGCAAAATACAATGGAATGGCCATCCCATTCGAATCGTATGAAAAATATTTGCATGGTTTTGACATAATAATGGTTGCTACATCATCGGCTACACCCATAATTACAGCCGAAATGGTTAAAAAAACACGTGGAATCAGACCCGATCACAAGCAGATTTACATCGACTTATCCGTTCCGCGAAATATAGAAAGTTCCGTTGGCCAAATTGAAAATATTGAACTATTGGGCGTTGATGACCTTCAGGAAATTGTCAGGCAGACAACCGAAAAAAAGAAAGAAAGCGCAGAAAAAGCACATTTGATACTCGACGAGGTTGTTGCCGATTTTACCGAATGGCTTGCCAGTCGTTCGTTACGTCCGGCTATCAATACCATCACCAACAATCTGCAAACTATAAATCAGGAAGAGTTATCGAGTTATCGCAAACTAAATACTCCGGAAATGCAGGAGATTGTTGATGACTACGCCAAACACCTCACCCAGCGATACACCCGGTTACTGATCAAAAATCTGAAAGATTTAACGGATAACGGAAAAAATATTGATTCGTTAAAAATCATCAATGATTTATTTAAATTCGACTAAAATATTTTGCAGGTAAAACCATTCTGGTTTACTCTTGACTGAATTCAATGAAAAAACATATACGCATCGGCACTCGTGGCAGCCAACTTGCACTCTATCAGGCTAAAAAAGTAAAAGCTACGCTCGAAAACATCTTTCCTGAACTCCAGGTTGATCTGGAAATCATTAAAACCAAAGGAGACAAAATTCTTGATGTTGCGCTCTCAAAAATCGGCGACAAGGGTTTGTTCACCAAAGAAATTGAAAATGCATTACTGGACGGCACCGTCGATCTGGCTGTTCACAGTTTGAAAGACCTGCCGACAGCTCTTCCTGAAGGTTTGAAACTCGGAGCCGTTCTCGAACGGGGCGAATTCCGCGATGCCCTTGTCAGTAAAAATGGCAAAAAGCTATCAGAATTAGGCGTCGGCGATGTGATTGCAACCTCCAGTTTGCGCCGTATTGCCGGGCTCCTGAAAATGAACAATCAAATTACCGTCAAAGATATTCGTGGAAATGTTAATTCACGCCTAAAGAAAATGGACGAAGGCTTTTGCGATGCCATGATCATGGCCGCCGCCGGACTCCAACGACTTGGGCTCGACAAATACATTACTGAAATTATTGATCCGGAAGTAATTATGCCGGCTGTAAGCCAGGGAGCAATTGCCATCGAAACCCGGTTAAATGATCCGAAAATTGATTTACTGATGGAAAAAGTCAATCACGCCGATACTTGGAATGCCATTATTGCCGAACGTGCTTTTCTGGCTTATCTTCAGGGCGGATGTCAGGTTCCGCTTGGATGCTATTCCAAAGTTGAAAATGGAATTTTAACACTCAGCGGCTTTGTCGCTTCGATCGACGGAAAACAGCATATCAGGGAAGTTGCTTCAGGAGACATAACCCGGGGAGCAGAAATTGGCGTTCAACTAGCCGAAAAAATGCTCGAACTGGGAGCCTTCCAAATTCTGAATGAAATCAAATCAACCAATTCAACGCACTAAACCGAATGAGCAAAATACTGGAAAACAAAGTATTTATCTCGACAAGACCTCCCGGTCAGTCTGCCGAGCTTGAAAACCTTCTTGCAGAAGAAGCAGCCACCCTGATTTCCATGCCCACCATTCAAATCAAGCCATTGCCGCTTGATGATTTTGGACTCGCGCAACTCAAAAATATTGATTCGTTTAACTGGATTGTTTTTACCAGTCCCAATGGCCTGAAATATTTTTTCTCCGCCTTATTTGAAATCCAGAACAACTACGGACTTCCGGAGCATCTAAAAATAGCAGTAGTTGGAAAGAAGACAGCCGCCCATCTGGAATGTTACGGAACATCAGCCTCATTCATTAATCTGGGCAATACGGCTGAAGAATTCGTGACCGACTTTTTTCACCGGGTAGCTCCCGGCGAAAAAGTATTGTTTCCTATTGGCAACCTGGCAAGAACTGTCATCGAAGATAAAATTTCGAAAAAGGCCGAGTGTACGCGAATCCTGTTTTACGAAACGGTCATGCCCGATGTGGTTAACAACGAAGCACTGAATCTGGTTGTTAACGATCAGTACGACATGATTATACTTACCAGTCCATCTGGCTGCACAAATCTGTTGCAGTTAATTGAAGGGAAAGCCGATCCGGCCAAACTCAGATTGGTCTGCATCGGACAAACGACTTCGGCAGAAGTTATACGGAATGGAATTGAACCTTTGATTACTGCTGCAACTGCCAATTCGCAGGGAATCTATTCAGCCATACTCAATTATTTTCAGAAAAAACAATCTTAAAAATTTCACCATGTCATTTCCAATAACACGTCTCAGAAGACTGAGACAAACGTCGGTTTTAAGAAACTTAGTTCGTGAAACCGTATTAACCCGCGACGACCTGGTTATGCCATTATTCGTTTGTCCGGGAACTAAAGTCAATAACCCGATTTCGTCCATGCCCGGTAATTCACAATTGTCAGTTGATTTGCTGGTTGAAGAATGTCGCCGGCTCCATGGGTTAGGGATTCAGGCGGTTTTGCTGTTCGGTATTCCTGAACACAAAGACGAACACGGATTGGTAGCCTGCGAGCATAATGGCATTGTACAACAAGCTGTTCGTGCACTCAAAGCTGCTTTGCCCGATTTATATGTAATTGCCGACATCTGCAATTGCGAATACACCACTCACGGTCACTGCGGGACAATTGTTAATGGCGACGTCGACAATGATTTGACCCTTGTTACCCTGGCTAAACAATCGGTTTCGTTGGCACAGGAAGGCATTGACATGGTTGCTCCAAGCGACATGATGGATGGTCGCGTAGGCGCCATTCGTAAAGCGCTAGACGAAAACGGATTTTACAATCTGCCCATCATGGCTTACTCGGCCAAATATGCCTCCGGATTTTACGGTCCCTTCCGCGAAGCTGCCGAAAGTGCACCGAAATTCGGAAACCGTGCCACTTACCAGATGGACCCGGCCAATGGCAACGAGGCCCTCCGCGAAGTTGCCCTCGACATCGAAGAAGGCGCCGACATTGTGATGGTAAAACCTGCCCTGAGTTACCTCGATATTATTCAGCGCGTTAAAACCAATTTCAATATTCCGATTGCAGCTTACAACGTAAGTGGTGAATATTCGATGGTAAAAGCCGCTGCTGCCAATGGCTGGATTGACGAACAGCGACTGGTTCGCGAAATCCTGACGTCAATTAAACGCGCTGGCTCTGATATTATCATCACCTACCATGCGCAAGATATTGTGAAAGAACTTTAAATGTATCTGGCTCCAAGTATCAAGTATCAGTATTTTTCTCTTGATACTTGTGTCCTGATACCCGATACTTAACTTATATATCATGAAAAACTACACCCAAAGTATAGCCGCTTTTGCGGAAGCACAAAAACATATTCCCGGGGGAGTTAATTCTCCGGTACGTTCGTTTAAAAGTGTTGACGGCGATCCGTTATTCATTGCCAGCGCCAAAGGAGCCAAAGTTTTCGATATTGATGGTCACGAATACATCGACTATGTGGGTTCGTGGGGTCCGATGATTCTCGGGCACGCTCATCCCGATGTGATTATGGCTATCCAGAAAACTGCAGCCAAAGGAACCAGTTTTGGCGCTCCTACCCTTCTCGAAACAGAAATGGCTCAGCAAATTAAAAAAATGGTTCCATCGGTTGACAGCGTGCGTATGGTTAACTCCGGAACTGAAGCTACAATGAGTGCTTTGCGTTTGGCACGTGGTTATACCAACAGAGAACTGGTTATTAAATTTGAAGGTTGCTATCATGGTCATAACGACAGCTTTCTGATCAAAGCCGGCTCAGGGGCTTTGACCTTGGGAACACCCAATTCTCCGGGTGTTACTTCAGGAACGGCAAAAGACACACTGATTGCCGGCTACAATGATTTAGATTCGGTAAAAGAATTATTTATCCGCTATACCGAGCAGATTGCAGCTGTCATTCTCGAACCAGTGGTTGGCAATATGGGAGTTGTAATTCCGCAGCCCGGATTTTTACAAGGGTTACGCGAGCTCTGCACCAAATACGGTTCCGTACTTATTTTCGACGAAGTGATGACCGGCTTCCGTTTGTCGAAAGGCGGAGCACAACAACTCTTTGGCATTACTCCAGACCTGTCGACCTTCGGAAAGATTATTGGTGGCGGACTTCCAGTAGGCGCTTATGGCGGAAAGCAAGAAATCATGGATAAGCTGGCCCCAAAAGGTCCGGTTTATCAGGCCGGAACACTCTCCGGAAATCCATTGGCCATGGCAGCCGGATTAACCACCCTGAAAATTCTGGACGAAACGGATGGTTTTTACGACATGCTCGAAGATAAATCTACACGATTGGGCGAGGGTATCAAAAAATGCCTCGTCGACCTGAATTTTCCGGGAGTTGTAAATCGGGTGGGCTCTATGTTTACACTTTTCTTTACCGAAGGAGATCAGGTGAATTCGTACGCCGATGCCTGCAAATGCAACACCGGCACTTATGCTAAATTCTTCAAAATGGCTCTGGATAATGGCATTTACCTGGCGCCTTCACAATTCGAAGCCGGATTTATGTCAGTTGCCCACACTACGAAAAAGATTGACCGAACTATTGAAGCAACTTACGAGGCGTTGAAGGTTTTGAAGGGATAAAAAGTGGACAGTCGCATTGGTCAGCGATCAGTAAAATATTAAAGATCCGCTCCCTGAGCTTGTTAATGGGAGTTTTTTAAAATGAGCAAAACACAAACAAATCATACATCTGATATTCAACACACTAAATAAACATTTCATTTCTGGCAGATTTTTTGAAGTAGCAATCGTGCTGATCAACTCAAAACAAATTTCAGCGAAAACAGGAAACAATTAAAACTCATCATCATGAAAACAAAAATTGGAATCTTAGTTTTGGCGCTTAGCACAAGCTTCTTCAATGTACAAGCCCAACGACGGGTATATACAACTACTCGTGCCACCAGCTATGATATTAGCGATAATCTGGATTTGGATGCTGTGGCCTCCATTTTCGGGGATTCAGAAAATCTGGAAGATTTTGAGTATCGACTGAATGATCCGGACAACCGCATTTCGAATCTGGATTTGAATCAGGATGGATACATCGACTATTTGCGTGTTGTCGAAAATTCATCTGAACGTAATTCTCTGGTCGTCATTCAGGCTGTCCTCGATCAGGATGTTTACCAGGATGTTGCCACCATAGAAATTGAACGTGTTCCTGATGGCAGGCATCGGATTCAAATTGTCGGCGACGCTTATATTTATGGCCCAAATTACATCATCGAACCCGTATTTTATCGTACTCCTTTAATCTTTTCATTCTTCTGGGGACCGCGGTACACATTATGGCATTCACCTTACTACTGGAATTATTATCCACGGTGGTACAGTTACTACCAACCGTATTCACCGTTCAAATATCGCAGGCATATTTATGCTCACATTAACTTCGAAAACAGGTATCACCACACCAACACATACAACTTTCAAATTTCAGGTGACAATTACAACCGCATTCGAAGAAATGATTATGCAACAAGATATCCCGACCGGGCATTTGTCAACCGCCATCAGGGTGTTGGTAACCGGGATGAATTAGTTAAACGCAGATCTGGTCGTTCAGCAGAAAATCTGCCAAATACCAATGTTCAGCGATCAAACAGCAGAATAAGACCTGAAAGCCGAAATTCGAACAATGGAAGATATGAACAGAACCGCTCGAATACTGAAAATCGTCGGCAGGTTTATCAGGAAAAATCAGGACAGGCCCAACCACAGGAATATCAGAGAAAAGTTGAACGCAGCAGACCTGAATACGACAGTAAGCCTGAGCAAAAAAGAACTGAATCTTATGAACAACAACGGCCGTCATCCCGCACCCGCCCTGAAGTTAAGGAAGGTTCATACAGACGACTCGAAACGCAGCAACAAGATGCTTCACCTAAAATAAAATCTGGTGTCGTCAATAGTAGCCGCGATAGATCGAACAGCGAGGTAAAACAGGCTCCAAAGAGTGTTCAGAAATCTGAACCGAGCAAAAAAGAAGAGAAAAAAGAAAGCCGGAACAAAAGAAGAAATGAATAAAACTAAAACCAATATATTTTGACAACAAATTCTATTCTACTGAAAACACTCCGGGGAGAGCAAACCGAACGGCCACCTGTTTGGTTTATGCGTCAGGCAGGACGAGTGTTGCCTTCATACATGAAAATTAAGGAAGATTTTACTTTTTGGCAAATGATGCAAAAACCGGAAATTGCAGCAAAAGTAACGCTGCTTCCGGTGGACGATCTGGGCGTAGATGCCGGAATCCTGTTTTCTGACATTCTGGTTATTCCGCACGCTTTGGGCATGGGTCTCGAATTCAACGACAGTGGTCCATTGTTCGATCAGCCGTTGGCCTATCGCGAAAATCCGCTGGCTGGACTGAATCCCGATCCATCAAAGCTGAATTACATTTACGAGGTAATCGACGAAATCATCCGCACCAAACAGGAAGATATTCCGCTGATTGGCTTTTGTGGCGCGCCATTGACAGTTTTGTTGTTCATGCTTCAGGGGCTGGGCCGAAAAGGTGATTTTCCGGAAGCCATTAAATTCATCTACCACAATAAGGAAACAACCAAAAAGCTGATTGAAATTGTCACCGATCTTTCAGTAGTTTATGCTCAGGGGCAAATCGAACACGGAATCGATGTTTTCCAGCTGTTCGACACACACGCAGGATTGATTCCTGCCGATTTGTATCACGAACTGTTTATGCCAGCCACTAAAAAGATTGCCGCTGCCGTTCGCGAAAAAGGCATTCCATTCATTTTCTTTCCGAAGGGCTTGGGAACCGGAATCGCACAAATCACTCCCGAAGACTGTGACTACCTGAGCATCGACTGGCAAACGCCACTCAATGTGGCCCGAAAATTAGTTGATCCAAAGATCGGCCTTCAGGGAAATGTCGACCCTCGATTGTTATATGCAAGTCAGCCCGAAATTGAAAAGGCGCTTGAACCTTATATTGAATTTGGAAGCAAAAACCAAAACTGGATTTTCAACCTCGGACACGGATTTATGCCAGGCATTTCTTTCGAGAATGCCAAATTCCTTGCCGATTGGGTGAAACGAACAGATTGGAGAAGATAAAAATGTTTCGGGCTACATGTTGCGTGTTTCAGATAAAAAACCAATTCGCAACCCGTAACTCGCAACTCGTAACAATTTACAGCTATGACCAACCGCGAATTACTCGAAAAATACAATTACCCGGTGCCACGCTACACCAGCTATCCACCGGCAAATTTCTTTACCGAAGAGTTTGGGCCTGCCGATTATCTGAAGGCTGTTGATGACTCCAACCAATGGAATCCGGAGAACATTTCCATTTACATTCACATTCCGTTTTGCCTGAAAATGTGCTACTTCTGCGGATGCAACTCGTATGCACTCCGAAAAGAAGACGTGGTGGAAGCCTATCACAAAGCATTACTACAGGAGATCCGGATGGTAACTTCAAGACTGGATAAAAACCGGAAAGTCTCGCAGATTCATTACGGCGGTGGGACACCGAATGCCATTCCGGTAGAATATTTGCAGGAAATCAACGAGTTGTTGTTTTCTACGTTTCAGTTTATCCCTGAACCGGAAATTGCTATTGAAGTCAACCCTGCCTACCTCACCTACGAGCAAATGACCGGACTGAAAAAAGCCGGGTTCAACCGTTTTAGCCTCGGAATTCAGGATTTCAACCATGAAGTGCTGGATGCCGTGAACCGCGATCAGGCTGCCCTCCCGGTGAAAGATATTATTTCATTTCTGAAACAGGATTCGCCCAACATGGCTGTGAACCTCGATTTTATTTACGGACTGCCCAAACAGACGGCTGCGAACTTCTCCGAAACAATCAAAAAAGCCATTGAACTTCGTCCCGACCGGCTGGTGACCTTTTCGTATGCCCACGTGCCATGGGTCAGTAAAATTCAGAAAAAGCTCGAAAAAGAAGGACTACCAGCCGGAGACGAAAAAATAAAAATGTTTGAAGCTGCCTACTCACTGCTGACGCAAAATGGGTACGAAGCCATCGGGCTCGATCATTACGCCAACATCAACGACGAGCTCACGCAGGCCAGAATCAACAAACAATTGCACCGTAACTTTCAGGGCTATTGCACCCGACGCACTACCGGTCAGGTTTATGCATTCGGGGTAACCGGAATCAGCCAGTTGGAAGGTGTTTACGCACAAAATACCAAATCGATTGACGAATACATTGCCACCATCAATAAAGGCGAACTGACCACCATTAAAGGTTATGCGCTGACTCCGGAACAGATTGTCGTCCGCGAAGTGATTACCGAACTCATGTGCAACGAACAGATTATCTGGGCCGATCTGGGCATGATTCTGGGCATGACTTCTGACGAAGTAAAATCGCATACCACCTATAATGTGGAACTGCTTCAGCAATTTGCCAACGATGGAATCATCACGCTTTCCGAAGAAAAAATACAAATTACCGGCGATGGCCAGTTGTTTATCCGCAATGTGGCCGCCTCATTCGATCCACTAACGAAAGCCGGACAAACCAATTTTTCAAAACCAGTGTAACCATGGCCGAATCAAATCATCCAGAAGTCGTTATTATTGGCGCCGGATTAACCGGACTGACGATGGCATTTTATCTGAAAAAAGCGGGAGTCAATTTCAGAATTATCGACAAATCAGCCAAAACCGGCGGGGTCATTCAAACCATACGGGAAAAAGGATTCGTCTATGAAACAGGTCCAAATACCGGAGTTGTTTCGTATCCTGAAATGACCGAATTGTTTGAAAATCTGGCCGGAAAGTGCGAATTGGAAGTTGCCGATCCCAGCGCCAAACGCCGTCTGATCTGGAAAGACGGTATGTGGCACGCTTTACCTTCAGGATTGATGTCGGCTATCGGCACACCGCTTTTTACCTGGTACGATAAGTTCCGGATTCTGGGCGAACCCTGGCGGGCGAAAGGAACTGATCCAAATGAAAAACTGGCCGATCTGGTTAAACGCCGCCTTGGGAAAAGCTATCTCGATTATGCTGTCGATCCGTTTATTTCAGGAATTTACGCCGGAAACCCACGAGAACTGGTCACCCGTTATGCAATGCCCAAACTCTGGAAACTGGAACAGGAATATGGTAGCTTTATCCGGGGTTCAATAAAAAAAGCCAAACTACCCAAAACTGATCGCGACAAAAAAGCCACTAAAGAGGTATTCTCGGCCAAAGGTGGGCTGGGAAATTTGATCAGGGCCTTAACGGATGCCATTGGAGAAGAACACTTCTTGCTTTCGTCCGAAACGATGGTGAAATCATCTGGGAATGGGTTTCAACTTCAGGTAACCACTCCTGAACAAATGATTCAGTTTGAAACAAAGCATTTGGTAACCACTTGTGGTGGCTATGCCTTGGAGGGTTTATTGCCCTTCCTGAACGAAGACGAAATTGCTCCGTTCAACAATTTAAAATATGCGGCAGTCACTCAGGTTCTGCTCGGATTTGAGAAATGGAAAGGCATGTCGATAAAAGCTTTTGGCGGGTTAGTGCCCGGCAGGGAAAACAAAAATATTCTTGGTGTGTTATTTACCTCATCGTTCTTTGAAGGCCGCGCCCCACAAGGCGGAGCATTGCTTTCGGTATTTATGGGAGGGACCAAACGTCCGGACATTGCCAAAATGGACAACGACCAGATTGAGGCAATCATTCGAAAGGAGCTTCCCCGAATGATGAGCAACCGTAGTTTTTACCCGGACATGATTCGGATTCATCGCTACCCCAAAGCCATTCCGCAATACACCGAAAGTTCGGGCTACCGTTTTGAGATGATTGAAAAACTTCAGCAAAAATATCCGGGACTTATTTTAGCCGGAAATATTCGCGACGGTATCGGCATGGCCGATCGGGTAAAACAAGGGCGCAGCATTGCAGAAGAACTGGCCGGAAAAATTTTGGGTCATTGATGGTCATTTGTTGTCATTAATTGTCAATCAAATGACTCGAAGCGAATGACAATAATGACACGAAATAAATGACTATTTATAACCAAAACAGAACACTGTGAACGTATCGAAAACTGCCGCCCTCTACAGAAACATTCAGCAAACCATTTGCCGTACGCTTGAAAAAGCCGATGTAACCGGAAAATTCACACAGGATTCGTGGGAAAAAGAAATTGGCTCGGGACTAACTTGCGTCATGCAAGACGGATCGGTAATTGAAAAAGCCGGTGTGAACTTTTCGTATGTCAAAGGAGATTTTAACGAAAATATGGCGCAGTTGCTGGGCGAAAAAGCGTCAAAATTTGAAGCCACGGGCATTTCGTCGATCCTTCACTCCCGGAATCCATTTGTTCCAACCATCCACATGAATGTGCGGCATTTCAATCTCGACAACGGTTCTTCGTGGTTTGGCGGTGGAATTGACCTGACGCCCACGTATATTAATCCGGAAGAAGCCCGTTGGTTTCACCAAACGCTGAAAGACATTTGCGACAAATACGACACTTCGCTTTATCCTGCCTGGAAACATTGGGCCGACGACTATTTTTACATCGAACATCGGCACGAAACCCGCGGCATTGGCGGCATTTTCTTCGACCGAATTGCGGTTAACAACAACGCTGACTACGAAAAAATGCTCAGTCTGACTGCTGATTTGGCCAATGCTTATCCGGTTATTTACGCCAAGCTGATGAAAAATAACGGGCATAAACCGTTTTCCGAAGCCGAAAAACACTGGCAAAAAATCCGCAGAGGCCGCTACGTGGAATTCAACCTGATTTACGACCGCGGAACCAAATTCGGGTTGGAATCCGACGGAAATACAGAATCTATTCTGGTTAGTTTACCTGCCGAAGTAAAATGGGTTTATCAGCATCAACCGGAAGCCGGAAGCCCCGAAGCCCAAACTCAGGAATTGTTGAAAAAGGGGATTGAATGGGTGTAGAAAATTTATTATTCACAACATACTTTCAATAGGAATTCTCATTCTGTTTAACTATTTTAGAGGCATCCCAATCTCTTTAATGACGGATAAGTAGTAAGGATCAAAGAGGTGTAGACGGATCAGACAAACTTAATTTCGGGTTTGCCGAAAACAATTTTAACTGAAACGATCCATGAACTTAGAGATTCACCAACCCGTCGTGTTCCCTAAATATTCAAATAAATGGCATTGGTCAATCTTGCTGGGTTTAATTGCATTGAGTTATTATGCAACGGCAAAATTGGGCTTGAAGTTTGCTTTTGAGGGTACCAATGCATCGCCGGTTTGGATGCCATCGGGTATTGCTCTGGCAGCTATTTTACTTGCAGGATACAGGGTTTGGCCTGCCATTTTCGTAGCAGCATTAATTGCAAATCTTCAGGTTTTAACTGGTTCTGAATTATCATTCAATTCTAAATTCTTTCTTTCCGTAATTACAGCTACGGGCAATACATCGGAAGCTCTTGCAGGTGCATGGTTAATTTCGCGCTTTTCCAGGAACCACAATCCGTTGGAAACAATGAAAGGAACAACATTTTTCATCTTCTTCGGCGCATTGTTTGCTCCCCTTATTGCAGCGCTCATCGGTTCTCTGTCGTTTTGTGTTTATACAAATCATTGGGATATATATGATCACATGCTTTTAAATTGGTGGTTTGGAGATACGTTGGGCATCCTGATTCTGGCGCCAATCATTATGAATTGGAATCATATAAAACTGAATGAATGGACTTTACCCAAAATTGCCGAATTAGCAGGGTTTATTGCTGTGTTAGGTTTTACATCCTATTTAATATTTTTCACGATTTATAACCTTATCTACCTGTTTATACCCGTTTTGTTATGGTCTGTATTCAGATTTGGCAAATTCGAAACGAATTTCTTTGTATTGATAATAAGCGGACTGGCATTATGGTCAAGTATGCATCACACAATAAACAATGCACTTCAGCAAAACGAATCGATACTTGTCATTCAGAGTTTTATTGGCATTGTGGCAATTACTTTTCTTGTGCTTTCTTCAGTAATTTATGATCGAAAAAAGATGCAGTTAAGCCTGTATGAAAATCTAATCAAACACCGGACTTTACTCGAAAATCTGCCTCAAAAGATTTTTGTTAAAAATAGCGACTCGTTTTATGTTTCCTGTAATGAAAATTTTGCCAGAGATTTAAATATTCAATCATCTGAAATTAAGGGGAAAACAGATTACGATTTCTACTCAAAAGACTCCGCCGAAAAATACCGAAGAGAGGATTCTGCTATTCTGGCATCGGGCAAACTATTGGAAACAGAAGAATTCGAGAATCGCGACGGGCAAACCTATTGGACTCAAGTGATTAAGATTCCCATCAAAGATAGCAATGGCTTAGTTATTGGTATTCAGGGAATTTTCTGGGACATCACCGAGCGTAAACTGGCCGAATTGGAACTCGAAAATTACCGTTTGCAACTCGAAGAAAGGGTGAAGGAACGTACTGCCGAGTTGGAGATTGCAAAAGAGCGTGCAGAGTCTGCCGATCAGTTAAAGTCGGCATTTTTGGCTACCATGTCGCACGAGTTGCGTACCCCATTGAACTCAATCATTGGATTTACCGGAATGTTGCTTCAGGAATTGCCCGGCCCATTAAACGACGAGCAGAAAAAACAACTACGGATGACGCAAAAAAGTGGCCGCCACCTGTTGTCGCTCATCAACGACATTCTCGATTTATCGAAGATTGAAGCCGGACAGTTAAATTTGAGTACCGACCGATTTAAAATTTCGGATGTGATTCAAAATGTTATCGACCTGTCGAAACCTTTTGCCCAAAGCAAAAATTTACTTTTAACAGCCACGGTCGATTCTGAAATACCTGATATTGTCAGCGATCAGTTTAGGGTTCAACAGGTCATTATCAATCTGGTAAACAATGCACTGAAGTTTACTGAAGTTGGATCAGTGAAAGTAGAAGCAATCAAAAATGGGAAACATTTAGTTGTTCGGGTAATTGATACCGGCATGGGTATCGAAGGCGATAAGATAAAAACCTTATTTAAACCATTTATCCAGATCGATTCAGGGGTTGCCCGAAAACACGAAGGAACCGGATTGGGACTTTCTATCAGTAAAAAACTGATGACTATGTTGGGCGGCACCATATCGGTTAAATCAGAACATGAAAAAGGTAGTATATTTGCTATTGAGCTACCTCTGGAAAACAATAAATTGACTTAATCAACTAAACAGGATATGAAACTAAAGGCATTAATTATAGAAGACAATGAGCAAAACATGTACATGTTGAGCTTTTTGCTCGAAATGAATAACTACGAGGTAATTCAGGCATTTAACGGATTAGATGGAATAAAAGCAGCTAAAGAAAGTTTGCCGGATGTTATACTCCTTGATATTCAACTGCCCGAAATGGATGGTTACCAGATAGCACGGGAATTGAGACAAAGACATGATCTCAAACATATTCCGATTGTGGCAGTCACCTCACACGCAATGGTTGGCGACCGCGAAAAAGCAATAGAATCGGGAGCAACCGGCTATATTGAAAAGCCAATAGACCCAGATAATTTTATCCAGCGCATGGAATCCTATTTTTCCGAAGAACTTTTACAAAGGAGAATCTTATCATGAAGAAGGCACTGATTGTTGACGACTTAAAAGAAAACCTCTATTTACTCGAATCGTTGCTCAAAGGAAATGGCTATTTAACCGTTACCGCAAACAATGGCGCCGAAGCCCTTGGCCTTGCCCTAAAGGAACTACCGGATATTATTATTGCAGATATCCTGATGCCAGTTATGGATGGTTATACCCTTTGCCGCGAATGGAAAAAAGATAAAGTGCTAAGAAATATTCCTTTTGTTTTTTACACAGCCACATACACACACCCAAAAGACGGAGAGTTTGCATTGAGCCTGGGTGCCGATAAGTTTATCATCAAACCTCAGGAACCTGAAGATTTTATGAAAATAATCGAGCAGGTTTTATCTGAATTTAAGGCCGATGGATTCAAGAATCTTAGAACCTCCGAATCGTCTGAAATTACGCAGTTAAAGCAATATAATGAAACCCTGATCCGTAAAATGGAGGATCGGATGCTGAAAAGCGAAGAGGCTGAAATGAAAATCAGGATTTATGCCTCGCAGCTTGAACAGGAAATAGAACAAAGAAAACAAGCAGAGCTGGAATTAATAGAAGCGCTAAAACATGCAGAGGAAAGCGACCGTTTAAAGTCAGCTTTTCTGGCCAATATGAACCACGAAATCCGTACCCCCATGAATGGTATACTGGGCTTTGCCGAACTCATGAAAGAACCTGATTTGACAGGTGAACAGCAACAGGAATATATCGAAATTATTGAAAAAAGTGGAGCCAGAATGCTCAATATCATCAACGATATCATTGATATTTCGAAAATAGAATCGGGACAAATGAACGTTTTACTGAAAGAGAACAATGTCAACGAACAACTTGAATTTATTTACAAGCTTTATAACAGAGAGGTTGAACAAAAAGGTTTGCATTTATCTTTGAAAAAATCTTTATCGTCACCTGAAGCAATTATTAAGACCGACCGCGAAAAGCTTTACGCTATTCTAACCAATTTGGTCAAAAATGCAATAAAATATACACCAAAAGGTTCAATTGAATTTGGTTGTGGTTTGATAAGCTCGACAAGCGGATCGGTCAGTGAGCCAGTCGAACTGCAATTTTTCGTGAAAGACACCGGTATCGGGATTCCGAAGGACCGACAAAAAGCCATTTTTGAACGTTTTATACAGGCCGACATTGTAGATAAAATGGCACGACAAGGTGCAGGTCTGGGATTAGCCATATCGAAAGCTTATGTCGAAATGCTGGGCGGAAAAATATGGGTCGAAAGTGAAGAGGGGAAAGGCTCGACGTTCTGTTTTACCATTCCGTATCTTACTGAATCAAAAAAAGAAATCATTATTAAGCATGAAGTTCTGACCCCAGTTGAAGAAAACCAGTTGAAGAAGCTAAAAATACTAATTGCAGAAGATGATGAATCGTCCGAAATACTCATTTCAATTGTAGCCCAGAAATTTGGAAAAGAAATTCTTAGTGTAAGAACAGGAACTGAGGCTGTTAAAACCTGCCACAACAATCCCAATATTGATCTCGTTCTGATGGATATTAAAATGCCCGAAATGGATGGTTATGAAGCAACCCGGCAAATAAGAAAATTCAACAAAGAGGTAGTCATCATTGCACAAACAGCTTATGCTTTGAGTGGGGATAAAGAAAAGGCCCTTGAGGTTGGCTGTAATGATTACATCTCGAAACCAATAAAAAAAGAGGTGTTGTTTGAGGTTATTTCCAGATACATCAAATCACAAGATGTTTAAAATCGAATATTATTTTGCATGAGGTAGGGTGAAATCAGATTTAGTGGTACATTATCCAAATCAATCAATTCAGACATTAATAAGTTTATCAATTCGGTTTTCCTTGAAAAGCAGCTGCCAATCAACAGCTGCTTTTCTCCTGTTTACAAATAGGGAGTCAGAATATCCTGCAAAGCATTGATCCATTCAGGCAAATCATTCAAACTTTCAACCATCACCAGTTTTTCTCCGCCCTGGTGGACAAACATTTCCTTGTATTCATAACCGATTTCAACAGTCGTTTCCAGGCAATCGGCCACAAACGACGGCGCAGCAACCAACACCTTCTTGTTTCCCTTTTTGGCCCGGGCAATCAAATTCTGATCTGTAAACGGAGTCATCCAGTTGTTCGAAAGGCGCGACTGAAACGAAACCGAATATTTTCCAGGTTCCAAATTCAGCCGTTTGACCAGCTCCCGAACCGTTTGATAACAAGTCGCTTTGTAGCAAAACTTCCCGAATTCAGGAAGTTGATTTTCACAATTACAGGTTTTAATCGATTCTTCCGGATGATTTTTCTCCAGGTGCCGGTTGGGCAAACCATGAAAAGTAAAAATTACATGATCATACTGTTCGGGCTGATACGAACGAATGCGTTCAGTAAAAGCACCAAGAAAAGCCGGATGATCGTAAAACTGATTGATTGCATGTACTTCGGGAATAGTATTCCACTTTCGTATTCCATCCATCACCGCCTGAATGGCAGTTCCGTTGGTTGACGAAGCATATTGCGGGAACATAGGCAACACAATTAAACGCCGGTACTGTCCTTTCTGAATGGCAACCAGCGCTTTCCCTATTGAAGGATTTCCATAACGCATGGCCATAAAAACATCGGCTTTTCCTTCCAGTTTATTCTGAAGATCAGTCTGCACTTGTTCAGAATAGTACAGCAATGGTGAGCCTTTTTCTGTCCATAAACGCTGGTACAATTTGGTCGACTTGGGCGCCCGGAAAGGAACAATGATCAGGTTTACCAAAATTTTCTGCAACACCAGTGGAATATCAATTACCCTCCGATCATTCAAAAACTCTGACAAATAGCGGCGTACCGCTTTCACTTTTGGCTCGTCGGGAGTACCGACATTGACCATCAAAACCGCTGTTTCTGTAGTATTCATACTTCAATTTAAGGTGAACTGATAGAAGTTTGTTGACTGAAGATAACAATTCATTCAACAAATTGATCATTTCAGCAGCGAATTTGCAAACCGGCAGCACACGATCTCTTTCCTCAAATCTGAAAAACAGAAATTTACACCCGGATATCCATTCGTGCAAACGGAACGGCATCCATCCCAATGAATTCTCCTTTCAGATATTTGTAATGACCGGTGATGGCAATCATGGCCGCATTATCGGTGGTAAAGGCAAACTTGGGAATGTGCATTTTCCAGCAACGCAGGACTGCCGTTTCGAGTAAGGCATTCCTTAACCCCGAATTGGCCGAGACGCCACCGGCAACTGAAATCTCACTGATGCCGGTTTCTTTGGCCGCTTTGATGAGCTTATCCAACAAAATATCGATGATGGTCTTTTGCAGCGAAGCGCACAAGTCGGCTTTCCGCTCTTCAATAAAATTTGCATTTTCCTTTAACTGATCGCGGAGAAAATAAAGGAAACTGGTTTTCAGCCCGCTAAAACTGTAATCAAAATCAGAAATACGGGGTTTCGAAAACCGGAAGGCCTCCGGATTTCCCTCTTTCGCCAACCGGTCAACAAACGGGCCTCCTGGATAAGGAAGTCCCATCACTTTGGCGCACTTATCAAACGCTTCGCCGGCTGCATCGTCAATGGTTTGTCCGATCACTTCCATGTCGAGATAATCTTTGACCAGGATAATTTGCGAGTTTCCGCCTGAAACCAGCAAACACAGAAATGGAAATCTGGGCGGATCGAACGGCACACCATATTCCTGAATAAAATGGGCCAGAACGTGTGCCTGCAAATGATTGATTTCGATCATCGGAGCACCGGTAGCCAAAGAAAAGCCTTTGGCAAATGAAGTACCCACCAGCAACGATCCCAGCAAGCCCGGGCCACGGGTAAAAGCAATGGCCGTGATGTCCTCATTTTTTATTCCGGCCTGCCTGATAGCCTGATCAACCACGGGAATAATGTTTTGCTGGTGCGCCCGACTGGCCAGTTCGGGAACCACACCGCCATAAGCTTCATGCACTTTCTGGCCGGCAATAATATTCGAAAGCAGGTAACCGTTCCGGATAACCGAAGCCGAAGTATCGTCGCATGACGACTCGACGCCCAATATAATGATGTCTTTTTGTTTGTTCATGGCTGTCAATAAAAAGCCTGTTGCTGCGTTAATAAAAGTAAACAGGCTGGTTTTTATCCGTCTATTTGTATTATTTTGCTATTAAATTCAAGCGATAAAATTATCAAAAAAACACTCAAAATAGGACTTCCCATTCTGGGCACGGTACTTATCCTGCTCTTTTCGTTCTACCTACTTATACAGAGTCCGGTGGTGCAGACCTATTTGACCCAAAAGCTGGCTGAACACCTCTCGCGAAAATATCACACAACAATTACGGTAAAAGGAGTTTCAGTGGCATTTTTTAACAAAGTGGTGCTCGAAGAAGTACTCATTCAGGACCAAAAACACGATTCTCTTTTATTTGTTCAGAAACTCAATGCAAGCATTAATTCATTCAGTATCAAAAAACGATATATAGCTATCGATAGGCTGGAACTGAATAAAACATTTCTTTATTTCAATTCGGATTCGTCCGGGACACCCAATTACAAGTTTTTGCTCGATTCATTCAAATCAGCCGACAGCACCAAAACCGACAGCCTTAGTTTCAGCCTGTTCCTGAACAGGTTTGATTTTAACGATGCCCGGCTGAGATATGCTTACTGCGATAGTTCCGGGACCCATCAGCTTGATTTCAATGACATTTCACTTGGAGTTGCCGGGTTCGAAATCAGTGAAAAGAGATTTGCTTTTCAGATTGATCGGTTTCTTCTGAATAACCGGGGTGATTTCAGGTTGGAAGACTTTTCGGCCCGGCTGGAGGCCACGTCCGACTCTGTCAACCTGACCCATTTGCATTTGCATACTTCCAATTCAGAAATTTCAGAAGCAAATTTACAAGTTGACAAAAGCAAATTTGGTCCTGAATCTGATTTCAGAAAACTGAAAATGAAACTCGACCTGAAAAAATCACGCATCAACCTGAAGGATGTAGGCATTTGGGTACCCCAGGTGAAAGGCATGGAAGAAAACATTGAAGTGGCCGGAACTGTATTCGGAACACCCGTCGATCTGAAAGGAAACAATGTTGAACTCAGCCTGGGAGAACATACCCGGCTAACTTTCGATTTTTACCTGAATGGTCTCCCTGATATTACCAACTCTTACATGCACTTTGACCTGAAACAGTCATTTGCTGACTTCAATGACCTGATCCGTATAAAATTACCTGACGCTTTGCAAATTAAACAACTGGATATTCCCGATCAGCTTCTTCAGGCCGGGGTGATCGAATACAAAGGTAATTTCACTGGGTTTCTCAGTGACTTTGTGGCCTTCGGAACATTCCGGTCGAAATGGGGTGTACTGAATACCGACTTGTCATTTGTTCCGTCAGAAGGTAAAAAACTCAAAATAAACGGCCAGTTAAAAACCGTGGATTTCCAGCTGGGCAAACTTTTACAATCGGATGTCCTCGGCGGGATCACTTTTAACGGCAACATCCGTGGCCTGCTAAACCAGCTGAACAACAATTTTTCGGCTGAAGTTTCGGGGCAAATCGACAGTATGCTGGTTAACCAATACCAGTACAAAAATATGGAGCTGAACGGCACGATCCTGAATGAAAAATTCGATGGCAACCTAGTGGTTGATGACCCCAACCTAAAATTCAGGTTCGACGGGGTGTTCGACCTGAATGTGCCCGTGCCGGTCTTCAATTTCAACATGTTTGTTGAAAAAGCCGATCTCCGTGCTCTTAAACTGGTAGACCGGTTTAAAAAGTCAGAAATTTCGTTTGCCCTGAACGCCAATTTTACGGGGAACAACATCGACAATCTGGACGGTCTGATTCATTTTAGTGAAGGCAATTACCTGAACGAGAACGGATATCTTTCATTCAATAATTTCGATCTGAAAACCTTCAGTCAGAATGAGCCGATCTTACAAATCCGGTCTGATTTTCTGGATGCCGACATCCACGGGCAATACCAACTACATAACCTGCATAATTCAGTCAAGCAGATTATTGCTCATTATCTTCCGGCTATCGGCGTAACTTTTCCGGTTCAGCCAACCCGGAACAATTTTGATTTCCGGTTCCGGCTAAAAGATATCAACCGGTTTACCCAGATTTTAATCCCCGAGTTGAAAATTAATCCGGCGGAAATTGAAGGAAGCATTAACTCTGACAAAAATACCCTGACGTTGAATGCGACTTTCCCAGAAATCAGTTATCAGTCGACCGTATTTCACAAAATCACGGTCAATGTCGGCGGCGATTCGAAACTGAACGTGCGTAACAAAGTGGAAGAAATTTCGATCGGCGAAAAATTTAAAATATACAACCTTTCACTTATTTCAGAGGCTGCTTCCGATCAACTTGATTCGAAGCTCGCCTGGAATAATTTCGGAGCCCTTTCTTATAGCGGATCGGTAAATACCAGTACCCGGTTTTTCAGGCAAAAAAATAAGCCCCATATCGAAATTTCAGTGAAACCTACCCGTCTGTTCCTGGCCGACACCCTCTGGCAGATCAATTCAGCCCTGATTACGGTTGATTCATCGCTGGTTAAGGTAGACAAACTTAAACTTTCAAACAATCATCAGTCCATCATGATTGACGGATCGGCAGATAAAAATCAGGAGAATAAGCTGAACATCCATTTTAACCGGATTGATCTGAGTTCGCTGAACGCGTTTGTCCCCGGAGATCTGCGACTCAAAGGGGAACTGAACGGGAGCCTTTCCGTGCTTGATGTATTCCGGCGGGCATTATTTCTTTCCGACCTGAACGTTGATGGTCTGGGCCTGCTCGGCCAATCCATCGGCAATGCCACCTTACAAAGCCGCTGGGACAGCTCAGTCGAAGAAATTGATGCCGAAATACTGGTTCACGACGGCCAGCGCAATACGTTACATGCATTCGGAAGCTATAATCCGGGACACGACAGCCTCTCGATTGATACCAATTTTGACCACTTTTCGATATTAATCCTGCAACCACTTTTAGGAAGCAGTTTTGCCAATGTGCATGGTGACGCCACCGGTAAGGTTCACATTTACGGATCACCCGGGTACATTCAGCACGACGGCGCCTTGTACGCTGCCAACGCCGGATTAATGCTTTCTGATCTGCAGGTAAACTACAACCTGAGTGACTCTGTCAGGTTTTTTCATGATAAAATTATCTTTCCGGACATCCGCGTTGCTGACGACTTTGGAAATACCGCAATTTTTTCAGGATCAATCAAGCACCGTAGTTTTTCGAAGATGATTTATGACTTGACAATCAGGTCAAACCGGATTATGGCCATCAATACCACGCCAGCCATCAACGAGCAATTCTACGGAAAAACATTTGGAAGCGGTCAGGTTCGCATCACGGGCAAGGGTGCAACAGTGCTGATTGACGGAGTATGTCGCACTGAGAAAGGTACCGAAATGAACATTTTTCTCGAATATGCCGAAGAGGCTCAGGAATACGATTTCCTGACGTTTATCAAGCGGGGATATCAACCGGTCGGCTTAGTTCCAAAACCTGAGCCATCCGAATCGAACCTACAGATGAAATTCAATGTTGAAGTAACGCCCGAAGCCAAAGCACAGTTAATCTACAATTCCAAAATTGGCGACGTAATCCGGTCACAGGGTTCAGGAAACATGCAGATTGAAATTGACAACAACTATGATATTTCGCTGTATGGCGAATATACTTTTGAGCAGGGAGACTATTTGTTTACCCTCCAGAATGTGATCAACAAAAAATTTGAGATTCAACGTGGCGGAACCATTGAATGGAACGGCGATCCTTATGATGCCACCCTCAATCTGAATGCCATCTACCGATTGAAAGCTTCGCTGCGCGACCTGTTTGCCAATACCGGCGAAATCAGAACAACCGATCCCAGTAAAGATTTTAACCAGCGAATTCCTGTGGTATGTAGAATTGCCCTAAGCAAAAGTCTGAATAATCCTGACGTCAAATTCGACATTGACTTTTCCGAGAACCGGATTAAAGATCAGGTGTTGCAATATATCAGTTCCGATGAGGATATGAATAAGCAGTTTTTGTCGCTTTTGGTGCTCGGCAAGTTTTATACGCCCGAATATCTGCGGGGAACCTATGCCGGAGCAAATAGCAGTGTGGTTGGCTCTACGGCAAGCGAATTACTCTCAAACCAGTTCAGCAACTGGCTTTCACAAATCAGCAACGATTTTGATATTGGGGTGAATTATCGTCCGGGAAACCAGATTACCAACGATGAAGTTGAACTGGCCCTCAGCACGCAAATATTTAACGATCGGGTCAGCATCAACGGAAACATCGGAAATAATTCGGCGCAGCGCACCAACGCCAATAACAACGGCCTCGTTGGGGATGCCGACGTGAATGTGAAACTGATCCGGAACGGTAAACTTCAGCTCAAAGCGTATAACCATGCCAACAACAACCTTATTTACGAAACTTCGCCGTATACGCAGGGAGTTGGCATTTCGTACCGCGAAGATTTCAACGATTTTAATGAGCTCCTGAATAAACTGAAAAGTATTTTTAAACGAAAAGTGCCAAAGGCCAAAACGATTAAAAAAACCGGTTAGCGATTCTTATTCTTCACAAAACCGCTCTAAAACAGCCGGGAACAGGCTGATCTGTCTGCATGAAAGTTTATACTCAAATAAATTGTATTTTTGTGGGCATACTATTTGTATGGAACTGTCGTTTTAAAAAGGTTGACTTAAAAACAAAATGCGTATGTTGAATTTTATTTTTTTACAAGCAAGTCAAAATTTAACCGAAGGTACGAAGGCTATCAGTAAAGCCGTTCAGCCCGAAGGTGTAGTGACCGGATTTTTCGATATGGCCATAAAAGGTGGGCCGATCATGATCCCGATTGTGTTGTTGTCGTTTGTGGCTGTATTCATCTTTTTCGACCGCTACATTGCCATTCGCAAAGCAGGGAAAGTTGATTCACGCCTGATGGACCGGGTACGAAAACATATTATCGACGGCAAAATAGAGATGGCGTTCGAACTCTGCCGTAGCGAAAATACCCCAACTGCCAGAATGATCGAAAAAGGAATTTCGCGCATTGGTCGCCCAATGGCAGATGTAACAACAGCTATTGAAAATGTGGGAAACCTTGAGGTTTCGAAACTTGAAAAAGGACTTCCGGTTTTGGCCAGCGTCGCCGGAGGTGCACCCATGCTGGGGTTTCTCGGTACAGTGACCGGGATGATTGAAGCTTTTTATGACATGGCCAATGCAGGAAATAACATTAATATCACCTTGTTATCGTCGGGTATATATCAGGCAATGGTTACAACTGTTGCTGGTTTGATTGTCGGTATCACAGCATACTTTGCTTACAACATTCTGGTAGCCAATGTTGAAAAGGTCGTGTTTAATATGGAAGCTGCAACCAGTGACTTTATGGATATGTTGTACGAACCGGCAAAATAAAACAAAACGATCATGGCTTTAAAACGTCGAAATAAGGTTGAAGTGAGTTTTAGTATGGCTTCGATGACTGATATCGTTTTCCTCTTGCTGCTGTTTTTCATGATTACCTCGACCATGGTAGCGCCCAATGCACTGAAACTGCTTTTACCACAAAGCAACAACCAAACAGTTGCCAAGGCGATCACCACGGTATCAATTACCGCTGATCTAAAATATTACATCAACGAAAATGGCGATCTGAAAAGGGTTGCTTTTCATGAAATTGAACCTTTTTTGCAAAAGGTAAAAAAACAGGATGAAGAAACCTACATCGCGCTTCATGCCGATCGTTCAGTTCCGATTGAACAGGTCGTAAACATCATGAACATTGCCAAAAAGCATCAGCTTAAAATGATTTTGGCCACTGCGCCCGAAGAATAATGGATTACATCAGAGAACATAAAACAGGATTAATTGGCACCATTGTCACCCATGCGGTAATTTTGGCGCTTTTGCTGTTTTTTGGCTTTTTCACTCCGCTGCCCTTGCCCGGTGAAGAAGGTATTCTCGTCAATTTTGGTGATTCGGAAACCGGTATCGGAATGGAAGAACCGGCACCGGGAGAATCAGCACCCCTGAAAAATAAAGAAGAAAAAATTACCGAAACCAAGACTCCACCACCGGAGCCGCAAAAAAAGATTGCGGCTCCGGTGGAGAAAGAAGCTTTGATGACCCAGGATATGGAGAAAACCGTAGCCATGGAATCGGCCAAAAAGAAAAAAGAAGTTGAAAAAGCCAAAGACCTGGAAAAAGAAAAACTCCTAAAAGAAAAACGGGAACAGGAACGTCTGGAAAAACAGCGTCAGAACGAAGCTGAACGGTTACGCCAGGCCGAGATTGACCGTCAGAAAAAGGAAGAAGAGCAACGACTGGCCCAGGCAGCAGCCGAACAGCGTAAAGTGGGCGAGATTAACAGTCGTGCAAAAAATGCCTTTGGCGGAAACGGCAAAGGAACGGCTGACTCAAAAAGTACCGGACAGGGAGTAACTTATGGCGCCGGAAACCAGGGTAGCCCAAATGGAACGGCCAATGCGGATAAATATGGCCCCGGCGGAGGCGTCGGTAATGGAGTTTCATTCAGTTTGGATGGCCGAAGTGCTTTGTCGCTCCCCAAACCATCGTATCCGGGCAATGAAGAAGGAGTAGTTGTTGTTCAGGTTACCGTGGATAAAACCGGTGCAGTTAAAAAAGCGGAGGCCGGGGTTAAAGGGTCAAATACAACCGACCCGGAACTGATTGCAGCAGCCCGGAAAGCCGCTCTTCTGGCTAAATTTAATGTGGATGAAAATGCTCCGGCCTTTCAGGTGGGAACCATTACTTACCGTTTTGTACTCGATTGAAACAAGTCAAGAGGAAAAAGTCAAAAGTTCAAGTCCAGCTAGAAATTGCCCTATACCTTTATACTTTTGCCCTAAACTAGTGTTCGCTGACTTTGTGTTTTAGTGACTGAAAACCTTCTCCCAAAATTTCGTGGGTATCCATCACTGTAATAAAAGCCTCCGGGTCAATCTGACTGATGAATTCTTCGAGAATGGCCACTTCGCGACGACTTACCACGGTATAAATAATATGTTTGTCGTTCCCGGTAAACATGCCGGTGCCTTTCAGATAAGTACCGCCGCGTTCGAGGTCAATTAATAATTTATGTTTGATTTCTTCATGCTTTTCTGAAATAATCAGCAAAGCCTTGTTGTAGTCGCTTCCTTCCAGAACCAAATCAATTGCTCTTCCCGTAATGTAGATCACCACCCACGAATAAAGCGGAATCTGCCAGTCTTTGAAAGCGACCAGACTGAGCAATACGATGGTAGAATCGACGTAAATCATGAGTTGGCCCAACTGCATCCGGGTGTATTTGGCAATAATCATGGCAATGATGTCCGATCCACCCGAAGTAGCCCGCGATTTAAAGATCAGTCCCAGCCCAAAGCCAACCAAAACTCCACCAAAGACACACGAAAGTAAAATATCGTTAACCAACGGGGCATCACCGTCGACCCGCATGAAAGTAATCGCATCCATAAAAACCGAAGAAAGGACAAAGCCTACCACGGTTTTGACGCCAAATCGGGGCCCCAGAATTTTGATGCCCGCAATGGTTAGCGGAATATTCAAAATCAGGCCGAATAAGCCAATCGGGATTCCTTCGGGCCAGAACGAAAACCAGTTTTGCGACATGTAATGCACGACGATGGCAATGCCATAAACGCCACCCGGAACAATACGGTGTGGCGAAATGAAAAAGACAAAACCAACAGCCAGAATGAAAGAACCAATTACAATCATGCTGTAATCTTTAAACCACCTGGCGCTGAAAAGTTTATCGTTTGGAAGAAAGGTCATGTGAAGGATTTTGAGTTTCGATACAAATAAACACAGGATAAACAGTTTTGTCAATCATGATGGATACTTTTGCTATGAACGAATATTTGCCAATTACGATGGATATAACTGAAGAAATTAAGTCATTTGTCAATTATGAAATGATTAAACTCCTTTTTTAGTCTTTCCTGACCACAATTTTATTGATAGCCTGCTGGGTGCCACTTATAACTTTAAGCAAATAGATTCCGCTCACCTGATTCGAAAGGTCAATCTGAAATTTGGCAACATCAGTTATTTCTTTTCTGAATACTTCAGCACCAACCATGTTTGAAACTGAAACCTCAGTCTTTTTATCTTGATTTTGAGTGAATTCAATGATAATTATTCCTATTGTCGGGTTAGGGAAAACCTTAATCGGAGGGCTTTTAATTGTCGAAACAGCAACATCCAATCTGTTTAAAACGGTTACTTTGACTGTTGCAGGCGAGGAATCCAGTAATCCGTCGTTAACAACCAACGAAAAAGTATAGTTCGTGTTTGACGAAACTTGCGGAGCGGTGAAAGTTGGCTTTTGTGCTGACAATGAGCTTAAAGTAATCCCTGCTGGGGCGGTCCATTTGTAAGTCAGTTGGTCGTTATCGGGGTCAGACGAAGCCGAGCCATCCAATGTTGCAGTTGTCCCTTCATTGACAGTTTGATCATTCCCGGCATTGGCAACCGGTGGCAGGTTTTGGTTCTTAACAGTGATGACCACCTGGTCGGCAGGGGAATCAGCTGTACCATCGTTAACAACCAACGAAAAAGTATAGTTCGTGTTTGACGAAACTTGCGGAGCGGTGAAAGTTGGCTTTTGTGCTGACAATGAGCTTAAAGTAATCCCTGCTGGGGCGGTCCATTTGTAAGTCAGTTGGTCGTTATCGGGGTCAGACGAAGCCGAGCCATCCAACGTTGCAGTTGTCCCTTCATTGACAG
The DNA here is from genome assembly GCA_963676535.2 of Prolixibacteraceae bacterium. Taxonomy (GTDB): domain Bacteria; phylum Bacteroidota; class Bacteroidia; order Bacteroidales; family Prolixibacteraceae; genus Aquipluma. Next base: position 41,111 of record CAXXKQ010000035.1, on the reverse strand, counting down.
TTTGATCATTCCCGGCATTGGCAACCGGTGGCAGGTTTTGGTTCTTAACAGTGATGACCACCTGGTCGGCAGGGGAATCAGCTGTACCGTCGTTAACAACCAACGAAAAAGTATAGTTCGTGTTTGACGAAACTTGCGGAGCGGTGAAAGTTGGCTTTTGTGCTGACAATGAGCTTAAAGTAATCCCTGCTGGGGCGGTCCATTTGTAAGTCAGTTGGTCGTTATCGGGGTCAGACGAAGCCGAGCCATCCAACGTTGCAGTTGTCCCTTCATTGACAGTTTGATCATTCCCGGCATTGGCAACCGGTGGCAGGTTTTGGTTCTTAGCAGTGATGACCACCTGGTCGGCAGGGGAATCAGCTGTACCGTCGTTAACAACCAACGAAAAAGTATAGTTCGTGTTTGACGAAACTTGCGGAGCGGTGAAAGTTGGCTTTTGTGCTGACAATGAGCTTAAAGTAATCCCTGCTGGGGCGGTCCATTTGTAAGTCAGTTGGTCGTTATCGGGGTCAGACGAAGCCGAGCCATCCAATGTTGCAGTTGTCCCTTCATTGACAGTTTGATCATTCCCGGCATTGGCAACCGGTGGTTGGTTTATTTGTTTAGTCTTAAAATACCATGTATTTGACCACGGACTATTAGTTGTGCCATTTGCTGAAGATATTCGCCAGTAATAAATTGTATTGTTTGATAGACCTGATAAATCGTAACTCGTTCCACTTATTCCAGTTTTGCTTATTAGTGTAGTACTGAAATTTTCTGCTGTTGAAACTTGTAAATTATAACTTGTTGAAGTTGGGAAAAGATTCCATTTTAGTATTACTGATGTAGGTTGATTTACGGAGTAATTGGCTGGAAACAATAATATTGGATAGGTATAAGCTGTCGTGAAGTTCCTTATTTCAGAAAATTCACTGTCCCCATCCGTATTTTGTGCACGAACTCTCCAATAAAACTTTGTATTAGGTGGTAAGTTCGAATATCCACAGGTGGTTCCTGTTAATGAAGCATCTAATCGAAGATTGGAAAATAAGGCATCTTCTGACACTTGGATTCGATATGACCCAGCATATGGAACTGGATTCCAACTAAATTGTGTTGAAGAAGTTGATTGATCGAAAGCATTATTTAGAGGTAGTGATAATAAAGGAAAAGGAAGTACAAATGTACCAGTGGTGAAATTCCATATTGGCGAAAATTCACTTGACCCACCTATGTTATTTGCCCTAACTCTCCAGTAATATTTCACATTGGGTAACAGATTGTTTAGCTTAAATGTTACTCCCGTAAGAGAGGTATTATCAATAAGAGGGGAGGAAAATGTCTCATCACTTGCAATTTGCAAATGATATGTTTCAGCTGTAGGGACAGCGCCCCACGATAGGTCAAATGTTCGTTCTTGATTGATCTTGTCTTTTATTGGATAGACCAATGCTGGAATTGAAGGTGTTGCTATTATTGTTGTAAAATTCCAAACATCAGAGAATAGGGTGCTCCCGCTTGGCGTTTTTGCTTTAACCCGCCAATAATAAGTCGAGCTGTTTGGCAACCCTGTTATGTTTTTAGAGGTATTTATAATCGTGGAATCGTTAACCAAAAGTACTGAGAACAGGTTGTTAGGTGAAACCTGCAAATGGTAGGTTGTTGCATTGCCAACCGCCTGCCAATTAAGGTTGATGGTTGTGGGCTGATTGGTTGAACCGTTCGTTATAGAAAGTAAAGCCGGAGCTTTCAATTCTTCAGGTTTTGTAGTGAAACTCCAGACAGAAGAATATTCACTTGCCCTGAGTTCATTGCTTGAAGCTACTCTCCAATAATATTTTGTATTATATGCTAATTCGCTCAGTGTTTTTGATGTGTTCGTAACTGTTGAATCATCATATACAAGCGTAGAAAACTGGGTATCGGTAGAAACCTGTAGGTGGTATTGAGTTGCATTTAATGCCACATCCCATGATAATTGTAAAGAGGTAGCCTGGTTTGTAATTCCAGTTGCAGGGGATGCGAGATCAGGCGTTTGGGGTGGCACCAATAATTTAATTTTTGTAGCAAAACCCTTGCTTTGCATTTCTGGCTCATATACTTTGATCCATTCTCTAGTATTTTCCCCCATAAAAATAAAATAGAAATCCCATTCGCCTGTTTGTAAGCTCTGAGGAATTGTTAAATTTCCTTCATATACTCCGTCTGTCTGAGTACCTGAAACAAGTACAAAATCATAAACACCAATTTTATAACCAATGGGCGGCAAAAAAAAAGCTTGCATATCTTTGATACCGCTTAGATCATCTGTTGCATGAACTTTAACCTTCACTGTAGCCGGGGCACTACTAACATCAACAACGGTTGGAGTCAATGTAAAACTTTCTATTTGTGGCCGAGCTAAATCCGGATTTCGATCAATCACAGTTACTGATATAGGGAAACCCATGCTTTCTAATTCAGATGAATGGGGATAAAATTGATTTCTTTTAATATCCTCATAATTGATATACCAAATTTTGTAAATCCCAGGTTTCGCATATTGAGGTATTGTTGTGGTTCCCCGGTAAGTTACATCGTTTGATGTATAAGATATCTCCTCACTTAAGCTTGTTCCAAAATTTGGATCTTGGTTTGTTCCACCTGAAATTCCAAAAGCTAGGTTAGGATTAGAAAGTACATTTTTATTTGAATGAAATCCGCTTTTGCTATCGGTAAAACGTGCAGTAAAAGTAATATCCGCAGGCCCATTGGTAACATCAACCGTTTCCGGACTAATCGTAAGACTGGCTAAAACAGGAGGTGTTACATCCGGATTTTGATCAATTACAGTGATAGTTGTAGGGAACCCTTTACTTTTTAAATCATTGGTATTGTAATAGCTGTTATTCCCCATAGCATCGAAGACTTTATCAATCGACAATATCTCAATAACCAATGGGCTTACATCTTGCCATATTGTAATAGTTCCCTGAAAGATTACCTCGTTTCGTGTTTGAGATAATCTTTGGGGACTGGATATTGATATTGAATAAGGAAGAGTTGCATTAAGTTTAATAACAGGTTCATTAAAACCGACATATCCGTTGTCAGGAGCAATTCCACTCTCATTATCGATGTACTTAGCGGTATAGGTTACAACAGCAGTAGCTAAACTACTATTAGTAAAATCGACGGTTGTCTGACTAAGAGTAAAACTTACTAAAACAGGCGGCGTTGTATCATCTCCTACTTGGGTTGCCCGCATAGACTCTTGATGAATAGCTGTTCCATCAGGTTGTTTCAGCTCAAAGGGTACATTTCTTAAGCAGGCTGAATAGGCATTTACAGTAGAAAAAATGGCAATCTGCAGAAGGATAAGTTTTTTCATTTTACTTGGCTTAATTGCATTATCTTTCATCAAAAATTTTCATACAAAGGTTGGTTATCTATAACCATAAAACTAAAGATAAAATTTTAGAATTTTGATAAATGAAGGGATTTAAATTTGGAAAGAAAAATAGCGATTAATCGCATCTCTTCATAATTATCAAATATTTATTGGTTGGCTGCCAGATAAAATAATCGAATTTTCAAACTATCGAATTACTCATCTCTTTTGCAAATCATCTCCCAAATCCAATGCCACCGAAATCAGGTTGCTGGCTCCAGCCAGGTGATAACGTGCTGATCCGTAATTAATCTGAAAACGTGAAATCCGAAAGCCGAATCCCCAGGAAAATCCAACGGTCGACATTTTTTCGTCGAGACGCAATTCCTGCCTGATCTGATGATTGTAACCTGCACGGATGGTAAAATTAGGCGAGGGAAGCAATTCTACGCCCAAAACCAAGTGCCGCATAAATTTCTGACCGAAATTTTCTTCCTTCAAAACGGTTGTCATGCCGACTCTTTCCTCTTTGGGTTTCGATAAATCCCATTTCTGAAGGTGCTGCATAGTGCCTACCAAACGAATTGGTGCATGTTGCAGTTTTTTTGAAACACCGAACTGCAAATCGAATGGAATTGATTCTCTTTCGGCTCCTTCGTAATAAGTTGTGATTTGCGAACCTACATTCCGGGCAACCAACGAAATAACAGAATAGCGATTTTTATTGAAATAGCTGATGCCCAAATCGGCTGCAATCCCAAACGACTGATAACTCTCGAAGGTGGAAAGGATCGGTTTCAGGTTGACACCATAAGTAAAGCGGTCATATTCGTTTGACCAGATCAGGTTGAGGGCGTACTCGGCGGCGTTGAATGTTGCCCCGGTTTTTTGGCCGTTGGGCAGCGCTTCAATAAAACTTCCGTAGTTGATGTAATGCATCCCGACTGCAAAATTACCGGGCAATGGCGTTCCAAACGAATAAGCCGCATACCCGTAGTTAACTCCGGCGAAATAGTCGACATAATTGACTGCCAGCATATTTTTCATATCGGGACGCAGCAACGAAGGGTTGTTGTACGAAACATTCAGGTCGGTTGAGTCGTTCAGAGCGACCTGATTTCCGCCCAGGGCAGCCATCCGGGCCGAGTTGGTCAGGTTCAGAAATTCGTAAGTCGATTCGCCTCCGATCTGGCTAAACGCCGCAAGAGTAATACCGGCAAGAAAAACGATCAGAGTGATAAGTTTGCGCATAATTCGTTGGATTCAGCTTTTTAAGCGAACGGTAATTTCGGGGTTTTAGTATAATTACTCTGTAAGCTGGCCATCCAGTTCTTCCGGCTTCGGGATATCGTTAAAATGATATTTTCTCACCACCGTACCTTTTTTCAGCACAATCAATCCCGGGTTCGAACGGACAATCGTTTTCAAGGTGATTTCGTCGGTATTGAAAAAGTCAAACTGCGCACCGGTTTCAGCTTTGAATGCTTCAAAACTATCGGGCGACGATGACGTCAGCGCAATAAAATTGTAGCCTTTGCTTTTAGCCGCTTTAGCCAGTTCGGCAGCCTTCTTCATCCCTTCCTTATTGGACTTCTGAAGGTTCGACGCAATGACCATAAACGTGTATTTTTCGTCATACAGGAAAAAGTCTTTGATGTCCTCGCCTTCCGGCGTTTCAATCCTGAAATCATGAATCGGAGGTTTATATCCTTTTTGAATCAGCCTGGGGTCTTCCATTTTTACAAATTTCCAGTTCAGGGTATCCTGCCAGGGATAATTTGCCTCGGTAAATTCCTTTTCCTCTCCCGTTTTGATGTTCTTGTAAATAAAATTGTTTTCATACACATCTTTGGTGGCTCCCTCCGGAACCTTCATGCCATCGGGAATATTGGAGCCAACTTTATAAGGGCTGAAATCAATGATCGGCAAATGATTGTAAGAATAATTCACCAGGTAGAAATAAAAGACCATTGTCATTCCAGTTAAAGCAATGGAAAGCATCGGGCCGTTTTTACTTCTGAAATCTTTTCGATGGGTAAAGACATAAATGGCCAGCAAAATCAAGACAATATTTTTGTAAAATGTTTGCCAGTTGGTCAGAACCAGGGCATCGCCAAAGCAGCCGCAATCGGTAACCGGGTTAGTCAGGGCCAACACAAAGGTCAGGCCGGTAAAAAACACCATAAAAGCCAGCGTAAACCAGCTGGTTATCTGGAGATAAAAATTAAAAATCAGGGCTACCCCCATGGCAAACTCGGCAGCAGCCAGCAAAATGCCTAGGGCAAAAGCAAGGTTGGTCAACCAGGGCATCTGAAAAGCATTAAAATAATCGGTGAATTTATAGGCCGATCCCCACGGATCGATACCTTTTACAAAGCCTGAAAAAACGAATGTCAATCCAAGCAGGATACGGGCAATGTGCTTAATCATGGAAACAGCTTTTAAAATTCAATCTTAATTAACGCAAAAACGGCATAATTGATCATGTCAAGGTAATTTGCTTCAATTCCTTCCGAAATAATGGTTTTGCCCAAGTTATCTTCAATTTGTTTGGTGCGTTTCAGTTTCATCAGGATCAGGTCGGTATACGAGCTCATCCGCATGTTCCGCCAGGCTTCGTCGTAATCATGATTTTTGGCCATCATCAGGTTTTTGGCTTCCTGAAAATGACTAACGTACAAACTGAGCGTTTCAGCTTCAGTGAGGTCATCTGTTTCCGAAATTCCTTTTTCCAGCTGGATCAACGCCATGATGCAATAATTTACAATGCCGATATATTCTGACCGGACACCTTCGTCAATCTTGCTGATCCCTTTTTGCTCAATGCTCCTGATTCGTTGAGCTTTTATGTAGATTTGATCAGTCATTGAACTGGGTCTGAGAATGCGCCAGGCAATGCCGTAATCTTTCATCTTTTTGGTGAAAATATCCTGACACACAGCAATCACACAATCGTATTGTTGGCTCGTTTTATCCATGATTATCGTAATTTTGGAGGCATAAAAGTATTAAATTAAAGTGTATTTTAGTTCTATTTTATTTTACTTTTGTGTAACGCATTTGTATTTAGCACTAATCTTTGCCCTATGTTAATCACCACAACTGCCACTAAATTTCTGAAACGCAAGAACACCATTAATCTGAACGGGCGATTGATTGATCTTGCCAGACCGGTTGTCATGGGAATATTGAACGTGACCCCTGACTCGTTCTTTGACGGAGGAAAGTACAAAACAGAAAAAAAAGTCATCAGTCGGGCTGAAGAGATCTTGGAACAGGGAGGAACCATTATCGACATCGGTGCTGTTTCAACACAGCCAGGCTCTGAAGGCATTTCGACCAAAGATGAAATTGATCGTCTTTTGCCTGCGGTAAAAGCTGTCAGGAAAAATTTTCCCCAGGCTTTTGTTTCCATCGACACTTATCGTTCATGGGTCGCCCTGAAAGTGATTGAAGAATGCGGTCCCTGCATCGTGAATGATATTTCGGGCGGAGATTTTGACGTACACATGTTCGATACCGTCGGGAAGCTGGGCGTACCGTATATTCTGATGCACATGCAGGGAACCCCGCTCAAAATGCAGGAAGATCCGGTATATGAAGATATTATTCGCGATATATCCATGTTTTTCACCAACCGGGTCAAGAAACTGAATCGGGCCGGGGTAAAAGATGTGATTATCGATCCTGGATTTGGCTTCGGAAAAACGCTTGAACACAATTACGAACTGTTGAACAGGCTCGATTCTTTCAAAGTTTTTCAGCTACCGCTGTTGATTGGCGTTTCCCGAAAATCAATGATCTACAAACTGCTTGGGGCAACTCCTGAAGAGGCACTTAACGGCACTTCGGTAGCGAATACCCTGGCCCTGATGGGAGGAGCCGATATTCTGCGGGTACACGATGTTCGCGAAGCTGTCGAAACCGTGCAGATTCTGAATATGATGCGCTCAACCACTGAATAATATCTAACGGAGGAAGTGCATCTCCGAAACCCATTTCGATATAAAAACTGATAAATATGACCTTGTTTATTACCATACGGGTATTGGATGTGATTGATATTCTGCTGGTAGCATTCCTGCTCTATCAAATGTACCGGATTATCAAAGGTACCGTCGCATTCAGCATATTTATCGGGTTTTTCCTGGTTTACGTTTGCTGGCTGGTCATCAAAGCCATGAATATGGAGTTACTTGGCACCCTGATGGGACAGTTTATTGGTGTTGGCGTGCTGGCGCTGATTGTTGTTTTTCAACAGGAAATCAGGCGCTTTCTGTTGCTTATTGGTACCAATTATCAGCTCAGCCGCAATTTTGGACTCGAAAAACTTTTTACTTCTGAAAAAATTAAACCGACCACGAATCTCCAAATTAAAGAAATTGTCCGGGCCTGCGACAACCTGGCCCGTTCAAAAACCGGCGCATTGATCGTGATTCCCAGCCATTCGGAATTAAAAGAAATTGTCCGGTCCGGAGAAAAAATAAATGCAAGGATTTCATCGGCTTTACTCGAAACTATTTTCTTTAAAAATACACCGTTGCACGATGGTGCAGTAGTTATTTTAGGTACCCGTATTGCTGCTGCCCGGTGCATTCTTCCGCTAACCGAGCGACATGACCTTGATCCGGGTCTCGGGCTTCGTCACCGTGCAGGTATTGGCATTTCAGAAGTTACCGATGCCATGGCCATCGTGGTTTCCGAAGAAAAAGGCACCATTTCGCTGGCGGTGAACGGCGAACTGATGCACAAAATTTCGCTCGTCCAGCTCACCACCGAACTGGAAAAAGTAATTGTGGAAGAAACGTAAACGCTTTTATACTTATTAGTTGTCGTATATTAAAGGCAAGGCAATTGCTGTTGAAATATGAATTTTTTGTTAGGTTTAAACTACTTTTTGATAATTCTGATTTTTAGTTTTAGTAATACTAAAGAGAATGAATCGGCTGCAACAAGTTTTGAAATAGCTGTTTCATGCCGAAAATCAGATCCGCAAAGAGCTTTGAATATTACTGATTCTTTATTGAAAGCAGGGCGTCAGGATCAGGTTCCCAATTGGAGAATCTGGAATTTACAAGCCAATATTTATTTAAAGCTTCGTAATACAGCGAAGGCTATTGAAATGGCTCAGAAGTCGGATTCATGTTACCTTTCCATTTTCCGAAGGCCTAATTATGAGGCCAACCGAATTCTTGCCATTTCATATAAAGATAAAGATAATTTACCCGTTGCACATAGGTATTATCAGGTTGCTGCCCAAAATGCTCCTGATATCGTAAGTCGACTAAATATTGTGTTTAATCTTTCTGAGATTGAACTTGCAGCAGGCGATACATTGAGTGCTCAAAATAACCTGAAATCAAATGTGCAGTATATCAAATCGCTCCGGAATTCTGGATTTAAAGGTATTTTCTATTTGCAATATGCAAATCTTTTGGCCATGCAGAGCGTAAATCAACGCGAGATACTCTCCTGGTATCTTCAAGCCTGTCGTTTGCTGGAAGAGGTAGGAGAATACGAGCGGGCAGGTTTCTGTTGCGTAGGAATTGCAAAATCTTACAGCAAGATTAATATTCCGGATAGTTGTCGTTGGTGGTTTGAGAAAGCCCTTCAGCTTCAAAAAAAATTTGGTAGCCCATTGGGTTTAGCTGATGTTTATGAAGGGATTGCGGAGCATGAATTTGGAAACAAGAGATATAAAGCTTCTCAGGATTATTATCTGACAGCTTTACAGTATGCTCAAAAAGCTAATTATTTACCTATTCTCGAAAATATTTTGAAACAATTGTCGGTTGTTTGTGAGAAAAATGGTGATTTTAAGGCAAGTGTTAGTTATATGAAAAAATACAATTCGCTGAAGGATTCGATTAATAAACAAAAATGGTTGCAACAGCTTTCCGAACTTCAGGTTAAGTATTCAGTAAAACAAAAAGAGCGCGAATTACAGCAGTTAAAGACTCGCGTTGGCCTTTTTGAAAAAGTCCCGATTGTTTATTTGGGTGGTGGAATTCTGATTTTTGGATTGACATTGTTTGGTGTTTTGAGAATTCAAAAAATCAGGAGTGTAAAAGATAGTAGTAGGATTGATCTGAATGAAAAGCCAAAAGTCAAAACCATGGCGAAAGAAAGAATCAATCTTTGGAACGAATTACAACAAATTCTGGAGAATGAAAAACTGTATCGCGACCCGGAAATCAATTTAAACAATCTTGCTCAACGTTTAAAAACAAATCGCACAACACTCTCAGAAGTGGTAAATCATTTTGGCGAAAGATCCTTTAGTAATCTGATCAATCATTTAAGAGTAAATGAGGCTTGTGAGCTTTTAAATAATACATCTACTGATAATCTTACGATCGAAGGAATCGGAATCAATACCGGATTTAAATCCCGTTCTGCCTTTTATGCAGCATTTATTTCCAAAATGGGTGAAACTCCATCGGCATTTCGTAAACGGAGGCAACAACAGTCGAAAAACCAATATTAGTTGACCAAATCATTGTCCTGATTGATCAATTCATACATAATTCTTTTTTTTATGTTCCTCCTGTCAGGTATTTTCATGTTTTTCTAATTCAACTGAAATTAACGATGAAAACCAATCATTTTCGAGAACCTATTATTTCCCTCCATCTTTTTTTAGGATTGTTTCTATTCTCTGCTTTTGCAACCTTCGGCGCAACCAAAACCGTCAAATTTTCTGTTGATCTGAGCAAATTAATCAGTCAAAAACTTTTCAACCCTCAAGCCGACCAGGTTTATGTTTATGGCTCGTTTAACAATTGGGGAAAAACCAACCAGATGATAGCCGGGAGCGACAATATTTATTCAGCTACCATTCCTCTCAACGAAAACAGCTGGCAGGAATATAAATATTGTATTTCAACACCAGGTGCAGCTAATGATGGATTGGAAAAGGATTTTCCTATCCGGACTTTTTATGGTTCCTTGTGGAACCGCAGACTTCAGGTTGGAACGAATGATTTGAACCTGCCGGTCGTGTATTACAACGACGAAGATATGGTACTAACCAAATCGACTACGCATTTTAATTTTTATTGTACCTCACAGGAGAAAGATATTATAAATGACTATTCCTCTCGTCTTGAGCAAAATTATACACGGATTGTTTCGGCATTGCAAGCTACAGTTACCGAAAAAATCAACATTTACATTTATAAAAACCTTGATGCCCTTCATCTGGCCAATGGTTATCCGGAGTCTGGAGAATCATCGACCGGAAGCGCATGGGGAAAAAATCTGATTACCACAGTGTCGCCTACCAAAGTTGATTATAATGGAAGTGTGGATGTGCTGGTACATGAATTTACACATTGTGTGAATGCCTGGAAAACCAAGATTACTCTTCCCGGTTGGCTAAACGAAGGGGTTGCCTGCTATTATGGAAGGCAAATTTCGACCAAAGATTGGATAAAAACAGATATTCAACAATTTGGCAAGCCCAAAATAGATAAACTCTTTACCGACTCACGAAACGGGTATCCTTACTCATACATCGTAGCCTATTTCATTATTAAAACCAAGGGTGAGGCCGCAATGGCCAGATTTGTCGAGAACATGAACTATACCGATATTGGTTATGCAAACCTTGATGCTTTGCAATCAGCCTGGGAAATGTTTCTCGACAGTTATTTGGATTTGAATAAAACAACAAGTGTCAAATTTTCAGTCGATATGGCTGCGATGATACAAGCCGGTTATTTTAACCCGGCAACGCACAAGGTTTTTGTTAAAGGTGACTTTAATTGGTGGAATCCAAGAAATCAGCTTACACTCGAATCGGGAACTGTTTATTCAACCACAATTCCGATTGTTCAATATGGAAGTTATCAATACAAGTTTTTTGTGGATAATCCCTCAGCTCCCAATGCCGGACTTGAATTCAACGTCAATCAATGCACAGCAGGAAGCCGGTGGCTCGAAGTAGAGAATTCGAATGTGAATGCTCCGGTAGCCGCCTTTAAATACAGCAATACCGATGATCAAACAGGTATTGATATGGCTCTTGTTCAGAACCGAATAAATGTTCTGAAATTATACGGACTTCCTCATACAGCTCCAGCATTCTCGTTTTTTAATTATTCGTTTAAAAAAATTACAGCAGCTGAGTACGATGCACAAAAGCCTTCTAATGCACTACCTTTTGACATTGGTTTTGTGGCTACAGATGGTACAATTAATGTTAGCGAACCTACTACTGCCGCACAGAAGGAAGTATTCGCTGACATCAGCAATGCTGCTCTTTATTATTTGTGTCAATCGTATATCTATTTTTTCTACCAAACCCGCGAAATGCCTTTGTTGCTCAAAGTTGGATTTCCGGCCTATGAATCGGGGTTAAACATTACCGATGCTGCGATAAAAACAGCAATAAATAAATACGGCGGAAGCTTTGCATCATTTGATGTACTGAACAACTCCTCCACTTTTGCAGCCAACAACGGAGTTGGAGTTGCTATGGCCTTTGGCGAGTTTATGAAAGTTTTCAAGAATTGGGGATTTCCCTGCATAACCTCCGTTAAAGTCAGTTCTTTTGATGTATATCCTGATTGGTATAGTATTACTAATTTGCAAGGATTACTTGATGATTTTAACAGGTACTGTTATGCCAGATTTCAGGAACCCAATGAAAACCTTCGGATCAAAGTTGTTGAGGAGACCGAACATTTCAGGTTTTATACCCGTCCGGTTGATGCAGCGGTTAATTTTCCAAGGATTTCGAAGGCTCTGGAAGATGCCTACAAAGAGTATAACACCAACTACGGAATTAAGGCCTTCGACAAACTAATTGCCTTCACACTGGCTGATTGTGCTGATGCAATTATTGAAGGTATTTCGTGCGATCCGGCAACAGCTAATATTGGTGGAACAGCTGGACCTTTTGGTGTTCATTTTGGGTGTACGTCAAAAGTTGAGCGTGTCAATGATGTTGTGGCCTTGGGAAGACATGAATTGGCGCATGCTTTTCAGGGACTTTTGCCTGTTGGAGCCGGAACACAGTGGCTGGGAGAAGGTTTTGCCTTCTTTAGCGATGCAGGTCCGTTGAATTCGGATTATTCGAATGCCGAACAGGGTCCTGGTTTTTGGAAACAATTGACAATCTCCTCACTTGAAAGAGGAACTAAGTTCTTTGGACATCGGCCAACTTACGAAGACACCAAAATATATCCGGGGTACGAAACCGATTATGGCTATAAATATTTAGGGTATTTCTTAAATGATTTTATTTACAGAAAAGGAGGATATTCAGCAGTTAAAAATGTGCAACTTGATGATTTGAGTGGTTATCAGAAGATGGGATATTCATCCGGACAGGCGTTTATGGATGATTTTTATTTCGATTTTGACGTTCGGGTTCAGAATATCCCCATGCTTACCTTAAAAACTCCGGTGGCCGAAAAAGATCTTACTTCAACTCCGGTTAGTATCAGCTGGACATCTTTGAAAGCCAATGTGAAACTGAATGTGCTGGTTTCGACCGACAACAAGACAAGCTGGACGGAAGTTGCCAGTAAAACAACACAAACTACCTGTACCTGGAATGCTGGAATCTATACCGGAAAGTTTTTTCTGAAATTTACAGCTCCCGATAATCTGAATATTGAAACTGTTTTGGGACCATTTAATCTTACTGATCCAACAACTGTTAGTGTAAAATTCCCCAATGGAGGAGAATATCTGATTGCCGGAGATACCACCCGTTTACAATGGGACAATACAATTATTCCGAAAATAAAACTTGAATATTCCGAAAATAATGGGACTAGTTGGAATACAATTGAAACGAATGTCAATAGTTCGGCATCGTTTTATAAATGGCTGGTTCCATCTGAAACTAGCAATCAATATAAAGTTCGGATTAGTGATGCAACCAATGCTGCCAAGAACGATGTCAGCGAAAAAGTTTTTACAGTTCTTAAATCAAACACAATTGGAGGTCCGTATCTCTATGATGAGAATACTCTTTTGCTGCTGCACTTTGATAATGATCTGGCGAACAGGGCGTATGCTTCGGGCGATGCAAATGGCACGGCAGATAACGTACAGTCGGATGCTTCGCGTACAACTTCTTTTGGCAATACATTACGAACTTCATCACCAGTTACAGTAAAACATACACCAAACCTGAATTTAAGCGGCGATTGGACGATTGAAGCTTGGGTTAAATTAAATTCTTTGAATGCCAATGCGGGGATGTATATTCTTTCGAAACCAGGCGACAGCAATTCGTATGAATCGAATTATTCTCTGGAAATTAATCCATGGTGGGGTAATATATTTCATGGATTTTACTTTTCGGGTGCGGGTTCTCGTATAGGTAAAAGTTTGCAGGCCTGTACGCTAAATGAATGGTATCATGTAGCTTATATCCGAGATACAAAAAATGCTGAAATTCGCATGATTATACGCGATAAGAACCGAAAAAAAATTGCCGAGGATTCTCAGAAATATACATCAACGACGACTTACCTGAATTCGAAGGATTTGTTTATCGGAACTGATCTCGATGGGTATATCGATGAGTTGAGAATCAGTAATGTAGTGCGTTCTTTCATTTCAACTGGGATTGATGATCAAACAGCCAATAAAGATATGCGCGTTTTCCCAAATCCCACTAAAGGGCTGGTTCATTTAGAATGGAATGTTATGACTAGCGAAACTGTAGATGTTCAGGTTATTACTATCTCAGGACAAACTGTGTGCACTGATTCCTTTTCTGCAATCGGAAATACAACTCTGGACTTAAGCAATTTACCGAAGGGTGTTTATTTCATCCAACTGAAAAACAAGAGTCAGCTGTCAACTCAAAAAATAATTTTAGATTAGCCCGCTTTTCGAATTCTTGACTATCCGAAATCGGAACTCTTTTCCGCAATTGTTGCTCATTTTACTATGATGTTAACTCTTGTGCAATTGATCATTACTAAATTTGCTTTTGTGGTCGTTGATACCTGTTCTCCGTTGTTAAATTTCTACCTTTGAGACAAATTTCAGAACACGTTTTTAATTATGGAAAACCGGATTTGTAAACTCTTCGGAATCAAATATCCGATTATTCAGGCCGGGATGGTATGGTGCAGCGGGTGGAGACTAGCCTCTGCGGTGAGCAACCACGGCGGACTTGGCCTAATTGGCGCCGGATCGATGCATCCAGAAACCCTTCGCGAACACATTCAAAAAACCAAACAAGCCACCGATAAACCTTTTGGGGTAAACGTCCCGCTGTTTTATCCCGAACTGGAAACGATTATGAACATCATTGCAGAGGAGAAGGTTCCGGTCGTTTTTACCTCAGCCGGAAGTCCGAAAAAATATACCTCCTGGTTGAAGGAACGCGGAATTAAAGTAGCACACGTAATTGCCAGCTCGGCTTTTGTCCTGAAATGTGAAGAAGCCGGAGTTGACGCAATTGTTGCCGAAGGTTTTGAAGCAGGCGGACACAACGGAAAGGAGGAAACCACCACCATGACGCTGATTCCTGCCGTACGAAAAGTTACTTCGCTGCCACTGATGGCTGCCGGGGGAATCGGTAACGGCGATGCCTTGCTGGCTGTTCTGGCTTTAGGTGCCGAGGGAGTGCAAATTGGTTCGCGCTTTGCCGTGTCCGAAGAATCGTCGGCCCATCCGGAGTTCAAAAAACTGATTCTTGGATTAAAAGAAGGCGACACCAAGCTTTCTCTAAAAAAAGTCGGCCCGGTGAGGCTGATCAAAAACGATTTTTTTCAGGAAGTAGATAAACAGGAAAAGGAAGGCGCCGATGCTGAAACGTTGAAATCGCTGCTGGGGCGCGGACGGGCAAAAAAAGGAATGTTTGAGGGCGATCTTCGGGAAGGCGAACTGGAAATCGGGCAGGTTTCGGCTTTGATCGACGAAATACTTCCGGTAAAAACAATTATGGAGCATCTCCTTCAGGAATACAAACAAGCCAAAGCCCGACTGAACACCCATGAATTTGACTTTGATTGAATCCGACTAATTTTTGCAATCTGTTTAGCATTGCGGGCAACCGGAAAAATATATCCGGAAACTATCCCGTTCCTGAACCATGAATAGCTGAAGATACTAAGCCTGACTAAATGAAACACTTGAACCATCCTTGGATTTTTTTACTTGTTGCGTTTATAATTACGATTGTGGTTAAAATTCCACACCTCGGACTACCTTATCTTTTTGACGAAACCTTCTCGTATTACCCGGCCATTTTGGAAATGGCAAAAGTTGGTCCCGGTATGATGCCCGGAACTATTCCGCTCATCCTTTCAAAAGGACACCCGTTATTTTTCTACTTTCTGGCCTCTTTATGGTTGAAATTCATTGCCGGTAACTCAATAATCCTGATGCGGCTGTTCCCTTTATTGATTTCATTGGTCGCATTATATGTGTTTCACCGGTTTGCCCGTCGGCACACGAATCTGTTGCTGGCCAATATTGCCGTGGTGCTGCTTGCTGTTCAACCGATGTTTTTAGCCCAAGCCAGTCTGGTCTTGCCCGAGATATTACTGTTTACTCTTTTTATGCTTTCATTTGACAGCTACTTATCGCGTGAATTCGGATTGTATTCCATCTTTGGTTCGCTGATAATGCTCACCAAGGAAACCGGAGTTGTTTTTATCATGGTATTTGGATTGACCTATCTGTTTGAAAATTACCGAAACTTAAAGACCCATCAGTTTTGGCGTGATCTAGCCTTTCTCGCAGTTCCGGTTTTTGTTTATGCAGCATTTCTAATTCTTCATTACCTCAAATTCGGCGTCTTCTTTTTTTCAGATCACCTCGGGTACATTATCTTCGACAGTGCCAAAGTGCTTTTCAAGTTCAATTCGGCAACATCAACGCTCTTCCTGGCCCATGGCCGAAACGTGATCTTTTTTACTGCTATTTTGGCTTTGGGAATCCTTCTTTTTCAAAAAAAGAAAATTGAATACCAGCGCTTCCTGATTATAAGTTTTGCAGTTCTGATACCTTTTCTCATCTTTTCCATTCTGAATTTTTTCACCTATCGTTACATTCTCCCCGTGATGGGTATTATGCTCCTGGCTTCGCTGACCTTGATCCAACAGATCAAAACCAGAATACCGGCTGTGAATATTGCATACCTTGTTTGCATACTTTCTGTCTCGGCATATTATACCACGACCAAGCGCGGCCATTCGGATGCCGACTTAGGCTACACCGAGTTTTTGGTTGTCCAACAGCAAATGGCAAGATATTGCGAAGAACAAGGTTGGTACGATAAAGAATTTGGCACTGGTTTTAACTTCGCACTGGGCCTGAACAACCATTTTTCGGGATACCGGACGACCAATGGAAAATTTAAAACTCACAGTTTACCCGGAATCGGAAACCGGGATATTATCATCTACGATTCGACCATGAATCCATCGGAAATGACTGAGGACGAAAAAAGCAAACTTACCCTCATCAAACGGTTTGTTTATAAAAAACACTGGGGCGAAATTTACAGCACCCATGTCCTGAATTGACTTTTATTCCATACTTTAAACCTGATTTTTTAAACTTTATATCTGAACCAATCTGCTAACTTATGAAAAACCTACTCTTTATTGTACTTGTTTTTGCTGGTCTGACAAGCGCAGCGGCAAAACCTCATCCCTCCGACCCGAAAGCAACTTCCGGAGCTGTGAAACTGTATCAGAAAATGCTGAAGCTTCAGCATAAAGGACTGATGTTTGGCCACCAGGATGCTTTTGCTTACGGAACAAGCTGGTATGCCACCGAAGGCCGTTCCGACGTGAACGATGTATGCGGCGATCATCCGGCAATTATTGGTTGGGAACTTGGTCACCTTGAACTTGGGGGAGCCTACAGCCTCGACTCTGTGTTTTTCGATCATATCCGCAAAGGCATTCAAAGAGCCAACCAGTTGGGTGCAATCAACACGATTAGCTGGCATTTCCGCAATGTGCTGACGGGAGGAACCGCCTGGGACGTGAGTTCGAAAAAAACGGTCGCATCCATGCTTCCGGGAGGAGAAAAACACCAGCTTTATCTGCAATACCTCGACAAACTGGCTGCCTTCATGCTCAACCTGAAAACAGAAAAGGGTACATTTATTCCGGTTTTCTTCCGTCCGTTTCACGAACACACCGGGAGCTGGTTCTGGTGGGGTAAAAACCTGTGTACGGTCGACGAATACAAGGCGCTGTGGCGCTTTACGGTGAACTATCTCCGAAACGAAAAGAACATTCACCATTTGCTGTATGCCTATTCAACCGATCGCTTCACAACCGAAGCCGAATACCTCGAACGTTACCCGGGCGACGACCTGATTGACCTGGTTGCTTTCGATTTATACGACCGCGGGCCCGATTATCCGGCTACGTTGAGCAATTGTGCCAGACTGGTCTCGAAAATTGGCGCCGAAAAAGGCAAAATTGCCGCAGTGAGCGAAGCGGGCGGCCCCATCGCTAAAAATACGGAATGGTGGACGAAAACACTGCTCGAATCGCTGCGTCCCTACAATTTATCATACGTGCTTGTTTGGCGGAATGCATTCAATCAGCCTGCCCGCACAGCTTTTGGCCCCTACAAAGGCTGCCCGAGTGAACAGGATTTTATAAAGTTTTATCGTGACCCGAAAACACTGTTTTTGAAAGATATTCAATAAACTGTCTATTTTTTTAGAATACTATTTATTGTCGTTTTTTTGACTCACCCCAAGCCACCTTACGGTGACTTTGCCCCTCTCTCGCGAGCTACTCTTTATACATAAGTCAAAGATAGAATGCTTTTCCGGCCTGAAGGGCCAGGATATAATAGCCCGGGGCATAGTTTCGGGAGGAACGATCCGAAACGCCGCCCTGGGGTAAAGGATGCAGAAGAAAAACCGTCCGCGAGGAGTCGATACAGTTCGAACCTAAAAAACTTGATAGATTTCGCTGTAAAAATATGTCAGAATCCCTTTGTTTTGTGGGATTCCAGCGATTTATCCAGCAAAAGAGTATTTCAGAACTTGTTGTTTCCTGAAGGAATCTACTATAACCACGAATTAGACCTAGTTCGAACCTCAAAAATTAATACTTTTTTTTCTCCAATCCCTGAATTAGCGAGGGTTTTGAGTGGGCAAAAAAAAGGGGATTCTATCAAACTTGATAAAATCCCCGCTTTGGTGATCCCCACGGGATTCGAACCCATATCGAAAGAACCGGAATCTTTTATTCTATCCATTGAACTAGGGGACCGGCTTTATTCAGCGAGCACAAAAATAATAATTCCTGAATTTATTGAGCTCCTTTCCTTCAAAAACATAAATTTTTTATCAACACACGAATATAGTCCTGATAATCAAATGCAATATGATCAATGGTTTGTTAATAATTTTATCTGTCCCATTATTCCCTGAGATCAGAATTGTGCTACTTTTGACTAATTAAATCCACCAAGAATGATCACTGAAGAACTTCTGAAAGAATGCAAGCTTGAGTTTGAGGAATATTTCCAATCGCTTGTTATTGATTCTCCGATACATCACCGTCAAATTGAGGAAATTCGTTCCCATTCGCTACGGGTTGTCGCGAACTCGCAATTGCTGGCAAAAGTGATTTTGGCCTCACCCGAAGATGCCCGGACTGCAGAACTTACAGCCATGTTTCACGATTTGGGCAAAGCAACTTTGATTGTTCAGGGAACTGAATCACCTATAAATATTCAGCATAATCATGCTGCCATATCAGCAAAATTGATTCAGCAAATGGGATTTTTTGTAAGGTTGCAGGCCGATATTCAACAGATAGTTGTAAATGCAATTGAAAATCACAATAAACTGAAACTTCCCAAGTTCGACAACGAACATCAACTCCAGTTTGCCCGTTTACTCCGCGATGCCGACAAACTGGACATTTTTGAGTCCTCATATCGCTTTTTCAAAGAGAAATTTGGCATTCAGCCCTTGGTGACATTCGATTTAATTAATACTCCGGATGTTTCAGAAAAAATCATCAAAAGCATTCTGGCCGGAAAAACAGCTGCCATCGAGGACATGAAAACCATGAACGACTATAAATTATTGCTGCTTTCCATGTCGTTCGACCTCAATTTCAAATATACATTCCGGATCATGAGCGAGAAGCAGTATATTCAGAAAATATACGAAACGCTCCCCAAACGTGACCAGATTATCGATGCCTACCGTGGTCTGAAACTGTTTGTTGAGAATAAATTTGTTTCCTGAAAAATAGCTTCGAAAATGGGCAGGCGATTGGTTTGTATGTGTAACCTGGTTACTGAAAATGAAATTTTATCGGCGCTGAAAAAGGGCGCCCGATCAACTTCAGACATTCAAAAGCTCACATCAGCCGGAACCAGCTGTGGCAGGTGCCTCGTGGTCATCGACAGCCTGGTTGAAGAATACCTGGCCAGCGCCCCGGTTAATCCACAGCAACAAATTGATTTTGAAACGCGGTGATACCTTTTTTAACTTACCCGTTTTATTCCTGAAAAATTTTCACGGTATCGTCCGGGCGTACAACTTTTGCTCTTTCTGAAAATCCGGTTAAAATTTGACATGTTGTAAAACCCGCAGCGAAAAGCAATTTCGGCAATAGTCTGGTTGGTTTCGGTAAGCCAGCGCGTGGCAAAACCAATGCGGTAATCATTCAGAAAATCAATAAACGAACGACCTGTCTGCTTCTTCATCATGCGCGAAAGCGTTGTTTCTGTCATATTCAACTCACGGGCAACCGACTCAATTTTTATTTTCTCCTGATAGTTTTGGCCAATGTACTCGCAAACTCTTTTGAACCGATCGTTATTTGAGAAATCCCCGGCATTTGAGAAATCATCACAGAGCACCGTTTGCCCTTCTGAAACGGACAATTGATGAAGAATCGAAATCAGTTCAATAAATGCCTCCATTCCGTTTTTCGAAGCCAATTTACCAAGCCGGACTGCAATCATCCGGGTAGTTTCTTCCGAAAACAGAATTCCTCGCGCGGAATTACGGAACATTTTCCTAAGTGGCTCCATCATATTGCGTTCCAGCAGGCTATCATGAATCAGGTCGTGGTGAAACTGGATGGTAATTTCATGTATCTGTTCGCTTTTGCATTGTCCATTGTTCCAGCCATGATACACATTCGGACCCACCAAAACCAGTTCAAATTCCTCAATCAGCCCTTTGTAATCGCCGATTATCCGTTCGGCGCCCGGTGCATGATGAATAAAATTCAACTCATATTCGGGATGAAAATGTACAGGAAAATCAAATTTATTCTTCTGACGGTCGAAAACCAGCAGGCAATCGCTTTGCGACAAAGGGGTAATTTCGCGCTGTATCGGTAGAATTCTATGATTCATCTACTTAAAGTAAAAACTGATTACGAAGATAACATTGTTTTGATTTGAATATATTTTCATACTTTTAAGCAAACTTTTCTAAGATTAGTTACGTTGTTCTCGCAAATTATCTCTAAAACAAAATAGCTATGAAAAAAACTTACTTAATATCCGCAGTCTGCCTGGCAGGTTTACTCATTGCCAGTTGTTCGCAGAAAAATGAGCTTCAGGTTCAGGACAATTCTTTGATGCTGAAAAGCGCTTCGGTGGCCGATAAATACATTATTGTATTGAAAGAGGACGCAGGCATTACCAAAGCCGACCTGCAAACCCGTAATTTCAAAGTAAAAGAAAAAGCACTGGGTTTACTGAAAAAGTATGAAGTTACCGGAGAAATTGAAGAAGTTTACGAGAGCGCTTTGCAAGGCTTTACCGTAAAAATGGCTCCGGGACAGGTAAAAAAAATGGAACTTGATCCGAATGTGGGTTACATTGAAGCCGACAAAGTGATTAGCTTGTCGCCCATTGAAATGAACGGAAAACCAGCTACCAGTGCAACGACTCAACCAGCACAAACAATCCCCTGGGGCATTACACGAGTTGGAGGAGGAACCGAAACTCCATCAGGAACTGCTTGGATCATAGATACAGGAATTGACTTTGATCATCCTGATTTGAATGTAGACGTGTCAAGGTCAAAAACTTTTGTTACATCAAAAACGGCAGATGATGACAACGGGCATGGGACTCATGTTGCAGGAACAATTGCTGCCAAAAATAATACAATTGGCGTTGTTGGCGTTGCCCCCGGAGCTACTCTTGTTGCAGTTAAAGTTTTAACGCGTTCAGGAAGTGGAAGCACTTCAGGAGTTGTTGCTGGAATTAATTATGTTGCTAGAGAAGCGAAATCTGGTGATGTAGCAAATATGAGTTTGGGGGGTGGAATCTCTCTTACATTGGATAATGCTGTTCTTAATGCGTCATATAACTCAGATACAAAGAAGATAATAAAGTTTGCTTTGGCTGCTGGAAATGAATTGGATGATGCAAACAATCATTCTCCTGCTAGGGTAAATGGTCCAAACATTTATACCGTTTCTGCAATGTCATTTGGAGACAAGTGGGCTTCATTTTCTAATTATGGCAATCCTCCAATTGATTATTGTGCGCCCGGAGTTACAATTTTGTCGACATGGAAGGGCGGAGGGTATAATACCATATCAGGCACTTCTATGGCCACCCCGCATGTGGCTGGATTGTTGCTGTTAGGAAACATTAGTTTTGACGGATATGTACAAAATGATCCAGACAAAACTGGTGGTTCTGACTATTCCAACAGTACAGGAGATCTAATTGCGCACAGATAACACCATAAAATCTTAACTGACAGAAAATAGGCTGTTCCCCCCGGAAAAGTCTATTTTTTTGTCAATTTACATTACACTTTTTCTCTAAATCTTTGATTCAGCATACCGTTTAAAATTGTCCAGAATAGATTGCAAGCCGTTTTTTTGCAATTCAACGGAATGTGTGTCTTCGGCTTCGAAGCTTTCAATGATGGTTGTTGAATTACCCACGGGAATAAAGCTGATGTGCACTTTGCGGCCATCGGCAATGGCGTACACAATCAATTCATTCGTTTTTACTTCATTGTACACACCGGTAAAATCGAATCCAAAACTGCTGTCTTTGGCTTCCATGCGCGAAAGAAAACTTCCGCCTGCCTTTAAATCATTTTCTGCGCATGGAGTATGCCAATCGTCCGAAGCGCTGTTCCATTTCGTGATGTGTTCAGGTGAAGTCCATAAATTCCAAACGGTGTCAACCGGAACATGAATGGTTTTAATCCGGGCAATGGTCAGGTGTGGTTTCAGCGGTTTGTTATCGAAATCGAAAGCAGATTGTTTCAACAAATCCCCCAGACGATTGCGAGCGGGTATCAACGGTTGAATATTGGTTAATCCCAACCACAAAACTTTCGGATTTCGCTCATCAGGAAACACCCCTGCCCCATTCAGTTCGGTTTGCAGAGGATGAGCTCCTTCAAACGATTCATTAATGAGTTGCTTTAGTAAAGCAATCTGCAAAACCGGCGTATCGCCCAGAAAAAACAGAGTAATGTGCCAGTTTTCAGGTTTCGCCCAACTCATCCGGTTTAAATTGAGCTGATGGTCGTTTCGCCAGCGTCCGGCATGTTCGGAAGCGGTACCGGAATGAACCGGAATTCCAATAAAAAGACGTTTCATTCTGGAACACGGAACTAGTGTTTAATTTTTTGCAACTGTATCGATGACCTGACAGCTTTGGATATAGTTCCCCAGTACTTCAAGTGGAACTCGCGGTCGGCCGGCGAAAGAATCTCGTAAAACGACCTGGGAGTATCTTCGGGAGCAAACTTCAGTTTTTTACCTTCATTATAGAGGGCCGGGACTTCGGGATGAAACTGGACAGCAAACACATTGGGGTAAATGCGGTGATGAATGCCTTCAATTACCTCGCCGTCCATCGAGGTTGCAGTAACAATCAGGTCTTTGCCCAATTCGTCGATGGACTGATGATGGCTGCTTAAAACCAACGGTTTAAGTTCTTTATCGGCTTTTACTATCTTGAGAAAAAATGGATGAGCAGTATATTGTATCTGATGAAAATTAATGCCCATCAACAGAGAATCTTTGGAAATTTTCTGCCAGTAATTCCGGTGAAGCTGGTCTTTTTTCAATTTTAACGTTTCTTCGGCATTTTTCTTTTTATAGACCTGCGCCGGAATATCCTGAGTCAGGGTTCCACCGGCAGCCACGTTCATGCTTTGTAAGCCCAGACAAAAACCAGTCACAAAATACCCCGGTTTTTCATTCAGAAAAGGAATGAATTGTTCGTTTTGCCGACCACCCAACAAATGAAACAGAAAACTCAACTCAAACAAATGCCGGTTTGGGTCGGTAACCTCTGAGAACAAATTTTCTTGTTTGTATAGTTCGGGCTGAATATCTGGCCCTCCAAAAAAGAATATGCCAACCGAATGATCGAAAAGTTCTCTGAAGGTTTTTCGTCCACTCATTTTGCTGATAAATCCGGGCTGCACTTTCTTCGCCATCCAGTTCTTGCAGGTGAAACCTGTTCATTTCCGGCTTTTGAATAAGGGCAATCGACTGCTTGTAATCGTAACTTTCGTCAGACGAATATACCCCGATAAATTCGATATCCGGAAGTTGAAGAATATTATTGCCAACCAGAAAATGAATGGTTTCGAGGTTCTGAGTAGTCGGATGAGCCAGCAAAACATACTTTTTACCCGATTTTAACCCGTTTTCCAAAAAGTTCTGAGCATATCCGGTATTTATGAAAATGATCAATACCAGCGCCAATATCAGTTTTCCCAGGTTTCGCATGACTAAATATTTTATTTTCAATTAAAATAATGAGATGAAATTAACGTTTTTCATCCGAAGCACGAAAAAAGTCGAAAGGATTGTTTTATTTGTTATTTTTAAAACTTCGAAATCCGGATCAAAAAAAGTCGATTATGTCGTTTAAATTACTTTTTGCCAGCACTTTCGGGTTGATCAAATCAACCGCAAAAATTGAATCAGCTTATGAAAACTTACTGGCTGATTACCATCTGTTCTGCGAGTTTGAGAAATCAAGCGAACTGAACGAATATCATGAGCTCGACCTGTTGATCAAATCGGCCACTTTCAGACAAAAAAAGAAAGAACTCCAAAACCTTGGGCTGAAAGGCAGTAAGGAAGAAGCCCAGTTAAACGAACTGAAAAAACTTAGCCGGAATTCCCGCTTGAAAAAGTTTTATTCGACCCTGAAATCGGAAGAATTGAAAAAATTCGAAAAAATCTCCAAGTCTGAGCTGAAAGAGAAGTACAAAGAATTAAAAGCCGCTGTTGACAAACATTCAATGGCTGCCCTGCGAAAAAAAGACAGGCAATCGGAAGAATATGCGTTGTATACCGAATATCAGAAGATCAATAACTCGGAAGACATACAATTTTTCAAGAATTTCAGAAAGTCATCGGCCTACCGAAACTATGAGGTAATGATTGATTCTCCTGAACGTAAACGCTTTGAGGAACTTCAGAAAATAACTGCTTCGGACAAGTTTAAAGCCCAGGTGACCTATCTCGAAGACAAACAAAAATGGGAAAAGACTGAAGATGCCGGCAAAGAAAAACGGTTTTCTGAAATGCAAAAGCTCCCTGAAGTGATTAATTACCTGAAATATAAAAACTCCAATGCCTTCGATTTTTTCAAAAAATGGCAACTCGTATTTGAAGACCGTTTTGAATCCTCAAAAATTGATGCGCAGAAATGGATGACCAGGTCGCATTGGGGGGATCAGTCGTTGGGACAAAATTTCTCACAACCCGGCGATTTACATGCCTATACTGATGGGCGAAATATTTGGGTGGATGGAAAATCGCTGAAAATTGAAACCAGGAAAGAGAAAACCAAAGGCCTGCAATGGAAGGTTCCATTTGGATTTATTGAACAGGAATTCGATTATTCTTCGGGAATTATATCAACCGCCGGGATAGATTGGTGGAAGCATGGAATTCTGGAAGCTAAAGTGAAATATGCACCGTCAAATCACCTGGTCGATGCCATTTACCTGTTGGGAGAAGAAAGTTCACCACAGATTAATCTACTCGAAATGGGTGTAAAAAACCGGGTTGGTTTACTCTCAAAAAATTCAGAAAGGATACATGCGGCCTGCGAAAGTATTTCAGGACTAAAAACCGGGGAATATTATATTTTCAGTCTTGAATGGGAGACCCACGAACTGATATGGAAAATTAATGGTCGCGAAATACTGACCCTGAATCAAAATGTTCCTGGATTCAAAATGCACCTGAATGCCGCGTCAATCGTGGTAACCGAGCCAACCGAAAGCTTGCCGCACCGGTTCGAGATTGATTGGGTACGTTTTTACCAGCACCACAAGGCATAAAACTGAGGAACAGCAAATCAATCAAAAGTTATTTAATGAATTGGACCGACGAATTTCAGGGAGCCATCACGGTTTGCGACCGCGATGGCATAGTTGTTTATATGAACGAACTTTCGAAAAAGCAGTTTGCGAAAAATGACGATGGTAATCTGATGGGTAAAAGCCTGATCGACTGCCATCCGGAACCAGCCCGAAGCAAATTACTCGAAATGCTGACCAACCCTGTAGTCAATTCGTACACCATTGAAAAAAACGGTGTCCGAAAGATGATCCATCAGACTCCCTGGATTGAAAATGGTGAATTTAAAGGAGTGATTGAAATTTCATTTGTGATTCCGAATGATTTACCGCACTACGTGAGACAATGAGAACTTTCATTTGCGGGGTTGAAGTTAGTCCAGAATTAAATACATGTTTTTGGGCAGTAAGGCTATTTTTTTGATTGAATTTTCGTAAATTAGATAACATCAATTTACCTGCATCAGTCCCTCAAGACAAACCCTCCGGTGCAGATATAATTTAAGTTTAACAGATAAAATAAGACCCTGGCTTTAAATCCAGGGTTTTACTTTATTGCCAATTTTTATATCACATTTAAGATCAAGCCGAGGGCAGATTTATCTCTATATTTCACTTACGGTCATAAATTTAAAGTCCTATGGACTTGTATTTTGCATTTGGCTGTACGCTTGCTTGTCTCCACAACATTCCCGATTGATCCAACATTTACTTAACCTTCTTTAACATATCTTATAACTAAATAAAGAACAAAAACCTTTATTTTTGATCATTCAGACCTTCCAAAAAACGGAAACGCATGATCATACGAATTCTACTTTCCTTTTCCATCGGTTGCATTCTCACTTTTACTATTTCGGCCCAGGGCATTCGTGGGCAAATTACCAATGCTCAGGGAGAAGCCATCCCATTTGCCAATGTTTATATTCCGCAGTTGTCAACCGGCACCACCTCAAACATTGATGGCCGCTATGAGCTGAATCTTCCGGAAGGAAAATGGAATATCCTGTTTCAATACCTCGGTTATCAAACCCAAACCCGTGAACTGGTCATCGGAAAATCATTTCAGGAGATCAACATTCAACTGGAGAGTCAGGATTACCGGATTCCTGAGATCAAAGTACTCGCTTCGGGCGAAGATCCGGCTTATTACATCATGCGGCGGGCCATTGCACTGGCTCCTTATTATCAGAAGCAGGTTTCAAAATACTCGTGCAAGGTGTATCTGAAAGGATCGGGCGTTTTTGATAAAATTCCGGCAATGGCAAAAACCCTGATGAATAAAAAAGAAGTCAAACAACTTCAGGAACCTTTTGTAGCAGAAACAGTCAGCAAAATTGAATTTGAATTGCCCGACAAACTGAAACAACAGGTTTTAGCCATGCGATCGTCGGGAAAAGACAATAACACTTCGCCCATGGGCATGATCACCAATAACCTATACGATGCAGAAAAATACGGGATGATTTCTCCAGTCGGCAAAAATGCACTGAAAGCATACCGATTCAGGCTCGACGGCGTTTTTGAAGATCAGGGCAGAACCATCAATAAAATTTTGGTGATCCCCAAAACCAACGGGAAGGATGTTTTCTCAGGCTACATTTATATTGCCGACTTGTTCTGGAACATTCACTCGGCCGACCTGAAACTGCATATTCCAATGACCGATGTGAATGTGCATCAGGTATACGGCGAGGTCAATAAAAATACCTGGATGCCTGTGAGTCTCGATTTCAACATGGATTTCTCAGGAATGGGATTCAAGATGAAATTCAGGTATGTGGCCTCAATTTCCGAATATAAAACGACGTTAAATCCGGCCCTTGACCATTCATTTTTAGAAAAGCAAGAAAATCAGCAAATTCAGGATCAGCAGCTGGTGGAGAAAATTAATGCCCAAAACAATGAAATCCGGCAAAGTGCTGTTGCGGTCAAAACACAGTCTCAAAAACAAATTGATGTTTTGATGGAAAAACCCGCATTGAATAACCGGGAAACTTTAAAACTGAACCGGTTGATTGAAAAGGAAACCCGCCGCAATAGTCCACCCGAACCGCTTGAAATTAAATCAGCCATCAGTGTCAGCCAAAAACAGGTGAACAACGACTCGGCCTATTGGGCCACTTTGCGCCCCATTCCGCTGACGATTTCCGAAAAAATAAGCTTTGCAAAAAAAGATTCATTTCTGCAGGTCTCGACGAAACCGGCATTTCTGGACTCGGTTCGTGATTCAAAGCGAAAATTCAAAATCAAACACCTGATCAAAGGAAAAAGTTACGATTACTCGGTTGACTCAGCCAAGCATTACGAGCGCTTCTCAACGCCAGGCCTGTTGAATCCATCATCGCTGTCGTTCAATTCCGTTGACGGCCTACGCATTGAACTGCCTTTTAGATATTACAAAGCCGACAGCGCCGGACACTTTATACATCTTTACACTGATTTTGCTTATGCCTTTGCCCGCAAAAAGCTGGATGCCACTTTCTCCTATCAGCAACGACTGAATGGATTGACCAACAGCTGGCTCTCCGTTGCACTTGGAACAACGACACCTGATTATAACCCGAACTCTCCGTTATCGTCTATGACAAATGCTTTTTATACACTTTGGCTTGAAGAAAATTATAAGCGATATTACCGACGCGATTTCTTCCAGGTAAATGCCAGCCACGATCTTGCAAGCGGATTGAACCTGAATGGAGGAATTTATTACAACAACAACAGTCCGTTAAAAAATCATTCCCGCTTTTCATTTATCGATTACAAGAATCGTGAAATTCAGCCTAATATCCCGGTGAACAACACGCTGCGTCCAGAACAACTTGATAAACATCAGACAATGGTATTCAGGGCAGCTCTGGAATATACCCCGCACAATCGGTACAGAATCCGAAACCACACAAAATTATACGCCGGAAGTAAATATCCGACCTATTCACTAATATACAGAGGTTCGTTTTCTGATATTCTGGGGAATGATTCGCGTTACGATCTTGTTCGGTTAGGTATCCGCCAAAAAATTAATTTTGGCATCGACGATCATTTTTCCTATTTCATCAACGCTGGTCAATTTCTGAATAACAATCGGGTATACTTTGAGGATTTTCAACATTTCAATACTCAGCCAACCGGTTTTATGTTTTCGTCCTATGAAAACAGTTTCAGGTTGCTGTCATTTTACGAGCACTCGGTCTCCGGCAAGTTTTTCGAAGTACACGCCAACTGGCAAATACGCCGTCTGATTTTGAAACAACTGCCGGTAATCAAAAATTCATCGATCTCGGAGAACCTGTTCGTGAATTTTCTCAGTACTCCTGAAACAGAAAATTATGTAGAAACAGGTTACGGACTCAGCAACCTGTTTTTGATGCTGAATGTGGAAGCTGTGGCTGGTTTTGAAAACGGAAAATTCCGTTCCGCCGGAATAAAAGTCAGTCTGAATCTGAAGTGATCTATAACTTTTTCAGCATCCACAGGCCACAGCCAAAATGTTTGGAGTTGCCCATAGGAGCGGTCAGGTATTCAAAACCAAATTTTTCATACACCTTCAGCGCCAGATGCAATTCCGGAAGTGTTTCTAGATAAACTTGCCTGAATCCGCTTTCCATGGCCATATCAAGGCAATGCGATATCAGTTTACCGCCCAGGCCAATTCCACGAGCCTCGGGCAACAGGTACATTTTTACCAGTTCGCAGGTATCATCAGGCAAACCTTCGGTGGGAAAAATACCGCCGCCACCCAGAACAAGACCTCCTGCCTCGGCTACCAGATAAGCTGATCGCTCCATCCGGAACAATTCATACAAAGCGTCGGTAGTCGGATCAAAAAAGACGGTTCCCGGAACGTTTGCACCAAATTCGGTCAGCGTGTTTCTGACAATAACTGCCAAACTGGGATTATCTGCTGATTGAATGGGGCGAATATGTATATCTGAGAAACGAAGATGGCGACTTGTATTCATCGTAATCGGTTTTTTAAGGACCATGTTTTCACAAAAATAATTTTCCTGACCGTGATTTTATAGCCTTATACTTCCTTTATCTAATCATTTTCCTTCGCCCGGCTCACCCGGTCAACCAAATAAACAATGGATTGATGTGAAATTCCAGAATGTAAACTTAGGCCGATCTCGCAGGTGCGACTGGTTGAATAGCCCTGTTTTACTTCAGGAGAAAGCTGCATTTTCAGTTCACGCAACCCATGCTGATTCAGTTCGGGAAATGAGAATCCGCGGTCGCCGGCAAAACCACAGCAATTGGTTTCGGGAACAATAACTTTTGCAGCGCATTTTGCGGCCAGTTCAACCAATTTATCTTCCAAACCCATCTTTTTCATGCTGCAAACCGGAAACACGGTAATGGTTTCATGCAAAGGAGTAATCTCCAGATTCGTAAGCAAATATTCGAGAATAAATTCAACCGGCTCGTATAATTTCAGTCCCGATTTCATGTTTTCCTTCATGGTAAACAGACAGGGACTCATATCGCACAAAACCGGGTATTTGCCGTTTTCGCTGGCTTTCAGCAGAGCGACTTCCAACTCATTCGATTTCTTTTGCCCGGCTTCCACATACCCTTTGCTCGAAAAGGCCATTCCGCAACACAAACTGTTCAGATTCTCCGGATAAATCACCTCAAAACCGCCCTTATTCAGCAATTCCAGCATTTTTTCGGAAAGCTGTTTCTCTGTACGGTTTTCTTTCGAAACGCCCATCGCCCGGTTGATACACGACGGGAAATACACGACTTTATTCTCCGATTTTATGTTTTGAGTTGCATCGATCTTCTTTGCACCCATCGGCATGTATGGATTCCAGAGCGGAATACGATTTCCAGAGATACTTCTCAATCCTCCGGAAATGCCTTTCATCAGCGAAGTTCCCAGAACAGAATGAAAAAATCCGACAACAGACAGACCAACACGTGCTGAAGCTGTTACTCCGGCCATGTGATCGGCAATCCAGACTGCACGTTTTTGATTCCCACCAATTTGTTCCGTCCGCAGGTTTTTGATGAGTTTACCGGTGTCTATTTTCACCGGACAAGCCGTGGCACATAAACCATCGGTTGCACAGGTTTCGTTTCCGGCGTACTGGTAAGCTTTTGCCAGTGATGCAGCAATATGCGGTTCGTGGCCGCTCCTGGACAGACTAGCCATTTCGCGATAAACCACGATACGCTGGCGGGGCGTTAAAGTCAGCTCGGCTGAAACACAGGATGGCTCGCAAAAACCGCATTCGATACATTTATCAATTTTTTCGCTGGCTGCCGGAATCGGTTTCAGATTTTTTAAATGCGCTTCCGGATCGTTATTCAGGATCACACCCGGATTGAGCAGGTTCTTTGGGTCGAAAATGCGCTTGATCCGTTTCATCAGTTCGTAGGCTTCCCGGCCCCACTCCATCTCAACAAACGGCGCCATATTGCGGCCTGTGCCATGTTCGGCCTTGAGCGAACCGTCGTATTTGGAAACCACCATTTCAGCCACATCAGCCATCAGACGACTGTATCGTTCAATTTCGCTGGGAGTCTGAAAATCCTGAGTGAACACAAAATGCAGGTTTCCTTCGAGTGCGTGACCAAAAATCACGGCCTCGTGATAGCCCAGTTTATCGAATATCCGGCGCAGATCGAGCGTTGCTTCAGCCAGTCGGGAAACCGGGAAAGCCACATCCTCAATAATCACCGTTGTTCCGGTTTTTCGCATGGCTCCAATCGACGGGAACATTCCTTTGCGGATATTCCAGAACAAAGCATATTCCGAGGGAACATCGGTAAACTGAAGTGGAATTTCGACAGGGATAGACTGAACAGTTTTCAGAATTTCAGCAATTTGCTGATTAAGCTGATCGTATTGTGTGGCGCGGGTTTCAACCAGAATGGCGCAGGCTGTCGGACTGAGAGTTTTCAGGTAAGCCGGCATTCCCGACTGATCTTCAACCGAGCGTAAACCGGCACGATCGATGAACTCAACTGCCGCCACCGGAGCCGGTTTCAGGAGAGAAACCGCCATGCAGGCTTTTTCAATATCGGGAAAAATCATCAGCGAACTGGCGCGGAACGGATGCTCGATCACCGTTTTATAAGTTATTTCGGAAATAAAGCCCAACGTTCCTTCGGAACCTATCATCAGGTGCTGAATCACCTCAAACGGATCGGTAAAATCGACCAACGCATTAAGGCTGTATCCGGTGGTATTTTTCATTTTAAATTTTCGGGCAATGCGGGCCGAAAGCTCTTCGTTGAACTTTACTTCAGCCACCATTTCCTGAATCTCCTGAATCAGTTGCGGATGGGTCTGCCGGAATTGCTCTTTGCTTTCGTTGCTGCCTGTATCGAGCACCGATCCATCAGTAAGGATAATCCGCATCGAGTCGAGTGTCTTGTAGGAGTTTTCAGCCGTTCCGCAACACATGCCACTGGCATTATTGGCAGCAATTCCACCAATCATGGCCGCATTGATCGAAGCCGGGTCGGGACCTATTTTTCGCCCGTAAGGAGCCAGTAATGTGTTTACTTTTGCGCCTGTCAAACCCGGCTGCAGACGGATTTTCAGGCCGTCATCATCAATCCTGAAATTCTTCCAATGGTTTCCGGCAATCACCAAAACCGAATCAGAAATAGCCTGCCCTGAAAGGCTTGTTCCGGCTGCACGAAAAGTAACAGGAACTTCAAGTTTCGAACTTTCCTTCAGAATCAGCGACACCTCATCTTCATTTTTAGCCTTGATCACCATTTTGGGAATCAGCCGGTAAAAGCTGGCATCTGTTCCAAAAGCCAGTGTATAAAGCGGATCATGAAAAATTCGTTTGGAGTCAACAACCCGAATAAGTTGCTGATAAAGAAGCTTGTAATTTTCGGTAAGCATGATTTTGAGAGTAAAAATTTGCTCCGCTAAAAATACGGAAATATAAGATGTATGACCAATTCTACTGTCAGAATATTCCGGCGAAACTGATATTGATTACCTTTAATAAGTCGAATCTTCTATTGAAAGCATAAATCTCAAACGAATGAATATCCCAAATAACCCGCACCAAGTATACGATTCGCTCAATGTTTTCCTTATTTTTACAAAAAAAATGTCGGATGAACTACAAAGTATTTACATATAGCCTGATCTTTATAATCATTTCAGGCATCTCCAATGTTTTTGCCTGCACCAACCTGATCGTTACCAAAGGCGCCACCAGCGATCATTCGGTAATGATTACCTACGCCGCCGATTCGCATACCCGATACGGAACGCTGGGTTTCTATCCGGCTGCCAACCATCAGCCCGGCGATTTGTGCGAAGTCTTTCATTACGAAAACGGCAAACTGCTCGGTACAATTCCGGAAGTCTCGCATACTTATTCGGTCATTCAGTTTATGAATGAAAATCAGGTTGCCATTGGCGAAACCACCTGGGGCGGACTCGATTCGCTTACAGCACAGCCCGGAGCAATTCTGGATTACGGCTCATTGATGCGTATCGGGCTGCAGCGCTCGAAAACAGCCCGCGAAATGATCAAGGTGATGACTGAACTGATGACCCAATATGGCTATGCCACAAGCGGCGAATCGTTCTCTATATCAGACGCTAACGAAGCTTGGATCATGGAACTGATTGGCAAAGGAAGATACGAGATAGGTGCCGTTTGGGTGGCTCGTTTGATTCCCGATGGATATGTTAGCGGACATGCCAACCAAGCCCGAATCACAACTTTTCCCTTTCAGAAAAGCAACAACTGGAATGATCCGAAACAAACAGTTTTTCATTCGCCGGATGTAATCAGCTTCGCCAAAAAACATGGTTTCTACAAAGGTTCTGATGAATTTTTTAGCTTTTCGGACGTTTACAACCCTCTGAATTTTGGAGGCGCCCGTTTTTGCGATACCCGCGTTTGGTCGTTCTTTCGGCGGATCAATAAAGAAATATGTGAAAACCAAGTCTATACCGATTATGCTATGGGAAAATTCCATCGTGATGGCAAGCTGATGGATCAAAGTTCAAATCCGAACGGTTATGTGTCGAACCGTATGCCACTATGGGTAAAACCCGATTCACCGGTTACGCTTCAGGAAGTGATGGCTTCCATGCGCGATCATTACGAAGATACACCCCTTGACATGCGCAACGATCCGGGTGCCGGGCCTTATCAATCGCCATATCGCTGGCGCCCCATGGAATTCAAGGTTGACAGCGCCGAATACCTGTGCGAACGCGCCATTGCCACCCAGCAAACCGGATACAGCTTTGTGGCTCAGTCGCGCAGCTGGCTCCCCGCTCCCATTGGCGGCATCTTTTGGTTTGGTGTCGACGACACCGACGGCTGCGTGTATGCCCCGATGTACTGCGGAATACAACGTGTTCCGGAGAGTTATGCGCTTGGAAACGGCTCGATGATTACCTGGTCGGAAACTTCGGCATTCTGGACCTTCAACCAGGTAAACAACTGGGCCTACTCGCGCTACAACCTCATCCATCCTGAAATAGAAAAATACCAGTCGCAGCTTGAAACCCAGTTTGCCGGTGAAGTGAAGATCGTTGATCAACAGGCCGCTGAACTGTACAAACAGAATCCAGCTTCGGCAAGCGATTACCTGACCAGCTATTCCGTTTATACCGGCAATAAACTGGTGGCTGACTGGAAAGTGTTTTACCAGTACCTTTTCATGAAATACATCGATGGGAATGTGAAAAACTCGGAAGGACGTAAGTTGCTCGACAACGGCAACGGGAAAAATATTCCGAAGGCCCCGGCACAACCAGGCTACGGCAAAGCCTGGGAACGAATCATGATTCAGGGAACCGGCGACCGGTTGAAGGTTCCGGAAAAGGAATAACCAAATTGTCAAACGAAACCTAAGCCAACTACAAAAAATGACACGACTCATTCAACTCCTTTGTTTTTGCTCATTAATATCCTTTGGTGAAATATGTTTGGGGCAAAGCAAAAAAACCGAAGAAAAAACGAACTTGCAAATAAACCTCAATCCGAAACAAACCTATCAAACCATTGAAGGCTGGGGAAGTTCGTTGTGCTGGTGGGCCGCTCAGGTTGGCAACTGGAACGAAGCAAAAGTTGACAGCATTGTCGATTTGATTACTTCACCGGAGAAACTGAACATGAACATTTTCCGCTACAACATTGGTGGCGGCGATGATCCGGCGCATTTGGGCGGGCACATGGTTAAAGGCAAAGGGAAACGGGCAGAAATGGAAGGTTTTAAAGCTTCGGTTGATGCACCTTACAATTGGGAGGCTGATAAAGGCCAGCGCATCCTGATGCTGAAAATAAAAGTCAAAAGACCGGATGCAATTTTCGAAGCCTTTTCGAACTCGCCACCTTATTGGATGACCTATTCAGGCTGCGCCGGCGGAAATATTGATCCCATGCAAGACAACCTTAAACCGGAATATTACGAGGCATTTTGTGATTATCTGCTCGACGTTTGCAAGCATTACAAGGAAAAATACAGCCTTGAATTTAAAACTCTGGAGCCTTTCAATGAATCGACATCGAATTACTGGTACAATCTGGGAAGCCAGGAAGGATGCCATTTTACGCCCGAAACGCAAATGAAAATTATCCGGATTTTGGCTCCAAAATTGGCAGCTTCCGGACTCAAAACAGTACTTTCTGCTTCCGACGAAACCAATATTGCATCGTGCATCAAGGTTCTGAAAGCCTATCAGTCAGCAGGTGACATTCTGAATAAAGTTGGACAATTGAATACGCATACCTACTCCGGAACAAACAGCGAGCGGACTGAAGCTTATCAACTTACAAAATCAATCGGGAAACCATTTTGGCAATCGGAAACCGGCCCGAGCGGAAAAAGCAAAACCAGTTTCGGATCAAATCTCGGATTGGCTCAAAAGCTTTTTAACGACATGCGTTACATGAAACCTCAGGCCTGGCTCGATTGGCAATTGATGGAAGAAACCAATGAGGTTTGGTGTTTGATACGTTGCAATTTCAATTCTCAGGAATATAAAATCGTAAAGAACTTTTATGTGAGGGAACAGATTACCCGCTTCTTTAAACAGGGTTATACGATGATTGAAACCGGCAATGATGAAGCTCTCGCCGCTGTTAATCCGGTAAAGACAGAATTGGTTGTTTCACTTCTTAACAACTCAGAGGAGGCCAAACACTTTATCCTGAATTTAAATGAGTTTGATAAAGTCGGAAAAAAGGTCAGGATTTATCGTACAGGTACTTCCGAGAATTGTACTGTTATTTCAGGTGTTGAAGCAAAAAATAAAGGTATCATTTACGAGGCGCCTTCAGAATCGCTGACCACCTTTATTATATCACTTAAACATTGATCGAAA
This sequence comes from Prolixibacteraceae bacterium, assembly GCA_963676535.2. Lineage (GTDB taxonomy): Bacteria > Bacteroidota > Bacteroidia > Bacteroidales > Prolixibacteraceae > Aquipluma. Next base: position 5,141 of record CAXXKQ010000035.1, on the reverse strand, counting down.
AACCAGGCTGGCCAGGTGTAACAGGGTAAAAAACATTTGAATATGAAGTACGCTCTCCTAATACTATTCCTTCTGATTTCTGCAGGTATTTATGCCGGATCACGTTGCATCAATGAGTCCGGACCAAAGCAAGAAGCCTCAAAAGTTCCTTTGGGTGATCCTTTTATCATGCTTTGGCAAGGCAAATACTATGCGTATGGAACGCTTTCGCCCAATGGAATTGCAGCCTTTGTTTCCGACGATCTGCTCACGTGGTCGGTTCCTGAAGAAATTCCAAACGGGTTGGTACTAAACAAGGCTGATGTATGGGCCGATCGATGGTTTTGGGCTCCCGAAGTTTATGCTGTAAACGGGAAGTTTTACATGTATTATTCGGCCGACGAGCATATCTGCGTGGCAACAAGTGATTCGCCGCTAGGCCCGTTCAAACAGGAAATTCAGAAGCCCATGATTGAAGGAGAAAAGTGGATTGACAATTCATTATTTATCGATGATGACGGAAAACCTTATTTGTTTTTCGACCGCTTCGATGATGGACTGAATATTTGTGTTGCCGAATTGAAAGAAAATCTCCTCGATATTAAACCGGAAACCATCCATAAATGTATCCATGTTTCGCAACCATGGGAAGAAGTGTGGCCCCGGGTTAACGAAGGCGCCTTTGTTTATAAGCGAAAAGGCGTTTACTATCTGACCTATTCGGCAAACAGTTACGAAAGCCCTTTCTATGGAGTCGGGGTTGCCACAGCTACCAATATCCATGGTCCCTGGAAGAAACATGAAAATAATCCGATACTTCAAAAACCCGGCGATTTGGTTGGCATCGGGCACAGCGCACTATTCACCGATAAGGAAGGAAAGCTCCGGATTGTTTTTCATGCGCACAACAGCTCTGCAAAAATTCATCCCCGCCTCATGTATATTAGCACCGTGAGTTTTGAAAATCGCGGAGAAAAAGAAATAATGATTATTGATAAAAACTACATGACTCCAATATTGAAAAAACAATGACGAAACTAAAAACCCTAATCTTAGTAATGTTAGCATTCGCCTCATTTGGTCGATGCGGCGTAAACAAACCCAGTCAGGACTTTAAAGAGCAACCGGTGTTTACCAATCCGGTATGGAATGGCGCCGACCCCTGGATGGTGAAATACAACAACGAATACATTTATTGTAATTCGGCAGGCAATTCGATCAACGTTTCCAAATCGGAAAAGATGACCAAACGGGGCGAGTCCAAAAAAATCTGGCAGGCTCCGCCAACCGGATGGAACCGTTCGTGCGTTTGGGCTCCCGAAATTCATTTTATACAAGGACACTGGTACGTTTATTATGCTGCCGGAGAATCGGGCCCCCCGTTTATCCATCAGCGAACTGGAGTGCTGCGTTCCAAAACTGACGATGTATTCAGCGAATACGAAGACATGGGTGTATTATACACCGGTGATAATCCTGCCGATCCTGCATCAAACGTGTGGGCCATCGATATGACCATACTTGAACACAAAGGCAAATTGTACGCCATTTGGTCAGGCTGGATCCAACAGGAAAAAACCGATGCTACCCAACAGCACCTGTACATTTCGGAAATGAAAAATCCATGGACGCTGAAAGGCAAACGCGTAAAATTGTCGTCCCCGGTTGAAGTATGGGAAACCGGTGGTCCGCTTAACCTGAACGAAGGTCCTGAAATACTGAAAAACGGCGATAAGGTATTGGTGATATATTCGTGCCGCGAATCGTGGCTGGTTGAATATCGTCTGGGGATGCTTCAATTGATTAATCCCGACGGGAATCTGCTCGATCCGGCAAACTGGAAAAAAACGGGCCCGGTTTTCCAGGGAAATCCGCAGGTTTATGGTGTCGGACACTGCTCATTCGTCAAATCGCCCGACAACACCGAAGACTGGATTATTTACCACTCTAAAAAAAGCGCAACTCCGGGCTGGCAAAGAGACGTCAGGATGCAACCTTTCAAATGGAATGCCGACGGAACGCCTGATTTTGGCAAGGCCATTCCTGCCGGACAACCAATAAATCTTCCTTCAGGAGAAAAATAAAAGTTTAATTTTGAAATTATTTCAATCTTCACATAACAACTCAAAAAAAGATAAACATGAAAACCAACCTAATCCTTCTGATCGTTTCAATCGGAGTTATTTTATCAGCTTGCCAGCCAAAACCGCAGGCACAGCAAACTGTTTCAAAACGCTGGACCGACGCTCAGGCACAGCAATGGGCTGCCGAAAACGGCTGGCTTCGCGGAAGCAATTTCAATCCGAGTACCGCCATTAATCAGCTGGAAACCTGGCAGGCCGAATCGTTCGACACCGCCACCATTAACCGCGAACTCGGCTGGGCCGAAGGTATTGGCATGAATGTGATGCGCGTTTACCTGCATCACCTGGCCTGGCAGATCGATCCGGAAGGATTCAAAGGCCGTATGAACACATACCTGACTATTGCCAGCAAACACGGCATTAAAACTGTCTTTTGTATTTTCGACGATTGCTGGAACCCAACTTATCAGGCCGGAAAACAACCCGATCCGAAACCGGGAGTTCACAACTCGGGCTGGGTGCGCGATCCGGGTGACTTGCTTTACAGCGATACTACGCTGATCAAAACCCTCGAAAGCTATGTGAAAGATATTCTCACAACCTTTAAAGACGACAAACGCATCGCCATCTGGGATTTATACAACGAACCCGGAAATTCCGGATATGGCAACAAATCAATGCCATTGCTGAAAAAAGTATTTGAATGGGGATGGGAAGTACGCCCGTCGCAACCCCTGTCATCCGGAGTTTGGAAACTGTCTTTATCAGATCTGAACAAATTCCAGGTTGAGAATTCCGACATTATCACCTACCACAACTATGAAAGTCCGGAGAAACATCAGGCCGCGATCGACACACTTAAAAAATACAATCGTCCGATGGTATGCACCGAATACATGGCCCGTCGCAACAACAGCCTGTTCACCAACATTATGCCCATGCTGAAAGAGCAGAATATCGGCGCCATCAACTGGGGCCTGGTTGCCGGAAAATCGAATACCAAATACGCCTGGGATGAGCCAATCGCTGACGGATCGGAACCAAAACTGTGGTTTCACGAAATTTTTCATCCTGATGGAACTCCTTACAAACAGGAAGAAGTTGACCTGATTAAAAGTCTGACCGGCAAATAAACCTTAAAATTAAACCAATATGCAACGACGTAATTTCATCCAAACTATTTCAGGTGCAACTGCCGCGGCGTACCTGTCGGCCAATCCGGTTTTCGGCTATGCAAACAGCCCGAATTCGACTGCTGGTGAGCTCGATTATCACACCATTGAAAAGATGACTGCCAAAAAAGTCAGAATAAACTATCCCCGGTTTGTCAGTAAAAATGCCATCCGGGGAAACCACGGCTGGGGTTACGACGAAACCGTTTGTGAACTGGTAACCGACAAAGGGGCAAAAGGCTGGGGAGTTGTCTGCAGAGGCAAGTCGGAAAAGGAAATCACGGAATATGTTGTTGGCAAAAAGGTGTCCGAACTGTTTTCTCCCAGACTTGGACTGACCAATCCGGTCGCTTCCTGGTGCGATATTGCTTTGCACGACCTGGCCGGAAATATTTTGAATAAACCTGTTTATGAAATGTTGGGAGCTGCCCAACCCGAAACGACCCGCTGTTACAGCGGAATGATCTATTTCGACGATTTGACCCTGTTCTACAACAAACCTGCCGGCATAGATATTATCCTGAAAGAGTGCCGGTTCGATTACGATTTGGGATACCGTCAGTTTAAATTAAAAATCGGGCGTGGCAACAAATGGATGCCCAAAGAAGCCGGGATTCAGCGCGACATCGAGATTACCAAACTGGTCTCAAAAGCTTTTCCTGACTGCGATATTCTGGTTGACGGAAACGATGGATATACCGTAAATGAATTTGAAGTGTATCTCAAAGGGATTCAGGGCATTAAATTATTCTGGATCGAAGAACCTTTCCGCGAGACCATTGAAGATTATACCCGCCTGAAAACAATTCTGAAAGACCTGGAATTCAAAACCCTTCTGGCTGACGGCGAGGCTTCTCCCGATCAGGCTTTTTTGCGCAAACTCGAAGAAATGCACTTGATTGATGTTCATTTGACCGACATTCAAGATATGGGATTCACCGGATGGCGAAACCTGATGCCTGAACTGAAAAAGATGAACATTTTTGCCTCACCACATGCCTGGGGCTCACAGTTAAAAACCAATGTCGTTGCACATCTTGCTGCATCTTATGGAAACACGGTGACCATAGAGGGTGTCACCTGCATTTCAAACGATATGGATTTTGGCAATTATCGCCTCGAAGACGGGAAACTGATACCTTCTTCAGCTCCCGGATTTGGTATGACCCTGTTGGTTTAAAAAAGATAAATCGAATGTAAAAACTTATTAATCAAGCATAAAATGAAACTGAAAAAACTATTTTTCGTCTTTGCGATGGTTGGACTTGCATTGGCAAGTTGCAGCCCTAAAAAAGCAGAAGTAAAATCCTGCTTTACCCTGAAAGCTGAAGATTTCCAGAAAACCATTGATGGGAAAACAACCAATCTGTATTTTCTGAAAAACGGAAATATTCAGGCTGCTATTACCAATTATGGTGGCCGTATTGTAGGCCTTTGCACTCCGGATAAAACCGGGAAAATGGACGATATCGTTCTTGGATTCAGCAGTATTGACGGTTACCTGAAAGCCAAGGAAGTATTCCACGGAGCTTTGATTGGTCGTGTTGGGAATCGCATCGCCAAAGGAAAATTTACCCTCGACGGACAGGAATATACACTTCCGTTGAATAATGGAGTCAATCACCTGCATGGCGGTCCCGGCGGATTTCACAATGTAATCTGGGACGTAAAAGCGGCAACTGATTCTTCTATTGTTCTGACCTACCTTTCAAAAGACGGAGAAATGGGCTATCCCGGAAACCTGAATGTGGAAGTTCAGTATTTGCTGAATTCGAAAAACGAAGTGGTGATAAGCTACAAAGCCACCACCGACAAAAGTACTCCGGTTAATCTGACCAACCACGCCTTCTGGAATCTTGCCGGCGAAGGAAACGGAACCATCAACGACCACGTGTTGACCATCAAC
>CAXXKQ010000034.1:0-87616 GCA_963676535.2 Prolixibacteraceae bacterium | reverse complement strand
GAGCTTTCTGGGGCGTGATTTACATTTTTCAGTTGCGGCGTGGATTTGACCCGGGCGCCCGGGTTGGTAAATTATTTTCAGGATGGAAGAACCCGTTTGCCCGCAAATCAAAGGTGAAAGTAAGTTACCGGAAACCGGTTGACGACATCGAATACAACCGCATGAAGAATCAAGATCGTGCCCGGATGAATGAAATACTGGAAAAGATCAGCAAGTCGGGTTATGATTCACTTTCAAAAGAAGAAAAGGAAATTTTGTTCCGGATGGGAAAAGAATAAGTGTTCAGTCGCGGTTTTCAGTTTCAGCATCAGTGTCCGCTTCCGGGCACAAAAACATCAGTGCCGATATCGATGTTCGCTTTTCGATTGTTTTACTGCTTCGTTAATGCTGGCATTCAACTCGAATCCAATCAGCAAAATCATGGAAAGGATATACATTAAAAGCATTATAACCAGCAAAGTTCCTATCGATCCGTAAAGTTTGTTGTATTGTCCGAAATTATTAATGTAGTATGAAAAACCAACAAAGGTTATAATACTTAGAACGGTAGCAAGTGTTCCTCCAGCTGAGATAAACCGCCATTTGGTTTTTTTGGCAGGCGCCAGGTAATACAGAAACGAATTGGCAATAAAAAACAGGAACAAAATCACAAACCATTTCCCAATAGTCAATGCATAAAAAGTAAAATGATCTCTCAGGTAATTGTTGGCGACCAAATAATTGATCAAGGATTGACCAAAAGTAATCAAGGCAATTGCAACAGCAATTAAAACTGAAAGAATAGCCAGCAGCAACAAAGCAATCAATCGTTGTCCCAGCCAGGTACGGCGTTCGAAACTATGCAGCGAAGCATCGAAAGCGGTCATCATCGAAGCAAAACCATTGGTCGAGAAAATGAGCGCCATAAAAAAACCCAGCGAAAGTAAATCGCCACGCTGCCGGGTTAAGATGTCCTTAACCGTTTCTTCGATAGCCATAAAAGCATTGGCCGGAACCATGTCTTTAATGAGAAGGAACAGTTCTTCATGAAAGTTATCGATAGGGATGTAGGGAATCAGCGTAAACAGAAAGATAATCGCAGGAAACATTGCCATAAAAAAACTGAAAGCGATAGCTGAAGCTCTTGTGGATAAAGCTCCATCTACGATGCTCCGCCAGAAAAACACCATTACATCATAAATGGCCATTCCATCAAACCCGGGGATGGTAACCTTTTTTGCTTTATTCAAAATCCTTCCCCAAAGCAAAATCAGTTTTTTGTAGAATAGATCAGGCATTAACCCTGTTTTTCAATTCGTAACTGATGAATATAAGAATTGTTGTTTTTACTTTTAAGCAGAAAATAAACTCGAAAAGTACCAGTACTGGTGGTAAGATTTCCGATGGCGTATCGTGCTCCTTCCTTTCCTCCCTGGTGAATAATACTGAATTGTTTCGGCTTGTTCGATTTAAAAAACTCGGCAACAATTTGCTGTGCCTGCGATTTGCTGTAAACATCGTCGTGATCAGGAACAACCAACTCAACATTTTCGTTGAAATATGCGGCAAGGTTGGCATCATTCCCATTCTGGATACTGATTACAATCTCGTCGGGTATCTGGCCAAATGAAATACTGACCAAAGCAAAAACACCCAACAGCAGGGTTATCAGTTTCTTTTTAACTTTTCTCATCATCAGAAATTTTTCGTCAAATTACTTTCAGCTTGAATCATTACCAAAAATCGTGCAATTTTTTTTACCGAATCAAATACCTTTGTAAAGGTAATAAATTTCGGATACCTGAAAAGTCAGAAGTATCAACCTCAGAAAAAACATAGCCCAACATGAAGATTTGCCTGCTGGTAATCGGAAAAACAGACGAACCCTATTTGCAAAAAGGAACAGAAATTTTCCTGAAGAGGATACCCCATTATCTCCCGTTCGAGATGAAGATTATCCCCGACATTAGAAATTCAAAAAGCCTGAGCGAAGAGCAGCAAAAAGAAAAAGAAGGCGAATTGATCCTTCAGCAACTAACTTCAGCGGATGAGCTGTTTTTGCTCGACGAAAATGGACAGGAAAGCTCTTCGGTTGGATTTGCACGGTTTTTGGAGAAAAAGATGGTTGGCGGTGCAAAACGACTGATATTCGTAATTGGCGGGCCTTATGGTTTTTCTGAACCCATATATTCAAAAGCTCACGGAAAGATAAGTCTGTCGAAAATGACGTTCTCGCACCAAATGGTCAGGCTGATTTTCCTGGAGCAGCTTTACCGGGCAATGACTATCCTGAAAGGTGAACCGTATCACCACCAGTAAACGGGATAAATATGAGGCCAACTTTCAGGAACAAACCGTAAAATTGACTATTTTGTGGCATGAAGGAATTCCGGAAATACATATTTGCCATCCTGTCCGCCTTGTTTTTTGTACTGGCGGTCGTCCACGAACACCAGACCCTGAATAAAGATCAGGAAATCAGGCTTATTCAGACTTTTCAAAAAGCGTTAATCGGTCAAGAAGCCAAACTATCGAATTACCTGACCCAAGCAGAAAAAAAATTGGGGGACAGCATCCGGACAGGAAACTATGCCTCCGCTTTTTCAAACTTAAACCATTTGTTTGAAGACGAGGGACTTGGGTTTATGATTTTCGAAGGTCAAAAAATGGTTTACTGGTCGAGCAACCAGTTTGCTTTTCCAAATCTTCAGGGCAAATTTACCAGCCCAAACCAGTTACTGACTTTGCCAAACGGCATTTACGCGGCGCAAAAAAGGATAGTCGGCAAATACGAGCTGGTGGGGTTGGTGCTTCTGAAACACAACTATTCATACGAAAACCAGTATCTCGAAAACGACTACGTTGAACCGTTCAGGCTTCCTTCTGATTTTAAGCTGGTCCCAACCCACGAAAAAAATTCGCACGAAATCCACGACATTACCAACCAGTATCTTTTTTCGATCATTCCGCTTGGGAAAAAGCTATTCAGCCAAACAAGACTGTACCTGACCGTCTTTTTATACCTGTTGGGCTTTGTGTTTATGCTTCTCACCGTCTACCGACAGATCAGACAGTATCGAGGCGAACCTTTTGTGGTCAGAATGTTGGTGGTGCTGGTGGTCCTGTTCATCATTTACTGGATTCATATTATTTTTGGCATACCGGTCATCCTGAAACACATCGATATTTTCAGCGCCCAGTATTATGCAGTATCGAAGTGGCTACCTTCACTTGGTGATTTTTTTCTGATTGTTATTCTGATATTTTTCTGGAGCCTGGCATTCGTACGCGAGCTTTCATTGTTTACTAGCTTGAAGAGAAGCCACGTTTTACCTGCATTTGTTTTTGCCGGAATGCTCTATCAGATGGTCGGTTTTATGATTGCAAACCTAATCAGAAACAGCAACATTGCCTATAAATTAAACCAGATTACTGACATTGGCCCATTCAGTGTGAGCAGTTACCTGGCCATTGCTATGCTGTTGTTTTCTGTGTTCCTGATTCACCTGAAAATTATTGAAAAAACGGAGCGCCTTATCCGGAGAAAATTCTTTCTCCACGTTCACCTGATTGCTGTTCCTGTTTCAATCGGATTGTGTTTTCTGTATCCTTCCGGAGGTTTTTACATGCTTACGCTATTTTTATCAGTCAACCTGCTTCATTACCAGGTTCAGAAAATGCACATTTCGCTTTATTCGTTGTCGTATTCCATCCTGTTCATCTCGCTTTTCTCGGTGGTCAGTTTGCTGGTTGTTTATCATACCATCAAAAAGCGTGACGTGCAGATTCAGAAAGTGATGGCAATCAACCTGAGCTCGGAACAAGATCCGGTGGCCGAAGTTTTCCTGGCCCGGATACAAAACCAATTCAACACCGATTCCGTTATTCCCAAATTGCTTGTTCCACCCTACATCGATCTTGAAAACTATCTGATCCGGACTTATTTCAGTGGATATTTCCGCAAATACGATATTCAGGTCACCTTCTGTTCCAGCACCGACAGTGTTTTAATTAAACCGGAAAATGTCTCGGAGCCCTGTTTCCCGTACTTTGAGCAAATGATCGAACGGTTTGGAATTAAAGTGCCAGGCAGCAACTTCTATTTCATGAATTATATGAATGGCAGGGTTTCCTATTTTGGGAAGCTACATTACCGGCAGGTTGACGACCCTGGCGGAGTTTCAGTGTTCATCGAAATCAATTCAAAAATCATTGCCGAAGGTATCGGATTTCCTGAACTACTTCTGGATCGTACGCTGATCAAGCCTTTCCGGTACAAGTACCTGTCGTATGCGAAATATTATGAGGACGAACTGGTGAACCGCTCAGGCGATTACACCTACAATTATTATCTTCAGTCGTACAACCTGAATCCTTCGGGGCCGGAATTTCAACTGCTGAAATGGGACGGTTACGATCACCTGATTTACCGGCTTGACGAAAAAAACCATATTCTGGTCAGTAACAAATCACTCCATTTTGTAGATTACCTGATTTCGTTCCCTTACATTTATGTGTTCTATTTTCTATTTGTTTTATCAATTGCCTTGGTAGGAAATCCAAGTTTCAGGAAACTCATCATCCCGCAGGACCTGCGTTTCCGAATTCAACTTTCCATCATTTCGGTGGTACTCATTTCACTGTTGTTTGTTGCTGCCGGAACAATTTACTACAACATCCGCGAATACCGCGACAGGCATCAGTTCGACCTTCAGGAAAAAATGAAGTCCATTTCTGAAGAGATCAAAAACAGATTGATCTACGTTAATTCGATAAATCCGGAATTACAGCAATGGCTATTCAGCGAGCTAAATAAATTGTCGAATATTTTCAGGACCGACATCAACATTTACGACGTAAACGGAGAGCTACTGGCTTCGTCGCGACCCGAGATTTTTGCCCGCGGAGTAACTTCCGAACGCATTAATGCCGAAGCTTTTTATGAACTTTCGGAGCGTTACCAACTCAATTATTTCCAGCCTGAAAAAATCGGAAAACTTTCTTATTTGTCGGCATACGAACCCATCATCAATAATCGCGGCGACTACCTGGGATACCTCAACCTTCCGTATTTTACCCGTGAAGACGAGTTAAAACAAGGCATATCAACCTTTATAGTGGCATTCATTAACCTGTATCTTATTCTGTTTCTCGCCAGCGTGATTGTGGCTGTGGTGCTGTCGAACCGAATTACCCAGCCATTGAGCCTTATCCGCGAGAACCTGCGAGGTATCCAACTGGGTAAAAAGAGCGAACAAATTCATTACCAGGCCAAAGACGAAATTGGCGCCCTGGTACGCGAGTATAACCACAAAGTTGACGAACTGGCCGAAAGCGCCGAATTGCTGGCCCGCTCGGAACGCGAATCGGCCTGGCGCGAAATGGCCAAACAAATCGCTCACGAAATCAAAAACCCGCTTACCCCGATGAAGCTCAACATTCAATACCTGCAACGGGCCAAAGAAGAAGGGAACGAACATTACGACGACTTTTTTGAACGGGTTACCCGGAACCTGATTGAGCAAATTGATACGCTGTCGGGAATCGCCACTGAGTTTTCAAATTTTGCGCAGATTCCGAAGGCTAAAAACGAATTTTTCAACCTGATTGAGGTAATTGAAAATATCTGTTCGCTTTTTGAACCCAATCAAAACCTGCAATTCACAATCGAAAAGAACCAGCAGTCCAACATCAGCATTTTTGCTGATAAAGAACAGTTTTCGCGGGCTATCCTGAACCTGATCAAAAATGGGATTCAGGCCATACCAGCCGACCAGATCGGGGAAATCCGCATTTCAGTAAAAAAAGAAAAGTCGATAGCTTTACTTGCTATCAGCGACAATGGCGCCGGAATCAGTCCCGAAGCCGAGGAAAACTTATTCCAGCCAAACTTTACCACCAAAACAAGTGGCATGGGCCTTGGCCTTTCCATTGTAAAAAATATCATCAATAATTTCGGCGGAAAAATCTGGTACACCACCAAACTTAATGAAGGGACAACCTTTTATATTGAAATACCGTTATCTGTGAGCAATAATCTCAAATAGAAATTATGAAATACCGAAAATTAGGCCATTCAGATTTAAATATGTCGGTAGTAACCTTTGGAGCCTGGGCTGCCGGAGGCTGGATGTGGGGCGGCACCGAACGCAAGGAAGCCGTAAAAGCCATCCAGGCAGGCTTCGACTACGGTGTAACGTCAATCGATACCGCACCGGCTTACGGACAAGGGCTGAGTGAAGAAATTGTGGGTGAAGCCATCAAAGGCATTCCCCGCGACAAAATTCAGATTCTGACGAAGTATGGATTAAGCTGGCAGGGAACTAAAGGACAATTCTTCTTTCACAGCCGTGATAACCAGGGAAAACCACTCGACATTTATCGCTACTCAGGCAAAGTAGGCATCATTAAAGAATGCGAGACCAGTTTGCGTTTACTGGGAACCGATTACATCGATTTGTATCAGATTCACTGGGCCGATCCGACCACTCCCGTTCAGGAAACAATGGAGGCTGTGGCACAATTGATCAAAGAAGGCAAAGTTCGCTATGCCGGAGTGTGTAACTACGATTTAGCACTGTTGAAGGAAGCAGTGAAATACATCGATCTGGTTTCAGACCAGGTTCCGTATAGCATGGTTCGGCGCGACATTGAAAAAGATTTGGTTCCCTACCTCATTCAAAATAATCAATCGGTTTTGGCATACAGTCCGTTGCAGCGTGGATTACTTTCAGGAAAAATTAAACCCGGACATTCGTTTGCTGAAGGCGATACCCGGGCTGAATTGGCCTATTATTCAGATCAAAACATCAGGCTGACCAACGCTTTTCTTGAAAAACTGAAACCGCTGGCTGATGCCAAAAATGCCAGTCTGAGTCAGTTGGTCATCCGCTGGACTGTTGAACAGCCCGGAATAACGATTGCTTTGGTTGGCGCACGTAACGCCATTCAGTCCGTCGAAAATGCCAAAGCTGCACAGTTAAAATTGAGCGCTGAGGAAATTAACTTCATCAATTCGGAACTTGAAAAGTTAAAGCTGGAATTATAATTCACAAGCCATGCAAAAACTGAAAATCAGTGCACTGAACGACAACATCGCCGGACGCTGGTGCCGGGCCGAACACGGTTTGTCTTTTCTGATCGAAGCCGACCAAACCGTTTTGTTCGACACCAGTTCTTCAGACCTGATTGCCTACAATGCCCAAATCCTGAATATCGATCTGAAACAGGTGGAAACCGTTGTGCTCAGCCACGGACACGACGACCACACCGGAGGATTGATGCTGTTTAAAGGCCGAAATTTGATTTGCCATCCGGACACTTTTATCAAACGATACCGTAAATCCAACCGCAGCGAATTGGGAATTCAATGGACCGAAGAAGAAATCAGCGCCACCTTTGATTTGCATACCAGTCGCAAACCGGTTTGGCTATCCAGGCAAATTTGTTTCCTGGGCGAGATTCCCCGCATAAACGAATTTGAGAGCCGCAAAACCGCTTTTGTAAAAGCCGATGGAACCGACGATTTTGTATTGGACGATTCGGGACTGGCAGTAGTAACATCCAAAGGGCTGGTCGTTATTTCGGGTTGCGCCCATTCGGGTATTTGCAACCTGACAGCTCACGCCATGCAGGTTACCGGCATTAAAAAGGTACATTTGGTTATAGGAGGTTTCCACTTGCAGAATGACGATGAACTAACCCAACAAACAATCGACTGGTTGAAATCGATGCAGGTGGAACAGGTAGTGCCTTCACACTGTACCGGCTTTTCAGCGCAAACAGCTATCTTTAACCAATATCGGTTTATCCCGGTCAAATCCGGAAACATAATCGAAATCGGGTAATCAGGTGTATTTGATGCGATTGAAAAATTTAAGGTTATTCAGCCATTCGGATATTTGGACATCGTTGTATTTTATTTTTTAAAAAGTATATTTGTCCTATCCAACTAAAATCAAGTAAGATGAAAAATGTAAATACCCTTCAGATTACCGCCAAATACCAGGTGACTCAAACGCTGGTCATTCTGGCTGCTACCATGCTTCTGCCAGTAATGGTTCATTTGTTACCAAGCATCGGAGGCAACCTTTCAGGAGCTGTTTTGCTGCCCATCTTTTTTGCACCAATGATTGCTGCATTCCTTTATAAAAAACATGTGGCCATTTTTGCAGGTATTTTTGCCCCCCTGCTCAACTTCCTTATCATGGGTCGTCCGGCTCCCGAAATGGTCATTATGTTGGCGTCAGAGATTGTTTTGTTTGTGCTGGTACTTGGCTGGCTCAAGGATATCAAAGGACTTCGGTTTGCCGCTGCTCCTGTTGCCTACCTGATTGCTTCGATGATTGTGGCTTTGGGACTCTCCACGGTTGGCAACCTGATCAATCCGGTTTCATTCTGGATGAACAGCACGATGATTGCCATCCCCGGTATTTTACTGATGGGCATGATCAATCTGGCTATTCTGCGGTTCCGTAAATAACAGCATCGCATTTCATGATACAAACGTAGGCCATTTCTCCGGGATGACCTGCGTTTGATGTATAATTACTTTTGCTTTTTCACTTTCAATTTGATTTATGGTTCCTGTATCATTTTCTGAAATATCGGCCCGCTTGCGTTCTATATCGCTCCCCGAAACCGACCTGATCATCGGGATTGGAACAGGTGGCGTGGTTCCGGCAAGCTTGGTCGCTTTCCATTTGGGCTGCGAGTTGCAGATTGTTACCCTGAATTATCGCGATGAAAACAATACGCCCCGTTTCGAAAATCCAGTTGTTGTGAATATGCCAGAGCTGACTTCGCTCCTGGACAAACGAATCCTGTTAGTCGACGATGTTTCGGTTTCAGGGAAGACGTTAAACGAAGCTCTTCGTCATTTTGAAGGATTACAAATCAAGACCCTTACCATGAAAGGGAAAGCTGATTATGTACTTTTCCCCGAAATCAAAGATTGTGTAAAATGGCCCTGGAAATAGACGGTTTGCCGATTTACCGGTAAAATGAATTTACTGGTCGAAAAATGTCTCTCCCATTTCCGACAATCTATAACTTTGTCGGGAAAGATTCATAAAATGACACTTTTCTAAATTCTTAATTACATGCAATCACACGAAATTGATTACAAAATTATTGGGCACGACGTTCAATTGGTAGAAGTTGAGCTCGACCCGGGGGAAACCGTAATTGCTGAGGCCGGCGCCATGTTGTACATGGAGGACGGCATCAGTTTTGAATCCAGAATGGGCGACGGGTCAAATCCAAACGCCGGATTTTTTGACAAGCTCCTTTCTGCCGGATCGCGTATAATTACAGGCGAGTCGTTATTCATTACACATTTCACCAATCAGGGCTGGGGGAAAAAACATGTGGCCTTTTCGGCTCCGTATCCCGGAACTATCCTTCCGGTCAACCTATCCGATTACCGGGGAACCCTGATTGTACAGAAAGATGCTTTTCTTTGTGCAGCGCTGGGCACTAAAATTTCGATGCGTTTTAACCGTAAACTTGGCGCCGGATTTTTTGGCGGCGAAGGTTTTATCCTTCAGCAATTGCAGGGCGATGGAAAAGCCTTTATTCACGCCGGAGGAACCGTTATTCAACGTCAGCTCAACAATGAAGTGATCCGGGTAGATACCGGTTGCGTAGTGGCTTTCGAAGAATCGATCGACTTCGACATTCAACAGGCTGGCGGACTCCGTTCGATGGTATTTGGCGGTGAAGGTTTGTTCCTTGCTACCCTCCGCGGAACCGGAAGAGTTTGGTTGCAATCAATGCCTATCCGAAAACTGGTGGCCCAACTTAGTTCGTTTGGTCCCAACAGCCGCAAAGAAGCAAGTGGTGGTCTCCTGAATAATATTTTTGAATAGCCGGGACTCCAAATCCGGGATTTACAGAAACAATTAAATGGCTGAATGGCTATGAGGAATCACCTGGCAACCATTTGGCCATTTTGTCGTTATTTCAACATCGATAGTCTGGCTTTCTCAGGTGCGAAGAGGAAACGATCATTTCGATTTATAATCTCCGGTGTAATCAATGGCACAAATCGATTGGTAATTGGGGTGGGTTCCATTTGCCACACCTGTAAACCGAAAACACGGATTCAATATATTTTTACGGTGGGCACGGTCAGGAACTCCATCGTCGATTAACAGGGCAATTACAATTTGCCGTGCTTCAAAACTGCCGTAAGTAATATCTTCCGCAGAGCAAATGTCCCATTCTCCATATTTTTCAATACGCTTCTGCGGTGTTAAACCATTGTGGGTAATGTGTCCAATTCCTCCACCCTTCTGTTGGTCTTTAACAAGGTCTTCTGTGGCGCGGGTCAATCCAACTGCCGGTTTCAGGATTGGCATTGGATCGGTTAATTTCAGAATTTTAATGCATTCGATCAATGGTTTAACACCTTCCTGCGATTTAAGTGGCTCTTGTCCGGGATAAACATACAGCTTTCCCGAAAAAGCAGTCTGCAGCTCTTCCATATATTCTTCAGCGTATCGTTTCGGGTTACTGCGTACTTTGTTGAGTTCATGGATCACTTCCCGCTCCAATTCGTCAAGGTAGGATGCCCCTGAAGCAGTATTGAGACCGGAAGGCCAGGCTGTTTCGAAATGATTTTCCAAAGATTGACCAAAAACCAGCATCGGAAATAACAAAACCAGGATGATTACAACTATTCGCATTAATTCTGAAATTAGCTCAGATTATATTCATTTCACATTTAACCAATCACTTCTGTGATCATTACTCTTTATTTTTTCACATCGCTGATAATTTTTCCATCTTCCAGCGTGATTACCCGACGCGCTTTATTGACTACGCGCTGATCGTGAGTACTGAATACAAACGTAACATTTTCCTTTCTATTGAGTTCTTCCATAATCTCCAGCAGGTTTTCGGTCGATTTACTGTCGAGGTTGGCAGTGGGTTCGTCAGCTAGAACAAATTTTGGTTTCGAGGCTAGCGCACGAGCCACAGCTACCCGCTGCTGTTGTCCTCCTGAAAGTTTATTCGGGCGACTGTTTTCGCGACCTTCCAACCCGACGGCTTTCAGCAGCGACATAGTGCGGCTTTCGCGTTCGGTTTTCGGCTTGTTTTGCAAGTGCATAATGAACTCCACATTTTCTTTGGCTGTCAGTACTGGAATGAGATTGTATGCCTGAAAGACGAAGCCGATGTTTTGCAGCCGGAAATCAATCATCTGTGACGATGACAGCTTGCTGATGTCGGTTCCACCAATCGAAATGTAGCCCGAAGAGGGTTGATCCAGACCACCCAGCATGTTAAGGAAGGTCGTTTTGCCCGAGCCAGAGGGCCCAACAATAGCGGTAAACTCTCCTTCTTCGATGTTCAGGTCAACGCCATTCAGCGCATAAACCTTCACTTCCGAATCGTTGTATATTTTTTCGAGATTGTGTACTTCAATGACGTTCATATCTTAATAGTTTCAAGTTTCAAATTTCAAGTCTAAGGCTTAACGCCGAAGGCGTGATAGTATTATAGCCAACATTTGTGCAAATAGGCAGAACCCCAACGGGGTGATATTATTCATCATTCCATTCAAAAAGGTATTTTTCATCATAATCCACCTCAAATTTCTTCAGAAAATCCAGATATTCTTCTTTAAAAGTCCTTTTGAGATGGTGTTCTTCCTGATTTAAAATGTATTGATATACTTGCTCGATTTGCGAATGAGAATAGGAAAACGAACCAAAACCCTCTTGCCAGGAAAATTTACCACGAACAAATTTCTGGTCATTAATGAAATTACTTGAGTTATTCTTGATATCCCGGACTAAATCGGACACGGACATTGATGGTTTTAATCCGACGAATAAATGTACATGATTTGCTACCCCATTGACAATAATCGGTTTTTGATTTTTACCTTTGATTATTCCGGCTATATATTTAAAAACTTCCTCTCTCCAGGGTTTTTGGAGCAAATTTGTTCGTCCATTTACAGCAAATACAATCTGAATATAAATTTGAGAAAATGTTCCTGCCATAATTTTAAAATCTAGAATGAATTATTTGGTTAATGTCATCCTTTCGGGATTGTGGTTCAGCATTTCGTTAGCATTACTATAATCTTATCATCCCTTCGGGATTGTTACTTTCATGATTATTGTTTGTTCATTACTGGTGATGCGTTAATTTTTCATAAACTTGTGTAAATGGCTATATATTAAAATCATACAAGCGTTCTTTGGTTTTTTGATTTGAATTGACTTATAGTTTTGCGCATTATAAGTGCAAGATTATGAATTCAGGAAAATATGTTTTCGCTCAGCTATTACAGTTTGTCAGCAAATACGAGTTTGAAAGATGTGTCGAGCGTTACCAAGGAGATTACCATGTTAGGGATTTGAACTGTTGGAACCAGTTTGTCCAACTTTTCTTTGGTCAACTCACTTCCCGGAATTCATTAAGAGATATTTGTACTTGCTTGAAAGCCCATAAAAACAAACTTTATCATTTGGGCATTAAGCAAAATGTCAATCAGTCTACCCTTTCACGTGCAAACGAGCGAAGAGATTGGAGGATTTTTGCTGATTTTGGTGAGTACCTGATAGAGCTGGTCCGACCATTATATGCAAACAGTCGAATCTCAAATATTGATATTGACAACGACATTTTTGCACTTGATTCAACAACCATATCTTTAAGCATTAAGCTATTTAGTTGGGCTAAAGGCAAGTACTCTCGGGGAGCTGTAAAGATTCATACATTACTCGATTTAAGAGGAAGCATTCCTGCATTTATATTTATCACAGATGGCAAATACCACGATAGCAATGTGCTGGATATTATGGTCCCCATCCCTGAAGCAATATATCTGATGGATAAAGCGTATGTTGATTTTGCCGCTTTATACATTATTCACAGAGCAGGTGCATTCTTTGTTACAAGAGCAAAAGTGACATTAGATTACTCGGTTGTTGAGTGCAATTACAACATTGATGAAAACACCGGATTAAGAAGCGATAAGACTATAAACCTAAATGGGTATAAGTCTAAAAAGCTTTATCCCCAAATGCTTCGACTGGTTGAATATTACGATGATGAGAAAAAAATATTGCTCGTTTTCCTGAGTAATAACTTCGAAGTATCGGCAATGGAAATTGCTTATCTGTACCGTAACCGTTGGCAAATAGAAGTGTTCTTTAAATGGATAAAACAAAATCTGACGATAAAGACACTCTGGGGTCACTCAGAAAATGCGGTAGCCATCCATATCTGGGTAGCTATCTGTACATATCTAATTGTCGCATATGTCAAATATTCACTCAAAAGCGAACTGTCTATTTATGAGATAATACAAATCTTAGGCATATCTGTATTTGACAAAGCACCTGTAAAGGAGCTAATCACTGAATTAGAAGTCAATCAAAATTTCAAAGAACAATATGATTTATTTAATGATCAATTTTAACGCATCAGTAGTATTTGTTCATTATTAAATCTTACTTAATACACCTAATTGAAACCTGAAACTCGTTTCTCACATATCAATCCTGATCGCCTCGGCTGGTTTGTACTTCAGCGCTTTGCGGGCCGGATAAATGGATGCAATAAGTCCGGTTACAAAAACGAGTATCACAATTACACTCACCATTTGAAATTCAACCACGGGAAAAACGTGCGAGCTGTATCCCATATCTTCCAGCCCCTCGGCATAAAACGAAAGATTGATCCCGGTTTTCATGGTTGCCAGCGTAACGGCTATCCCGATCACAATTCCGAAGAATCCACCGGTGAGAGTCAGTAACACGGTTTCGAGCATCAGCATCCAGAAAACGCGGAATTTGCTCATGCCAACTGCCATTAGCATCCCGATTTCCTTGACGCGTTCCATTACCGCCATCAGCATGGTGTTTACGATGCCAAATCCAAGAGAAAGCAAAATGATGCCAATGAAAAAATAGATATAAATATTGCCGTATTCGTTCAGGATTCCCAGTTCTGGGGTCAATTGTTTCCAGTTTTGAACCAGCAACTGACTGTACTTTTTAGCCAGAAGGTCGGTATTTTCGGCAAGCTGATCGTGTTCTTTCAGGTGAACAACCAGCTCGTGCGTGGTGCTTTCATCGAGTTGGACAAACCGTGCCAGATCAGTTTTCAGAACAAATACGTTCATTTCTTCGAACATGCCGTTACCTACACTATAAATCCCGCACACACGAAAAGCTTCGTTGGTCAAATGACCCTGCGAATCCTGCAACGTAACCACCAGTTTGGAGTGTAGTTTGACTTTCAACTTCTCTGCCAGTTTTTCCCCGATCAGGATTGGGTTGCGCCTGACTCCTTCGAAATATTGCCCATCCGGAATTTTAGTATACAGGTTGGTCACTGTCTTTTCCTTCTCCGGATCGATACCCAGAAGTTTCACTCCCGTCCCGGTTTCAGAAGAGGCAATCATAGCCTGAGCAACCATTCGTGAACTGACTCCGTCAATAAATGTCTCGTTCGAAAGTTCTTCCGAAAGTTTATCTCCTTCGGGAATAAAGTATTTCAGTTCGAAATTATCACCAAACTCCGGATGGTGAATCTGGATGTGAGAAACTTCAGTTTCCACGCCGGCTTCGAGGCGCTGGTTGATCCAGCCTTTATAGAAAGTTGCAGTGAATACTCCGGCGAACATCCCGATGGTGATGGCCGAAATAATTACTCCCGAGCGCACCCGGTTTCGCCAGATATTTTTCCATGCAATTGCTCCAATCATAGTTTCAATATTTCAAGTTCGAAGTGCCTAAAGTGAGCTAAAGTTAGGAGTTAAGGTCTTTTCTGTCTATTGCGACTGTTTTCCGTTTTCCCTTTTCCGGTTCTCCGTTTTTCATCTGTTACGTTCCGTGCAGCGCCTTAATTTCTTTGATCCGCAGGGAGGCGATCACCGGATAAATCCCAATTAGCAATGTCAGCACAAAAACACTGAGAGCTTGCTGCCAAAAGACTTCCGGAGCAGTAGAGAAAAACATGTACGGTTCGAAGCCAAAATCTTCCATCAGTTTTGCCGTATCTCCGGTCAACGGGATCGGATTTTTGGACTGGATAAACAGCAATGGCAGACTGACCGCAATTCCAGACAAGATGCCTAGCAGCCCGATAAAAAGCGTTTCGAAAAACAGGATGACCGACAGCTTGCGTTTTTGCATTCCGATAGAAATCATCACACCAAATTCGCGGCGGCGTTCGGCAATCATCATCATGATGGTTCCAAAAATCCCAAAAGCAATTACGATATACAGAATGGCTTTCATGATCACTCCGCCTGCGCGGTCGCTTTCGATTTGCTGCACGACTTCAGGCTGCATTTCCTCCCAGCTCATTACTGAATAGGGCGACTGAATTTCGGATTTCAGCTTTTTCATGGTGCGTTTCATGATGTCGTTATCAGCCACATTCACCACCAGTGAAGTCAGCTTATTTTCAGCCCCCAAAAAACTTTGACAGGTCTTTAGCTCCATGTAAATGATTGATTTATTCAGCTCGGGTGACACGTGTTTGATGATGCCATGTACCGGGAACTTGCCTGCAGCGCTTACCCCATGATACCCTTGAGTAATGATGACCAGCGTGTCGTTCAGCGAGAGTCTTAGGTATTTGGCCAAGCCATCGCCAATTACTACGCCCTCGTCGGTAGGTTGCAGGTAACTACCGGAAACAATTTTATCGGCAATGCCTGTGAGCTGAGTTTCAATGTCAGGAACAATGCCAAAGATGGCCGATCCACGAGTTAATTCGCCAGTTGAAGCTAGTCCAAACGATTCGAGCCGCGGAATCACAAAATCGATCTCCGGATGTTTTTTGATCTGATCAACCAGAGTCTGATCGTAGTCGAACGAGTTATTGATGCTCTTGTTCTCCCAGTAATCCTCGTTGTGTACCTGCATATATCCGGAATAGAATTTCACCACAATCTCCACCATTTTGTCGTACGAGCCTTCCTGCATCGAAGTCATGTAAGCCGACAGCAGCACACCAAAAAAGATGGATGCGACGGTAATCAGCGTCCGGCGCTTGTTACGCCAGATGTTTCGCCAGGCCATTAAAATAAGCCTCCCCCAGCCCCTCCTTCGGAGGGGTGAAAAAACTGAAATCGTGGATTTATTGTTTGAATTCATATTAAAATGTAACTGTTTAGCACTTTCACTACCTGACTCCCTCCCCCTCGGGGAGGGCTGGGGAGGGGCTTTTCTATTTTATCTTCTTCATATTCTGTATCGAGAAAAAATCTTCTTTCAGCGGCACATCGAAGTCGGTGTTTTCGAAGATCATGATGGTTTTCTGGCCTTTCTTATCTGCCGGAATCATTTCCATTCGGCATGGAATGATGCGGTCGTCCATCTTTTTTACGTCGCTCAGAATTTCGGTATTGACTAGAATTCCATCTTCGTCATAGAACTCAGCCTTCAGCCACAGGTAATCCTTTTTGCTGACCCACATCAGCACTTTACCCCAAACCACCGGAGCATTTTCGAGTGGAATCAGTTCAACTTTGTAGCAGAGATAGTCGGCTACAGTTTCTTCGCCAAGCAGTTTATGGGTATAATCTTTTACGATTGACGATTCGCGAACCAGATCGTCGTTGGTAAAATCGGAACCCATCCACGACTGCATCATCATTGATGGCGGAATTTTCACCATCCGTTCGATCGACGGCACCCAGTTCCACATTTCGTTGCCACGCTTTAGGAAAACCTGCCCCTTTTCTTTGGCTGGGGCGGTTACATAAATCAGCGAATACTCAGTGCCCAGCGCCCAGCTTTTCATCGAGATGGTGCGCGACCAGGTTGGCCGTTCAATGGTCATAGAAAATGTTCCGGAACTCGAAGTTCCACGAAATTTCTCGTCGGATTTGCGCACAATTTCTTTAATGTCTTGCGCAGATATTGTCATGCTTATCGCCAACAGAAAAAAGAAAATAAAGAGAAGGTTTGATTTCATGGCTTTGCGTTTTCAGATTTCTAAAATTAATCATTAAAACGACAGCAAGCACTGCCAGATAAACATGTTGCCAAATGAATCCACATCTTCCCAGATTTGTTTCACATTGGCAAATGCTTTTGCCTTGATCTCAAAGCTTGTTCGCTTTTCGGTGCCAACCTTTCCGTATCTTTCGTCCTGATGCGGGTCAAATGTTGTTAAGTCGTTCATTTTCTCATTATTTTTTCTAAATCATCAATTCTTAACCAAGGCCTTCTTCTATGTAACATTCTATGGCAGTTTGGACATACGATGGCAATTTCATCTATTGTTGTTTTGTATTCTTCAGTCATCTCTGAAACGGGGACTGTATGATGTGCTTCAATAAAATCTTTACCAACAAGTCCATATGTTTTTTCAAAATCAAAATTGCAGATTTGACAATACAGTTTTCCATGTATTTGCTTAAACTTGTTTTTTGCTGAATCAATTAATTCTGAATTCCTTTCTCTTGCTTTATGTATTCGCTCTACTATTTTTCCTTCAGAGAAGCTTTCATTAGAATATACGCTGTTAAAATCTTTAATTTCAAAATGAAATGACCAGTATTTTCTTTTTTTCTTGTGCGGAACTATCCCAATTTTAGCGCAAAAATTAAGATACTCTTTCTCTAAGAAAATGTCAGAAGATAATTTCTTTTCAGAAATTTTATCGATCGCAGGATTTGTTATGCGCCCATCTTTAGAATGATTGTTTAAATGCTTTAATTAAATCATTGTTGTAATATCCCACGAATCTACTAGGAGCAAATCTGAGCTCATTTTCAATTTTATACGAAACAAAGCAAATTTCTCCTGATATAAGTTTACTAACAAAATTAAATTCAATCTCTGTACCCTCACACAGGTAGTGTTCAACTAATTCAAGGTTTCTTTTTAATTCATTTATTTCGGTAATTGTCCTCATACTTTTTTGTTTTAAATTCTTGTCAAATTGGAGTAGGACAATTTTTAAAATATGTGGTTTTTTAAGAATTTTAGTCGTTCTCCCTGCCTGAGCCCTTTTAATGGATTAATTAAATGGGTAATGTTGTTTTCTATTTCGTTAATGTATTCTTTACCAGCCAAAATCGTAAAGGTATCATTTTGTAAATCGACTTGATTTGATAATTGCTCGATAATTTTTCTACCCCATTCCTTTTTTTCGGTGGGGCTGAGTATTTTAAGGCCAGCTTTTCTTTTTGCTTTTGGAATATTGCATAATGTCACATCATAAGGCTCAATTTCTGTGTTAAGATCCAAGAGATAGTATTGAGCTGAAAGAATAAAAATCTTGTCTGGGTTTTGTTTGTAAGCATAAGCTAGACTACTCTTGAAAAGCGGACTTTTATACATGTCTTTTGCCTTTGCTTTTTGGGTTCCCTTCAAGGATGCACATGAGATTAATACTATCTGTTTCATATTTTGGTTTTGAGGAAGTAACATAGAATTTGAACTGAATTTAAAATGACAGCAAACACTGCCAGATAAACATATTTCCCAGCGAATCCACATCTTCCCACACTTGCTTCACCAGTTGCTCGTCTCCATTGATGGATGGAATTTCTTTTCGTTTTTCTTCCCACGGAATGCATAGCCCGGCTTTGTTGGCAGGATTGATGCGACTGCCCATGCCATAGCCGGGGCCAAAGTTTGTGCCGGGAGTGGGTGCGTTTTGAGCATCTAACCCGAGCAGGACCGAGCTACCGTCGGAATACACGCCGTATTCTCGGGTGAATTCGGTGAGCACCTGCATGTTTTCGATGGTAGCATCATTCTGGATAATGGCGCTGGCATCCATGAGGTATCCGCCGTCACGGGCCACTTCGTCGATCACCTTTTTGCATCGGGCACGGATTTCATCAGGCGTTCCGTAAGAAAGCAGCGTATTCGGAATTCCTCCGCTGAGGCAGAATTTATGTCCAATGGTGCGGTGCGTTTTGAAGATATCGCCGCTATCCACATGGTAAACGATACTCTTTTCGGGCAACTCGGCAAAATGTTCAAGGTGGTGGTCCCAGCTTCCCTCAGCATAAAACAACGTCTGGTGACCGTTTTTCCAAAGCTCTTCAATAATGGGTTTCATGGTTGGCCAGTAGTGCGACTCGAATTGTCCTTCCGATACAAACGGAATACAACCACGGTGCATCCAGTAGCCAATCGGAACCTGTTTGGCGGGGTCGGAAGAGGTGAGTGCCACGTTGTACAAATGCGGCATCAGCGCTTCGCAGGCTTTGCGAACTTTATCGGGTTGAGTCATCATGTCCATCGTCAGCCCCATGTAGCCGCGCAGCTTGTCGCCAATAATGTCGAAGGGCGCTTTAAAAATTCCGGCAATAGCCGACACCGTGCCACTTTCAGTGCGCAGTTTATCCACGTGCGGCCCGTATGCATTGAAGTAATTGAGCATAGCCATTCCACCTTTCACCAAGGCTAGGTTGTTACGGTAGCTGGTGGCTGTTCCCATTGGCGAAATATCCGCCGAAACGCGGGGAAGCCATTTGTTGTATAGAAAAGCGGTCGGATCATCAATCAGTTCGTCGTACTCGTCGGCTTTCATAAACGACTTGTCTTCTTCCGGTTCCCGGTACTGAAAGCCCGCATTAGCCGGAACATCAATTCCCGGAATACCATAATAAGTCAATCCGATAGCCTGCGTGAGACCGGTCCACACGTAAACCATGTTCGAGACTACGGCATCCCAGTCGAAATCCGCAGCACATTTCCGGGCAGCAACAAAAGCCCGGTTGTAATCGTGCACCACATCCTGACAAGTCATTCCGGCATATTTGGCGGTGAATTCAGCTACAAACGGACGGATTGGAATGCGGTCGGGCTTTTCGTTGCGCATGGCTGTGAGGTAGCGACTGAGACGCTGGCGATAGAGTTCTTCGGTGGTAAGCATGGTTTTAAGGTTTTGAAAGTTAGCACCTAAATATACGATTCTTTGCCGAAACCAATGCGATCAAGACTCAAACATGGTGCTGAACAACATGCAAATGAACGCAAAAGGGCAAGATGTACGACAACACACCAATTGGGAAAATAATAAATTTGTAGAGGTGATTAACCTAACTAATTACTAAACTTTCATCCAATGTCTTTTATCGGGCTCGATTTAGGTGCTACAAAGATCATTGCCGCCCTGTTTTCGGATCAGGGAGAAATCATAACTATCACTTACGATCTGGTTGGAAACAAAATGGGTTTTGAAGTCGGATTAGTCATTCAGAGTCAACTGACTTTTTTAATGCTGGAAGCCAATCATTTGAGCGATCCGGTTCATTCAATCGGCATTTCGGTTCCCGGAATCTATTACTCCAAATCGGGAAAAGTGTGGGCTCCAAATATTGACGGATGGGAAGATTATCCCTTGCTGTGTGAACTTAATGCGATGCTCGACGGTAGGAAAATAAAGGTAAATATCGACAGCGACCGCGCTTGCTACATCTTAGGCGAAGTTTGGAAAGGAAATGCCAAAGGTTGCCGCAATGCCATTTTTATGGCCGTCGGTACCGGCATTGGCGCAGGCATATTGATTGACGGACAAATACTTCGCGGAGCAAACGATATTGCCGGATGTGTTGGCTGGTTAGCACTCGATCGTCCCTTTCAGGAAAAATACATTTCCTGCGGATGTTATGAATATTACGCTTCGGGCGAAGGATTGGTAAGGTATGCCAAGGAAATGCTGGCACAAAACCACCAGTATTCCGGAGTTTTTATGAATGAAACGGAACTAAAGTCCTGCAATTTAATCAGGGAATATGATGCTGGCGATGAAATTGCGGTGGCTGTTATCGACCGCGCCATTGAATACTGGGGCATGGCTATTGCCAACCTGGTGAGTCTGTTTAATCCCGAAAAAATCATTTTGGGGGGCGGCGTGTTTGGAGAAGCTACTTTATTTTTAGACCGGATTTGCCAGGAAGCGCGGAAATGGGCACAACCAATCGGGTTTAAACAGGTTGCCATCGAAGTTTCGGCCATTGGAAATCAGGCAGGTTTGTATGGTGCAGGTTATTTGGCAATTAAAGGAAAAACACAGACGTATGTATAGTAGAAATCTATTGTTTATGGCGGCATGTGTGGCCATGCTACTATTTGGAGTAGCTTGTGTAGCTATCGGAACCATCAATGAGTATCTGACCAACTCATTTTCGGTGGACAAAATATTTATTGGATTTTTAGCTTCCATGTTTGCTGCAGGTGCCCTGATCGGATCAGTTTCATTTGGCCCTATTGTCGACCGTTTTGGCTACAAGGGGATCATAATCGTGAGCCTGCTGTTCCTGTTCAGCGCATTCGAAGTCATTGGCCGGACGGACAAACTGATCATCATCCGGATGATGATTTTTCTTTTGGGTTTGGGCGGAGGTATTATCAATGGAGCAACAAGCGCCCTGGTTGCCGATTTGTATACTGAGAAAAAAGGGGCATACCTCAGTTTTCTGGGAGTCTTCTGGGGACTTGGCGCTTTAAGTTTGCCGCTGGCAACCTCTATTTTATTGAAAACAGGTATGAGTTATCCGGAAATTTTATCGATCATCGGATCGCTTGTAATCGTTCCACTGGCTCTGTTCGTATTCCTGAAATGTCCTGAAGCCAAAAATTCAGGTGGAATTCCTTACCGAAAATATATTCAGATGCTGAAAAATCCGACTATTGTGCTCATCGGATTCTTTCTCTTCTTTCAAAGCGGTTTCGAAACGCTGACAACCACCTGGACACCCCGTTTTTTTCAGGAAGTATACCTCACCGATACCCAAAGCGCGTTGATTTCGCTGACCATCATGAGTATCAGCCTGACCATCTCCCGTTTATTACTGGGCATCGCTCTAAAAAACATCAAAGCATGGAAAGTGCTGATCACTGGGTTACTGATTACCTTTTCGGGTTTGTTACTGATGAGATTTGGAGCATCTTATGCCTTTGGACTGGCAGGTATTGGGTTGGTTGGCTTTGGCGCAGCAGCTGCTTTTCCGGTTATGCTGGGATATGTGGGAACCATGTTCCCCGATATTTCAGGAGCTGCATTTAGCCTGGTTCTGGTAATGGCTTTGACCGGAAATATGTTGTTGAATGCACTGGGTGGAATTGTTTTTGAGACCTATAAAGTGGTCAGTTTTTCGCTCTACATGATAGGAATTATCCTGATTATGCTCATCCTCCTGTATTTTATAATTCTGAAACTGAAAAAACAAAACATTTTAAATAACTAAAAACATATAGATATGTTAGCAAAAGAATGGTTGAATAATGCACGTGGAATCATGAATAAAATTGAGGCCACCCAAATGGAAAATATTCAGAAAGCAGCTGAAATAATGGCCGACACCATTGAGAAAGAACGCTGGGTGCACACCTTTGGTTGCGGTCACGCCACTTTACCCATCGAAGAAATGTATCCACGGATCGGCGGATTTGTTGGATTTCACCCGATGTGTGAACTACCGCTGACCTTTTTCACTAATATTATGGGAGGCATGAGTGTACACAATTTTGTTTTTCTGGAACGGATTGAAGGTTATGGTACCGAAATAATGAAAGGCTACACGTTTCACAAAGACGATTGTTTCTGGCTTTTCTCACACACCGGAATCAACGCAGTGAACATTGACATTGCCCTGAAAGTAAAGGAAATGGGTAATAAACTGATTGTATTCGGCTCGGCTGGCGAAGCTGAAGGCAAGAAATCAAGACATTCGAGCGGAAAAAATATTTTTGAAATTGCGGATGTGGTGGTTGACACCTGCGTTCCGATTCAGGATGCCAGCGTGCCTTTAAAAAATCATGTCGACAAAATTGGCCCGGTTTCCACCATGGGATTCATCACAGCGGTTTGGATGACAGTTATCACGGTGGCCGAAATTCTGGCCGATCGCGGAGTTAAACTTTACATACATCCTTCGCACAATGTTCCGGGCGACACCACCGCCAAAGAACGTTTGACCGAATGTCTGGATGTATATAAAAAGCGTATTGCAGGCGTTTAAATATCAAAGTCTAATAAAAAAGAAAGGTGCAAACATTCATTGTTTGCACCTTTCTTTTTTTGTGATAATCTATATTTTAATAAAGATTTTATTCCGGAACATCCAGTAGCAAACATACCACAGGCTGGCCCATACCGAAATACTAGTCAAAATTTTGGTCATGATTTCGCCAGTCCAGTAAAAGAAGCTGTTTACAAAAGGTTTGAAAATATCGGCAAGAATGTCGGAGCATCCGATTTCAAACAAAAGGTAAACAAAGATGCAATTCATCCCGACGACGATAAATGCTTTCGAACCTTTGACAAAGCTCTTTTTAACATCAATCAGCCAATACGAAAAGCAGAGTGCTAAAATGGCCCAACCGCCACTGGCAAATACAAATGAAGAAGTTGCATTTTTTTTGATGATAGGTGTAACGCCTGCCAGATCGAGACCAAAACCAACGATCAACCCGGTCACACCGGCAACAATCATCAGTTTTATTTTCTGAACCGAAGTCCGATCGCTCATCAGCAGTTTGCCGCACAGCACGCCCCAAACGGTATGAGCAATGGTAGGAATGGCATTTATTGAAGCCCAGATACTGGTTTTTGGAGTTCCTTCAATCTGAATATTTACCCAGGCACCCAGGTTGTGAAAAGCTTCCCAGGGCTGATTGAATCCTTCGACCGGAAAAAACCGATAAGCCAGGTCGGTTAACAGCAAGACCGCAAAGGTGAAAATGAGCTGGAACGAAAAGCTTTTGCTCATAATCAGAAAAGCGACCAGATAGGTCACCGATAATTGGGCCAGTACATTTTGAAGTCTGAAAACAATATGGTCTGAACCAATGCAATACAGCGACCAGCCTAATACAAGTAAAATCAACGAACGTTTGATGGCATGATTCCGGATAATTGAAGCGCTATCCCCTTTTTTTTGCCGGTTCGAAACGGCAAACGGAATGGCTACCCCGACAATGAACATGAAAAACGGCTGAATCAGGTCCCAGAAATGAAGGCCATGCCATTCGTGATGGCTCAGTTGAGTGCCCAAAAATTGGACAAATCCATTATCGACACTATTCAAATGGTGGTACAAGTGTGTACTTTCGCCAATCAGAAGGAACATAGTCAGCCCCCGGAAAAAATCGATGGAAGCAACTCGCTCGCTTAAAACAGAGCCTACGTTTGGTGCATTTTTCCCCAATATTGTCATGTGGTTTAGTTGTTAGAGGTTAGAATTTAGAGGTTATATGGTGGCTATCTGTAAAAGTCATTTCGATCAGTGGTAGCAACTTCGAACAGGAATTCTCCAATCTTTTCAGCAAGAAGTTTAAAGAAGCGTTCGCCTTTTTCTGCGGTTGATTTGGCCGGATTGCCGATCCCTGTATCTTTGGTCACACTTGTCCAGCGGCGCTCGGCCCACCCCCAGCCTTCGTGCATGGCACTGAACCGGTATTTCTTTGCCGTGCCGTCTCCGGCTTCAGAAAGTGGAAGGACCCACCCCGGCTTCAGGTACAACATCAGGCTGGTTTCAACCTCTCCGGCATGTTCTCCAAGGTCTTCAAAGATGGTACTGGCATCCTTTACTTTATACCAGTTCACTTCCGACAGAAACATCTTCGGGTATTTCAGGCCCAGCTCGCGAAGCATTTGCCTGAAGTCGTTTCCGCCGTGACTGTTCACTATCACCAGTTTGTAAATTTCCTGCCGATTTAGTGTTTCGATGATGTCGTTCAGAATTGCAAACTGTGTGGATGGATTCAGGTTCATATCAAGCGTAACATCAAACTGCCCGGTATTTACGCCAAACGGGATGGCTGGTAACACAATCACTTTACCTCCTTTTTCCCAGGCGACCCGGGCTGATTCGCAGGCAATTTCAGCAGCTTCCACCACATCGGTTGAATACGGCAGGTGATAATTATGTGCTTCGGTGGCGCCCCAGGGGAGCACGACCAGTTGATATTGTTGGTCTTTTACATTTTTCCAGTTGGTTTCAGCTAAAATATAGGGTCTCATAATATGGGTTTTTGGTTTTTAAACTGTCTTTAATATCTGTTCCCAAATAATTTTCCCGTCTTCATTTGACGAGAAAATGCAATCAAGCGCATCAATCGAAAATATTAATAGATTTCAATTTTACCTTTTTACTTTTGCACTGGTTTAATACCTTTAGCGCAGATTTTACAAACCAATAAAATTAAAAATAATAACGACACTCCAAGCATTTATTGTCCGGGAGTTATGATGTTAAAGAATAAATCAACTATCTAAAAATAGAAGTGTATGACAAATGATCGCAGAACTTTTATCAAACAGTCAGCCACGGTAGCTACCGCAATGAGTGTTTTTCCAACCCTGATGAACGCTGGTTGCGTGGGAGCCAACGAGCGCATAACTGTTGGATTGATCGGGTGTAACAGTCAGGGGTTTACCGACCTGAAAGCATTTTTAGCCCAGCCCAATGTGGTTTGTGCTGCCTTGTGTGATGTTGACCAGAATGTGTTGAATCAACGGGCTGCCGAAGTTGAAAAAATGACCGGAAAGAAACCTGCATTGTATAGCGACTTCAGAAAATTACTGGAGCAAAAAGACATTAATGCCGTCATCGTTGGCACACCTGACCACTGGCACTGCATCCCGATGATTTATGCCATGGAAGCCGGGAAAGATGTGTATTGCGAAAAACCGGTCGGGTACACCATTGAAGAATGTAACCTGATGGTGAAAGCAACCAAACGATATAACAAAGTCGTTCAGGTTGGCCAATGGCAACGCAGCGATCCCCACTGGCTTGATGCTGTAAAATACATTCAGGCCGGAAACCTGGGGCGGGTGCGTTCGGTTCGTGCCTGGTCGTATGTAGGCTGGAAAAAGTCTATCCCGGTTGTTGAAGATGGTCCGGCTCCTGCCGGGGTCGATTACAACATGTGGTTAGGTCCCCGGCCTGAACGGGCATTCAATAAAAACCGGTTCCACGCAACCTGGCGGTGGTATTGGGATTATGCCGGAGGTGTCATGACAGACTGGGGCGTACATTTGCTTGATTACGCCCTGTTTGGAATGAACCAATATGTACCGAAAGCAATCAGCTCTTCAGGTGGAAAATATGCTTTCCCGACCGATGCCATGGAAACTCCGGATACCATGATGGCCATGTACGATTTCGGTGAATTTGGTGTTTTGTGGGATCATACGATTGGTATTTATGGGGCCCAGTTCAAACGTCGCGGACATGGAGTCGCTTTTATTGGCGAGTACGGAACCCTGATTGTTGACCGTGCCGGTTGGGAAGTGATGGCTGAACAGAAAAGCACCAGCGCCAAACAAGGTTTTGCTGATGTTCCAATTAAAGAAGGAACCGGCAAAGGACTTGATTTACATGTGGCCAACTTTATCGATTGTATCAAAACCCACAATAAACCGAATTGTGACATTGAAATCGGAGCTCACATTGCCCGTTTTGCTCAAATGGGAAACATCGCATACCGTTTAGGGCGGAAAATTGTCTGGGATAGCGAAAAGCAGGAATTCGTGAATGATCCGGAAGCCAACGCACTGACCAAAGCCAATTACCGCGCACCATGGTCGCTGCCTAAAGTATAGCAATTTGCATATTTACGGGATGATTTTGAGTCATCCCGTAAATAATTATTTCTTTTACAATCTCCCGACTAACCTAAACCAAACAATTCATGAAAAGATTCCTGACTATTTCTTTTCTGTTAATTATTCTTCATTCCCCGGCTTGGTCCAAAAGTTTTCAGCCAGTCAATCTCCATGCTTCAACCGAAGCAAAGGCTCTGCTCACTTACCTTTACTCGCTTAAAGGAAAGTCAGTGTTATCAGCTCAACACAACTACCCAAGTCCGAAAGAGTACACCCGGTCGACCGACAGTATTGTGGCTATGACCGGGAAAGTGCCGGCCATCTGGGGAACCGATATTTCAGAACTCGACCAGTCGCTGGTTGACGAAGCTATCCGGCAATACCGCAAAGGCTCTATCATTACGCTGATGTATCACCAGGTGAAGCCTTTCGATCACGATAGCATGGGCTTTTCGCGAAGTGTAAAAGGCATGGTGACTGACGAACAGTGGAAACAGATCGTCACTCCCGGAACAAAATACCACAACCAATGGCTGGCCAAAATCGATGCCCGGGCCGAATTGCTGAAAAAACTTCGCGAGGCCAACATCCCGGTGCTGTGGCGCCCTTATCACGAAATGAATGGCATGTGGTTTTGGTACGGCAATCGTCCCGGCAAGGATGGTATTCAGAAATTGTGGAAAATGATGTACGATCGCTATGTGAATTACCATCAACTGAATAATCTGATCTGGGTTTGGAACACCAATGCCCCGCGCGACTGGAAAGACGACCAGGCATACGCCTATGAATTGTTTTACCCGGGTGCGAAATATGTGGACATTCTGGCTGCCGATGTTTATAAGAACGACTTCAAGCAATCGCATCACAACCAACTACTAAAACTCGGAAAAGGAAAATTGATTGCACTGGGCGAAGTGGGCAATTTGCCAACTCCTGAAATACTGGAACAACAGCCTCAATGGTCGTGGTTTATGTGCTGGGCACATTTCCCATGGACAAGCAATACACACGAAATCGTGAAAAACTTATACAATTCGCCACGGGTGCTGACACTGGACGAAACCATAAAAAAATAAGTTCATAAATTTTCCTGCATGGATAAAGAAGCAATTTTCAAAAAGCTGAAGTTTGGAATGTCGGATCAAAACCTGATTGTAAATGCTCCGGCTGAATATCTTGCTATTCTCCAAGAGTCCAACTTTGACACCTCTCCGGATGAGTCCAAAACAGGGAAATACGGTTTTATCCAGGTTTTTGCTTACTCGCAGGCCGAAATGGAAACACTGGTGAAAAGTGTAGCCAAGGCCGGGAAACACGATTGCCTTTTCTGGGCATGTTATCCTAAAAATAAAGGAAAGCAAAAGTACGATCTCAACCGCGACACCATTTGGCCAGCACTTGGGTTGGCAAATTTGCGCCCGGTCTCACAAATTGCCATCGATGAAGTTTGGAGTGCATTGCGTGGTCGTGATCCGGAATTGGTTGGGAAATAGTCTGTAAGTGATCATTTCAAATCTTTTCTTCCATTATTCCGGAATTCGCCGGGAGTCATGCCGGTTTGTTTTTTAAACAAGGTCGAGAAATAATCAATTGACTCATAGCCCAGTTCCAGTGCAACTTCTTTAACCGACATGCCAGTTACCGAAAGCAATTCCCTGGCTTTTTGAATTTTCAACTGTGTAATGTATTGTGCCGGTGCCAGCCCGGTGTATTGCCTGAACATCCGGCGAAACCAGGTATAACTCATGTTCAGCGATGCTGCAATTTCTTCCGGAGAAAGCGGACTGTTTATCTTTTCACGAATGATTAACCGCGCTTTGTCAATTTTGGTCAGTACTTCTTTATCACGCCAGTTTTTGTCTTTTTCGCGGTAAAACAAATAGGCCAGCAAATGAATCAAGATGCCCGACAATAATTGCTGATAACCGGGGCGCTCACTACTGCTGATTTCCAGCATTTTTCGATAAAGTCCAACCATTTCTTCATCATAGCCAATCTGAATAACAGAATCTTCCACACTTAAATTTTTAGTTGCCGAGCCGCTGAAGCCAACCCAGTAACATTCCCAGCCAGTCTCCTGATCGGGATGGTAAGTGTGCCATTCGCCAGGTTTAAGCAATAAAACAGTCCCTTCCGAAATGCCACAGAGTTGCATTTGCCGTGAAGCATACTGTCCTTTTCCTTTGGTTACATAAACCAACTGGAACTCCTGAAGTGTCCTGCCGCGCTCAAAATTGAAATTGTAGGCCTGCGGATGCCCTTGCGTCGGGTAACTGGAATGTTCCTGAACAGACTCAAAGCCTATCGTATTTACTTTGACTTGCCACAGGTTGTTCTCCTGATGTGACAGGTACCTGACTTCAGCTTTTCCGGGATGTTGCATAATAGGCATCTGGTGTCAAAAAACAAAGTTATTCGGTCAATATTAAAATAAAGAATCAGCTAATATATTAATAACTTGCATCCTCAACAAATGAGATATAGAAACGAACAGTGTCAGATTAATCCTGAATTGATGTTTACTGCATCATATTCAGATGAGCAGATAGTGTTGGAGATTCTAAGATACCGAAATCATTTGCCTTTTTTAATCTAAAACTTAACCACACCGATGAGAAACAAAGCAATAACCATCACCTTTCTTTTAATTCTGTCTTTATGTTGCTCTAAAGGTTGGGCCTCTTTGACCATACAAAATCTGAAAACCACAGTCAACAAGTTTCCCTCGTTTAGCTGGCAACTGATTTCAGACCAACGGAATCAACTGCAATCTGCCTATCAGATTCAGGTTGCCTTAAGTCCGGATAATTTGAAATCATCCCACCAACTGATCTGGGATTCAGGAAAAATAAAATCCGGACAGTCCATCTTAGTCGATGGTTCTCCAATGCCCTTGCAGGCAGCACAAACCTACTTTTGGAAAGTCAAAGTCTGGAACCAGGATAATCAGGAATCAGGTTGGAGCGAAACTGCTGTTTTGAGGACCGGTTTATTCCGTGAATCCGACTGGAAAGATGCACACTGGATTGGATTTCAGGATTTGCCTGCTGAGGGAAAAGTAGTCCCCGGCGTTCGTGGAAATGACAACAGTATAGGAGAAAAAGGTTTGGAGCGACCAGTCGTCCCATTGTTTCGTAAAGAATTTGAAATTGGCAAAAAGATTAAAGAAGCTATTTTGTATATCACCGGATTGGGACAGTACGAAGCATCCATCAATGGCCAAAAAGTTGGGAATAGCTTTTTAACTCCAGGCTGGACTAACTACGATAAAACTGTTTTTTATAATTTGTACGATGTAACCGGAATGCTCCGGCAAGGCAGGAATGTGATTGGAGCTATAGTCGGGAACGGTTTTTACAACATCAACCGCGAACGCTACCGCAAACTGGTCATTGCCTGGGGAAATCCGAAACTGATTGGTCAGCTTCGCATTCGTTTTATCGACGGCACTGAGCAGATTCTGGTAACCGGCGTCGATTGGAAGACGGCCCCGTCGCCCATCACGTTCACCAGCATTTACGGAGGCGAGGACTATGACGCCCGAAAAGAACAGGCTGGCTGGAATCAAGCTAGATTCGACGATCATCAGTGGCAGAATGCAGTTCTGGTTACCCCGCCAACCGGGAAACTCATGGACGAGAAAGATTACCCACTCGAAATAAAAGAGTCATTCTCCGTCAGGACCATTAAAAAGCTGGAGGGCGGTGCGTATCTCTGTGATTTCGGACAAAATGCTTCAGGCATTGTGGAACTTTGGATACAAGGTAAAAGAGGACAGGAGGTTCGCCTGACTCCTGCCGAACTGATTACCAAGGACAATCAGCCCAATCAGTCGGCTACCGGTTCTCCGTGCTATTTTTCGTACATCCTGAAAGGCGATGGCATTGAAACCTGGAGGCCGCGGTTTGCCTATACCGGCTTCAGGTATGTGAAAGTGGAAGGGGCTGTTCCTGATTCTGTCCGACCCAATGCAGGGTCTGCCCGTCTGCTTGACCTAAAGTTTCTTCATAGCCGGAATTCAGCCCCGTCTGCCGGTACATTTTCCTGTTCTTATGAATTGTTTAACAGCATATTCAATCTCATCAACTGGGGAATCAAAAGCAATTTGCAAAGTGTGCTGACCGATTGTCCACATCGCGAAAAGCTGGGCTGGCTCGAACAAACGTTTCTGATGGGTAGCGCCGTTCATTTCAATTTTGACCTGTATCAATTATACAGCAAACAGGTGAACGACATGATGGAGGCCCAGCTTGAAGATGGACTTATCCCGGATATTGCTCCTGAATATGTCACGTTTGATGGTGGCTTTCGCGATTCGCCCGAATGGGGAAGCGCCTCGGTGATCCTGCCCTGGATGATTTATCAGTGGTATGGTGATGTTTCGGTCATGGAAAAAGCCTGGCCTATGATGGTCCGCTATGTCGAATACCTGAAAAGCAAGTCTGATCATCATATTTTATCGCACGGCTTGGGTGACTGGTTCGATCTGGGGCCAAAACGTCCGGGAGGAGCACAACTTACCCCGAAATCCCTTACCGCAACAGCCATATATTATTACGACCTGAAATTGTTGACCGAGATGGCTGGGGTACTGAAAAAAAGCGATGAACAGAAACATTTAACTGCTTGGGCAAACGAAGCGAAAACGGCTTTCAATACTCAATTTTTTAATCCTCAAACCGGGAACATTTCAACCGGAAGCCAAACCGCCATGTCTATGCCCTGGTGTGTTGGATTGATTGATGATCAGTATAAAGTCAAAGTGATGCAGAATCTGGAAGACTCGATCCGTGCCCGGGGAAAACAACTTACTGCCGGCGATGTTGGGTTCCATTATTTAGTGGAGGCTCTGACTAATGGTGGAAAATCACAGTTGCTTTACGAAATGAATGCCCGCGACGATGTTCCCGGATATGGTTATCAGCTCAAAAAAGGAGCAACTTCATTAACCGAATCATGGCCTGCGCTGGAAAATGTATCAAATAATCACCTGATGCTGGGGCATTTGATGATTGGTTTTATACCGGGTTGGGCGGTATCAGTCAGAGCAAAACATCGGTTGCGTATAAAGAAATTGTAATTAAACCCGAAATGGTTGGTGATCTGAAATGGGTAAAAACCAGTTATCATTCACCTTACGGTGAAATTCGTTCTGAATGGGAAAAAACAGGAAAAAATGTAAAAATGAATGTCATCATTCCGGCCAATACAACTGCGCTGATCTGCCTGCCTGCGGGGTCCGGATCAGTAATCAAAGAAAGTGGAAAAGATATTTCAACCGTAAAAGAAATTGAAGTGATCGCTGAGGAAAACGGACGAAAGATTTGCAAAGTGGGATCAGGAACCTACTCGTTTGTGGTGGAAGATTAATAAACCAAATACGTTTCAGAATGAAAAAAATTCTTTCCTCTTCTGTTCTGCTGGCAATTGGCTGTCTTACGATGGTCTGTTTCAGTTTCCTTTCAGAGGACGATCAGGAGATGATTAAACTGAAGGCAGGTTTTCTGAATCCTCCTGATACTGCCCGCCCTGGCGTTTACTGGTATTTTATGGATGGCAACCTGTCAAAAGATGCCATGACTGCCGATTTGGAGTCAATGAAAAAGGCGGGCATTGGCAACCTGGTATTTCTGGAAGTCAATGTTGGAATTCCACGCGGGAAAGTGGACTTTTTGAGTGATGAGTGGCAGGATCTATTCAAACATGCGGTTCGGGAGGCTGAACGTTTAGGCATTGCCATTACGTTGGGCGTGGGCCCGGGCTGGACCGGAAGCGGTGGGCCGTGGGTTTCAGGAAGAGAATCGATGAAGCACCTGGTATCAAGCAGCATTCAGGTTTCAGGCGGTGAAAAGCAAATCTTAATACTTCCGAAACCAAAACCGATGAAACCTTATTTTGGGGAAGGCAGCTTCACTCCCGAGCTCAAAAAACTTTGGCTCGATTATTATGAAGATGTCGCAGTGCTTGCGTTTCCGACACCCACAAACAACTTTAAAATTGAAGATATTGATGAAAAGGCTCTGTACTACCGGGCTCCTTACACTTCGGTGAAAGGGGTAAAACAATTTTTGCCCTCCTGGGCTAATTACCGGGAACCTCGGAGAGATGCGGTTGTTGCAAAAAATCAGATCATTGATGTCACCCGTTTCCTGAAGCCGGATGGAACGCTGGAATGGAAAGTTCCGGAAGGGAACTGGACCATTATGCGTTTGGGCAGCCGGAACAACGGCGCCGTTACCCGACCTGCCCCACTGCCCGGACTTGGATTTGAAGCTGATAAAATGGATACCACAGCCATCAATGCACATCTGAAAAATTTCACTGGGAAACTGTTGCAGAAAATTGGGACTCCGGATAAAAATTTGCAGGGAGGCTTAAAAATGCTTCACATGGATAGCTGGGAAATGGGAGCTCAAAACTGGACTTCGCAGTTGCGGCAGGAATTCAAAAAAAGAAGAGGCTACGATCCACTTCCATTTTATCCGGTTTATTCGGGATTGGTGGTTGAAAGCTTGGAAAAGAGCGAACGTTTCTTGTGGGATTTGCGGCAAACCGCGCAGGAACTGGTCATTGAAAACCATGCAGAACACCTAAAAAAATACGGACAAAAGTATAATCTGGGCTTTTCCATCGAACCCTACGACATGAACCCGACTGCCGACATGGAACTGGGCGCCGTTGCCGATGTGCCGATGTGCGAATTCTGGAGCAAAGATTACGGATTCAATTCATCATTCAGCTGCATTCAGGCTGCTTCAATTGCACATATTGAAGGCAAAAAGGTGGTTGCTGCCGAAGCCTTTACCGCTCATAAAGATGCCTGGAAACAATATCCGGGGTCGATGAAGAATCAGGGTGACTGGGCTTTTGCTGCCGGCATAAACAGGTTCGTTTATCATACTTTTCAGCATCAGTTTCTGGCGGATAGTCTGAAACCGGGAATGACCATGGGCCCTTATGGCGTCCATTGGGACCGAAGTCAAACCTGGTGGCCGATGGCCGACGGGTATCATCGTTATATTACGCGGTGCCAGTTTATTTTGCAGCAAGGCCGGCCGGTGGCTGACATTCTTTATCTGACCCCGGAAGGGGCGCCGCATGTATTCCGTGCTCCCGCCTCTGCACTTACCGGAGATGAAATGCTACCTGACCGGAAAGGTTATAATTTTGACGGATGTTCACCTTCTCAGCTACTGACAGCAAGCGTAAAAGGAAATAAAATAATTTTTCCTTCCGGGGCAACTTACCGGGTACTTGTGTTGCCGGCAACCGAAACCATGACCCCTGTTTTGCTCGATAAAATTGAAATACTGGTAAAAGCCGGAGCAATTGTCATAGGGAATCCGCCACAAAAATCACCAAGCCTGAAGGATTATCCTAAATGTGATCAGCTGATTGCGGCCAAAACAAAATTGATGTGGGGCGGAGCTGTTCCTCCTTCCGAAATATCGGAACTAAACTATGGAAAAGGCAAAATTTATTGGGGAGGGGTTCTTTCCAAAATCAATTCGCCCGAACTGTATCCAAACTATGATGCCACAGCTTCATTGCTCCGGAAAATGGGAATTCAGGAGGATTTTGAATCAGCCGGGCCTGTCCGGTATGCTCACCATTTGCTAAAATCAGGCGATATTTATTTTATTTCGAATAAAACCAACTCATCGGTGAATGCGCTCTGCGCATTTCGGGTCAATAGCGTAACTCCGGAATTGTGGGATCCGCTTACCGGCGAAATACGTCCGCTCCCTGATTTTATGATTCAGGATAAACAGATGCTAATACCGCTTCAGTTTGATCCCTACCAAAGCTATTTTATTGTTTTTAAGCGAAATACAAAAATACCGGAACCGAACTCTGAAAAACGTAGAAATTTTCCGCAAATGAAAGTTTTAATGGAGGTAAATGGTCCATGGCAGGTTTCGTTTAACCCCAAATGGGGTGGTCCCCAAAATGTAATCTTCAATATGCTGGAAGACTGGACGGCAAGTCCGGAATATGGGATCAGGTATTATTCAGGAATAGCAAATTATCACAATATAATCAGCCTTCCTGAAAAGGCAATCGCCGACAAAAAGGCTGAACTTTTCCTTGACCTGGGCGAAGTTTACAATCTGGCACGGATACATGTTAACGGCAAAGATATGGGAGTGGTCTGGACAGCTCCTTTTCAATTAAAAATGACAGATGCAGTGGTGACCGGAGAAAACCGGATTGATATTGAAGTAGCGAATCTGTGGCCGAACCGGCTGATTGGTGATGAGCAGTTCTCGGATGATGGAATCAAAAATGGCCACTGGCCCGATTGGTTGCTAAAAAAGCAAATCCGAACTTCAGGCCGATACACTTTTACAACAGCCAAATTCTATAAACAAGACTCGGAATTATTGAAATCCGGATTGATTGGACCGGTGAGGATATTGATTAGCGAAAATTAAAAGCCGCCCCCACCCCCCTCCACAAAGAGGGGGCTTCAGTCCGTATAGTTATGAGGTAATCTTATTGAAAAATAAAATATTAAGAATATATGCTTTCCAAAGTCCCCCTCTGGGGAATTAGGGGGCTTTTAATAAATTTAAATATGACTAAATTAGGATTATTTGGAATTGGTCTCGATACGTATTGGGCGCAATTCGACGGATTGCTCGGCAATCTGAAAAGCTATCAGGAACAAATCAAAACCAGAATAGCCGGGTTTGGCGTGCAAGTGGCCGATGCCGGAATGGTGGACAACCCGGTGAAAGCCCGCGAGGCCGCTGATTATTTGAAATCGCAGGATGTGGAAATCGTTTTTCTGTATATATCAACTTATGCCCTCTCATCAACCGTGTTGCCGGTAGCGCAAAAACTGAAAGTTCCGGTGGTGATTTTGAACCTTCAGCCGGTTGCCGAACTCGACTACGAAGCCTTCAATAAACTGGGCGACCGCGGTAAAATGACCGGTATATGGCTCGAACATTGCCAGGCCTGTTCGGTCCCCGAAATTGCCAGCGTGTTTAACCGCGCCGGAATTCAGTACGACTTTGTAACCGGTTACCTTCAGGATGAAGAAGCGTGGCGCGAGATCGAAGCCTGGACGGAGGCCGCCCGCGTTGCTGCGGCAATACGCAACAACCGGTTGGGCGTGTTGGGCCATTATTACGGCGGAATGCTGGATGTGTACGCCGACATCACCAAACAATCATCCGTATTTGGTACCCACATCGAATTGCTCGAAATGTGTGAACTGAAAAAGTACCGCGACGAAGCTAGCGATGCTGAAGTTCAGGCCAAAATTCAGGAGTTTAATGCTGCTTTTGAGGTGGCGCCGGAATGCGAAACGACCGAGATTGAACGGGCTGCACGTACTTCGGTGGCTCTCGACAGGCTGGTGAAAAACCGCAACCTGGGTTCGATGGCTTACTATTACGAGGGTGAATCGGGCAACGATTACGAAAATATAGTCACTTCGGTAATTGCCGGAAATACCTTGCTAACCGGAAAAAATATTCCGGTGGCGGGCGAATGTGAGGTGAAAAACGCACAAGCCATGAAAATTATGGCCGAATTTGGTGCCGGAGGTTCTTTCTCCGAATTTTACCTGATGGATTTCAAAGATGATGTAGTGATGCTTGGTCACGATGGTCCTGCGCATTTTGCTATTGCCGAAGGCCGGGTCAAGCTGGTTCCGTTACCGGTTTATCACGGGAAACCGGGTAAAGGCTTGTCGATCCAAATGAGCGTGAAACACGGACCTGTGACTTTGCTCTCTGTTGTTGAAGGTAGGGACGGTATATTTTTGCTGGTCGCAGAAGGAGAATCAGTGGCCGGACCAGTACTCGAAATCGGGAACACCAACAGCCGCTACCGTTTCTCTGTTGGAGCTAAACAGTTTATGAACGAATGGTCGAAACAAGGCCCGGCCCACCATTGTGCGATTGGAGTTGGTCATATTTCAGATAAAATTCAGAAATTAGGACAGATATTGGAAATTGACGTAGTGAAGATTTGCTAAACCGGCCTCTTCCCCAACCCCTTTCCAAGGGCTACTCTTTATACACATCTTTTAATGAGAGAATGATGATATACGAAAATAAAAACGGCCTGAAAGGCCAGCAGAATCTAGCCCAGAGCAAACGGAATGGCGCCCTGGGTTGGAAAACGGACATAAAAATCGTCCGTGCAATAACGTTTATAAAAGCGAAAATCTTATTTCGGACGAACGAGATGACCTTGTGTTTCCCGGAAATGATATCTTACAATTCCGTCCGAAAGAAATTTTGCATTGCTCATCGAATTCCCGTGGACGGTTTTTCTTCTGCATCCTCTACCTAGGGTGGCGTTTCGGATCGTTCCTCCCGAAACTTTACTCTGGGCTATGATATTTCGGCCTTTCAGGCCGGAAGAAAATTTTGACATCAACTTGTGTATAAAGAGTAGCTCCAAGGGGAAGCAGAACAATGTTGAGCGAAAAGTATTACATTCAAATTGAAAATATTGTGAATATACACAACCTAAAGTCTCTCTTTGGAGGGAGATTTAGAGGGGGCTTTAACTAAACACCAGATAACCATGAAAAAAAACAACATTTCTGCACTTATCGGATTTTCCCTGATGATTGCAATTGCTTTTGCCTGCACACCCAAACAACCAAAGGAAGGGATTAACACCTCTTCGGAACTGAAACAACTGTTTGCCGATCCGCCTTCGGAGTACCGGAGCGCCCCGCTTTGGGACTGGAACGAACAGATTTCCGAAGAAGGCATTGATTTTCAGCTTAACGAATTCAAGAGAGCCGGAATTGGCGGAGTGTTTGTGCACCCGCGCCCCGGGCTGTTGACCGAATATCTGTCGGATGACTGGTTTCACCTGTTTGATTACACCGTTCAGAAGGGGAAAGAGCTGGGCATGAAAGTTTGGATATACGATGAAAACTCGTATCCTTCAGGTTTTGCAGGCGGTCATGTGCCTGCCGAAATGCCCGATTCGTACAAAAATGGAACCGGCCTCAGTCTCGAAATTCAGCAGCAATTGAATGTGGCGGTTTCGGATACCGTGTCTGTGGTTTTGAAGAAAACTGATACCGGATTTTCTGACATTACAGCCACCGTTGATCGCGAAAAAGGACAAACGGGAACCTTCTATGTTTTCCGGAAAACGTATCCGGGTAAATCACCCTGGTATGGTGGTTTTACTTACGTCGATCTGTTATACAAAGGCGTGACCCAAAAATTTATGGAACTCACCATGACCAAAGGATATGAGAAAAATACCGCCGACTTTGGCAAAACGCTATCGGGAATATTTACCGACGAGCCCAACCTGGAAGCTGCCATGGGAAAGGGCAGCATGCTGCGCTGGACTCCTGATTTGTGGGAAGTTTTTCAGCAACGCTGGGGATATGACCTGAAAGTAAACCTTCCTTCACTGATTGAAGAAACCGGCGACTGGAAAAAAGTGCGCCACGATTATTACGAATTGATTCTCGAGTTATTTGTCGATCGCTGGGCCAAACCCTGGAGCAAATATTGTGAGGAAAAAGGATTAAAATGGACAGGCCATTACTGGGAACACGGCTGGCCCTTACCAACGGACGGGTTCGACGAATCAGCTTTT
Organism: Prolixibacteraceae bacterium; assembly: GCA_963676535.2. Classification (GTDB taxonomy): domain Bacteria; phylum Bacteroidota; class Bacteroidia; order Bacteroidales; family Prolixibacteraceae; genus Aquipluma. The sequence continues at coordinate 49,483 of CAXXKQ010000034.1, read as the reverse complement.
TACATCTGGCATCAGCAGCCGGGCGTTGATATGTTGGGAAACAAGCTGAATACTGCCGGATTAGGCGGACAATTCGGAAATGACCGCGCCGTCAGGGAATTGCGGAGTGCTGCCAACCAGGCCGGAAGATCGCGCACCCTGAGTGAAACTTACGGTGGCGGTGGTTGGGAAATGAATTTCGAAACTCAAAAACGACTGGTCGACTGGGAATGTGTGCTCGGGGTCAATTTTGTGAACCAGCACCTGTCATATTATTCGCTGAACGGCGTGCGCAAGTTCGACTATCCACCATCCTTTTCGTACCACGAACCCTGGTGGAAACATTACAAACTGATGGGCGATTACATTGGCCGTGTTTCGATGGCTATGTCGGCAGGACAGCAAATCAATTCAACCCTGGTGCTTCAGCCCAATACCTCAGCATGGATGTATTTCTCCCGGAAGGTAAAAAATCCGACCATTGGGATTATTCGCGATGGGTTCAAAAATTTCGTTTACCGCATGGAACAGCAACACCTGGAATACGATCTCGGTTCGGAAAATGTGCTGAAGGAACTGGGCCGTGTAAAAGGCAAAATGCTGAGAGTGGGCAAACGCGACTATTCACTGGTGGTGATTCCGGCGGAAATGGAAAATATCGATCAATCAACGTTCGATTTGTTGCAGAAGTATCTGGACAATGGCGGAAAAGTATTGTCGTTTATCAAGAACGTGTCGATGGTTGACGCAGAGGAGTCCTCGAAAGTGACCGAACTGGCGGCTAAATATGCTGAACAGTGGACAGTTGCCGATAAACTGACCGATGCCACAGCGTTGAAACTACTCAGAAATGACGGGTTTGCGATGAACGACCAAACCAACAATGGCATGTTGTACCATCAGCGACGGATGCTCGACGACGGACAATTGTTGTTTGTGGTCAATTCACACCAAACGAAAAAGGCTTCTGCTTCCATAACTGTTGAGGGAAAATATGTGACCAGACTCGATCTGGTCAGCGGAAAGGTGTACACTTATCCCTCTAAATCAGAAAGCGGAAAAGTATCATTTCAGGTCGATCTTGAGCCGGTTGGGAGCGCCTTGTTTGTGGTAAGCAGCCAAAAACCTGCCGAGCCCGAATTTACACCTGTTTCAGGAACCGAAACTATGCTTGAAAGTACCGGTCCGGTGGCGGTAAAACGCGAGTCGGACAACATCTTGATGGTGAATTACCTCGATCTAAAAACGGCGAAGTCGGACAAAAAAGACATCTATTTTATGAATGCGTTGATTGGTTTGTTCAACGAAAATGGCGTGGCAATGGGCAATCCGTGGCAGCACAAAATCCAGTATAAAAAAACTTACCTTGAACTCGATGCGCAATTTAAAGCCGAATCGGGATTCGAAGCCAGTTACCATTTTAACATCAATCCAAACCTGAATGCTGAGGCGATGAAGTCAATCCGTGCGGTGGTTGAACGTCCGGAATTGTGGACAGTGAGTGTCAACGGAAAGGAAGTTTCGAAAACCGAGGGCAGCTACTGGATTGACAAAAGCTTTCCGGAGTTTGCTGTTGGGCCATACCTGAAACCGGGCAAAAATACGCTGACCCTGAAAGCGCCGCGGATGCACGTGTTGGCCGAAGTGATGCCGGTTTATTTCATAGGCGACTTCCTGGTAAAACCAGCGAAACAAGGCTTTGAAATTGCCGATGGAACCATCAATGCTTTGGGTTCGTGGCGCGAAGCTGGTTTGCCATTCTATTCGCAAAAGGTGGCATACAGCCAAACGTACAAGGTGACCAAAGCTGATGGAACTGCCTTTAAAGTGAAGCTGAACAAGTGGAACGGCTCAGTTGCTGAAGTGCTGGTAAACGGTCAACAGGCCGGATTGATTGCCTGGCAGCCAAATGAAATGGATGTAACTTCATTGTTGAAAGACGGCGACAACGAAATTACCGTGAAAGTGGTCGGAAGCTTGAAAAACACATTTGGCTATTTCTTTAAAGAAGCCGATAAATGGATTTATGGCCCGCACGAGTGGAATTATGCGCCGGGAAAAGCGCCAGACGCCTCCGGATATTTCCTAATGGATTACGGAATGATGGAGCCATTTGAGCTGGTAGGAGTGAAATAAGCAGTCAACTGACACAAACAAAATCGTCGGAAGCACAACGGAAGAAGTGCTTTTGGCGATTTTTTGTTTTGTTCGGTTCACTAAATATGACTGTCCAAAAAAGTCTGACAGATTGCAAACAAGAGTTATCGGTTTTGAAATGATCTGTTAAAAAATCCACATTCCTCTTCAACACGGGTTCTCCCGTGTACTGAAAACTTACCTATTTCTGAGTTTTCAAAATAAACTCCGTATTCGTGGTATATATTTTTAGATTTTCTAATTTTGGAGACAAACCAATACAACTGACTTTGAATAAGCAAATCACCAAAAGAGCCAAATATTTCAATCTTTTCAATAACGATGTTAAACTTCTGGATGGAGTAAAAGTACTTTTAATCTATCCACCGGTAAGGCTCACCCAACAACCTCTTTACCCACCTTTCGGGCTCCTCTCACTCGCCTCGGTTCTGGAAAAATCGGGCGCAAAAGTTGAAATACTCGACCTTAATATGCAGCGACTTACCTTTTCTGAATTAAAGGAAGAAATTGCAAAAAGGAACTTTGATGTAATGGGAACTGGTGGTATGGCCACCGTTTACTATTACATGAAGATGCTGGCTGAGTATTTCAAAAAAGAATATCCGAATATTCCGATTATCGCGGGAGGAACAGCCTGTTCCGGATCGCCGGAAGTGGTCATAACAAAAACAAAGTTTGATGTTACGGTACTTGGTGAAGGCGAACCTGTGATCATCGATGTCATTCATGCTTTGCTAAACAACCGAAAAAGCTTATCAAATATTCCTGGAATAATTTATAAGGAGGAAAATGGCAATATCGTCAAAACGGAGGCGCGGGAACGAATGATAAACCTGGAAGAGTTACCTCTGCCGGCCTACCACCTCATTGATATGGAAAAATACATTGCCAATTCCAACATTTACAAAATCAAAAACAATAAGGTTTCCGAGGCAAGAATAAAAACCCTGGGGTTGGATCGTATAAAAGCCAACCGGCCAATCATGATTTTTTCAAAAAGAGGATGCCCCTTCGGATGTAATTTCTGCTACCGGAATTTTGGCCGAAAAGTTGTTGGTTTGCCAATACAATATATTCTGAATCATTTGGCTTTTCTTGAAAAGAAATACAATACCATCAACTTCATCTTTGGGGATGAGATATTTAATGTTGACCGGAATTGGATCATGGAATTTTGCGATGCCCTTATTGCCGAAAAAAAAAATTACATTCTTAGCGTTGGCAATGGGCTAAGAGCCGGACTGGTTGACAAAGAGCTATTGCTGAAAATGAAGGAAGCCGGGTTTTGCAGTCTGGCCGTCGGGATCGAATCATTTTATAGCCCGACTTTAAGTGATATGAAAAAAGGACAAAACACGGAGGTCATTGCAAAAGCGATAAGGGACATTAAAAGCTGTGGATTCCATTTGTCATCGGCTCAATTTCTGTTTGGTTATCCAAGCGACGGACCCGAGTCGATGGAAGTAAATGTCAAAATGTGCAAGGAGCTTGGCCTCAAAAATGCGGGATTTGCTATACCATGTCCTTATCCGGGCACTCTTTTATATGAAAAAGCCATTCAGGAAGGATACCTCCATGATGAAGAGGGCTGGCTAATGGAACTGGCCGACCGGGATATCAGCGATCGGGTAATTAACATGTCCGGAAAACCGGAGAAAGAATTAAGAAAGTTAATTACCGAAGCTGAGGATGAAGTGAAAATGTATTTCATACGAAAAGATTTCCCCATCCTGGGTTCGATTTTGACCGTCGTGCAAAAGACAGGCAGAAAATTAAACGTAAGTTCTTTTGATATACTCAAAGGCATCAAAGACGGCTCAAAGAATCTGCTGTTACACGGAAAACTACCGGGACGCATTCTGAAAAGCGGCGGCACCAATCACATTCACATCAGGGAGGAAGCATTGGATTTACTGAAGCTATGGGAACCAGAAAATTCAACCAGTCAGCCTTATTCGAAGAATTGACATCACAAAGGGACATCAGATTATGCCATTCGAACTAACTCCGTCGTTCCCGATTGGTAAACACTTTGTATAATTCGAACCAGATGATGCTGGAGAAACCTGCGGCAGCACAAGCCAGTGATTCTTTCAGGCTAATTGGTTCGAATTGAAACAGGTTGAGCAAAAAAGGTACATTCAGAATCAGAATTAGGAAAAAGACAGCTCCGCCGACTACCCATTTTACAGTCCTATTGGGTGTTGCAATGATCTTGAAAATATTCCGTGTCCATGAACGGTTCGAAAGAATGACTGCAATGTTGGCAGCAATCAGCGTGGTAAAAGCCAGGGCACGATCTTCCTGTTCGGAATAGCCCATCTTCAGTCCAAAGAAATACACGGCAAAAACGATGGCCAGAATTCCGATACCCTGCGAACAACTGAGCCAAATCTTTTTAGCCCCGAAAAATGGCTCATCAATTGCCTTGGGCGGGCGATTCATCACGTTCTTTTCTTCTTTTTCGGCCTCAAAAATGATGGAGCAGGCCGGGTCGATAATCAGTTCGAGAAACACAATATGCACCGGCCATAACAGCAAAGGCAGGTCTTTGAAAAACACCGGGATGAGCGACAGTCCGGCAATGGGCACGTGAATGGCAAAAATGTAACCCAGCGCTTTTTGCAGGTTATCGAATATGCGGCGCCCCATTTTTACGGCGCCGACAATCGATGCAAAATTATCGTCCATCAGTACCAGCGACGAAGCTTCGCGGGCCACATCGGTCCCCTTCTCTCCCATCGCAATACCAATGTTAGCGGCCTTCAGCGCAGGAGCATCGTTCACTCCGTCACCGGTCATGGCCACAATTTCATCGTTTCGTTTCAGCGCATTCACAATTTTCAGTTTCTGCTCCGGAACTACCCGCGCAAACACATTCACTGTTTTAATGCGTTCGGCCAGTTCTTCTTCACTCATCTGTTGTAATTCGGCGCCGGTAATGGCGACCTGCGGATTTTTCAGTCCGATTTCGCGGGCAATGTTCATGGCTGTCACCGGATAGTCGCCGGTAATCATGATCACCCGGATGCCTGCCTTGTAACACTCGCTCACGGCCAACGGCACCGTTTCCCGAATCGGGTCAGACAAGCCAATCAGACCGACCAGCTCAAAATCGAAATCGTGCTGAATTTCGGGAAGGTTCTCCGTAACAACTACTGTCCTGGCCACTCCAAGTACCCGTAAGCCTTTGGATGCCATCAGCTCAACAGCATCAGCCATTTCACTTTTCCGTTTCCCCGGAAGATGACACAAATCGAAGATAGCTTCAGGAGCACCTTTGGCCGCAATGGTCTGACGTGTCTTCTGAGCATCAGTAAAAACCCGGGACATAGCCAGTAAATCTTTCGACAACGGATACTCCTTTACCATTTGCCAGCCAACATGAATGTGATCGGTATTCTTCAGATACACATCTCCCATGTTGGTAATAGCCCGTTCCATCGGGTCGAACGGGTTGGTTTGGCTCGACAAAATCCCGTATTCAATAATTTCGTGAAATTCTTCCGGAAAGTGCGTCTGATGATCGACTTCAAAAAAGTCAGATCCATTGAATAAACGGGTAACGGTCATTTTATTTTGAGTGAGCGTCCCGGTTTTGTCAGTACATAAAACCGTAGCTGAACCCAATGTTTCAACTGCAGCCGGTTTGCGGGTAAGAACATTTTTTTTCGACATTCGCCAGGCGCCCAAAGCCATGAAAACAGTGAGCACTACCGGAAATTCTTCGGGTAACATGGCCATCGCCAGCGTGATTCCGGCGAGGAACCCTTTCAGCAAATCGCCCCGCGTCAGGGTAAATACCACGATTACGATCACACACAGCGAAATCCCGATGACGGCCAACCGTTTTACCAGGGTTCCCATCTCGCGTTTCAGCCGGGTATCTTCCTCCACGACCGAATCGAGCGCTTTTCCGATCTTGCCAATTTCAGTGTTTTGCCCGATAGCGGTTACCCGGACAATGCCGTTTCCCTGCACAATCATCGAGCCCGAATACACAAAAGGCAGATCATCGCCACCCGGCAGCACCTGTTGCGCTTCGTCGTTCCATTCTGATTTACGAACCGGCACCGATTCGCCAGTCAGCATCGACTCGTCGGCCATCAGGTTTACCGAATACAGCACCGTGGCATCAGCCGGTACACGATCGCCCTCCTGCAAAACCACCAGGTCGCCGGTAACCACCTCGCGTCCGGCAATACGTTTTTCCACACCTTCGCGGATTACCAAAGCCCGCGGACTGGCCAAATCTTTCAAAGCATCCAGTGCTTTTTCCGTCTTCTTTTCCTGATAGAATTCAATGCCCATGATCACGAACACGAATCCCAACAACATCAATCCTTCCTGAACATCGCCCAAAATCAGGTACAACGTTCCGCAGGCCACCAGCAGCAGAAACATCGGTTCTTTCACCACGCCCCAGGCCAAAGCCAGAAAATTCTTTGGTTTCGACGAAGGCAGTTCGTTCAGCCCTTCGAGTTTCTGTTTCTCAATGACCTGCTCGGTGGTCAACCCTTGGTACTTTTCTGATTTTAAATCGACAGTCATAATAAATTGATTAGAACATTCTAACTAACAACTTAAATTTTTATTGCTTACGGAAAACTTTTTCAAGCAACATTTCGAGCAGACCGACCTCCGTGGCATCTAACTTTTGTCTGATCAGTTCGGCCATCTGCTTGTGTGCAAAGTCATGGGTATGGTTGATCAGCTTGCCCTTAACGGTAAGGTGAAAATGAGCGCTTCGACGATCTTCATCCGACTTCACCCGGTAGATAAAATCCTTCTCAATCAGCTTATCCACGGCCACTTTGACAGTAGGTTTAGTCAGGTTCATATCTGAAGCTAACTCGGTCAGATTCGGATTTCCCAACTGACTGATGGTTTCCAGATAGTTCATTTGAGTCAGGGTCAATTCCTTAAAATCGAATTGATCTTTGGCCGCCTCTTCCTTGTGGCCAATCTCGCGCGAAAGTTTTGCCAGGGCTTCAACCAGCTTTTCCATACACAAATATAGTTAGTATATTCTAACAAAACAAAGCATCCCCCAACTCCTTCAAAGGAGGGGAGTAAGAATAAAATCCTTGATAACTTCATTCCGTGTTCTTTAAGTCCTCTCTTGGGGAGGGGATTTAGGGGAGACTTTTATTTCCTATCTTCGCCACATTGAAAACATTTCAGGAAATACTGCTTCAAACCAATTTCTCACGCAACGATTTGGTGACTTTGCTGCTTGCCGAAGGAGAGGAACGGCAATTGCTTTTTCAGCGCGCCCAATCAGTTAAGCTGGAAACGATTGGGAACAAAGTGTATTTCCGCGGACTGGTTGAGTTTTCAAACATCTGTGCCAAAGATTGCCTGTATTGCGGCATCCGGAAAAGTAACGACAAAGTAGTTCGCTACGACACTTCCGACGATGAAATTCTGGAAGCCTGCCGCTTTGCCTGGGAAAACCGTTTTGGCTCGGTGGTTTTGCAGTCGGGCGAATTGTCGTCAGCAGCATTTGTCGGGCGAATCAGCCAATTGCTCCAAAAAATCAAGAAACTCTCGAACGGAGAACTGGGCATCACCCTGTCGTGCGGCGAGCAAAGCCTTGAAACCTATCAACTGTGGCGCGAAAACGGCGCACACCGCTATTTGCTTCGGGTTGAAAGCTCCAATCCGGAATTGTACCGAAAACTTCATCCGGAGAATAATTTTCACAGTCATGTCCGCCGGATTCAGGCTTTAAAAGATTTGAAAACCGCCGGCTATCAGGTTGGCACAGGAGTAATGATCGGTCTGCCGTTTCAAACGACGGAAGATTTAGCCGACGACCTGTTGTTTTTCAGGCATATCGATGTTGCCATGGTGGGAATGGGCCCATACCTTGAACATGAAGACACGCCGCTTTATGCGTATCGTTCGCAATTGAAAACGAAGCAACAACGATTTGATCTGGCTCTAAAGATGGTGGCCGTCCTTCGTCTCCTGATGCCCGACATTAACATCGCCGCAGCCACCGCCCTGCAGGCAATCGATCCGGCTGGTCGCGAAAAAGCACTAACAGTCGGAGCCAATGTCATCATGCCCAACATGACACCCGGCAAATACCGTAAGGAATATCAACTTTATGAAGACAAACCATGTCTGGATGAGGATGCCGAACTGTGCCGAAATTGTCTGGAAGCCCGTATCGAACTGGCCGGATGCGAAATAGGTTACGGTGAATGGGGCGACTCAAAACATTACCTGAAGTAATTTTTTTCTATATTTAGAGTTCTAAAATTTAAACGATTGAACCAACCATGAAACCAACCAGAAGAGATTTTATCAAATCGGCATCGGTACTAACTGCTGGTGCTTTTTTTATTCCCAACCTGATGAGCTGTTCTCCGTCAAACCGTTTGAACATTGCAGTTATTGGTGTTGGCGGGCAAGGAAAAGCCAACTGGAGCAAACTGATTAATCAGAAAGATCCCAAATGGAACGAGAATATTGTTGCCCTGTGTGATGTAGATGACAAACGGGCTGCTGAAGCTTTTAAAGCAATGCCTAACGCCAAACAATTCAAAGATTACCGGGTTATGTTCGACCAGATGCACAAGGAAATTGATGCCGTGATGGTTTGTACACCCGATCATTCTCATTTTCCGGCTGCCATGGCCGCTATGGAATTGGGGAAACACATAATCGTTGAAAAACCACTTGCCCACAACATCTGGCAATTGCGTACCCTGCAAAAAGCAGCTAAGCACTATGGGGTAATCACTCAGATGGCCAATCAGGGACATGCCACCAACGGTATTCGGCTGGTGAAAGAGTGGTATGAAGCCGAATTACTGGGAAATGTTACTGAAATAATTGCATGGTTCGACGGGCCAGATTTTGGACCTGGAAAATACTTTAATAAACCTACAAGTTTTCCGCCTGCAGAACAACCTGTTCCGGAATATTTAGACTGGAATTTGTGGGTTGGACCAGCAGCTTTCCGTCCGTACAACGAAGTTTATGTGCCGAAAACATGGCGCAGCTGGTTCGATTTTGGAAATGGCGAATTGGGAGACTGGTGCTGCCATACCCTTGATGCTCCTTTCTGGTCGTTGGATTTGGGAATGCCCAATGTGGTTGAAGCCGAGTTCAAATCGCCAGTTCAGGATAACGGATTTGTATCCGATCAGGCCATCATTCGCTGGGATTTTCCGGCACGGGGTAACAAAGTTCCGGTAACCATGCACTGGCACGAGGGCGGATTGAAACCTGAAAATCGTCCGGAATGGAACCTCGAAAAATTACCCGGAAGCGGCATGATTATGGTGGGCGACAAGCAATGCCTGATGACGGGCGGCCGGCCAAACCAGCCACGCCTTTTAATGAAAGACGAGGAATGGAAGGAATTTCAGAAGAATTTGCCGGCACAAACAATACCCAGAACCTTCGAGGAAAATCCGCAACGGGAATGGGTTGAAGCCATCAAAAACGGAACGATGCCCGGTTCAAATTTTGATTATGCCACCAAACTTGTTGAAATGTCGCTTACCGGAGTTTTGGCTCAACGGTTCAACACCCGTATCGAATATGACGCCCAGAATATGAAAGTAACCAACCATCCCGAACTGGATGCCTATATTAAAGAACCGATGCGCGAAGGGTTCGCGTATGGCGAAGATCTCTGGAAATAATCAATTCGGTAATCAAAAATAAAGCCCTGTCCGGAATATTCCAGGCAGGGCTAAACTTTTATTTTAGCTCTTGTAAATCTACTTTTTATCGAACCGGATACCTAAGGTAAAGCCGATCCAGCCTTTCGATGTGTGATTATCGCCCGCGTGCGAGTAAATATCATAAGGAGCAAAAGTGCTCTCGAAGGTATGACCGAAACTTTCCTTATTTTCAGCAATGTTTAAATTAAGGCTTGGCCCTCCAAAAATGCTGATTTTTTCGCCAATGCGCTTACTGCACAAAAGCCTGATTTGCTGAAAATTGTTATAATTATCAGTCCAGATTTCGTTCTCGTTTACATGAAAAATCATGTATTCGAGGTTTACCGAATGGTTTTCATTTCTGACCAAATGGGTACCAATTCCACCGCCAAACGCCCATTTGTAATTCTCGCTCAAAAATTGGGTTCCAATACTGAATAACCCATATACCGGTTTAATCCCAACTTTCGCAGTTGCCTGAAGATTTAAACCTTCGCTAACCGACATTTCGAATGCTTTATAAGCACCTTTTGAACCGTCATTTTGGAAAGAACCGGCCCAAACCGAACTGCTGACTAAACAAGCCAACAGCAATACTGAGAATTGTTTAATTGTTTTCATCCTTGTCTTCTTAAAAATTCATACTGAATGTTATCTGACTGCAATGTTAGCTATTTTTAAAAGGACAAAGATGAAAATTTTAATTTATTCGACTAAAATTCATTTTTATTCAAATAAATTAACATTGAAATAAAATTGGAGATTAAAAATCGTGGAAAAAGGTCGTCATAAATTGGACAACAACATACCTTCTAAAGCTTTTGATCAGACAATCCTTTTCCCGTGAAGTTCCGTGATTCCGGTAGCTTCGGCAATCTGAACCCGGTTTTCAGGAATCACCTTTCCTGCAGCGATAATTTTGATTTTCCGACCTGACAAGTCATTCATCGCTTTAAGCACCAGCCGCCCATTCCATGCTGTATCCATTCCTCCTGAAGTTAATACCCGGGTAATTCCTGAAATAGCATTTAATTCCTGAAATGATTTTAAAATGTCAGCCGCATGGTCAATGGCTTTGTGAAAAGTGACCTCTAACGGAGATGCCAGTTTTGTCAATTGACGGGTATTTTCAATGTCGATTGCACCATCTCTGGTCAACAGTCCAAAAACAACCCCGACAACACCCGATTCTTTGAAAAACAGTATTTCCCGTTCCATCTGCTCAATTTCTACTTCCGAATAAACGAAATTACCTCCCCTCGGCCTGACCATAGCCATAATCGGAATATTTAGTTGCCGAAGACATTCTCTGGTCAATTCTTCGGAAGGAGTCAGACCATCATGCGCCAGCTCTGAACAAAGTTCAATGCGATGTGCACCCCGGCTTTGGGCCGCTAATGCTTCTTCCAGAGTTTCAACACAGGCTTCAAAAATCAGGGAAGTTGTATTTGTTGTCATTTAAAAAAGGGTTCGTTTGGATGGATTGTGTTTCATTTCGAGTTCCAGCAGCAGCTTTTTGCGCCAGATTCCGCCGGCGTATCCGGTCAGTTTATTCCCGGCACCAATTACCCGGTGGCACGGAATGATGATGGCAATCGGGTTTCGGCCATTGGCAGTTCCGGTAGCCCGAATACATTTCGGATCGCCCAGCCGAATCGCTAAATCCATGTATGTAATGGTTTCTCCATAAGAAATTTTCTGCAGTTCAGCCCATACTTTTTGCTGAAATTCGGTTCCCCTCGGATTCAGTGGCACATCAAACGACGTGAGCTTACCTGCAAAATAATCTTCAAGTTGTTGCCGACAAACCGCCAGCACTTGGCATTCGTTCGGCTCCTCAATATCATTTTCAGCAAAAGAAATTGCCGTGATTGATTGTCCATCTGACTTTAAAATCAGAAAACCCAGTGAACATTTATATGAGATCTGAAAGTCCATCCTTCAAAAATAAGAAAGTCCGGCAAAGACCGGACTTCACTGCTTAAAATCTTTCTCTCGCCGTGTATTTGGTGTGCAAAAGATGATGCGACTTTTCGCTCAACGGCTTTTCCAAAAAATCCTTGTAAATCTTAATAACTTCCGGATTCAGGTGAGACTTGCGCAAAGGCATTCCTGCGTCTTCGGCATAAATGGCTTCTGCCCGTTTTTTCCTGATTTCCGGACTGGTCGGGATAGGTTGACCGCCGCCGCCCAAACACCCTCCAGGACAGGCCATGAACTCGACAAAATGATAATTAGCCTGACCTGAACGAATGGAATCCATCACAATTTTGGCGTTGACCAACCCATGTGCTACGGCGCATTTCAGCTCTATCCCATCCAGAAATGCCCATTCTTTTAGCGGATTTTCAATTTTTACTGAAGCTTCCTTCACTCCGTCCATGCCGCGAACCGGAGTAATATTCAGGTTTTCAAAAGGAACTTCGCGTCCGGTTATCAACTCGTAAACAGTGCGCAAAGCAGCTTCCATAACGCCCCCGGTGGCACCAAAAATAACTGCAGCTCCGGTTGATTCACCCATCAAACGATCAAAGTGCATTTCTTCCAGTTTCATAAAATCGATACCCGCCTGCTTAATCATGATAGCCAGTTCACGGGTGGTCAGCACATAATCGACATCGCGATAGCCGCTGGCATGCATTTCGGGTCGGCTTGCTTCAAATTTTTTAGCGGTACATGGCATAATTGAAACTGACACAATCGTCTCAGGATCAAGATTCCGGGCTTTGGCATAATATGTTTTTGCCAGTGCCCCAAACATTTGCTGAGGCGATTTGCAGGTTGAAAGATGATCGAGATAATCAGGAAACAAATGTTCGATGTACTTGATCCACCCCGGTGAACAGGAGGTTGCCATCGGAAGTTTTACCGATGGATCATGATCAACCAAAGCGCTTTTCAAACGGGTAAGTAATTCTGTTCCTTCCTCCATAATGGTCAGGTCGGCTGTAAAATCGGTGTCCATCACGGCATCAAAACCCAATCGTTTCAAGGCCGCCACCATTTTGCCGGTCACCCGATTCCCGATATTGAATCCAAGTTCTTCACCAAGCCCAATCCGCACAGCTGGTGCGGTTTGAACCACCACATGTTTGGTTTTATCGGCAATGGCATCCCACACTTTTTCAATGTAATTCTTCTCAACCAGAGCGCCGGTCGGACAGTGATTGATACACTGTCCGCAAGTTGAGCACACCACATCATTGATTGGTTTTTCAAAGAATGTGGTTATTTTCATGCGGTCGCCTTTGTGGGCAACAGTTAGCGCATTAATTCCCTGCAATTCTGCGCAGGTCCTGACACATCGCTGACAGCGGATACATTTGCTGTCGTCTTTAATGATAGAAGGTGAAAACTTATCGATGGAGTAATTATGAAAGGGGACCAGCCGGATAAAATCCTGTTTCAAAATTTTATAATCCGAAGCCAGTTTTTGTAATTCGCAACTGCCATTTTTAAAACAACTGGTACAATCGGCGTTGTGTTCCGACAACAAGAGTTCGATAATCTGTTTTCGGGAATGAAGTACATTCAGCGAATTGGTCAGAATTTCCATTTCTTCTTCACAAGGCGTAGCGCAGGCAACAGCCAGACGCTTTTGTCCGACAACCTCAACCACACAAACGCGGCAGTTTCCGGCAATGCAGAGGTCTTTATGGTAGCACAAGGTAGGGACAATGACTCCCGCCTGACGGGCGGCATCCAGAATGGTTGTTCCGGGTTCTACTTCAACAAAAATTCCGTTGATATTTATTTTAATTTTTTTAGCCATCACAGTTCAATTTTGCAGAATTAGTAAATCATTTCTTCCCTGAAGTTTTCGACGATCGACGAAAATGAATTGGCTACCGATTGCCCTAAACCGCATTTGGCTGTTAGTTTCATTGTTTCAGTCAAACCTAGCAACTTATCCAGGTATTTTGCATTTTTTTCGCCGCGCTTAACCGCTTTAATTCCCCTCAGCAACTGTTGACAGCCAACACGGCATGGGGTACACTGCCCGCAGGATTCCTCCCTGAAAAATTCCAGGTAGTTATCGAGTACATTAAACATGGAACGCGAACTATTGAAAAGCATCATCGAACCTCCGGTAGGCAGCGAAATTCCAGTCAGTTTCCCCTGAAATCCAATAGCCGTTTCGCCAAACCGCTTACGTGGCACCAAGAATCCGGAAGCCCCTCCAACCTGAACGGCTTTGGTATCGCCATCGCCAAACTCTTCCACAAAATCGGCGAGGCTCATTCCCAGTTCGAGCTCATAGATTCCGGGTTTAGGCGTATCTCCTGAAACCGAAAAAAGCTTTGAACCGCGCGAATACTGAACACCCAAATCGTAGAAACGTTTGGCTCCGTATTTAAAAATAGTAAAGGTATGGGCTAGTGTCTCCACATTGTTGATTACCGTTGGTTTGCCCATGTATCCGTAATTGGACGGAAATGGTGGTTTATTTCGCGGCTCGCCGCGCTTGCCTTCCATCGATTCGAAAAGAGCCGTTTCTTCGCCACAGATGTATGCCCCGCTTCCCATAAATATCCGTATAGTGAAATCCAGGTTGATCTCTTTGCAATAATATTCGAATTCGCGAATGGCTTTATTCAGTTCCGGAAGCAAAAAGAAGTATTCGCCACGCAGATAAATGTAACCTTCTGTTGCTCCGATCACATACCCGCAGACAGCCATTCCGGTCAACACTTTATAAGGAACCATCGATAAGATTTCGCGATCTTTGAACGTACCCGGTTCACCCTCATCGGCATTGCAGATCACATATTTTGTGGGTTCATCAACTTCGGCTGTTAGCTTCCATTTTAAACCGGTAGGAAATCCAGCACCGCCACGTCCCTTCAATTCAGAGCTGATTAATTCGTTAATCAATTCCTGCGGCGTATGACTGAGACTTTTACTTAATACCTTTTCCCAATCATTTTCATTTTTAAAAATGAAATCGGCCCGTTTAAGCTGATAACTAGCTGTCATAACTAACTCCTTCCTTTCTTTTATTGAGGTAACCGCTCAATATTTCACGAACTTTTTCAGGAGTCAGATCGGTATAAACCTCATTATTAATAAGCATTGCAGGGGCTTTATGGCAAAAACCCAGGCAGTTGGTTTGAAGCAGCGAGAACGTTCCGTCGGGAGTGGTTTCTCCAATATTTATTTTCAGCATATCTTCAACAGCCAGTAAAACCTGATTCTTTCCCTTCATGGAACAGGTTATGGTTTTACAAATACGGATGATGTATTTGCCCATTTTCTTGTAATCAAGGAAAGAATAAAAAGTTGCTGTACCAAAAACTTCAGATGCCGGTAAATCAAGCTCACGGGCAATTTCAATCATCGAATATTCTGATAGATATTTTTCCCGTTCAACAACTCCCTGAAGAATCGGCAGCAAATTATGCCGTTCGCGACCATGTTGGTCGGCCAGATCTTTGATCAATTCTGAAACTGGATTCATAAATAAATTGTTAGTTGATACATAGCTGTAATTCTTCCGGCAAAACCACCAAACGGATGGAGTTAACCGCATGAAAAATAGATTTACAGGAATGATGATGACTTTAAAACAGAGGTATTGGCAATTCTCAGAAGTGCTGACCAAACAGCCGGATCATTTTGTTATTCAGTATATTTTCCGAAACGGAAAGAAGATTCAGGAAGCAGATCAATTCCTATAAATTTAAGGAAGAGAAAAGAGATAACCTATGGTTATCTGTCAGAAAAACATTGCATTTAGGTGTTTTTAGACATATAGTTTTGTGGAAAAATTAAACAACAAAAGATTCGACACAATATGAAAGGAGACTACCGGTGTTCGTCACCAACAGTCTCCTTCAAAGATTAAACCCTTTGGAAAGTTTATATTTTAATTTTTCAGGATTTTCAGCAGCAGATCAAACGCCGGTGCAGCCATTCCGCCATGGTCAAAGCCATCCAGCTCATACAGGGTGGTATGTTTGTGCCCAGAAAGTTTCATCATTCGGCACATATAGGCATTCTCTTCATAACGTCCCAGCATTTCGAGTTCGCGATCGCCAGTGATCAAAAATAATGGCGGTGCATCAGCGCGAACATGAAAAAGTGGGGCAAACTCGTCAACCACCGGCTGAGTATCCGGGATGCCGCGTTCTTTGCGGATAATAAGATGGGTGATCATTTGCCCACTGAAAGGAACCAATTTTTGAATGTCATTGGCATCTATCCCGTAGGCTGCCAAATAATGCTTATCGAGCCCTATCATGGTGGTCAAATAGCCCCCTGCCGAATGACCAGAAACTACAATTTTCTTTGGATCGCCACCATATTTGCTGATATTTTTAAACACCCATGCCACAGCGGCGGCCGCATCGTCGATATAAGCCGGGCTTTTCACTTTCGGGCTCAACCGGTAATTCACGGCAACAACCGCAATTTTCTTATTCTTTAATCGCTCAGGAATTGATTTCTCTCCAGCAGTTAATCCACCACCATGAAACCACACCACAGTGGTGAAGCCTTCTGAATTTTCAGGAACATAGACATCCAGTTTGCATCTTTCTTTCTGGTAAGCATCCAGATTTTCGCCGGTACGATAGGAGATATTGTTTTCGGATTTGTAGGTAACCTGCGCAGAAGCAAGGAAAGCAGTAACAACAAGTAGGGAAACAAGAAATATGCGGTTCATCGGTTCTATTATTAGTGATTGGTTAAAGGTAAAATATTTTGACTGATACCATAAAAAAAAGGGATCCGATCTTTCGAAAAGATCGGATCCCTGATCAAATGATTAGTGAGCGGGTGACTAAAAGCCACCCGCTCACTATCCCAGTAAATTATGCTGATTTGGCTTCAGAAGCGCAGCCATCTTTATATTCCGAAATGATTTGCTTGACCATTTGCGGCGAAACGCGGCCATATACTTTTTCGCCAACCATCACCACCGGCGCCAGTCCACATGCTCCCACACAGCGCAAGCAGTTTAACGAGAATTTGCCATCAGCCGTGCTTTGACCAACTTCGATGCTCAATTGACGCTTAAATTCAGCAAGTACCTGCTCACCACCCCGAACATAACAGGCAGTTCCCATGCAAATAGAGATTGGGTGCTCGCCCATTGGTATCATGGTGAAGAACGAGTAGAACGTTACTACTCCGTAAACTTTGGCTACCGAAACATCCAGCTCTTTGGCAATCACCTCCTGAACTTCGGCAGGTAAATAACCCAGCTTTCCCTGAACCTGGTGCAACACATTGATCAGTTCACTTCCCTGGTTACCAAAACCAGCACAGACTTCTTTAATCAGTCCGATGGTTTTTTCTGAAAGTTTTATTTTTGGCATAGTTTTAAATTTTTCGCTTTAAATAATAATCCATCAATACAGAGATACTAGCTCCGATCAAAATACTTGGTATGCAGCAAGTGGTGCGACTTTTCGCTCATTGGAGCGCCAAGATATTCTTCGTAAAGTTTGACGATATACGGATTTTCGTGCGACTTGCGGATCGATTTATTCTTGTCTTCCGAATAAATGGCACGCTGTCGCTTTTTGATAATCTCGGCATCGCCATGATGATACGGCTGACCGCCACCGCCAATGCATCCGCCGGGGCACGACATGATTTCGATGGCATGGAACTCGCTGTTTCCTGCCTGAATATCCTCGAGCAATTTACGTGCATTGCCCAGGCCGTGCGCAATACCAATATTTATTGGCGTTCCGTTAAAATCGATGGTTGCTTTGCGCAAGCCTTCCATACCGCGTAACTCTTCAAAATCGAGTCGTGGCAACGGTTTCCCTGAATAAATTTCGTAAGCAGTACGAACGGCAGCTTCGATAACTCCACCGGTAGTCCCGAAAATTACACCGGCACCCGAAGATTCACCCAGCGGTGCATCAAAATCTTCATTTGGCAACGATTTAAAATCGATGTTTCCCAAATGAATTAAATGAGCCAGCTCGCGGGTACTCAGCGCAAAATCAACATCCGGATTACCGTTTACTGCAAATTCAGGACGGCTGCTTTCGTATTTTTTGGCCAAACAAGGCATGATGGAAACTACTACCAGATTTTCGCGTTTCACCCCAATTTTTTCAGCAAAATAGGTTTTGGCTATCGAACCAAACATTTGTTGCGGAGACCTTGCAGTTGACGGAATATCAATCATTTCAGGAAACTGGTGCTCGAAGAATTTCACCCAGGCCGGGCAACAGGAAGTCAGAATTGGTAGCTTCACATTTTTGTCCCCCTCCATATAGGCTGACAAACGATTGAGCAACTCGGTTCCTTCTTCCATGATGGTGAGGTCGGCAGCAAAATCGGTATCAAATACATGATCGAAGCCTAAACGGCGAAGTGCGGCCACCATTTTGCCGGTAACCAAAGTTCCGGCAGGCATGCCAAATTCTTCGCCCAAAGCCGCGCGAACAGCTGGCGCAGTCTGTACAACAACCGTTTTTGTCGGATCGGAAAGTGCTCGAATGACAGCACCGGTTTCGTCGGCTTCGGTAAGCGCGCCGGTTGGGCAAACAGCCACACACTGGCCGCAATAGGTACAAACCGAATGGTCGAGATTCATTTCGAATGCCGGAGCCACAACAGCCTGAAACCCTCGATTGACGGCAGAAAGAACGCCAACAGTCTGCACATCGTTACACATGGTTTCGCAACGACGGCACATGATGCACTTGTTGATTTCCCGAATAATGGCAGGCGAAGTATCTTCGCGGTACATCGATTGTTCGCCCTGATAATGTATTTTACGAATGCCCAGATGATGGGCCATATTTTGCAAATCGCAGTTTCCCGATTTGGCGCAAATCAAACAATCAGCCGGATGGTCAGACAATATCAATTCAACCACTGTGCGACGGGCATTTACGGCACGAATGGAGTGGGTGTTGATTTCCATGCCCTCGGCAGCCTCAGTACAACAAGCGGGAGCCAGATTCCGGCGCCCCTTCACCTCAACCACGCACACGCGGCATCCACCGGGTTTGTTCTCGATGTTCATGTCGTCGAGCTTCATATAACAAAGCGTTGGAATATCAATTCCTATGCTGGCGGCAGCTTTCAGGATGGTTGTTCCTTTTTTGACCACTACCGGTTTTTGATCTATTTTAAGATTTATCATGTCCATAGCGATAATTTTAGGCGATTAAAACAGCGTCGAACTTACATTTCCCAAAACAAACTCCACATTTGATGCAAATCGACTGATCGATGTAATGCGGAGCACGTTTTTCTCCTGAAATAGCGCCAACCGGGCAATTTCGGAAACAAAGCGTACAGCCTGTACATTTCTCGCCATCAATGGAATAATGCATCATCGACTTGCACTGACCGGCAACACATTTGTGCGCGGTGACGTGAGCCTGATATTCGTCGTAAAAATTATCGAGAGTTGAAAGTACCGGATTGGGTGAAGTTTGTCCTAATCCGCACAGCGACGTATCTTTAATTACATTACTCAACATGCGCAGTCGGCTCAGGTCTTCGGGTTCGCCATTTCCATCGGTTATCTTTTCCAAAATCTCGTGCAGTCGCTTATTCCCGATGCGGCAAGGCGTACATTTTCCGCACGACTCATCCAGGGTAAATTCGAGGTAGAATTTGGCAATGGCTACCATGCAATCCGAGTCGTCGAGCACAATCATTCCGCCGGAACCCATCATCGAGCCTGCTGCCAGCAAATTATCGTAGTCGATTGGAGTATCCAGAAAAGCTTTGGTGAGGCAACCGCCCGAAGGACCTCCGGTTTGAACCGTTTTGAACTCGCGTCCATCCTTGATTCCGCCGCCAATGTCGTATATAATTTCGCGAAGGGTAATTCCCATCGGGACTTCAATCAAACCTACATTGTTAATTTTTCCGGCGAGTGCAAAAACTTTCGTTCCTTTTGAGTTGGCTGTTCCGATAGATGCAAACCATTCAGGACCTTTGTTGATAATGACCGGTATATTGGCAAAGGTTTCCACGTTGTTCACATTGGTTGGCTTACCGTTGTAGCCTTTCTCTGCCGGAAACGGTGGTTTTACGCTTGGCTCACCACGCAAACCTTCCATTGAATGAATCAGCGCAGTTTCCTCGCCGCAAACAAAAGCCCCGGCCCCGTATCGAATTTCAATATCGAAACTGAAGCCCGTTCCCAGAATATCGTCGCCCAGCAAACCATATTCGCGGGCTTGCTTAATGGCAATTTTCAGTCGCTCGATGGCCAGCGGATATTCGGCACGGATGTACACCAAACCTTTATCGGCGCCAATGCAATACCCGCAAATGGCCATTGCTTCGAGAACCGAATGCGGGTCGCCTTCCAGAATTGAGCGGTCCATAAATGCACCGGGGTCGCCTTCGTCGGCATTGCAAACCACGTATTTCTGATCGCTAACCGATTTGCGTGTCAGTTCCCATTTCAGGCCGGTTGGAAAACCACCGCCACCACGTCCGCGCAGGCCCGAATCTTTAATCATTCTGATGACCTCGTCCGGAGTTTTTTCCGAAAGACAGGTGCCAAGCGCAGCATATCCATCGCGACCAATGTATTCTTCAATATTTTCAGGATTAATAAATCCGCAGTTTCGAAGAGCGATGCGGATTTGCTTTTTGTAAAAATCCATCCCTTTTGCATCGCCAACCACTTTTTGGGATATCGGGTCCTTATAAAGTAACCGTTCAACCCTACGACCCTTAATGATATGTTCTTCCACAATTTCCGAAACATCTTCAGGAGTTACCTGAGTATAAAAAGTGTTGTCAGGCAAAATTTTAACTATTGGTCCTTTTTCACAAAAACCAAAACAGCCGGTCATAATCACCTGGATTTCGTCGGTCAGGCCCAATTCATTGAACCGGGTTTTGAAATTTGTCTTGATCAGTTCACTTTGTGACGCCTTGCAGCCGGTTCCCCCGCAAACAAGAATATGCATGTTATAGTCGGCCATAGCAGTTAGTTATCAATGGATGAATAGTTTACTGGTATAATTCCGTCGACCATCTGATTGAGCTTGATGTGTTTATCTATGATTTCCTGAGCCTTAACTTTGTTGACAAAGCCATATACCACAGGGGCCTGTCCCGGAATAGTGATCTCGATGGTTGGTTCGGCATAGCAATAACCCATACATCCGGTTTGGGTAACAACGGCATCAATTCCCTGATGGTCAAGCTCCTCAATAATGTAATTCATGGTTTCCCGGGCTCCGGAAGCAATGCCGCAGGTAGCCATCGACACCTTGATTTGAATGAGATTTTCGGAATGATCGCCTTTTTCTCTTAATTTGATTTTCGACTGAACTTCGGATTGAAGCTTCTTCAGGTCAGCCAACGATTTTATTTTGTTCATAGTTGTGTTGATATGGTGTTTTTTGAATGATATTTGTCACTAATAATTAAAGATCAGTACTTTAAATCATTTAATCGCTAAGTTTTGTCATTATTCACTAATTTGAATTTGTTCTAAATTCTCCCGAAGCATTTCTTTCAGAAATATCCTGACATCAGGATGAGTAAGTGGCACATCTTCAAGCATTTGCCTTACATCTCGGGTGTCGAGCGTAAACTCGCTGCAAGGTGTCTGATGTTTAAAGACATAGTTCGTCTCGCCGGGCGAACAGATCAGCAAAAGTAAAGTGCCGGTCAAATCGCCCATCGCCGGCCTATCGAGATGCTTCAGCCCAAATATGGCAGTCACTTTCGTTCCTTTTCCCAATTCTGATTCGATCTGGAAACTGCCACCACTCATTTCGGCATTTTGCTTGAAAAGCGACAAACCAAGACCGACCTTTCGGGTAGTGCGTGAAGTATAAAACGGATCGACAGCCCGTTGTAACTGTTCCTGACTCATTCCGCAGCCATCGTCGGAAATGACGATAATAAGCTCATCCGTCTCCGGAAGCTCGGAAATTTCTATTCCAATTAGTTTGGCTTTTGCCCGGATTGAATTCTGAACAATGTCGAGAATATGTAGTGAAAGGTCTTTCATGAGGAAAAAATGAATTGAAGGACTGACTGATTGAAGGATTGATTAACTGAATTTACGATGTTTATAGTTAGTTTTATGAAATTCGAACACTTCTTCCGTTTTCTCCCCTCAATGCCTTTCTCAACTCCTGAAAAGAAGGTTCTTCCAAATAAAATTCTGTAAAAATTTTGCCCAAATCGTTGGGATAGTGTGCGTCCGAAAATTTGACCAATGTAATTTCCGGAGCAATTTTGTAGCGTTCCCTCACCACTTTTTCATCGGCCAGCTTCGAAATCTGAAGTGCATCCGGGTTTAGTTCAGGTGGAATAAAACCCAATTGACTAAATAAACTGTTTCGTGGCCGGTCAACATGCGCCGGAATAAAGATTCCGGAAAGTTCATGCACTTTTTGTTCGACTTCTTCGATACTGGCATCCAGCGAAGCGCCCAGGTAATTGTGAAACTCTTCCTCGATATTGTCGTCTTCATCCACGACTACCTGATGGCCAAAAATCTCAGGATCATTAGGAATATACATCAGTCTTCGGTCAAGAAATTTTTGAAATTCGCCCAACGCATCAAAATCAGGGAAAAGTGTCAGACAATGAACTTCTTCCCGGCTTGTAGCTTCACATCCCGGAATGACTGTCAGCCCCGTTTTACGTCCCAGTTTCCAAACCATCTGGCATTGCCGGGTGCTGTTGTGATCAGTAATTCCAATGATATCCAGTCCTTGCTGCCGGGCGAGTGATGCAATGCGGGCAGGACTCATTTCCAGATCACCGCAGGGTGACAATACCGTGTGGATGTGAAGATCAGTCCTGAACGATTGCATAGGCTATTGATTGAGCAATTGATAAAGTTTACCGGCAATTTCGAACGTAGACAAGTCAGTTCCAAGAACAGGAATATTTTCAGTTTCGGAGTGTTGCATGGTATTTTCCTGAGGTTGGAAGCCATTAACCAGAATCACGGCAGCCAGATCTTTCAATGAAGCAATCGCAATCACATTTTGGTGTACCTGGAGCGTAATCCAGACTTCACCTTCACAGGCATTGCCCATCACATCACTCAACAGGTCGGAAACATATCCACCTGAAATTTCACGGTTCAATCCATTACGGCCTGAATACACAGCCAGTCCCAGCTTTTCTACAATATCAGAAACCTTCATTACGTCGTCCTCTTTTATTACAATCAGCTTTAAATCTATCGGCTCCCCATTTCTTTTGAACATTGAGGAACGCTTTGCGGGCATTAATCCGGCCTTCGTTCACCCACATTTGCTGCAGGAACGTGCAATCCGACATTTTTGCCTTGTTATTTACCATATCTTCGGCCAATGCCTGGCAATTGGGTGCACCACAGGCGCCACAATCGATACCCGGCAGGAAACACACTATACGCTGGGCCTTATTCATTTTCTCCATTGCCTTTATCCGGTCTTTCCCGAAAGCGAAGTGCGGTTTAGGCAAAATAGGGTCAAGAATCAGTTTCTCTTTCAGCTCATTGGTATTGATCCGAATATTTTTAGCCGGAATATTTTTGGCTGACGGATACTGTTTGGCACGACGTTCGAGCCGTTCAACGGTCATGAACCGGTTCCCCGTGAGCAGGATTCCGCCCGCACAGCTCTGATCACAAGCTCTCATCTCAATGAAATCGATGCCGTGAACCTGATCGTTTTCAAGCCTTTCCAAAAAACGAACAGCATTGTGGATGCCATCAATAGCAATGCTTCTCGATCCGAAATGGCACGACTCTCCCCGGGTAAGGCTCCAGTTGATTCCTTCGGCAGAAAGATTTTGCCGCTGAATGAAATTATCATCAGGCTCTACTTCCGAAATCACTTTCATGACTTCGTTATACAACTGGTTCATATTGACAATGCCGTCCACAATCGATTCTCTTTCGCCGACAGGACTTTTCACCGAAGCAATTTTGGCAATGCAAGGTGTGGCATAAAAAAGACCAATTTCTTCGCGTTTTGCTCCTTCAAGCATCAGCTGTTCGATGGCAAAATGAGCGGCAAGGTTATGCGGCGTTTTCCGTAAAATCAGGTTTTCAGTCAGCGATGGATATCTTGCCTGAATAAGCCGGACAATAGCCGGACAATAAATAGAAATGGCCGGCTTCGGGCTTTCCTCGCTTTCGAGGACTTCATTAATGGAATCGATGAGCACTTGCATCGGCTGCTCCACTTCAAACACATGCGTAAAACCAACCTTTTTCAGCCCATTATAGATTTGGTCTTCACTATATTTTTCAGGAAACTGTCCAATCATGATTGAAGGAAACAGAATGACGCGGTATTTGAATGACCGAATCATGGCCAAATCGTCCTGCACAACATAGAAAGCGCGGGTTGGACAGGCCCGGTGACACTGACCACAATACACACAGCGATCGTGGTCGATCACGGCTAAACCATTGACCACCCGGATAGCTTCCGTGGGGCACGACTTCATGCAGTGCGTGCAACCAATGCACTTGGCGGGGTCGAGGGTATGATATTTAGCCGATCCTTCCATCAGAAATAATTGACCATTTTTACTTTAGTTCCTTTTCCGACTTCAGTTTCAATTACCAGTTCGTCGGTATTCTTTTTCATGTTTGGGAGACCCATTCCTGCCCCAAACCCCATATCGCGAACTTCTTTGCTCGCTGTAGAGTAACCTGCCTGCATCGCCAGGTCAACATCCGGAATTCCGGGACCTTCGTCTTCCACAAGCATGGTAATTTTATTTTCATAAATCTCAACCGAAACCATCCCTTTCCAGGCATGGGCAACTACATTCACTTCGGCTTCATACAGTGCAATTACAATATTTTTGATCGTTTTCCCGTCAATATCCAGTTGCTTCAATACTTTCTTCACCTCGCTCGACGGATAACCGGCCCGGGTAAAATCGCCTCCCTGTATGTTAAAAGTCAGTTTCAAATTCCAAGTTTCAAGTTCCGGCTGGACAAGCTCAACTACCGGCTCTTTGAATATTAGTTGATTTCAAATATTTCTCTTAATAAATGGGTTTCAGCCCAGCCTGAAAGAGCAATCCGCTCGATTTAAAAAGCGAATATGGCGATTCGAGAATACACATCCCGTTTTCGCAGGCCAGTTCAAGCATTTGATCGGTAGCTTTCTTATTACGTACAAACACAATAACACGAATATCAGCCATTTCGGCAGTGCGGATCGACTGCAAATTAACCAATCCGGTGATCAGGATTAAATTATCGGTATCCAGGGTGAGCACATCACTCATAAGGTCGGAACTGTAGCCCATTTCCACCTCATCGTCAAGCTTGTCGGCTCCACAGGATATTGTTGCATTTAAAACTGCCGCGATCTCTTTTAACTTCATGTAAATTCAAAATAGTTTGCGACAAATTTCTGAAAAAATAACTGAATACCCTTGCGCAAAATCAGCATTGGCGCTTATTTAAAATGGTTTCATTTAAGGGTTTTCAGGAATTACTGATTCCTGATTTTTTGTAAAAACACATATTCAAAAACAGAATTGATTATCCGAAATGGTTTCGTAAATTAAGTTCGAAATTTTCACACCATGATTTACGAAGAAAAACCTTTGAACCAGCGATTTATTGACGATCCGGAATTGCATCAGAAAATTATTGATGCACTACCAATTCCGATTTTTTACAGAGACCTACAAGGAGCTTATATGGCCTGTAACCTGGCCCAGGAAAAATTATTTGGACTACCAAAATCACAAATAATCGGGAAAACTGTCTTTGACATTCAGCCGTATGAAATTGCTGAAATTTATGCCAAACGCGATCAGGAGCTATTAGACAGTCCCGGCGATCAGAATTATGAGGCCAAGTTCCGCGATGCGTCAGGCGTTATGCGTGATGTCGTCTTTAATAAAGCAGTAATTCGTGACCACCAAAATGAAATAATCGGCATTGTGGGTTCCATATTCGATATTACAGAACGGAAAAAGGCAGAACGCAAGTTGGAAAAAGCCCGTGAAGCAACAGTGATCTCTTCAGCCATGATGCACAAAATCAGAGCTGGACTTATTATCGTTGATAGTGAATTTAAAGTGATTGATTCGAACGAGGCCTTTGCCAAACTTTTTGGGACAGAAATTGAAGAACTTTACGAAACAATTCCGGGGCTGCATGGCGCTGATCTGAAGGAACTGGTTCCGGATGTGATTTACAAGATGTTCTCAGCAGCCATGACTTCCGGGGAAAATGCAATCGAACGCGACCTGAAAGTTCAGAATAAATTATTGCACGTTTCAGTAATTACGATTTACAAACATCGGGTGGTTGGAGCTTTGCTGCGCGACATGTCTGCTCCGTCCCTGGTTCGTGAAGAAATCATTAGTCGAGCCCAGCGGGTTAACAAACAAAATCTGGAAACTGTTCAGAAAATTGCTTTTCTGTTGGGCGAAAATGCCTCGATGACCGAAGAAATGCTAAACTCAATTATCGAATCATATAAATACGGAGAAGAAGAATAAAAAGTCTCTCTCATCCCCCTTGAGGGAGGAGAACAAAAACAAACAAGCATAGAATTTTACATTCATCGAATGATCAAACATTGTGAAATTTTGCCTTCTAAAAGTCTTCCCTTCGGGGAGATTCAGAGAGGCTAATATTTTTTTATATGGCCGATTACCACATAGAAGTAGATATTCACCAACTCAATCGTCATGGACAAGTTGTTTGCGGCGATGTTTTTCATTCACGCCAAATCAGAGCTGAAGGCCGCAGCATTTTGGTTCTGTCAGACGGAATCGGACACGGAATAAAAGCCAATGTGCTGGCTACACTCACAGCATCCATGGCGCTGAACTATACATCGTTTCATACCAAGCCGGAAGTGGCTGCCAACATATTCATGAGGGCACTGCCCAAAAGTGTTGACGGAAAGGAAAGCTATGCAACTTTTACGATCATTGAAATTGAAGAAGATAACCAGGTCAGGATCATCAATTACGACAATCCGAGGTCGGTCGTTTTCAGAAGAGGGCAGGTTTTTAATCCCAAAGAGTTCCAGATTCCAATCAGGGGAGAAGAAAATGCCGGAAAAATACTGCGCATCCGTGAATTTGTTCCCATGCTGGAGGACCGTATTATTTTTATGACCGACGGAATTGCCCAGTCGGGGTTGGGAAGTGCGCGTTTTCCAACAGGCTGGGGGCTCGACAATATTGCAAATTTTGCAGAAAGTCAGATTGCCCGTGAATATGAGATTTCGGCAACCAAGCTTGCCCGTAAAATATTGAACCAGGCTGCGATGAACGATTCATTTGAAATTCGCGATGATGCGAGTTGCGGCGTTGTATATTTCAGACAACCCCGTGAATTTATGCTGATTACCGGACCTCCGTTCTACAAAATAAAGGATACCGATTTTGTAAAACGGATTCAGGAATTTCCCGGAAAGAAAATCATCTGTGGAGGTACAACAGCCGAAATTATTGCCCGCGAACTCGATCTGGACATTAATATTCAACATCATTTTTCCGAAAAAAGCCTGCCGCCGGCCGCCAAAATGAAAGGGTTCGAAATGGTTACGGAGGGTATCCTGACTCTGGGCCGGGTAGAAGAAATACTTGAAACCTATACCACCGATATGCGTTTGGGCGACAGCCCTCCGGAAGAGGTTGTCAAATTGCTGACCCAGCACGACATCATCCATATCATTGTTGGAACCCGCATAAACTGGGCACACCAGGACCCTGATCAGCCCGTCGAACTCGAAATCCGTAAGTTTGTGGTGAAACGAATTGTCCGCTTGCTCGAAACACGATTCTTTAAAAAAATAACAGTAGAATTGGTCTAACTAATTTCAGGTTGATTTTTGATACAAAAAGGTTGATCTCTGCAACAGCTTGTCTCCGATGGCATAAAACATTGTATTAGCTTTACTTCACAGTATTCGCAACAATCAGAATTAACCTAATATCCTAACCTATGAAGTTCAACCTGCTATTTTTTGTATTGCTGGCTATATTTGCCGGCTCAACATCGGCTCAAAAACAAAGCATTAACCTCAATTCACTGGGATTTCTTCCCGAATCATCAAAAAAAGCTTCCGTTGTCGGTGAAGCAACCTCATTCACCGTGAAACGCACATCTGATCAGGCTGTCGTATTTCAGGGTAAATTGTCTGATCCCGTTTCACAGAAAGATGTGAACCAAAGTGTCCGAACCGCTGATTTTTCATTATTCACAAAAAAGGGAAAATATTACCTCGAAACTGCTGAAGGAACCAAATCGGTTGAATTTGAAATTTCGTCTAAAGCCTACAATCAGGCATTTTACACAAGTATGCGTGGTTTTTACCTGTGGCGCTGCGGAACGGCTGTTGAAGGAACTCACAACGGGATTCATTATGCCCACGAAGCATGTCACACCAATGATGGTTATGAAGATTTCGTCGGCAAACCCGGAGAACGCCGCAACGGAACGGGTGGCTGGCACGATGCCGGCGACTACGGTAAATATGTGGTCAATGCCGGAGTAACTGTCGGAATGATGTTCATGGCCTGGGACCAGTTTCAGAATAACCTGAAGAAATTTTCGCTCGACCTGCCTGAAACGGCCAACGGTTATCCCGATTTTCTGAAAGAAATAAAATGGGAAACCGATTGGCTGCTCACCATGCAATATCCTGATGGCTCGGGGAAAGTTTCGCACAAGCTAACCCGCAAAAGCTTTGAACCCTTCTGCAAACCCGAAGAAGACAAAGAAAAGCGGTATTTTACCGACTGGAGTTCGGCTGCTGTGGCCGATTTTGTAGCCATGATGGCTCAGGCTGCCCGCTATTTTGAACCTTACGACAAAGCCTATTCGCAAAAATGCCTGGCAGCAGCCAAATTGAGTTATCAATTTTTAAAAGCTAATCCGGAAGATAAACGTTTTGTGCAGGGTGAATTTATGACAGGAGGCTACCTGACTTCCGATCCCGACGACCGTCTTTGGGCAGCCATTGAAATGTGGGAAACCACCGGCGATGCTTTATTTTTGAAAGATTTTGAGGAACAGGCTACCAAAATGAATTTCAAGATTGACGAAGATTGGGATTGGGGCGATGTTTCCAATTTGGGAATGTTTCAGTTTGCGCTTTCAAAAAAACCGGGTAAAAATCCGGAGATATTGAAAACCATTCAGCAAAATATTGTAGAAGTGGCCAACAAGATCGCCCAAAATGCGGCTACCGATGTTTATGCACGCCCGTTAATCCGATATTACTGGGGATGCAACGGTACCATTGCCCGTCAGGTTTTGAATTTACAGGTGGCCAACCGGATTTCACCAAATCCGGCATACATACAAACTTCGCTCGACGCTATTGGACATATCTTTGGCCGCAATTACTACAATCGGTCGTATGTAACCGGTTTGGGAATCAACCCGGCCATGAATCCGCACGACCGCCGTTCAGGCTCAGACAATGAAGTCAATCCCTGGCCGGGCTACATCGTTGGCGGCGGAAGTAAAGCTACCGCATGGAACGACAAGCAGGAAGATTACACCACTAACGAAATTGCCATTAACTGGCAGGGTGCGCTGGTTTATGCTTTGGCCGGATTTGTAGGAAAATAAAAATAATTTGGCAGGTAGAATTAAGAAAGGCAGGATTCCTTATAAGAATCGTGCCTTTCCGTTTGTGACGAATAATCCACAGAATTATACCATTGGATATTTCTTGAATATTTCTTCTGATTTGGCCAGAATGTCGACATACTGGGCACGCTGGTACGAAAACGGATCTTTCAGGTTTTTGCGGGATAACTTTCCACGGAAATCGTTCAGGGTTTTATATCCCTTCTTATCCATCCAGGCCTGAACCTCGGAAAGAATAGTACCAACATCGGCTGGCTGATTTTTATAAACGGTTGAAACGACCTGTACCACATCAGCGCCGGCCAGCAAAAGACGAATCACATCTTCAGCCGTATAAATTCCGCGATTGGCACATATACTTGCTTCGATATTCCCATGCAGCAAACCCACATAGCGCAGCGAGAGATGACGGTCACGCGTTTGGGTCAGTTCCCATGGGAAATGGAACACTTCATTGTCGATATCAATTTCGGGCTGAAAAAACCGGTTGAACAGAACAAAACCGTCAACTCCGGCTTCATCAAGTTTTTTAATAAAATTGAGCGCGTTCGTGTAGAACGGGCTCAGTTTAACACTCACCGGAATTTTAACTGCCTTTTTTACGCTCTTCACGATCTGGTACTGCTTATCCTCTATGGAAGAAGCTCCAACTTCAAAGTATCCGGGCGTGGCATAAAGATTCAGTTCGAGGCCATCAATCCCGGTTTCTTCCAGCGCTTTGGCATATTCAACCCAGCTCGGTTCATACATGGCATTTAGGCTGGCAAATAATGGTACCGTAGTATTCTGTTTTAACTTCTTTAGGTTGAAAAGGTGTTCTTTGGGTCCGGCATGCGAGATATCCGGGAAAAGTCTGCCCATTTCTGAATTTCGATTTGCATATTCGTTCAGTTCTTCATCAAATTGAAGGCTCTCCAATTGAATCTGCTCCTCAAAAAGTGATTTATACACGATTGCAGCAATTCCTGCAACTTCGAGTTCTTTAATAACCTCAGGTTTGGTAACGAGATTACTGGCGCCCAAAATCAGCGGATTTTTTAATTTGACGCCCATGTAGGTTGTTGATAGATCTGCCATACTATTTGGTTTTAGTGTTGCCATTTTTCAGTTAAACTCAATCTCAACCTCTTTTGTTCAACATCTAAATAAAAAAATAAAACCCCGGAGGATTTCCCCGGGGTTTATGAACTATTGAATGTGGATCAAAATCCCAATTTCGTTCATTACATCAGGCTGTATGCTACAGTTACTCCGGCCATAACAATTGAAACCATACTCATCAGTTTAATGAGGATATTTAATGATGGACCTGAAGTGTCTTTGAATGGATCGCCAACAGTATCACCGGTTACAGCAGCCTTGTGACAATCAGATCCTTTTCCGCCAAAATTACCTTCTTCAATGAATTTTTTTGCATTATCCCATGCTCCACCAGAATTGGCCATGAAAATAGCCAGGATAAATCCGGTTGAAGTTCCACCTAAGAGCAAACCAACAACTCCTGAAACACCAAAAACAATACCGGTAGCAATTGGAATAAAGATGGCCAGTAAAGATGGAAATAACATTTCTTTCTGAGCACCTTTGGTTGAAATGGCAACACAACGGGCATAATCAGGTTCGCCTTCACCTGTTAAAATACCTTTAATTTCGCGGAACTGACGGCGAACTTCTTCCACCATACTTTGAGCGGCACGACCAACAGCATTCATGGTTAATCCACAGAATAAAAAAGCTGCCATTGAACCGATAAAACAACCCACCAATACACGCGGGTTCATAACATCGAGGTGCAAATACTGCATCATTTCAGGGATACTTGCCTTATGAATCTCTACATTTTCAAAATTATTGGTAGTGGCATATTGTGTAAAGGCAGCAACTTTCTCTGGAATACGGGCAATGGCGATTTTAATTTCTTCAATATACGAAGCTAAAAGAGCCAATGCCGTTAAAGCAGCTGAACCAATGGCAAACCCTTTTCCGGTTGCAGCCGTTGTATTTCCCAGTGAATCGAGCGCATCGGTACGTTTGCGAACTTCTTCACCCAAACCACTCATTTCAGCGTTACCCCCGGCATTATCGGCAATTGGTCCGTAAGCGTCAGTAGCCAAAGTAATACCTAAGGTTGAAAGCATCCCAACAGCGGCAATTGCAATTCCGTATAAACCAAAACTAATGTTGGAGAAATTGAAATTTGAAGCAAAAAGGAAGGCCAGAATAATAGAAGTACCAACAATCAATACCGGAACTGCGGTTGAAATCATACCGGTACCAATACCCGAAATAATTACAGTCGCAGGACCGGTCTTGGTCGATTCTGCAATATTTTGGGTTGGTTTAAATCCTGAAGAGGTATAATATTCCGTAATTTTACCAATACCAATACCGCCAAGCAAACCGGCCATCATTGATCCCCAGATTCCCAGGAAATTAGGAATGGCCAAATAACGAAGGATAAGATAAGAAAAAATAGCAATTCCGATGGAACTGATATTTACCCCGCGACTAAGTGCAGCCAGTAATTGTTTCTGGGAAGCGCCTTCTTTTGCTTTAACCATAAAAATTCCAAGGATGGAAAGGATGATACCAACAGCAGCAATAACCATTGGTGCAATAACGGCGTTAAACTGAATAGTAAAGCTGTCTGCAGTATTAACGTTTATTCCGATAGCTGTCAAATTTGAAGCTACAAAAGCAGTGGCTCCCAAAGCCGCAGTTGAAAGAATTGCACCACAATACGATTCATACAAGTCGGCGCCCATACCAGCCACGTCACCAACATTATCGCCAACGTTATCAGCGATAGTAGCAGGGTTACGTGGATCGTCTTCCGGAATACCGGCTTCCACTTTACCTACCAGGTCGGCGCCAACATCGGCAGCTTTGGTGAAAATACCACCACCAACGCGGGCAAACAATGCCTGAGTTGAAGCACCCATACCAAACGTAAGGGTAGTAGTGGTAATAATGATCAACTGCATGGATGGATCAGCAGCAATAGCAGCATTGGTTGTCGAGTCAAGTGCCCCAATGATGAACTGCAATGCATAAAACCACATTGAGATATCAAGCAATCCCAATCCAACTACAACCAAACCCATTACTGCTCCTGAACGGAAAGCAATTTTCAATCCGTCATTCAGCGAACGCTGGGCAGCATTTGCAGCACGGGCCGATGCATAAGTTGCGGTCCGCATACCAAAGAAGCCAGTTAATCCGGAGAAAAAACCGCCAGAAAGAAAAGCAAACGGTACCCAAGGGTTTTGGATTTTCAATACATACGCCATTATGGCAAACAATACAGTAAGAATAATGAAGACCCTAAAAACAACTTTATACTGTTGTTTCAGGTAAGCCATAGCACCATCGCGAACATGTTTAGCAATTTTTTTCATGGTGTCGGTACCTTCGCTTTCCTTCATCATTTGCTGAAAGAAAAACCAGGCAAAAAACAGTGCCAGAACAGAACTTACGGGCACCAGCCAGAAGATAGGATTCATAAATTTCAGATTTTATGCAACATTGTTGCCGTTAGTTAATGATTTTACGGTAAATTGAAGCTCCGAAATTAACAATTTATGCCCGGAATGATTACCTGACCCAAATGTTATTTGACAGCACGCTTCCAACTCTACACTGAAAGACAAAAATAAAAATTCACATTAATTTTTCTCATTTTTGATCAATATAACAACAGACGATAAACAAAATCTTAATATTAATATCAAATCAAAAATTAGCGACAAGAAAGCAAATCAAAAAATCTCACCATTTCTGATGATTTTCTGAATTGTTGATCGCTGTTTTACCCCGATGTTTTCTGTTCGGAAAATTTAAAATGATCAGGGAGAAGCCAATCAGCACCATTCCTGAAACAGAAATCACATCGGGCGATTCGTTGGGAAGGATAATCCAACTCAGAATGGCGCCTGAAACAGGAATCAAAAACTTCCAGATATTGAGTTTCGATACTTTTACAGAAGGTCTGCGCAGCAGGGTGTTCCAGATAGAGATAGCTGCCGCCGATAAAAAACTCAGCCAGGCCAGGGCCATGAAATATTCTGCAGAAAAGGTTTTCTGCGGTACTCCTTCTATAGGAAAAGAAATCAGGAAAAGAAATGCACCGCCAATAAAAAGTGAAGATGAAGTCAAAACTAATGGCGAAATGGTTTGTCTTTTCTGGGCAACTACGACGTTGGTGATACCCGAAGCCAGATTATTCAGGATCAGAAAAGCTACTCCTGTCAAGGCTATTTCAGCCCCTGAAGGAAGGCTTTTTCTTCCAAGGGTGATCACTGCCACTCCAAGTATCCCCAACAGGATGCTCCCTGTTTTGAACCAGTCCATTCGGTCATTAACAACAAAAAAATGGGCGATTAAAGCCACAAACAAGGGTGAAGAACCAACAATCATAGCCGAAATGGAGGCCGGAACCAAATTAACTCCCAGGTAAAAAAATGAATACTGGAGAATCACCTGCAAAAAGGCAATCAGGCATACATAAGCAAAATTTTCGGCAACTTCCTTTTTGAACTTCGCAAAGTTATGAATGACCGGCAAAATCATCAGTCCGGCCAGTAGAAACCGAATGCCTGCAAACTGAAGCGGAGTATGGTATTTCAGGCCAATCTTCACTCCTACAAAAGCTGAAGACCACAGCAAACAGGCTACAATGGCCAGAAAAGTAGTTTGATACAGACGTTTTTTCATCTTGCCGAAAATAATGCTGTAAAGATGCCGATAAAAGTCATTACAAGGATTTAATCTTCAAAAAACAGAAAAAGGCAGCTGATAGCTGCCTTTCCCGATTAATATCCGGTTTTATTAAATCCATTTGATATACTGAAAATCCTGACGATGAGGCAATTCTTTGTTTTTAGGATACATGCGGATGGCATAACCGAACGATCCGGCATCCATCAACTGAAGACTCAACTTGTACGTTATTACCGAATCTTCTTCTTTTTCAATTTCAAATTGCAAACAATCAATCAGATCCGGAGCGCTATCTTTTCCATTTTCGGTAATCACCATTTCAACACCGACATCTTCCGGGTTCAGGCCTTTCAAATCGACCACCACACGGGCAGGATAGTCTTCCCCAATTTTCAGAACATTGGTTATCCCGTCAATAATCTGAACATCTTTCACTTCAATCTGGTCCCAGACTAATGAAATGCCGTATTTCCACTGTGCAATTTCGCGGGCAAGTTTATAATCGGATACCACCAACCGGGCTGACCGTTCGGCCTGCGGACGATAAAATCGGTCCTGATAGTCTCGAATCATGCGGGCGGTAGTGAAATTCGGGGCAACCTGAGCAAAGGTATTTTTAATGTACGAAACCCATTTTTCCGGAACACCTTTAATGTTTCGGTTGTAGAATTCAGGTAAAATTTCTTCTTCCAGAATGTTGTAAATTGTTTCAGCATCCAGTTCGTCCTGAAGATCGTTCACGTCGTAAGCATTTTCTTGTGGAAGTGCCCATCCGGCATCTTTTTTATACCCTTCAACCCACCATCCGTCGAGTACCGAAAAATGGATGGTACCATTCATTACCCCTTTTTCGCCGCTGGTTCCGGAGGCTTCCAGAGGCCGGGTGGGCGTATTCATCCAGATATCAACACCCTGCAACATCATTTTAGCCAGGTTCATGTCGTAATTCTGAACGAAAAGTATTTTTCCGGCAAATTCCGGTCGTTTCGAAATCTCAACAATGTATCTGATTAGATCCTGACCTGCTTTATCGGCAGGGTGAGCTTTACCCGCAAAAATAAATTGAACTGGGCGTGCAGGATTATTTACAAGTCGCGACAGCCGGTCAAGGTTTCGGAACAGCAGGTGAGCTCTTTTATAGGTAGCAAAACGTCGGGCAAAACCGATAGTAAGGGCATACGGATTGAGTTTTCCCAGAACCTCGGAAATCAGTTTTGGGTTTTCGTTACGTTTGATCCAACTGTTGGTAAACCGCTGTTTGATGTAGCCGATCGTCTTCAGACGAAGAGCCTGTTTCATGTTCCAGATTTCCTCATCCGGCACCTGATAGATTCGCTCCCAGGCATCAAAATCGAGCTGATCTTCCGGAAATCCTTTTCCAAAATATTTTTGGTGCAATTCTTTCCATTCTTTG
This sequence comes from Prolixibacteraceae bacterium, assembly GCA_963676535.2. Taxonomy (GTDB): domain Bacteria; phylum Bacteroidota; class Bacteroidia; order Bacteroidales; family Prolixibacteraceae; genus Aquipluma. Next base: position 13,980 of record CAXXKQ010000034.1, on the reverse strand, counting down.
GCGGCCCAGCTCGAATAATGTACGCCATTGGTTACATACCCTACTTCCAGTTCTTCAGGGAGGAATCCCTTATAGAGCGGACTAAGCACTTCCTTTGAAACTTCGCCGTGTAGCATACTTACCCCGTTAATTCCCTGTGACAGGTTACAGGCCAGATAGCTCATATTGAAATGATCTTCATAAACTTCGGCCTTCCCCAAACCAATAAATTCGTCCCAGCTGATGCCTACCCGCGAGGGGTATTTTTCCATATACCGGCGAAACATGTCCTGATAAAAAGAATCATGACCCGCAGGCACCGGCGTGTGGGTAGTAAACAAGGTTGAAGCTCGAACAACTTCTTTCGCTTCGGCATACTTCAGCCCCTTTTCGGCAACCAAATCGGCCATTCGTTCCAGACCAATCATGGCTGCATGACCTTCGTTGCAATGGTAAATATCCATTTCATAGCCCAGCTTTTTCAGGGTACGAATACCTCCAAGGCCAAGCAACATTTCCTGTTTCAGCCGGTTTTCGTTATCGCCACCGTACAAATGGTGGGTTACAAAACGATCTTCATCTGAGTTCCCTTCAAAATCAGTATCGAGCAAAAAAAGTTTGATTGATCCGACGTTCACCTGCCAGATGCGGGCAGTAACATTGCGTCCGGGATACTCAACCTGAACGCTAATCCAGTTTCCGTCGCTGTCATAAACCGGTTGAACCGGTATTTTGGAGAATTGCTGGGCATCGTAGTTTGAAAGCTGTTCGCCCGTACCCGAAATATTCTGGCGGAAATAGCCGTAACGATAAAGCAGGCCAACGCCAACCAAATTTACTTTCGAATCGCTAGCTTCTTTCAGGTAATCGCCCGCCAAAATCCCCAACCCTCCGGAGAAAATCTTCAGACTATCGTGTAACCCGTATTCCATGCTGAAATACGCGATTGACGGCCCCTCCAGTTTCTTCCGGTTGGCAATGTACTTTTGAAGCGACGACGAAACCTGATTCATTTTCAGAATAAATTCCTCATCGTTTTCCAACTCCAGAAGACGCTGATAGTTTACCTCTTCAAGCAAAAGAATCGGGTTGTGTTCGCACTCCTCCCATATTTCGGCATCAATCGTCTGAAACAGGTCGCGTGCCTCGGTATTCCAAACCCACCACAGGTTTCGACTCAATTCCTTCAGAGGAGCCAGCTTCTCCGGGATGTTTGACTCGACAAATAATTTTTTCCAAACAGGTTGTTCCACGATCGAATGTTTAATAAATCTAACACCTTCTCCCATATTTCTCCTTTAATCTATCTTATTCATAATCAACCTCGCTATTGGAGATAAGTTGCAAAGGAAATCAAAAAAACAAAACGTCTGGTGGCCTTTCTGTAAAATCGACGTTAAATTTTTGTTTCCCAAAATCAGCTAATTACAGGTTTTTCAGGTTATTCACAAATTCTGAAAATACTTTCACGATTTCTTCAGCCGATGTTTTCCATTGAAATTTTTTTGCTTCGCGTTTTCCGTTTTTGCTCATTTCGATGCGAAGGTCTGAATCATTCAGTAACAAACAAATTGCATCAGCCAGAGCTTCTACGTCCCAGTAATTTACCTTCAGGGCATGTTGAATCACTTCGGAAGCCCCCGACTGCCGCGATAAAATAACCGGTACGCCAGCCTGCATCGCTTCGAGTGCAACAATACCAAAAGGCTCAGAAACAGAAGGCATCACTAAAATATCACTCCTCCGGAACAGGTCCACAACTTTTTCTTCACTCAGAAATCCAGGGAATTGAAACCGATCTGCAATGTCCAGTTCAGCTGCACGACGGGCCATCAATTCGGCCATATCTCCTTTTCCGGCCATCACAAACCGGACATTTTTCATTTTTTTCAACACCAGGCTGGCAGCTTCCACAAAATATCCTGGTCCCTTTTGGACGGTAATCCGCCCGAGAAAGCTCACTAACCGCTCGTTTTCCAGATTTTTCAGCAATGGTTTTTTAAAGGTAACGACAGGCTCAACTGCGTTGTAAACCACCACAACTTTTTCCGGCGGTATCCGGTATTTTTCAAGAATAATCCTCCGGGTCAGATTGCTCACCGCAATTACTTTGTCGGCTGCTTCCATACCTTTCTTTTCTATTTCGAAAACCTGCTGATTAACCCAGCCAGCTCCCCGGTCAAATTCTGTGGAATGAACATGTACCACCAGTGGTTTGCCCGATTTGTTTTTGGTAGCCATCCCCGCAGGAAAAGTCATCCAATCGTGCACATAAATCACATCAAACCCGATTTCCTCGGCCAACACTCCGGCGACAAGCCCGAAACAAACAACCTCATCAAACAAATCATTTCCATAATTTCCGGAGAAAGGAATGCGATTCGGGTCATCCGATTGAACCAAACACTTGTCTGATGAAGATTGTTCAACAAACCGAAAATACTCATCCGGGTTGGTATAGGGAATTATTGGAGAATCAATCTGAATAACTTTCGTTGATAAATTCAGTCCAAAACTTTCGGAATGCGACCTGGAAACCGCGATCTGATCAGCACCAATCAGGGTGGCAGAAGGTATCTTTTCGTCGCCGTAAGTTTTGGGGACAACCAGTGTGAGTTGCATCTCATCAAAAGTTGCCAATGCTTTGGTAAGGCCATAACAGGCAGTGCCTAATCCTCCGGATATGTGCGGCGGGAATTCCCATCCAAACATCAGTACTTTCATTGGAATCGGGTTAATTCCTGTTCAAAATAATCCCTTTCATTCGATAAATCCAGAAAAGAAAACCTGGATTTCAACTTGGATATTTCGTTTAGGTTTGAACGAAGAAATTTTTCATACTCAGCCGATTTTGGATTGAACGGACGATGCTGCACGGCCTTGCTGATTTTCAACACCTGCGCCGATATCTCCAGACTTTCATCGGAAACCATCGCTTTACTGAAACGATCGAAAATATAATCGGTTGCTACCGGGCTCAGATGCAGCATATCTTCGGCATAAAAACGGTAATCGCGCAGCTCGTCCATCATGAGTTCGTAGGAAGGAAAATACCGGCAGCGCCGATCGCCAAAGCCACGGATCAACTGATCAATGGCCAGCAGCAGGGTCGCTTTGCTCAGTTGGTTTTCAACAGCGCCATCTTTCCAGTGACGAATCGGACTAACTGTAAAAATCAGTTTCAGGTTTGGATTAAATTGCCAAAGCTTCTCCGTCAGATCGCGCCACGTTTCAGTAATTTCGAGTACACCCAATCGGAATCGTTTGAATTCGGAAGCCGGAACTTTGTGGCAGTTCGAAACGATTTGTCCGGTACGTTTCAGTTCATAAATCCAGGCTGTTCCAAAGGTGACGATCAGGAAATCGGTTGTTTTCAGGAATTCGTGTGAACTGATTATATGGCTGTTCATGTTTTCAAGAACAATGTCGCGGTTAACATCCGAAAACCGGCTGTGGTGATAAAAGCTGCTCCACACACCCTGATCGTTGAACAAATCATTTTCAGTAAAAATCCGCTTTTCAAGCAAAATCTTCAAGCTGTTGGCAATCGATTCGGGATTGTATAAAATACCAAACGGATTCATATCAATCCTGAATTTTAAATCGAGTAATTTCTGTCCGATATTTTCCGAAAAGCAGGAGCCCATCAGCATCATGCTTTTCGAATAATCCAGCTTCCATGAAAATTCAGGAATTTGTATTTCAGTAAAAAAAGACATTAACTCATTTTTTAAAATTTTGCCGTTCCAGAACAATTGCCGTCCGGCCAGGCAGGTATAAACGCAAATAATGCTGACTCTTTGGCCCGTTTTCGGGGATAGTTGAATAGGTCAGACTACTATCAATCCGGTTTTGACCGCCAAACCGGGCTTCGTCGGTATTCAATACAATTTTAAATTTTGCCGGCGACATCGGAATGCCATAATCAGCAAAAGATTGTGCCGGATTAAAATTAAAGACAAACAAAAAGTCGCCTCGTGAGAACATCAGAATCTGGTTGCTTTTGTGATCGTATATCCAGTTTACTTCGGAAATTTCGATCAGTTTTTCACTGCGGACGAGTGTAATCATTTCCCGATCGAAATCGGACAACCATTGGTAGCGCAAATCCGGATTATCAGCCAAACTCCACATTCTTCGGGCATGAGTATATGACCAGTTATTTCCTTCTCTCGGAAAATCAATCCATTCGGGATGGCCAAACTCATTGCCCATAAAATTCAGATAGGCACCACCGGCACAACTCAGCGTTGCCAACCTGATCATTTTATGCAGTGCAATTCCCCGTTCAACAGTCAGATTAGGTTGATCTTTCCGCATATTGAAATACATTTCCTTATCAATCAGCCGAAAAATAATGGTTTTATCTCCCACCAGGGCCTGGTCGTGCGACTCGGCATAACTCACCACTTTTTCGTCCAGCCGTTTCGAAGTCAGTTCATGAAAGATAGTTCCGACATTCCAATTTTCATCTGAGGCTTCCTTAATCAGTTTAATCCAGAAATCGGGAACACCCATAGCCATGCGGTAGTCGAAACCCAATCCGCCATCCTGAAACGGAGTCGCCAATCCGGGCAACCCACTCATTTCTTCTGCAATCGATAGGGCATTCGGGTTTATCTCATGGATTAATTTGTTGGCCATGATGAAATAATTAAATGCCTCCTGATCTAATCCCGCATTGAAATAATCGTCGTAACAGGTAAATGCTTTGCCCAGTCCGTGATCGAAATACAACATACTGGTCACACCGTCGAACCTGAACCCATCGAACTTGAATTCTTCGAGCCAATAACGGATATTGGAAAGTAAAAAGTGAATAACTTCGGGCTTCCCGTAATTGAAACAGTACGAATCCCAGGCCGGATGCTCGCCTTTCTCTCTGTCGTGAAAGAACTGCCAGCGTGTGCCATCATATTTCCCCAATCCTTCTACTTCGTTTTTTACGGCATGAGAATGAACTAAATCCATGATAACCGAAATTCCCATTCCATGCGCTTCATCAATGAGTTGCTTCAGCTCCTCCGGAGTGCCAAAGCGCGACGATGGAGCGAAAAAGCTGGATACATGATAGCCAAAACTTCCGTAATAAGGGTGTTCCGGAATAGCCATCAACTGGATGGTGTTGTATCCGGCTCTTTGGATGCGGGGTAAAATATCTGTACGAAATTCGTTGTAGGTATGTACTTGTTCGCTTTCGCCGGCCATACCAATGTGCGCCTCATAAATGAGCGGAGCTTCAGCCGAACGCCTTAAACCATTATTCTTCCAGTGGTAAGGTTCATCGGGAGCCCAAACCTGAGCATTGAATATTTTGGTATAATCGTCCTGAACGGTCCGGTTGATCCAGGCGGGAATTCGCTTGCCCTGACCCCCATTCCAGTGTATTGAAAAAGCAAAAAGATCGCCGTGCCGCATCATCTCATCCGGAAGTTGCAGTTCCCAGTCGCCTGTACCGGTGGGTTTAAGCGCATAAGACTGTTGTTCTTCCCAGTTATTGAACTGGCCAATCAGGAAAATCGCAGTGGCATTTGGGGCCCTGTCGCGAACAACCCATTGTCTGTTTTCACGATGCAGCCCATACCATTTATGTCCCTGGGCAAACTCAACCAGACTTTTTCCCCGCAGTACTGCCAACTCCTGACGCCGGGCTTCCAGCAATCGTCCAACAATGATTGAAGCAAAGGGGGCAAGCCATTGATCGTTTTTGACAAATTTGGGTAATTCCATATCAATTTCAATTTGCTTAAAGATAAGAAAAACATCCCGCCGGAAAGAGAACCCGCTTAAAAATTGCGTTGTCGCCGGTCCAAAACAATTGAGGAGAGCCTCAACCTGCTGAAACTCTCCTCAATCAAAAATAAAAGAACCGTTATTTCCTTTTTGTATACTCCTGAATAAACTTTTGATCCAGTTCATCCGAGTCACCGTATTGGGCACGAAGTTCGTTCAGGCGTTTATGCAAATCTTTCTGCACATCCGCGTAAGCCGGATCGTCGTAAACGCTCTTCATTTCATGCGGATCCTTGTCCAGATCGTACATCTCCCATTCATCAACATCGTAGTAAAAATGAATGAGTTTGTATCTGTCAGTCCGAACACCGTAATGACGCTTCACCATGTGTTCTGCCGGATATTCGAAATACTGATAATAAATGGCATCACGCCACCGGACTTTTTCTCCTTTTACCACTTTTCGGAATGATAAACCCTGCATATCCCTGGGAGTTATGACACCGGCATAATCCAGAAATGTTGGGGCAAAGTCGAGATTTTGAACCAACTGATTGACCACGGTTCCCGGTTTAATTTCTTTCGGAAAACGCATTACAATTGGCGTCCGGAACGATTCTTCGTACATAAACCGTTTGTCGAACCAGCCATGTTCGCCCAGGTAAAAGCCCTGATCCGAGGTATAAATGACAATCGTATTTTCTGCCAGTCCGTTCTTGTCCAGGTAATCAAGCATTTCACCTACCCCATCGTCAACCGATTTGATACATTTCAGGTAATCGCGCAGATAACGCTGATATTTCCATTTGGCCAGTTCTTTACCTTCAGGTTTATTTTTTATGAATTCTTCGTTGCGCGGATTGTATGCCTTACGCCAGGTTTCACGCTGACTTTCATCCATCCGGTTAAGGCTGCCCATAAAGTTCGTGGGTTTACCCGTATATGGATCATTCTCAAATTTCATGTCGCCGCCCCATGTCATTATTGGTACGATACCCATTTCCTGTGTATGTGCTGCAGTTGTCCGTCCCTCGTAATTATCAAAAAAGTTTTCCGGAAATGGAAATTCCCGGTCTTCGTACAGGTTGAGGTATTTTTCCTCCGGAAGCCAGTTCCGGTGGGGTGCTTTCTGATGATACAACAAACAGAAAGGTTTGGATTTATCGCGGATTTTATCGAGCCAGTTGAGTGCGAATCCGGTTGTCAGGGTAGTGACATATCCCGGGAATCGCTTTTTTACACCGTTTTCAATAAAATCGGGATTGTAATATTGTCCCTGTCCCGGCAAAACATTCCAGTAATCAAATCCCTGTGGCGATCCGTCCAGGTGAATCTTTCCAATCAGGGCAGTCTGATAGCCATTTTGCTGAAGAATTTTGGCAAAATTCTGCTGATCCCAGTTAAAACCGCCCCGGTTATCCAGCTTCCCATTCAAGTGGCTGAACTTTCCGGTGAGCATCACTGCCCGGCTGGGAGCACAAATTGAGTTCGTTACAAATCCACGGTTGAAAATGGCCCCCTCGCGTGCAATCCGGTCAATATTTGGAGTCTCGTTTAATCCACTTCCGTAAGCACTAATGGCCTGATAAGCATGGTCGTCACTCATAATGAAAACGATATTGGGACGACCTGGCTTAGTAACAGGTGCTGAAAAGGCCGGCATAGCTCCGGCCGAACAGAGGCTCAGTAAAGTCAGTGTTTTTGCATTATTCATAAGGCTGTTAGTTAAAAGTTACTTCGTTGAGGAAATTCGCCCCGGTTCCCGTCGGTTATTTCCGGTCACATTTTGAATGTCATCGCCCAAATCCTGACGCGCATCATTGGCCAGTTTTTTGAGTTCGGCAACAATCTCAGGATAATATTCTTTTACATCGTATCGTTCGCCCGGATCGCGACGAAGATCGTACAAACCTTCCTCGTAAGGAAAGTTTTCATTTGTTCCGCCAGGGAATCCGTCGAAACCAGGCTTAAACCCGATGTAAGTGCGCCCGGGATGTGCAAATACCAGTTTCCAGGTTCCCATTCGCACAGCTTCCAGGCTGTTTTTCCGGTAATAATACAGGAACGATTCTCGCGGATTTGCTGTTTCGTCGCCAAGCAAAAGCGGAAGAATATTCACCCCGTCAATCTTTTTTTCAGGAAGCGGAGCACTGGTAATGGCTGCCAGTGTGGGTAAAATATCAATCGTTGAAGCCAGTTTATTGCAAATTGAACCTGCAGCAATGTGACCCGGCCATTTCATCAAACAAGGTTCGCGCTGGCCGCCTTCAAAGCTGGCGCCTTTGCCTTCGCGCAAACCACCGGTTGATCCGGCATGATTTCCAAAATTCAGCCACGGTCCGTTATCTGAAGTAAATATGATCAGTGTATTTTCTTCCAGCCCGTTATCTTTCAGGGCTTTCATCACCTGCCCAACCGACCAGTCGATTTCCATCATGACATCGCCAAACAGTCCCTGTTCACTCTTTCCCTTAAATTTGGATGAAACAGCCAGCGGCACATGTGTCATCGAATGAGCCAGGTAGAGAAAAAACGGATTTTTCTTATTCTGATTAATGAATCGGACCGCCCGCTCGGTATAAATCGTAGTTAATTCCGACTGATCATCGAGTGTTTTTATTTCCCTGATTTTTTCGTTTCCCTCAATCAGCGGAAGTACGGGATATCTGGCTTTGCCTGAACCTTGAACTGCAGGAGTCCCATCGTAATTTACCGGCCACATGTCGTTCGAATACGGAAGTCCCAGATATTCATCAAAACCTTGCTGCAATGGCAAAAACTCACGATGATTGCCCAAATGCCATTTCCCGATGGCCGCCGTTTTGTAACTGCGCTTTTTTAGCACTTCAGGAATAGTTTCTTCTGACGGATTCAGACCAATTTCGGCATTGGGAGACAAGGCTCCTGAAATGCCCAGTCGGTTCGGATAACAACCGGTCATTATTCCGGCACGCGAAGCGCTGCAAACTGCCTGGGCAGACAAGAAACTGGTGAACCGGACACCCTGCGAAGCCAACCGGTCAAGATTCGGAGTTTTATACTGAGATCCGCCGTAACAGCTTAAGTCGCCGTAACCCATGTCGTCCATAAATATCAGGACGATATTCGGATTTTGCGTTTTGGGCGCTTCTCCGGCTATTGTTGACAGGGGAAATGCGGTCAAACCAGCCAGAAGTGATTGTTTGAAAAGAGAATTCATGATGATAAGTTTAGGTGACTGACATTAAATGTATAAAAAAGAGGCTGTTTGATAATTAAACCGAACAGCCTCACCATATATTTTCCCAGTAATCCGATTAATTGATCATGTCGAACCCGCAATACGGAACCAAAACTTTTGGGATTCGGATTCCTTCGGGAGTCTGGTTATTTTCAAGCAAAGCAGCCAGAATACGGGGCAGCGCCAATGCGCTTCCGTTTAAAGTATGTGCGAGAACAGGCTTTTTCGTCACTTCATCGCGGTAACGCAGTTTCAATCGGTTGGCCTGAAAACTTTCGAAGTTTGAAACCGAACTCACTTCCAGCCATTTTTCCTGGGCGGCTGAGAAGACTTCAAAATCGTAAGTCAAAGCCGAAGTAAAACTCATATCGCCACCGCACAACCGCAGGATTCGGTAAGGTAATTCAAGTTTTTTGACCAGACTTTCAACATGAGCGACCATCTGGTCGAGTAATTCGTACGAATTATCCGGATGGGCAATCTGAACAATCTCCACTTTATCGAACTGGTGCAGACGGTTCAATCCGCGGACATCTTTGCCATACGAACCAGCTTCGCGGCGGAAACAGGCGCTGTATGCCGTATTTTTAATAGGCAAATCTTTAGCTTCCACAATCACATCGCGATACAGATTGGTCACCGGAACTTCTGCTGTTGGAATCAAATACAGGTTATCTTCGGTGGCATGATACATTTGCCCTTCTTTATCAGGCAACTGACCAGTTCCAAAGCCTGATTCTTCGTTCACCATATAGGGTGGCTGAACTTCTAAATATCCTGAGTTACGGGCTTCATCCAAAAAGAAATTAATCAATGCCCGCTGTAAACGGGCGCCCTTACCTTTGTAAACCGGGAATCCGGCACCGGTAATTTTAACGCCAAGTTCGAAATCGATGATGTCGTACTTTTTGGCCAACTCCCAGTGAGGGACACTGTTTTGGGACAATGCAGGAAATTCTCCGATTCTTTTCACCACCAGATTGTCTTCCGGAGTGCGTCCTTCAGGAACGATTTCGGCAGGAAGATTTGGAAGCAATACCTGAAGTTGGAAAATTTCCTGATCGATACGGGCAAAATCATCATCCAGTTGTTTAATGGCGTCTTTCAATTCAGCGGTACGGCTTTTGGCAGCATTAACCTCATCCGTTTTTCCGTCGCGCATCAGCAATCCTATTTCTTTCGAAATCTTATTCATCTCAGCTTTAAACTGATCGGCTTTTGCCTGCGTTTCATTCTTTTGAACTGATAATCCGGTAATTTGCTGAACGATAGCTATTGCTTCAAAATGCTTCTTTTTCAGTTTGGCAACAATCAGCTCCGGATTTTCCTGTATAAATTTTAGATTGAGCATTTTATTTTTTTTAGATGAACAAATTTAAAATAAAAAAATCTCCTGCCTTCGGGAAAGCAGGAGATTATTTAACTAATATCTCTTATTCGTTCTAGTTAACCTCTGTAGCAACTACCGGCTCAACAATTACGAATGATTTGTTGTCGCTTTTTTTCTTAAAAACAACAGTTCCGTCCACCAAAGCAAACAAGGTATGATCTCTGCCCATACCAACATTTAAACCCGGGTGGTGTGAAGTACCTCTCTGGCGAACAATAATGTTACCAGCTTTTGCAGATTGACCGCCGTAAATTTTAACGCCAAGTCGTTTACTTTCCGATTCGCGTCCGTTCTTGGAACTACCGACACCTTTCTTATGAGCCATGGTAAATCTTTTTTAATGTTATCCTATTACTTCTTCAATTTGAATTTTGGTCAGATATTGACGGTGTCCATTCATTTTCTGGAAACTTTTTCTTCTTTTCTTCTTGAAGACCAATACCTTATCTCCTTTAACGTGCTCAACTACCGAAGCAGTTACACTGGCACCTTCTACAACAGGAGTTCCAACTTTTACAGCACCATCGTTATCAACCAAAAGCACTTTGTCGAAAACTACTGTTTCGCCCTCGGCGTTTTCCAGACGGTGTACATAAACTTTCCGGCCTTTTTCAACTTTCATTTGCTGACCGGCAATTTCTACAATTGCGTACATTTCAATGTGTTTTAATATTTCATCCGGCAGGCGGGAACTCATTGTGTGCCACTTATCGGGCCTGCTCGAAAACTTTCGGACTGCAAAAGTATATAATTTTACGTGACCACCAAAGGGTTACAATATTTTTTCCGAATTATTTTCAGCGACCGGTCTGGTAGATTTTCCTTTTGCCAGACCAGTAAACAAAAAGAAAAGCCAAATGTAAATACCCCAACAACCAGCAGAATGCAAAACAATTGTTATATTTGCTATCCTAGTCAGGCTATACAAAACCGGATGCAGAAAGTAAGGCTCAACATATTAGGTCTCTCAGTCAGTCAGTCACAATCAGGAGCTTACGCGCTTGTTTTGGCCGAAGAAAATGGCGACCGCAGAATACCCATTATCATTGGCCCCATCGAAGCACAATCCATTGCCATCCAACTGGAGGGACTAAAGCCGCCCCGGCCGCTCACCCATGATCTTTTCAAAGAGCTAGCTTCTGCGTTTGACATTCTGATCTCAGAAGTTATCATTTACAAACTTGAAGAAGGAATTTTTTACTCCGAACTGATTTGTCTCCGGAATGACAAGCAAATCGTCATTGACTCGCGCACTTCAGATGCAGTTGCCCTGGCCTTGCGGTTTAACTGCCCGATTTATACCACCGAAGAAATCCTTCAACGTGCAGGTATCATCATAGAATTTGAGAACGAGCATACCCAGGAAGACTGGCACCAATCTACCAGCGATGAGCCAGTCCGTGGAAAGCACGAGTACGAAAAATACACTTCGGCTGAACTGGCTCAAATGCTCAACAATGCCGTCCAGGCTGAAGATTATGAAAAAGCTTCAGCCATCCGCGACGAGATTAACCGCCGGAAAAAGGAATAAGCCAGTTCCCAATTTTTAAGTCCTTCCTTCCAAATTTCGATTTTTCCCGGATTAATATGTTTTAAATTATTTGTTTCCTTTTGATAAGTGGATTTTAGTAGTTTTAAACCCGCTAAAAACTATTCAACTCAAAGAACTAATTATGGGTATCAAGAATCGGCTAATCGTGATGAGTTTTCTCCAATTTTTCATCTGGGGATCGTGGTTGATATCCTTAGGAGGATATTTAGGTGCAGACGGAGATTTTGGGGGTTTGGAATTTAAAGGCGGACAAATTGGTTCCATCTTTGCCACCCTGGGAATTGCTTCACTTGTCATGCCCGGAATCATTGGTATTATTGCAGATAAATGGATCAATGCCGAGCGATTGCTGGGAATTTGCCACCTGTTTGGAGCAGCTGCTCTTTTTTACGCTTCAACCGTTACAGATTACGACCACATGTATTGGGCTATGCTGGTAAACCTGTTTTGCTATATGCCAACCATCTCATTAAATTACACTGTAGCCTACAATGCCCTTGAAGAACATAAGTTTGACATCATCAAGGTTTTCCCTCCGATCCGAACCTTTGGAACCATTGGTTTTATTGTAGCCATGTGGGTGGTCGACCTGTCGGGTTTTAAAAACTCCAATGCCCAGCTTTATGTCGGATCAGTTGCCTCGTTGGTAATGGCGCTGTATTCGTTCACATTGCCGCAATGTCCGCCAGCTAAAACCGAGCACAAATCGTGGCTTTCGGCATTTGGCCTCGATGCGCTTGTGCTGTTCAAATCAAAGAAAATGGTTGTCTTTTTCCTGTTTTCGATGCTTTTGGGAGCAGCTCTGCAAATCACCAATTCATACGGCGACCTGTTTATTGGCAGCTTTAAAGATATTCCTGAATTTGCTGACTCTTTTGGGGTAAAACATTCTGTAATTCTGCTATCGATATCGCAAATGTCTGAAACACTGTTTATCCTGACTATTCCTTTTTTCCTGCGAAGGTTTGGAATTAAACAAGTTATGCTAATGAGTATGCTGGCCTGGGTACTTCGTTTCGGATTATTCGGGATAGGTAACCCTGGAAACGGATTATCATTGCTGATAATGTCGATGATTGTTTATGGCATGGCATTCGATTTTTTCAATATTTCAGGTTCGTTATTCGTTGAAACTGAAGCTAAACCCGAAATACGTGCCAGCGCGCAAGGATTGTTTATGATGCTTACCAATGGTTTAGGAGCTATATTCGGTGGATATGCCAGCGGCGCCGTAGTCGATTTCTATTCAGTATATGGAGAAGGAGGAAAACTCATCAGCCGCTCATGGCCAACAATTTGGTATGTATTTGCCGGTTATGCTTTAGTTCTGACCATCATTTTTCCGATCGTTTTCAAATACAAACACAAATCTGAAACTGCGCCTTCAATATCCTGACAATACTGTGATTTTTACAGTTTCGGAAACACATACAATCACGGATAGTCTTGCTGATGAAGCAGAAACTATCCGTGATCTTTTTTTAACCCATTTGGCATTTCACGAGAAAACTTTTTACCTTGCCGACGGATAAAACGAATACATCAAAGGGCTATAAAATGAAGCAATACCTTGATTTATTGAACTATGTAATTAATAACGGAGCTGAAAAGAAAGACCGTACCGGTACCGGAACACTCAGCGTTTTCGGATATCAGTCGAGGTACGATTTAGCAGAAGGCTTTCCTGTACTGACAACCAAAAAATTACATCTGAGATCGATTATTCACGAATTGCTTTGGTTTTTAACCGGCGATACGAATGTAAAATACCTTCAGGAAAATGGAGTGCGGATATGGAATGAATGGGCTGACGAAAACGGTAATCTCGGACCGGTTTATGGCTATCAATGGCGATCGTGGCCGACTCCTGATGGCAAACATATCGACCAGGTGACAAAGGTGGTTGATAGCCTGAAAAATAATCCCGACTCTCGCCGGCATATCATCTCGGCCTGGAACGTTGGCCAAATTGACCAGATGAATCTTCCTCCCTGCCACATCCTGATTCAGTTTTATGTGGCCGACGGAAAATTGTCGTGCCAGTTGTACCAGCGCAGTGCTGATATTTTCCTGGGTGTACCTTTTAATATTGCATCTTACGCATTG
>CAXXKQ010000033.1:0-60284 GCA_963676535.2 Prolixibacteraceae bacterium | reverse complement strand
GTGGTTTAGAATGTTTGATAAGCCTTGATTAAAAGCTGCGATCCACGGATAAAGCCGCTTATGTCTGCGATTAAAATTGGAACGGTCAATGAGGTTTGGAAAATCGCTGGTATAATCTGATTTAAGTTTACCAAAGAAGTAACTTTCAGAGTCAATGCCAATAGATTCTGCAGTCAGAGCTAATGCAATTATTTGACAATCTGACATTTTTGGATTTCTTGGGTAGCTTTGAAAGTTGTCGAACTCATTAATCCGATCAGAAAAGAACGATTTGGTTAAACCAATAAACTTGTCGAAATTTGCCTTCAGGTTGTGCATAAGTAGAATAATGAATTGGCGTTTATTTTCTACTAATATATTGAATACCAATATAATGCACAACTTTTTAAACAATATTTTATTATTTATTTTCAATCGCACAACGAGTTAATATATAACCTTTATATAAAGGAATTACAGAAGATTATTTATTTAGTTATCAGGTTTTAAGTATTTTCGGAGTAATGTGGTAGAACTAGAGTATCAAATTTACCACATTTTCTCACCAGATATGGCCATCGATTTACTTAAACAGAGATTCAATTTATGCACTTTATCGTGTTCAGGAACACATGGGGAAAGAATCATCTGACTTATTTACAGGTATTACTGTCGGAGTTTCAAGAATGGGAAAATCATTTATTCTTTTTGTTTCTGAAATCGCTGGGGGATATATTGAAGATTTTCTTAAATGTCCGGCTGAAATAATTAGGATCATTGAATCCGACTTTATAAGCAATTTCTGACATGGTCAGTTCCGGTTCTTCGATGAGTAATTTTTGAGCTTCCCGAAGCCTGATTGTATTAATAAACTCGGTGGCGCTCAAACCAGTTAATTGTTTCAGCTTTGTGTGAAGTAATGTTCTCCCGATACCTAGCTGGGAGGTTAAGAGAGAGATTCCAAAATCTGGTTTTTCTATGTTGGCAACAATAATGGATGTAACCTTTTCAATGAAATGCTGATCAATGTTTTTGACAGGATTTTCAATTCCGACACCTCCAAACTGGTTGAAATGCTTTTTCAGATTAGCTTTTGCAGTGAGAATATTTTTGATTTGCAGCTCTAGTTCAGAAAGCAGGAACGGCTTGGGCAAATAGAGGTCGGCACCTACTTCAAGGCTCTCTATTCTCGATTCAACATCGGATTTTGCAGTAAGAATGATGACCGGGACATGACAGAACGCAAAATTTGATTTGATGTTTTTACAGAGTGTAACTCCATCCATTTGCGGCATCATCAGGTCGGTTACAACAAGGTCAGGAACGTGTTTCTGGATCAGTTCCCAAGCTTCTGCTCCGTTATGCAAAGCAGTTACCTTGTATTTTTCCTTAAACTGGTTGTACAAAAACTTTAGAAATTCCTTGTTGTCTTCCACAAAATAGATTTCCAGCTCCGAAGAACTCTCTTGCTGTTCAAAATCTTCCTTTTCGGCAGCTGATTGGATCATCAGGTTCTCGATAATGCTTTTGTTAAGTGAGATAGCGTCTGTCTTTGACGGCTTTTCATTTTCCCTTGTATAGGGAAGTTTAACAACGAAAGCGGTTCCCCATCCGACTCTACTGTCGACGGTAATAGTACCATTTAAATAGTTGACCAGGCTTTGAGTAAGGGTCAGGCCAATGCCACTCCCCAAATATTTATTTTCATCATTTTCAACTTTATAGAACAGGTTGAAGATCTTTTCCAATTGCTCTTTGGTCATTTCATTGCCGGTATTGTAGACTGTCATCATTAGGAATGTCTTATTTTCATCCCGGATGGTTTCAATTTTAAAGCTGACTTTCCCGTATTCGGGTGTATATTTAAAGGCATTGCTCAGTAAATTGGACACGATCTTCTCCAGCTTATCAGGATCAAACTTAATGAAAAGGTTCCTGGTGCCGGATAAATAAGTGTATTCAAGTTCTTTTCGCTTGAACAGCGGTGTAAACGCATCGGAAATCTCATGCAGAAAGTCAATCACATTACCGTATTGCAGGTAGGTGACCGCATGTTCTGTTTCGACTTTACGAAAATCTATCAGTTGGTTGATCAGAAACTGCAGCCGCATCACATTTCGTTTGAGCGAGTCAACTTTTCCGGCAAACTGTTCGGGAATCTTCCCTTCGGCAAAAAATGCATCAAGTGAAGCCAGAATAATGGTCAGAGGCGTTTTGAACTCATGGGAAATATAGGTAAAGAAATCCAGCTTATGCTGGTGAATCTCCTCGAGCTTTTCTTTTTCAATCTTTTCGATGTTCAGGGCCATTTTTTCCCGATGACGGATTTCATTAAATCGGTAAAGCATCATACCAATTCCGCTGATGAGGAGAAAATAGAAGAAAAAAGCCCAGTAAGTTCTCCAAAATGGAGGTCGAACGGTAATCGTAATGCTTCGTTCTTTTGGATTGGGATAGTTATAAATGGTTGTTGCCTTAATGTGAAAGCGGTAAGTCCCCGGAGGCAAGTTTGTGTAGGTTACGCTTTGGTGGTTTCCCGAGGTCTGCCAGTGGTTATCAAATCCTTCCAGAAAATAATAGAAATTGTTCTTTCCCATGGAGGAAAAGTTCAGGGCAACGAAATCAAAGCTAATAACGTTCTCATTGTACTTAAGAGTGATATGGTCGGTTAAGTCGATGTCCTTTTTTAAAACCGATTTTTTCCCGGGAATGACTGGTTTGTTGTACAGTCTGAAATTGGTGAAATGAATTTCGGGTTCAGATTTCTGAGTCTTGATCTGCTCGGGATTGAAAAATGTCAATCCGTTTACCGCACCGAAATACATAATTCCATCATCGGTCTTGAAATAGGATTTATAATTGAACTGATTTTCTACCAGACCATGATCAATGGTGAAATTAATGATCTTCCCCGTTTGGTAGTTAAATTTTGCGATTCCTTTGTTTGAGCTAAGCCAAAGATTGTTATGGTCATCTTCGAGAATGCCGTAAATGACATTATTTGGAAGGCCTTCTTCCATGGTGTAACTATTAAATTTTTTGGTGGCCGGATCAAAGAGGATCAATCCTCCTCCACGTGTGCCAAACCATATTTTGCCCCTCGAATCAACACAATGACTAATAAATGAGTTGCTGTGAATTTCCGGGGTGTTTTCCTTCTTGAACTGAGTAACCTGGCCAGTCTGCTGGTCATAGCAAAAAAGGCCTGTATTGTTGTTCGTACCTATCCAAAAATTCTTTTGGTTATCCTGAAAGATATCGTAAATGAATTTTCCCCTGAATATCTCGGGTTTGAAATGAGTAAAATTGTTATTCTTCTTGTTAAAAATGTCTATTCCATCCATTGTTCCGACCCAAAGCTGGTCGGAAGGGTCGGAGTACAAGGCAAAAACAAAATTATTTACCAGCGAGTTCGGGTCATTGTCTGAACGAGAGAAATTCTGAATACTTAAGGTTTTTGAATTTATCTTGTTAATGCCTCCAAAGAAGTGACCAGACCATACATTTCCCTGCTTATCGACTGTTAGTGCATGTATATTGCTGAATATCTGTTTGTTGTTTGCTGTAGATTCATTCAGTATGTGCCTGAAAGTTTTTTGTTTCGGATCGTATATGGCAATACCGGCATCTTCGGTTGCAATCCATATTTTTTCATCCGGTCCTTTTATGATCTGACTGAGGGCTTTGCCTTTCAGATCACCCGATTTAATGCCGGGTTTAATCTTTTCGAATCCAGGTAAAGCCGGTTTATAATAGTTCAAGCCACCAAAATAGGTCCCAATCCACATGATATTCTCGCGGCTTCTGAATATCTTGTATATTGCGTTATCATTAATGGAGGCAAGTGTCGGATCGAAGGATTGGATATAATTTTCGTAAGTACCCTGTTTAAAGTCATAAATGAATAATCCCTTCTCAGTTCCGATCCAGTACTTTCCATTACTGTCCTCGGCGATATCTCGGATGAAATACATCGGGTGAGTGTTTGTTCCCGGTTTGTATTTTAATGGTATGGTGTTGAACTTACCAGTGCTTTCATCCAGAATCAGCGGCCCACTCCTGAAGGTGCCAATCCAGAGTTGATCGTGCGAATCGATTTTGATTGTCGAAATAGCGGAAGGAATATAATTTGGTAACCCTTCGGGGCGAGAATATAATGTTTTAAGGACCTGTCCTTTTTCGTTAAAATAAAACAGGCGCTGTCTTTTGAAAGTCCAGAAGTTTCCCCTTGCATCTTCCTGGATGCAAATCATTCCATTTTCCAGAGGGAGTTTCTGAATGGAGTCAGTTTTTCCTGTTGTGCTGTAAACGCCTGTTCCCGAAGTGATAAGAATCTTTCCTTTGCTTGTTTCAAAAATGTCGTTTATCTGTCCCAAAGAGAGGCCGTTGAATAAGGCCGTTATGAAATTGTCGTGTTCGGGATTGTAAAGGCAAAGGCCTTCGGAAGTGCCCACAAACAGATCTCCTTTTCTGGTAACCAGTAAAGAACGAATATCATTGGATAGAATGGAGTTTTCTGATTTATCCGAATAATAAATTTTGAAACTATAGCTGTCAAATCGGTCCAGACCTTCTCCGGTAGCAACCCAGATGAAGCCATTGCGGTCTTGCTTGATGTCATAGACGGTATTGTATGATAGGCCTTCACTGGTTGTATAATGCTGAAACTTCTTTTCATGAGCCCAAATATCGCTGTAAATGCATAGAGAAAAGATTATTAAGAGTAAGGCAAAAGATCTTTTTACAATATTATGGTTGACAAAAGGAAGCGACACAAAGCACGTTCTTCTCATGGCAATTCTGTTCACTTTTATAAATACGTACAAATTATACAATTTTTGAGAACAATTTTGATATAAAAATGCATCTTAGTACTGAAAATCTTACAGGACAACATCTATTTTTGATCTTTCTTAGAAGAATGGAGTGATCTTCATATTAGGTTTAGTTTGTTTGTCGCGAAAAGAAGGGTCTTAACTTCTTAAGACCTTCTTTTTATTTTTTTCCGTACAATCGCTGCCGACCTATATGACCTTTTTAAATTAAATTCAAGCTATGGTAAAAAATGTAGTTTATTCGTTGTCTGTGTTACTGGGTATAGGGGCTACAGCAAAAGCAGGCAGTACAAAACAAAGTACAGAGCAAAAAAAACCAAACATCATCATCATCCTTGCAGATGATCTTGGTTGGGGGGATGTTGGTTTTCATGGAAGTTCTATTAAAACGCCCAACATTGATCAGTTATCGAAAGAAGGAGTAGAGCTGACTCGTTACTATACAGCCCCGATTTGCTCTCCTACCAGAGCTGGCTTAATGACCGGGTGCTATCCAAACCGTCTGGGAATTCGAGAGACCACTATACCTCCCTGGAGTGATTTCGGAATTGACTCTTCTGAGCAGTTCTTGCCGCAAATGTTGGCTGAAGCCGGTTATAAAAACCGTGCAATCATAGGTAAATGGCATTTGGGCCACGGTTCTCTGCAATATTATCCCTTACGGAGAGGTTTTACACATTTTTATGGTCATTTAAACGGTGCAATTGACTATTTTACCCATAAAAGAGAGGGAGAAGTCGACTGGCATAATGATTATGAATCTTCCAAAGACCAAGGTTATTCAACAAATCTCCTGGCTGCCGAGGCCGTACGTTGCATAAAAAATTATTCTAAAGATTCTGCGCCTTTTATGATGTATGTGGCCTTCAATGCACCTCACGGACCATTGCAGGCGCCTGATGAGTATTTAAAGCTTTATGGTTTTGACCCCAATAAACCCAGGTATAAATCCAATCCTGACAGTGAAGATGGCGGTGCGGCAACGGGACATGGAAATACGCCCAGACAAACTTATAAAGCCATGGTTACCTGCCTTGACAGTGGTATCGGCGACATACTGAAAACGATTAAAGATTTGAAGATCGATGACAACACGCTGATCATCTTCCATAGCGATAATGGTGCCGCAGGTCATGGAGAGATTGCATCTAGCGGAGAACTTCGCGGGTTTAAATTTGATGAATGGGAAGGTGGAGTAAGATCTCCTGCTGTCATCAAATGGCCGGCAGCCGGACTGGTTGGCGGAAGAAAAATTGACCAGGTCATGGGCTACATCGATTTATTTCCCACATTAAAAGAAATTGCCGGTGTTACTTCGGCTCCTGCCAAACCACTGGATGGTGTCAGTATATGGCCTGTTCTGAGCGGCAAAACCAAAAAGATTGAGCGGGATTTCTATTTGGGACACGGAGCGATCATCAGCGGCGACTGGAAATTGATCCTTGACAAAGGCATTCCCAAAATGCACATGAATGGCGATGTCCTGTTCAACATACCGCCTGATTTTACCGAATCAAGTAATCTGAAGGATTCTCATAATGATATCTACAACAAACTGAAAACAGCAGTTGAACCTTATGATGCGATTAAAGCTCCGGTGGAATTGCTGGAAAAAGGGCCTAAAAATGGATTCGTCGCACCTAAAGACTGGAAGATTACAAAAGAAAAATAGAACTCTTAATCGTCAAATAGGAAATTATTGTTTTTTGCTATTTTATTAACTATGAAAAGGTTGATAAATTATTCGGAAATTTGGACTGCTTCCATGTCTGGTAAAATAAAAACATAAAAAGATGAATACATTTAAAATTTTAGTTCCTTCAATTGCACTGCTTGCTCCGGTTACCGGCAAAACTGAGCAAATTAAAAAGAATGACCACCGAAATATATTGATTTTTGTCGCTGATGACCTGGCACGTGATGAATTGGGTTGCTACGGAGGGCAAAATGTCAAAACTCCGAACATCGACAAGTTTGCAAATCAGGGAGTTTTGTTTACCCGAATGTTTTCGTCGGCAACCATGTCAAGCCCGGTCAGGGCTTCGATTTATACAGGTATGTATCCTGTCCACAATGGGTTGTATAAAAATCATGCCGATTCGAAAACAGGTATCAGAAGTATTGCGCAGGATCTTGGGGACCTAGGATACAGGGTTGGAATCACCGGGAAAACCGATGTGAGACCGAAATCCGTTTATTCATTTGAAATTATCAATGGGTTTGAACCCAACTGTGTGGCTAAAACAGCGGATTATACCCTGGACGGGATCGCCGGGTTTATGAACCGAAGTTCCGATCAGCCTTTTTGTCTGGTGATCGGCAGCACACTTCCTCATGCTCCGTGGACTGTTGGAAATGCCTCACATTTTGATCCATCCAGGATCAAATTGCCACCCCATTTTGTTGATAATAAAGAAACGCGTGAAGCCATGACTCACTACCTGGCAGAAGTAGAAGCGCTTGACAAACAATTTGGAGATGTTCTTGAAGTTCTTCAAAAAACAGGGAAATCTGATAATACCATTGTCCTGTTTTGTGGTGAACAAGGTCCTCAGTTTCCCGGTGGCAAGTGGACCAGCTGGGACTATGGACAAAAAAGCGCATTTCTAGTGAAGTCTCCTGAGCGATTCCTGCAAAGCAAAACGAGTAATGCTCTTGTGCAATACGAAGATCTTTTGCCGACACTGATCGATTATGCAGGAGGACAAATTCCTGCTGAAATTGATGGTGTGAGTATTTTACCCGTGCTTCAGGAGAAGAAGAATCAGATTCGTGAATGGGCGTATGGCGTCCACAACAATTATCCTGAAGGTACACCTTATCCCATTCGTTCCATCAGGAACGGGAAATATAAACTTATCCTGAACCTGAAAGCGGATGTACCCTATTATGAGAAGCACCTGATGAATCAAAATAACTACTGGGGGTCCTGGGTAAGAGATGCTAATTCCAGTCAGGCCGCAGCTTTCTGGGTAAACCGATATGTAAACCGACCACCGGTGGAGTTTTATGATACAGACAATGACCCATGGGAACTTCACAATCTTGCTTTCAATCCTGAAATAAAAACTGTCATGGCAGAAATGGAGAAACAACTTCGTTCATGGATGAAAAGCCAGGAAGACCCAGGCAAATCGCTGGATGTGGAGAAAGATTAAAAGAGGACACAACGATGTGCCTCCACGGTAAAACGAATATCGCATAAGGTTTTGAAATTTTTATTTTGTGCGATCAGTACAAAGGCAGGATCGGATGGATACAATGTTATCCCGGGTAAATGGACCTTCCCAGGGCTAAATCGTATTCAGGCAGCAGGAGATATGGAAATTAATGTGTGAGGTTCTTGTTGTAAAAACTTTCAGTTGCCAGGGACAATTTGATGACGTTTATTGTCAAGCGCCTTATTAGAGCCTAAGTCGCAGCAGACTTATGGTCTTGCTGTTTCTCCGGCGAAAATATTGATGGGATTCCATGATTATCTAAGGGCATGTGGCTTGGGGCAGGGGAAGAAGTGGTATATTTTTCTCCTTTTTCGAACATCATTCACATATAAAAGAAAACTAATGCTAAGGTTTCGCTCCGCGGGTTATTAACTTTGGAAATAAAACATCCTATCCAAGCCTCTGAAAAAGATGGTGCTTTTTATGAATGTAAAATTTAACAGATCTATTTACCCTATCATGTTTTTTCTGCTGATGGTTATCATCCGCAGTAAAGCTCAGAATGTGGCAGCCAATGCTGATGTTCCGTATTTCGATAATTCAAAAGGTATTGTTAAGGATTGCGCAGATCCCTATATTCTTAATTACGACGGGACATACTATCTGTATGGCACCGGAGGGAAAAATGGCATCAGGGTATACTTGTCGAAAGATCTTGCACACTGGTCAATGGCTGTGGGCGCAAGGAATGGTTTTGCTCTCGACTCCTTGGATGTTTGGGGTAACAGGAACTTCTGGGCTCCGGAGGTGTATCACATTAATGGGAAGTTTTACATGTTTTATTCGGTTATGGAGCACATCGCAATTGCCGAAAGTGATTCTCCGGTGGGGCCTTTTGTGCAGAAAGTAAAGAGTCCTTTGCATCCTGACATCAGAGAGATCGACCCGCATCTTTTTATTGACAGCAATGGTAAAAAATACCTTTACTTTGTCAGGTTTACCGATGGTAATGAAATTTGGGGAGCCGAGATGAAGGACGATCTTTCAGGAATCAGGGAAGAGACCCTGACTCACATCTTCGGAGTATCCCAGAAATGGGAGAAAAGCCTCAGGGGTCCCCGAGCCAAAGTAAATGAAGGCCCTTTCATGCTGAAACACAACAATCTTTATTATTTATTCTATTCAGCCAATCATTACAAGAGTCAGGAGTATGGTGTGGGTTATGGAGTCTCCAAATCACCGCTCGGACCGTTTGTTAAATACGAAAAAAATCCGGTATTGATCGGGGATGGTAAGAATATTTTCGGTACCGGACATCATTCGTTTTTTACATCCAATTCAGGACAGATGTATATCGTGTACCATTCTCACAAAAGTGCTACTGCAATACAACCCAGAATTACATGTCTGGACAGATGTGGTTTTGAAAAAAGCGGGAAAAACAAGCAGAACAAATTTGTGGTGTATGGTCCCACAACTACTCCATCGTATGTTAAATAAAATTCAATTAGATAGACGATGACCGGCGGAAACTTCAGTTTGGCTTTTTATGTACCTTTAAAGAACAAAAATTAAGAAAGATGAAATTTAACACTAAATACAATTGAAAATCAAATTAAATTAGTAAAAAAATAACTTAACTAACGAATTATGAACTCATGAAACATTTAACAAAAAAAGTGAAAATTCGATGGTACTTTTTATTTTGTTTCGTTTCATTCTGTTTCAATGCTGCGTGGGCTCAGGAACAGGGAAATGATTCAACCAGGACAAAAGAACCATTAGATCTAATTTACAGAAAGATTAGTGCCGATGATTTCAATGGATCGGCTTACACGATCAGTGGAGACCAAATCAGGAATCTCCCCGTTTCAAACCTGGTCAATTTATTGGGAGGTCTTGTTCCGGGTTTTAATTCACGCCAGGCGCAGGGAGGCATGGCAAATGAGAGTCCCAGTTACTGGATAAGAGGATCACGTTCCTATGCCGACGGAATTTTGGTTTTAATCGATGGGCAGGAAAGGGATTTCGGAGTGTTGTCTCCTTATGAGATCGAAAGCATTACCGTTTTGAAAGATGCTGCAGCTACGGTTTTATATGGTATGCTTGGAACAAATGGTGTTATTTTGGTCAAAACCAAAAAAGGTTCCACAGGAAAACCTTCCGTGGAGTTTACAACAAATCTCATTAATCAGCAGCCGATCAGTTTGCTGAAACCATTGGGATCGTTGGGGTATGCGGAAAACTACAACAAGGCATTAAAAAATGACGGTATGGATGAGACAAAGATGTACTCCCAGTATTATCTGGCTCAATACCGCGACCGTACGGGTGTAAATCCTGAATTGTATCCGGATGTTCACTGGCTGGATAATTATTATAGAAGTTCAACCTGGCTGAACAGATACAATGTCAACGTTTCCGGAGGCACCAAACGTACCCGTTATTTTGTGAATGGCGGCGT
This sequence comes from Prolixibacteraceae bacterium, assembly GCA_963676535.2. Classification (GTDB taxonomy): domain Bacteria; phylum Bacteroidota; class Bacteroidia; order Bacteroidales; family Prolixibacteraceae; genus Aquipluma. The sequence continues at coordinate 49,845 of CAXXKQ010000033.1, read as the reverse complement.
TTTAACTCAGTCTGGAATGTTTAATACGGATGATGAGTTCACCTACAATACCAATAACAGTATCAGACGATATAATGTTAGATCCAATATCGAATTTGATGTAACATCTTCGACCATGCTGTCGGTGAATTTATACGGGTGGTACGAAAAGCAAAACAGACCTGGAGGCGATTCTTATGGTTCCTATTATGCCTTGGTAACTACTCCGCCAAATTCGTTTCCTGCATATTATCTCGATAAGGGCAGTTATGTGGATCAGAGCGGTAATATTATCACCAGTGTAAACAACAAAATTGTTGCAGGAGATGGTATTCATACAAACGCATGGGCAGAGTTGAACAGAAATGGATATGTTACTTCAAATGCATCTTATGGTTCTTTCAGGGCTAAACTTACACAGGATCTTTCCGCTATTCTGACCGGACTTTTTGCTTCAGCCACTCTTTCCATGGATGCTTATTCAACAGCTGATGTCAGCCGTGTTAAAGGATATGCGTATTTTCAGTATCTGGATACCACAACCCTGAAAAAAACGAACACCGATGGGAAAATGGCAAACTCCGTGGCAGGGATCAATTCAATCCGCAGGAATACCATGGATTTTAACCTTTCTTATAACAGACAGTTTGGCAAACACAATGTTTCTGCACTGGCATTTTATAATCAATATGAATACACGGATGAAGTATCAATCCCTTCCCGTTATCAATCTGTCGGTGGATGGCTTGGCTATAATTTTGACAAGCGGTATGGTATCGACCTGTTGGGCAACTACTATGGTGCATATAAGTTCGCTCCCGGCAACCGTTTTGAGTTTTTTCCAACCGTTGCTGCCGGATGGACGGTTTCTAATGAGCCTTTCTTTTCGGGTATAAAAAATGTCATTTCCTTCCTGAAATTCAAGGGTTCGTATGGTAATCTGGGTAGTCCCCGCGGCGTTAATGAATTTGATTTTATGGGACGATTGGCTGCAACAAGCAATGTTTATTATTTTGGGAACAGCATGGGCGCTGCCAGTGGTTATGTCGAAGATATTATTGCAAACCCAGGGGTTACGTTTGAAAAATCAGAACAAACAAATGCAGGTGTTGAAGCAAGGCTTTTCAATGATAAAATTATTGTTTCTGCAGAATATTTTCGGGATAATCGAACCGGAATGTATGTCAACAATCAAAAAATCAGTTCAGTAATGGGTATGAATGCAGATGTCCGACAAAATATCGGGGAGATGTACACCAAAGGTTACGATCTGGCTGCAACCTGGAAATCCAATATCGGGAAATTCAGCTATTATATCGGTGGAACCTATTCCTTCGCTCACAATACAGTAACAGCACTTGGCGAGGTTGATCAGCCATATCCTTACTTGCAATCTGTAGGATATCCCACTCCAATTGAAAGGGGTTATATTGCAGAAGGTTTCTTCAATTCATACGAGGAAATTGCTGCAGCTCCCCAGCAGACATTTTCAACTGTGAATCCCGGAGATATTCGTTACAAAGACATAAATGGGGACGGCATTATAAATGTCAACGATCAGGTTCCATTGGATTACAGCAATATTCCGGAAATTTTCTATGGCATAAATCTTGGATTTTCTTACAAAAATTTCGGTGTGAATGCCATGTTCGAGGGTACCGGACATTTTAATAAAATGTTAAGTGGTATTGTTGCTCATCCGTTTAATGATCAGGGGAATATTTTTGAACATCAGCTGGATACCTGGACACCCGAGAATACTTCTGCAAGCTTACCAATTCTTTCGACAATCAGTTCAGGAGGCGTCAACAACATTCAACCTTCATCTTTTTGGCTTAGAGACGCTTCTTACTTGCGTCTGAAAACAGTAGAAGTATACTATAATCTGCCAAAATCATTATTTGGAAAATCTTTCATTAAGGATATCCGTGTTTTTGGAAGTGGTTACAATCTTCTTACCTGGTCAAATTATGACAGCCCTCTTGATCCTGAAGCCGATTCAGATGGTACAAGCATGCCATTGATGAGGAATGTGAGTTTTGGATTATCTATTAAATTCTAACAGATTATGAGAAAAATTCAATTAATATCAACAATATTCTTGCTGTTGTTTCTGGCTGCCTGTAATTACATGGATGAGGTGCCTTATGACTGGGCTCAACCAGATGATGTATTTACATCCGAAGCTCAGTACATGCGTCCAATCAACCAGACATACTCTTATTTACCCGGCGGATTCAACAGGCTGTCAAGTGCATATCTCGATGCTGCAACCGATGATGGAATGTGCACCATTGCAGGTTCCAGCATTCATCAGCTCTCCAGAGCTTTCGTAACATCCAACAGCGCTATTGAAGGATGCTGGAGCAGTTCTTATGATGGAATCCGGCAGGCTCTCTATGTACAGAAAAACCTTCAGGAGCAGCCTTTGGTATTGAATCAAAAGACGCCGCAGGATGTCACGGCACTCAAACAGATCTTCTCGGGCGAGATGTATGCTTTACGGGCATACTTCGAATTTGATCTGCTGAGGCACTATGGTGGTTATCCTATTGTAGATAAAGTTTATCCTATTGGAGATCCAGAAACCAGTCAGTTCAGCAGGGGTAATTTTGCCGATTGTGTTCAGCATATTGAAAACTTATGCGATTCGGCTACCAAATACCTGGATGTAGAGCCTCAGGGAAACAGTTTTGGCCGAATGACCAAAGGTGCTGCATTGGCTATAAAGGCAAAAACATTGGTTTATGCTGCAAGCCCACTATATAATCAATCTGGGAATACGAATCCTTTGACAGGTTATATAAATGTTGCTTCAGAAGATGTAAAAGCACGATGGGAAGCAGCCGCCAAGGCTTGTGCTGATGTTATCAATCTGAAAACAGCAAGTCAGAGTAATAAGTACTCGCTGTTTGCGCTCTCTAAAACTGTTACTTACGATAAATTGTTCGTGACTTGTCCAAACAATGAATACATCATGTTTATCGATGCTGCCAAATCTAATGGATTGGAAAACAGACAGTATCCACCTTCGATTTCTAAAAATTCAGGTGGAGGTACTGTTCCTACTCAGGAACTGGTAGATGCATTTACTTTATCTAGCGGAGCTGATTATACCAGAGGAGCAATTCCTCAATATACCGGACTTGATCCAAGGTTTGATTATATTATTGGGTACAACGGAAGTAAATATGGGTCTCGTGGAACGATATATACAAAAACTGGTACAGGAGCAACGATGGATGCCTTGAATGCCGTTGTAGACAAATCTACCAATACCGGGTATTACCTTCGTAAATTCCTGGATCTGAATGTAAGTTTCTCTGTAGCAAATGCTGCCACTACATTTCATATTTATCCCTTAATCAGGCTTGCAGATATTTATCTGATGTATGCTGAGGCTATGACTCAGGCATACGGTATTGACGCAGATCCCAAAGGTTATGGTCTTACGGCTAAATCTTCTGTTCAGGCTATCCGTACACGGGCCGGTTTTACTGCGGATCAATACCTAACCGGTGTAACAACACCTGATCAGATGATGAATAAAATCAAAAAGGAACGCCGTGTTGAACTTTGTTTTGAAGAACAAAGGTATTTTGACTTGCGCCGATGGATGGATGGTGACCTTCTCAACCGTCCTGTTTCCGGTGTTCATATCGATGCCAATGGTACTCAGACAACTTACAATTATTTCATTGTAGATGATCAACGTAAGTTTGATCCAAAAATGTATTTCCATCCCATCCCTTTGAGTGAGATGAAAGTATCACCTAAAATGGTTCAAAATCCCGGATGGTAGTCAATTAATTAAAATATTCATATGAAATATATATTTTTAATATGCTTATTCACGGGTCTTTCTTTACAGATGTTTGCGCAAAAAAGAGTGACAGGTTCTGTAAATGATGAGACAGGCGTATCGATTATAGGAGCTACGGTTGTTCAGAAGGGAACAATGAATGGAACTGTAACCGATATCGATGGAAAATTCAGTATCGTTCTGGATAATCAGAAAGAACAGGTAATTCAGGTGTCAATGATAGGTTATAAGAAAGCTGAAGCTGACGTTAAGTCTGCCTCCAATGTCGAAATTGTTCTTTTAGTTGAGAATACTGAACTGAATGAGGTCGTTGTTGTGGGATATAGTACCCAGAAAAAGGCATCTATAACCGGATCTATCTCTAATGTTGGAAACGAAGACCTGAAAAGTGTCCCGGTATCCAGTGTAACCAATGCTTTAACCGGCCGGGTTGCAGGGTTGGTTACCCGTCAGGAAAGCGGTCGTCCCGGTGGCGATGCATCTTCAATGTTTATCCGTGGCCGATCGTCTTTTAACAGTTCGAGTCCGTTGGTTTTAGTAGATGGTGTTGAGCGTGATTTCACACAGATAGACCCGGATGATATTGAAAGCGTTTCTATCTTAAAGGATGCTTCAGCTACTGCAGTTTATGGTGTAAGAGGTGCGAACGGCGTTGTTTTGGTTACTACCAAGCGTGGCAAGGAAGGAAAGTCGAAAATTTCCTTTTCTAGTGAATATGGTATCACCCAATTTAACCGTGTGACTAAAGTTTTAAATGCTGAAACAACATCTCTTTTTCAACGGGAAGGTGTCATCAATGTAGGTTTGGATCCTTCAGTACTTTCAAATACAAGTAATTTCGGGGTTTCGGAATACGATAATTATTTGTACCGTACTCAATCTGATCCTTTTAGCCATCCAGACAACAACTTTGTTGATATGTTTACGAAACCCGGAGTTCAGCAGAAATATAATTTTAATATCTCGGGAGGTAATCAGGCCATAAAATATTTCGTTTCTGTTGCGTATTTTAGCCAGGATGGTATGTTTCAAACAGATGTAAATAAATTACGTAAAACTCCGACCATCAAGAAACTGATTGAACTATCACCCGATGTGGACAAAGCGCTTGTTCAGCCGGATTATGATGCAGACTATTACTACAACCGTCTGACTACCCGTTCGAACATCGATATTAAACTTACCAAAGATTTCAAAATCGGGATTGATTTGTCTTACAGATTTGGAAAACAAAACCGTCCAGGAACGTATGACGGATTAACTTCCGATCAGGAGTTGATGCGATTATTTGGTATGTTTTACAGGAACGCACCGCAGGCATTCCCCGTAATGAATCCGAATGGCAGTTTCGCAGCTGCAATTGGTGTATGGCGTCAGAATCCTCTTGTGACGCTGGCCTATACCGGATTCAGATCGGATTACAAGAATCAGCTGGAAAGTAACGTTGATTTTAATTACGATCTTCATAGCATTTTGAAAGGACTGACTCTGGATGGCAAGTTTTCGTACGATGCGGGATGGAGTAACTGGCGGGGCATGCAATGGCGCCCATACATATACAGTTACAATCCAGTCAACGGAGTTTATACCCAGGGATTGAACGCCGTATTGCCTGGAGGTGGTTCTGGTCGGACTTCTGCCGGTTACGATAATTATGCCGAAATGGCTCTTCGCTACAAGAATACATTTGCCAAAAAACATCATGTATCTGCAGTTGCTCTTGCAAATTACAGTTCCGAATCGGGACCTTCATCAACTGAATACTCTTATGTGCCCCACGTATACCAGGCTTTGATAGGTCGTGTCAATTACGATTACGACGGCAAGTATCTGTTGGAAGTAAACATGGGGTACAATGGTTCAAACCGGTTTGCCGAAGGACATCGGTACCAGTTATTCCCTGCTGCATCTGTGGGGTGGGTGATTACTAATGAAAAGTTCTATCCGAAAAACGATATACTGAATTATGCCAAGATCCGCGGATCTGCGGGACAGGTTGGCAATGATCAGTTAGGCTCTTTTTCATATTATTATAATTCAACGTATGTGAATGGTGCCAATTACTCGTTTGGAGTAAATCCGATTGGTCAGATTACAGGCTTGTTGGAAGGGAAAATGGCGAATATGGATATTACCTGGGAAATGTCAACCAAATACAACTTAGGTTTCGATTCTTATTGGTTCAATTCTCAATTGACATTCAATGCAGACATTTTCAAGGAACATCGTACCAATATCCTTACAAATCCGGCTTTATACTCCGTTACTTCGGGTATAAACGGAGTGGCACCTGCAAACCTGGGTATTGTTGATAACCATGGATATGAGCTGGAACTTGGGTGGAATAGTAAAGTGAAGAATGATTTCTCGTATTTTGCAAAAGCAATCTTTTCCAATGCAAAAAATAAAGTGATCCAGATGAGTGAAGCATTAAAACCGTATGATTACATGTATTCGACCGGTAATCCGATCGGACAGTTTATCGGTTACAAATTCGACGGCTTCTTTAAATCGTACGAAGAAATGGCGGCTTCCCCGCAACAGTTCGGATTAAGTACCCTTGCACCCGGAGATATTAAGTATAAGGATTTGAACAACGATGGGATCATCGATCAGAATGACCAATGTCCGATCGGATACAGCCCCGTTCCTGAAATTACTTATTCATTGCAGCTTGGTTGCACCTATAAGAATATTGATTTTAGTATCATGTTCCAGGGGGCAAGCCGCAGTTCGGTATACATGGTCAGCGATCTTGGATGGGATAATGCCTGGGGTAATTACTACGAGAGCAATGTTAATCGGTGGCGACCGGAAACGGCTGCTACAGCTGATTATCCCCGTTTCCTGCAAAAGGCAGACGGTAGTAATCAGAACTATTATGCCTCCGATTTTTGGTTGATCAATGGCGATTACCTGCGATTAAAAAATATTCAGTTGGGTTATTCATTACCGAAGTCTTTGTTGAAGAGAACTTTCATTCAAACGGTCCGCTTCTATGTCAATGCATTTAACCTGATCACCTGGGATAAAGTAAAGAAGGTAGACCCGGAGTCAAATCCCGACAGGAATAACGGATATTTTTATCCGCAGCAAAAAATCATGAATTTCGGTATGAATATGAATTTCTAACAGCAAAACAAGAGAATTATGAAAAAAATAATTTTATATGTGTTAGGCTTTCTTCTGTTTGCAGGTTGCAACACGGAAGGATTGATGGACACCACCGATCTTGACGAATTGACGCCTGACAGAATATATTCTGATGTGGAGTATACACGCAAGGTGCTTTATGACCTGTATGGACGAATGAGGGAAGAAACAAGTGCAAACAACGGAAGTTTTTCCCGTCTTTTCGCCATGTCTACAACCTGCAGTATGCTTGACAATGCAACAGACGACGGAGCCGGGAATACCACCCGCGCTGCAGGTATTGTTCCCCTGATACAGACCTATATTACCGGAGCAATCAATGGAGCAAGCAATCCTGTCAATGGAACTCATCCATGGATATGGTATTATAAAGCAATTCGAAATGCAAATATTTTTCTTGCAAATGTCGACAGGTCTCCACTGGAAAAGACAGAAAGAGATAGCGCCAAGGCGCAGGCTCGTTTTTTGCGGGCGTATTATTACGAAGAACTCTTCCGCTGGTTTGGTCCGCTGGTAATTTCAGAGGATGTAATGGATCCGTTCGCTTTAGGTTCCACCAAAAGAGAGACCCTGCAAAAAACAGTGGAATTTATTGTGAATGAGTTTGATGCTCTTTCAAAACCTGGTGTTTTACCCGACCAGTGGGACGATGCCAATTACGGCAGGTTTACCCGCGGAGCTGCAATGGCGTATAAGGCAAGGGTATTACTTTATGCAGCAAGTCCTTTGTTCCAGCAGTCAGGAGTTACTTGGGCTCAGGCTGCTCAGGCCGCAAAAGAAATGATCGATTACTCGGAGCAGGGAGGATGGTACGGATTGTATTACGACGCAACAGAATCTGGGAAAAGTTATTCCCGGTTATTTAACCAAAGACAATGCAACGAGATCATTTTGAGCTATCTCAGAGGGGAAGGCAATGATCTTTACATGGATTTCCCGGCATTTAACCCTTGGAATGTGAATAAGGAACAGACAACAGCTCCTACTCAATGGCTGATCGACAGCTATGATATGGCTGACGGTTCTCAACCCATCGTGGGTTATAATGCGGATTACAGTCCCATTATCAATCCGGCTTCCGGTTACGACGAACAGCATCCCTATGATAATCGGGATCCCCGTCTTGGACAGTCCATGCTTTATCATGGTAAAACCTGGCCAAAGGTTAATAATGGTCCGGTAACTGTGAACATTGCAACTGCTGAAAAATGGGGTAGCGGGTACTTCCTGACCAAATGGCTGGATGACCGGATTGACCACAGGACAGGTGGTGTTACAAATCAGAACTTTATCATGATGCGTTATGCCGAGGTTTTGTTAGACTATGCTGAAGCAATCAACGAAGCTGAAAGCAACTCCTCAGCGCGTGAAAAAGCGGTTGAAAAATTAAACAAAATCAGAAAAAGAGCAGGTATAACGAAGGATCTGGTTGCATCCAATTTCAGTCAGGAAACTCTCAGGGAAAGGATCAGGAAAGAACGCCGCGTAGAACTTTGCTTTGAGGAACATCGCTTCTTCGACATCCGCCGCTGGAAAATTGCCAAAGACGTGATGAATCGTCGTGCTACAGGCATTTCCCTTGTTAACGGTAAGTTTGTACGCACTGTATTGGATCAGCGTGCATATAACGAACGAATGGACCTGTCGCCTCTTCCGGTTAGTGAGGTCAACAGTTGTCCTTTAGTTTATCAAAATCCCGGATATTAATAAAGCTAATTTTTAGAACCCATTTAAATAGTTAAATATGAAAAAGATAATTATAAATATACTGTCTGTAGTCACCGTTCTTACAGTGTTCTCGTGCTCTGAGAGCACCTTCGAATTAGATTACAAAGCTCCAATATCAATTAGCTTTGCAGGAGTTGACAATTCCAATGTTTTGGTCGTCGGTAAAGGCGTGACGAATACTACCGTGACCATCAATGTAAATGCAAACGATACAGTGATTGCTAAATTTGAAATTTACAGTGCCGACGTTATCACCGGTAACAAAGGAGTTCTGATCAGCAGTTCCAGTGTTGACAATACAGCCACCTACACGCAAGACTACAAGTTTAACAGTCTTACTGATAATCAGTGCATCAAAGTAATTGTAACCGATATCGAAGGAAATACCTTTGAGCATAACCTTTTGGTGAAGATTACTCCTGCTGTCATTTTCTGCCAGTCTGTAAAAATTGAGACTGTTGAAAACTACTACGGACCTTATTTTGCCTCCTGGCTCAACGGTCGTGTTTACATGCGCAGAGATGGCGAAGCGTACAAGAACGAAATCGATTTTTCGTTGGGCGATGCTGTAATAGCGCAGGGCGGAAATAAAGTTCCGGCGCTGATCAATCCTGTCAAAAGAACCGACTTTGGGTTACTAACTATGGCAGGTTTGAAAGATACCAAGTTTGCACTGACCGCACTGACTGTTACCGATTTTAACAACATCAGCAAAATTGACGCTGCTGTAATCAACAATCAGACTAATCCAACCCTGGATGCAGTGCAGCTTGTAAGCGGAAGCGTTTACATTTTCAAGACGGCAGATGGGGAAAAAGGTCTTATTTATATTTCCTCGCTGGCTGCAAAAACGGGTACGGTTGAAACTCAGCCCAATACCTGGGTAAACAATACAGCTTACAGCCTGGTAACCCTGTCGACAAAGGTTGCTGCAAACTAGTTCTTTTCGCATAACATCAAATCCTTTGCAGAACAGAAGGATTTGATGGTTTTAAAAGCCCCTTCGCTTATTTAAGTGAATGGGGCTTTCATTTAATTATCAATTTTAATTTGTTCTCAATGTACCTCTGAAGAGAAAGTCGCCTTTACCGGTGGAATGAGCTGAACCCTGATAACGTGCAGTTTTGCTCACGACCTGATCCTCGTCTGAATTGTTTTTGCATTTCGAACAATAGATACATGAGATAGAATATTAGTCCTACATAAAATTTACGAATCATTTTACTTTTGTTAATGGATTCTCAGGCTTCTTAGGATTTTTTCCGGATCTGAGTTTTACCAGTGAAAGTGATACCAATTATTAAGCTATTCAAATTGTCAATTTATGAACCGTTTTTTTGTTTTATTTTTTCTTTGGGCGGGATTATATGCTAATGCTCAAAATTATAAGCCTGTCGAGGGTAAAATCATGACTACATGGGGAGAGAAAGTTACCCCTGAAAATGTGTGGAAAGAATATCCCAGGCCCCAGTTGAAAAGAACCCGATGGCAGAATCTAAATGGACTTTGGGACTACTCGGTTGTTTCGAAGGAATCTGCGAAACCTGCTACTTTTGATGGGAAAATATTAGTTCCATACCCTGTTGAATCGGCACTTTCCGGGGTCGGGAAAAACGTCGGACCTGAGCAGAAGCTTTGGTATAAGAAAACTTTTCAGGTTCCTGCCGACTGGAAAGGTCAGAATGTAACTCTTCATTTCGAAGGCGTGGACTGGGAAAGCACCATCTGGCTCAATGAGAAAAAAGTTGGAACTCACAAAGGTGGCTCCACTGCATTTTCTTTTGACATAACCAGGTTTTTGAAACCGGGTTCTCAGGAACTGGTTGTTTCGGTTTGGGACCCGACAGATCAGGGAACTCAGCCCAGAGGAAAACAGGTTTTAAAACCACAGGGTATCTGGTATACTCCGGTCACCGGAATCTGGAAAACAGTATGGCTCGAACCGGTAAGTCAGACATCCGTTCTTTCGGTCAATCCGGTTGCTGACATTGATAAAAACCAGATTTATCTTCAAACCAAATTTACCGGTATTCAAAATGAAGATAAGATCAATGTCCGGATTGTAAAGGATAAAAATGTAATTGCTGAAAAATCTTTTGCCCCGTCTGCAAAATGTGTTTTGGATGTTCCTGAAGCAAAATTATGGACTCCTGATTCTCCCGAACTTTATCAACTGGAGTTAACGCTTACCAGAAACAACAAAGAACTGGATAAGGTAAATTCCTACTTTGCGATGCGTAAAGTATCGATTGTTCACGACAGGGAAGGTTTTGAACGGATACAACTGAACCATAAAACCATTTTTCAATATGGTCCCCTCGATCAGGGCTGGTGGCCCGATGGACTGCTGACTCCTCCCTCGGCTGAAGCAATGAAGTATGATATGGTCGTACTGAAGCAGATGGGTTTCAACATGCTTCGTAAACACATCAAAGTAGAGCCTTCTCTATATTATTATTATGCTGACTCTCTCGGATTAATGATTTGGCAGGATATGGTTTCAGGTTTTGAATCTGCAAAAAGTTCTGAACAGCATGTAGCCTGGGATTCAAAAAGCGACTGGGCCCGGCCCAAAGAATCTGCCGATCAGTTTGAATACGAACTGAAGGAAGAGATGGATCAGTTGAGATTTTTCCCGAGTATAACGACATGGGTGATTTTTAACGAAGGATGGGGCCAGTACGATACCAAAAGAGTTGTTGACTGGAGTATGGCTTACGATACAACCCGCATCATCGATGGTGTTACAGGATGGACAGACCGGAACTGCGGTAACATGGTGGATGCTCATCAATATCCGGGACCAGGCATGGAACCTGCAAAACTTAACCCGGGAAGAGTTGTTGTCCTTGGCGAATTTGGCGGTCTCGGAATGGTCGTTCCCGATCACCTTTGGAATCCAAACATGAGAAACTGGGGTTATCGCTTTTACTCTTCCGAACCCGAACTGATCAAAGAATATGCGAAACTAATGCACAATCTCTATCCCTTGCGCTACAAGGGATTGTCGGCTGCAGTTTACACACAGACCTCCGATGTTGAAGGAGAAGTAAACGGGCTCATGACCTACGACAGAAAGGTTATCAAAATGGATGCGCAGCTGCTCAGAATTCTTCACTTTCCGTTGTATTCAAGCGAAACTCACAAGGTGAATGATATTATCTCCGATTCACAGGTCGAGAAACAAAGTATCAGGTTTACAAAGACAAATCCCGGAGAAGACTGGCTGAAGGAATTGAGGAATACAGAAAATCAAAATGGTCCTGTCAGTTTGGATAAGAACGAATCGATCTGGTCTTCAAAAAGCTTTCAGCTGGAGAATATTCCGGATGGACTTTCGGTTCGCATTTTTGCCTATGGTGCAGTAAAAGTTTATCTGAATGGTGGCCTTGTGCTGGATAAGAGAATTGTAGGCAAAAGGCACTACGAGGACTTCAATATCAGCGAGTTCAAAAACCTTTTGAAAACCGGCGGGAACCAGATTTCCATCTGCGCCGAAAATTACGAAACCAAAGGTCTTTTTGATTACGGACTATACACGTACTAATTAAGCCGGAAATTTATACAGGGTATTTAAAGTCAAACCTCTTTAAGTACCCTGTAGGCATAAAATATCAGCTGGATAATTACAATCCAAAATTTAAAAAAATAAAATGTCATTGGGAAAAGTAATCGATGGAATAAAGTTGCCGGTTTTTGCATCTTGTGCTATACTGGCTGGTCTGCAGGGCGTTGCAAATGCACAGGAAGCAAAACCCTCCAAACCGAATGTCATATTCATCATGCTGGATGATATGGGAATAATAGATGGTATTGAAGATATTAAAATGCCCAATCTCGATCTGCTCCGCAAATCATCCGTCTCATTTTCCCGGGCAAACTGTCCTTCGCCTTTGTGCATGCCGTCAAGAGCGTCTTTCTTTACAGGAATCTATCCTCATCACAGCGGAGCTTATTCCAATGGAAATGACCCATGGAACAGGTCTGAAGTACTGAAACAGGCCGAGACTTTGCCCGAGCTTTTCCGGCGCAATGGTTATTACACTGTTGGGAGGGGAAAAGTGTATCATGCTAATTTGGAACCGGGACGGATTGAAAAGAACTTCGATAACCGTCCGATCTTTGAGGGTGGCTTTGGCCCGTTTCCCGATAAACAACATCAGGTATTTACACCCAAAGATAAGTTTCCTGAATTCTGGGGGGTACAGGCATTCCCGGATAGCATCTTCCCTGATGTAAAAAATGCAAACTTCGTTATCGACTTCCTGAATCAAAAACACGACAAACCATTTTTTATAGCTTACGGACTTTACAGGCCCCATACTCCATTTACCGCGCCGAAACGCTTTTTCGATTTGTACGATTCTGCAAAAATTGAAATTCCCAAAGGCTATCGTGCTGATGATTTGGATGATGTGCCGGAATATGGCCGAAAAATGCTGGATCCTTTCGGCAGATTTGAAGTAACAGGAGCCAACAACATCGACCGCTGGAAACATTTTATTCACGGCTATTATGCCTGTGCATCCTTTGCCGACTGGAACATTGGACGAGTTGTCGATGCGTTGAATAAGAGCAGCTACGCGAAAAACACGATACTCATCATCTTGTCGGATAACGGATTTCATCTGGGTGTCAAAAACCATTGGGAAAAAAATACGATGTGGAATGAATCGGCAATGGTTCCCCTGATTATAAATATTTCAGGATCTCCAGCAAATGGATCGGTTGTAAATTCCCCTGTTGGTTTGATTGACCTGTATCCGACAATCGTCGACTATTGCAAACTGACTGCCCCGAAACAAAAGCTCGATGGGCAAAGTTTACGGCCTTTCTTTGAAAAGCCTGGTTTTAGCTGGAAGCGTCCTGCTTTGACGACTTTTGGTGAAAACCTCCTTTCCCTGCAGAATGACAGGTATCGCTACATTCAATATCCTGATGGCTCCGCCGAACTGTACGATTACATCAGTGATCCGTACGAATGGACAAATCTGGTCAACCGGAAAGATATGGTTCCTTTAATCAACGAGTTCAAAAGACATATCCCCACTGATTTTATGAAGGATCTTCCCGGAGGAAGAAAAAATTAATATGCTAAAAGAATATTTTATCCTAAGGTTCCTTTTTATCACATTTTGTATCAGTAACGTTTATCGTGAGGGTACAAATGTTCCCGTTTTGGGTAATAGCGTTGAAACCTATACAAATGGTTTGATGAATGGGGCCGATCCGTTTGTGTTTCGCGACAGTGATGGAACATACTATTTGTACCATACCGGTAAAGGCTTCCCGGTGCATTCATCCAAAGATCTTGTTCATTGGGAAGCAAAGGGTCATGCCATGATTGGGTACAAATGGGCAAAGAGAAATTTTTGGGCACCTGAAGTTGTCAAACTGCATGGAAAGTATTTTCTGCATTATACGGGCGCACCAGCCAGTGGCCCAAATAAAATTGGCATGGCTGTTTCTGACAGTCCGCTCGGTCCGTTCATCGATATAGGCAACAAGCCCTTCTATGAAACTGGAGAAAAGGGTGTCCTGGACTCCGATATCTTTTTTGATGAAGACGGAAAGGTCTACATGTACTATTCCAACGCCATGTCAACAAACAAGGTTAAGAACCAAAAGTATAGCGAGGTTTGGGTCATTGAATTACAGAGAGATTTATCCGGAGTAAAGGGCGCTCCCCATAAGCTGACTCAGCCTGAACAGGAATGGGAATACAGGAACAGCCCGGGAATGTTTTGGAACGAAGGGCCCTGCATGGTCAAGCATAAGGGTATCTATTACCTGATGTATTCTGCCAACTGTTTTTGCACCGATCATTATGCAGTAGGCTATGCCACATCGACCAGCCCGATGGGGCCGTTTACTAAATATCCGCTGAACCCAATATTAAGCAATGAACCTGATCCCGGGAAGATTTCAGGTCCCGGCCATCATGCTGTGACTGTTTCTCCTGACGGGAAGGAATATGTTATCGTATATCATTCGCATGACGAGGTAAATCAAAAAGGAGGGAAGCGTCATGTAAATGTCGACAGGATGGGTTTCAGAACTGACGGAACGATGTATATCGATGGTCCTACCGTTACAGAACAGCCTTTGTTCATTTCAACTCTTAAGGATATAACAGGCGAAGCCATTGTTAACTCAAGCAATACTTTCCCCGGGTCATCGCTTAAGGCTTTAACTGATGGTGAATTCAGCATGTATTCCCGTTTTAGGCACTACGAATGGAAAAGCCGTGAGGATATAAAAAATACTGAAATTTCCTTTCGATGGAACAAAAAACAGCATCAGATGCAGATATGGATCTATAACTCAATCGATACAATTAAACAGGCTTTCCGGGGAGAGATCGTTTTCAATGATGGTACGACCAGGGAATTTGAGATGGAAAAGCCACCGGGAAAAGCGACAATTATTACTTTTGATGGCAACGGGGAAACCGATGGATTCACTCTTTTTCTGAAGAATGAAACGCTTCGCGGAGTTGCATTGTCTGAAGTACGAATTTTCGCTTCGCCATAAAAAATACTGTAAACTAAGTTTCATAACAGTTAATCCAATCACAGGTATGAAAAAGCAAATTTTATCGCTGGCTGTAGTTGCAGGCGCTATTCAGGTACAGGCTTATTGCAAATCTACAGGACACACTACCGCTAAAAAACCAAATATCATTTACATCCTTGCCGATGATCTCGGTTATTCCGAGCTTGGATGTTACGGAAATACGTTCAACGAATCCCCGAATATCAATAAACTTGCAAAAGATGGGGTTCGCCTGACCCAGGCTTATGTTGCAGCGCCGGTCTGTTCGCCATCACGTGCTGCGCTTTTGACCGGACAATATCCGGCACGAATCGGTATTACCGATTACCTCAGGCCCGATGCCGGACAGTTCCTGGATACAGCGTATGTAACCTTGCCGGAGGCACTGAAAGCCAATGGCTATCATACCGGGATTGTCGGGAAATGGCATCTTTCGGGTTATACGCTCGAAAATGCACCAATTCAGGTTCTGCCCGATAAACAAGGTTTTGATGAAGTAATAACTTCTGAAATAATGGGTATTGGAAACGGTACCTATTTCTGGCCTTATGACTGGAATCCAACTCTGAAAAAGAAACTGAAAACGGAACATGAGTTTCTCACCGACCGAATGAATCTTGAAGCGGTTGAATTTATTGAAAAAAATCAGGATAAACCGTTTTTTCTCTATCTGAGTCATTATGCCTGTCATACCATGCTGCATGGCAAACCTGAATATATTGATTATTTCAGGAGAAAACCAGGAGCAGGAAAGGGTGATCCTTCCAAAGAGAATCCCGGGAATGATCCCTATAAAAAATGGCCGGCAGATTACTTCGTGAATCACAACAATCCTCATCTGGCAGCTATGCTGAAATCTGTCGACGATGGTGTAGGCATGATCCGCGCAAAACTCAGAGAACTCGGTATTGATAAAAACACGATTATTGTTTTTACCAGCGACAATGGCGGGGAAACGCGGGTTACTTCCAATGCTCCCTTAAGAGGCGGGAAAAGTATGCTTTACGAGGGAGGCTTTCGCGAGCCGCTGATTATTTACGATCCCGGGAAAATTGAAGGCGGTAAGGTCATCGATGTTCCTGTTTCCAATTATGATTTTTATCCTACCTTATGCGAGTTGACCGGGACCAAGCTTCCTGAAAATGAATGGTTCGATGGGAAAAGCATTGTTCCGGTTTTGCTTGGCAAGAAAGATAAAACCCTTGAAGACAGGGTGTTCTACTGGCATTATCCACTGGATAAACCGCACTTCCTGGGTGGAAGATCTGCCGGCGCTATCCGGCATGGTGACTGGAAGTACATCGAATACTTTGATAATGGAGAAAAGGAATTGTTCAACCTGAAAGATGATCCGGGCGAAACAAATAACCGGATAAACGAAAGTTCTCAAAAAGCAAAACAGCTTCAGGATGAACTGAATACCTGGAGAAACGACGTTTTAAACAACAAACATATCATTCGTGAACCCAAATAATTTTTAAAAATGGGAATACCACAAAACACATTGCTCGGAACACTGGCCACGATCTCAATTCTTAATCCCGGTGATTCTTTCGGAACCCAAAAGAGCGGACAAAATCTAAAGAAGCCTAACATTATCCTTATTTTGGCCGACGACATGGGCTTTTCCGATATCGGCTGCTATGGCGGTGAGATCCATACTCCAAACATTGATAAACTTGCAAAGACAGGAATCCGGTATTCGCAGTTTTACAACACGGCACGGTGCTGCCCGACGAGAGCCTCTCTTTTGACGGGTCTCTACCCACATCAGGCCGGAATGGGCTGGATGACGAATGCCGACTTGGGTACTCCTGCCTATCAGGGAGACCTTAGCAAAAACGCTGTCACCATTGCTGAAGTATTAAAAGCTGCTGGCTACAACACCTACATGACTGGTAAATGGCATCTGAGCAGCACCCGGAAAGACAACGGCGGTGTCATCGACAACTGGCCTGTACAACGCGGGTTCAACCGTTATTTTGGTACGGTGGAAGGCGCCGGGAATTATTTTAATCTTCCGGTATATTCAAACAACAGGAAATATAAAGCTCCTGAAAACTTTTATCTCACCAATGCACTTGGCGACAGCTCGGCCATGTTCATTGGCGATCATTTTACCCAAAAACCCAACGAGCCGATGTTTATGTACGTTGCATTTACGGCTCCTCACTGGCCATTGCACGCCCTTGAAAAAGACATCGAAAAGTACAAAGGAGT
This sequence comes from Prolixibacteraceae bacterium, assembly GCA_963676535.2. Classification (GTDB taxonomy): domain Bacteria; phylum Bacteroidota; class Bacteroidia; order Bacteroidales; family Prolixibacteraceae; genus Aquipluma. The sequence goes on along the minus strand of CAXXKQ010000033.1, from coordinate 32,387 downwards.
ATACGATGCTGGTTGGGATGTCCTACGCAAACAGCGTTTGGAAAAACAGGTTCAAATTGGACTATGGACGAAAGTTCCTGCTCTGACTCCCCGCGATGAATCTGTTCCTGCCTGGGAAACTCTCACCGCAGAGCAAAAACGCGAATTCGCCCGGAGGATGCAGATTTATGCAGCCCAGGTGGATGCACTGGATCAAAATGTTGGCAAGATCGTTGACGAACTAAAGAAAGTTGGTCAATTCGATAACACAGTCATTTTCTTCCTTGCCGATAACGGAGGATGTGCCGAGTACGTCTCAAGCGGAAAAAGCAAAGACCTTTTTGGAAATCTTGAAGATACTTTTGAAAGTTACCGTATCAACTGGGCAAATGTGAGTAATACCCCTTACCGGATGTATAAACACTGGGTACATCAGGGTGGAATCAGCACTCCTTTGATTGTTCACTGGCCCAATGGTATCGATAAATCGCTGAACAATACTTTTGTAAGGGATTACGGTCACCTCACCGATATCATGGCAACCTGTGTTGAACTTTCAGGTGCCAGGTATCCCAAGACCTATAATGGTCATAAAATAGTTCCGATGCAGGGAACCAGCCTGGTGAAACATTTCTCAAGTCAGAAAAACGAAAGAGGTCCAATCTTCTGGGAACACGAAGCAAACATTGCCATGCGTGATGGTAAATGGAAACTTGTTGCAAAAACTCCTGAAGATAGTGCGTTCTCTGCCAAAAGTCTTGAGCTGTATAATATTGATGAAGACCCGACCGAGCTGCATGATCTTGCAGGTATCTATCCTCAAAAAAAAGACAGCATGTACAAAGCATGGGAAAAATGGGCCGGCTATGTAAAAGTTTATCCTATGGATACCAGGGAATATAACATTCGTTCCCAGGCTTCCAGAAGAAAAATCAACGGAGAATTCGATGTTGATTTTGGTGACTGGAACATCCTGAATTCCCAAAAAATTGCTGATTTTTCCATTGATCGCGGAAGACGTATTTCCGGTGAAAACTCAGCGCTTATTTCCGTAGTCAGGACTGGGGAAAAGCCTGCTGATGCAGCTTTAGCCTGGGGCTTTCATACAGCCGGTTACGGGGAGTTTGATTTTTCGTTGAAAGCCATGGCCAACCGAAAGACAACGCTGACCGTAAGGGTTGAGGAGGTTGGAAATCCAAAGAATAAGATCGCCGAACAGGCTTGTACCCTGGACACCAAAGTAAAGCAGTTTTTCTTCAAAACTCAAAAGATTGACCATCCGGCTCAGTACCGCCTTGTTTTCTTTGCGGGCGATCAACCCGCCGGAAACAAAATATGGCTGGATTCCATAACATTGACTCCGGTCGAAAAAAAATAACTTAAAATCAATTGGCATGGAACTAAAAATAACACTGATCGTCTTCCTTTCATTGATATTGGGGGGCGGTAAAATGCAACAAAAGAAGGAACTTGCACCAACTCCTCCTATGGGCTGGAACAGCTGGGACTGGTTTGGAAAATCAGAAATCAATGAAGACAACATGAAGCAGTGCATGGATGCCATTGTTCAGGAAGGCTTGCTGGATGCCGGGTATGAGTATTTTGTGATTGACGGAGGATGGCGTGATAACAAGTTAGGTTCACACGGAGAATTATTGTCAGATCCTGTGAAATTTCCGCATGGGATGAAAGCTCTGGCCGATTACGCCCATTCAAAAGGGCTCAAGTTCGGACTACATACGGTTCCCGGCACACATGACTGCGGCGGAGATTCTGTTGGCGGTTTTGGCCATGAGAAAATCCAGGTTAAACAATTTGTTGATTGGGGTCTTGATTTTATTAAGCTTGACAAGTGCAAGTTTAAAAATGGCTGGGACGAAAAAAACCTTCAGGAAACATATCAAAAGTGGCACGATCTTCTCTCAGTCTGTGGGCGTGAAATTGTTTTAAGTATCAGCGCTTATACCTGGCGCGACTGGTATCCACAAATTGGTCAGATGGCCAGGACTACCGGAGATATAAAAGCAAGAGTTTCTCATGGCGCCGTCTTTGATGACAAAAAGGGAAGTGTGATGAAAATTGCTGATATCAACAATCAGGCAGCATCTCATGCGGGAAATGGGTATTGGAATGATCCGGACATGCTCCCGCTTGGTAATCAGGGGCTGACTATCGACGAACAGAAAACAAACTTCGCTCTCTGGTGTATCATGTCTTCGCCCCTGATGCTCGGGAATGATCCAAGAAATATGTCTCCCGAAGAAAAGGCAATCCTGATCAACAAAATGGCAATTTCTATTGACCAGGACCCAACCGAACAGGGCAGACGTCTCAAAACTGAAGGCACAACCGAAATTTGGGCCAAAAATCTTGTGGCCGGTAAAAAAGCAGTACTTCTTTTAAATTCGGATAAAGAAAAAAATCAGGATATTACAGTAACCCTTCAGGACCTTGGATTTTCAAAAAAAGTTCAGGCGGTGGATGTTTATACCGGCAAAAAGATCGGATCATTTTCAAAGCTCATTTCTTTCAAAAATGTTGGGCCTCATGCCTGCAGGTTTTTACTGATCGAATAGTCTTTTGATCGAATAAGTATGTTACTGTGGTTCTGACTCGTCATGAACTTCGATGACATCCTGAAATAACACTTTTAATAAATATAAACATGATAAGTAAAAACGTAATCGGATGCGGAATGGGCGTCCTGCTCTCCATGGGAGCTGGTACGGCTAAAGCCCAGAAAGATTCAAAACCAAATGTACTGTATATCATCATGGATGATATGTGTGACTGGGCTCATTATCTTGGTGGCAACATACAGGTTAAAACCCCTAACCTCGACCGTCTGGCAGCCCGTGGTGTTTATTTTTCAAATGCTTACACGGCGGTTCCACTTTGCAATCCTTCCCGGACTGCAATGATGTCAGGGATGCAGCCTTCGGTAACGGGTATATACAACAATCAACAGCCTATTTCCGGCTCATCGGTTGCCAACAACAGCCTTTTTATGCCACAACACTTTAAAAATAATGGCTACTATACTTTAATTGCCGGCAAGATTTTTCATACCAAACCCTCTTCCGGGATTTTACAGAATATGTGGGACGACATGTCCAACATCGATGGAGGTTATGGTCCTTTCTTTAAAACACCCAATCTTCCTCAGAACTTGCAGGGAAAATGGCAGGATTACCAAGAGTGGGAGGGACCTGATGCCGATTTCCCCGATGTGCGAAATTCTCAAAAAGTGATTGATTTTTTAGGACAGAAGCATGACAAGCCATTCTTTGTTGCCATGGGATTTTATCGTCCTCACACTCCATGGACTGCTCCCAAAAGATATTTTGACGAATACGATGTAAACGCTATTAAGCTGCCTGTAACTATTCCTGATGATTTAAACGACATTCCTGCCTACGCCATTGATCATTTTATCGGCCAAAACCAGATTAATAAACAAAAAATTCTAAGCTCAACGGGCAAAAAATACTGGCAGCAAATGGTCAGAGCTTACCTTGCCTGCGTCAGTTTTGCTGATGACAGGATCGGGATGATCCTCGATGCGCTGGACAAATCGCCTTACTCCAAAAATACGCTTATCGTTCTTGTTGGCGACAACGGATATCACCACGGAGAAAAAGAGCGATGGGGAAAATCTGCTTTATGGCGCGAGGCTTGTCATGTGCCTCTGATCATTGCCGGACCCAAAGATGATAAACGGATTAAATCAGGCAAATGCGAATCTGTTGTTAATTCCATCGACCTGTATCCCACTTTGATTGATGCATGCAATCTGCCAAAGATCAATAATCAACTGGCCGGTAGCAGTCTTATGTCTTTGTTGTTGGATCCAGGTTCCAAAAGGGACAAGCCATCTATCACTACTTTTCTGCCTGGAAACTTTGGAGTTCACTCCGGTAAATGGAATTACATCCATTATGTGGATGGATCACAGGAACTTTATGATGTGTCTGGTGACGAAAATGAATTTGTAAACCTAGCCGGTAAGCCCAAATACAAGTCAACAATCGATTCACTTTCCATTTTCCTGCCCAAAACCTGGCTTCCGGGAATTGATGAAGCTACTGAGAAAAACAAGCGGTACCATCCGGGAAACGCAAATCAGTTAAAGAATGCCGGGAAAAAGAAAAGAAAAAGGGCTAATTCCGCATAAAAGGTATTGATACCTGAAACAACATTTCAATGGGAATTCAAAAAGCTATTATCATTTCCGTTTGGTATGCAAAGAAGTAAAGATGAAGGCCGGAGCCGGGGTGATGAAATTATCTTCTTGAGAAATGATGTATTTTTTATTATTTGATTATCAAGGCAATGCCTCGAATACTTTAGTCGGGATAGGTAAAAGGGATATTATTGTTTTATATCAAGTATAAAAATGTTTTTATGAGGAAAATTTATAAAAATGTAATGAAGACAGTTCAACCTGTGACAATGAAGGGACTCCCCGGTAGTATTTTCCTGATACCGTTGTTTATTCTATTGTCGTGTAATGGTTTTGCAAAAATAAAAAGCAATAATCCTTTATCCGTGGAAATGGGTGATCCTTATATACTGAAAGCTTCCAATGGCACTTACTACATGGTTGGAACCGGGGGTGTGAAGGACGGTTTTAAGATGTATTCCTCGACCGATCTTGAGCATTGGAAGAATGAAGGCAGGATCTACCAGGGGAATACCGCATCTTCCTGGGGTATCGGCAACTTTTGGGCCCCCGAACTTTATGAATACAAGGGTAGGTTCTACCTGCTTTTCAGCGCCGACTGGCGTGTTAACCCAACCCATGAAGGTGAAAACTTCCGCATCGGTGTGGCAGTTTCCGATTCCCCTGCCGGCCCGTATAAAGATCTTTATGACCGGCCTGTTTTTGATCCGGGCTATCCCGTTATTGACGGTAATCTCCTTTTTGAGAATGGCAGGGTTTATCTTTATTTTTCCCGTTGTTGCTATAAACATGCCGTTGATAGTGAAGTTGCGGACTGGGCGCGCAAAAAAGGTATGTTTAAGGAAATTGAAGAAAGCTGGGTTTACGGGGTGGAACTTAAATCCGATTTATCGGGCTTGATTGGCGAACCACAGCTGTTGCTCCGTCCTCCTGTATCTATGTCCGATCCCCAGACGGAATGGGAAAGCCGTTCTGTTACTTCCGGTGAAGTTAACCGGCGCTGGACCGAAGGGTCGTTTATCTTTAAAAACAAGGAGCATTATTATGTTATGTACTCGGCCAATTACTTCGGCGGGAAAAATTATGCCGTAGGATATGCCATATCCGACAATCCGCTGGGACCTTTCAAAAAGGCTGCAAATAACCCGGTGCTTCAAAAAAATACCGATTCCGGCGGGATTATTTCCGGAACAGGACATAACTCCGTGACGATATCTCCCAACGGCAAGACCATGCTTTGCGTTTATCATGGAAGAACATTAAACACAGGGAATAAACGTGTCGTATTCATTGATCCGATGGAAATTCGTTCCGACGGAACCCTGGTAATACATGGACCTACAACAAAAGAAAATATAGAAAATTAAACAGAAATATCTCAGCAGCAATAACATTGGGAGCACAGTATTTAAATTTGTCATCTAACTTCATTAATAAAACTCATGAAAGTCTGTTCGTTTAAGAGACTGTTTAAATTTAGAATATTTAAGAATAAAACATTGACTATCAGTTGATTAATTGGTTTTGTTTTACTATCTTAATGGTTACCAAACTGTTAAGAACACATGAAACACTATCCAACCAACCTGACCGATAGCCAATGGATGCTATTAAGTGGCATTTTAAACGACAACCGTAAGAGAAAACGTTCTTTACGGGATATTTTCAATGCCATTTTCTATTTGATTAAAACAGGCTGTCAATGGCGTATGATACCTGGCTGTTTTCCCAATTGGGAACTAGTTTACTACTATTTCACTAGATGGAAGAACAACGGTGTCATAGAACAAGTACATGAACTGCTTCGCGACAAAATACGCAAGAAAGCAGGGAAATATGAATCTCCCAGTTTGGCTTGTATTGATAGCCAGTCTATTAAGACAACCAGATTGGGCGGCGAATCTCGCGGTTTTGATGGTGGCAAAATGATCAAAGGTCGCAAACGCCATATCGTTACAGATACAATGGGTTTGCTGCTGGCCGTTGTTGTACACGCTGCAAATGTGCATGACAGCAAAGGCGCAACTGATGTAATTGCCTTACTGAAAGGTCGGTTCGAAAGGCTGGTCAAGATCGTTGCTGATGGGGGTTATCGTGGAGAACTCATAGAGAAGACCAAAACCACATTCGGCTGGATACTTGAAATCGTTTTAAGATCAGACCATTCCAGTAAATTTACCGTTATTCCCAAAAGATGGGTTGTTGAAAGAACGTTTGCCTGGTTTGAAAGTTACCGAAGACTCAGTAAAGACTTCGAATACCTGACCGACACTAGCGAGGTAATGATTCAGATTGCAATGATAAGATTAATGCTTAATAGAATCAAAAAATAAAATTTAAACAGTCTCTAAAACAATCATTTTTTTCATTACTTTTTTTGCTTTCACGAATTTGATAAAAGCTCAGTTACCAGCTTTCAAACGGAGTGCCAATAGAAACGGTGTCAAAAATGCTTGGTCATACTTCGCTAAAGACTACCCAGATTTACGCCAGGATTGTGGATTCGAAAATATCCAAAGATATGGAGGCATTGAAAGTGTTACTATGAGATACGTTTTGTGCAAAGAAGACCCAAACATTTTGGAATACTTCATTGTCTTTTCTTTTTTACAATTTCTATTTAATTGTTTGGCATATATCGCTCTTATAAAGTTTTTTTTTAAATTGAGTTAATTATTATCATTGCAAAACTTTTCGTGTTTTTATGAAGGTACTCTCTAACGATATCATAGCTCTCTTAAACAATAGAAATGATGCCGCCTTTGATGTCGTTTTTACTGTTTATTATCCACGATTAGTTGCCTTTTCAAAAGAATACGTATCTGAAGATGATGCTTTGAATTTTGTTCAAGATGCATTTATTACTCTGCTCGATAAAGCTCCTTCATTTTCAGATGAAAATCAATTACAAAGCTATCTCTATACCAATGTTAAAAATAATTGTTTGATGTTTTTGCGTCATGAAAAGGTGAAAAAAAAATATTCAGACCACAAAATTGCGACGGATACACTGTATAATCTGAATTTAGAGGCACTGGAGAGATTGAATACTTCCCCAATAGCATTTATGGAAATTGAACAGATTGTAAATGATACGCTTGATAAACTACCTCCACGGTGTCGCGAAATATTCATTTTAAGTCGCATGGAAGGTAAAAAAAATGCTGAAGTCGCCAGCATTTTTAATATTTCAGAAAAATCCGTTGAGGCTCAAATCACTAAATCACTTAAAGTGTTTAAAATTGCACTAAAAGATTATCTGGCTTTGTTCGCATTCATGTTCTGATGATTTATTTTTTCTGATAAAACTTACTCCAAGATTTTTTTCAATCTTTTTATTATTCTCTTTATTCATTAAAAGGTACATATTCAACTTGTTAAAGTTTTATTTTCTGAAAAATGCAATTTAAATTGCGTTTTTTTTGAAAAACAGAGATAGGGTTCAATAGGTACTTAAACATTCTATATACATGAATTCAAAAATGAAAAAGAATAAGCTCATGTCATTTATCACGTCAAATCAGTTTCTTGATAATCATACTGAAATTATTGAGTGGATAAATACGACTGAAGAAAATAAGGAAGAATATATCCGATTTAAAAATCTCCATGCAATTATGCAACAAGGGAATGATATATCGGCGGCTAAAATTAAGGAGGCCCTTTGCAGAATCAGGAAAAAACCAAATCAAAAAAGGCATTCTCTGAGCCTATGGAATTTCATGAAATATGCAGCTCTTGTTGTAATAGTACTATTATGCGGATTTTTATTAGGTAACCAGGAGTTCAACAATGAAATTACAATGAATGAAATTTTTGTACCTAATGGAAACAGATCGTCTGTTGTATTGCCGGATGGTTCGAAAGTTTGGATAAACAATGGCACCAAACTCATCTATCCGGAAGAATTTAAGGGCAAAAATCGCATCGTAGAATTAGAAGGAGAAGGTTTTTTTGATGTTACACACGAAAAATCCCATCCGTTCATTGTAAAAATTGGACAAAACCGAATTAAAGTACTGGGGACAAAGTTTGCAGTAGTCGCATATCCAAATGATAAATTAACTCGTTGTGCGATTGAAAATAAATAATAAAATATTGTTTAAAAAGTTGTGCATTATATTGGTATTCAATATATTAGTAGAAAATAAACGCCAATTCATTATTCTACTTATGCACAACCTGAAGGCAAATTTCGACAAGTTTATTGGTTTAACCAAATCGTTCTTTTCTGATCGGATTAATGAGTTCGACAACTTTCAAAGCTACCCAAGAAATCCAAAAATGTCAGATTGTCAAATAATTGCATTAGCTCTGACTGCAGAATCTATTGGCATTGACTCTGAAAGTTACTTCTTTGGTAAACTTAAATCAGATTATACCAGCGATTTTCCAAACCTCATTGACCGTTCCAATTTTAATCGCAGACATAAGCGGCTTTATCCGTGGATCGCAGCTTTTAATCAAGGCTTATCAAACATTCTAAACCACGGAGAAGATACTTACATCGTTGATTCTATTCCCGTTCCTGTTTGTCAAATAGCCCGAGAAAAGCGAAGCAGAATATGTAGGGAGAACTTTGGAACAGCACCTGATAAAGGTTATTCTGCTGTTAGCAAGGCCTATTATTATGGCTACAAATTGCACCTGGTGACTTCAGTTCGAGGTGTATTTGCAAGTATGGATATGAGCAAGGCAAGCGTTCACGATGTTTATTATTTGACCGACATTAAACATTCTCACTTAAGCAATTGCAGGCTCATTGGAGACAAAGGATATCTGTCAAAAGAACATCAATTGGACTTGTTTTCATCGTGCAATATCCGGTTGGAAACACCCAAAAGAAGCAATCAAAAAGACAAAGAACCTTTTGCGTACATTTTTAAAAAGTCAAGAAAACGAATCGAAACTCTATTCTCTCAACTATGCGATCAATTTATGCTCAAGCGTAACTATGCAAAATCAAACCTGGGCATTTCGGTTCGCATTTTATCAAAAATTACAGCAGTGACAGTGCTTCAATATTTTAACTTTTTAAACAACAAACCCCTGAATAAACTTAAATATGCTCTCGCATTTTAATCGCACAACGGGTTAAATTAATAAAAGCTGAGCTTATATCAGGACAAATTCAGTTCGATGTAAATGAGAGAGGTCAAACGAATAAATTTCATTCCTACTTAATGAGACCTTCCCATAGTCTAACTTTGGATCAGTCTACGGGAAAACTCTTCCAATCAAGAATATCAAATAGTTTTTATAATTACTGGACAAATGGGGTATATGAATTTAAAGATGAGACATTTGAAGACCTTGCCCAAAAAATTGAACGGATCTATAATGTTAAAGTTATTTTTATAGACGAAGTTCTTAAAAAACGTCAATTCAGTGGTGATTTAAACATTAATGATAATGTATACACAATAATGGAGGCTTTTGCTAAAGCTTCTGGAGAACCTTTCAATTACACGCATGTTGGAAATGAGATTTTCGTTAAAAAAGAAAGTAATTAAACGCCTGCCTATGATATAAGACCCCAGAAAATTTAAACGGGGTATGCCTGCAAGCATCCCCGTTTATTCAGGAAACAATGCCATGTTTCCATATTAAAAAATCAATAAAAGCCACTGGGCTTTATCTATCAATCTTTAACACCGTAAATTTATGAAAAAAACCAATGTGTACCATAGGAAGTATAAACTTCGCTATGTGCAAAAAATTTTGAGAGTTATGAAAATCACGTCTATTCTTCTATTAATTGTGTTTATTCAGGTTTCTGCGGCAACAACTTACTCGCAGTCAATAAAAATAAACTTGAATTACGAAAATGTAAGACTTTCCGAATTATTGGATAAGATTGAGAAGGCCAGTGATTATAGATTTTTTTATAATAGTCAATCAACTGACCTGTCAAAAATTGTCAGCGTGAATTCAAAAGATTCGGATATAAAAGAGATTTTAGAAAAGATTTTGGGCTCAGATTTAACTTATGAGATGGTCAATAACAATATTGTTGTGATAAAAAGCATAAATGCCAGGACGGAAGAATTATCTATAAATCAGCAAAATAAACCTATTTCAGGAAAAGTCAATGATTCTTCTGGAGCTCCACTCCCAGGTGTTTCAGTGGTAGTAAAGGGCACAACTAATGGTACAATAACCGATGCTAATGGAAATTTCACAATTACTAATGTTATGACAAATAGCACCTTGCAATTTTCATTTATAGGAATGGAAATGCAGGAGATTGAAGTTGCTGGCAAATCACAAATCAATGTAACCTTAACAGAGAAAAATGTGGGAATTGATGAAGTTGTTGTTATTGGTTATGGTACCATGCAACGCAAGAACTTTACCGGATCGGTATCAACGGTCAATGTAGCTAGTTCTCCGGCAGCTTTAACTTCACGTACCAACGTAATGGACATACTCCGAGGAAATGTAACCGGAGTTACCATATCGCGTGAAACAGAAGCCGGAAGCACTCCAAGTATACAGATACACGGACAAAAGTCAGTAAATGCCAACTCGAATCCTTTAATCGTATTAGACGGAGTCATTTATATGGGGGGCTGGAGGGACATTGATCCATCGACTGTTGAGAACATCTCGGTATTGAAAGATGCCACATCACTGGCTGCTTACGGATCGCAAGCTGCCAATGGCGTGGTGATGATCACTACAAAAAAGGGGAAAATAGGTAAACCCATGATTAGTTTTGACACTTCATTGGGGTTATCTTATAAAACCATGATGCCTAAAATGCAAAGTCTTGAAGATTATGTCGCTAAATCGAATCTCAATAGGGGAGTTTCGGATGCTTCGGGATGGATGAGGCCAACGATCTATGAAAATTATATAAATGGGAAGGCAACTGATTGGGTCGATTATGCTACCCGGACAGGGATTACTCAAAACTATTCACTTTCGGTTTCAGGTGCTACAGAAAAACTTAATTATTCCATGGTGTTGTCAAACACCGATCAAACCGGAATCGTAAAGGGGGATCAATATTCACGGAATGCATTGACTTTGCGGATACAAAGCGATATTACAGATTGGCTGCAGACTGGTGCACAGGTCAATTATACATACAATAATTATGATGGCATTAGGGCAACATTGAAACCCATGATGAATCCTTACGGATATGCCACCCGACCTAATGGAGAAATGGAAAAATATGCCTTAATTGAGGGAGATATGAGTTATAATCCGCTTTGGGATTCAGAATCGGGAACAAGGGACGATTACGATCGTTACGGGACTACTTTTCTAAAAGGCCATTTACTACTAAAAGCACCTTGGGTAAATGGATTAACTTACAGAATGAATCTCGCTTATTCCGAAGAAAATCATAAGCGAAACCAATTTTTTCACGAAACCTATTATGTGGGCGAAGGAGAACATAGCAACGACGCCAGGTATGCACCTGAAACGCTCTCCAAATTTCTCTCGAAGGCAAATGGTTCCATGGTCAACAGGGTCAATACTTATTGGGTCTTTGACAATATCCTGAATTATACGACGAACTATAAAAAACATTTTTTCGACATCACCGGTGTGTATACCCGTGATGAATTTCTTTCAAACACACAAACCATGACCGGATCTAATTTTTCGGGAATAGGTAATACATTGCTGGGTTATAATGGTTTGCAGTTTGCTTCTACACATTTAATAGGCGCCAATGTCGGCGGTTATGAACACGGAATAACTCGCAAAACCAACATCGGCTACCTTGGCCGGTTAGTATATGCATACGATGACCGTTATCATCTCACAGCTTCTTTGCGTCGTGATGGTAGTTCGGTATTCGGCGTCAATACAAAATGGGGAATATTTCCTACTGTTGGTGTGGCATGGACTATTTCAAACGAAAACTTTTTTAAAGGTGTTGAACCTATCAATTCTTTGAAGTTAAAAGCCTCCTGGGGTAAAAACGGTAACCAGTCTTTAAATCCTTACCAAACGCTTTCCTCCATAAACTTAGGACAAAAAGGGGGGCATGCCATGATATTTGGTAACAACACGGTGAATTGGGCTCAATTTGTCGATGCCATCGGTAATCCAGGATTAGGTTGGGAAGCCACTACCGCTATCAATGGTGGGTTTGAGATAGATTTGTTCAAGAATAGGGTACATTTCGAATTAGATGCATATAAATCGAAAACGACCGATCAAATTTTTAACCGGTTTATACCCATTATGGCCAATGGTTTCGAAAGTACTAAGGCTACCATGGGACAGGTTGATAACTGGGGCATAGAGTTTACGCTTGAGACGGTGAACATCAAAAGGAGCAATTTTGAATGGTCGTCCATGTTGAATTTTTACCTAAACCGCAACAAATTGGTGGATTTGTACGGCAATGGTAAAGATGACATTGCCAACAGTCTGTTCCTCGGCAAATCGTTGGGCGCCATTTACGGATATAAAAATATCGGTATTGTGCAGCAAGAGGATTCGGTGTATATAGCTGCGAACCGTACCCAAGCAGGCTTCCCGAAATATGCCAACATCGACGGAAGTGAAGACGAGATAATCAATACAAACGACCGTACCATTCTGGGCTACCGGAAAGAAAATTTCCGCATGAATATGGCGCAGACCCTTCATTATAAGAACTGGGACCTTAACGCTCTGTTCACGGGTGTGTTCAGTGGCAGAGGATATGGTATGGAAAGTAATCCTCAAGCTTATCTCACCAATTTCGAAACTAATCGTAATCTCGATCACCCTTGGTGGACGGCTGAAAACCGTAGCAATAAATACCCGGCGCCCAATTTCAACGGCGCAAACTATACGCCTTTACAAAGTTATGGATTCGTACGCTTGCAGGATTTAAGTCTTTCCTATACATTTTTGCAACAAGAACTCAAAGATATTTTTATCAAGCGCTTACGTGTTTATGCCTCAATTAAGAACCTTTTTACTATCACCAATTGGGCAAGCGGAGATCCTGAAAACAGACAATCGTTCAGCATATACAACATCAATACGGTTCCGCTTCAGAGAACTTTGTCTTTCGGCATCAACCTGTCATTTTAGTCAAGTTTTAAAATAAAGCTAACATGAAAAAGTATCAAATTATTTCCGTTATCATTGTTTTAGTTGTGGTCAGTTTTTGGGCGTGTAACGACGATGACTTCCTGAAAGAAAAGCCGGAGTCATCCTACACATACGCTACTGCATATAGTACATCTTCTCAGATCAATGACATCATTACTGAGATTTATCGAGAGTGGAGACTATTGTTTATATCCAATGTAAATGACGGCGCATATCTTTTTTTATCTGGGAATGGCACCGATATGTGTGAGGCTAAAAATCCACCGTCTTCTGATGCAGTGGTACATTCGAACTTTGCCAACTGGTCAACTTCTTATGCTCCATCAAAAAGAGCATTTGATTCGTTCTATAAAATGATTGCCAATGCAAATATGGCGCTATATGGCGTAGAGCAAGTAACATGGTCAAACGAAACTGCTAAAAACTTAGCTGTTGGCCAGGCGCATTTTTTTCGTGGTTTTTCCTACCTGAACTTAGCTGAGTTATGGGGTGGCGTTTTCATTGTCGAAGATTTTTCAGAAACGCCCAAGTTCGACTTTGAGCGGTCTTCAAGGAAAGACAGTTACCTGTATGCAATTGCCGAGTTCGAATTAGCAGTATCTCTTTTACCTGATTATCCAGAGGATGGGCGTATGGGGAAAGGAGCTACCTGGCATTACATAGCTGAAGCCTATTTGGCTTTGGCCAACGACCAAAATGACGATCCTGTTTATTTGAACAAATCCATTGCTGCTGCTGATGAAGCCATCAGATTACATGCACTGATGAAAAATCGCTACGGTGTACGAGCCAACCCGAATGATAAAGGTAGTTACCAGAATGTAGCCAACTATTTTCCGAATGGTGATGTTTTCTTTGATATGTTCCAACGGGGAAATACAAACCGTGCCGGAGGAAATACGGAAGCTATGTGGCTAAATAAAAATGAATTTAGTGTCTATCAGCAATATGCAAGCACCATTAATTGGAATCTACCCTGGGGAACGTTATACGGGCCAATTTTCCGTAATTTACAATGGAAAAATCAATATAGAGAAGCGGGTGCATCATCAGGGCCATTTAACATGGGCAAACTAGATGAGTTCGGCGTTGGACTTAATTTTGCTGCAGAAATAGGAGGACGCGGTCAAGCAAGAATCCAGCCTACGAAACACAACGCTTATACCGTTTGGGAAAACTGCGGTAACGATATCCGTAATTCGCCAGTCAATATTGTGCGTAGTTTTAGGGTATTGGATTCGAAACATTCATTTTATGGGACAAATTTCAGGCTCACAGTTGACAACGTAGCAGATTATTGTACGGAAGCGACAGTGCCCAATTTCAACCCAGTATTCACAAAAGTATGCCCCATAGACAATTGGGGTTATGAAGGTCTTTCAGTAGGACTCAGCAATCGCAGTTCTGTGTACAGGGATCATTATTATCTACGTTTGGCCGAAACTTTCCTTTTACGTGCCGAAGCCAAACTGAGGAAAGGCGATAAGACAGGAGCGGCTGCTGACATAAATGAGGTTCGAGGCCGTGCCCATGCACCGTTAGTTACTGAAGCCGAAGTTGACATCGACTACATTCTCGATGAACGTATCCGCGAACTATTCACAGAAGAACGGCGTTGGAACACCCTGCTTCGTATGGGTGGAATGATCCCGAGCGACAGGATCTACAAATATAGTTATTGGTCAGCTGAACGCGGCGGGACATACAAGCTTCCTAAAGATTTCCTGTTGCCTATACCACAGAATGTAATTGATAGTAATTTGGATGCCAATATAGAACAGAACGAGTGTTGGAAACAATCTCAATAATTGATTCGGTAATGATAATAATGTTGTCAGCCAACCAAAAAAACAGGTAAGAAATGAAAATCAATCATTACAAGTCAAATGAAAAGATCAGATTTTTTAAAGTTATCAACTGCGGCATTATTATTTCCAACAGGTACCGCACTATCATATCCATTGCATCAAGCTGGGAATAACAATGGCCCGGATAGCAGTTACTACTGGAATAAGGGAACGCGGCTTACCATAGCAATGTGGGATTTTTCATGGCTTACCGACCAGGGCAAGGGAGGTTCGTATGAAAATCTCGAACAAAGGATAAGGGAAGCGGCCGAACGCGGATATAATACCTTAAGAGTTGACTGTTTTCCCTCTAGATTATTACAAAAAAGTACGACATTTCGGAGCGGATACAATCCTGGCGAAGGGAAAATATTACCCTGTTGGGGACGTGTGACCTCCGACATCACCTGTAACGCTCTTCAAAAGGTGAAACAGTTGGCGGACTTGTGCCGCAAATATAATATCTGGTTAGGACTAGACTCGTGGGAAAAAGGCCACATGATGGAACAAAAGTCACCGTGGGGATTGGACAATCCGCCAATCCCCATTCAACAGGAAGAAAAAACATTCCGGGACTTCGCACACACTTGGGTCAAAGCGCTTCGGCTGATGCGTGAAGAAGGTATTTTGGAACGGGCCGTATGGGTGGCGCCCATGAATGAAGTACCCCACTTCACCACCCGCGGGCTAGAGTCGATACGCCAGATCAACGATGAGGAAAGGAATGAAGGCGAAGTTAAATTAGACAAAGAACGGAAAGTAAACGAACGATACCGACAGGTCAACCTCTGGATGGGTGAAGAAATTAAAGATGAAATCAGCCACGAGGGAATACCGCTTTCCTACTCTTCTCTGGGAGGTGAAGAATATGCCAAACGGCTGCCAGAAATATATGATGTGGTGGATGTACATTTCATGCCGGGAGTGATTATGAATAAACAAGAAGGCGAAGAATTTGCTTCGATTGCCCAGGGAAATCCATCGAATTTTCTTGGTATGGAAAAAATGGATTTGAAACGTTTTTCCGAATTGTGGGACAGGTCCTGCAGAAATAATTACGGCAAGATGTTGGTACGTACCCGCAATTATATGCAGACGGCACTCGATAACTGCGTCTTTCCAAGTGGTAAACGCATGCAGGCGGTAATCACTGAGTCGTTCGGCCCCTGTTTTTGGCCAGACCATCCCGATGTAAGCTGGGAATGGTATAAACACTATAATGGTGATTCGGCACGAATTGCAGCAGCTATGCCTTTCGAGGGAATATCTTTGTCCAATTATGGCGAACCTCTCTTCACACTTTGGAGTGATGTGGACTGGCACCGCAATGCAAATCTTTTCACTTTAAATGTACAGAAATAATCAAAAAATGAAAAAAATAGTATCTGTCACCTTGTTTTTGTTTATTGTCTTAGTAAATGTACAGGCACAGCAATTCCTTCACCCGGGAATTGACATGAACCAGAAAGACATGGATTACATGAAAAAACAGGCATTGACAGGACAAGAGCCTTGGAGCAGCGCATTGAAACGTCTGAAGGAAGAAACGTCACCTGACGTTGAAATACCTCACGTAAACAATATTATAAGAGGTGGTCATGGCGATATAGGAGGAGGGAAAGCATTGTTGGAATATGTAAATACTGTTTATAATTGCGCTTTGATTTGGTATGTCACAGGCGAAGAACAATATGCGCAAAAAGCCCTCGGAATTATTGAAAATTTCTCAGAACGGATCTGGTCTTTCGAAGGAAACGATGCAAAGTTGGTGGGCGGTGTTGCATGTTACCCCTTGTGCGCCGGGGCAGAAATTTTACGGTATCATTATCCCGGATGGACAGATAAGCACACTGAACAATTTTCGCATTTGTTGATGGACACCTATTACCCTCTGTTACGTTTTTATTTTCCGGAAGCAAATGGGAACTGGGATGGTGTTATCGTAAGGGGGCTGCTGTCTATTGCCGTTTTTATGGATAACCGAGTACTTTTTGACGGGGCTATCGATCATTTTATCCATGCTCCAGCCAACGGAAGCTTATTTAAATATATTTATCCCAGTGGGCAATGCCAGGAAACGACGCGTGATCTGGCACACGTTCAGATGGGCCTTTGCGAATTTGGCGGCGCTGCGCGTATTGCATACACACAAGGGGTCGATTTGTTTTCGCCAGGAAATAATCGGTTGGCCTTAGGACTCGAATACACTATGAACGTCATGTTTGGAGGAAAGCCGCAATCCTACGGGGATATTTCAACACGCGGTATAGATAACCGCCGGGGGGATTATGAATATATCTACCGGCACTATGCTGCTAAAGGTGTCAAAATGCCGATGACTGGACGAATGTGCGAAGAAGTAAAAAACCTTGAGAAGGTGCATCCCCTAACCGACCTCGGACGAAACCTATTAATCGCCTTTCGCGAAGAATTTCAAACCAAAAAAACAGTACAGCTTTCTATTGAGCTTCGCCCTGGCACCATAGCATATCCGACGGGAGCAACCGGTAAGCGTTTGGAAAAAATGCCGGCAAATATCATCGAGGTATTGCCAGGTGAAGACTTGCAGGCGTCATTGGATAAAGCAGCCGGTACCGGACAGTGGGTAGTTGCCAAAGCAGGTATTCACAACTTAAAGCAAACATTGAATGTACCGAGTGGAACACATTTGACTGGTGAAGGATTGGAAACAGTACTGATGTTTGAATCCGTAAAAAATTATGCTATTTCTACCAAAGATTTATCATCCATGCACGACGTCCACATCAGTAATTTGGTTATCGAAGGGGCCACAAGTCATGATGCGGGATACGATCCCAATACCGGACGTTTCAACCGGACAGGCCGCTTTGCAAACAGCTTGACAGGAATAGCCTTTTTGGGACAAATGCCTGGAAGTATGAAAAATATAGTTTTAGAAAACATCACACTCATTAATTTTTCACGAAACGGTATATTCATTACTGGTGCTGAAAATCTGGAAATCAACAATTGCAACATCAGCGATAATGGTTCGAGAATCGGACCTGGACCGCGATTAAATCACAATTTGTCGCTCAGAAATGTCAACAGGATTCGTATATATAACAGCCGGTTCGACACATCGATTTCCGGATGTGGCGTTACGCTGGCCAACTGTTCAGACGCGATCGTTGAAAAATGTGAAATAGCCCGTAACGCATGGTTTGGCTTGTTACTGTCCTCATCCGACAACATCACAATTACTGGCAATCTGATTGAAGGTAACAGTGACAGTGGTATCATGTCTGAACATCTGTACAATGGTTGCCGCAATGTTAACATCAACGAAAACATCATTCAGTACAATAATGGGTATGGAGTGGAAGCGTATGCTACCGAAAAAATCAATCTGAACGGCAATCGATACCATCTGAACGGACAATCTGTCGGACAGGAAAATATCAGTACAAAACCACAATCAGATTGAAATGAACTACCTCGGGGCAAGCCCGCGAGGTATCAAAAAGCTAACGCACGAGGCGAAAGCGGAACCGACCCAAGGGTCGGGGTATTAAACCGAAAAGAGAATAAATCATTAGTTATGTGTAATATTCGGTCAAAGTGACCACCCTGTGCCGATTCAAATTGACCATGTGTTGCCGATTTAAATTGACCACCAAAAAATGTCCTCTAAAAACTACTTTTTTTCAATGTCGTAATTGATATTCAAAATTGTAAAAATTATTCTTTGTTGATACTCTTTTTCTTTCTCATTGATTCACCATGTAATTCGATGCGGTGAGCCTGATGGATAAGCCGGTCTAATACCGCGTCAGCAATGGTTTTTTCACCAATAATATCATACCATCCCTGAACTGGTATTTGTGAGGTAACAATGATGGAACCTTTATTGTGACTGTCTTCGATGATTTCCAATAGTGTTATCCGGTTCTGACTATCGAGAGTCTGGAGTCCAAAATCGTCAAGTAAAATAACATCTTGCTTCTCGATTTTAGCAAGTTCCTTCAGATATGAACCGTCGGCTTTTGCCATTTTTAACTTGGAGAACAGCTTCGATGTATTGAAGTAATACCAAATGTAAATATAAAAGAGTCCAATTTGCACAATTGGATTTTTTTTGTTATTATTGGACTGTAATATAAATACAGAACAATGGCACTTCCCAAAATCATTGTCATTAAAGAAACAGAAAGCGAGATAAAGCATCGCCTTAAAACATCAACTCCTTTTATTGCCCAAAGACTGAGGGCGTTGTTGATCCTCAAGCAACATGAATTAACAGGGCTTTCTAAACGTGAAGCAGCCACACTTGCAGGGGTGTGTCCGGATAGTGTTCATAAATGGCGGACAATCTATGTAAGAGATGGGATCGAAGGTTTAGTAAAACACAACAAGATAGGCTACAAGCCTTCTGTTTTTACTTCAGACGAACACGCAAGGCTAGGAGAAAAACTGAACGATCCGAACAACGGATTACGTGGCTATGTAGAACTAAAAGAGTGGATTAGAAAGGAATTTGGCAAGGATATTTTATACAGGACTGTGGTAAGCTATTGTGTCACAAACTTTCATTCAAGTGTGAAGACAGCCAGGAAGAGCCATATCAACAAGGATGCTGGCAAGGTAGAGGCCTTTAAAAAAACTTCGGACAAGTTTGCAAAGAAATCTGGAACGCAAAAGGACAAAAATTCAATACCGTAAACTTATACTTTCAGGATGAGAGCCGGTTTGGGTTAATGACCAGAAACGGAAAAACACTTACAGCCAGAGGCGTTAAGCCAATTTGCCCGTTTCAGCAGTTATTCAAATCTACTTATCTTTTTGGGGCATTTTCTCCTATAACTGGAGACAGTTTGCAGCTTATACTGCCTGGCTGCAATGCAGATAACTTTCAGATATTCCTTGATAGCTTGTCAAACCAGAATCCTGAAGAGTTCAAAATCATGGTTCTCGATAACGGTGCATTCCACAAAGCAAAGAAATTGAGAGTCCCTGAGAATATCGCCCTTGTATTTTTGCCACCATATAGTCCAGAACTAAATCCTGCCGAGAAAATGTGGGCCAAGTACAAAAGACAGTTCTCAAATCTAATATTTGACTCCCTTGAAAAGCTGGAAATGTTTATGTGCCAACTAGTGATGGATACCACCAATGCCGAAATCAACTCCATTTGCAGGTATACCTATATTTTTTCAGATACATTTTGGACTGCTATATAATTGCATTTGGTATAACTCACCTTGTAGCATTGGATACATGCCTGGTAACCGAGTGCTGTTGCCAAATAACTTTTACCTACACCGGTGCTCCCAATAATTAAGATGTTCTCGTTTTTCTCAACAAATTCGCACTCGCCAAGACGCAAAATGAGGTTTCGTTCCAGATTCCGTGACTGATCGAAAATGATGCTTTCGATGCTGGATTTGTAATGGAACTTGGCATTTTTAATGATCCGCTCTATTCGCCGGTTGTGGCGCTCCATCATCGGCTTTTCTACTTTTTCTTAATAAGAAATTAATTACAATTTTCATGATACGACAATTAACAAAATCAAAAATCTGGTCTCGCAGACGATCTAAAATACCTCAATTTGCACTAAATAAAAAGTGCAAAAATGAGTCAAAAAGAGTCAAATAAAATGTTTTGAATCAATTCGTTGCGTGATTTTCCGCGACCAGAAAAAGTGATTTTGTGTTTGGTCTCGATTTTGTCGCTTTTCCTTTGATATTTAAGGGTATTTGATGAAAATTTCCCTAAAAGAAAAAGCGCTTAAATCATTGAATTTAAGCGCTTTTGATACATTTTGATACTTTTATCAGTGCCCAGAACAAGACTCGAACTTGCACACCCTTACGAGCACTAGTCCCTGAAACTAGCGTGTCTACCGATTTCACCATCTGGGCATTTGCTTTTCGTTTAAAGCGCAGCAAATATAGAAATTTTTAATTTCGACAAATTGTTTTTTTTGCTAAAATTTTAAAAAAATGATCTGGCTGAATATGTCGTGCAGCTTATCCGATCGAATACAGCTTGTTATTCTTTGACCACCGGCTGTTTATCGGTAAAAAGCGCACATTGGTCGTTTATTTTTTCAGGATTCAATATAAAATTCAGAATTTCAGGTTACGAAAACAATCCAAACTCATGATGCTGAATTATTCCGAATCCTATATGCGAATATGGAAAGAGACTTTTGCTTTTCAACCGGAATTTAGCCGGACATATCCGGAATCCAAAAAACGGATTAAAGAACAGAAGCTCGACCGGTTTTTAAAATACATTAAATCATTTGGAAACAGCAAGGAGGGTTTCCGTTTCACAGAGGAAAGCAAGAAATTATTTCTTGGAAACACCCGTACTTTTTTACGTGATGGGCTTGATTTTACTGGCGATCAGCTTCAACTGATGTTCTCGGATGACCTGATTGCAGTAAGCCGGGCATTTGTGCGGCAGGCCCGCGCATTCGATCCGCAATTGTCTGTTAATGATATTTTTCAGGCTTGCCGAAATATGTGGATCATGAACGGACTTCAGGTCATAATGGGCCTTCAGATACAACTCACTCCATCCATATTGTCTTACAGCCTGCTTTATCCATATACCGATAATCTGCTCGATGATCCAACGATTTCAACATTTGAAAAAATGATTTTCAGTGAGCGGTTCCGGCAGCGGCTTTCCGGTGAATATCCGGAGCCGGAGACCAAAACCGAACAGGCTGTTTTTAGATTGGTTGAAATGATCGAGCAACAATATTCACGAACTGAATTTCCGGAGATATTTGAGAGTTTACTGGCCATTCATGATGCGCAGACCAACAGCCTGAAACTGCTTCAGCCAAAGCATTCGATAACGGAAGATGAGACGTTGCACATTTGTCTGGCGAAGGGCGGAACTTCGGTTTTAACTGATGGCTACCTGGTTGCCGGAAAACTAACTGCCGAACAGAAATATTTTTTATTTGGTTACGGCGCATATCTTCAGTTACTTGATGATATTCAGGATGTGGAAGATGACTATCAATCAGGGCTAATGACCATGTTTTCAAGTCAGGCATTCCGCATTCCGCTGGATGAAAAGCTAAACCGCACTTACTGGTTTGGCGAAGAAGTTATGAAAACCCTGGACCGGTTTGACGGACAGCATTTGGAACTGTTCAAATCGCTGATGAGAAGGAGTATGGATTTGTTCATCACAGAGGCCGTTGCTCAAAATCCCGGAGCATACAGTCAATCCTTTGTTGCCCGCTTTGAGTCCTGCTCTCCGTTTCATTTTTCCTACATCCGAAAACGGAAAGAACAATTTATGTCTTACAACGGATTTTTAATTTCAGCGATCGAAGAAATTGCCCTGACCGGAGAAATGCAACACGCAACAGTCTGAAATTAATTGCTGTCAAATGATTGCGCAGGTTTTTACAACGAACTCCTCATGATTAATTGGGTAGGGATTACTTCGGAGACTTTTTCCTTACTGAGGATAAAATGAGCGCAATCGCGTCCCATCCGGACAAAATCGGTGGAGATGACCGTGATGCCGGAACCAACAATTTCTTTCATGGGTGTGTCATTGTAAGAAATGATACCCACTTCAGAACCAATTTGATATCCATTTTTCTTACAATCCCTGACGATTTTAACGAGGTCGGAGTCTTTGATAACCAGATAAGCTTGTCCCGGCTGAACTTCGCGGTTTTCGATCTGGTCAAGTACGGCATGCTTTAGCTGGTAATCAGAACAAAAGCGGTTAAACGCTTCGATCGTTTCGGCCGGATGTGGCGTGTTTTCAGGAAAAACCAGAATAAATTCCTGATATTTCCGGAGAAGGTTCAGGCCTGAATACAGGCAATCATATACGGCCTGATTGAAATCCTGCGTCAGACTGGAAACCTCATTTTTAGGATCAGAGCCCATGTCGAGGAGCAAAAGTTTTTTTGGATCAATTTTCCGGACTACATCTTCCAGGTTCTTATTGTCGATGTTCATGACTACATACATGCTGTACCGTCCAAGACTATTCAGAATGAGCTGATCAAAAATTTCAGGGTTGTAATGGTGAAACAAAAGGTCAACGGAATAGTTATCAGGAAGATTGGCCCTGAGCGATTTGTACAATTGCTCTTTAAAAGCGCTGAAATCGTCGAGCAAAACAAAAACCCGGTACGATTCGGAGGCTACAAAATAGCCTTTGGTTGGCGTGGAGGAAATAATGCTTCGCTGCTTTAAAATCGAATAAGCCTTAAAAATGGTATCGCGCGAAATGCCACTGTCTTTGTTTAATTGGTTCACTGAAGGTAAAAAATCACCTTCTTTCAGAATTCCCAGGCTGATGGCTTCGGTCACGGCATGAATTAATTGCTGCAGCTTGGTTTGCGACGAACCATTATCGGGTTTAAAAATGAATTTTTCCATTCGGCTGATTTTGTAAAAAGCCTGAACTGCATATACAATTCAGGCTTTTAATCATTTATCCTTCGAAGTTAGCAATTATTTATACAATGGTCCGTAGGCAGCACAAGCCCGATAATCGGCGCCCTCTTTTTCAGTTCCGAAGGCCGACCATGCACTTGGCCTGAAGATCTGGTCGTTGCTTACATTGTGCATATTAACCGGAATCCGGAGGATTGATGCCAGGGTAATCAGGTCGGCGCCAATATGGCCAAAGGAGATTGCGCCGTGATTGGCTCCCCAGTTGGCCATCACACTGTAAACATCTTTAAAGGCATCGTTCTCGTTTGCCAGACGTGGAACAAACCAGGTGGTTGGCCAGGTTGGGTCGGTTCGTTTATCCAAAATAGTATGAACATCATCCGGAAGTTCAACGGTCCAGCCTTCAGCAATTTGAAGCACTGGTCCCAGGCCTTTTACCAGATTTATGCGCGACATGGTTACCGGCATGGTTCCCTGAGTTTTGAAATGAGATGAATAACCTCCGCCACGGAAATATCCTTTGCTTGAAGGGCACCAATCGGTAGCTTCCAGACATTTGGCTGCATCTTTTTCCGTAACTTCCCAGAAAGGTTTCATGACCGGATTTCCATTTTTGTCGCGTTGCATGGCTGTCGCGTCAAGTGTGGTTGAGCCGGAGTTAATCAGGTGAATAATGCCGTTTTCGGCGAGCCCGGTTAGCGATTTACCAGTGACCCGTTTCACGGCATCCGGGCTCCAGTAGGTACGAACATCAGAGAAGATTTGTGCCGTATTGGTGAGCAGGTGCCCAAATAACATGGATACTCCATTCAGACTGTCATTTTCAGTGGCCAGAATATATGCCTGACGAATTCCGTTCCAGTCGAACGAAGAGTTCAGGATGGCTTCAGTAAAGTCGCCGTTCGGGAAATGATCGGTCCATTGACGTTGCCCCTGGAACCCAGCTAAAATAGCATTATGACCTCTTGCTTCTTCTCCAAAGCCAAGTTTTTTCAGAACCGGGTTTCCAATCATTAAATCACGGCAAATGATGGTCATTTTCACGACAAAATCCCATTCCCAGTCTTTGCGTTCACGGCTCGATTGATCTTCAGGAGCATTTAAATCCTTCCCTTCCGGACAGTTTGCTTTTGTCCATGTCATCGCTTTCGCGTATTCTTCCTGATCGTAAATCTTTTCGTCCATCCGGCGGATGATTTCGCTCATGTCGACCGATTCATTCCGCATTCCGAGGTAATCCTGAAAAAAATCGGGATTAACGACCGAACCGGCAATTCCCATCGAGGTACTGCCAATTGAAAGGTAAGATTTTCCTTTCATCTGAGCCACGGCCAGTCCGCCTTTCACAAAACGCAGAATTTTTTCCTGAACATCATCAGGAATGCTGGTATCACCGGCATCCTGCACATCGCGGCCATAAATTCCAAACGCCGGAAGTCCTTTCTGACTGTATCCGGCCAGTGCAGCGGCCAGGTAAACTGCCCCCGGACGTTCAGTACCGTTAAATCCCCAGACTGCTTTGGGCAACAGCGGATTGCTGTCCATAACTTCGGTTCCGTAGCACCAGCAGGGTGTAACTGTCAGCGACACACCAACTCCTTCTTTTTCAAATTTGTCGGCACAGAAAGCTGCATCGGCAACACCGCCAATAGTGGTGTCGGCAATCACACATTCCACTTTTTCGCCGCTGGGGAAACGAAGATTTTCTTCGATTAATTTAGCAGCAGCTTTGGCCATATTCATGGTTTGCGCTTCCAGCGATTCGCGTACGCCACGTTCCCTTCCGTCAATCACAGGTCGGATGCCAACTTTGGGCAAACGGCCAATCAATCTGTTTTGTAATCTCATCTATCTATTTGTTTTAAAGCATGATTAGTTTATTTACAGTCGAATTTTGCATTGTCCTGTACTGTGCTGCTAAGTAAATACTTTTTCGGGGAAATCGAAATGTTGAGAAACAGATTTTATGAGTTTCAAGTTTGCCGATTGGGCATTGAGAGAACATTTTTTTTCAAGCCAGAGGATTTTGATTGTCCTGATTTCTATTGAATATCACTCCCAATAATCGAACAGATGTTGATTAGCGATTTATCATTTTTGCACTGCCTCCCGAATACCGGTCGCCTTGCACGGTAATTTTTGATGAAGCAATATTTATCTCCTGAAGCTCATCGGGTGTGAATTCGATTGCTGCAGCTCCAAGGTTTTCATGTAAACGGTGCAGTTTTGTAGTGCCTGGAATTGGAACAAACCACGGCTTTTGCGCCAGAACCCATGCCAATGCAATTTGTGCCGGTGTTGCATTTTTGCGTTGAGCAAATGCTGCAACCAAATCAACAAAGGCCATATTGGCTTTGATGTTTTTGGGCGACAAACGTGGAACTGTACTCCGGAAGTCTTTAGAGTCGAAAGTCGTGTTTTGATCCATTTTCCCTGTCAGGAAACCCTTGCCCAGCGGGCTGAACGGGACAAACCCAATCCCCAATTCTTCGAGCGTTGGGATGATCGCTTCTTCGGGTTCGCGCCACCACAACGAGTATTCGCTTTGCAAAGCGGTAACCGGCTGCACGGCATGGGCACGGCGAATCACCTGTACGCCGGCTTCCGACAGTCCGAAATGTTTCACTTTTCCTTCCTGAATGAGGTCTTTCACGGTGCCGGCAACGTCTTCGATTGGAACGTTCGGATCAACACGGTGCTGATAGAACAGGTCAATAGACTCCATCCGAAGTCGTTTCAGCGATTTTTCTGCTACTTTCCTGATATTTTCAGGGCGGCTGTTGAGTCCGGTATTTACACCGTTCTGAAAATTAAACCCGAATTTAGTGGCAATTGCAACTTGACCTTTGAACGGCTCAAGGGCTTTGCCTACCAGTTCTTCGTTGATGTACGGGCCATAAACTTCGGCGGTATCAAAAAAGGTTACACCCATTTCAACGGCTTTCCGAATCAGCTGAATCATTTCCTTTTCATTTGAAATAGTTCCGTAACCAAAACTCATTCCCATACAGCCAAGACCTATTGCTGATACTTCAAGCCCACTGGTTCCTAATTTACGCTTTTGAATTTTTGTTTCCATGATTTTATGCTTTAAATGATAAATACAAAGATCGATTAACTTTTGTCGCTGAAATAACCAAATCGAAACAAGCAATTGCGAAAAGCAAACAATACCGAATTTTAGCGAATTTAGCTGATGTGCTTCTTAAAGAATTCATTGAAGTGAGCGACTTCGATGAAGCTCAAAGCGTAAACAATTTCAAAAATACTCTATATATTTTCCGTCTCAGTCAGCGGGGAAACGCTAATCATCTAATCCCTTCCCATTGAGAATTTGCGGTATATATTTTTCAACCCTTGACTCCCGGGTTTTGGATTGTTTGGCTGTAGAAAAATAAAAAAGGTATGCTCTTTGCCGTCCCGGAGTCAAAGCCTCAAAAGCAGTTTTCAGCGCAGGGAACTCATCCAGTTTATTTTGAAATTCTTCAGGAATGGTGAATTCCGAAGTCTTTTTAAAATTCACTTTCAAACCGGCTTTTTCCACTTCAACGGCTTCATAGATGTAGGTTTTCAGGATGGGTTCAATCTCAACTATTTCCTGAACATTGGTGAACCGAACCTGGCGTCCTGCCTGTACATTCTCCGTTTGTTGAATTAGTATTCCATTGTCATCACTTAACAAAGCGCCTTTGACAAACAAAATTGCGCAGTACTCTTTAAATGCATGAATTATAACTACATTACTGTTCTGAAATGTGTAACAGGGAACACCCCACTTTAATTCTTCTGTCAGCTCGCAATCAAGAACAATCATTCTTAATTTTTCCATTTCTTCCTGCCATTTTGGAACTTTACTCAGATATACATCTACTTTAGGATTCATTCTGCTCGTTGTCATAATATAGTTTTTATATGCTGGACAAATATTATCCGACATCTTGCAAATATCACTGTCACATTGCAAATACTGTCAACCACCAGCTGTTGTTGCTGATTATAGCTGCAAAGCGGGCTTTGGCGGTGCTTAAAAAAAGTCAATAAATCTTCAGAACTTTATTTTTTATTCTGCTTACTTTACAGCTCAAGAATAAACAGATAAAAAGTCGAATTTAAAAAATACAATAATGCTTAACCGAAAACTAAACCTATTTGTTCTGCTGTTCCTGGCAGTTTTTATTTCGCTTCAGGCGCAACCCCGAAAAAAAAGCAAAGAAGAAGCCAAATACCGCAGTAGTTACGAAGATAAAACCCTTTCGCCAACCGACAATCCGGACCTGTTGCCATACAACCGGTGGATTGATCCGGCCGGAACTCAGATTTACTTTGGTTCTCCTGAACTGGAAAACCATGCAATGGATGTGGCACTATCTCCCGATGAAAAGTGGATTGCCGTGGAAGGTCGGTATGAAGTGGTCATCATTTCGGCTGAAACGAAAAAACCGGTTGCCAACTTACCGATGAAAGGCTTAGTTAAGGGCCAGAGTATCATGAATACCTTCACCGGAATTTTCTGGACTCAGGACGGTGAACAATACAAGCTATTTTGGGGCGCGGTAGGAAATAAACCAAACTCATATATCCTGACGGCAAACTGGGATGGCCGGAAACTTACAAGCGTTGATTCGTTTGCTTTCGAAGCCGTTAAACCTGCCGGAACTGCGCTTCCCAATGAAGTGCTGATTCAGAAAGAAAACGGAAAGCAATACCTTTATGTCGTATTGAATGGAAATAACACGGTAGAAAAACTTGATCTTGCCACCAAAGAAAAGATATGGACCAGCCGGGTAGGGGTTGCCCCGTTTGGAATTGCCAAAGCAAACGGGAAAATCTATGTTTCCAACTGGGCGGGCTCCGTTCCCGATTCAAACGATCCCAACGTTGCCGGAGTTCCTTGGGGAAGCGCCAAGGTTGATCCCCAAAACGGAGCTACCCGCGAAGGAACAGTGTCGGTGCTCGACCCCAAAACAGGTAAAGTTATTCGCGATATTCTGGTCGGGTTACATCCCAATGATCTGATTTCGTCGCCTAACGAAAAATTTATCTATGTGTCAAACGCCAACAGCGATGCAATCAACTCCATTTCGACCGAAACGGATGAAATAACCGAAACCATTTCGGTGCGACTGAGTCCCGATAAAAATACCTTCTGGGGCGATTCGCCTAACGGACTTGGCATTGCAAAATCAGGCAATCTGTTATATGTTGCAAACGGAATGGATAATGCAGTTGCTGTAATCGAACTGGGAAAACAGTCAGGAGGCAATTCTTCTGAAAAGCTGAGCGAAGTGGAAGGGTTCATCCCGACAGGAGCTTATCCGGGAGCAATTGCAGTTACCGGAAATAATCAGTTGTTTGTTGCCAACATTGAAGCGGAAAGTGCAAAAATTTCATCCGAAAGCAAAGGCCCGACTAAACGCTCATACAATTCGCATAAACAGATGGCCTCGGTTTCCGTCATTCCGGTTCCCGACGATAAACAGCTTAAAGTCTATACCAAAAAGGTTGAAGAGTCGAACCAACTCTTCCGGCTGGCTTTGCTGGAGAAAATGCCAAGAAAGAATATCAGGCCGGTCTGTGTTCCTGAACGGATTGGCGAACCTTCGGTTTTCAAGCATGTTTTGTACATCATTAAAGAAAACCGCACTTACGACCAGGTTCTGGGTGATATGAAAAAAGGTGACGGCGACTCAACTTTAACCATCTTTGGAAAGCAAATAACTCCAAATACGCACAAGTTATGCGACGAATTCATGCTTCTGGATAATTTTTATGCTTCCGGAAAATGTTCAGCCGAAGGCCATCAATGGACGGATGCTTCGATTGTAACTGATTACATTGAAAAAGATGTGCGCGCCTGGATCAGGAGTTATCCGCATGTTCAGGAAGATGCCCTGGTTTACGCGCCAACCGGTTTTATCTGGGACAATGCACTGAAGCACGGAAAGAAAGTGACGATTTACGGCGAAGCCTCAACGCCGGTATATAATAACAAGTATACCTGGACTTCCATTTACGAAGGTTTCCTGAAAGGTGAAAAATTTGAATTTAGAAACAAGACCACCATCAAACCGGTTGAGGCGATTTTAAGTCAAACTTATCCATCATTCGATGATCACCGGATTGCTGATGCCTTGCGCGCCGAGGCTTTTATTCAGGAATTGAAAGCGTATGAACAAATGGAAGGCGACCAGCTTCCCGAATTGATGGTTATGGCGCTTCCTGCCGATCATACCGGCGGTACACGTCCCGGTTTGCCAACTCCCCGCGCTATGGTGGCCGACAACGATCTGGCGCTCGGAAAAATTATTGAAGCGCTCAGTAAAAGCAAGTTCTGGAACAATACGGTTGTTCTGGTTACCGAAGACGATTCGCAGGCCGGGTGGGACCATGTTTCAGCCTATCGCACCATTGGGATGGTTATCAGTCCCTATTCACGAACTGGAGATGTTATGCACACCAATTACAATCAGCCATCCATGGTTCGCACCATTGAGCAGATTCTCGGCTTGCCGCCGATGAACATCATGGATGCCACTGCAAGTCCTATGTTCGATTGCTTTACGCAGAATGCCGATTTCAGACCTTACATCGCAACAAAAAACCTGATTCCGCTGAACGAAATGAATCCGCCACTTTCAGCTTTAAATGGCAAGTCGCTACATTTTTCTGAAAAGAGTATGGAACCTCAGTTCGACGGAATCGATTCGGGCAACGACGATTTGTTTAACCGGATTCTTTGGTTCGCCATGAAAGGGAAAGAGAAATATCCGAAAAAATTAGCCGGAAAAGATGAGGATTAGGGCTTCGGTCTGTTTTATTGGCAGGACAAGTTGAATAGCCTGCCTGGTGCCGTTGAGTCGAAGTTTTTAGGTGCTGAAAATGCATTTTGGACATTGCTTATCTCTGTATCCAAATTTATTACATTTGCCATTCCTGAAAAAAACTGAGCTATGCTTTCAAAGATTAAACTTCACTGGCAAATCCTGATTGCCCTGGTTCTTTCCGTCGTCTTTGGCTATTACATCCCGGATTCAGTACCTTACACTTCGTGGATGGGCGTGGTGTTTCTCCGGGCGTTAAATATGGTGGTGATTCCGCTGGTTTTAAGTTCCATTATCAGCGGAGTAGCCAGCATTGGCGGCGGCTCTAACCTGGGACGGATAGGTGCAAAAACACTTTCCTATTACATCATTACCAGCCTGATTGCCATTCTGGTTGGCTTTTTTCTGGTTAACCTGTTTCAACCGGGAGTGGGCGCCAACCTCGGAAATGCCGAAATCATAAAATCACTTCCAACAGCAGATCATTCGGTGAGCGACATTCTGATCCGTACCATTCCGGATAATATTATCGATGCCATGGCCCGCGGACAGATTTTGCCGGTTATTTTCTTCGCTATTTTGTTTGGCTTTTTCATGACACAGATTCAGTCTGAAAAAAGGGAAGTCCTGATTAACTTTTTTGATTCGGTTTTTGAGGTCATGATGAAGGTTACCACGTTTATCATCCGCTTTACCCCGCTGGGCGTGTTTGCTATCGTTTCAAAAGAAGTGGCAAAGAATTCGGCATCGCTCGGAAATATTGCCGGTAGTCTGGGGATTTATATGCTCACTGTGTTTGTCGGTCTAATCATTCATGCCGGAATTTTGCTGCCACTTTCGGTTAAATTTATCGGAAAGGCTAATCCTTACAAGCATTTCAGAAATATGGCCACTCCGTTGCTGACGGCATTCTCAACCTCGTCATCCAATGCGGCCTTGCCTTTGTCGATGGAAGCTGTTGAGCACAAAGACGGCGTTTCCGGGAAAATTACCAGTTTTACACTTCCGCTTGGCGCAACCGTTAACATGAATGGAACTGCACTTTATGAATGTGTAGCCGTTATTTTCATTGCCCAGGCTTACGGGATACCATTGACGATCAGTCAGCAGGCGATTGTGGTGGTTACGGCATTGTTGGCAGCCATTGGTTCAGCCGGAATTCCGATGGCAGGTTTGGTCATGATGACCATTGTGCTGACAGCCGTGAACCTGCCGCTTGAAGGCGTTGGGCTGATCCTGGCCGTTGATCGTATTTTGGACATGTCGCGCACCACAGTAAATGTTTGGGGCGACACTTGTGCTGCAGTTATCATCGCCAAAACGGAAGGCGAAACACTGAATGTTTGAGAAGAATCAAAGTTGGTTTATCCGGTTTAGCAAATAATGGTCGGCTAGCACAAGAGCAGCCATTGATTCAACAATCGGAACTGCGCGGGGAAGCACACAGGGATCGTGGCGACCCTTCGGATTAATGACCACCTCATTTTCAGCTTTGTCAACTGTATGCTGTTCTTTTAGCAACGTGGCAATGGGTTTAAAAGCCACTTTGAAATAAATATCTTCACCATTTGAAATACCTCCCTGAATACCCCCGGAATGGTTGGTCTGGGTGTGCACGCCGGTTTCAGTTTTGATGAAAATATCGTTGTGCTCCGAGCCTGACAAGCGGGTTCCGTCGAACCCTGAGCCATATTCAAAGCCTTTTACGGCATTGATTCCGAGCATGGCAAAACCCAGATCAGCATGTAATTTATTGAAAACAGGTTCGCCCCAGCCAGCCGGAACGCCTTTAATTACGCCGGTTATCACACCTCCAACCGTATCGTGATTGCGGCCTGCTTCTTCAATCCGGGCAATCATTCGTTCGGCTGTTTCAGCGTCGGGACAACGCACGATGTTCGATTCAGTCTGGCTTAAATCAAGTTCGGTGTAGGACTTGTTCAACTCGATTTCTCCGACTCTCGAAACGTAAGCCTGAATGCTGATTCCCTGTTTGGCCAGCAGCAGCTTGGCAACAGCCCCGGCCACTACCCGGGCAATGGTTTCGCGGGCAGAAGAACGGCCTCCTCCGCGA
>CAXXKQ010000032.1:0-130528 GCA_963676535.2 Prolixibacteraceae bacterium | reverse complement strand
GGCAAAGTCTTGAAGAAATACATCGAACCATCGGAATTGAAAAAACTTGTCGAGAATCCGGTTGACTCAATCTGGATTCTGGATGTACGGTCGGAAAAAGCATACGCGAATGGCCATATACCAACAGCCAAATCATTCCCGGCCGGAACAATCATGAGCCGATTAGATGAAATTCCCCAAAGTAAATACCTCATCATTTACTGCACTGTCGGCGGCAACGCGAATATCGTATCCAAAAACCTGAGAAAAGCAGGATACAAACGTTACATCAATTGGGGTGGACTTTCGCGATGGGAATGGGGAAAGGCAACAAATTGAGAAAAAGAGTACTTCAGGATTGGAACGATTGATGCTGAGTCACTCGTATAACCAGTCAACCTGAAATCCCGGAAAAATGAATGAAATGATTACCTATTGCGGCCTGGATTGCAACGGTTGTCCAATTCATTCGGCAACTTTAGAGCAAAATCAGTCTCGCCAGCAAACTTTGAGAAAATTGATAGCCGAACAATGCAAAACCCTTTATGGAATGAATCTGGAGGCTGAAGATATTTCTGACTGTGACGGATGCCGGGCCAAAACCGGAAGATTATTCTCCGGATGTGCTCAATGTGAAATCAGGGAATGTGCCATCCTGATGAATGTTGGAAGCTGTGCATTTTGCGATGATTATGCCTGCGAAAGACTTCAGACACATTTCTCACTCGATCCTGAGGCACAAGTCCGGCTTGAACAACTCCGAATACATTAACCCGATGCGTTAGTTTGTAAAAACCGTCTGTTTTAACTTCCGGGTATCCGAACATTTGCAGCGAGCAATGGTTATAGTTTCATCTGTAACCTTAAAAACACCGAATAATGACAAATTCAAACTGCGAAATTGTAACGACACGGATTCTGAATTTTCCGAGACAAATCGTGTATCGCGCCTGGACCGAACCTGAACATCTGAAAAACTGGTGGGGTCCCAACGGTTTTACAAATACATTCCATGAGTTCGACCTGCGCGTTGGTGGAAAATGGAACTTCATCATGCACGGACCTGATCAGGCAAATTATCCGAATGAAAGTGTATTTGTAAAGATCGTCGAACCTGAATTGCTGGTCTGGAATCACCTTTCAAACCCTGTCTTTCAGATTGTGGCCGAATTCGAAAAGATGGCAGCCCACAGTACGAAAGTAATTTTCAGGATGGTTTTTGGTACTCCGGAAGAATGTGAGCGGCTTAGAAGTTACGCCCCCGAAAAAAACGAAGAAAATTTTGACCGGCTAGAGGCAGAACTGCAAAAAATGACCGTACTTTAATCTCCGGAAAAATTTGAACCGATAAACTCCTTTCAAAATGAAAGAATTCATGCTCGTATTCAGGGCCGACTACAATGACATTTCAGGCGTTTCGAAAGAAGAAACACAGGATCGGAATAATCACTGGATGGAATGGATTGATCACCTGGTAACCAATAACCGGCTGGCCGAAGGCGGTAACCATTTGACTCCCGAAGGAAAAGTTTTACGAGGCAAAGACATTATGTCCGACGGGCCATTTCGGGAAGTAAAGGAATCCATGTTGGGGTATATCCTGATTCATGCAGTTTCTTTCAGTGAAGCCATTGAATTGGCCCGTGTCTGCCCGATTCTGACCGGTGAAAATACGTCGGTAGAAATAAGGGAAGTTGGAGAATAAACTCACCTCCTGACTCATTTTAGGCTGATGATTTTCCATCAAAATAAATACGACAGGCAACTGTTTGATTAAGTATTGCAGATAGCCCGATAGATCAAAGACATACGGTCTACTGCATTTGAACAATAGCATGTTACGAATTGTTGTACGCCAAAGGTTCTGGGGTTAAATCAAAAGCCTGATCTTATGAAAATGAAGAAAAACCTGGGTTTATTGCTCATCTTGATTATGGGCAGTTTTGATGTTGTATTCTGTCAAACTCAATCGGACAAAAAACCGAAACCTTATGATGCCTGGGTAAAAACACCTTCATTCACCTATAAAGGCACACTTTACGATGTTCAGGATTCATCCATCCGAATCACGAATTCTTTAAATTATAACTTTTCCAGCTTCCGGTTTCAGGACATTGATGCCATCCAAATCCGCAAAAAAAATAGCGTTGTACGTGGTGTCATTGTTGGTGGAATTATCGGATTACTTCCTTCAATTGTTTTGGCCGCCAGTTTAGACAAAAATGATGATGGGTTGTATCTTTTATTAGTTCCAATGGTTGGGATGGCTGGCGCTGGAGTTGGCGCTGTTGTCGGGGCAGGTCTGGGCTCAATCAGGATAACAATTCCCATTGAACGGAAAAAGGAAAATTTCGATGCCTATAAAGGCAAACTCAACTATTTTGCATTAAAAGATCCATCTTCTGCGCCCACTTCAGCAGAAGTGACCGCTCAATCAAAAACATGGAATTATGAAATTTCCCCCACTCCGATGCCTGTTTACGAGCACGAAAGCTTCATCGGTTTGGGGAATGGTCCTTCGTTCCTGATGGGCGATCTGGCCAATGATTTTCTGATCAACGGACGAAACTATCGCGCCAAAACCGGCTACAGTGGCAACTGGCTAAATATTGGATACCGCTTGAAAAAGAATATGGGAATTACTTTCGTGGGATTTGAAAACCAATATGAAACACAAAGTGGTGATCCCGAAGAATGGTGGTCAATCAACGGCTTTTTAATCGGTCCCATGTATACCTATCCGGTCAGCCGAAGATTTCTGTTCGATCTGAAACCCAGAATCGGCTATGCAAATGGTTCTTTAAATACTGACATTAATGCTCAGGTTCAGGGCAACGGACTGGTTATTAATCCATGTATTTCAATCCGATATAACTTCGCCCGACGCTGGTGCGCGTTTTCCGAAGCCGGATACATGTATTCAAGTCAGAAGCTGGATGAAATAGGCAAGGTCAATTTTAGTTTATTCAATCTGGGGCTGGGCATCGCCTATCGATACAAATAAAAATCAGATTTTTTCGGAAATTTGCTTTCCACCATACTGTTTTGTAGTTTTAAGCAGTATCTGAAAATCCCTGAGATGATTATCCTGCTCAAAATTATGCTGGGACTACTAACCAGCTTTTTCAGTTTCTTTTATTTCCGCGATGTTTTTCGAAGCAGGGAAACCGGTTCCGGAAGGATGCCTGCGCGCCTGGGCATCGGATTGATCACCAATTTTTTTGATACGTTGGGCATAGGGAGCTTTGCCCAACAAACAGCACTGTTTAAGTTTTTTAAATTGGTTGACGACCAGTTGATTCCAGGAACCATGAATGTTGGGGACACCATTCCAACTGTAGTTCAGGCTTTTATTTTTGTGACTGCCGTCAATATTGACCCGGTGACGCTTGTTGCGGTTTCGGCTGCTGCACTTGCCGGAGCTATGCTGGGCACTGGTATTGTTTCAAAAATGTCACGTCGCAAAATTCAACTGGGGATGGGCATTGGGTTACTGATTGTAACTGTGATTATTTTGGCCGGATTGCTCAATATTTTGCCTTTGGGCGGTGGAGCTAGTGGCCTGTCGGGCTGGAAGCTGGCGCTCATCATTGTCATGAGTTTCATTTTTGGCGCTCTGCAAACTATCGGCATCGGATTTTATGCTCCCTGCATGGCCATGGTTTATGCGCTTGGGATGCACCCATTAACGGCTTTTCCATTGATGATGACCTCAACCGCCAGTTTGATGCTGGGCGGGAGCACCCGTTTCATTAAAGAAAATGCTTATGACCGAAAAACGGCAGTCATGCTTACATTTGGAGGAGTGATTGGCGTTTTCCTGGCGGCCTACATCGTCAAATCACTTCCACTTGAAGTACTGAAATGGATTGTTTGTGTGGTGGTTTTTTATACTTCGGGCTGGATGTTCCGGTCGGCTAAAACTGAATTGAATGTCAACTAAACAAATACGACGAAACGATTTCATGAACAATCTTTAAAATTTATTTTTTTAACGGTCATTTGTCTTGAAAAGCCCTAATCAGGCAGTAACTTTGTAAACAATCACATCATCCTGTTATGATTTTAAAAATACTCTTCGTCATTGCCATTGTACTGCAATTCTTTGCAGTTGGCGTGGCCGTTAAACTAACGCGGGTCACCAAATACAACTCTTCGTGGATGTTGCTCACTTTGGGTTTTATTCTGATGGCTATCATGCGTCTGGTCGAATTTCTTCCTTATGTAAGCGACATCAAACCGCAGGATTACCGTGAAATATTTGTGTGGGGTGGCGTTATTACATCCCTGGCATTTGCCATTGGAGTCTTCATGATTCAAAAGATTTTCAAATACATGAAACGGGTGGAAGATTCACGCCGGCTAACTGAAAAAATGTTTTTGAATGCCATCATTCAAACCGAAGAAAAAGAACGCAAACGTTTCGCTAAAGATCTGCATGACGGACTTGGACCGCTGTTGTCGAGCGTAAAAATGTCGGTTTCGTCGCTGGCTCACCTTAAACATGATGAGCCCTCCCGTGAAATCCTTGAAAATACCGAAATTGTTATTGACGAGGCGATTAAAAGCATTAAGGAAATATCAGATAATTTAAGTCCGCACGTCTTAAATAATTTTGGATTGGTGCGCGCCTTAAATAACTTTGCAAATAAGATCAACATCACGAAAACAATCCGGATTAACCTGGTTTCGGACCTGAAGGATGAACGGTTCGAGAGTAATCTGGAAGTAGTACTGTACCGCGTTGTTTGTGAGTTAATCAACAATACCATAAAACACGCCCATGCTAAAAAAATTGAAATCAACCTGACCAAAGAAGGAGAATACCTTTCTATCAAATACAAGGACGACGGAAAAGGGTTTGATGTGGATACAATTATGGATCAGTCGGCCAACAGTGGAATGGGATTTTCGAACATATATTCCAGAATCAATTCGCTGAAAGGCGAGATAAAGGTTGAAAGCGAGTTTAAAAAAGGAACACGGGTAACCATTAAAGTACTGATGCATGACGAATAAACCTGCCAAACGAAGTGTGATTATTGTAGACGACCATACCCTTTTCCGCAATGGTCTCCGCATTTTGCTGAATACCCTTGAAAACTACCAGGTTGTTGGCGAAGCAGCCAACGGCAAACAGTTTCTCGATCTGCTGGAACAGCGAATTCCAGACTTGGTACTGCTCGATATCAGCATGCCCGTGATGGATGGTATTGAAGCTGCTACCCTGGCACACGAAAAATATCCTGATCTGAAAATCATCACACTCTCGATGTATGGCGAGGAAGACTATTATTACAAAATGGTGAATGCCGGGGTAAAAGGCTTTTTACTGAAGAATTCTGACATAAAAGAAGTAAAAACTGCGTTGGATGTAATATTTGATGGAGGATCCTTCTTTTCTTCCGAGTTGCTTCAAAACCTGGTAAACAGCATGAAATCGTCTCCCAAAAGCAAAGAGTTTCATGCCGAACTGTCGGAACGCGAAATGGAAATTCTGATTCTGATTTGCCAGGGGTTGTCGAACCAGGAGATTGCAGACAAATTGTTCATCAGTAAACGCACGGTGGATAAGCACCGGGCCAATATTCTTGAAAAAAGTGAAAGCAAAAATACGGCACAGCTGGTGGTTTATGCCATCAAAAATAAATTGGTGGAATTGTAGAAAAACAGAAGTCGGAAGTGCCGTTTCCCAAGACTCGCTGCGCGGCTCAGGGAGCGTTGCCCTACTCATCGGAGTCGGTTTTCTCAGGAGTTTTTGAGACGCTGTTCAAATAAGTGTGTCAAATTAGGGGATTATAAATTTTTTAATTTGGCAAGATGAAAAGAGAAACGGTTTTTGATTTTGAAGAATTTGAGAAGGATGCCATCGAGCGTCTTAAAGAAGGGGCCCCCTTGTCGGGGCGAGGAGGTATTTTCACCCCATTAATCAAGCGGATATTAGAAGCAAGTCTGGAAGGGGAACTGGACACACACCTGGAACATGATGAGATATCTAACCGGAGAAATGGCAGCATCGGAAAGACATTAAAGACCAGTCTTGGCGCTATTGATCTTCAAACGCCGCGAGACCGGAACAGCAGTTTTGAACCCCAGATTGTTAGGAAGCGTCAGCGGGTTTTAAACGAAGAACTGGATGAAAAAATCATTTCACTTTATGGGCTTGGGTTGAGTTACAGCGATATCCGCAAGCATTTGCAGGAGATGTATGGACTGGAGACCTCGGAAGCTACCTTAAGCTCTGTTACCGACAGGGTAATTGAAGATGTGAAAGAATGGCAAAACCGTATGTTAGAATCGGTTTATCCGGTTGTGTGGATGGACGCAGTTCACTTCAAAGTCAGGGAAGAAGGCCGGATTGTGAGCAAGGCGGTTTATTGTGTTATCGGCGTGAACCGGGACGGGTTGAAAGATATTTTGGGCATGTACCTTGGCCATTCAGAAGGTGCAAGCTTTTGGCTCGGGGTGTTGTCTGACTTACGCTCGCGGGGCATAGAGGATATTTTCATTGCCTGCATTGACAACCTGAAAGGATTTGCCGAAGCCATCGAAGCCAGTTTTCCCCAAACAGATGTTCAACTTTGCGTAGTCCACCAGGTAAGGAATACCATGCGGTTTGTCCCGTTCAAAGAAAGCAGGGCCGTGGTAAAAGACATGAAGCAGATTTACCAGGCGCCAAACAGGGAAGCATCAAAATCAGCACTCGACGCATTTTGTAGTAAGTGGGAATCAAAATATCCTTACAGCACAAAGAGTTGGGCATCAAATTGGGAAAGGTTGAGTAACTTTTACAAGTACCCTCCGGAGATCAGAAAGTTGATTTATACCAAATGCAATTATATAGCAGTCCAAAATGTATCTGAAAAAATATAGGTATACCTGCAAATGGAGTTGATTTCGGCATTGGTGGTATCCATCACTAGTTGGCACATAAACATTTCCAGCTTTTCAAGGGAGTCAAATATTAGATTTGAGAACTGTCTTTTGTACTTGGCCCACATTTTCTCGGCAGGATTTAGTTCTGGACTATATGGTGGCAAAAATACAAGGGCGATATTCTCAGGGACTCTCAATTTCTTTGCTTTGTGGAATGCACCGTTATCGAGAACCATGATTTTGAACTCTTCAGGATTCTGGTTTGACAAGCTATCAAGGAATATCTGAAAGTTATCTGCATTGCAGCCAGGCAGTATAAGCTGCAAACTGTCTCCAGTTATAGGAGAAAATGCCCCAAAAAGATAAGTAGATTTGAATAACTGCTGAAACGGGCAAATTGGCTTAACGCCTCTGGCTGTAAGTGTTTTTCCGTTTCTGGTCATTAACCCAAACCGGCTCTCATCCTGAAAGTATAAGTTTACGGTATTGAATTTTTGTCCTTTTGCGTTCCAGATTTCTTTGCAAACTTGTCCGAAGTTTTTTTAAAGGCCTCTACCTTGCCAGCATCCTTGTTGATATGGCTCTTCCTGGCTGTCTTCACACTTGAATGAAAGTTTGTGACACAATAGCTTACCACAGTCCTGTATAAAATATCCTTGCCAAATTCCTTTCTAATCCACTCTTTTAGTTCTACATAGCCACGTAATCCGTTGTTCGGATCGTTCAGTTTTTCTCCTAGCCTTGCGTGTTCGTCTGAAGTAAAAACAGAAGGCTTGTAGCCTATCTTGTTGTGTTTTACTAAACCTTCGATCCCATCTCTTACATAGATTGTCCGCCATTTATGAACACTATCCGGACACACCCCTGCAAGTGTGGCTGCTTCACGTTTAGAAAGCCCTGTTAATTCATGTTGCTTGAGGATCAACAACGCCCTCAGTCTTTGGGCAATAAAAGGAGTTGATGTTTTAAGGCGATGCTTTATCTCGCTTTCTGTTTCTTTAATGACAATGATTTTGGGAAGTGCCATTGTTCTGTATTTATATTACAGTCCAATAATAACAAAAAAAATCCAATTGTGCAAATTGGACTCTTTTATATTTACATTTGGTATTACACAACCAACGTAATCGAAAACTTCAATGGCCGGTTAAGAAAAGTGACAAAAACCAAACGGGTATTTAGCAGTGATATGGCCCTGATGAAACTTCTGTACCTGATTCAGAAACAGTTCGTAGAGGACAATTGGCAAACCCCAATGTTTGGATGGAGTACGATACAATCACAATTATCAATTATATTTGATGAACGATTTACAAGATAAAATTTTTCTTTCCCAAAACCCTTGTGTTTTTGGGAGGGCCTTGGAAAAGAAAAATTATTGGATGACACAGTTAATTGAACAGACCCGTTTTTGATTTCGGAAGCCTGAATTTGTTTTTGAGCCTGACCAAAAACTCCTTTCCGATCAGGAAAATACTGAGGTAAAATGTAATCTCTCCGGCAACGATCAATCCGGTTGTAATTCCGGCAGCCGGTCCAACAGAAAAACCAAGAAACGGTACTACCGGGATCATCAGCCAAATTACAATCGAAATCCCCAAAATAATATATCCGATTAATTTAGTCATCCGCATAATTAAGTTCTTAATACATTCAGTCCTTCAGCAATTCAATCCTTCATTCTTACAGGTACTCTTTTGCAATTTCAACTGCCTGTCTCCCATACGAACCGCCAAAAAGCAAATGGTGGTTCAACACGTGATAAAGCTGATAAAGGCGGATTCGTTCCTGCCAGCCATCCGGAAGCGGAAATTCTTCCTGATAAGCATTCCAAACTTTAACAGAAAAACCGCCGAATAGTTTCATCATGCCCAGTTCCATTTCACGATCGGCATAATAACAAGCCGGATCGATCAATGCCGGGCCCTTTGCAGTGTACATGTAATTGCCCGACCATAAATCACCGTGAATCAGCGATGGAACTGTTTGATGAGAAAGCAACCGCGGAATCCGGTCAATCAGTTGGTCATAAATTTTAAGTTCATCAATCGATATTCCACGTAATTTTCTGATTTGCTGCACGAGGTTTTCAATCCGGCAGTGTGCGAAGAATTCAGGCCATTCATCGGTCCAGGTATTATCCTGAATAGTCGTTCCACAGTAATTGTCATGATGAAATCCGAACTTCGCAGCAGTTTTACGGTGAAGATGAGTAATTCCCCAGCCAAGTTTTTCATCATATCCATTTGTGTTGATGGCGGACTGAAGATATTCCATCAGCAAAATACCGGGTTGCTGATGGAATTCTGTTGCCCAGATTACCTTTGGAATAACCAGAAACGGATTATCTGCTTCAGCCATTTCATTCAAGCCAGCCGCTTCTTTCTGAAACATATCAGGCGGAGCCGAGACATTCCATTTGACAAAGAAATCACCAGCTGAAGTCGCCATCCTTAGCGCCTGATTGATGCAACCTCCACCCACCGGCTGAGAATTTTTCAGTATAACCCTCAAACCATTAAATTCAGATAACCTTTCGAGGCACAGACTGATTACATCCTGAGTAGTGAAATATGACATAGCATAAAAAATCTGAAGTTATAAGGTAAGTCATTTTTCAACAAAAAAGCCACTTCCTGAAATTCGAAAGCGGCTCTCTGATGTTAAAGTCTTCTTATTTTTTTAGTAGAAATTGCTTAAAATCAGCAAAGTCGGCGCTTAATTCAATTGATAGCTTTTCGCTTTGCATAAAGGCAGCCAGTTTCTCCGGAAGCGGAACTGTTCCGGCCCCAAGCACCGATTCTACCGTTTCAGTAAATTTAGCGGGATGGGCCGTTTCGAAGAACACTCCAACTTCGCCATCCTTCAAATCGGCTTTCAGAGCGCGGTATCCAACAGCTCCGTGAGGATCAAGCACGTACTTTTCATCTTGATAAACCTGTTTCATGGTTTCACGGATTTCTTCGTCTGAATAACGATATCCGACCATATCATCCGAGATGGCCAGATGCGAATTTTTGTACAAATCCAAAATCCTTGCAAAGTTGCTTGGCGCCCCCACATCCATGGCGTTGGCAATGGTCGAAACCGAAGCGCGGGGTTCGTAGTTGCCAGTTTTCAGGTATTGATAAACAATATCGTTGTTGTTATTGGCAGCCACAAAGCGTTTTATGGGAAGTCCCATGAATTTGGCAAACAATCCGGCAGTCAGGTTTCCGAAGTTTCCGCTGGGAACCGAGATTACCAATTCATCTTTAATTCCGGCTTCGCGCAGACGGGCGTAAGCATTGAAATAGTAGAAAGCCTGAGGCAGGAAACGGGCCACGTTGATCGAATTAGCTGAAGTCAATACCAGTTTTTCGTTCAAATCCTTATCCAGAAAAGCCGATTTGACCAGTCGCTGACAGTCATCAAACGTACCGTCAATTTCGAGGGCAGTGATGTTATTCCCCAACGTGGTGAACTGTTTTTCCTGAATATCACTCACCAGTCCTTTGGGGTAAAGCACGTATACTTTTATGCCCGGAACTTTCAGAAAACCGTTGGCCACAGCGCTTCCGGTATCTCCCGAGGTAGCAACCAACACATTCACTTCCTGATTGTTTCCTTTCAGAAAATAACCCAGCAAACGGGCCATAAACCGTCCACCAACATCTTTGAAAGCCATGGTTGGACCGTGAAACAGCTCCAGCGAATAAATCCTATTTGAGACTTTTACCACCGGACAGTCAAAACTGAGGGTCTCAAAAACGATGTCTTTCAAGATTTGCTCCGGAACGTCATCGCCAAAGAATTTTTTGGCTACTTCAAACGAAATTTCCTGAAAACTCAATGTGTGAATATTTTCAAAAAAATCTGGCGACAACCGCTCAATCCGTTCGGGCATGAACAATCCGTTATCGGCTGCCAGGCCTTTAGTAACGGCCTCCATCAGCGAAACTTCCGGAACGGATTTATTGGTACTATAGTATTTCATAATTTCAAGTTTCAAATTCCAAATTTCAGGAAACAAGCTGCCGGTTTACTGGCAACCACGAATGAAAACTGATTACTTTTTCTTTCCGAGTAATGCTTTCATGAATTCATCGCCCTTCAGCAGTCCGTATGAACCTTTGGCAACTTCAAATTCATCGTAAAACTGCGCTTCATCCGGAGTTTCTTCGGGTTTATAAATGATGAAAGGCACTGAATCGCGGGTGTGAATTTTGGTGGCGCAAGGCGTCGGATGATCAGGTAAAACCGCAATAGTTACCGGTTCACTCATTTTTTCGGTTTCTTCAACCAGGTATTTGACGATCCGCTGATCGAGATATGAAATGGTTTTGGTCTTCAGTTCCACATCGCCTTCATGTCCGGCTTCGTCGCTGGCTTCCACATGCAGGTAAACCAAATTGTGATCTTTCAAGGCATCAATCGTTGCTTTGGCTTTTCCTTCGTAATTGGTATTGTACAAACCAGTTGCGCCCTCCACTTTAATCACATCCATTCCGGCATAAACGCCAATTCCCTGAATAAGATCGACCGCTGAAATAACCGCCGATTTTTCCACTCCGAAAAGTTCTTTCAAGGTTGGCATTTGTGGTTTGTAGCCCGGCGACCATGGCCATATACTGTTTGCCATATCTTTTCCGGCCGCTTTCCTCTTTTGATTTACCGGATGATCAGCCAGCAAAGCCTGAGAACGCAGGATCAGGTAATTCAGTAATTTGGCTGTCGCATCAGCTTGCTCATGCTCTGATTTTATCAGGTAATTCCGGAACGGTTGGCCGGGAACATCGTGCGGGGGTGTACAGTTCATTTGCTTTTTTCCGCCTCTAATGACGAGCAAATGACGATAGGAAACTCCCGGATAAAAGCGGATGATTTCATTCCCCAGCTTTTTATTCAGGAAATCAATCAGCTCGTACGATTCGTCATTCGGGATATGACCAGCTGAATGATTTTTGATATTTTCATTTTCAATACAAATCAGGTTGCAACGCAAAGCCAGATCGTTTTCTTCCAACGTGACTCCAATGCTGGCTGCCTCAAGCACTCCCCGGCCTTCAAAAACCGTATGTACGTCATATCCCAGCACGGCCATGTTGGCAATTTCACTTCCCGGATGCATATCTGCCGGAACTGTAATCAGTCTACCTGTTCGTCCTTTTTTTGCCAGACTATCAATCACCGGCTTTTCAGCCATCTGAAGCGGCGTTTTCCCTCCATA
Organism: Prolixibacteraceae bacterium; assembly: GCA_963676535.2. GTDB lineage: Bacteria > Bacteroidota > Bacteroidia > Bacteroidales > Prolixibacteraceae > Aquipluma. Next base: position 118,464 of record CAXXKQ010000032.1, on the reverse strand, counting down.
AGCAGCCAACGGTTCGTCTGCCATTCCATCTCCCAAAACGATAATATATTTCATAACAACAAATTTTAAGTCTCAAAAGTCTCCTTTCCGCTCTCCCTGAAGGAAAAAACCAGAACAGCCTCAACGACTTTATATTCTATGCGCAATTTTTCAAAAATTTACGAATGCCCTTTCTCCAGTGCGGGAGACAGAGTGGAACTCTCAGATATTCGACACACGGATAATATCAGCAAAAACGCCGGCGGCCGTAACCGCTGCACCAGCGCCATATCCTTTAATGATCATCGGAAATTCCTGATAACGCTCGGTCGTGAACATGACCAGGTTGTTTGATCCCTGAAGGTCGGCAAACGGATGCCCGGCTGTAATTTCCTGCAACCCGATTTCGGCTTTGCCCTGATCAAATTTGGCAACAAAACGCCACATCTTTCCTGCTTCGGTAAGCTTCTTACGATTGGCTTCAAACTCCGCATCCATTTCCGGAATGGCTTTCCAGAAATCGTCAACACTTCCTTCAAAATATTTTTTTGGAATAAATGTATTGATTTTGATATCTTTCATCTCAAACTGATAACCCGATTCACGGGCCAGAATCAGCAGTTTACGGGCCACATCTACGCCACTCAGGTCGATGCGCGGATCAGGTTCGGCATAACCTTGTTCCTTCGCCATACGGATGGTTTGGCTTAGAGGAATATTTTCACTAATAGTATTAAAAATGAAATTCAGCGTTCCCGACAAAACAGCTTCGATTTTCAGAATGCTGTCACCCGAATTCACCAGATCGTTGAGCGTTGTGATAATTGGCAAACCTGCTCCAACATTGGTTTCAAACAAAAATTTAACTCCTTTTTGCTTGGCAGTCTTTTTTAGCAAAGCATAGTTCTCGTATTCCGATGAGGCAGCTACTTTATTAGCAGTTACAATCGAAACATTGGCGCCCAGCAATTCAGCATATAGTTTGGACACCTGCTCGTTTGCTGTACAATCCACAAAAATAGAGTTATACATGTTCAGGCGAATAATCTCATCCTTAAATCCTTTCAGGCTTGATTCCACCCCCTCTTCCTTCAGTTTTTCGCGGAAATCAGAAATGTCAATTCCCTCGCGATGAAACAACATCCTTTTCGAATTCGCCACACCTGCCAGTTTTATTTTCAGGTGTTTCTCCTTGAGTAATTTGGGTTGCTGCTGCTTAAGTTGATCCAGCAGGTTTCCGCCAACCAGCCCAATTCCCATCAGGAATACGTTTAACTCGACGTTTTCGGAAAGGAAGAACGATTCATGAACCACATTCAGTGTTTTGCGAAGGTCGAAAACCTTAACAACCCACGAAATATTCAATTCCGAAGCGCCCTGTGCAATGGCGATAATGTTGATCCCATTTTTGCCGATGGTATGGAAAAGTTTTCCGGCAACACCGGTCGCATGCTTCATATTTTCACCCACAATGGCTACGATAGCCAGATTTTCTTCAATGGTAATTTTATTGATCTGGTCGAGCTGAATCTCACGTTCAAATTCCTGACGAATGGCCACTTCAGCTTTCGAAGTACTGACCGAATCAATGGCAAAACTGATCGAATTTTCAGATGAAGCCTGCGAAATCAGGATGACATTAATGTTTTGACGGGCCAATGCACCAAACAAACGGGCCGAAATACCAGTTACTCCAACCATTCCAAGTCCTTGAATGGTAATCAGGGTTATATTCGAAATGGATGAAATACCCTTAATGGGCAAATCTTTCCCGTTAAGTTTACTTTCAGTAATTAAAGTTCCTTCGGCTTCCGGGTCCATCGTATTTTTTATCCTGACCGGAATACTTTTCTGGTAAACCGGCAAAATGGTCGGCGGATAAATCACTTTGGCGCCAAAATGTGAAAGTTCCATGGCTTCCGAATAACTCAGCGTTTTGATGGTGTATGCCTTGCTGATTACCCGCGGATCAGCTGTCATAAAGCCATTCACATCAGTCCAGATTTCGAGCGATGAGGCGTCAACAGCAGCTGCCATAATAGCGCCGGTATAATCCGAACCGCCACGCCCCAACGTGGTATATTCACCCGCTTCATTGCTCGAAATAAATCCGGGAACAATGGCAATCCCTGAAAACGAAACAAACGCGGTTCGAATAAGCTGATTAGTCTGCTCAAAATTGACAATGGCTTTTCCGAAATCACTGTTGGTGCGAATCAGTTTACTCGAATCGAACCATTGAGAAGAAGAGATGTATTCGGAAATGATGAGTGAAGACAAGCGCTCGCCAAAGCCAACAATTTTATCAAGTGTTTTGGGCGTCAGTTCGCCAATGAGCGAGACTCCCTGAACAATGCGTTCAAGTTCTTCAAGCAAAACCTGCACTTTTTGTTTGACTTCATCCTGTTTGGCTCCAACAAATAACTTATCGACCGTTTCGAAGTGACGTGTGTTGATTTCCGTTAATTCAGCCTGAAAGTAGCCGGTTCCAATCGCAGCCATTTTTGCTGCACTCAGGATTTTGTCGGTAATTCCACCCAATGCCGAAACCACAACGATTACATCTTCGTCCTGTTCCATCAGGATTTCCTTTACCTTCTGAATATTTTCGGCACTTCCAACAGAAGTACCTCCAAATTTTAAAACTTTCATAACCTGCAATTTTAACGGAAGCCTACGAATTTATAAGTTTTTCAGGCTGCCTGATTAATATTTGTAATCCAAACAGGACTATTCTTTACAATTCCTTAATTTAAGCCAATATCTTCGGATAAAAAAATGTCCGGACGAAACAGCAATGCTGTCCCATCCGGACATTACTGTTTTTACCGTTCGATTTATGTTGTTGTCGGCGTTGTCATCGATTCCAGAATTTTGGCTTCCAGTTCCTGAGCCAGTTCCGGATTGTCGCGAATAACCCCTTTTACACCCTCACGTCCCTGTCCTAATTTGGTTTCGCCATAACTGAACCACGAGCCACTCTTTTTAATGACGTTGTATTCAACACCCAAATCAACGATTTCGCCGGTTTTCGAAATACCTTCGCCATACATGATGTCGAACTCGGCCTTTTTAAATGGCGGAGCAACTTTATTTTTTACCACTTTCACACGGGTATGATTTCCCTGAGCTTCTTCCCCATCCTTAATTTGTCCGATTCGGCGGATATCCAGACGAACTGAAGCGTAAAATTTCAACGCATTTCCCCCGGTTGTTGTTTCCGGGTTACCAAACATGACGCCGATTTTATCACGCAACTGATTGATGAAAATCACACAGGTCTTGGTTTTGTTGATGTTGGCTGTCAGCTTGCGCAAAGCCTGCGACATCAAGCGGGCTTGCAAACCCATTTTTGAATCACCCATTTCGCCTTCAATTTCAGCTTTTGGAGTCAATGCGGCAACCGAATCAATCACGATAATATCAACAGCTCCGGAACGAATCAGGTTATCGGCAATCTCGAGGGCCTGTTCTCCGTTATCGGGCTGAGAAATCAATAGTTCATTGATGTCGACACCCAATTTGGTGGCATATCCCGGATCAAAAGCATGTTCTGCGTCAATAACGGCTGCAATACCACCGGCTTTTTGCGCTTCAGCAATGGCATGGATGGCCAAGGTGGTTTTACCCGACGATTCAGGACCAAAAATCTCGATGATTCGTCCTTTCGGATAACCGCCAACTCCCATCGCCAAATCGAGCCCGATAGAGCCCGATGAGATGGCCGGAATATCTTCCACAGCCCGGTCGCCTAATTTCATAATCGAGCCTTTGCCATAGCTTTTCTCGATTTTATCCATCGTTAGCTGCAGGGCTTTCAGTTTTTCTTTGTTCAGATTGATTTTTTCTTCGTTTGCCATATTATTTGATATCTAAAGCTTGTATGATTTGATCAGTATGGTTTTTGGTATCTACTTTATCAAAAATTTCTTCAATAATTCCTTGTTCATTCACCACAAAGGTAGTACGCAAGACCCCCATGTATTTTTTTCCGTACATGCTTTTTTCGCCCCAAACACCGTAGTCCTGCAAAATCCGGGTTTCCGGGTCGGCAATCAGGTTAAAACCAAACTGGAACTTGGCTGCAAATTTCTTGTGAGAAGCCACATTATCCGGACTGATTCCAACAACCTCAAAACCTTTTGCAAGCCACATCTGGTAGTTGTCGCTCAAGTTGCACGATTCGGCGGTACATCCCGGGGTATTGTCCTTTGGGTAAAAATAAATAATCAGCTTTTTCCCACTAAAATCGTTCAGTGAAACTGATTTGCCATTTTGATTAAGACCTGAGAAATCGGGAGCCTTATCCCCTTTACTTAAATTTGCCATTTCTGATTTTTTTAAGTTATACAAATATACTTGAAATAATGAGATAAATTAAACCAACAGACCGGATGTTAGTAAAATAAACCACTCCTGACATACGCCATGCTTGGTACATTTTTTGTAATTTTAGACCCGAAACTATTCAGCACCCAATATGTTAATCCTATCTGAAACAAGCATAAAAACAACCCTTGCTCTCCTATTGTTTACGACGGGGTGCACCTATTTATCTGCTGCCGGTACGGTATCAAAAATTCAGACCGACAACAGAACAAAAGAGATTATAACCGAAATGCAACAGGTTCGTTCTGATTTTCAGGAAAGTATTTTTACTGTCTCAGAGGACACGATCAAACCTGTCGCTCCAGACGGAAATAAAGAAATTCTACCGCAAACTGAATTTATTGTTCCGAAACAATTCACCGGTCAGCTTTTGGACTTTCAGGTAAACGCCGATATTACTTACCGGAATTTCAGTCATTTTGTGAAAAATGAATCAAAAAAACTCTTTTTTCAGGCATGGCTCAAAGAAAAAGAACTTAGCCGAATTTCAACAAAAGCAGATAGTTTGCGAAAAGCTTATGCCAGTTCACCGAACGAACAGAAAGAAGAAATCGCAGCCCTCATTCTGAAAAATGAAGCGCAGGTAATAACCCTAAATCAGGAAATTCCGGCTTTGTACCAAGCAGCCCGGGAAGCTGAAGCCCGGTACTGGCAATCGGCAACTTCAGATGAAATAAGCCGCTTTAAAGAAAAAATCCGGTTGTTCAACGACAGCATCACCCTGTCAGCTGATAAGTTGAAAACACAAACCCAGCAAGCACAGGCGCCCCGCGATACAATCATCCTGTATTCGGCCTCGCCCAAAGTTCAGGAAATAAAAACCGCAACAAATACAGGAATCATTTATAAAATTCAGATTGGGGCCTACAAAGGCAAAACTCCCGAACTGGCTGCGAAATTGATTAAAAAGCTTTCGGTAATCCGAAAAATAGAAAACTATAAGGATGAGAAAGGCGTTAATGTTTACACAACAGGAAATCTGAAATCGTACCAGGAAGCCGTGACCATGCAAAGTCAGGTGAAACAGGAAGGAGCTAAAAATGCAATCGTGGCAGCTTATCAGAACGGAAAGAGAATAACGGTGGCCGAAGCCCGGAAAATTAACAATGAATTATGACTGCAAAACAAGTTCCGCAAAAGGATGTAAACGAAGAAACTAACCAGCACAAATCCACTGAAAGGATCCTGGTTCTGCACAACGACGATTATCATACTTTCGACTATGTGATCGATGCCCTGATTGAAATATGCAACCACGATACGCTTCAGGCAGAGCAATGTACACTATTAATTCATTATAAAGGAAAATGCGATGTTAAAAAAGGAAGTTTTTCTTATCTTAGACCAATGAAAAAAGCTTTGGTACAAAAGGACCTCAAAGCAACCATTGATTAACTTCTGATTTATGAACATCCTGATCATTCTCTTTCTGATTTTTCTGGGTATCGTCTTACTACTCATCGAATTCACCATTTTACCGGGAATAACAATTGCTGGTCTTGGCGGAGTTTTACTCTTCGCTTACAGTATTTACCTGGCATTTACCAGCTATGGGTCACTGGCCGGATTTCTGACCCTCGCTTTTGTACTGATTGTGGCACCTACACTGGTTATTTCGCTATTTAAAGGGAAGGCCGGCAAAAGAATGGTTTTAAACACGGTACTTACCGGAGTGGCCAATCAGATTAATGAAGAAAAAGTTAAAGTAGGCGATGTTGGAGTGACTGTCGGACGTTTGGCTCCGATGGGCAAAATTAAAGTGAATAATGAAGTCGTTGAGGCCAGATCAACCGGAACGTTTGTTGATCCGGGTGTAAAAATCCGAATTGTTCAAATAGAAAAATCTCAGATAACAGTTGAACCTTTAAACTTAGAATAATGGAACAAATTACTGGCCTTGGAATATTTGGTTTGATTGCGGGAATTTTTATTCTCCTGATCATCATTTTGTATTATATCCCTGTGGGACTTTGGTTTTCGGCCCTGGTTTCGGATGTGCGCATTTCGCTCATTCAGCTTTTCCTGATGCGGTTCCGGAAAGTACCGCCATCAGTCATTGTCCGTGCCCTGATTGAAGGGACCAAAGCCGGCCTGGTGCTTAACCGCAACGAACTGGAAGCGCATTACTTGGCTGGCGGACATGTCGAAAAAGTGGTACATGCACTGGTTTCTGCACAAAAAGCCAACATCGAACTTTCATTTAAAATGGCTACTGCCATTGACCTTGCCGGACGCGACGTGTTTCAGGCTGTTCAAATGTCGGTAAACCCCAAAGTAATTGACACGCCACCGGTTGCTGCGGTTGCCAAAGACGGCATCCAGTTGATTTGCCGCGCCAGGGTAACGGTTCGCGCCAACATCAAGCAGTTGGTTGGGGGCGCCGGCGAAGAAACGGTCCTGGCCCGTGTTGGCGAAGGCATTGTTTCGTCCATTGGATCGTCGCATACACACAAAGCAGTACTCGAAAACCCGGATTCAATTTCGAAAGTTGTACTGGGAAAAGGGTTGGATGCCGGAACAGCCTTCGAAATTCTTTCCATCGATATTGCCGACATCGACATCGGCAAAAACATCGGTGCAGGATTGCAGATGGACCAGGCCGAAGCCGATAAAAACATTGCTCAGGCCAAAGCAGAAGAACGCCGCGCCATGGCCGTAGCTTTGGAACAGGAAATGAAAGCCAAAGCACAGGAAGCCCGGGCCAAGGTAATCGATGCTGAAGCTCAGATACCAATGGCAATCTCAGAAGCTTTCCGCAGTGGCAACCTGGGAATTATGGACTACATGAAGTATAAAAACATCATGGCCGATACTTCGATGCGCGAAGCCATTTCAAGCGAGGAACAAAACAAAAAGAAGAAATAAGAGCTGAACAGCCCAAATAGTGAAAACCTTGTCGCAAAACGGCAAGGTTTTTTTGTCCGGGCGCGACTTCGAGTCGCACCCGGACCCGCCCTCCGGACTAGCTTTGATCTTCGATGTGCTGCAACGTCACTTCTTCGTTTTGATCAATGGCTGGCTCTACCACGCACTTGGCGGTTTGATGAGATGTCATTCCGCCAAAACTTCAAACTCAGTTTCGCTGATCAAAGTATCAAGGCTCAGGTTCATCAGTTTAAATTCTGTTTTCCCCCGGTCGATGTATTCAATTAGTCCATCAAAATTTGCGGCTTGCATCGAGTCGATGGTGAACTCTTTATTCTTCAGCTCAAACAATGTTTCGAGGCCTGCTTTGCGAAACAACTGGGTCAGTCCGGGGTATTTTTCTTCATTGAATTTTACAAAGGTGCTAAGCCGGTCGATTTTCCAATAGGTAATATCCTCTTTGCCCAAGCCGGTCAGCTTTTTCAAACTCACTCCTTCGGGTGATGTATTGTGCGTAATAAACAGGAAGGTGCGAAAAAGCAGTTTGTCGTCGATTATGTTGGCAACCAGATAACCGGTCTTTATTCCAAATACATTGAATGGTAAAAGCAAATAGCCGCGATAATTCACAAATTGTTTGATGTTGTTCGTGTTTTCCCAAAGCGCATAGTTTATCGCTTCCTGATCCAGGAGATCAAGCCGTTCTCTCAGTCTGGCCAAAGCATGAGACTGGATAAAAACGTCCAATGTCTTTTGATTTCCCTTGTAAATGTTCCCCAGAAGTGAAACTTCCACTGATATCCATAAAATTGGTGTCATCCCTGAGTCCAGAGGCTTAGCAAGTCTATATGCAGGTCGCTTGCTTCCTTTTATGGCGATCATATATTTTTGTACCGAAAAACCATAGATATCACAAATGAGTTCCACTTTAGGTTTTTCTTTATAAAGGGGAGCCGGACGAATATAAACTCCGTAATATTTCTGATCAGGACTACTTAAACGGGTTACCAGTCTTACATAGTTGAGCAAAAACTGGACGTAAAACGTTTTCATGAATTGGTCCCTCATCTCAGTAAACTCAACGAACCGGGGATGCATTTTATCTTTTGTTTCTTTTCTGACCTCCCTTAATCTTGCTTCGCTAAAGGCATGAATCAATTGCAGTTGATAAATCGACAGGATAAAATCACCCATTTTAAGATTCTTTTCACGATAATTTTTCTTTGCTCTTTCTGTAAACATTTTTAATTCGCCAGTGCAGATCGACTCGTTTCCTGCCGTTGGATTCCATATTCCGATTTTATAATTGTAGGCCGTTCGTTTGAATTCGTCCGACAGATCAGAAAAACCGCCTGTTACACGAATCTGGCGTAAGGCTTCGTACATATCGTTTAAAAAATGTTTATAGGCGCCCATCGGGGATTGGGATGCAGCTTTTTTATGTTTTTTATTTTTCGACATTAGGGTTGTGTTTAGTTAATGGTTCGTTCCTACGGAACTCAGTTGCTGTTTGCTGCTTCTACCCCCCGGATTAAAATCCGGGGCTACAAAATCGAATCATCCCTGCGGAATTTGTATGCGGACATTTCACAATTTACGGGCAATTCCATCGCATAATATACCAGAGCCGTAGGCTCAGTTCATTTTGTAGGGATGGAATTTATTCCATTTGGAATAATCGTACCACACAAACAAGAGCCGTAGGCTCGGATGATTTCAAATTAAATTTTTGAAAATGTATCGCTCGTCGTATGGCACCTGAAACTTTTCTAGAAACTCCAGATATTCCTCTCTAAACGTTTCCTTTTTGTGGTGCTTCTCCTGATTTGCGATATATTGATAAACCTTATCTATCTGTGAATGACTGTATGAAAATACACCATAGCCTTCCTGCCATTCAAATAGTCGTTTTGTTAATTGATGATCATTGATATATTTTGATGATTTTGCTTTTATTGTTTTCAATAATTCAGAAATTGAAACTATTGGTTTTAGGCCAAGAAAACAATGAACATGATCTTCAGTTCCATTAACAATAATGGTCTTGCAGCCTGTTTCATTGATTAGGTTTCCAATAATGCCCAATAGACTTGGGTCCCAATTCTTATCAATTTCAGCTTCTCTGTATTTTACTGCGAATACACATTGAATATATACCTGATGGTAGGTATTTGCCATGATTTTTGATTTTATGTGCTCTGGTTTATTCTTTCTCCCCGGATTGAAATCCGGGGCTACAAAATCGGATCATCCCTACGGGATTTTTTACATTGATGTCGGGGTTCAATAGGTCGGGTTCGTTTATTTTCACCTCAGCATCGAAGGTCGAAACCCCGGTTGGTTTCATTCCTACCCTGATTTCAATCATTTTTACCTCAACATTGAGGTCGGCGCCCCCGTTCACGTTCATTTTTATGCCAACATTGGGGTTCGCGACCCTGATTGGTTTCATTTCAACCCCGATTAGTTTCATTTTTACCCCGGCAGGTTTTACACAGCCCAACCTGCCGGAGATCAAAAACGGTTAAACCGTAGGTTTTGCAGCCTGGGATGTACTTCCGTTAGCTGCATACAATTTGCCCAGGTCGTCAACAATGCTCTTGGTGCCGGGCACGTCGAGCGATGCCGAAATCTTCGACATTTTGTAAACAACCCTTGCGAACTCGTACAATTCGGCTCCGGCAAGCATGCGGGTGTCGCTCACCATTTCGCTGAGGCGGGCCAGCTCACGGTCGATCGATTGAAGCTTGCCAAATAAGTTGCTGTCTTTTTGTGCTTCCTCCAGTAACAAAGGATTGGGGCTGATGGAAGGTTCGCGCGATGCGTAATCGAGCGCTTTGCTGGCAAACGGAATACGCCCATCGTCGAGCATGGCGGTCTTTTTCTTATCGTCGGGAGAGAGTTTTACCAAAAACGGAAGTTTCTGGCGAATAGTAGCGATTGCCTGAAGAACTGCATTGAGGTCTTCGTCGGGTAATTGTGCACTAATTTGATTAGCCATAAGTACAAATTTTTGTTTAAAAAATGAGTTGACTATAAGTACACAGGACTCTGCTGTGCAGGTTTTTCATGAAAAGGGAGAAATTAAGCTAAAGTTAAGCTGTTTATCTTCTTTGGTTTAATCCATTTAAAACCTATACAATTTAACACTTTAGATTATATAAAACTCTAAAGTGAGCAAAAATATTTACGAACATATAAATATTCATGTAACTTACCTTTTCGTACTCGTGGCTCCTAATCCGGTCTGAAGAGAAAAGAATCTTTTCACCCAATGTCTTAAATCTGATACAAATAGCACGATTTGTCATCATTTCTACAGAAGAAGTTATTTCAGGATTGGCTATCTTTACCCATCATAAACCAATTATACAACAAAACTCCAAACCATGACATCCATATCTTCACGAACGTTCCGGATAGTTCTTTTACTAAGTTTCGTCTTGATTTCAGTCAGTAGTTATGCACAAAATGAATCCGTCGTTTATATTGGCACCAATGGAAAAATAACGGATCAGAAACATGCCCTTTTCACACTCAAAATCCGGAATAAATCGTCGAAGACAACCGTAGTGCAAACCTTTAAACTGAAAGACGCTGAATGGGAAAGATTTCACACCGAGCAGTATAAAAAGCTGAACGATTCGACGTATCAAATCCGGGCAAACGGGACTGATTTTAACGGGACAATTATCCGGACTTTTTATAAAAAATCAGACCAGCATTACCTGTTTCGCGAAATAATTAAAGGGAACACAGTAAGAAGTGGAGAAGCAACCTCAATCGTGCCATTATTGCTTCATGGGAAAGTAATGGAATACTATTCAGGCGGAAATCAAAAATCAGTTTCGGAATACTGTAATAACGAATTGGTTTCGAACCAGAACTGGCTCGAAAACGGCGACAAATACATCGACAATATTTTTTATTCCGTGGATGATGATCCAACTTTTGAGCCGGGGATGAAAGTTTTGCATCAGCATATTTTAAAGGGATTTAAAGATGCCGGAATTGATATCTCATCCATTTCGGGCTCCTTGATTGTTGGGTTTGTCGTTATGGAAAACGGAACTGTTGATGGGGTAAGAATCCTCAAAGGATTGGGACCAAACATCAATACTGTCGCCTATGAATCATTGAAATCGCTTAAAGGTGACTGGAAATCCGCCAAACTGAATAACCAAACCGTTCGTTACTTTCAGGTATTCCCAATCAACTTCATTTACAGACAGTATCAATTCGAGTTTGCTGAATTACGGGGCGCTATTTTACATTATGGGGCATACTAATCTTTTTAAAGAAGAAGCCTGTTCAAATGCCTGCGTTGTCGCAGAGACTTTTCTTCTGCTCATTATGTCCGGGCACAAACAAACGGGTGTAGTACCGTCGTCTACAGTCATGAGATTATTGCAACCAACTGAAATTTTCCGGAAACTGACAATCAATTTCACGACGTATTACAAACTATGAATATCAAAAAGTCCGCAAGCTCCATGCAATGAACTGCAGACTTTTTTGTTTCCATGACTTTGATTACCAAAAATAACCACTTTCAATCCATATCATTTATTCTCAAAAAACAGTTCCTCCTTGATTTTTCTTAAACGACCGAGGGCATAATCCACATTTTTGGCTTTCTCTCCGGCTGTTTTCAGGTAGATCGAATAATAATTCAAGGCCATCGTTTTGTTGAAATCAAATTCTTCGTAAGTAGTTGCGATTTCGAACAAGGCTTCAACATTCTCATTGTCCAGTTCATAAGCCTTCTTTAATGCTTCAATCGATTTCTCGAAATCGCGGTTACTGCCATAAATTTGCCCCAAATGATGATACATTTCCGACAGGTAATCGGGCATCGCCTTTTCAATGGCAACATTCATGTATTCAGTACTCTTCGGGTAATTTGCCAGTTTCTTGTATGACAGTGCAAGATAAAAATCAACAAACTGATCATCAGGCGACATTTTGTAACACATTTCAAGAATCTGAGCTGCCTTTTCCTCGCTTTTGCAGAAATACAAGGTAATCCCGTAGTTTTTCAGAATATCAAAATCGGCATCGTTTCCCGATAAATATTCTTCATAAGGCGCACGGGCATTCTCGTAATCCTTCAATTCATATAACGTATCAGCCAAGCGAAGCAGCAGCGTGGCATTCTTCGGAAGAACAATGAGCGCCCGTTTGCCAGTTTCAAGCACTTTTTGTGCATCCTTTATTTTTTTGCAAATGACCAACAAATTCAGATGAGAACTAAAGTCACCCGGATTTTCGGCAATTACTTGTTCGTAAACCCTGATTGACAAAGGAACCAGTCCAATTTTAAATGCAGAATAAGCAAATTGTTTGTTGAAAAAAACATTGGTCGAATCCACTTCACGAATGGAAGCAAAAGTCTGAAATGCACGTTTGTAATCGTCGATGCTGATGTAGGCACGCCCCAGTTTTCCTTTCAGTCCAATATTTTGCGGATTCAGGAGCGATGCCTGGCGGTAACATTCAACCGATTGGTACAAGTTGCCCAAACTGGAAAAATTTTCGCCTAATTCGGCCAGATACACGCTGTTCTGTGGTTCATAAAACAGGGCCTTTTCAAGCGATTTGGCAGCCAGCATTGGCTTTGACTGTTCTTTGTAAATGACAGCCTGTTTAAAATAGATTTCAGCATTCGGTTCATCCTGAATTGCAGCTTCAATTTTACTTAAAGCCTTTTCGTATTTCTTGTTCAGGATCAGCTCATCAATCGACTGGGCGAATAAATGAAACGGGAAGATGAGCAGAAAAAGGAACATTGTTTTCTGGTTCATGGCGGATTAATTTATGGTTATCGGGCACGGCTTTCGAAGTGAATACGATTGAAAATCGGATCATGCGATAGAAGCTGTCTCAAAAGTCATTGACCCAGTCATCCTGAACTTGTTTCAGGATCTCAGCACATTGTATATCAGATCCCGAAATAAATTCGGGATGACCAGATACTCGAGATTTTTGACTTTTGAGACAGCTTCATCAGAGATGTTTATTGCAAAACAAAATTGATCGGAACGGTGTAAGAAACAGCAACCTCTTTCCCTTTTTGTTTTCCGGGCTTCCAGTTCGGCAGGCTATTCACAACGCGCAGGGCTTCCGTGTCAAGCGACGGATCGACACCACGTGCAATCTTTGCATTTTTTACAGAGCCATCTTTGGCCACCACAAAGTTTATAAACACCTTCCCCTGAATGCCTTTTGACGAAGCTTCGGTGGGATACTTCACTGACTGAGCTATAAATTTGCGCAGAGCAAGCTCTCCTCCCGGAAATACAGGCATTTCTTCAACTACAGCATAGACTTCTTCAGCAGGTCCATTTAGCAGAAGGTATTTATTTTCTTCAACAAACTCCTTTTTTACAAGAATTAGCTGATTAGCAATTGAATCATTTTTCAGGGTAAAATTGCCATTTGTAATAGCATTTTTCAAGTTCTCAATTGCTGAATCATCACCTGAAACTTGTACACTCTTCCCTTCTGAAACAATTGTGATTGTTTTATTTGCAGAGGCTTCTTGCTTAATCGTATTTTTTCGTTCACAGGCAAATACGGCAATTAAACTTGCAGCCAAAACAATCCCAACAAGGAATTTGACATTGGCTATTTTTCTTGATTTTATTTTTGACATCATTTGGATACGGGTTTTAATTAACGAATAATTGAAGTTGTTGGCAATTACAATTTGTTCGCCAACATACTGATTCAGTAGGATCTGCTTATACCATGCAGGTGCAGTTCCATGAGAGATAACAGCCTGATCGGCCAGAAACTCGTGATTTTCGCGCAACGCCCGTCTGAACATCCAAAAGAAAGGATTAAACCACTGAAAAACAGCAACGAATTCAAGAACAAGCACATCAAAAGTGTGTCCTTGCTGAATGTGCTGTTTTTCGTGCTCGAGCATTTTTTCCCAGCCTTTGGTATTTTGCAGGTTACGACTTACGAAAATGTAGTTCAGAAAAGAAAACGGACTTAACTGCCGATCCAGAAAAACCAGCTTGATTTTCCCTTCAGCAATAACCCGGTTTTGCGCAATTAACCGGATTAGCTGATAAATCTGAAGAAAAAGTTTTGCTGCGAAAAACAGAACTCCCAATAAATAGGCATAGCCCAACAAACTATAGGACAATACAAACTGTACAGCACCATGCGACAATGCTGTACCGTAAATAGTCACAGAACTAAGCAAATTGACATACGGAGTCACGGAGACTTCCTGTAGTACAGTTGACTGTGGCGCATAAAACGGAATGTGCAACAGAGGCAGGAATGCCGAGAAACCTATGGAAACCAGCAAAAACCAGCGGTTTACATTGAAAAAGGTCTCCCTCCGCAAAAACAGGAAATAAACCAATGCAAACAAGCTCAGGCTTATTCCCGACTCCAGCAGGTAATTAATGAAGCTACTCATTGGGCGTTGGATTTTCAGGTTCCAAATCTTTTCCTACTTCCTTGACTAAATTTTCAAGTTCCGAGAGGCTCATTTGGTCTTCTTTGGCAAAGAATGATACCATTTCCTGAAACGAATTACTGAAATAACCATTCAGAAAATTTCTGAAGTACGATTTTGTATAATCTTTCTTGCTGATCAGCGGAAAATACTGATGTGTTTTTCCATACGCGTAATGGTCAACAAATCCTTTCTTTTCCAAAATCCGGATAATCGTAGAAACCGTGTTGTACGCAGGTTTGGGTTCAGGCAGCTTGTCGACAATTTCTTTTACAAAAGCTTTTTCCAGTGCCCACAACTCCTGCATAATCTGTTCCTCAGCTTTGGTCAACTCTTTCATGGCAAACAGTTTAATTTTCGTTTCAACTATCAAATACCTTGCCAAAACTAAGCAATTAGTTCGTCAACTAATACTTTAGTTATTCAAAAAACAAATATACAACTATATTTTTAGTTTCCAAACTAAATTCTTAGTTTAAACGGAAATTTCACAAAATGCGGTTGAAAACAGTTGCTTTTTTAGTTGATACAACCATCACAAACAGGCAAGTACCAGATGACAGCAGCCATTTGGATAACACACAATTTGAAATTTAGAATCAGAAATTACTTCAATACCCCAATTCTTTTCCTTTCCGGATGGCCGGGACTCCGTATTTCATCCACGGGGGCATGTCTTTCCCTTTCAAATAGTGATCAAAAAATTGTTTCATACGGATGGTAAGGTCCATGCGGTTGGCCCAACTGTCAGCTTTCAGGTTATGCTCCTCATTATTGTAAGTCAGCATCCATACCGGCTTGTTCAGGCGGCGCATAGCCGAGAACAGCTCAATTCCCTGGTACCACGGCACTGCACCATCGTTATCATTGTGCATAATGAGCAACGGAGTTTTGATTTGGGGTACATAAAATAGTGGCGAATTCTCAATGAATTGTAACGGTTTCTCCCATAAGGTTCCGCCAATCCGGCTTTGCGACTGCTCATACTGAAACATGCGCGACAAGCCCGACTCCCAGCGTATACCACCATAAGCGCTGGTCATGTTACTAACCGGAGCGCCGGCCATAGCTGCAGCAAACATGTCGGTCTGAGTAATGAGCCAGGCTGTTTGGTATCCGCCCCAGCTCTGTCCCTGAATTCCCAGGTGATCCCGGTCAATGAACGGGAACATGCTGCTCACAAACTGAGTTCCGCTTATTACAGCATCGAAAGCATCCTTCCCGGGGGTGCCTTCGTGATAGGTAATATCCGGAATAAACACAATGTAGTC
This sequence comes from Prolixibacteraceae bacterium, assembly GCA_963676535.2. Taxonomy (GTDB): domain Bacteria; phylum Bacteroidota; class Bacteroidia; order Bacteroidales; family Prolixibacteraceae; genus Aquipluma. Next base: position 102,483 of record CAXXKQ010000032.1, on the reverse strand, counting down.
ATTGCTGGTATAAAACGTCCGGTTCACTGTTGAACGAGTCGGAGCAGGTGCAGTATAATCATTCAGGTTGTCGGCATTGCGTTCATAGAAATACACAATCATCGGGTATTTCTTTTCCGGATCAATAGTTTCCGGAAAATACAGTAACCCTTCAAGTGATTTTCCGGAGAAACTGGTCCAATGTACCAGACGAACTCCGGGCCAAACAAATTTATTTTGCTGCGGATTAGATTCTGATAACCGGTGACGACGCTCAAACAGCAAATTGCCGGTCCATACTTCGGGCGACTCGGTTACATTTTGTCTGGTCCAAATGAAAACATCTGCATTTTTAGCTTTGGCCAAATCTTCAAACCTAAAATCTTCCATTAGGAGCAAACGCGGATCGGTATAATTACGCAGGTCGGCATTAAAATAACCTTCCGACTTGTTCCGCTCGTCAAATGCATGAACAATAACCGGTTTGCCGGTATCAATAAATTCTTCTTCCGGATCAAGTTTCTGGTACCGGAAACTCAGCTGATTTTTTCGGCCATAATTGCGGGTTGCATTCACTGGCACTTTGGCCCCCTCGAGGTCAACCCTCCAAATATCGTAGCGATCGTAAAGAAACACATATTTGTCGCTTTCCGACCAGCCAGCAATTCCATAAGGATTCGGTTCTCCAGGCATATCCCATCGTTCGTCGCAGAAAGTGACTGGAATATTGGAACTCAGGTTCAGAATTTCGCTTGAGGCAAGGCTGGTTGAACGCGAATAGTAGGTACTGTCAGAGGCTTCGTACCAAACCACAAAGTTGCCGCCGGGTGAGAGAAACGCCATTGGCTTGTCCTTAACCATCATCCGTTTGATGCCCGTTTCCAAATCAATCAGATAATAATCGGCATTTGATTTTCCGGTCCACGAAGCTGCCAGCTTGTAAGGTGACTGATCGATTCCTAAAGCATACCGTCCGTTGCCTTTTGGCGAAATACGAATATCGCGGACTGACGGGTCTCCCAACTGAAAAAATTTCATTTTATCGACCAGATAAACAGCTTTATAGGTTCGCTTCTTTTCTTTTTCGAGATTGATTTTCTGTTCGGGTTGCAACTCTTTGTCTTTCCAGGTCCAGATGTCGAGTGCAGGTTTTTCGTCATCAAGCAGCGTATCTTTGGGTTCGGGCCGAGGTTTTTGGGCTGTTCCGAAGAAAAGGTGTTGACCGTTTTCGGAAAAGTTGAGCTCGCTAAATTCAGATGGAGCCCAATCCAGTGGCATTCCCAGTGAATTACCTGCAACCACCGCTTTGGGCTCGCCGGTAGTCAGTGATCCATAATACAAATTGAAAACTTTTTCTTTAATGGTATCAGTCGAAAACAAAAAACCAAAATGCCCGCCTTGCTGATCGGAAACTATTTTTCTGGCAGTCCCTGCCTGTTTAAAAATGACATCAGTTTTTCGCTTTTCGGTATCGAAAACAATCACTTCAGTGTGATCGAGCGAATCTTTAGTTTGACGGATAAAAGTAATACTATGACCAAGCCGCGCATAATAAAACTCGGTTACCTGTTGAAAACAAACCGTATCGCCCGAAGCAACATGAAACAGCACCAGCTGACTCTTTTCACCGTTCGACTGATCGTTCCCTTTTTTATTTTTTTCTGATTCAGCTTTCTTTTCAGTTGAACTTTCCTGCTTTTTCCCGGGGTTCTTCATGTCAGTCAGAAAAGCTACCCATTTGGCATTTTCTTTTGGAAGTGCGAATTGTTTCAGGTTTGGGAAAGTATAAATCTTGTGTCGTTTGACAACCAGCACACCCAAACTGTCTTTGGGCATTTGTTCCTTTTTCAGTTTTCGTTTTTTGGCGCTCCGAATGGAATCGATAGGCTGCTTAATTTTATAGACAACAAAATCCGATTCTGGTGAAAAACGGGCATCAAATCCACGGGCCAGCGTATCTGCTTTTTTCGAGTCAAGTGTTTTTACGATCAGTTTCCCATCGCCTTTCTGTTGATTTAATTCATAAGCCACCAATTTACCATCATTCGAAACCATTGGTTTATTCAACGCGCTCCACGATGCAAAATCGTCAACCGAAAGCGGTTTCTTTTCAATTTTTTGCGCAAACGCGCCCTGCAAAAAAATTAAAGTGAAAAACAACAGCCAAATTCCTGTCCGACTCATAGCTCAGTTTTTAAGTTTGGTCTCAAATATAAGATTTGAATTTTTTCGAAACTAACCGATTCAACCATAAAACAGACTAAAATGATTTTACCACTAAAATTTTGTCCTTTTTCACAGTTTGATTAACGAAGAAAGTAGCCAGATTAATGAATTCTCTCGTAATCTGGAATAGTTAAAAAAATTTATGAAAAAAATTAAAATTCTTTCAGAACGACAAGAGCAATTGGACCAAAAATATTAAACTTACGCTTTATTAAAAAAACTTATATTTCACCTGCGAAACGGGAATTAGGATACTTCATGATGGATATATAAAAAATCACATTCAATCCACAGGTATTTAAATTAGTCAGTGGTTATGCTTACCATGACTCAATCTAAACCAGGAACATTTCGCTCCCTGTCGCGCTTTTATGAAAACTGATCAAATTAAAAACAATAAAGGATGAGACAATTTTTACTTTCAATTTTAGTAGCCTTTGTTTTGCTGCTTAGCAGCATGACGTCAAGTTTTGCACAATCTGCAAAAACAACCTATGATTTTTCAACAGCTGCATCACTTACAAATACTGGATTATGGAATACGCAAGCAGATATTATAATTGATGGTACCGCTTACAGATTAACTTGTGGAGGAAATGGTTCATTTACAAATGAGATGACAGGGGGCGCTTCTAATAGCGCATGTTTGCAAAAAAAAGGTGTAGGAGGGGATCAATTTACGCTTCAGCGTGCAGATGGTGAGCCTTTTCAATTTTATGGAATTTGGGTTAAGCATGAAAGTATGAATTCATATTCCATACTGCCTGGTATGACTATACCACCATGGTATACATTAACAGCATCAACATTTTCTTTTCAGGATAACACTCAAATGACAGCAGGAACAAATTGGGATAATTATACCTACTCAACACAAACAATTTCTCCCGGGATAAATGGAGTTACAGCTACATCCGTACAAATTAATTTTCAAGCAATTATGTATTTTTGGATTGATGACATTATTGTTGGTCCAACACCTTTAACAGCTACAACTTCACATACAAATGTTTCCTGCTATGGTGGCAATAATGGTTCTGCAACAATTTCTGTAACAAACGGGACGAGTCCATATAGTTATTCATGGTCGCCAAGTGGTGGAACCGGAGCAACGGCATCAGGTTTAACTTCTGGTACTTATATTTGCACAATAACTGATGCAGCTGATAACACACTACTAAAAAGTGTCACCATAAGTCAACCTTCAGCTCTGACGGCTACCGGGAGTCAAACAAATGTCTCATGTTTCGGTGGTTCCAATGGGTCAGCAAGCATTGATGTTTTGGGTGGAACAGTACCTTATTCTTATTCCTGGTCCCCTTCAGGAGGCACATCATCCTCTGCTAACAATTTATATGCAGGAACTTATACCTGTACAATTACAGATGCAAATAGTTGTACTGTTTTGCAACAATTTACTATTGCCCAACATTCAGCACTCATTTTAACACAAAGTTCGCAAACTAATGTAGCCTGTTATGGCGGATCGACAGGTGCAGCTACAGTAAATACCGCAACTGGCGGTACAGGCAGTTATACCTATAATTGGGCACCAGGAAATCCGATTGGTGATGGAACAACCAATGTAATAGGACTATATGCCGGAATCTGGACATGTACCGTTACTGATGAAAATAACTGTAGTACCTCAGTGAGCTTCAATATAACACAACCTGCCACTGAACTGAGTTTATTAATAAATTCCCAAACAAATGTTTCCACCAATGGTGGATCGGACGGTAGTGCTAGTGTTAATGTTGCCACGGGTGGCACTCCGCCATACTCGTATGACTGGACTCCTGGAAATCCAACAGGAGATGGAACAACAAGTGTTGCAGATCTTACAGTTGGAATCTGGACCTGTACTGTTACTGATGCAAACAACTGTATGGTTTCTCAATCATTTACAATAAAAGCTCCACCAGCCGTTGCTACCAGTGCTGTTACATCCATAACTTATAATTCAGCCTCCTCGGACGGTAATGTAACAGACGAAGGAGGTTCTTCTGTTACAGAAAAAGGAATATGCTGGAATACAACAGGATCGCCTACAATAACAGATAGTCACACATCAAACGGAACTGGACTCGGAAGTTTTACAGGTTCAATGACTGGCTTATCTGCAGCAACTTTATACTATGTAAGAGCTTTTGCAACAAATACGATTGGTACTACTTATAGTGGAGAGCAAAGTTTTACTACACTCAAACAATCTCAAACTATCACTTTTAATACCATTCCCACAAAAACATACAGGGATATTGATTTTAATCCTGCCACAGCATCTTCCGGATTAACTATTTCATACACAACCTCCAATTCAAGTGTTGCAACCGTCGTTAATAATCAGATTCATATTGTTGGCCCGGGAAGTTGTATCATCTATGCCGATCAGGCCGGCAATGCAAGTTACAATGCAGCTTCTCAGGTCAGTCAACAATTAACTGTATCTCCAAACAATGCCCTTGAGTTTGACGGAAGTAATGACTACGTTCAACTACCTGTAAATTCACAATTTGATTTCCCCGGGAATTCAGCATTTACCTTCGAATCATGGATCTATTATACGGGTGCAGGTAATAGCTGCCTATTTTCAAAAGCAGGATTTTATGGTCAAACTGAATACTCGTTTTACATTAATTCTGCCACAAACAAACTAATTTTCATGGTTGCTATGCAATCTGTTGCATGGCAAACAGTGGTCACTTCGGCTTCAGCAATCCCAACAAACATCTGGATACACGTTGCCTTGGTAAAAACATCTACCAATGCTACCATTTATTTGAATGGTATTCCTGATGCTTCAGGAAACCTGAATTCAATAAGTCAAAGTGCCTCTGCAGCCACTGCTCATGGAATAGTTTTAGGAGGTAAGAATTTTGCACCCAGTTTTTATGGAAAGATGGACGACGTTCATTTTTGGAGCGGAGCGCGTACAGCAACTGAAATACATGATAACATGTGTAAATCGTTGGTTGGCAACGAATCAAATCTGATTGCTTATTATGACTTTGATCAATCAAGCGGAACAGTATTTCCAGATCGATCGTCAAATTCTATTAATGGGACATTAACCAATATGGATGAAAGTACTGACTGGGTTTCCTCAACCGCCTTTAACACTTGGAAAGGACTATCAACCGACTGGAATTCGACCACCAACTGGAGTTTGTTAACCCTCCCCGTTAGTTCTGATAATGTTGGAATATATCAGGGTGTTTCTAATTATCCTGAAATTAGCGGTAGCCCGACAATTAATCTTTTGGTTTTAGGCTCAACTTCAAGCCTGACTTTAAGTTCTGACCTGAATGTAAGCAATAACCTTATTCTTGAAAACAATCTAAACCTCAACGGAAATAACATTTTATTGGGAACCACAGGAACCTTGGTGGAAGGGAACGGTTTGTTATGGGGTTATCCCGGCTCAATCTCAGCCATAAGAACTTTGGGCTCATCAGTTACGAGCAACCTTGGCGGACTTGGAGCTGCGATCACAACAGGATCAACTGCGCCGGGAAGTACCACAGTCGTTCGCAGTCATAATGCGCAATCAGGTACAATAACCAGCATCAAAAGGAACTATGCCATAACTCCGACCACTAATACAGGATTGAGTGCTACTCTGGCCTTCAAATATGCGGATTCCGAATTGAATGGGTTAGATGAATCCAACCTCAAACTGTTTAAATCCATTGATGCAGGCACAAATTGGAGTAATCAGCATGGCACGTTAGATGTGTCTGCAAATTCATTGACACTGGGTGGAATTGATGGTTTTTCACTGTGGACTGTTGCAGAAAAACAAACACAAAACATTACATTTAATGTTTTGCCTGCAAAAATATATGGGGACGGTGATTTTGCTCCTGTTGCAACTGCTTCTTCCGGATTAACAGTGTCTTATACAACTTCGGACTCAAATATTGCAACCATTGTTGAGGGACAAATTCATATTGTTGGAACAGGAACTTGTACCATATATGCAGATCAGGAAGGAAATTCAGATTATTTGGCTGCATCACAAGTAAGCCAAACGTTTACTGTTACTAAAGCCACACTGACCGTTACCACTGATGCAAAAACCAAAGTTTACGGCGATGCCAATCCAACCCTGACCTTCCAGTATAGCGGATGGAAGAACGGAGATGATGAATCCGATCTGGATACCAAACCAACAGCATCCACAACAGTGACCAATACAACTTCTGTTGGTACTTACACCGATGTGATCACTGTTTCCGGCGGGGCTGACAATAACTATGCTTTCTCGTATGTTCCTGCCGACTTTGAGATAATCGCAGCTACGCTCACCGTTACGGCTGACGCTAAAACCAAAGTTTACGGCGATGCCAATCCAACGTTAACTATTCAGTACAGTGGATGGAAAAACAGCGACTCCGAATCAGTACTGGATACCAAACCGGTTGCAACAACAACAGTTACGGTGACTACTTCTCCCGGAACTTATGCCAATGCAATAACTGTTTCAGGAGGAATTGATAATAACTATGATTTTACCTATGTTTCGGCAAGTTTCACTGTAAATAAAGGTAAACTTGTTATTTGGCTTGATCAAAAAACAAAAAACTATGGCGATGAGAATCCAACATTGACCTATCGTTATACCGGATTTATGAATGGCGATGACGAATCTGTTTTGGATATCAAACCTTATCCAGAAGCCTCGGTCAATCAGGGTACAAATGCTGGTACCTATACGAATTCTATTTACATGGTTGGTGGTGCTGATGATAAATATATTTTCTCAAATGTTCCTGCCAATTTCACAGTAACGAAAGCTAAGTTAACCGTTACCTGTGATCCTCAAACCAAGGCTTACGGAGAAATAAATCCGGAACTCACGTTCAAGTATTCTGGTTGGAAAAACGGAGAAAACGAATCGGTTCTGGATATTAAACCAACAGGAAGTACAACGGTTAATGCCACGACAATTCCTGGAGTTTATCAAAATGCCATCATTGCACAGAACGGCAGCGATAACAACTATAAGTTCGAATATGTTCCGGGAGTATTTACTGTTACCAAAGCCAACCAATCTATCACTTTTAATACTTTGGCTACCAAAACCTACGGTGACGCGCCATTTATTTTGTCCGCAACAGCAAATTCAGGACTGACACTTAGTTATACCTGCAGCAATTCAGATGTAGCGGTTGTTTCAGGGAATATTGTGAACATTATTGGAGCAGGAACAGCCATAATTACAGCTGCTCAGCCTGGAGACAGTAACTATATTGCATCAGGAACAGTAAGTCAGACGCTGGTTGTAAACAAAAAACCTTTGACAATCGTCGGTATAATTGCCCAATCTAAAATCTATGATGGCAACGCCAATGCTACTATAAGCGGAGGTACATTAACCGGAACAATTAATTCGGATGTGATCTCGCTGAACGTTTCAACAACCGGAACATTTAGTCAGACAAGTGTTGGAACTGCTATTCCGGTTTCAACAGCTATGACTATTTCCGGAGAAAGGGCATCCAATTATGTGTTGTCCAGCCCAATTTTAAAAGCCGATATAACAGCAAAAACGGTTACTGTTACTGCACAAAATGCAAGCAGACAATGCGATCAGCCTGAACAAGCTCTGACCTATACTTTTGAACCTGCTTTAATTTCAGGAGATACATTTACCGGAACGCTGATCCGGACTGCTGGGAATGCCCCCGGAGTTTATCCGATCTCGCAAGGTTCACTGTCTTTGGGTAGCAATTACACCATTAACTTCACCGGAGCCAGCTATACTATAACCAATACAAAAAACCTCGCTCCTGTTGTTGATCAGCCAGTTAATCTAACTGTACTTAAAAACAGCAAAGAAGTAACGGTGACCTTAACAGAAATTAATCCGATAAGTAATTGTATTGCTCAGGAAATCCAAACCATTATTGCAACAGCGGATAATAAGATTCTCATTCCAGAAATTCTGGTGGATTATACCAAAGATCAATCTACTGCAAAACTGAAACTAAAAATTGCTGATGGATTGATCGGTGAAACTATCATTCGGTTAAGCTTAAAAGATAATGGTGGAACCGAGAATGGTGGAATGGATACCAAAGAGATCAGTTTCAGTATTAAAGTTGAAAGTCCGGTTGGCGTCAACAATCTGACTCAGAACTTTGACGTTCGCGTATATCCGAACCCAAGTGTTGGGCTTGTTAAGATTGAAACATCTGGCTTTAACAAACCATTTATCCGAATATTTAATGCAATTGGAGCAGAAATTTATATGAAAACCAGTATGATCGATCCGATTCAGACGGTTGACCTCTCAGAAAATACACCGGGAATCTACTTTATTGAAATTAGTGACAAGGAAAATATCATAACTAAAAAGTTAATTCTCAAAAATTAATCAATTCAATTAAATAAAAAAGGCTGTCTCAGTAATTTGAGGCAGCCTTTTCTTTTTTACCTCCATAAATTGACCTGATGTTTCCATTTTTTAAAATCACTTTATTTTTTGACCGGTAAAATAATACCAAATGCAATTATATAGCAGTCCAAAATGTATCTGAAAAAATATAGGTATACCTGCAAATGGAGTTGATTTCGGCATTGGTGGTATCCATCACTAGTTGGCACATAAACATTTCCAGCTTTTCAAGGGGGTCAAATATTAGATTTGAGAACTGTCTTTTGTACTTGGCCCACATTTTCTCGGCAGGATTTAGTTCTGGACTATATGGTGGCAAAAATACAAGGGCGATATTCTCAGGGACTCTCAATTTCTTTGCTTTGTGGAATGCACCGTTATCGAGAACCATGATTTTGAAACTCTTCAGGATTCTGGTTTGACAAGCTATCAAGGAATATCTGAAAGTTATCTGCATTGCAGCCAGGCAGTATAAGCTGCAAACTGTCTCCAGTTATAGGAGAAAATGCCCCAAAAAGATAAGTAGATTTGAATAACTGCTGAAACGGGCAAATTGGCTTAACGCCTCTGGCTGTAAGTGTTTTTCCGTTTCTGGTCATTAACCCAAACCGGCTCTCATCCTGAAAGTATAAGTTTACGGTATTGAATTTTTGTCCTTTTGCGTTCCAGATTTCTTTGCAAACTTGTCCGAAGTTTTTTTAAAGGCCTCTACCTTGCCAGCATCCTTGTTGATATGGCTCTTCCTGGCTGTCTTCACACTTGAATGAAAGTTTGTGACACAATAGCTTACCACAGTCCTGTATAAAATATCCTTGCCAAATTCCTTTCTAATCCACTCTTTTAGTTCTACATAGCCACGTAATCCGTTGTTCGGATCGTTCAGTTTTTCTCCTAGCCTTGCGTGTTCGTCTGAAGTAAAAACAGAAGGCTTGTAGCCTATCTTGTTGTGTTTTACTAAACCTTCGATCCCATCTCTTACATAGATTGTCCGCCATTTATGAACACTATCCGGACAACACCCCTGCAAGTGTGGCTGCTTCACGTTTAGAAAGCCCCTGTTAATTCATGTTGCTTGAGGATCAACAACGCCCTCAAGTCTTTGGGCAATAAAAGGAGTTGATGTTTTAAGGCGATGCTTTATCTCGCTTTCTGTTTCTTTAATGACAATGATTTTGGGAAGTGCCATTGTTCTGTATTTATATTACAGTCCAATAATAACAAAAAAAATCCAATTGTGCAAATTGGACTCTTTTATATTTACATTTGGTATAACTTAACTTTAATCAGGAAACATTTTCCCCAGTTTACAGTTTAAAAGCAAAACAAAATCCATTTTGCCAGTAAAACCTAAAATACCAGTATTGATTGTGACCGGGTTTCTCGGATCGGGTAAAACAAGTTTCATCAATCACCTGCTTACTCAAAATCCTTCGCTCAAAACGGGATTGATCGAAAATGAGTTCGGCGAAGTTTCAATTGATTCCAGGTTAATCTCCAATTACCAACCCGAGAGCATCATCGAACTCAGCAATGGCTGCATTTGCTGCAATATTTTCAATGAATTTTCGCTGACACTCCAGGAACTTGTCAAAAAACACGATCAACTGGAATTACTGCTTATCGAAACTACCGGTGTCGCCAATCCCGGCCCCGTCATTAGTCCATTTTACCAGGATGCCGACCTGATCCGTCTGTTTGAACTCATCGGAACAGTTTGCCTCGTCGATGCTGCTCATTTTTCTGGGAATACGGTGACGGAGAGGTTCAGCAAAGACAACTGATTCTGAGCGATCTGATCATAATCAATAAAATTGAAGAAGTTGATCAACCAACACTTGCTAAAGTTCGGAAAAAGATAACCGCATTAAACCAAACCTGCCCGAATTGCTGAAACAAACTACGCTCAAATTGATCAGGCCCAGTTCTATTTGTTTCAAATCTTTAATTCAGGAGGATTTTCTGCGAAAACTGAGAAAGCCCTTTTTCAGTGAACCCGACACAACAATTTTTCACAGTTTTACCATTCGGTTCAACGGATTGGTTAATCGAGGCCCAATTTACCGACTGGTTCAGATATTTCGCCTCGCTGCACAACAACGAGGTTTTCCGGATTAAGGGGATTGTTCATTTTAAAGGCAATCCATTGATAGCTATTGTTCAATCGGTTGGAGGAATGGTTCATATCGTGGAAGGTTCAGTCATCAATCCTTTCGAGCCACTCGAAAATATTCTGGTTTTTATCGGGAAAGAAGTTAGTAAATTTGAACTGGAGAAAGAAATCAAGCAATTTTTAGTGCAGGAACGCTAGCCAGAAAGGCAGACTCAACAAGGCCAGAAGCGTACTGGCCACCACAGCCCTCGATGCAAATTCGGTATTCAGTTTATATTTGAGGCACAAGGCATAGGACGTCAGTCCCATCGGCATGGCTGCCTCCAGAATCCAGGCGCGACTGGCAGTTGTATCAACAAACGGGCGGGAAGCAAACAGAAATAATCCAGGCAATACGATCAGAATAATTAGGCTGAAAACCAATACAGGCAGCCAATCGCTAAATTTTCCAAACGGCTGTTTCCCCATGAATATTCCAAGAGAAAAAAGCACTACTGCAGTAACTGAACCGGCAAAGATATCGAGGCCAGACATAACCACTTTAGGAACTTTCAGGTGAAAAACAGCAATAAAAAGTCCTGCAAAAACAGCGATCAATAAGGGATTGGTAATCAACCGGACCAACAGCTTTCGCCAATGCACCCGGTGATCGCCAAAATATTCGATCAGAAAAATGCCGAGCGTGAATAACCAAAACACGTAAACTGCAGAAATCATGGTAGCTTCGGGCAGAATCTGGTCACCCAATGCACTCCGTAATACCGGAATGCCAAGGTAAGCCACATTTCCGTACGAAACTGCCAGAAATAAGGTACGCCGCGTTCTGTTCTTCAGTTTCAGGAGAGCTGCCACCGGAAACACCAGCAGCATGGCTAGCACAATACGGGCCGAATTCCAGCCAATCAGACTGCCGTACACCTGCCAGTTCCACTGCAAACGCGACAAAGCCACCAGAATCAGTGCAGGGAATCCAATCCAAAGTGCATAGTTGTTCAGAACTTCCAGCCATTGCTGATCGACCGATTTATTCCGGCTAACAACAATGCCAACCAAGATAACCAGGAAAAGAGGAACAATGGATTGAAAGGCAGTTAAAAGCTGTGTCATGAATAGTCAGTTATAAATGGAAAGTCGTTCCTTTGCATAACTTTATATATCAATTCTCTGAATTGGCAAACGGATCAGTTACAAACGGGCGGACATCGGTAAGCAGCATTCCGGCAGTTTGAGCAGCCTGCATTCCAAGTTCGCCATCCTCGAAAACCTGACAATACTGAGGTTCAAATCCCATCAGTTCAGCGCATTTCAAAAAAGTGTCAGGCTCGGGTTTATGGCGCTCAACGTCATCCGCAGTTACAATAAAATCGAATAAATCAGCGATATCCAATTCCTCCATCTGAAGCATGGCACTGGTTCGGCTGGCTCCTGTTCCAACAGCCATCGGTATTTGCCCATGTGCATTTTTCATCAGCTCAATCACGGCATCGTGCGGCTTGATCTGCTTAATGTTTTGCCTGAACTCCTGTTGTTTCATCGCCACCAGTTCTTCCGCATCGATTTGCAGATTTTGCTCCCGTTTGATTCTTTCGGCAAAAGCGATGGTTGGAGCGCCAGTCATTTCAACCAGGATACGATCGTCGAATGTACAATTCAGTTTTTCGCACACGGCATGCCAGCTGGCAATATGCACTGGCAGCGAATCAGATAGAGTTCCGTCCAGATCAAATATAAGGGCTTTCGCTTCAGGATATATTTCAAGTTTCATTGGTGCCTTTAATTTAAGTGGGCAAAAATAGTAAACTTTTTCTCCGAATGGAGGTAACTTTCCCTCAGCAATCTGGAATTAACGATACCTTGTAATAAGGAAATAAATCCATTTGTTTCTGAAAATGACTGTTTGGTCAATGGAATATTCTATTTTAGCACTTTAAGTTTTAGCTGATGAAGAAACTACCATTCAAAATACTGTTGCTAACATTATTTGTTCTTTTTATTTTACACGACACAGTTACTGGTCAGCTGTATTGCAACCCGCTGAACCTGAGTTGCCGGTTAGATCAAAAAAAACCGGTAGTTCACGATGCCGCTGATCCGACAATTGTACTTTACAAAGACAACTACTATTTATTCGCCTCCTATTCAGGAGGATACTGGTATTCAAACGATTTGAGTTCATGGAAATTTGTAACAACGGACGACCTTCCCTTCGAGAAACAGGCCCCAACGGCGGTTACCATTGGAGACTGGCTGTATTTTTTCACCTCGTACAGCGATAAAATATACCGTTCCAACGATCCGGCCAACGGAAAATGGGAGGTGTACAACAATTCATTCCCGATGTCGATGATCACCGATATTGCTGTTTTAGCCGATACCGACGGAAAAGTTTATTGCTTTTACGGATGTACAAACGACAACCGCCTGATGGCGCGTGAACTGGATGTTAAAGACAGGCTTAATCCAATTAAAGCGCCGGTAGAGTGCATCCGGAAGAATCCTTACGGACAAAGTTTAAAAAAGGCTGGAAGTCATCCCGGGAAAACTGAAAACCCACCGGTTATAGGTTCATCAATAAATAAATATAACGGGAAATACTATTATCAATGTTCCGAGCTAAATGCCGAATCCCAAAAGTACGACGAAGTAGTTTACGTTGCTGATAAACTATTTGGGCCATATATTTACAATGAGAATAACCCCTTTTCATCCAAACAGGGAGGATTTGTCAGTGGGGGCAGTCATGGTTCAACCTTTGCCGACAAATATGGAAACTGGTGGCACATCACAACAATTACTGCTCCCGGGAAGCTCACGTCGGGAACCAGATTAGCTTTATTTCCCGCCGGATTTGACAAGGATGGAACGCTGTTTACCAATCTCAGCTACGGCGACTTCCCCATTTTTATACCTGATCACAGCTATTCCGACGTAAATGAACTCAATCCGGGCTGGTCGCTTCTTTCATTTAAAAAGCCGGCCCAGGCATCTTCCCAATTGGGCGGACACCCGGCCTCAAATGCTTTCGACGAAAATATGGGAACATTCTGGAGTGCCCAGAACAACAATAAATACGAATGGCTGAGCGTCGATTTAGGTTCACCTTGCACAATAAATGCCGTACAGGTAAACTTTGCTGAAAACACAACCTGGATTCCGGAACAGGACAGTATCAATGCCTGCCAATATCTTATCGAATATTCAACCGACAAGAAAAACTGGAAAACATTGGTCGATAAAAAGGCAAACAAAGACAATCTTATTCATCAGTTTGAAGTCATGAGTAATCCGGTTCAGGCTCAGTATGTGAAAATAACCAACTATTACTTTCCTTACAGCGCTTTTGCAATTTCGGGATTCCGTGTTTTTGGATTGGGAACTGGGTCCAAACCAGATCCGGTCCTTTCCTTTTTCGCAGCAAAAGATTTTCGGGATCCGCGTAATGTCAAATTATCGTGGAAAAAAAAATCTGATGTCACCGGATACAACATCAGGTATGGAACTACCAAAGATAAATTATACCAGAATTTTCAGGTGTTCGATGACAGACCGGTTACGTTCAGGGTTACCAATAAAAATAAGACCTATTGGTTTGAAATTGATGCCTTTGACGAAAACGGAGTATCAAATAGCAGTATCCATCCTTCTCATTGAATCAACAATCGGGCAAGCCTGAAATTTAAAAAGATTTAGTTTGCCTAAACGGAGAATTATTTTCATTTTTGTGTGCCTACCAGTTCCTACCAGTTGGAAAGCATTACTTCGTTACTAATTTAAAACCTCGTCTTATGAAGTATCTTTTATTAGTTGTTTTAGTCAGTTTTGCCACAACTTCATTCAGTAAAAGCAAATACAAGAATGTACCGTTTGAAGACAAGACTCCGCACGACTGGGAAAACCGGCAGTCAACGAAATCAACCGAGAAATGCCACGTGCCTGGTTCGTTCCGTTTGCCACCGCAGAACAAGCCCGTCAATATAATATCTGGCAATCGCCTTTTCTTCAGTCGCTAAACGGCATCTGGCAGTTTCACTTATCGCATACGCCTTATGTGCGTCCATTCTACTTTTTCAAGGATGATTATGATACCGATGACTGGACCACAATTAAAGTACCGGGTAACTGGGAAATGCAGGGGTTTGATGTGCCTATCTATACCAACATCACTTATCCGCATAAAGCCACTCCTCCTGCTATTCAGAAAAATTACAATCCGGTTGGTTCGTACAAACGCAACTTCACTATTCCCGACAACTGGAAAGGACAGGAAATCTACCTGCATTTCGGGGCTGTATCATCAGCTATGTATGTGTGGGTAAACGAACAACAGGTAGGCTACAGCGAAGACAGCAAAACACCCGCTGAATTCAATATTACCAAATACCTGAAAAAAGGAGCCAATACGCTGGCCGTGGAAGTCTATCGCTGGTGCGATGGAAGCTATCTTGAGGATCAGGATTTCTGGCGCATGAGCGGTATTACCCGTGACGTGTTCCTGATGGCCAGGAATCCGCAGCACATTCGCGATTTCAGGATAGAGGCGCCTTTAGTAAATAACTACAGGGATGGAGAATTGAATTTGAATATCGACGTAGTCAATTCTGCACAAAATGCACCGGCGGTTTCAATCGAAGCTGTTTTGTTCGATGGAAAAAACAAAGTAGCCCAAATGAGCCAGAATGTTCAGACAGCGAATCAAACTGTAAAAGTTAATCTGAAAGCCAGCATTCCGGCAGCAAAAGCCTGGTCAGCAGAAAATCCGAATCTGTACCTGTTGCTGATCACCCTGAAAAATCAGGCTGGAAAAGCAATCGAAATACTTCGTCAGGATGTGGGATTCCGTACTGTCGAAATTAAAAACACACAATTACTGGTTAATGGTGTTGCCATTTATGTGAAAGGGGTGAATATTCATGAACACAATGAAACCACCGGTCATTACCAGGATGAAGCAACCATGCTGAAAGATATCTTCCAGATGAAATCGCACAACATCAACGCTGTTCGTACTTCACATTATCCGGAGCCCGAACGTTGGTATGAGCTTTGCAACCAATATGGCATTTTTCTGGTTGACGAAGCCAATGTGGAGTCGCATGGAATGGGCTACGGCAAAGAATCACTGGCGAAAGATCCGGTATGGAAAGATGCGCATCTGTTCCGCACCCGCAATATGTTCGAGCGTGACAAAAACCAACCCTCAGTCATTATCTGGTCATTGGGTAACGAAGCCGGAAACGGTGTCAACTTCGAAGCCACTTATGCTTACCTGAAATCGGTTGATCAAAGTCGTCCGGTTCAGTACGAACAAGCCCACGGTGGTGCAAATACCGACATCATGTGCCCCATGTATGCCCGTATAAAAAACATGGAAGACTATGCCAAAAAGAATCCGGCCAAACCCTATATCCAATGTGAATATGCTCATTCAATGGGAAACAGCACCGGAAACCTTCAGGATTACTGGGACCTGATTGAAAAATATCCGGTTTTGCAGGGTGGTTTCATCTGGGACTGGGTTGACCAGGGTATCCTCACGAAAGATGCACAAGGCAATAAATTCTGGGCTTACGGCGGCGATCTTGGCGGCGACACACTTCAAACCGATGGCAATTTCTGCTGCAACGGGATCATTAACCCCGACCGCTCCGTCAAACCAACATTAATTGAAGTTGGCAAAGTGTATCAATACATCGGATTCAAGGCAGTTAATCTGGCCAAAGGCGAAATCGAAATCAGGAACAAATATTCGTTTACCAACCTTTCTGAATTTGCTTTCGAATGGGAAGTGGTTGCTGACGGTCAGGTAATCAAATCAGGGAAAATTACTAATCTTGAGTTGGCGCCAAACACCACAAAAAAAATGACAATCGATGTAGCTGTTGACCCAAAACCAGCCACCGAATATTTCCTGAATATTTCGGCTAAACTGAAAAAAGGTAAAGGCATTTTACCTGCCGGAACCAAACTGGCCTACGAGCAATTCCTGTTGCCTTTCTACAAGAAAGCGGTGCCGGTTTCAAAAAATTCGCTGGCTGCTCCAACTTCCAAAGAAGAGGGAAACAACATCCTGGTTGAAGGTCCGGGATTTAAAATGAAATTCAGCAAAGAAGAAGCTACCCTGAAAAGTTATCAACTTGATGGTAAGGAAATGCTTAAAGCCGGTCCCATACCGAATTTCTGGCGTGCACCAACCGACAACGACTTTGGAAACGGACTTGACAAACGTAGCCGGGTCTGGAGAAAAGCCGGCGAACAGAAAACCGTTAAATCGGCTACCGTAAAACAGGTGGGCAAGGAAGTAGTGGTCAGCTTTAATTTCGACCTGAACAACGATAAAAAGCAACCCATTGCCAATTATACATCTACTTATACCGTTTTGGGAACCGGTGAAGTAGTGGTTGCCAACGACTTTAAAATGACCCGCGATTCATTACCCGAAATCATCCGTTTTGGAATGAACCTGGTAATGCCGCGCGAATTTGATCAAATGAGCTGGCTGGGACGCGGGCCACACGAATCGTACCAGGATCGCTACACCAGCGCATTGGTTGGCTTGTACTCTGGACCAGTCGCCGACCAGTATTTTGCATACATCCGTCCGCAAGAGAATGGAAATAAAACAGATGTTCGCTGGTTGAGCATTACCAATAAAGATGGGCTTGGTCTCGAATTTATCGGGCAACCGCTGCTTTCAGTCAGTGCGCACCACCAGATTATGGAAGACTTTGAGTCACCCGACCGTACTGACGGACGCGTAAAAGAAGGCCAGAAAATGGTTCGCCGTCACATCAATGATGTCAAACCGCGCGATCTGACTTCAATCAACATCGATTACAAACAACAGGGTGTTGGTGGCGACGATAGTTGGGGCGCCTGGACGCACGATGAATATCGTCTGAGGGAAAAAGCTTACAGCTATACCTTCCGGATTTGCCCACTTAAGCCAGGCGAAAAACCGGTTGAAAAAGCAAAAGTGAGCTACCAATAGAGTTATAAAAAATACAGTGAACGGGAGATTTCGAGAGAAGTCTCCCATTTTTTTCACCACATAGGGACATAGAAAAAATAATACTATGTGCTGAATCTGCTGAACAAAGCCGAACCTGAGCTTATTTATACCACCCCGAATACATGCCGTAGGCTTTGGCAATGCGTTTGATTTCTCCTTCGAGCAGTTCGGGACTGATGTCTTTAATCTTTTTGGCCGGAATACCTCCGTAAACGGTACCACTTTCCACCCGCGTTCTCTTACTTACCACCGAACCCGCAGCCACAATGCTGTTGCTTTCAATCACCGCATCATCCAGCACAACAGCATTCATCCCGATCATTACATTGTCGTGAATGGTACAACCGTGAATAGTTGCTCCATGAGCAATGGTTACATTATTCCCGATATTGGTTGGCGATTTCTGGTAAGTGGCATGAATTACTGCATTATCCTGCACGTTCGTATTGTTTCCGATCCTGATATAATGAACGTCGCCGCGAAGAACAACTCCATACCAGATGCTGCAGTCGTTTCCAATTACCACATCGCCAATGATGGTAGCTGTTTCGGCCAGAAAACAGTTTTCGCCAAATACCGGAGTCTTTCCTAATAGAGATTTTATCAGCGCCATTTTTATGAATCTTATAAATTGAGCAACAAAGATACGAAACAAGCGGAGAACGAAAAAAGGAAAGTGGAAAAGGGAAAAATGTCTGGCAGGTTCCAATTTTTCAATCTACGAATAGCAAAGAATGCCGAATTTAAGAGGAATAATGCAGCTTAAATAAATAAGGTTATCCTGTCAGGCTTGTTAAATAATGGTTATTTTTGACGTTTTGAAAAAATGAAGAAAAAGGCTGAAGCTAGTCTGTGATTTATAATTTATTACTTTTGAGCAAATAATAGTAATAAACTATTAGTAAAAAGACCGATATTAAAACAATATATCAATGAAAGACGCAAAAGTAATCGAACTCGAAGAAGTAGCCATTCGGTTTTCCGGTGACTCTGGCGATGGAATGCAGCTAACCGGAACGCTGTTTTCTGACACCTCAGCGCTTTATGGAAATGACATTTCAACTTTTCCGGATTATCCGTCCGAAATCAGAGCACCCCAGGGAACTGTCGGTGGCGTTTCCGGATTCCAGGTTCAATTTGGCCATAAAAAAATTACCACACCAGGCGATCTCGCCCATGTATTGGTGGCTATGAATCCGGCCGCTGTAAAAGCCAATGCCGCCTTTATGAATCCCGGCGGAACCATCATTTTTGATGTTGATTCGTTCAACGACAAAAACCTGGAAAAAGCGCAGTTCAAAACCAACGATCCGTTCGCTGAACTAAAACTGGATGATTTCGAAAAAATTCCGGTGCCGATTACCAGTATGACCAGAGAAAGTCTGAAGGACCTCGAACTGGACAACAAAAGTATTTTGCGTTGTAAAAATATGTTTGCGCTCGGTTTGATCTGCTGGATGTTTGATCGCTCGCTCGATTACATCGAAAAATTCATTCAGGGCAAATTCGGGAAGAAGAATCCGTTAGTTGCAGAAGCCAACCTGAAGGTTCTGCACGACGGATACAATTACGGGATGAACATGCAGCACATGACGCCGCAGTACATCGTTCATCCTGCTCCAATCGAAAAAGGTATTTACCGCAATATAAACGGAAATAATGCCACAGCATGGGGATTTCTTGCTGCTGCTGAAAAAGCAGGGCTGGAACTGTTTATTGGTTCCTACCCCATTACGCCGGCCACTGATATTTTGCAGGCTTTGGCCGAACGGAAAGATCTGGGTGTAAAATCATTCCAGGCTGAAGATGAAATCGCTGGAATTTGTACCACCATCGGAGCTGCATTTGCCGGTGATTTGGCTGTCACTTCTACTTCAGGACCGGGTTTCGCCTTAAAATCTGAAGCGCTTGGTCTTTCTGTGATGGTCGAATTACCGATTGTTGTGGTCAATGTTCAGCGCGGCGGACCGTCAACCGGATTGCCAACCAAAACCGAACAAGCCGATTTGTTGCAAACTTTATATGGAAGAAACGGTGAAAGTCCAATTGTTGTTTTGGCGGCCAGTAGCCCTTCCGACTGTTTTTATTACGCTTTTCTGTCGGCAAAAATTGCCCTCGAACGCATGGTCCCGGTTGTGCTTTTGACCGACGGATTCCTTGGAAACGGCAGTGAACCCTGGAGGGTTCCTTCGATGAGCGAACTTCCTTCAATTACCCCGCGAAAAGCAAAAAATCCGGAAACATACAAAGCTTACAGCCGCGATCCGGAAACGCTGGCCAGAGAATGGGCCATTCCCGGAATGGAAGGTTTTGAACACCGCATCGGCGGTCTGGAAAAAAATGCAGCCGGTGGTGTAAGCCACGATCCGGATAATCATCAGGTTAACAGTGAAATCAGGGCTGCCAAAGTTGAAAAAGTGGCCGAAATGATTCCGGAACTGGAAGTTGATGGCGAGCCTGAAGGCGATTTACTCGTTGTGGGCTGGGGAGGAACTTATGGACACATGATCAGTTCGGTTCGGGTTATGCAGAGCAAAGGCAAAAAAGTCAGCCTTGCACATTTCAATTACATCAAACCCCTTCCCAAAAATACAACAGAAGTTTTCAGTAAATTTAAAAAAATCGTGGTGTGTGAACTAAATATGGGACAGTTTGCCAGTTACCTGCGCGACAAAGCACCCGGTTTTGAATACCATCAGGTGAATAAAATGAAAGGCTTACCTTTCTCGGTAAACGAATTGGTTGAAAACTTTGAAAAATTACTGGAGGCTTAATCATGACAAAATTTAATTATACTGCCAAGGATTTCAAAAGTACTGCTGAAGTTCGTTGGTGCCCGGGATGTGGCGACTATGCCATTATGAATGCAGTTCAAAAAACAATGGCTGATATGGACATTGACCACAAGGACTTTGCGGTGATTTCCGGAATTGGCTGTTCTTCGAGGTTCCCATATTACATGAGCACTTATGGTTTCCATACCATCCACGGACGTGCTGCAGCCATCGCTTCAGGCGTTAAATCAGCAAATCCTGATCTGACTGTTTGGGTAATAACCGGTGACGGCGATTCACTGGCTATCGGAGGAAACCATTTTATCCACCTGGTACGCCGAAACGTCAATCTTAACCTGATTTTATTCAACAACAAAATATACGGGCTGACCAAAGGCCAGTATTCACCGACTTCCGACCGGGGTAAGATTTCCAAAACTTCACCTTTCGGCACCGTCGAAGACCCATTTGTTCCCGGACAACTGGTTTTGGGTGCGCGTGGCACTTTCTATGCCCGTTCGGTTGACAGTAACGTGAAACACACCCAGGAAGTTCTGGCTGATGCAGCAAAACACGTAGGAACTTCGGTTGTTGAGGTGTTACAAAACTGCGTGATATTCAACGACGGAATCCACGACTATGTGACTGATCCAAAATTCAGGGCCGAACGCCAGATTTTCCTAAAGAAAGGTGAACCCATGATTTTTGGAGAACAGGAAGACAAAGGTTTAATCCTGGAAAACGGTAGGCTTAGGGTAGCTAAAATAGGAGAAAACGGTATTACCCGTAACGATATTCTGGTCCACCATCCGGAAGAAGACAATCTCGGATTGCAGGTTGCCCTAATTGACATGGCCCTTCCTGAATTCCCGGTTGCCATGGGTGTAATCCGCAGTGTAGAAGCACCAGTTTACGACCAGGAAATGAAAAAACAGATTGAAACAGTTCAGCAAAAACGTAAAATTACATGCATGGACGAGTTGCTGCAATCAGGTAATACCTGGAAAGTTGAAGGTGAAAACTGCAGTGAACCGGTTAAATTCTTTGATGACAAATATTTTTAATAGGACTTAAAAGGCTTCAGCGCTTAAAAAAAGCTAAAGGCTGGACAGAAACAATCTGTTCAGCCTTTTATTTTGACTCACCTCTGCAGTATCCGAATAAAGGTCCGTCTGAAATCAAACTCATTCCATCCAAATAAGTCACCTTTCAAAACGATTCAAAAATTGTATATTTTTGTTTCTTTCGATATAAATTGCCGATTGATAAAAATCGAGCGATGAGTTGAGTAAACATTTATTGAAAACATTCTAATGTTATTAAGAACCAAACAACGATGAGAAACATATTTGCTTTAGCGTTACTTTTATGTACAACCTCTCTTCTAATCTCCGCTAAGACTAGTAAGTCGATACAAAAAAATTCAGACCCGGGAAAGATACCAACCAGCAGCGAATATAAGCTGGTTTGGAGCGATGAGTTCAATTACAGCGGACTTCCCGACAGCAAAAAATGGAGTTACGACACCTCCGGAAATGCGTCCGGATGGGGTAACAACGAAGCCCAGTATTACACCAATGCGCAACTGAAAAATGCTGAAGTAAAAGATGGATGTCTTCACATCAATGCTATTAAAGAAGATTTTGAAGGGAAAAAATATACCTCGGCCCGACTGGTCACCAAATCAAAAGGCGACTGGTTGTATGGAAAAGTTGAAGTAAGAGCTAAACTTCCTGAAGGAAGAGGTATGTGGCCAGCCATTTGGATGCTTCCAACCGACTGGTCTTACGGAGGCTGGCCGGCAAGCGGTGAAATCGATATCATGGAAAATGTTGGCTACGACCCGTATGTGATTGTTGCATCGGCTCATACAAAATCCTACAACCATGTTCAGGGAACACAAAAAAATGCAAAACTTACGATCTTTGACTGCTACTCCGAATTTCACAACTACATTCTGGAATGGGATGCTAATGAATACCGTGTCTATGTAGATGACAAACTGTATTTCACGTTCAAAAATGAAGGTACAGGATCTAAAGTCTGGCCATTTGACAAACGTTTTCATCTGATCCTAAACGTTGCTGTAGGCGGTAACTGGGGCGGACAGAAAGGAATTGACGACAGTATTTTTCCTCGTTCGATGATCGTTGATTACGTGAGGGTCTACCAGAAATGACATCAAACTAACTAATTATGAGTCAATCAAGAACAAAAAACAAACAAGAATATTAGAATTTAAATACTCTTTTGATATCATCCCCGGCATCTGAACTTTGATTATTTATCTTTGTTTTCTTTCGAAGCAATAATCAGAACAAATCATGCTAATAGTTATTTCTCCGGCCAAAACGTTATACGACTGCTCTCCAATTCAGTATGAAAAGTACAGTGATGCTGAATTCCTGTCTGAGGCAACACGCATTGTTTCGGCGCTCAAAAAGAAGAAACCCGCGCAACTGGCACAACTCATGGGTATTTCAGCTAAACTGGCCGAATTGAATTTCCATCGTTTTCAGGTTTGGTCTCCACCATTCACACCCGAAAACTCATGGCAGGCCGTGTTGATGTTCAATGGAGATGTTTACCAGGGTTTGCGCGCCGAGACCTTTTCAGAATCAGAATTTGAAAATGCCCAGCAGCATCTGCAAATTCTTTCGGGTGTTTATGGCTTGCTGAAACCTCTTGACCTCATTCAGCCATACCGACTCGAAATGGGCACTCCATTCGGAATTGGCGGGAAGAAAAATCTCTATGAATTCTGGCAAACCAAACTGACTAACCGCTTAAATCAGGAACTAACCCAACAAAAAGAAAAAGTGTTGATCAATCTGGCTTCGGTTGAATATTTTGGGGCTATCGATGCAAAGAAACTGAAGGCCAGAGTCATAACACCACTCTTTAAAGAGCACAAAAGTGGACAACACCAGATGGTTTCTTTTTTTGCAAAACGGGCCCGCGGGTTAATGAGTCGGTTTATTATTCAAAATCAGATTGACAATCCGGAAGATATCAAAGCGTTTGATTCGGAAGGCTATTTTTTCAATAACCAGCTTTCGAAAGAAGATAACTGGATATTTACGAGGTAAAACTCAAATTTCCTGCAGCAAAATAAATCAATAACAGGCTCGGGGAATCAGGTAGTTTCTGACGTAGTTGTCAATGCCGTCTTCAAGACTAAAAAACGGTTCATTGTAACCAATTCTTCTTAATTTTTGAATGTTGGCACAAGTATAGTACTGGTACTTTCCGCGCAAATCATCAGGAGTATCAATAAAATCAATATTCTCAGCTTTACTCATCGAATGAAAAACCGCTTTGGTCAGGCTCTGGTACGAACGGGCTTCACCAGTCCCAACATTGTAGATTCCAGAATCCTTCCGGTGATTCATAAAGAAAAGAATCACTTTGGCAACATCCTCTACATAAATAAAATCACGAGCCTGTTCTCCATCGGCAAAATCGGCCCGATGCGAACGGAAAAGATTCATCCTCCCGGTTTCAGAAATGGTATTGTAGGCCTGCAGAATGACAGAGGCCATTCGTTCTTTGTGGTATTCATTGGGTCCGAAGACATTAAAAAATTTTAATCCGGCCCAGAAATAAGGTTGCTCTTTTTGCCGGAGCGCCCAGCAATCAAAATCGTGCTTCGATTGGGCGTACAGGTTCAGCGGCTGCAAATCGGGAATCCGGGAATGATCGTCGTCAAATCCAAATTCGCCATCACCATAAGTTGAGGCTGATGAAGCGTAGATGAGCGGCAAACCGTACCTGACACAGGCATTCCATATTTTTTGGGAATATTCGAGGTTAAGTTGCTGGTAAATTTCGGGTTCCTGACCAACAGTATCGGTACGTGCACCCAAATGGATAATGACCTGAACAAACTGCTCATGCCTGTCCAGCCAATCGAAGAAATAGTCCCGATCGACCATCTCCGTAAAAGTTTTTGCACGGTAATTCTGAAACTTCAGCGGATCGTCGTATTTATCGACCAAAACAATGTCTTGATATCCTTCCCTGTTGAGCTTCCCGACGATGTAACTTCCAATAAAACCAGCTGCTCCGGTAACTACAATCATAAGTACTGTCCATTAACATGAGTTAATTTCTGAGACATTGTTTTCACCAATACAAACTTCTTTTTGCTGATTATATTGTATCCCAATGTCAAAAAAATTAACTTTTATTTACACTTTTGAACATGCAATCGGAAATCACTTTTGCGGCAAAACTGAACTATTCCAAAGCTGTTCAAAGCCAGATCAATTAAAACATTGCAAAAGTAAAAATTTCTGAAAACCGACACACTCTAACTTTGTCAGATATTGATTTGTGTTAAAGTTTGATCATTTTGTAATACTTTCCCTGTAAAACTTTCCGACCGGTTTAGTAGTAAGACTGAACTTACTACCTTTGTGGTTGCGTGTACGGCATAAATCTTTTACAGAAAGGGCTACAAAGATGGAATTTACACTGAACGGTAAAGACGGAACCTACCGAAAGGTTGAACGGTACGATCCTGAAACGACAAAACAGCTGGGCGAGTATTACAAAAAAATTATCGATTTACTGGGCGAAAACTCTGAACGGGAAGGGCTGGAACAAACACCGGTTCGGGTGGCTAAATCGATGCAGTTTTTGCTTCAGGGATACGAACAGGATCCGGAAGAAATTCTCCGTTCTGCCATGTTTAAGGAAGATTACCGGCAAATGGTCATTGTAAAGGACATCGAAATTTATTCGATGTGCGAACACCACATGCTCCCATTCATCGGGAAAGCCCATATTGGATACATTCCGAATGGTTACATCACGGGACTTAGCAAAATTGCACGAATAGTTGATGCCTATGCCCGCCGCCTGCAGGTTCAGGAAAGGCTGACTACACAAATCAAAGAATGTATACAGAAAACATTAAACCCGCTTGGCGTGGCCGTTGTAATTGAAGCCCAGCACCTGTGTATGCAGATGCGCGGAGTTCAGAAACAAAATTCCACCACCACTACTTCCGACTTCACGGGAGCTTTCGAACGGGTTGCTACCAGAGAAGAATTTATCCGGTTGATCAGATAATTTTTTCGTCACAATTCATCTCGTTCCACCGCGAATTATCATTTCAGAAACTGCAGACAAACAGGCGATTCATTCGGGACTTTAATGCCGGTATAGGCCAGTTTTCCTGAAGCAGGGTCAACTTTGAAAACCGTGATATCGTTGCTTCGCTGATTGGCCACCAGCAGGAATTGTCCGGTTGGATCGAGTGTAAAATTGCGCGGCCAGTTACCTTCCACCGAAATGGTTTGTATCGGTTCAAGTTTTCCGTTGGTTGGATTGCGACTGAATACAGCAATGCTGTTGTGTCCGCGATTCGACCCGTAAACAAATCGCCCGTCAGATGATAAATGAATATCGGCGCACCAGCTTTCGCCTTTAAATCCCTGAGGTAAAGTACTGATTGACTGAACCTCTTTCCATTCGCCTCCGTACTTCATCAAAACCACGATAGTTGACGACAACTCGTTGATGACATAAATGAACCGACCGTCAGATGAGAAATCAAAGTGACGCGGCCCCGATCCGGGACGAAGTTTAACAAAAGGCTGGTCAAAAGGAACCAATTGTTTTTCTACTTTATCGAGCCGGTAAATTTTCAACTCATCAATGCCCAGGTCGGCTGCATACAGCAATTTTCCCGAAGCATCAAAGCATGATGAATGAGCATGGGGTTCGGTTTGCCTTCCGGGAAAAGGGCCGCTCCCGGTATGTTGTATCTTCTGCATCAGGGCAGTCAGGCTGCCATCGGGCAACACATTAAAAAGAGAAAGATTACCCCCCGTGTAATTCGATGCCACTACTTCCTTTCCATCCGGAGATATGCATACATGACAAGGATTGGCGCCATCGGTCTGCACGTGGTTGAGCAGAACAAGATGCCCGTCTTTTTCGATGCGATAAGCCGACAAGCCGCCGCTGTGATCCTTATCCGGGTCGTCAATTTCGCCAACCGCATAAAGGAATTTTTTATCCGGCGAAATGGTCAGAAAAGAAGGATTATTGCTTATCGCAGGTATTTTCCGGTCAACAAGCTTTCCGTTCTGATCGTTAAACGAGTATACAAAAATCCCGTTTGCCATGCCCTTCGTGTAAGTTCCCACATAAAGAAGATGCTTTTTTGCACCAGCAGGTATTCCCGACAACAATAAACCTAACAAACAACATACAAACAGTTTCATTTCAAGCTATTTTTAAGTAAGTGATAACTTATTTTCGATTGCATTGTTAAAATTCTTATTGAACTCAAATTTAAAATTAAATCACATGAAAATTTCATCTTTAACTTTGTTCCTATTGATTATTCTTTATTCTACTTCTTTTTCCCAAAAACTGACAAAAATATGGTCGGCAAGTGATGGCTTAAAAACTCCGGAATCAGCTCTTTATGATGATGCTACAAACAGCATTGATGTGAGCAACATTAATGGGAATGCTTCAGAAAAAGACGGGAATGGATTTATTTCAGTACTAAGTGCTGACGGAAAAATAAAAAGCCTGCATTGGGTAACCGGACTGAATGCCCCTAAAGGACAAGCCATTTTCAATGGCAATCTGTATGTTGCCGACATTGATGAATTGGTGGTTATCAACATCAAGGAAGCCAAAATAACCAAACGATACAAAGTTGAAAATGCCAAATTTCTGAACGATGTCACTGCCGGCGAAGACGGAACTGTTTTCGTTTCGGATATGAACGACAATAAAATTTATGCCTTGCAACAGGGAAAACTCACTTTGTGGCTCGAACACCAGTCGCTGGATAAACCCAATGGACTGTGGGCAGAAAAAGGCCAGCTATATATCGGGACAGGTCAGATTCTGCAGGTTGACATTTCGACCAAGAAAGTAAGTGTTTTAGTTGATAACTGTGGAGGGATTGACGGATTGGAAAAGTTGAATGACGATAATTTTATTTATTCGAATTGGCAGGGCCGAATTTTCATGACCAAAGGGGCCAAATCAATTAAGTTGCTCGACACCGTTGATAAGCTGAATACAGCAGACATTGATTTTGTACCAGGTAAAAACCTGGTTTTGGTACCAACTTTCCTGGGTAACAGCGTTGATGCTTATTCACTTAAATAACAGTAAACGTATACTCACATGGGAAAACCATTCATTGCAGCCCGGCAACCGGCAAACGTAGTTCTTGAACCAGGGACCTATTTCTGGTGCGCCTGTGGCAGAAGTTCTAACCAACCGTTTTGTGACGGATCGCACCGGGGGAGTGAATTCTCACCAGTTTTATTTAAACTGACAGAAAAACAGGAAGTCTGGCTATGCAGGTGTAAGCAGACTAAAAACCCGCCTTTTTGCGACGGTACCCATAAAACGCTTGAATAAAAGCGACAATGTTAGCACCTCGATCAGCCAACATAAAAATCGTTAACTTTGACAAAAACTGAATGGTTATGGAGGCGCAACTAATCTTTACACCCTTAATTGCTTTTGGACTCTTTACGCTCCTGTTCATTTTTGCTGGAGTGATCAGTTACCTGATATTCAGACTGAATAAAACAGAAAGTAAAAAGCAGTTAATTGAATCGCGGTTTAGGGAAATGGAAAGTCAGTTTAACCAGGTACAGCTTGAGAATCTCGATTCGAGGCTCAACCCTCACCTGTTCAAAAATATACTTAATTCAGTTCAGTCACATGCCTATCAAACCTATTTTGCGTTAGATAAACTCGCGAATGTGTTGGATTACATCCTCTACGAAAGCCGCAAAAAACTGGTTACCCCCAAGCAGGAAGTCGAATTTGCGCTTAACCTGATTGAAATCAACAAAATCAAATTAAGCCCGCTGTTTGAGCTCAAAGTAAAGTTAAAGATCAATGAAAACGAGCCTTTGTATCATCAACATTTGCTGGCACCATTCATTTCGACCGATTTAATCGAGAATGCCTTCAAGCACGCAGACTTGCAAAGTCCCGGAGCTTTTATTTCTATTATTTTTGAATTTAACAACAATACCTTCAAACTCACGGTTGCCAACAAAATATTTGAAAAAGTGCCCATCAAAAAAGAGAAAGGCGGTTTTGGAATCGAAGCACTCGAACAGCGCCTGAAGATCATTTACAACGATCATTACAAGTTGGAACGCTTTACTGAAGACAACGTTTATATCGCACATTTAAAAATCGATTTGTTTGAATACAAGGCTAAAATGCTTGCTGCTGGACGATGAATTGCCGGGGCTTTCGTACCTGAAACTGTTCTGCGAACAAATGCCCGAACTGGAAGTTGTCAAAGCTTTTAACGATCCGGAGATATTCCTGAAAGAGATTCCCGGGCTGGAATTCGACCTCTGCATACTCGACATCGAAATGCCTGGTATCAGCGGGATTAAGTTGGCTTCACTCATCAAGGATACACCTGTTATTTTCACCACCGCCTACAAAGAATATGCAACCGACGCTTTCGACCTGGACGCCGTCGACTACCTTATAAAACCAGTAAAGTATGAACGGCTTCAACAAGCTGTAAATAAAGCTATTCAAAGAATAGGAAATAAAACCGGCACAAAAAGACACCTCTGTCTAAATACCAACAAGGGAATAGCATGGCTAGATCCCAATCTGCTGGTTTATGTCCGGACTTCAGAAATTGACAGCCGCGACAAAACAGCATTTCTGGCCAACAGTACCAGCCTACAACTGAAAAACATTTCGTTCGAAAGACTTATTTCTTTTTTGCCTTCAGGAGAATTTTGCCGTATTAACAAAAAGGAGCTGATTTCGTTGAATACCGTGCTGTATTTTTCGAATGATAAAATCACCACCAACATTTACTTCCAATCCGAAAAACCACTGGTTCTCAATCTGGGCGAAACCTATCGGACCTGCTTTATCCTCAAAATAAAAGGGTAGTTTATTACAAAATTTGACCTACTTGTTACATTCTGTTTTCCTAAAGCTAAACTGTTTTCTTTTCTTCAGAATTTTTGCTACATATTTGGGATACAAACTGAATGTAGAAACATGAAACGATTTAGAAATTTATTTTTTTACATCAGCACCATTGGAGGGTTCTCTATTCTGATGTATTGGATTGTTCAGAAAGGAAAGATACTTGAGTTGGGAAGAAGCATTCAGATTTCTGAAGAACACACAAATCAATGGATGGAATTTGTAAATTCCTTTCTGCATAATCTCCAGCATCCATTATCCATCCTTCTGGCTCAAATTATTACCATCATATTAACCGCCCGCATTTTGGGCTGGATATGCAAAAAAATTGGACAGCCAACCGTCATCGGCGAAATTATAGCAGGAATTGTATTGGGGCCTTCGCTGATCGGACGATACTTTCCCGAATTCTCAACAAATCTGTTTCCGGTTCAATCCTTGGGCAATCTACAGTTTTTAAGTCAGATCGGATTAATCCTGTTTATGTTTATGGTTGGAATGGAACTGGACCTGAAAACATTGAAAAATAAGGCACACGAAGCCATAGTGATTAGTCATGCCAGTATTATCATTCCGTTTGCCCTTGGAATGGGTTTAGCGTATTTTATTTACCAAAGTTTCACCCCAAAAGGTGTTCAATTTCTATCATTTGGACTATTTATTGGGATTGCAATGAGTATCACAGCATTTCCTGTTCTGGCACGAATCGTTCACGAAAGAGGGATTCACAAAACCAGATTAGGCGCCATTGTAATTACCTGTGCTGCAGTTGACGATATTACTGCGTGGAGTTTGTTGGCTGCCGTAATTGCCATTGTAAAAGCAGGTTCCTTTGTTAGCTCTTTGTATGCCATTACAATTGCTGTTGTCTATGTTTTCCTGATGATCAAAATGGTCAAACCTTTTTTAAAACGGGTAAGTGATTTGTATCCCATGCGTGAGAATATGAGCAAACAGGTAGTCGCCATATTTTTTCTTACCCTTATTTTTTCAGCGTATGCAACCGAAGTAATTGGCATTCATGCATTATTTGGTGCATTCATGGCGGGAACGATCATGCCTGAAAGTACAAAATTCAGAAATATGTTTACCGAAAAAGTGGAAGACGTAGCGCTTGTTCTATTACTTCCGCTATTTTTTGTATTTACCGGATTACGAACTGAAATAGGTCTGATCAACGACCCCTATTTATGGAAAATAACCAGCCTGATTATATTAGTTGCCATTACTGGTAAATTTTTAGGAAGTACTTTGGCTGCAAAATTTGTCGGGCAAAACTGGCGCGACAGCCTGACCATCGGAGCATTGATGAATACACGCGGACTAATGGAACTGGTTGTTCTGAATATTGGATATGATCTGGGAATTCTTACACCTGAAGTATTCTCGATGATGGTCATCATGGCCCTAGTTACCACGTTTATGACCGGACCAGCTTTGTATTTGATTGAACGGATATTCAAGACTCGGGGTAGCATTATTTCTGAAAAGATCAATCAACTGCGCAAATTCAAGATCATCATTTCATTTGGAAATCCTGAGATGGGAAGATCACTGCTGCGGCTTGCCAACAATCTGATTAAACAGCAGAAAGAAAATGCCACGGTTACAGCATTGCACCTTTGTCCCAACAATGTGCTGCATCACTACAATATGGATGAGTATGAAAATAAAAATTTCTCACCGGTCATTCATGAATCGGAATCTCTGAACCAGAAAATCACTACGCTGTTTAAAGCTTCTGATGATATTGACTCTGACATTACCGAAATAGCCAACAGGGGCGACTTCGACTTGCTGCTGATCGGAATCGGACAGTCGATTTTTGAGGGAAGCCTTTTGGGAAAGATTCTTGGTTATACTACCCGTATCATAAACCCCGACCGATTGATTCAGAAAGTATCAGGAAAGGAAAAACTGTTTGGCAATTCTCCATTTGATGACCGCACACAAAATATTCTTTCGGGCAGTAAAGTGCCCGTCGGAATTTTTGTCGATAAAAAGACCGGAAATTGGGATCAGGTAATTGCCCCATTTTATACTGAGAAAGATAGTTTCCTGATTGAATACCTTCAACGTCTGATTAAAAATTCGGAAGCTCAAATTACAGTGACCGATCCTGTCGGACTGATCAAAAACCACACAGACATCAAGGAAGCAATCAGGGCAATTGAACAGGAAGCACCCAACCACATTACCCTGAACAATGAGAAAGTGATTGATGAACCATTTATCCAACAATTTCAATTGATGGTGATTTCAGTTGATGGCTGGAAAAAGCTGGTTGACTCACACTGTAGTTGGCTCAATCAAACACCATCGATCCTGATCTTAAAGAGGTAAAACTTTGGAAGAATTCTATTACATTGGAAAAAAATTACAAAAGGCAGCTCATCCGGTTTGATCTGGAATAAAGTAATCAAGCATAAACAATTTTCATCCTTTCGTTTAAACCAAATATACTGTCATGATTACTGTTACTCAGCCTTTGAAATTTATAAATTCCGGTTCACAAAAAGATTTCTTTTTTCAGCAACCGATATTCATATTCAAAATTAGGGGTAAAAATACCGTTTCCAATATTGGATTCAATTTGTTTTGGAGTCCAGAACCGACCTTCTTCCACTTCTTCTGAATGCAGGTGAATCGACTTAAAATCAGAACTAACAAAAACATAAACTAATTCCGACTCAATTTCACTGTCCCAGCGATAGATTTTTACCAAACGGGCAGAGAAATTCTTTAGTCCGATTTCCTCCCAGGCTTCGCGTTTCAGCGCCGTTTCGAGTGTTTCACCCGCCGAAATATGGCCACCTACCGCAGTATCCCATTTCCCGGGCTGAACCAATTTATTCATTGGCCTTTTCTGCAAATAAACATGCTTTTGATTATTCAGAACATGCAAATGAACAACCGGATGCAGCAACTTTTCGCCCCGATGGCAAACCGACCGCGGCGCTTTTCCTATGATTCCGCCTTCTTCATTCACCAGAGGCAACCATTCTTCATCAGCAATTGGCAGTTGCTTCCTTAACCTGATTTTTTGACGGACAAATTCGTATACAAAAACCACGGCAAACAGAATATAAAATAATCCTCCGCTGATGAAAGCCCAGGCTTCGTTCGACAGGTAAAAAGCTGCATAAAAGACCAGCACCGTATGAAACAGGAAGACAACAAACATCAACCGCATGGTTTTCCTGAACTGATTCATCTGCTGCTCATTCAGTTCCATATCTTTCATATAGCGCTGGGTCATCAGCCCGACGATATTTAGTTTTGAAAAAGCAGAGACAGCTAAAACGGCGCATAAAATCAATTCCACCAGCCCGGGTTTCAGCTTGAAAAAGATGTCGTTATCGAGCCAGATAGAAACCGAACCGAGTACCAACAATAAACCGGTGTCAAAAAGTACAAAACGGTCGAAACGCTTTTCTTTAATCCAAATCCAGATCATTTCGCCCACGCCAATCAACAAGGCAGCGAACAAACCGGCACGGGTTCCCCAGATTTCGTCAATCGCAATAAAAACGAACAGCGGAATAAATCCGGGAAGAAGTTTTTTTAGTAATTCTGATTTGCTCATCGTTTAAAAAAAATCCCGCGGAAGGCCTGATGGTTTACGCGGGACAAGTTCTTGCATTCTAAAATCAGATCATTTTTGTTGCTCCGGAGAATAAGCCTTTTTGGCGTATATGGTTGCCAGCAAGGTCGAAAAACGCGGAATTCCCAACGTGACTGAGTTGTCAACAGCCTTGAAAGCCAACTCCGAGGGAATCACCATAAAGGCTTTATCTCCAACTTTCATTTTTTTCAGGCCATTGTGAAGCCCTGTAATTTGCTGAACGTAAGATTGATTGACGTAACTATTACTTACATCAACATAAAAAGCATATTCTTCGTAGGTGCGGCCATATTCATCTTCATTGGAAAAGACAACCGTTCCGTCAAGCAAAGTAATTTTGTAAAACATCATGACCTTAAAACCCGACCTGATTTTAGTTGTATCATTGCTCACCTCAAGACTTTTAAAGTAGATACCTGAGGCGTCTTTATTGTCAGTCAGTCCATTATCCTTCACATACTTATCGAGTGCTGCTAATTCTTCTGCGCGTAAAGTATCCAGATCGGACGTTTTACACGAAGTATAAATTCCTGAGAACAGAACAACCAACCCCAATATTAACAATACTCGTTTCATAAATTATTTTTTTGCGAAAGTACGAATTTAGAGCCAGTTTTTATTTAATATCAACGACTTCAATAACAAAAATTAAAGGCGAATAGGGCGGAATCGATAAATATCCGGTTGGTCCATATCCTTTTGCCGAAGGTATCAGAAAAACTGCCCGGGCTCCTTTATTCAAAACTTCAATACCTTCTTTCCATCCCTGAATCATTCTGGAATCAGTACCTTTATGTATATAAGCCATAGTTCCGGCTTCATTCTGATAAGCCGAAGCATCGAAAACGGTTCCATCCATGAACATTCCGGTATATTTCACAGTAACTTCATCTCCGGTTTTTACGTTGTCCCCGGTACCTTCTTTATCAACGATGTAAAATAACCCGGTTGCGGTGGTATCAATATCCTTCTGCTTTTGGACCATCGCATCGAGCCATTCTTTCATAAGAGTAGCCTCTCGCTCCGGAGTGTAATCAGCGTAGGGATCTTTGCTTTTATTACAGGATGAAATTAATGTTGCAAACAATACGATTGCAACTATTTTCAACGAGATATTCAATTTCTTCATTTCTGTTATTTTACTGATTGTTTAATTTTTCCTTCAAATTCGGGCAATAATTTTTCAAATTTAGCCAAAGTCTCAGATAAAGATGCATAATACTCGCCTCCGGCTGCGTTGCGATGACCTCCTCCATTAAAATATTTTTCAGAGACCTCATTCACAGCAAATTCGCCCTTCGACCGGAACGAAGCCTTGATGTATTTATCCTTCTCGGTAAACAGGGCGCTGAAAACGATTCCTTTGATGGATAGCGGCATATTGACAAAACCTTCATTATCGCCAGTCACAAAATTATGGGCTTTCTGATCTTCACGGGTGATGTACATGCAGGCCGCATGGTACTCCGGATAAACAGTCATTCGGTTACTCAGGCAAAATCCCATTAGTTTCATCCGGTCGGCCGAATAATTGTCGTACACTTTGGCATGAATGCTCTGTTGGTCGATTCCCATTCGGGTCAGTTGCGCCACTACTTCAAAAGTTCTGGCATCAGAAACGCTGTAATCGAACGAACCTGTGTCTGTCATTATTCCGGTAAAGAAAGAAGTTGCCGCATTGGTGTCGATAAACTGAGCCAGGTCAGTCGACTGGAGCACCGAAAAAATCAACTCTGCCGTAGAACTGCAAGCGACGTCTGAAATGACAAGATCGGCAAAATCACCGGGATAAGGATGATGGTCGACCAACACCTTTTTTCCCTGAAAATTTTCAATCAGCGGTTTCATATCGCCCAACCTTGTAATCTGGTTAAAATCCATGCAAATAATCAAATCCGATTCGTCGAAGGCACGTGCCGACTGCTTCGGATGATGACTGAAGATAATGACCTCATCATGTCCGTCCATCCAATGGTAAAATTCAGGATACTTGGTCGGACTGACCATTTTCACACTGTGACCGGCATTTTTCAAAACCCTCCACAAGCCAAGAACTGAACCCATTGCATCGCCATCAGGGTTTGTATGAGGAACCAGCATTATGGATTTCGAACTGTTTCTAATTAGTTGCTCAAAATTCTTAATCAATTCTATGTCAACTCTTTCCAATTATACCTTTTTAAATTAAAGTACAAATATAAAAATAATGCTGCTGGTGGTGAGAGGCAATTCCAAATTTTCCTTAACTTGGGTTCCGCTCAAATTCACATAAAAATAGTTTTATATGACAGGGAATCAAACATTTACCATGATAAAACCGGTAGCTGTCCGAAACAACTACATCGGACCAATTCTGAAGATGATTAACGAATCCGGATTCAGGATAAAGGCTATGAAATTCACGCACTTAACCAAGCAGCAAGCTTGTGATTTCTATGCAGTTCATGCCGGAAAATTCTTTTTTGAAGATTTAACATCTTTTATGAGTTCGGGTCCTATTGTTGCCGCCATTCTGGAAAAAGAAAATGCGGTGGCCGATTTTAGAAAGTTGATTGGAGCAACCGATCCAGCCAAAGCAGAAGAAGGTACAATCCGTAAAATTTATGCCGAATCGATGTCACATAATGCCGTTCATGGTTCCGACAGCGACGAAAATGCAATCATTGAATGTGATTTCTTCTTTTCAAAAACAGAGCGGTATTAAATAATGAGTATCCGATACTATGCCTAATGCGGGGGAATTCAGTCATTAAGTAGTCATTATTGGTCATTAAGTTGTAAGAAAAGCAATGAATAACTATAGAATGACTATAGAATGACAACAATCTCAAAAGCGATACTCTCATTAGGTAGAGATAAGGATATTCACTTAAAAAATTAAAACAAAACTTACCAGCCATTAAAAATAAAATCTAAAACTCATGAATAAAAAATTTCTTGCGTTCCTGGTAACAGGGATATTGGGAATCACTGTAACAGCACAAAATCGTGATGAGAATAATATTTTTGATACCAGAAGAACTCCTGAACCTTTTTTGTTTTCAGTTACCACATTAACTCCCGAAGACCTGAAATGGAGTCTTGATTATTCGGGAAATTACGGAGAACGAGTTGCAATGCCCTTTGGATACAACGGGATTAGTCAGCAATTTGCAGTAAAAGGTTATTTGGGAAAACAATTTACATTATATGCTAATGTTTCAATGGGCTTTCATGGACAAGACAATATAGCAAGCGCCCAGCAGGCAGAAATTATACGAAATTTTCTCGGAGGTAAAAAGAATCTGGGATTTCGGGTCGGTGCAGGGGTAGGTGTACGAAAGGATTTTAGTAATGTAAAATCGTTATTGAGCAGACTTACTTTTTCCTACGACGCCTCCAGATGGAAAGCAGGTGGCAATTTGCTCTTTGAAAAAGCCTTAGCCAGTAACCGCGATGCAGTTGATGTCATCACAAGTTTGGGGGTTCATTACCGTTTGATCAATAACTTTTATGGCGGATTTGAAGCTGTAGGTGAAGATTTGGAAGGATTTTGGGATACCGAGGAAGCCGAGGGAGGTGCAAAGTTATTGATTGGTCCATCGTTAAATTTGGCTCCCAGAAAATCAAGGCTTTCATTCTCGCTTTCTGGCGGCCCTGTAATTTATGCCACCCAAAATCAATTGACGAATCCTGAAGCTATGCGCGAACTTCCGTCGCAATCAGGACTTATGCTTAGAGCCAGAGTAATATTTAATTTATCAGGTTCTTAGAGACTGTTTAAATTTAGAATATTTAAGAATAAAACATTGACTATCAGTTGATTAATTGGTTTTGTTTTACTATCTTAATGGTTACCAAACTGTTAAGAACACATGAAACACTATCCAACCAACCTGACCGATAGCCAATGGATGCTATTAAGTGGCATTTTAAACGACAACCGTAAGAGAAAACATTCTTTACGGGATATTTTCAATGCCATTTTCTATTTGATTAAAACAGGCTGTCAATGGCGTATGATACCTGGCTGTTTTCCCAATTGGGAACTAGTTTACTACTATTTCACTAGATGGAAGAACAACGGTGTCATAGAACAAGTACATGAACTGCTTCGCGACAAAATACGCAAGAAAGCAGGGAAATATGAATCTCCCAGTTTGGCTTGTATTGATAGCCAGTCTATTAAGACAACCAGATTGGGCGGCGAATCTCGCGGTTTTGATGGTGGCAAAATGATCAAAGGTCGCAAACGCCATATCGTTACAGATACAATGGGTTTGCTGCTGGCCGTTGTTGTACACGCTGCAAATGTGCATGACAGCAAAGGCGCAACTGATGTAATTGCCTTACTGAAAGGTCGGTTCGAAAGGCTGGTCAAGATCGTTGCTGATGGGGGTTATCGTGGAGAACTCATAGAGAAGACCAAAACCACATTCGGCTGGATACTTGAAATCGTTTTAAGATCAGACCATTCCAGTAAATTTACCGTTATTCCCAAAAGATGGGTTGTTGAAAGAACGTTTGCCTGGTTTGAAAGTTACCGAAGACTCAGTAAAGACTTCGAATACCTGACCGACACTAGCGAGGTAATGATTCAGATTGCAATGATAAGATTAATGCTTAATAGAATCAAAAATTAAAATTTAAACAGTCTCTTAATATTCAGGCAGAAAAATGTAAAATTCACGTTTGTTCACTTGAATATGATTGTTTTTATCAGTTCCTCGCCGGCAACTTCATTCAGCCTGGCACGAATTTCCTCGCGCATCATCAGCAATTCAGTTCTGACTATGGGTGAAGTTACTTCAACAAATAGCGTACTGTTCTGGATATATAAATTTCCGGTATAGCGGGCAACCATTTTCCCCATCACCGATTCCCACGATTTGATCAAATCGAGCTCACTGAGTTTTCGATTCAGCTTGTTCTCCTGAACATAGCTTTTCAGCACCTGACTCAAACTTTGGGTATTACTCTTTCGCATTTTCTTCCGAAGTTAATCTAAATTACATACAACGCTTTTGATCTTTTACTTTTACAATACAATTCCGTCACTGATCGTAAAAATCCGCGATTCGGTTTCCAGGCCAGCAACGATTTGATCGAGGTGTTCGCGGTTGGTATCAGTAATAAAAATTTGTCCGAAATGATCGTCGGCTACCAGCTTGACGATTTGTTCCACCCGGGTTTTGTCCAGTTTATCAAAAATATCGTCGAGCAGAAGAATGGGAGTCAATCCCGAAACTTTTTTCATAAAATCGAATTGAGCCAGTTTAAGAGCAACCAGGTAAGTTTTTTTCTGTCCCTGCGATCCAAATTTTTTAATCGGATTGTTCGCCAGTTTAAACTCAAAATCATCTTTATGAGTGCCGGTCGTCGTGTACTGAAATAAGCGGTCCTTGCCCACCGACTGCTGCAATAACAATCCGAAATCGTTTTGCTCCAAATCTGTTTGCAGCTTCAGGCCAACGCCCTCTTTTCCTCCGGAAATCAATTCGTAATAGTTCTGAAATACCGGTTGAAGTTTTTCAATAAAAACCTTGCGCGACTCATAAATCTGCTGACCGTATTTGACCAGCTGATCATCCCAAATCTCAAGCGTCTCGGGTTGAAAGACGTACTGCCCGGCAAACTGTTTGAGCAAATTATTACGCTGTTGCAAAGCCCGGTTGTACCTGATCAGGTTTTCGAGGTAAACTGCATCATACTGCGAAATGACGGTATCCACAAACCTGCGCCTTTCCTCGCTTCCGCCCGAAATCAGATTGGTGTCCGAAGGAGTCACCACAATCAGGGGAATCAGCCCAATGTGTTCCGACAGCTTTTTGTATTCTTTCTGGTTTCGCTTGAAAATCTTTTTCTGATTTCGCTTCTGCCCGCAATAGATCATTTCCTCCGAGTCGAGCCGCGAATATCTTCCCTGAATCATAAAAAAATCCTCTCCAAACCGGATGTTTTGAGCATCGACCGGATTCAGGAAGCTTTTGCAGAACGACAGGTAGTAAACCGCATCCATCAGGTTGGTCTTTCCGGCGCCATTGTTTCCGATGAAGCAATTCAGCCCTTCAGAAAACCTGAATTCGGCATGTTCGAAGTTTTTAAAATTAACCAGTGATAATTCCTGAATATACATGTCCGGAAACGTTTACCGGAACAAAACTACAAATTTATGCTTGCGATTCAGTATAAAAATCGGGTTGTCGGAGATAATAACATCAATGTGTTGATTAATATTCATTTTTATGCGTTAAATCTGACGTTTATTTTTGAAAATAGTATATTTTTGCCTCTCGATTTTTGAAACAGACTTTACAAAATGGCAAAAGACAAAAAAAACTCACAGGTAGATAACCTGACCGAAGTAGAAAGTGCGCTAACCAAAACCGAACAATTTCTTGAAGCCAATCAGAAACTGATTTCGATTGTTATTGGAGCAGTAGTAATTGTTGCAGTTGGTTATCTTGGGTTGAACAAGTTTTACCTTGATCCACGTGACAAAGAAGCTAAAGATCAGATGTTCCAGGCGCAAAATTATTTTGAAAAAGATTCATTCAATCTGGCGCTCAACGGCGACGGCAGTAATCCCGGTTTCCTGGATATTATCGACGATTACGGATCGACTGATGCCGGTAACCTAGCCAATTACTACGCTGGGATTTCCTACTTAAGTATGGGGCAGTATGATAATGCCATTGACTATCTGAAAAAATTTGATACAGACGATGTATTACTGGGTCCTATTTCAGTGGGTGCTCAGGGTGATGCTCAACTCGAATTAGGCAAGGCTGACAAAGCGTTGGATTTATACACCGAAGCCTATAAAATGAATGAAAATGAACTAACTACACCGAAATACATGTTAAAAGCCGGTGAGTTGCTCGAAAGTTCAAACAAACAAGCTGACGCGCTGAAATTGTACGAGACCATCAAACAGAAATTTCCTGAAAGTGACGAAGGAAGAAGCATCGATAAGTATATTGCCCGCGCTAAAGCTAAAATGAACAGCTAAAAACAAATTTAAAGGCAAAAGTGAGAAGCTTTTTAAAATGACATTATAAAAAAATCCTCTGAATTCAGGGGATTTTTTATTTTTGACCAAGTTTTAAATTAGATCATGGCTACAAAAAATTTATCGGAGTACGATTTGAAAAGTGTTTCTTCGGCTGTCCACATGAAATTCGGGATTGTCGTTGCTGAATGGAATTATGAGATAACCGGCGCATTAGCCCGCGGGGCAGTTGAAACGCTAAAAAAGCACAAAGCGAAAGAAGAAAACATTATTCTAAAACATGTTCCGGGCACCTTTGAATTGACCCTGGGTGCTCAGTATCTGGCAGAATACACCAATGTGGACGCAATTATTGTTTTGGGCTGCGTTATTCAGGGCGAAACCCGTCATTTCGACTTTATATGCAACGGCGTAACCCAGGGAATTACCAACCTAAATATAAAATACAATAAACCGTTTATTTTCGGGGTACTTACCACCGACAATCAGCAACAGGCAATTGACCGGGCAGGTGGACGATTGGGAAACAAAGGAGACGAAGCAGCAGTTACCGCTATCAAGATGCTCGCCTTAAAAAACGATTTAACCCAATAAAAAAAGGGGCCTCTGCCCCTTTTCCATTTTTAACTAACATAACAGATTACTGACGACCCTGGCCTCCGGATCCTCCCGTCCGGCCTTGGCCGTTTCTTCTCATTTCTTCGCGTTTTTTCAGCATCCCGTCATACAGTTTTACCTGATCGGCGGTCAACAACGCTTTAATTTCTTTATCCTTTTCAGCCTGCATTTTTTGCATTGACTCGCGCATTTTAGCACGATCTGCGTCGCTGGCGTCACGCATCTTCTGCCAGTCGCCCGACTGTTTTTCCATGTACTTCTTATTAATGGCAAGTACTTTCTGCTCCTGATCCTTATTCAGTTTAAGTTCTTCAACCAACCGTTGGGTCTGACGTTTCATCATTTCTTCGGGGTTAAATTGTCCCCGGTCCCCACCTCCACGGTTACCCTCCGGACGGCCTTGTTCTGTTCTGGATGGACGCTGTCCGCCTCCACGTTCCTGAGCGTAAGTCATCCCTGAAATCATCAGAAATACGACTAACCATACACTTAATTTTTTCATGAATTTCCTTTTTAAAATTATAACTGAATTATTGACTGAAACACGTACAAATAGTTTAATCGTTAAAGCACAAAAAATTTAAAGTTATATTCTGTATAAATAATCTATATGCCTACTTTTGAAAGGACTCAAACAGAATGAACCTTGAAAGCATTTTTATTGGCCGCCGGATTGGGAACCCGTCTGCAGGAACATACCCGAAATTGTCCCAAAGCATTGGTTTCACTGGCTGGGAAGCCGCTTCTCCAACATGCCGTTGAATACCTGAAAAAATATGGCATTACCGATATCACCATCAATGTGCACCATTTTGCTGAACTGATCATTGATTTTATCGCCGAGAAACAGTCTTTTGGAATTGATATTCACATCTCGGATGAGCGTGACCAATTGCTCGACACGGGCGGCGGATTGAAAAAAGCTATTCCCTTTCTGCATGGGGATGAATCCATATTAATCTACAACGTGGATATCATTACAAACCTGAACCTGAATGATTTTCTGAATTATCATTTAAAGAGTAAGGCTTTGGCAACTTTGGCCGTTCGTAATCGGGAAACAAGCCGTTATTTGATGTTCGATGAAAATTTTGAATTGTCGGGCTGGAAAAATTTCAGTACCGGTGAAACCCGAATTAGCCGCAAAGCTAATTTTCATGAAGCTCAACCTTACGCATTTACTGGCATTCATCTTATTCAGCCTAAGCTGCTAAATCTGATAACCGAAGAAGGAAAATTTCCGATCATTGACCTTTACCTGCGACTGGCAAAAAGTCACACCATCAAAGCATATACCGATACTTCTGAACTTTGGATGGACCTGGGAAAACCGGAACAATTGGCATCGGCCGAAATGCTTTTCAGAAATAATTTTTAAAACCGAGGAAAATGGTCTGAGTAATCGACAGACTATATGTGCTGTCTAACAGCCTGTGCGAATGCACTTTCTTCGTTGGAGCGAATAGGCAGGAACCGTTCTTTCAACTTCTGAGGACCATTATCAACAACGTACGAATAATTGGTGAATTCGAGCAAATCGAGGTCATTAAAATCATTGCCGATTCCCAGCGTTTGTTCGTGTTTAATCGATAGCCAGTCACAAATAAATCTCACCCCGTTTCCTTTTGATACCGATTCATGAAATATTTCCATCCAAATGTAACCTGACTCGAGCGGAGAGGTGGTGCGAACGACTTTTACCTCCGGAAATGACTGCTCAATTTCATCCTTCAGACGTAAAAACCGTTCAAGATAATTGGGGAAAACCACCAGAAACTGGCAGGCTTCTGAATTGATGGGCTGCCCGATTGGCAAAGGTTCTGAATCTGACCGGTGAAAATTGAAGTAATCTTCGAATTCCTGACATGGAACACTTCCCCGGTGGAACCAGCACTTGAAATTTTCGGGAACCGGTTTAAACAAATGGAAATTCAGATCGCGCTCTACCAAAAAATCAGCCAATTGCTGCACGATCAGTTCACTGATGTTCTGATGATAAAGCAGTTTATCATGTTTCGAATCATACACCCCGGCTCCGGATGAAAAGACAATGTAATCAAACGGAATGTCTGAAGAAATGACTTCACGGGTTTTTACCAGGTTTCGTCCCGTGGCAATAACCCGCCATATTCCCCGCTCACCCAGCACATGCAAAGCTTCAAGGTTTTCCTTCGAAATAGACTTGTCGTTCCGCAGAAACGTCCCATCCAGATCCGTCGCAACAAGTTTTAACTGCTGATTCATTCCATTGCATAAATATTCTGATAGCAAAAGTAAACAGAAAAAGGAAAAGAAGTCAAATCAGAAAAAGACTCCAACGATAAAAACATATAAAAAAAACTTCACAGTGGATCGAGGAATTAAAATCCAATTCGGAAGCGTTTGTCGGTACCCTGAACCTGTTTGTCGAAAAAAAGAGATTACTTCGGGATGTATCACGATATTAGGCTCGAATTTATATCTTTGTTGACCCAAAATTAGAATGACATAAGCATGAAGATTGCATTAATCGGTTACGGAAAGATGGGCAAAGAGATTGAAAAGATAGCCCTTGATCGCGGACATGAAGTAGTTTTAAAAATCGACATCACCAATCCGGAAGACCTTACTGTTGAAAACCTGCAA
The DNA here is from genome assembly GCA_963676535.2 of Prolixibacteraceae bacterium. Classification (GTDB taxonomy): domain Bacteria; phylum Bacteroidota; class Bacteroidia; order Bacteroidales; family Prolixibacteraceae; genus Aquipluma. Next base: position 59,159 of record CAXXKQ010000032.1, on the reverse strand, counting down.
AAGGCTGATATTGCCATCGAATTTACGATGCCTGCATCGGCAACAGCCAATTATAAACTTTGCTTCGAGGCTGGAATTCCTGTAGTAAGCGGCACCACCGGCTGGCTCGATCAATTGCCTGAAATTCATCAGTTGTGCAAAAAGCTGAACGGAACTTTCTTTTATGCTTCAAATTTCAGCCTGGGAGTAAACATCTTTTTTGCCCTGAATAAAAAACTGGCAGAATTGATGGCCAACCACAGCGAATACAAGGTTGAAATGAAAGAAATTCATCACACGCAAAAGCTTGATGCCCCAAGCGGAACAGCAATAACTCTGGCTGAAGGAATAATTGAAAATATACCTGTTAAAAAATCGTGGGTAAATCAACCAACTGACATTGCGGAAGAAGTAGGAATTATTTCGGAACGCGAAGGCCAGGTTCCCGGAACTCACATTATCAACTATGATTCAGAAGTTGATTACATTGAAATAACCCATTGTGCCAAAAACCGCAAGGGGTTGGCATTTGGCGCCGTTTTGGCCGCCGAATACAGTTTGGGCAAAAAAGGTATTATATCGATGAATGACATGCTAAATCTTTAAACAAAAAATACAATGAGAGAAATATTGACGAACAAATGGTTCAAGTTTGCTGTAGTCGGGTTGCTATATGCCCTGTGGGTGATCTGGCTCGAAAGCTATCTTTGGTTTTTGGGGTTGACCGTTATTTTCGATATTTATGTGAGCAAAAAAGTTCACTGGGCTTTCTGGAAGAAGAAAAACACGCCAGATGGAAGACAAACCAAAGTAGTTGAATGGGTTGACGCCATTATTTTTGCGGTGATTGCCGCCACATTTATCCGTATGTTTTTCATCGAAGCTTACACCATTCCTACTTCATCAATGGAAAAATCGATGTTGATTGGCGATTATTTGTTTGTCAGCAAAACTTCTTATGGGCCTAAATTACCGAATACCCCGCTATCATTTCCGTTTGTTCATCACACCATGCCATTTTCAACCACTCAGAAATCGTATGTCGAATGGATCAAAAGACCTTATAAACGCATTGCCGGGTTCGGAAAAATCAAAAATAACGATGTGGTTGTGTTCAACTTTCCTGAAGGCGACACCGTTGCTCTTAATGTTCAGAATCAAAGCTACTACCAGTTGGTGCGTAGCTATGGTCGCGCACGCGTTTGGCAGGAAAAGGAGACTTTTGGCGAAATTGTTGCCAGACCGGTTGACAAACGCGAGAATTACATCAAGCGATGTGTCGGTATTCCCGGCGATGTGCTTGAGCTGAAAGACGGACAGCTGTTTGTGAACGGGAAAGAACAAAAACATTTCCCCGGCATGCAGTATGATAATATTGTAACAACCGATGGCACCGGAATTAACAAACGGACACTGGAGCAAATGAAAATTGCTGAAGACGACCGGCACGTTTATTCCAATTCGCAATATTTATTTCCGCTGACCCAGGAGAATGAGCAGAAATTTCAGGCAATGAAAAACGTAAAATCCGTAAAACGAACATTGGTCAGTGCCGGAAACTGGAGTCAGGACATTTTCCCGTTCAGCAGCAAGTACCCCTGGAATGTCGACAATTTTGGTCCGATTCAGGTCCCTAAAAAAGGTCAGACTGTAAAACTCGACATCGACAACCTACCGCTGTACGAACGTATCATTGATCTCTATGAAAACAACGACCTGAAAGTGAAAGACAGTACCATTTATATCAATGGTTCGCCTGCCGACAGCTATACCTTTAAAATGGACTATTACTGGATGATGGGCGATAACCGACACAATTCAGCCGATTCGCGCTACTGGGGATTTGTTCCTGAAGACCATATCGTTGGTAAAGCTGTATTTATCTGGCTTTCGCTCGACAAAGATCAGCCCTTCTACAACAAAATTCGCTGGAACCGACTATTCTCGTTCGTACATTAAAACTCAAAAAAACAAAATAGAACAAAGAGGGTAACTGTTGAAAGTAATCCTCTTTGTTATTTAATACTGATTGTACATTCATTTGATGTTTTCTTTTTGCGATACGCTGGACGCAACTTCGAGTCTCACCCGGAGTAAGTTAATTTCAGGGTTTTTCGTTATTTTTGTCCAAAAGAATACCATTTCTATGTCCTGGAAGGTTATCATATTTTTGATTCTCACGGTTCTGCTGGTCGTTTTTACCGTTCAGAATCCCATTTTGCTCGACATCAAATTTATTCATTGGGAGTTGAATGATGTTCCTGTTATTTATGTATTGCTTTTCGGACTGATCTTTGGTTTTTTGCTCGCACTCATTATGCAGCTTCCAACGATTATTAAACTTCGGCGTGAACTCAGAAAAGTAATCAAGGAGATTGAAAGTTCAGAAAAAATTGAATCCTCATCAGAGGAAGATGTCGATTCGGAAGGCGTAAGCATGGGAAGCGATTATAAAGGCGGATTTTTTAACGAAGAGTCATGACATCACCGACCGGCATTTTGCTGAGTACTGCCTATTTTGCACCCGTCCGATATTTCTCCAAACTGGTGGCCTATCCTGAAGTTTATATCGAACAGCACGAAAATTTCATCAAGCAAACTTACCGAAACCGCACGGTTATTTTGGGCGCCAATGGCCCCATTCCGCTTATTGTTCCGGTAGAGAAAGGCCGGGGGAAAAAAATTCTGATCAAAGATTTGCGCATTGCCTACGACGAAGAATGGCAACGCAACCACTGGCGAACCATCTTTTCGGCCTACAACTCCTCCCCTTTTTTCGAATATTATGCCGGGGATATTGAGTTTTTTTTCAGAAAAAAGTATCCGTTTCTGTTCGATTTTAATCTGAAAATTACAGAAACGCTGATCGAACTGCTGGAGCTGGAACCCAACCTGCAGTTAACAAAAGACTTTGAAAAAATTCCGGATACCTACTTGAACTTTCGCGAACAAATCAGCCCCAAAACCCATTTGGTTGAAGCTGATCTGCAATTTGTACCACAACCTTACACTCAGGTTTTCGCCGAAAAGTTTGGATTTGTGCCCGATTTAAGCATACTTGATTTGCTGTTTAATGAAGGGCCATCGGCGGGTGCCGTGCTTGAGGAAAGCCTTGTAAAAGAATAATTTGCTTCCCCAAAGTCTCCGAATTTAAATCTGAACGACCGTTTAATCAGTCATTCCTGCCGTTCGATAAGTGTATCTTGGTATATTTATGTTTTTCTTCCACATTTGAAGGAACAAATCAGGGCAACTATGAAAACAATTCGTTTTTCCTCAATCATCGTCGTTGTACTCACCTTTTTATCATTTTCTTCCAAAGCCAAACCAATTGAAGTCAATCTGAAACCTGGCGAAGTATTGATTTATGAATGGACGGAAAAGGCTACAGCTCATTCAAAGGAAGGTATTGCATTTACTGACATGACCAAAACCAATAGATTCTCTTTAGAGGTTAATAAAGTTGAAACCAATAAGCTGATGTTTACCGCTCAAATGCTTCACGATGTTGAAGACTATTCCAGAAAAGGGACTGTAAATTTCATTGATAATAAGTTTCCTCAATTAAACCATTCTTTTAGGTTACGCTTAACAACCGATACCTACAAGGAAATCCTTTACAAAATCAAATTTCTTTTTGAATTGGACTTGACTAGCAGGGAAATTAAACTAACCAACAGAACTGAAGTATTGGAACAATGTCATTCATTACTTGTAACGCGAGGATATCCAGAAGAAATAAGGGTTGATATTATCGATTTTATAAACAAAACAGGAATACAAAAAAGATGTGATTTATTCCTGCAACCTTTTTTTTTTCTGGAAACAAATATTGATCAACCCAAAATTCACAATGAAAAGCTCAATATGGATTTTACTGTAGGTAAATCCACGGAAAAAGAACTGGAGTTGATTTCCAGTGCAGATTCGGCAATTAAAAACATGAATTGCACTCTTAATCTGCAGTATGGTTTAATAACCTATCAGCACAAAAACCAGATAAAAGCAGTCTCAAAACAAAATTTTAAATACGCTCCGACAACCAAAATGCAAATTACCGAAGAACTTCGTCTATTGCAAAAATCATTACCAAAGCCGCAAAAGCTTATTGTTTGCGGACATCTGGATAATCCGGTAAGTAATCAAATCGTGCTAAAAATCCTGAACAAATCTTTCGGTTCCGAATTAGAGAGCAAAGCGGTAATTCTGGACAAAAGCGGTAATTTCAGAATCGAAGCAAGATTAGAGCATAAAGGGCTGGTCGTAGTTACTAATCCAAACAATAACCAAAACATGTCCTCTCCGGCCATATTACTTTATGCTGAGCCCGGAGATTCCATTCATTTTCAAGCCAATATAATCAATCAGAAGGATGTCGCAGAATCTTTTCGTTTGAATGGTGTATCTGAAACAACAAAGAAAAATTACTTTTTACCACGGGAAATCTCATTTTCAGGAGATCGGAAACAGGAAGCTGAAATACTAAATAAGTTTCAGGAACTTCCGATAATGACCAGTTTTCATTTCGTTCGTAATTTTTGGTTTATCGGTAGTAGCCGATTGGATGTAGAAACACATCTGGAAGCTATTCCCAAACTAACCCAGATCATGGTGAATTCGGGCATAAATATGAACTCCGAATCAGCCGTCTATATTCGGAATGAACTGCTGGCATACATTTATTTAAATCTTTTCAATGCCAGATCTGAGGAATTGGAGCAATCCAGATCGATCACCAGATGGAATAATATAGGCCCACTTATTGTAGACGACCTGCAGAAAAACGCCCTTCAATCTCAGCTCGACACATTTAATATTCACCGGATTTATAACGATTATGGCATCTTTTCCCGAAAACTAACCACCGAATATCTTAAGTATAAACTTTATCGGCTAAATCCGGTGGAAAATACATTCATGGGTTATGGCTCTCCTTTTGGCCCAATCATTGAACCTGAGCAGTACATTGAGCTGGCTAAACTATTATTAAGTGGCTCACCTCTTTACCGCGAGATTGCCGATCGAATCTATAACAACTTGTTTTCATCAGTTTACGGATTTATTCAATTGGGTTCCCGTTCAAATTTTCAAGTTACTAAAGACCAAACATTCGAATTAATACGCAGCCTGTGCAACGATGAAGTGCTTATGCGCGACCTGAAAATGATACAAGCAAACAGTTTGAAATGGGACGATATTCGATATATTCCCGACATCACACTATGGAACCTTCAGAAGCAAAAAACAACACTACGTTCGTTTATTGAGAAAAAAACGACTATCATTTATGCTGCTGATGATTGGTCAGCAGCTCGTTACGAAATGGATGAGATGGCTGCCAAATTTCCAAAAATCAATTTTGTGCTCATCAATGAGGGAAGCAATTTCGATTTGTGGAAAGATTGGAACGATCGGGCTGAACCCATTGCACAACAACTTTTTCTGCAAACTGATTCTGTTCATTTAGCAGATTTATTTCAGGATAAAATCAGCAATTTCCTGGTCTTTAACCAGTCTGGCGAGCGCATTGGAGTTGAACATGAATTGATACCTGCCATTCAACTGGCCAAAGACAGCCTAAAAGCTCCAAAAAAGGAAATCAATAAATCAACGTTGCAGGGAATTATCATCATCCTGGCAGCTTCCCTATTGTTTTTCCTGATTTTATTTCTGGCCTACAAATACCGGATGAAACAGCGGTTGAAGAAACAGATGCAGGAAAAAAGATTGCGCGAATTGCAGATGGCCGCTATTCGGGCACAGATGAACCCACATTTCCTCTTCAACAGTTTAAATTCGGTACAAAACCTCATTCAGCAAAACCGGGCCGGCGAGGCCCATTTGTATTTGTCCAACTTTGCCGGACTAATACGCAAAGTGCTCCGCAATTCAGATAAGGAAGAAGTTTCGCTGGCCGAAGAACTGGAAACGCTGGAACAATACCTGAACCTCGAAAAATTACGTTTTGATTTTGATTACACCATCGATGCGGACAAAGAGATAGATCAAAACCTGTTTATGCTGCCTTCCATGATTTTGCAACCGCTGGCAGAAAATGCGCTGATGCACGGGCTTCAGCACAAAACCGGCGAAAAACAACTGCATATCCAAATTTCTAAAATAAAAAATGCTGTCCAAATTACAATTGAAGATAATGGCATAGGAATTGAGAAAGCGAAAAAGCTGAAAACCAAGTCAAACGGCGTTGGCTTACGCATGAACGAAGAACGCATCCAAATGATGAAAGAAAAATACGGAGGTAATTACTCGTTCAAACTAATCGACCTGACAGAAAAAGGCAGTGAGGGTACCCGGGTCGAAATTATTATTCCTGAAGAGATATGAAATTAAGTTAAAAAACGTTATTTCAAAAGCAATAACAATAATTATTTTTAAATTTATCCTAAATCAAAACACTACCGACTAGAACATTAACCCTCACCTTTAAACTGCCATGAAACAATTTATCACTTTCCCGTATCTTATATTCCTTTACTTTTATAGTTCTTTTCAGCCAACAATCCTGAAATCTGCACGTCTGATTTTAATTCCCGATTGCTTTACCAAACCAAAAGCTTATAACTTTCTTTAGAAATGCCATAACCTTTCTGTCGGCTAAGTGACGTGACATTCACGGGCATTTTGCATACATAACCTTTGATTAATCCGTTTCACAATTCTTCAATAAAATATGCTTGATTATACATTTTCAGAGTTGATAGTCAGAAATAATTAAACACCAAAACAATGATCACTAACTTTTGTAAAACAATGAAATCAGAAAATTTTTACCTTGTTGTAATCCGATTGTTTCTGTTGTTGGTTCTACTTATTCCAGTAACAATTTCTTCTAACGCGTCGGGCTCAGCCCGAATTTACCAAATCAAAGGTCTGGTGACCGATTCAGTTTCAGGCAAAGGGCTTCCCTACGCAACCATTTCCATTCAAAGCGGCCCCAAAGGAGTAATCAAAAGGTTGGCCGCCGATGCGGCAGGCAATTTCAGTTTCACCCTTGATACCATTGGAAAATACGGCGTAATTTTTCAGTCAATCGGCTATGTAACCACAAAAAAAGACATCACGTTAACCAGTCAAAATCTCAAACTCAATCTGGGGACCATCAAAATCAATCCGGGAGTGGAAAAGATTGGTGAAGTCAGCGTGGTAGCTCAAAAGCCGCTGGTCAGAACCGAAGTCGATAAAGTTATTTACAGCACCGAAGTTGATCCGGAGGCCAAAACCAGTACCGCACTCGAAATGCTGCGGAAAGTGCCGCTGGTATCGGTTGACGGCGAAGACAACATACAGTTAAAAGGAACATCGAACTTTAAAATTCTGCTGAACGGGAAAAGCTCCTCGATGTTATCACAAAACCCAAAAGATGTGTTGCGCAGTCTTCCCGCAAGCACCATTAAAGACATTGAGGTAATCACCAATCCATCGTCGAAATACGAGGCCGAAGGAACCGGCGGAATCATCAACATTATTACCACCAAAAAGCAAATCGACGGCTTTATGGGCCGTGTCAGCGCCGGAGTCGATTCGCGCGGAGGCTGGAACTCGGGACTTTACGCCACCTCGAAAGTCAAAAAATTCGGGTTCTCGCTCAACTACAATTACAATGAATTCCGCCAGCCCAAAAATGAGTCGTTTACCTCGCGCGAGAATTTCCTGAGCACCAACAATCGTTTCACTGAAACTGAAGGCTCTAATAAATTTAAAGGTAGCGCCAATATGGCTATGGGTGAAGCCAGTTACGAGATTGACTCCCTCAATCTGGTCAGCCTGTCGTTTTTTGCGTATGGTGGAGGCTATGATGTTAACGGCTATACCTTATCGAAAGATTTTGATACGAATAACCTTCTTAGCCGTCAGTTCAACAATACGGTGATGATGAACATGACTTACGGAAGCATTTCAGGAAACATTGATTACCAGCGCACTTTCAAGAAACCGGATAAAACATTTACCATTTCATACAAACTCGACCGCTCGCCGCGCAATTCCGACAACGAAAATGTAATTAACGGTGTGCTGAATTACCAGTCGTACAAGCAAAAGTCGTCCAACGATGCTTCAGGAACGGAGCACACTTTCCAGGTTGATTACTACGATCCACTCACAAAAAAACACCAGATCGAAGCCGGATTGAAATATATTCTCCGGCAAAACATAAGTAACTCGGATGTTTTGCGATACGATGATGTTACCGGCCAATGGACACGTGACGCCAGCAAAATAAACGATCTGGACTACGATCAGCACATCTTCGGACTTTATGCCGGCTACGTTTTGAAACTCAAAAAATTTAGTGTCAAATCCGGACTGAGAGCTGAAGGAACTTTCAACGACGGGTTGTTTAAGTCAGTCAAAGACACCACGTTTACCAACCGAATGTTTAACCTGATTCCGTATATCACTCTTTCACAAAACCTGGATAAGGGACAAAACGTGAAACTTTCCTACACGCAACGATTGTCTCGTCCCGGAATCTGGTACCTAAATCCATTTGTGAACGACCTCGACCCGCTGAACATTAGCTACGGAAACCCGAAGCTGGACGCCGAAGTTTCGCACACATTTGACTTCTCTTATGGAAAATTTACTCCGAAATACAACATCAATCTAAGCATCAACAGCGCTTTTACCAACAACACCATCGAACAAATCTCGACCATGCAGGCCAGCGGCGTGAAAGTGACCACCTACGAAAACATTGGTAAAAACCAGCGTTATGGCGCCTATCTCTACGGAATGTTGCGCATCAAAACCAAGCTCACCCTGAACACGAATATTGGCGCCAACTATGCCCTTCTGGAAAGCAACGATGGCCGAAATCTGAAGAACGAAGGGTTTACCTACAACGGCTCGCTCAACTGCCGCTACACCGCCTGGAAAAATGGAACTGTATCAGCTTTTGGCGGCGTTTACTCTCCACGGATTATGCTGCAGGGGCAATCATCAGCCTATTATTATAACAACATTAGCATTTCACAGGAACTGTTTAAAAAGAAACTGACAGCATCGTTATCTGTCTCCGATCCATTCCGCAGAAGAGCAAAATATGCCATGACTTACGACGACCCATCATTCCATCAGGAAATGACTAATTACAGCTATAACCGGCAACTTCGGTTTAATATTTCCTATCGTTTCGGACAAATGAAGGGCGAAATTAAAAAAGCCCGTCGCGGAATTAAAAACGAAGATGTGAAAAGCGGCGGCGACTCAACAACCGGAGGTGGCACCGGAGGAACCGGGAATTAATACTTTGGAGATAGAACTATACGGATCCGATCTTTTAAAAACATCGAATCCTTAAAGTCAACTCAATAATGTCTTGCAGTTAACGATGACAAAGCTGAAAAATATTAGCCCATGAGACTTCAAATAATTACCATTTTAATGTTTGGAATAGTAATGCAAACCTATTCGCAAGATATTGAATTGCGTACTAAGCAAACGAAGAATCAAAATTCGATGGGAAAAGGCGATGTGCCAAAATTCAAAAATGACAGCCTCGTGATTTTTTATGCCCCGAATGGTATTGATACAGCATCGATTCGTTGGTATAATGATAGTAAACCAATTCGAATATGGACGTTTTATGATGACCAATGTAGAGTAAGGTACAAATTTGATTATTCCATGTATGATGTAGTTGAATACAACTGGTATGAGGCATCAAATGAATTTCCCACATTTAACGATACTGTTTGGATCGTAAGCCATATTGATAGTCCTCCATTGATTATCGGGATAGAAAATCCTGCCCAATTAATTACTCGAAATTTGCGATACCCGATAAAATCATTTGAAAAAGGTATTACTGGAAGAGTATTGATTTCATTTATAGTCGAAAAAGATGGAAGTGCATGTAATTTTAAAGTACTAAAAGGCGTGAGTAAAGACTTAGATGCAGAAGCATTAAGGGTAACGAAAATACTTGATAAGAATTGGTTTCCGGCAAAGAAAGACGGACAAGCAATAACGATTGAGTATTTTGTTCCAATTAATTTTGTGCTTATATGAGGATTAAATAAAAAAAGAACAATTTAGCCATAATTTTGCTACTCAAATATTGCGGCAGTAGTTTTCTTTCACAGTGTCTCAATAAGACGAGACTGACAGAAAACCGCCCGCAATCCGCCCATGCGTGTAGCTTTTTACTTTGTGTGCAAGCGTAATACAATTGTGCAACATTGTAGGATGAAATATAGAAATAAACCTATAAATTACTCTGATTATGAAAATGGATAAATCAATTTTACTTCTTTTTGTTTTCAGTCTTATTTTAAGTTGTTCGAATGAAAGCAAAATAGAACTGCCAATTACCGAGATATTTGGATATGGGCCTTTTACAGCTGGAATGAGAGGATTTCCCACTTATTCGAAAGATGAGAATAACCTATGGGCAAAGACTTATCTTAAAGTTGCTGAAATTCCTAAAAATTGGACTGATATCAAGCAAGGACATATTACAACAGATCCACACCAATCTGCTTATCAGGACTTTATTCGAGGTTATATAACCAAAGTGGACTATGAGAGAATGCAGAAATTAGGGAATTGGAACCCTGACACATTGAAACTATCAAAAAAACCATTAAAATGTAAAATAGCTTTCGCGTATGGTAAAGATTCGGCAGGAGTTACGAAGATGGTAGTTGATGCAAATAATAATCTTGATTTTAGCGATGATAAAATATTTATACCATTTGAAATTAATTCAAAAACAAAAGCCGACAAAGACTCTTTAGCTGCACCTAACTCTTTTTTGGTCTCTTACGAGCGATATGTCAGTAATAAAATTGTTGAAATGCATGCACCAATTTTTATAGTATATAAAAGCGATGAAGATTGGCTTTTGTTCAATTTCCCACAATATGCAGTTGCTCAATTGGATGGAGAAAAAATTGCCATTTGTTCGGACAATTTTTCATTTCTATCTTACAATACGTCAAATCTTGTTTTGATAAATGACAGCTTACCAAAAGGAGCGAAAGCAAAGGAAGAAAATATAATTTTCAACAACGAGTATATTAGTATTAAAGGTAAATTGTATCAGAATTTAGGAGTCAATCTCTATAAAAATGTATTAACCTTAGAGAAAGTTAATTTACCTATAAATCAATTATTTTCAACGCAGGTTGGCTTTAAATCAATACCTATTGAAGGAACCGATTTTACATCAAATTCGCCAATAACATTAGATAGCTTAAAAGGTAAATATGTTTTTCTTGATTTTTGGGCTGTTTAGTGTGGACCTTGCAAAGAAGAACTACCCAATCTTAAATCCTTGTATGAGAAAACTGATAGGTCTAAATTTGAAATCATTAGTATTGTTTCAGATAGTCCATCTGAAGAACTAAAAAAGATAATTGACGAACAAAAGATAGAATGGCCCCAGATTCTGTCAAATGATACAAATAAGATAAAGGTAAATTATAGGATATATAGATTTCCGACAACTTTTCTAATAAATCCAGAAGGAGTTATTGTGGCAAAAGATTTAAGAGGAAAGGAACTAGAAGATAGAATTCTTAGCCTGATTAAATGACAATAAACGTCAATATACAACAGCAGCTACCCGCGAATTAGGCAGCAATGGTTTTCGTTGTATATCTTTCCGCTCGGGCTACTTTTCGGCTTGAGCCGCCTTTTTCGGCCAGGCAGGAAATCGCCCGCAATCCGCCCTTACATTTAGCTTCCTAGGTTGTGTGTTATTGTAAATAAAAAAACTAAATAAACAATTAAAAGATGAAAATTGAATCTATTGTACTTTTTTTCTTTTTACTACTGGTATATAGCTGTACAGACAGAGAAGCAATAACAAATTCTCTAGAGACAGAAATTGACACAAATTCAATTCAGTTCAAATATGACAAATTCAGCGATGCTCAGAAAGAAGCGGGAAAAATGAAAAAACCGCTATTAATGTATTATACATCTGACGGTTGTGGCTGGTGTTTAAAAATGGAACGAGATGTTTTCTCAGATACGACTTTGCAGAAATTTATAAATAAGAACTTCATATGTTCTAAAGTCCATCTAAAAAGAACAGCCTCCGAAATGAAAGAAAAGGACTATAAAAGATTAAACAAATCAAAACTTGACTTCATGGATTTATATGACATTGATTTAGCTTTTCCAACCTTTGTGATTTTTAACACTAATTGTAAGCTAATAAAGAAGGAAAGTAAATATATGGATGTCCAAGAATTTGTCCAATTTGCTAAAGAAGGTTTATAGCAGTTAAGAAAAAAACATCAGCTACCCGTCCAAAATTCGGCAGCAGTGATTTTCGATGTGCATCCTACCGCCTTTGCAAAATAACAAACTTTATCAAAACGTAATTTGTCTATGCCCATTTCAGCACTCATAGTTGACGACGAAAAGAACGGACGCGAAAACCTGGCCGGGCTGATCCGGTCGCACTGTCTGCAAATCAGAGTGGTTGCTGAGGCTGCTTCGGTTGAACAGGCCATCCGTGCCATTCAGGAGCATCAACCGCAACTCATTTTTCTCGATATTGAAATGCCCGGAGGGAACGGGTTCCAGTTGCTCGAACATTTTAAAGATTTTCCGTTCGAGGTGATTTTCGTTACGGCTTACGACAATTATGCCATCCGCGCCATCCGCTTTTCGGCCAGCGATTACATTCTGAAACCGATTAACCTGAATGAGCTGATTGCTGCGGTAGATAAGGTAAGTTTACGCATCCGTAACCGGAGCGAAAATGAACGGATCAGGCAACTTTACCTCAACACCATGCACCCAACCAACCCTAAAATCGGACTTCCAACTGGCGATCGGATAGAATTTGTCGAGGTAAAATCGATTATCCGTTGCCAGGGAGAAAGTAATTACACACACATTTATTTCGACGACCGCAAACCACTGCTCACCGCCAAATCGCTCATCGAATTTGAAGAATTGCTTGCCGAATATGGATTTGTAAGGGTTCATAAAACGCATTTGGTCAACCTAAACCAGGTGACCTCATTTACCAAAAACGCCGGTGGCATTCTGTACCTGTCAAACGGTGATTCAGTTGGTATTTCAAGACGAAGAAAAGAGTCTACTTTGGACCAGCTAAAAAGTATGCTGAAGTTTTCGTAACTGTTAATTTGGAGAAGAGTACCTGCTTTTGTTCACATTCAATTGATCGACAAATGACTTGATTGGCTGGAGTTTCGAAATTTACTGGTCGGAGTTTTCGACTTCGGGTTCAGAAATCTCTTTTTCGTCAGGATGAATGAACCGGTTAATAAGTTCAGTAACAAAATTGCGAATGGCTTCGGCATTTTTAGCTACCACATTGGTTACCCCAAACTGAAGAATGGCTCCCAGCAGTTTAACCAGCACGCTGCTTTTAGACCCGATCATCATCTTCTTGGTCAGGTAACCGGTAAAAATAGAAATTACAGTTTCGAAAAGGGAATTTTTGACGTTGGCTGATTCCGTCAATTCGTTCAAGGCATTTATAAACAGATTGGATGGTTTCAGGCTTTCATAAGTCACCTTGAACTGTTCTTTGAATATTCGACCTTCCTCGACCTGTTTGATTTCGAGCAGACGGATAGATTCTTTGAGCATTACGGAAGCATCAGGTTTTGCCATAGTTTTATTCAAGTACTTGATTGATGATGGAATTATTGACAGGCTTCTTGATCAATGATTTGCGAAATATTCCGAACAAAAGGGCCACAATCGCATAAAATCCGGCCACAACAAAAAAACCGTAATACGATTTGCCCAACAGTTCGCCCAACCATAAAGCAACACCAATATTCAGGATTAGAAAGAACAATACGGCAAATATCACCACGATCAACCATGAAACCAAGGTAGAAGTCACATCAGCTGATTTATCCAGCGTTTTAAGTTTCAGTAGTTCCAGTGTCGTTTTGCCGTATTGCTCACCTTTTTCAATCAGTGATTCAATTAAACTTGCCTGATCTTCCATGTTTGTTTTTTAGAGATTTACAATTTCAAGCGTTTAAATTCTTAACCCCTGAAAAAGGACTAATCATTAAACTTTGAACCACTAAATTTTAACTTCTTCAGCAGCTTCGCTTGCTTTGGCATGGGCTCCATCCATTTTCTTAGTCAGATCATCAATCAGACTATTGAATTTTTCTTTCATTCCATCCACATAGTCTTCGCCTTTGCTGACAATCTTTTTACGTGTTTCCGTCCCTTTGTCGGGAGCAAACAGAATACCGATCAGGGCACCGGCGGCAACGCCTGCCAGAACACCCAACAATACTTTTCCTGAACTCATAGCTTTAAATTTTAATTGTTTATGACTTTCGTAACAACTAAGTATACCCATTAAAAGTAAACGTTTGTTACAACAATGAAAATTAACAAAATCCGACTTGAAAAACAAAGAAATTGCAGCCCGATTTAAATGAATCAACAGATTATTGGAAAGAAGGTTTAAATACAGGAGCAGTTTAGCCAAAACTCAGATTTCAGGAGGAACTCATTATTTTCTTTTTCTGAACCTGCGAATCACCTTATCCTGAACATGGTCCTGCTCACTAAAGTTGACCTCCTCGCCCAACAGGAATCCATACGGTTTAAGCGACTCCACATTGTCGCAAACCACTTTGGCCATACCGGTAAGCGGCAACGAAAGCACCATGCCGGGAATTCCCCAAATAAGCGAACTGGCAATCAACACGATCATGGCAGTAAGCGGATTAATGCTCACACTGCTTCCAACCACATAAGGCGTGATGAAATTGTTATCGAGAAACTGAACAAAAAAACAGACACCAGCAATAGCAATGGTGTAGCCCATAGCATCCTTGGTCAGAAAAGCCATCAGAATGGGCAAGGTACTGCCAATCAGAACACCGATGTACGGAATAATATTCAGCATTGAAGTGAGGACACCGAAAAGGATGGCATGGGGTAAACCCAGAATCAGAAAGCCGGAAGAGTTGAGAACAGACAAAATAAGCACGTCCAGAAAAATGCCGACTAAGTATTTTTGCGACACCTTCGACACCTTTTTCACCACCATCAGCGTATGTTCGTTCTTGTCTTCGCGGGTAATCAGGCGCACAAATTCTCTGAACTTATCCTGATAGAGTGTGAGGAAGAAAATATAGATCGGAATTAATGTAAAGCTTGCCAAAAATGAGGTAGTCGCCGAAAAAATCCCCAAAACCAAAACGCCGCCTGTACTTGCGTTTTCCTTAATCTTAGTTGTCAGCCAGGCTTTTTGCTCGATGTGGCTCACATGAAAGGTTTCGCTGATAAACTGCTGAAGACTATCCCATTTTGAAGTGATGGTTTTTTCGAGCACCGGCCAGTCATTCACAAAACCCAACACCTGGGCATAGAAAAAATAAAGCAGTGCCCCGAATATGCCAATAGCCAGAATAATGCTGATCAATATGGCCAATACTTTCGGGAAACGCCATTGCTCTAACTTATGCGAAACAGGCATTAGCAAAAAAGTAAAAAATACGGAGATGGTCAACGGAATCAATATATTTTTGGCCAGAATCAGAAAAGCGATGATCAGGCCGATCAGCAAAAGTTTTACCGTTGCCTGGAAGTAAAAAGGTTGTTCGGAAACCGTCATAGATTGAGTTTTTAGATTCAACAATTGATGACATAAAATTAGGGGTTTTATCGGAAGACAGAGCCGGAAGAAGAAAATTGTTTGAATAATTGAAATAAGCGGAAAACGAAATGATCATGGCAATAAACCGAAATGAACAATATCCCCAATATGGCAGAGCTCAGAACCAAGACTTTTAACTTAACCCGAATATTTTAGTCCGGACAATCCGGACAATTCTAAAAAAACACGTCAACGCATACTAAAATTATACTTTTCGAAGTTTTATTTGTGATTGAATTTCAATAATTCATCAAAGAGCTACCCGTTTACCGTACTAATCAATCAATTCCGGGTAGTACCTTTGGAGAGGCTGACTCGAAAGAGTGCAGCCTCTTTATTGCTGAAGAAAATTATTCCGACGATCTTGCTGCTGAAAATCCCCAAATTGATAAAAGATTAAAAAATTCTCCGATCAGGATGTTCTACTTTAGTTTACTTCCATCAATGATTAAAATCCAATCCTCGCTTCCACTGTGGTTAATCCCGGGAGTTGCCAGTACAACTGCTTTTTTCTTCTTTTTGGGGAACAGCATACTGACAGGAACGAAACGCGCATTAGTTGGGTCTAACCACCGGACACGGCAATGTTGACCATAGTCAGGTAATCTTACTTCCAATGATTGGGCAACTGGCGTGTAAATCACAGCCTGCGAGCCATTGTCTGAAACCTCACAAACGGCATAATCATCCGACATGAAAGTTCCATAACCTCCAACCAGAACCTGATGTTCAATATCGGGTTGTAATCTCCACCATTTAATTTTGTCGGTTATTTGCTTTAAAACACCCATATCTTTACTACTTCCATACCCGGTGCAATGCTGCCAGGTTTCTCCTTCACAGTTTTTGTTGCAGATACCTTCAGCGCCGTAAGCGTTTCCAGTGCCCCCGGAAAGAATGTTCCACCAGGCCTGACGACGAATGACAAACCGGTTACCCCATCGCTCGGCAATCCCTTTTTCTGAATATGTTTTAGCTTCGCCAAAATCGTAATACCCTTCACAAAACTGAATCGGTATTTTCGGAAATGCCTTCCAGTTGTCGTAATTTTCGCTGTATGGATAGCTTTTCCCGTAAGGAGGAGAATAAGCATACGTCCAGTTCAAAGTAACCCACGAAGAATTAGGAAAAGCCTCGAGACTTGACTGATCATGCTCGCTGTGATAGGCAACAATGGCTTTTCCACCATAAACATCCTGAATACCCTTGCCCATTTCATCGAGTTCATTACGAACGGGCTCCGGAGCTTCATCTCCGCCAATAAAATAGACGACCCGTGGATTATCTTTAAACCGGTTGGCAAACCACTGTCCGTATTTCCGACATTTTTCTGCTCCGTTGGCTTTGATAAATTCGTTGAGTGAGCGTTTCCATATCGGGTTAATCATGACGACCAAACCGCGTTCAGTTGCCTGTTTCACTACCCAATCAACCCGATTCCAGAATTTGGGAACAGACTGCAGCAAATCCTGATTTTTAAAAGCTGAATCAGCCTGACTTTTCACAATCTCAGCAAAAACCGCGCTCATCTGAATGGTATTAAACTTTCCGACAACCCGGTCAACCAAATAATCTTTGACTTCCTGATCGGTAAAAGCATAAGTTAACGACCAGGCCGTGCAGGCATTGATAAAAAACGGTTTATCGGGACTCCATTGAAGAAAACGGCCGTTGTCTGATGGGTGCAAATACGGAACCTTTTGCTGGGTATAGCCGATTGTCAAAGTAAAAAATAAAGTAAGGTTTAGCAAGAAATGTTTCATTACGGGTTGATTATGGATTTTTATGCCAAAGTATGTGTTTATCCGGATATAGCAAAGAAACATTTCTATTTGGAACAAATAACCTTACCTGATTTCACCCACCTTCAACTGAGAACAAAAAAAGCTTTAAATCTTTGTATTTTCAGATTTTAAAAACACAAAAATTTAAAGCTGTCAACTAAGGAATCAGTAATTCTCTGGAAAACTTTATCCTGAATTTTATTTTACTGCTCTCAGCCAGGCTTCTGCCATCAATGAACTTCCGGCCATCGAAGGATGAACGCCATCTGCCGTCCAGTAACGCCCCGGAGCATAGTTTTGTGCCTCAGTGAAAATAGCATGATAGGGAATAAAGATGGCATCAAACTCATCAGCTAATTTTTTGGCAGAAGCCCGGTACCCATCAAATTCAGGGAACCATTTTTCATCAACCGCAGTACAGCCCAAAACTGCAAATGGTTCTCCAATAACCAGTTTTACTTCGGGTAGCATTTTCTTGGTCAGACTAAGCAACTGCCGATAATCGGTTTCATATTTTTCAACTGTTCCGTCGTATTTGCCGTTCAGTTTGTGCCAAAAATCGTTTACACCAATTAAAATGCTTACGATCTGTGGCTTCAGATCAAAACAATCCATTTGCCAGCGATCGGCCAGCTGATAAACTTTATTTCCGCTAATTCCCCTGTTGTAAATGGTATAATTCTGATCAGCCCGGGTATTGAGCAAATAAGCAGCTGCAAGGAGTGCATATCCCGAACCAAAACAAGCTGTAGAATTGGGAGCTTGCTTCTCCTTTATACGCCCTGCATCAGTAATTGAATCGCCCTGAAATAAAATGACACTTTCACGCTTTAATGAAGATAGAATACCCTTTTGTTTTTTAACAGCAGGCGGCATTGCAGCCGATAAAATGCCCGGAATTGCAGCCAGTCCAACTGTATTTAATGCGGCATTCCGGAGAAAATTACGTCGGTTAATAGTCATCACTATGATTTTTAAGTATGGTTTGAAGAATAAATTCAACTCGTTGCTTGACGGGTACTAAAGGTATATTTATTTCCTGATAATTCAAGGAAGAATAGGTTTCGGCTATGTGTTGATGAATACTGACCGCCTCTTCAAATGATTCGGTACGAATGGCATCGTTCGAGAAAATCTCAGGCCAGGGCGGAGTAAAAAATACAAAATCGGCGTACCGGTAATTGATTGCACACTGCTTCAATGTTTCCGGCTCCCGAAATCCCTTGTAGCTTGCAAATGCCAGTTGGTCGGGGATTCCACGATCGGCAAAAGCAAATGAGTTTCCGGGCACCGAATCATAAAAAGCAATTCGCTGATTTAAAATTTTCTGCTGAAACAGTTTGGGATTTTTCCAGGGTAAAATATCTCCTCTCTCCCGGATTTGTTTTTCGATCAAGTCGCGTGCAAATTCTCCTGAACAAAGATACCCTGACTTCCGAAGTTCATTGATAAGCTCCGTTTTGCCAAATCCAGGACCTCCGGTAATCACATATATTTGTTTTTGCTGAATCATTTTCTTTTCGATCCGATAAAACTAACGAATATTCATTTGAGAGACTTCATCCAATCTCTCATTTATTAAATTTTCATTAACAATAGCACATATCATATTTGATTTACAATTATTTAACCATCATTTCAAGTTTAGAAAAATCTCAACTGTAAATAAAAATATACATTTGCAGCGTAACCGTGTACGAGCACGGTTTAAAAAAAAACAATTCCGTGTACGGACACGCCAAAATCATAAAATAGATAAAATGGAATTAAATCGTAAAACAGCTACCCAGACAAAAGTTTATCCAACCCGAATCCTTCAATTTGGAGAAGGTAATTTTTTACGCGCCTTTACCGACTGGATTGTCAATAAAATGAACAAAGATATCGGCTTCAATACCGGAATTGATGTGGTTCAGCCGCTTCCATCCGGAATGGCCGGAATGTTGAACAATCAGGATGGATTGTACCATGTTTACCTCAAAGGAATCAAGAACGGTCAGCCTATAAAAGAATATTCACTGATCGACTGCCTCAACACAGGTATTAATCCCTACACCGAATTCGAAAAATACAAGCAATCCTATCTGAACCCTGATTTGCGATTTGTATTTTCAAATACGACTGAAGCCGGTATTGCAATGGACGAAGCTGACACCCTGGATATGCAGCCACAGAAATCTTTCCCGGCAAAAGTTGCTGCATTACTTTACAACCGGTTTAAAGCATTCGATGGTGCATCAGATAAAGGACTGATTTTCTTTGCCTGTGAATTGATCGATAAAAACGGTGATACCCTAAAAAAATATGTACTTCAGCATGCCCAAAACTGGAATCTTGGTGATGAATTTATTCAGTGGGTCAATCAGTCGTGTGCATTCTGTAATACTTTAGTCGACCGCATTGTTCCGGGTTTTCCGAAAGATGAGATCGGCCAGATTCAGCAGGAATTAGGATATGAAGACAACCTGGTTGTTGTGGGTGAATATTTTCATTTTTGGGTAATCGAAGCTCCGGAATGGGTTCAGAAAGAATTTCCGGCCGAAAAAGCCGGACTGGATGTGAAATTTGTGAAAGACATGACCCGTTTCCGCGAACAGAAAGTTCAGGTATTGAATGGCTGTCACACCGGAAGTTATGCCGTTTCATACCTCAGCGGACTGGAAACTGTTCGTGAAGCTTTTGAAAACCTGGAAGTTGGAAACTTCATGAAAGAACTGGTTTATGATGAGGTATTGCCGGTTTTAGACGGTTCAGAAAAGGAGCTCCAGTCGTTTGCGCATAAAATTTTAGAACGGTTCCGCAATCCATACATTCGCCACCTATGGCAAAGTATAGCCTTGAATGCCATGTCGAAATGGGAAACCCGAAACTTACCAACTTTACTGAATTACTACAACACCCATCAGATGTTACCCCCAAAAACTGGTATTTTCGCTGGCAGCGATGATTGCTTATTTTAAAGGTGAAGCCAATGGCGTAAGCTATAAAGTTCAGGATGATCAATGGATTTTGGACTTTTACAAAGAAGCCTGGAGTGAATGCGACGGACGGCCGATTTCGATACAGCAACTAGTTGAAAAAGTACTGAGCCTTGAAAAAATATGGAAACGAAATCTGAACGACGTTCCAAACCTAACCATTTCGGTAACCTGCTATCTGTTCCTGATCGAACAGGTTGGAATGAAAAAAGCGGTAAAAGCCGTTTTAAGCGAAAACAATCCGCTGATGAAGATTGGGTAAAAAATGATACGGATTGCGGGTTCCGAGTTACATGTTATCCAAAAACCCGCATCTCGTAACTCGTAACAATTTTAAAATGTCAAAATTCATAAAACTCAACCCGGACGATAACGTGGCAGTGTGCCTGGAAGCCGCTCCAAAAGGACAAACCGTTGAAATTGATGGTCTGCAATTGGTGCTGATTGACGATATTCCGGTGGGACACAAAGTCGCTTTACAGAATTTGGCTTCGGGCGACGACGTTATCAAATACAATGCTCCGATTGGCCATGCCATTGCCGACATTCAGGCGGGCAACCACGTTCATGCGCACAACCTGAAAACCAACCTTTCGGGAACGATCACCTACTCGTTTAATCAAAAACTAAACGAAATTCGGTACGCAAAACGCGACCTGACGTTCAACGGGTACCGCCGCAAAAACGGCGATTCAGGTATCCGCAACGAAATCTGGGTGGTTCCAACAGTTGGTTGTGTAAACGGACAGGCCCAGCAGATTATTAACCGCTTTCAAAAAGAAGTCGATCCAGAAAACGTTGACGCCATTGAAGTTTTCAAGCACAATTACGGCTGCTCGCAGTTGGGCGACGACCATGTGAATACACAGAAAGCGCTGGCGCAGATCATTAAACATCCGAATGCAGGTGGCGTTTTGGTGCTCGGACTGGGCTGCGAAAACAACCAGATTGCGCACCTGAAAAAATTCATCGGCGAATATGATGCTGACCGCGTAAAATTTTTGGTGGCGCAGGAAGTGGAAGACGAAATTGAGGCCGGACTGGAACTGATGAACGAGATTTATGCCGCGATGAAAAACGATCGCCGCGAACCGATTCCGCTTTCCGAACTGAAAGTTGGACTGAAATGCGGTGGTTCCGATGGTTTTTCAGGAATCACAGCCAATCCGCTTGTTGGCGTTTTTTCTGATTTTCTGATTGCCCAGGGAGGCACAACCGTACTGACCGAAGTTCCTGAAATGTTTGGCGCCGAAACTATACTTATGGCAAGAGCAAAAGACCGTCCGACATTCGATAAAACGGTGAGCCTGATCAATGATTTCAAGGATTATTACATGCAGCATAATTTGCCTGTATACGAAAATCCATCGCCCGGAAATAAGGAAGGCGGCATTTCGACACTCGAAGACAAATCGTTGGGATGTACCCAAAAAGGCGGATCGGCTACCGTAGTTGATGTTCTGAAATACGCCGAACCAATCCGGACAAAAGGATTGAATTTACTGTCTGCCCCCGGAAATGATCTGGTGGCATCATCAGCGCTGGGGTTCAGTGGCTGTCAGCTAGTGTTATTCACCACCGGAAGAGGGACTCCGTTTGGCAGTTTTGTACCGACTATGAAAATCTCGACCAATTCAGCGCTGTTTAATAAAAAGAAAAACTGGATCGATTTTAATGCCGGACAGTTGCTCGAAGACAAGACGATGGACCAGTTGCTCGAAGAGTTTCTTCAGTATATTATTGAAGTTTCAGGCGGGAAAAAACTTCGTCACGAAGAAAGTGGATTTAAGGAAATCGCAATTTTCAAAACCGGGGTAACACTTTAGTAAGTTCCAGGTTTCAGGTTTCAAGTCAAAATCTGGAACTTGGAACCTGAAATTTAAAACTAACGGGCTATCACTTCCAGGCACATGCGGCTGTTGTGGTACGGGCATTTCCAGAAACCTGCTTTGTCATCATTTCTATTGACCATTCCTTCGTCGGAAATACTCCAAAACCACTCTCCTTCCGCCCGATCGATCAAATGTTCAGAAATATACGTCCAGCAATTTTCGGCTTTTTTTAACCACGCGTCATCCCCGGTTAATTCGTAAGTATTCAGAAAACCAACCACTGCTTCGGCCTGCCCCCACCAATGGCGGTCTTTATCCAGATGATCCGTCAAATTGTCTCTTTCGTAAACAATACTTCCATCGGGCTGTAGCCCTTCGCAGGCGGCCTCAGCAATTTTAATGCAAACGTGTTGAACGCTGGCCAATAATTTCGGATCGCCCAATGCGCGTGCAGCCTCATCAATCAGCCAGGCAGCTTCAATATCGTGTCCGTACGATACAATTGCTGATTTCGGATTCCAGTTTTCATCGAAGAAAAGATCCAGATGATGAGTTTGCTGATTCACTATTTTTTCAACAAAAATCAGGATCAGATTTCGCAGTTGTTGTTTCAACTGATCATCCTTCCAGACGCGAAACAGGTTGGTATAAGCTTCCAGAAGGTGCAGATGCGTGTTCATCGTTTTCTTCTCATTTGCATCTTTGGCGCTCAGACGAAGATCTTCCAACAAATTCCAGTCGTGGCTGTACGCTTCAAAATATCCGTTTAGTTCCCGATCAAAACTGTGTTTTTCAATTAACCCGAAAAGTTCAATCGCCTTTTGCAGGCTCGCCTCATTGCCCGATGCGCGATAATGTTCACTCAGGGCGTAAATAAAAAATGCCTGCGAATAAATCTGTTTTTTTGTATCAACAGGTTTCCCATCAAATGAAACGATCCAATAGGTGCCGCCAAATTCAGGATCAAAAAAATGTTCCAGGATATATTTCTGTGCCCGGTCGGCTAACTTGAGATAATCACGATTCTTAATCTGACGGTAAACTGATGAAAAAGTCCAAAGGATGCGTGCATTCAGGATTCCACCTTTATCTGCATCGGGTACGAGCGTGTTGCTTCCGTCGATCTGACCGAAAAATCCGCCACGGAGATCAACCATTTTTGACGACCAGAAAGGCAAAATATTTTGCATTAATTCCGCTCTAACCTGCTGCCTGAGTTCCGAAAAGCTATTGTTCATTGGTAATACTTATTTCACCACATAGGCACATGAAACACATAAATTGGTATTGATTGTTCGAATCAAGGGTCTTTTTTAAAACCCGAAGGGTTGCTATGATTATAGAATATATTGGACAAACCGCATTAAAACCACGAAGTGGTGACACAATTCTGCCATGCCTTCGGCATTTTAGTTTTTTTTGTATTCTGAATTACTATAATCTTGTCATGCCTTCGGCATTATCATTCAAATTCTATTTTAGCTCTTGATTTACATTATCTCTTATGTGTGCTATATGCCCATGTGGTTATTGAATTGTTTTACGAAACAGTGGTTCTTTTCTGATTGAGTTGTTCGGCAATTTCCAGGACTTTTTTATCGGAAAGCGGATAGAAAAGCATTCCCACAAACGCCAAAACACAGCACACCGCCGGCATCAGGCTAATCATGATATTCTCACCAAAGATGGTCTCCGCACTTTGCGTAACCGCTTCCGGAGCATAATTGAACAGCGCCAGAATCCAGCCGCTGAACGCCGAACCCAGAGCCCAACCCAGTTTCTGCGACATTGACGACGACGAGAATATCAAACCCGTAGCACGGCGTCCGGTCAACAATTCCTGATGATCGACAATATCGGCAAACATCGACCACAAGAGCGGCAAAACGTATCCGGCAAAAATGGAAATCAGGAACTGGAAGATTAAAATCCAGGTAATGTTGTTCGGGATGAAATAAAAACCAGTACTTAAGATTCCGGCAATCAGAATAGCAATCATGTATGTTCTTTTCTTGCCATACTTTGCTGAAATGGAAGGTGCAGCCATTACTCCGATTAGGTTGGCAGCCTGTCCAACGAGGAAATAAATGGTGGTCATATCCCAGCCGATTCCGGCCATGCGGTAGTTGACCTTCACGTAATCTCTGAAAAAATAAATGGCTACACTGTCGCGAATGGCATTGAAGAGTAGCGCGGCCAAACCAGTGGCAACCAAAATCCACCACGGAGCGTTACGAAACAGGTTCTTTAAATCCTGCTTGATCGAAGCATTTTCTTCGCTCTCGATTTGAGTGACACGCTCTTTGGTCCAGCTAAAACAAAGCAGAAACAAAACCACGCAAATGATTCCGATAGCACCAACGCCCATCACCCAACCAACAGGCGAAGTGCTGACTGTTGATTCAACAGCACTCGCAGCAGCAGAAACTTCAGCACCGCCAAAAGTTTTGGAGAAAAAGTCAATCAGCGGCTGCAGCAACATAAAAGTCACGAAACTGCCAATGAAAGCAAATGACATGCGGTAGGATGACAGCGAATTTCGTTCAGTCGGGTCTCCGGAAATAGCTCCCAACAGCGACGCATAGGGCACATTGATCATCGAGTACACGATCATCATCAGTGAATAGGTAATGTAGGCATACACCAGCTTGCCGGTTTGTCCAAAATCGGGTGCGAAGAAGGTAATGGCGCCCATCACGGCAAACGGAATGGCAAACCACAACAGGTAAGGCCGGTATTTTCCGTAGCGACTTTTGGTGCGGTCGCTGATGATTCCAACGAATACATCGAAAAAGGAATCCCACAAACGAGCCACAAGGAACATGGTTCCCGCAGCAGCAGCTGTGATTCCGAGGACATCGGTATAAAAAAACAACGAATACATTCCGAAAATCTTCCAGAACATCGACGAAGCTGCATCGCCAAATCCATAGCCGATTTTCTCTTTCAGGCCAATTTTTACTGAAGTCATAAGTATGTGTTTTAGTCAGGTTTGATGATCATGTTGCGAGTTCCGAGATACGAGTTGCGAGTTCCTTTTCCCATAACCCGCAACCCGAATCTATTTTCCTAAAATAGCCAGATTTTTAGCAATCTGTTTTTTCAGTAATTCGACTGAAGCAGCAGAGCGATAACCATCGACAGGCGAATTCAGGCAATAATCCACCAGTTTATCAACGGTTGAAGTAGCCACGTGCATACGGGTATCTGACGAAGCGTAATAAATGAAAATCGTTCCATCCTCATCAGCGATCCAGCCATTGGTGAATAAAACATTTGATACATCGCCAACCCGTTCTTCGCCAATCGGGCCCATTAAATGACCGGCAGGTTCAGCAATCAGCTTAGATGGATCATACAAATCAGTCATGTACAAATAAATCACATAGCGCAAACCGGCAGCACAGCCGCGTACTCCGTGTGCCAGATGCAACCAACCTTTGTCGGTTTTAATCGGATGAGGGCCTTCCCCATTTTTCACTTCCTTAATGGTATGGTAGTAGCGGAAGTTGATGATTTTTTCTTCTTTTACTTCAGCATTGGTCATGTCGTCGATCAACGCCCAGCCGATACCACCACCACTTCCGGCATCAATGAATCCATCCTGCGGACGAGTGTACAGTGCATATTTCCCATCAACAAACTCGTTGTGAAGCACCACATTTCGTTGTTGGCTCTTTGATTTCAGATCAGGAAGGCGCTCCCAGGTAAGCAAATCTTTGGTACGAACAATCCCGGCAGCTGCAACGGCTGATGATAAATCACCCGGTTCAGCGTTCGGATCTTTCCGTTCTGAACAAAAAATACCATAAATCCAGCCATCTTCGTGAGCTGTTAGCCGCATGTCATAAACATTCGTATCCGGAGTATCGGTCTCCGGAATAGTGACCGGGAAATCCCAGAATCTGAAATTATCAATTCCGTTGGGGCTTTCGGCAATGGCAAAGAACGATTTGCGATCGACTCCCTCAACACGGACCACCAAGATGTATTTTCCATTCCATTTTATCGCTCCCGAATTCATGGTGGCATTCATGCCAATTCGCTCCATCAGAAAAGGATTGGTGGCTTCGTCCAAATCGTACCGCCAAATAATTGGCGTGTGAGCAGCAGTCAAAACCGGATTTTTATAGCGATCAAAAATTCCATTCCCATTTTTAACCTTTTTGTTTTTAATCGACAATAATTCTTCGTGTTTATCAAACAGCTTGTGAACTTTCTTTTTGAAATTTGATGCCATGTTATTTATTTTTTATTGTCCTGATTTCTATTCATCGGTTATCAGTCCAACAAAATAAAATCAAAACTTCACGATTGCTTAATACTATTTGAATAAAATATGATACTATTCCGGCGTTTTATAAAATAGAACAAACATAATCTCATCACAATACAGGGAATAAAACTAACAGAATCGGCAGGAATTACAAATTAAAAATTCACAAAATATTGTTTTTCAGAATTCAACAATGGCTCAAAGATTGAATAAATAATCAAAGTTTTGAACACAAGAGCAACATTTATACAAATACTATTTGGCTAAAATGAAATGTGGTTATGCAAATTATTAAAATCAGGAAAGTGTATAAAACAAAAAAAGTGTCCATTTCCGGACACTTTTACTTTTTTGAGCGGGAGACGAGATTCAAACTCGCGACCCTTAGCTTGGAAGGCTAATGCTCTATCGACTGAGCTACTCCCGCATTTGAGTTCAAAGTTCCAAGTTTAAAGTTCCAAGTTGCTTTTAACTTGGAGTTTAGAACTTTCAACTTGAAACTTCGGTTGTGGGGAGAGCAGGATTCGAACCTACGAAGACGTACGTCATCTGAGTTACAGTCAGACCCAGTTGGCCACTTTGGTATCTCCCCAAACAAAATTTTCAGAACTTAATTTCAATGAGCCGAATCACAGATTCGAACTGTGGACCCCGAGATTACAAATCACGTGCTCTGGCCAACTGAGCTAATTCGGCATAAAAAGTGGGTAAGCTACCTGCATCGCACCGCTCAACCATTTACCCTTGCTGCCTTCCGACCCTGGGGGAATTCAATAGGAGCTAGTCGTACAGGACTTACCCGGCGCAAAAGTAGAAAAATTTGATTCCCCCGCAAACAAATTTATGTACCCGCTGTAATTTTTTTGAATGAATAAAACTAATCCTTTAGCCTTCAATCAACTATTCAGGCAAAAAATATCAGATCATTTTTTGTTTCACAAAATACAAGGCAAACACGGTTCAGTCGAGAAAATCAAATATATTTGTTAATCTCAAATCAAAAAAACACTATGGAACAAAAATCAACCTTTTGGAAATCAGCAATGATTTATGGCCTTTATCTGGCTCTGGCTCTAACACTATTTTCAGTAATACTTTATGTTTCAGGATTAATTCTGAATACGAAAATCGGATACATTTCGTTGGTACTTTACGTTGCTGGTATTGTTCTTGCCCAAATCAACTACCGAAACAAAGAAATGAACGGATCAATCAGCTACGGACAAGCCCTTGGATTTGGGGTTGCCATCATGCTTTTCAGCGGTATCGTAACAGCCCTTTACACCATGATTCTTTATTCTTTCATCGATCCGGGTTTGATTGATCAAATGAAAACTGTTCAGGAAGAAGCTCTGCTTCAGAAAGGTATGAGCGAAGAACAGATTGAGACAGCCATGTCGTTTTCTTCAAAAATGATGACTCCGGCCTGGATGTCGATCATGGGAGCAATAAGTTCGGTATTTATGGGAACAATTATATCTTTGATCACTTCAATTTTCGTTAAAAAGCAACCCAGTGAAGACGCTTTCGACGAAGCCATGGAAGAAGTAAAAACTGAAGAATAATATCAATGAATATTTCCGTAGTCGTACCACTTTACAACGAGGTAGAATCGTTACCTGAACTGACTTCCTGGATTGACCGGGTTATGGCCGGGAATAACTTTACTTACGAAGTTATCTTGGTTGACGATGGCAGCACTGATGGCTCATGGGAGCTGATTGAACAACTGTGCAGCCAGAACCCGAGCATCAAAGGAATCAAATTCAGAAGGAACTACGGAAAATCAGCGGGTTTATATTGCGGTTTTGCAGCAGCCGAAGGCCAAGTGGTTATCACGATGGACGCCGACCTTCAGGATAGCCCCGAAGAAATTCCCGACCTGTACCGCATGATAACCGAAGAAAAATTTGACATTGTTTCCGGTTGGAAGAAAAAACGCTACGATCCGGTACTTTCGAAAAATATTCCGAGCAAGTTCTACAACTGGACGGCCCGTCGGATGACCGGAATTAAAATCCATGATTTTAACTGCGGATTGAAAGCCTACCGGAAACAGGTTGTCAAAAGCATTGAAGTGTATGGCGACATGCACCGTTACATTCCGGTTCTGGCCAAATGGGCCGGTTTTAAACGAATCGGAGAGAAAGTGGTTCAGCACCAGGAACGAAAATATGGAACCACCAAATTCGGAATTGAGCGTTTTATCCGTGGACCACTCGATTTGCTTTCCGTTATCTTTATCTCCAGGTTCAGTAAACGTCCCATGCACTTTTTTGGACTGTTCGGAACCCTTACTTTTTTACTTGGACTTGCCTCTGCAGTATGGGTTGGAGCAGAGAAAATCATTCATACGCTGAACAACGAACTGGCGCCACGGATAACCGACAGCCCCTATTTTTATCTTTCACTCACTGCCATGATCATCGGCTCTCAATTGTTTCTGGCCGGATTTCTGGCTGAGTTAAGCTCCCGCAATTCATCGGAACGAAATTCGTACCTCATCGACAAAAAGACCAACATTTGATAAATTATTCAATTAAACTTTTGGTAACGGACGGTCCAAAACAATCAGGAAGGAAAAACGTTTCAGATGTAAAATCAATTACATCATGACAGTTCAATCTTCAAATACCTATCGTAAACTCACCGCCGGCGAGGAAATTGTCAATGGAATTACTCATGGAATTGGCGCCCTGCTCAGTATTGTGGCTCTGGTAATCCTGATCATCGTGGCTGAAAAATATGGGGATATCTGGCATTTGGTCAGTTTTTCTATTTACGGAATCACCCTTGTCCTTCTTTATTTATCATCAACTCTTTACCACAGCTTTTCAGGGGCACGAATTAAAAACCTTTTTGCCCGGTTCGACCATATTTCCATCTTTTTACTCATTGCCGGAACTTATACACCTATCTTACTGACCAGCATTCGGGGCGTTTGGGGGTGGACTTTATTCGGGATCATTTGGTTCCTTGCTTTGACCGGGGCTATTATCAGGTCGATATACCTTCACCGGTTCCGGAAACTCATGGTTGCTGTGTATTTGTTAATGGGCTGGATGTTTGTATTGGCTGGAAAACAAATTTATTTAAGCCTTCCCCCGGTTAGTCTCAATTATTTAATCCTTGGTGGACTAGCTTATTCGTTGGGAGTTGTATTTTATTTATGGCGTAAACTTCCATACAGCCACGGAATCTGGCATCTGTTTGTACTGGCTGGAAGTATGCTGCATTTCTTTGCCATCTACTTCAGCGTAAAATCGTAGTTACCGGATTAAATTCATACATTTTCAGGAATAGATTCTCCTAATTACCCTGAAATCTTCTTTATAAAATCGGAGCTATTTTTAACTGCCATAACATTTTGTGGCAATCGCGGCTTGTTGATAGTTAACTGTCTGCCTGCAATCAGAATTTTATTTCGGTTGAAAACCAGGGACAAATTCGACAGGTATTGTTCCAATTCCGGCTTATCGATGGCCTGGATAAATGAGGTACAAACAAAATCAAAATTGCTGTTTACCAGCAGATTGGACAAGTCGACAAAAGGAAGGCTTTGTCCCAGATATACACAGCGAAGTCCGGCCTGAGCAGCCAGATAATTGAAATACAGCAAACCCAGTTCGTGCAGCTCGCCTTCCCGAAGAAAAAACAATACAGTTTTGTTGGTTTCATTTAACTCAAACTTGCCAATTTCACAGATCAGGCGATTTCGGATCAGGTTTGATACAAAATGCTCGTGCGCAGTAAAAATGGAACCGGCTTGCCATAAAATTCCGATTCGTTCAAAAAAAGGGAAAATCACCTGTTGAATGGTTTTTGAAAACCCCTGATCACTGATAATTTTGCCCAGTAATCGCTCATATCGAAACGAATCAAGGTTAACCGTATGAAACAAAAGCTGATCAATGTATTTCTCCGGATCAATCATATTTCGGTTCAGCCGTAATACTTCTGCCTGAAGTTTGGCTTCATCATAGGAGGCCACATTCGAAATTTTATATCCACTTTTTACCAGCATGGCCACATTCAGAATCCGGCGAACGTCTGAATCAGAATACGACCGGATATTGGTGTCTGTCCGGTCAGGGTCGAGCAACCGATAACGTTTTTCCCATATCCGGATAGTGTGAGCCTTTATTCCAGACAAATGTTCCAAATCTTTGATTGAATACAAGGTCATAAACTGATTGTAATTACGAGATTAAAATTATCCTGGTTAATCACAGGCTGACATACTAAACAAGCAAAATAAGTTTTTGTTTCAACTTTACAACCGGAAAATAAACAAAAAGAATCCAGGCAGATTAATCCGTATATTTTTTAGTTTTGGGTATCGATTAAAACTACTTTACCATGCAACAACTGATTGTCGCTTTTTCAATCCTCCTGCTCGGCATTTCGAGCTGGGCCCAGCCAACCAACTCCTATACCCTGGTTATTCACGGAGGAGCCGGGGTAATGGACAAACAAAAAATGTCAGCCGAAACCCAGCAAACGTATCTTGACGTACTGAACCGGGCGCTGATGGTAGGGGATTCGGTTTTGGCGCATGGCGGCTCCAGTATGGATGCAGTCGAAAAAACAATCATCGTTCTGGAAGATTCCCCACTTTTTAATGCCGGGAAAGGTGCCGTTTTTACCCATGACGGGGTGGTCGAACTAGACGCTTCGATGATGGAAGGAAAATATTTGAAAGCGGGAGCAATTGCCGGAGTCAGGGATATAAAAAACCCAATTCGGGTGGCGCGAACGGTTATGGAAAAATCTGAACATGTCATGCTAACTGGAACCGGAGCTTCACAATTTGCAAAGAAACAAGGTTTTGAGCCAGTTGAAAACAATTATTTTTATACCGAAAAACGTTATCAGCAACTTCAGGAAATCCTGAAAAAAGAACGGGAAATGACAACTAATGACAAACATGGAACCGTAGGCTGCGTGGCATTGGACACTTATGGAAATTTAGCTGCCGGAACTTCAACGGGCGGAATGATGAATAAGAAATACGGGCGCATTGGCGATTCGCCCATCATTGGCGCCGGAACTTATGCCAACAATAAAACCGGAGCGTTCTCGTGTACCGGTCATGGCGAATATTACATAAGGCTTGGATTCTCGCGCGACATCTCGGCCCTGATGGAATACCGGAATATGTCTGTAAAAAAAGCGTGTCAGGAAGAAATCCGCAAACTTACCGAACTTGGAGGAACCGGCGGGGTAATTGGTATCGACCGAAAAGGCAATATTGCCATGGAATTCAACACTTCGGGTATGTTTCGCGGATATATCAAATCAACCGGAGAAAAGAATTTAGCAATTTTCGAGTAAAATTTACTTTCATAAGTTAACAGACTTTATAAAACAACAAAATCCGGCTATGAACAGGTCGGATTTTGTTGTTTTATACTTCAAAAAATTTCATCAGGAAGTTGCCTGACTACTCCTGAGATTAGATTTTTCAACCGGAATAATGAGTGCCAATCCCAGGTAAATCAGGATCATGGCAGGATTGAAAAACGTAATCATGGCAAATACCAACCTGAAAAATACAGGATCGAGTTCGGGGTTTACATAGTTTGAAATTCCGCTGATTACACCAGCAACTAATTTGTCGTTTGAGCGTGTTAATTGTTTCATGGCTTTGTGTGTTAAATTGTTTCTGTTATTTCTGTTGTTCATTTAGTTTCTATTGTTTCTGTAGTTCCAATTTATTTGGGCTGTTCCGTGTTTCGAGTTACGAGCAAAAACCCGTAACCCGATTCTCGCAACCCGCAACCCGTAACATTTACTCTTTCAGTGCCAGTCCTTCGGGAGTCATAATCCAGGTTTTACCTGTCATTTCCTTGTCCCAGATGTTATTGATGTTATCAAAATCCAGGCGAAGCTGATCGAGGTCTTTCCCCAGATGAATCATTTTCCCCTGCGGCACTTTTACGGTTACCACCACTTCCTGGCTTCTCCATTTCGCCTGATCACCAATAATGAAATACGGATTAAGCAGGAGAGTCGAATCCATTGAGCTAACCGGATAACCAATCAGATTGAGGTTCGATTGGACTTCGGCGCCATCTTTTCCACGGCTGCTTTTCCGAACAACTACCAAAAAATCAGGGGCATCGGTTGCTTCAATTTTAAGCTGTGGCTTTCCGGCCAGCACTTTTTTACTTCCTTCTCCGATCAGGAAAAAGTCCTCAAAACTGGCATTTCCATCGGGTTCCGGTTGCATAGCAACATTATCTAATTCCAGCTTAAGTGTTTTACAAACGGTAGAATTGAGCGGTTTGGCTGCAGACACCGAGTTCTTCTGGCTGAAATTACCTACCTGGCCCAAAGTCAGAGCAATTGCTGCAACCACTGCCACCAGCCAGATTCCAAAAGCTCCTAGTCCGATCAGTTTGTTATTGGTTTTATAACGAAATATGAGCTTGGTGCCAATAAAAAAAACGGTGAGCAAAGGAATCCCGACCAGTAAAATGAACAATAAAATAGCAAGATTCAAAACCACGGGATTGACGACAAAAGCCAGCATGCCCCCAAAATTCAGGTCGGGGTCAAGTCCGGCCGCGCTGCTGTGGATCACCGAATTGCTTACTGCCACAGAGACCAGGAAGGAAACAAATCCGAAAAACCCAATCAGTATGAGCAAACTACCAAACACAACGGCAAACGCCCGTCCCAGCCCTTTTGCAACCTGGACCGAAGCTTGGCCCGTTTTTCCGGCCATTCGTTTACCCTGCTGAACCATTTCCGACTGATCCATCCTCGAGAAGCTGTTTTTTACTTCTTTCACTTCCTCCTGAATAGTTTTCTGAATGTTGGTAATGGTTGCTTCCTCTCCGTGCATTTCAAGTCGTTGAGCGGTAGTGCTGGCTTTCGGAACGACAATCCACAGGATGATGTAAATAAAAATGGAGATTCCGGCACCCAGGAAAACCAGCACGACAAAAAGTATTCGAAGGAATACCGGATCGAAATTGAAATAGGCACTCATACCCGAACAAACTCCGCCCAAAACCCGGCTTTCGCTATTGCGGTAAAGTCTCCGGCGGATTTTCTCAGCTTTGACTTCGCTTGTTGGCGAACTTTCGGTTGCCCCGGTATCCATAAAATCTTCCGGGTTACCCATTCGGTGCATAACTTCTTCAACCCACTCGTCAGTTACTGCTTCTTTTCCTTCCTTTAGTTTTTCCTGAAGCAGTTCGGCAATGCGGGCTTCGATATCCTGAAGGATTTCCTGCCCACCGATTTGTTTCTCGAAGTAGTTGCTCAGTTTTTGCAGGTAAGCCTGCAACTTTTCAAAAGCATCTTCTTCAATGTGAAAAATGCTCCCGCTAATGTTTATGGTGAATGTCTTTTTCATGGCTCTTTTGTTTCTGTTGTTATAATTATTTCTGTTGTTGCGATGGTTATTTTCTCGTTATTTCGTTCTTTTATTCAGGTTAAAAACAGTGTCTGCCAGTTCATTCCAGGCATTTCCGAGTTCATCCAGGAACTGACGGCCCGCCCCGGTAAGTTCGTAATATTTGCGGGGTGGCCCCTGCTCCGATTCTTCCCAGCGGTAGCCTAAATAACCTTCGTTTTTCAACCGGATTAACATCGGATAAAGCGTTCCTTCAACCACAATCATTTGCGATTTTTCCAGATTTTCAATGATGTCACTCACATACTGAGGCTTGTTTTCGATTACCAACAGGATGCAGTATTCGAGTATCCCCTTTCGCATTTGGGCTTTTGTGTTTTCTGTTTTCATGGCATTCTCTCCCCGATTGATATTAGTTGTTTGTTTTTTGGGCGCTAAAAAGAGTATTAAAACCAGATGTTATTGTCGGTCATCCAGGCCTCCAGTTCTAAAGATTCTCCTGATTTTTCGAAATTTTTGGTATCGAGCATCCAGTCTTCAACCTGCAGCCTTGATTCTTCATCGATTACCAATTCAGCCGACGTAAAGAATTCGTCCTGAAGCATCCAGTTTTCAATTTCCAGTGAAGGTTCAGTATCGGGCGCCGCATCGAAACTGTTTCCGATGAAATAGAAACTGCTTGTCATCCAGGCGTCAACGGTTAATCCACTTTCTGTTTCAACTAAAGTAAAATCTGCTTTCGGACTGAACAGGTTTTCATTGGTCATCCAGCTTTCAACTTCCAGACCTTTTTCTGTTTCAGCTTCAGCCACGATCATTTCTGCCGGGCGATTGGCTTTGGTGTTTAAATCTGCGTCAACAGTATCGAAATTTGCATCTGTTTTTTCTGGCTCTGCTGGGTGCGAAACCATCGTAAGGCCATCTTCTCAGAAGTGTTGTTGGTCAAAAGTTCTTTCCAGAAATCCTGGGCGGTCACCGTCCAGCTAAGTAATACGACACTGAAAATAACGGCAGCACCGCGTAAAACCACTGTTCTAACCTGAGTGTTTTCTGTTTTCTGAGCATTGTTTGTTGTTTTCATGACCTTGTTCTCCTATTCTTTAATTGTTCTGTTTCCTTTTTTTCTGTTTTCTGAACGTATGACGTTTGTTTTTTCGTTTCGTTACAACTTATATAGAACTTTTTTTAAAAATCTACCTTTCGTTGCATTGTTATTTGTACTGCAAACATATATCTTTTATATGGTATTATGCAACACATAGTACTATTATTTTTAAATATTTTAAATATTTTTATCAATACATTGAAATTAAAATATTTAAAAATTAAAATATTGAATACTTTTCAGACAAAATTTTATAAATCGATTTTAACCTCCATTTTTTTACGCCAATGAGCCAATCCATTTGATTATTTTATCTTTGTCAACAGAAAAAAACTGAAAAGAATGTCACTGGTAATTGAAGAAAAAGACCTCGAAAAATTTATTCTGGTGGGCGACAAGGTGTTGATCCGGCCCAAAAATCCACAGGAAAGAACCAATTCCGGATTGTATCTTCCTCCAACCGTTCAGGAAAACGAAAAAACATTGAGCGGTTATGTCGTAAAAGTTGGCCCAGGCTACCCCATTCCGGCCATGACCGACGCCGATGAACCCTGGAAAGAAAAAAAAGACGAAGTAAAATATGTCCCACTTCAAGCCAAGGTAGGCGATCTGGCCGTTTACCTCAACAAAAGTGGCTGGGATATCGAATTCAACAAGGAAAAATACGTCATTCTCCCCCACTCTTCCATTCTGATGCTCATTCGCGACGAAGGATTGTTTGAATAAAAACAGATTTAAAAAAGTTGTCGTTGTTATCAGGCTGTCGTTGTTCAAAAAAATCGTCACCACCACAACCCGATAACAATTACAACAAACAAAACTAACATCTTGAAAATATCCTCATTACATATAACTGGCTCCGGTCAGCCACTCATCTGGCTGCACGGAATGCTTAATTCAGTTGAGTCCGACTCAATTTATTCACTGGTCAATTTTAGTCAGTTATCAAATCAGGTTCAACTAATCCGCTACGATGCCTCCAACAAATCAGTGGCTGGCGATTATTCGTGGAGCGGAATGGTTAAGGAGTTGAACAACCTTATTGATTCACTTGGGACAGAAAAGGTAATGCTGGGCGGAGTTTCAATGGGATCAGGAACAGCACTGTACACGGCCATCCGGTATCCGGAGAAGGTAAAAGCGCTGATTTTGGTTACTCCACCGCCGGCCTGGGAAGTTCGGGTAGCTGTTCAGGAATTGTATGAAAAAATTGCATTGAAAGCCCGCCCCGACCATTTCCCTGAATTTTTAAAACGCATTATCCAGCGGAACCAGGACCCTCCTGAATTCTTTGAGCAGCAATTTCCCGGAACACAGAAGAAATTGCTCGAACTGCGGATGAGTTTCGATCCGGCATATTATTATAGTATTTATCATGGCGGTGCTGTTTCAGATTTTCCGGAGCGCGAAAAGCTGAAACAGGTGAAAATACCGACTTTGATTGTGGGAGATCCGAATGATCCGGGTCATCCGATTGAAGTGGCCCGCGAAATAAATTCGTTGATTCCAGATTCTGAATTATTTCTCGTCTCGACTTTCGATGATTACCTCAATTTGCAGGAGAAAGTAAGTGAATTTCTGAGTAAGATCCCTCAATAATAACAAATCGTAATTTTTTTAGCCATTTTTTTTACAGATCGAAACAAGATAAATATATCCGATTAATTTATTTTGTATCTTGCAGTCGAACAATTTGATTATTAATCCCATCAAAATATCAGTTATGGAGAGAGTTTCAGACAGAGTAGCGTGTTTATCGGAATCGGCCACCCTGGCTGTGGCCCAGAAAAGCCGCGAACTAAAAGAAAAAGGTATTGACGTCATCAGTTTGGGCGTTGGCGAACCTGATTTTAATACTCCCGACTTCATCAAGGAAGCTGCAAAAAAGGCAATTGATGATAACTATTCAACTTATTCTCCGGTTCCCGGATACCCACAGTTGCTGAAAGCCATTGTTGACAAGCTGAAACGTGACAACGGTCTGGAATATGCCACGAACCAAATCATTGTTTCAAACGGAGCCAAACATTCAATCGCCAACCTTTTGCAGGCGTTGATCAACAAAGATGATGAGGTGATTATTCCGGCGCCTTACTGGGTAACATACATTGAGCTGGTAAAACTAAACGAGGGTAAAAATGTGATCATCCCAACTACGGTTGACAGTGACTTCAAAATCACACCAGCTCAGTTGGAAGCTGCCATTACTCCGAAAACACGGGCTTTCCTGTTCAGCAGTCCGAGCAACCCAACCGGAAGCGTTTACACCAAAGCCGAATTGAAAGCTTTTGCTGATATTTTTGCCAAACATCCGAACATCATCGTGATTTCGGACGAAATTTACGAGCACATTGTATACGGTATCAAACACGAAAGCATTGCCCAGTTTCCCGAGATTAAAGACCGTGTGGTAGTGGTGAACGGCGTTTCGAAAGCATTTGCCATGACCGGTTACCGCATCGGATATATTGCCGCTCCGCTTTGGTTAGCCAAAGCCTGCAATAAATTGCAGGGGCAATATACTTCTGGTCCATGTTCCGTTTCCCAAATTGCTTCGGTTACCGCATTAAATGCACCGCTCGCCACAGTGTATCAAATGGTTGAACAATTCGAAAAACGCCGTAACCTTGTTCTGGCTAAACTGGCTGAAATTCCAGGAGTAAAAACAAGTAAACCCGATGGCGCTTTCTATGTTTTCCCCGATATTTCATCGTTCTTCGGAAAATCGGATGGCACCGTAACCATCAACAATGCCGACGACATGGGTTTGTTTATCCTGTCGAATGCCTTTACCGGAGTGGTTTCAGGAGAAGCTTTTGGCGCTCCTGAAGGTATCAGAATTTCGTATGCCGCTTCGGAAGCCGACCTGACTAAATCACTCGATCGTATAAAAGCCGCTTTGGCCACTTTAAAGTAAAAATTATCGTTTTAAACTTTCAGGATAGAAGCCTGGTGGATGAATTTCTACCAGGCTTTTTGGCTGAAAAACAAATGAATAAAATAACTGAAAACTGAAACTGTCAACTAAAATTTCCTCGCCCGGTCCATTTCGCGGGCATCATCTTTCAATTTCAGGGTTTCGCGTTTGTCGTAAGTTTTTTTCCCTTTGGCAAGTGAAATTTCGAGCTTGGCCAGACCTCGGTCATTAATGAAAAGCTTCAGCGGAACAATAGTGATTCCGCCCTCTTTGGTTTTTTTCTGGAGTTTATCCAGTTCCTTTCGGTTCAGAAGTAATTTGCGATCGCGTTTAGCAACATGGTTGTTGCAAGTTCCCATTTCGTATTCGGCAATGTGCATATTTTTCACATACAGCTGATTGTCCCAAAATGCGCCATACGAATCAACCAAGCTCGCTTTCGAGCCGCGAATCGACTTGATCTCAGTTCCAGCCAGTTGAATACCGGCAATGAAGGTTTCGAGGATTTCGTAGTCGAAGAAAGCCTTTTTATTTTTGATCGTAATATTTTGCTGTTTATGTGTCATGCTACGTCTGCCTAAAAACCAGTAACTTTGGTGTTGCAAAAATACATTATTTTACAGAACGAAAACTTCAGAATTCATGCAGGAGAAAAAATATAATCTCATTACCATTCTCGGGCCAACCGCATCGGGCAAAACAAGTGTCGCCGCCAAAGTAGCTTCTATTCTCAACGGGGAAGTCATATCAGCCGATTCTCGGCAGGTATACCGGGGCATGGACCTCGGTACCGGAAAAGATTATGCCGACTATATTGTTGATGGAAAACAGATTCCGTATCACCTCATAGACATTGTTGACGCCGGTTACGAGTACAATGTTTTCGAATACCAAAAAGATTTTCTGAAAGTTTTTGCAGACATTACCAATCGAGGGAAACTTCCTGTAATGTGCGGTGGAAGCGGATTGTACCTCGAAGCCGTTTTGAAAAACTATAAGCTGATTCAGGTTCCTATTAATGAAGAATTGAGACCCCGACTGGAAGGTAAATCGCTCAATGAGTTGACAGAAATTCTGAAAGCTTACAAAAGTGAACTTCATAATCAGACCGACATTGAAAACGAAAAGCGAGCCATTCGTGCCATCGAAATTGAAGAATATTACCTTTCGCACCCCGAAATTAACACCGGCATGCCCGACATCCGAAGTTTGGTGGTTGGCGTGAAATTCGATCGCCAGTCGCGCCGCAAACGGATCACTGAGCGTCTGAAACAAAGGCTAAAAGAGGGTATGCTCGACGAAGTTCAGCGATTACTGGATAGCAGCCTCACTCCTGAACAATTGACTTATTACGGGCTCGAATACAAATTCATGACTCAACATCTGACAGGTCAACTTACCTACCAGAAAATGTTCGATGGATTGAATGTGGCCATTCACCAGTTTGCCAAGCGCCAGATGACCTGGTTCCGTAAGATGGAAAATCAGGGAACAGAAATCCACTGGCTCGATGGTTATATGCCTTTGGACAAAAAGGTTGCAAAGATCGTAGAATGGTATTCAGAAAAATAGATTTTGTGATTTCAATGCAAATACTTACCTTTGGCGTTAGTAACGCATAAAGTAATCATTTAAATGATAAAAGATTTTGGCGACAAGGAAACAGAACGAATATGGAATGGTATTCGTTCACTAAAGTTGCCAATAGAAATTCAGAATATTGCAAGAAGAAAATTGAGAATGATCAATAACTCACAGGATATTATCGATCTGCGAATTCCTCCGGCAAATCATTTGGAGAAGCTTAAAAGCGAATTATCAGAATATTACAGCATCAGAATTAATGACCAATGGAGGATCATTTTTAAATGGGGAAATAACGATGCTTACAGCGTTCAGATCGTTGATTATCATTAAACCTCAATGACATGGAAAAATTAAGAAACATACATCCAGGTGAAATATTAAACGAAGAATTTCTGTTTCCAATGGGTATTTCAGCCTATCGGTTGGCCAAGGAAACTTTTATTCCTCAAACCCGGGTTAGTGAAATATTAAAAGGGAAGCGCAAAATCACTGCAGACACAGCTCTTCGGTTATCCAGGTTTTTTGGAAACAGTCCTAAATTCTGGCTGGGACTGCAAAACGACTTCGAGTTGGAGGAAGAAGTGATTCAAAAGGGAGATGAGTTGAACGGCATTAAACCCATCGAAGGAACTGCAGCATAAACTTATTTTCTTCCCCGCCAAAGGATCCGCATCACGCATAAATCTGCACCATCCGATTCACGTACCAGGCAATTCAGATATTCATTTTCTGACAGCTGGGTTCGGGTAACTGAAATGCTATCGCCGGCGACAGCTTCTTTGAGGTAATTCACTTCCAGCTCGGCAGGTTCATTCCCATTCAGGAAATCAATCCCGAAATCATCCAGAACCCGCTCCACATATTTTACACTGTTGAAATGCTTATTGATATCCAGATCGCTGAAAAGTACCGGATAAAAATTCAACTTTTCAGTATGAATATCCGGTTTCACTCTTTGGGGTGCACGACAGGACCTGGCATCAATTCGCTTCGGGAAAGTGGTTCTGAATTCACTTAATCTGAATATTTTATGGGTTTCCATCTCCAGAATCAGCCAGGCCGAACTCGCCCTGAGTAAAATTTCTCCCGATTCACTTTCCAAAACGTACTCACGGTATGCATACATGCCATCCGTTCCGGCCGACCAGGTGTTCAGTGTAATATGATCCTGCCAGGCCGGGTATTTTTCGACCTGAAAATACATACGCGACAGTACCCAGAACAAATTATTGCTTTTCAAACTGTCATATCCCCAATCCATGACCTGAGCATGAGCCCAGGCTGCTTCGATCAGAATATTAAAAAGTGAAGTAATTGATGCTTTACCATATTGATTGGTCTGATAGGATTTGATGGTAAGTTTCTCCTGATATTTTTCCATTTCGAGCGGTTATTTTAAACCTTTGTACAAATCTATTGTTCAGTTTTGAAAAATCAATCGATTTAGCGACTTTTGCACAAATTTTACAAGATCAATGGATAAAATTATTCTAAAGACACCTGACCAAATTGAAGGAATCCGTCGAAGTAGCAAGTTGGCCGGGCAAACGCTGAAGTATATTGCCGAATTTGTTAAACCGGGCGTTTCTACCGAATTTCTGAATCAGAAAATTGATGCTTTTATCCGCGAACACGGAGCGATTCCGGCTACACTGGGTTACAGTGGTTATCCCAAATCATGCTGCATTTCGCTCAACGAAGTGGTTTGCCACGGAATTCCCTCCGAGTCAGAAATTTTGAAAAATGGCGACATCATGAATATTGATGTAACCACCATCCTGAACGGCTATTATGGCGACACCAGTAAAATGTTTACGGTTGGAAACGCCTCTCCCGAAGCTTTTGATTTGATTGATGTCACTAAACATTGCCTCGATCTGGGAATCCAGCAGGTTCGCCCAGGCAACCAGTTTGGCAATATCGGATATGCTATTAGCAAATATGCCAAAGCACAGGGCTATTCTGTTGTATACGAATATTGCGGTCATGGCGTCGGCATTCAATTTCACGAAGAGCCCCAGGTTGACCACACGTCACGCCGAAATACCGGTCCCCTAATGAAACCGGGCATGACTTTCACCATCGAGCCCATGATTAACCAGGGGCGCCCCGGAACCGTGGTTGACAAGCATGACAAATGGACTGCCCGGACAGTTGACAAAAAACTTTCAGCTCAATTTGAACATACCATTCTCGTTACAGAGAACGGATTTGAAGTTCTGTCGGATGTAACCGGAGAATACTAAGATCAATTATTCAGCAATTTTCCCATTTCGCTCAGTTCAACAAAGAAAATGGTCAAGGTTGTTGGATCATTTTATATTTATGGTGCGAAAACGCACAAAACAGTAAATTGGGAAAAAGCAAAAGGGAAAAAGAGAAATTATTTGGGCCTCACGCCTTGGTTGCCTGTATCGGCAATGTATTTCCAGTTTCCGGTGGCATCCTTCTTCCATACCGACAAATACGTGCCGTACGAAGTATCAGCCGCGGCAATCAAAGTCCATAACCCATAAGTGAACCCAAGTTCACCACTTTCAGCAATTATGGCTTTTTCGGGCTTCCAGCTTAATGTAACCCCACTATCGCTTTTGCCTTCATAGCTTTTGATCAGGCTGTTTTTGCCGAGAATAGGCATCCGGTTTGCTTTCAATAGAACAACACTATCATCGGCAAATTCAATAAATGCCTTCTGAAGTCCTGCATTGACAGATAAATCAGAAAAAGCCAGATCAGCATCAATTAACACCTGCGGATCGGCAACTGGTTTCTTCTCCGTACATGCGAACAGGACGAAAAAAATCCATACAAAAGAAAATAGCTTTTTCATAACCTGAAATTTGAAACTGATTCAAGTTCAGCGAATTTAACAAATTATCAAAACTTACCGAAAATAAAAAGCCGTCCAAAATTCAATTCAGAACGGCTTTCCAGGATATTTCAATTCAATTTATTTCACATATTCGGCATTTTGCAGAAATTCGAGCGATTTCTGTACACTTTCAATGGGTGGAAAGTTATATTCTTCCACTTCAACAATGTATTTCTTCATACCCGATTTTTCAGCATTTTCGAAAATTGGGTTGAAATCCATAATACTTCCTGCACCTCCCAGCTCGGCTTTATCTTTCACATGCCACAGTTCAAAACGGCCGGGATAAGCATTGAAGTAATCAACCGGATTTTTACCACCAACGGTAATCCAATACAAATCCATTTCAAATATCACTTTGGCAGGATCAGTATTTTTCAGCATATAATCGTAAATCGTCTGGCCTTCCACATCTTTGAATTCAGCATCGTGATTGTGATAGCCAAAGCGAATTCCGGCAGCGTTACATTTTTCGCCAACGGCATTGAAATAATCGCAATAGCGTTGTACTCCAGCGAGGCTTTCATAGCCAACTTTATCCATAAACGGCTGAACAATGTACTTTACACCGGCAGCCTTATGGGCAGCAATACAGGTATCCCACCAGGCCATTGATGCTTCCCATCCAGCCGAATCGGGTACTGCCTGACCACAGTGTGATGCAAAAAAATTCATTCCGCTGGCATCAACCAAAGCCTTAAAATCGGCTGGTTCTATGCCGTAAAATTTACCATCAGCATATCCGGCAGCTTCAATCAATTTGTACCCCATGGCTCCAACTTTCTGGATGGTACCTTTGGCATCAGTTTTCATATCGTCGCGGACCGACCACAGCTGAAGACCCACTTCTTTTGATGGTTTCGGAGCCGTGCACGAAACGATTCCTCCGGAAACGAATACGGCCAATGCAATAAATGTCAATGATTTTGATAGATTTAGTTTGAATTTCATGATTTAAAATTTAGTTGATTGGAATGTTTGTCTGTATGTTAATTATTCAACATTCAATAAATGTAGGCTCAAATAGCAATTTTTGAAATAGATATCGATTCTGTTCTCTTTATTCTACAACAATTAAAGCTTAAAGCTCACTATCGCTGAAATCCCAGCCTGTAATACTGGCAATAACAGGCAAAACGTGAGCTGCCATTTTACGCTGACCCATGTAGTTGGGATGAGTATCTGATCCAAGATCTTTTTCAGGATTCATCAAATAGGTTGGAATGCCAACAAAATAGACATTCTTTTTCTGATAAACGGCTCTGAAATCTTCAACCATTTCTTTCACATACGAGTAGCAAGGTTCGTCGGTCATGGGACCAACCATACAAAAAATGGGTAAGTCGTCGTACTGTCTCCGCACCTCATTGATCAGTTTTTCGTAACCTGCTTTAAAAACAGCCTTATCCGGATACGGTTGTGTACTGAAATCATTGGTCCCCAGGTTAATTACCACCACATCAGGTTTCCACGATTTAAAGTTCCAAAGTGGTTGTTCTTTTTCGTCGAATACACGATTAAACCGGTCGGGCATGGCGCTGGGCGAAACTTTCTCCTTGTAGCCGTAATTGCGCACCACTCCCATTCCCGAATGGGCCACGATGTGATAATCGGCTTTAAATGCACGGGCCATGATGGGTGCATAACTCTGGTAATTATTTTCGGTCGATGGTTTCCAGCGCTCACTTTTCGACAAACCTTCGGTTCCGTATCCGCAGGTAATGGAGTTGCCGATAAATTCAATCTTCCGAGTCGGAATATCTTTCCATGCAAGCATTTCTCCGTTTTCAGGAATCAAAATTCCTTTGAATGTTCCGGTTCCTTGGTTTCCTTCGGTACGTTTGTAAATCTGTACCCTGTGAATTTGAGTGCTCAAGTCTTTGGCAATAACAAGCGTTGTGTCACTTTTAACTTCGATGACTTTGGCAGCACGGTCGTCAACAAGAACATTGTAGTAATTGTGCCCCGAATCGCTCATTCGGAAAGCCAGTTCTGTTCCCCTGAAACTGAACTGAATGTAAACGCCCGACCAATCGTAACGCACTTCCCTCGGATTCGAAAAATCGAACCGGCCGACATACCGGAAAGCATCGTGGCTGGCAGAAATTAATTTAGTTTGAGAAAATCCCGATAAGCCAATCGAAAGAAAAGCCAACGCAATAATTAATCGTTTCATATTTTGGTTTTTTAGGTTTCGAAAAAAGCATCAATTCCCGGATAATTGTATTTTTCGCGGGCATCGGTTTCTGATAACAGAAAAAACCGAAGTTCGGCTTCAGCACAAACATTTTCAGAAGAATTGATCAACTGCGACTGAATAACCGCCATCCGTTTGTTTTGCTCTAGCAGTCTGGCGCGGATAGTTATTTTGCCCTGATCAATCATCAAAGGTTTTTTAAATCTGACTTTCATTTCAGCCGTAACACCAACGGTTCCGCATTTGACGTAAACCACCCAGCCGGCAATTTCATCGAGCAGAGTTGATTGTATTCCG
This sequence comes from Prolixibacteraceae bacterium, assembly GCA_963676535.2. Taxonomy (GTDB): domain Bacteria; phylum Bacteroidota; class Bacteroidia; order Bacteroidales; family Prolixibacteraceae; genus Aquipluma. The sequence continues at coordinate 14,323 of CAXXKQ010000032.1, read as the reverse complement.
CCATGCAGCACTTTAGGATAACTCTGCAGAATAGGTCGGGGATTCCAATACGAAACCACTTCGTCACCATCTTCCCAAAATTCGAGATGCAGCCCGAATTCATTATAGGGTGAACAACCGAAACATTGGTAAACTTCCGGATCGTCGTTCAGATGGATATTCTTAATCTTTCTCATGATATACAAAATTAGAAAACTGTTGAAAAGATCAACCAAAAACCTGGGATGCCTGATAAAATAATTTGGGAAACCCAGATCAGAGATTAAGCATGACTATTTCCTTCTCAAAAAAAAACTGATTTTGTTCCAAAACAATCAGTTTCATTATGATTTAGCGCCAAAGTATTGCCTTTTAGCTTCATTTTACCTAGTTTAGGCCATCCAATAACAATTAAAACATGATCCAATCGTCCGAACTCATCATAAATGCCGATGGAAGTATTTTCCATTTACACCTCAAACCCGAACAACTGGCCGACAACATCATTCTGGTTGGTGACCCCGGAAGGGTTGAACTGATCGGGAAGCTGCTTACTGAAGTTGAATTTCTGGTGCGAAACCGCGAATTTGTCTCCACAACCGGTCGATATAACAACCAGCGGGTTACTGTCGTTTCAACCGGTATTGGTACCGATAACATCGACATTGTTGTCAACGAACTGGACGCTTTGGCCAATATTAACCTCTCAACCCGCGAAATCAATCCGGTTCACCGCCCGCTCAATTTTGTCCGGATCGGAACATCGGGCGGATTACAAGATTTTCTGGATGTAAATTCATTCGTGGTTTCCCGCAAAGCCATTGGTTTCGACGGACTTCTGAATTTTTATGCCAACCGAAATTCAGTTTCTGATTTGTCTTTTGAAGAAGCTTTCAGAAAACATACCGGCTGGGGCGAGCAATTAACCTCGCCTTATGTGGTTGATTGTTCTGAAAAGCTATTAAAAAAAATTCACCGGAATGATACCATTGAGGGAGTGACCATCTCGGCGCCCGGATTTTACGGCCCTCAGGGGAGAGTACTTCGGCTGCCGTTAGCTGATGCCCATCTGAATGAAAAGATTGAGTCTTTCGCTTTTAAAGGCTACAAAATAACTAACTTCGAGATGGAATGCTCGGCTATTTACGGGCTTTCCAAACTGTTAGGGCACGAAGCCCTGACCGTATGCCTGATTATTGCCAACCGCCTGAAAAAAGAGGCCAATGCCAATTATCATCAGGCAATGGAAACTTTGATACAACTGGTTCTAGACCGATTAACTTCATAATTCAGCATCATCTATGAATGAACACAGGCTGGACTCGCTGATTGCTCTTCTGGACGACCCGGATCATTCGGTTTCCCAGGTAGTTTTGAATGAACTGCTGAAAGAAGATGTGACGGTAGTCGATCACCTAGAGCACGTTTGGGAAACCAGTCTCGACGAATTGGTTCAGAAACGACTTGAGTTCATCATCCAACAGATTCAGCTCAACGACACCAAAGAAAAGATCAGAAATTGGGCCGATCAGAAAACGCTCGATCTGTTCGAAGGAGCCTTTCTGATTTCAAGGCACCAGTACCCGGAGTTAAAGCTGAAATCGATCCAGATTCAACTCGAAAAAATCAGAAAAGATATTTGGATGGAATTCAGAAATTCGTTGACCTCACTGGAGAAAATTACCATCATGAACCACATTTTCTTCCAGCAGTATAAATTTTCGGTCGACCAGATTTCTCCCGAATCGCCTCAAAATTGTTACATAAACCGGGTTTTGGATACGAGGCATGGCAACCCGGTATCGATCGCCATTTTATACACGCTGATTGCCCGGTCGCTTCAGTTACCCGCTCATTACATCGATGCAGGTACTAATCCGCTGGTAGGTTATTTCGATCAGGAGATTGCCAGGTTGGCGCATGGGCAGGAAACCGTACAACCAGTGTTATTTTACGTTAATCCATCGAATAAAGGAACAATTATCGGCCCACGCGAAATCGACTACATTTTGCATTCAAATGAACTTACCGATCGATCTAAACTCACAACTCCCTGTCCCGATCGGATAATTATCAAACGTCTGATCGAAAAACTGGTCATTGCCTATACTGAACTTGGTGCCCAGGAAAAAGTAAACTACCTGACCGAAATCGCAGAAATATTATAATTCCACCCGGTTTACACACATACTTCTTCAACTCATAACTGGTATAACCATTGTTAACCGTTCTTTCGCTGATTTCAATTCATTGAAAATTGTTCGAATCGGACACACTAATCTGGACGTTACTCCAGTATGACGGATATCCACACTAATCCGGACCTCACCTGATTGTGAGACCCTTCTATCGGAAATAAGAAAGGCTCTCCCTTGCAGGAAAGCCTTTCTTATTAAATCATGATCATCAGACCATTAGAAGTAGTAGACGTTCTTCGTACCACGTTTAACTTTACGGAACTCTTTATTCAGGATTTCAATAACCGTACGACGGTTAGCCTGATGTTCTTCTTCCGTACATGGTACGCCATCAGCACACTTGTTAATTAGCTGTGATTCACCATAGCCTTTAGCAACCAACCTACCTGGAGCAATACCCTTACCAATCAGGTAAGCCACAACAGATTCGGACCTTTGTTGAGATAGTTTCAGGTTGTATTCGGCAGTAGCCCGTGAGTCGGTATGCGAACCAATTTCGATCCTGATTTCAGGATTGTCAATCAAAAGCTTCGCTAATCTGTCCAAAACGATGGCTGCATCAGGACGGATATTATACTTGTTCAAATCGTAGAACAAATCGTCCAATACAAACTGCTTTCCAGTCGAGAGTTTTTCCAATTCGATTGTTAACGAATATTCTCCTACTGCTTTGTCAACACTGGTAAAATCTACATTTTTCTCGAAGTATTCTTCAGCTGAAGCGTAGAAAGAATAGTCTGTCGATTCGTTCAGCTTCATCCGAATAACACCCTGATTATCTTCAAGCTGCGATTCATCATATTTCCCCTTTGAAATATCTACTATCGCGTTCGGGATAATCAAGCCAGATTCTTTGTCAATAACTTCAATCGTCAGATAAATGGCGCCCATTTTTAGATATATATCTTCGCGTTGAATAAAATCAAACAGCGATCCTTTGATCTGGACTTCCTTCGTTTCAGGAGTGTATGTCTTATTTTCTGCAAGCAACTGGTATTTTGACCGGGGTTTTACAGTGAATGTTGCTGAACCCTCTTCGTCAGCAATTTTATTATCGATTACTTTACCATCTTCAGCCATCAATGCAATTTTTGATCCTGGCAGCAATCCTTTAGTCTGATCATCATAAACCATCACTTTCAGATCCATCCAATTGATTTTATAGGAGTAATTATCATCATCTCCTTTTCCTCCCGGCCTGTTCGAAGTAAAAAATCCGGTCAATGAATCGTTATTGAGCACACAACCGAAATCGTCATAAACTGAATTTAATGGGCTAACTACATTAATAACCTTGTATATTCCGGGCTTTTCTTCTTTGGCAGCAAAAATATCAAGTCCTCCGTTCCCGGGATGTCCATTAGAAGAAAAGTACAGAATTCCCTCTTTATCAATGTAAGGGAACATTTCCTTACCGCTGGTATTAATAGTTTCACCCAAATTGATCGGGGCACCCCAAGTTCCGTTTACCTGCTCTGATTTATAAATATCTGTTTCCCCAAAACCGCCTGGCATATCCGAGATAAAATACAGCGTTTTATTATCAGCCGATAAAGCCGGATGCCCCACGGAATACCTGTCGCTATTAAACGGGAGGCCACGAATATTCTTCCATTCTTTCCCATTAAAGTCGGCGATAAATATTTTTAGGTTATTGGTGCCATCGGGCATTGTGGTAACCCGGCCATTCAGGTAATTGTTCCGGGTAAAATACATGGTATTATAGTCAGAAGTAAAGCTTACGGGACCTTCATGAAACCTCGAATTCAGTGCTTTATAAACCGATTTATCGTCTTTTGCTCCAGGTTCTGCCCCTGGTTTCGAAAGATATAGATCAAGGAAGGGCTGATTATTCCAGTCATAAGTGTTTTTTATCATCGAAAAGCTGTCCTTGGCTGAAGAATAGATAATCTGATCTTTGTAAAAAGTAGCACACATATCTGTAAACCGGGTATTCCCATCCATATTTTTGACAGAAATATTTTCAACAGTTTTTTTACTACTGCTCGTATTAAGATTCTCCAACATCCGCTTTGCCCTTTGATCTCCAGGGGATTGAATCAGATATTTTTCCAGCCACACTTTTGCCAGCTCAGGCCTTCCGTCAATCCGGAGTAATTGTGAATAATCATATAAATCAGAAGCCTGATGTTGTTCCACCAGAACAAGCTGACTATAATATATCAATGCTTTCCTGTAATTCAGCATTTTATAGTAACTGTGTGCCAGTCGTTGAATATACTTCGGATTTTTACTGTCGTCACGAAAGAGAGGTTCATACAGTTCTACCGCTTTGCTGTAAGCAAATCTTTCGTAATACTGATCGGCTTTTTTCTCCTGAAAAGATTGGGCTGAAGCATGACCGGGCAGCAACATAATTGCAAACAGGATAAAAACCGGTAATGCTATTTTTTTGTATAGAGGTTTCATAGTGATTGAGGTTTCTAAAAGTAACGTGGTGACAAAGTTTTTCTGTTTCTGAAAGCAAAATCATAGCTCACATATACCTCATGCGTGCCTTGATTAAACGGACGCAATTCGGACAATGTAAAGTCGTATGAATAACCGAGACTAAGTTGATTGGTTAAATCAAACTTAACCATAGCTCCGGCAGAATCACCGAGTCGATACATTCCACCCAGCCCACAACCTATCGTGTAGCAGAACTGCTGCCGAAAGTTCAGCTGAAACCGGAGCCCCCGCTAACAATACGAATGGTTGTGGATGGTTTAAATTTAATGTTATCAGAAACATCCAAAACAACGCCGGCTGCAAAGAAATAATGCCTTTCCTCCTTGTTGATCAACGTATTCTTATCATCCGACAAATTATTCTGAAGCAACTTAGGAATAGAAAGCCCCAGGTAAAACCGATCAGAATAAAGATAGGTTCCGAACCCGAAATTGGGATGATATAATCTCCGGTACCCGTAAAGCGCCACATAAGGATCTCCTTCAGCGCCCCGGGCATCTCTGAGGTCGATATCATAAATGTTCACTCCCCCTTTCAAACCGAATGCGAGTTTGGTACGGTTTGTCACTTTCAGGTGGTAGGCATAATCCGCATAAATTCCTGTTTGCCGGGTCGGACCTAATTCATCCATAAAGAAGGCTTAACCCGACTCCAACATTATAAGACAGGAAAGGACTATTTACTGAAAGAGCCAGCGTTGTTGGAGCTCCATCTATTCCAACCCATTGTTGCCGATGCATGGCAACAATGTTCAGTGTTCCCCGGCTACCAGCATAAGCCGGATTGATTGATACCGGATTATGCATGTATTGAGTGAACATCGGATCTTGCTGAGCCGATACACTCCCCAGGATGCCTAAAAGGAAGACGGCAATCAAATAGATTCTCATTCCTTTTGCATGTTTAATATTTGTCATGTGTTTCAGAATTTATTAATATTCACTATTCTACCTTTCAAGATAAACCCAACCTGTTTTTATGCCTGTTGATTCCATAATCGATCAAATAATAATATGTACCTACCGGCAGAGGTTTGGATCCTATTTTGTCAAGGTTTGAATATCCATCCCAATCATTGAGATATCCATTCTTTTGATAAACTTTATTTCCCCATCTATTGAAGATTGTTATTCTGCTTCCCGGGTAGAATTCGATGTTTTTAACCTGATAAGTATCATTATAGGTATCGCCATTCGGGGTAAAACACCTGGTTTGGAATAATATCTTCTACCAGAATATTTACAACTCCCTCGTCGCAATCTCCGTCAACATCACAAAGTTTATAGGTAAACGAATCGTTTCCAATGTACCCATTAGTTGGTGTGTAAACAAAACTTCCATCGGAATTGAAAATTACCGTTCCATTTGCTGGTTGACTAACGATTGGACCAAACATTGCCACCATCTCCACTAAGGCTGTCGTTATCCACAACAAATTCATCTAAAACTGCATCCAAATGCGCAATAAAACTGTCATCGTTGGCAATCGGGAAATCATCAACAGGCTTCATAGTTATAAGTACAGTTGCATTGTCGCAGTCGCCATCCTGGTCGCACAGTTTATATACAAAACTGTCGCTGCCATTATAATTCGGATTGGGCGTATAGGTAAATGTTCCGTTTGTATTCATAACCACTTTACCATGAGTGGGTTGACTTACCATCGACCATACATTATTGGACCCATTAGGAATATCGTTAACCGAAACATCGCCATGTAAAACAACATCTTCATCCGTTGCCAGGTTATCGTCAATTGCAATCGGAACCTCGTCGTCATCCAGAATAGTACCGGTGCCAGTATCACTGGTATCTCCAACTGATCCGGTGGTGCTGATCACTTTGGCAATAAAGGTTTCATTTATTTCTTCGATAAAATCGGGCAACGATGGAACAATTGCAGTGGCCGAAGTGGTTCCTGCCGGGAATGTTACAGTTACCGGTGTGATGGTATAATCGCTGTTTGATGTGGTAACATTGGTAAACCCAATGGTAACTGTAATGTTGGAAGAGCTGACGTTGCTCAGGGTTACCGCGAAACTCAGATTACCACCTTCGTTAACACTCGCGTCACCAATAATAACTTTTGGTGGATTGTCGTCATCAAGAATGGTTACAGTTCCCTGATCATCGGCAATTATCGCATTTACCGGATTAGAAATCCTTACAAAGAATGTTTCAGTTGGTTCCGATATCTGATCATCAGTAATCGGAATATTAATTACCACTGAAGTTGAACCTCCGGAAATAGTATAAACAACCGGATTTACTGTAGTATAATCGCCCGGTGCAATGGCGCTGTTATTGGCAGTATTGACCGTGAAAGAAACATCGCAGGAACGTGAGTTGGCTAAAGTAACCGTAATCGCCGCCTTGCCTGCGGATTCAGCAACTTCAACATCATTAATTGAAAGCGAGGTTTTATTCGGATCAACAACTGTTACCTGTGCCTGGCAGGTCGAAATGTTGCCGCAATTATCAGTAACAGTCAACGTAACGACATGCGCTCCAATTTCAGAACAGGTAAATGAAGTTTTTGATGCTGCAAGTGATTTGATTCCGCAATTATCAGTGCTTCCTCCATCAATTTCAGCTGCCGAAAAGGTGATGGTACCGTCGGGTTTTAAGGACAGGGTAATATCCTTACATTTGGCAACCGGAGCAGTTGTATCACCTACATTAATTGTTTGAGTGGCAGTTCTGAAATTTCCACAGGCATCAGCAATCTTGTATATTCTGGTAATCACGATCGGGCAAGAACCTGTTGAAGTTTGAGTACTGGTAACCGTCAAATTTGTATCTGTTGTACAGGCATCATTGATTGTCAGACCTAAATTTTCCAAAGCGGCAACTGTTGTGACAGGAGCGGGTGCATTTCCAACAGCGCATCCTTCCACCGTAACCGTATTTAGCGTTCCGGTAATTGCCGGTACGGTTTTGTCGCTTACCTGAATAGTTTGTGTTGCAGTACTAAAGTTGCCACAGGCATCAATAATTCGGTAAATCCGGGTAATTACAATCGGGCAGTTTCCTGAAGTTGTTTGAGTGCTGGTCACAACCAGACCGGCATCCGCAGTGCAGGCATCGGAGATTGCCAATCCCAAAGATTCTAAAGCCGCAACCGTATTCACAGCAGCAGGAGCATCTCCAACAGCACAACCTTCAATAGTGGTTGGGCTAATAGTACCCGTGATTAACGGTGCAGTATTATCATCAATACTGATAGTCTGAACGACAGAACTAATGTTACCGCAAATGTCAGATATCCGGTAAGTTCTGGTTATTACTATTGGACATGTGCCTGTTGAAGTTTGCGTACTGGTAACCGAAAGTGCCCCGTCCAAAGTACAGGCATCACTAATATTTAGTCCAAAAGCCTCAAGCGCAGCAACTGTGTTTACGGGAGTCGGCGCTGCAGCGACTGAACAACCTTCAAGGATTGTTGGGGAGATGGTTCCTGAAATCGTTGGTGCCGTAGTATCTCCAATATTGAAAATTTGGGTGTATGTATTGAAGTTGCCGCAAGCATCAGTAACTCTGTATGTCCTCGAAACTACAATGGGACAACTTCCACTTGACACATCACTGCTACTCACTATCAATGAACCATCGGGTGAACAACCGTCGCTAATATTCAAACCTAATAATTCAAGAGCCGCCACAGAAGTCACCGGAGATGGAACAGCCGACGCAGAACAGGCTTCAATCGGTGTAACCGGTATCGAACCTAAAATAGCTGGTGGGGTCTGGTCATTTACAGCAATGATCTGTGTTGCATTTGAAGTATTTCCACAAATATCAGTTGCTGTCCATCTGCGGGTAATGGTGTAATTATTGGCACAATTTCCGGCAGTAGTCACATCATTAACTGTTAGATTAACTGATCCGGAACAATTATCTGTTGCAATTACCGTATTCGGTTGTGCTGTTGGCACATCGGCAGCACAACTGTATGTCACTGATCCGGGGACTCCTGAGATCGTTGGTGGAGTCTGGTCATTAACAGTAATAATCTGCGTTGCACTGGATGTATTTCCACAAATATCAGTTGCTGTCCATTTTCGTGTTATCGTGTATTTATTGACACAATTCCCGGCGGTAGTTACATCTGTTACGGTGACTGTAACCAAACCTGTACAATTATCAGTTACGGTGACCGATGCAGTTCTTCCAGCAGGGACTTCTGATGCACAACTATAGGTTTGTGATGCTGGGATTCCTGAAATCGTTGGTGGAGTCAAGTCATCAACCGTGATGGTCTGAGTTGCACTGCTGGTGTTTCCACAGATGTCTGTTGCTGTCCATCTGCGGGTAATTGTATACTTATTGGCACAATTTCCAGCAGTGGTTACATCTGTTACGGTGACAGTAACCAAACTAGTACAATTATCAGAAACAGTGACCGAAGCGGTCTGACCAGCCGGTACGGATTCTGCACAACTATAAGTCTGTGATGCTGGAACTCCTGAAATCGTTGGTGGAGTCAAGTCATCAACCGTGATGGTCTGAGTTGCACTCGATGTATTTCCACAAATATCTGTTGCCGTCCACCTGCGGGTGATGATGTATTTATTGGCACAACTTCCTGCAGTGGTTACATCTGTTACAGTAACTGTAACCAAACCTGTACAATTATCGGATACAGTTACCGAAGTGGTTTGACCGGCTGGTACAGATTCTTTACAACTATAAGTCTGCGGCCCGGGAACACCGGTAATCGTTGGTGGAATCTGATCATCAACCGTAATGATTTGCGTTGTACTCGATATATTTCCACAAATATCTGTTGCCGTCCACCTGCGGGTAATTGTATACTTATTGGCACAATTTCCGGCAGTGGTTACATCTGTTACTGTGACCGAAACCAAACCTGTGCAATTATCGGACACAGTTACCGAAGTGGTTTGACCGGCTGGTACAGATTCTTTACAACTATATGTCTGCGGCCCGGGAACACCGGTAATCGTTGGTGAAATCTGGTCATCAACCGTGATGATTTGTGTTGCACTCGATATATTTCCACAAATATCTGTTGCCGTCCACCTGCGGGTAATGATGTATTTATTGGCACAGCTTCCGGCGGTGGTTACATCTGTTACGGTGACTGTAACCAAACCTGTACAATTATCGGACACAGTTACCGATGTGGTTTGACCAGCTGGTACAGATTCGGCACAACTATAAGTCTGTGCCCCGGGAACACCGGTAATCGTTGGTGGAATCTGATCATCTACGGTAATAATCTGAGTTGCGCTGGAAATATTTCCACAAACATCAACGGCTGTCCATGTTCTTGCAATTGTAAATTTATTGGTGCAGCTCCCGGAAGTGGTCACATCTGTTACAGTAACTGAAACCTCGCCAATACAATTATCCGTCACACTGACTGTTCCAATTTGTGCAACCGGCACCAGCGAAGCACAACTGTAAGTAATTGGTCCTGGAACCCCCGTAATAATGGGAACCTGTTTATCATTTACCTCAATAATTTGAGTTGCGGTTGCTGTAGTACTATTATTACATGCATCAGTAATAGTATAAACTCTTTTGATAACAATCGGGCATGCACCATTAAAGCTAAAACTACTTGTAACTTTCAAGTTAGTATCGGAAGTACAATTATCACTAATATTCAGTCCGAGTCTCTCCAGTTCAGAAACTGAAGTAGCTGCAGATGGTGCATCTTCTATAGAACAACCCTGAACTGTTTCAACTGGAATACTACCTGAAATTATTGGTGCTGCATTATCCTTAATTGTAATAGTTTGAGTCTTTGTAGTTGTGTTCCCGCAATTATCTTCTACTTTCCAGGTCCGGGTAAGTACCAGTTCATCTGCACATAATCCAGTGACTGGAGCCGAATCTGTATAAGTTACCAACGGTGAGGTATCACAATTATCCAAAACGGATGTCGGACTGCCCGTCTGCGCCGGTAGCACCGTATAATTGCAGCTCGCATCCTTGTACACGATGGCTGATGCCGGTACCGTAAAGGTCGGCGCGGTGTTGTCTTTTATGGTGATCGTCTGGGTTTTTGTCGTAATGTTCCCGCAATTATCTTCTACTTTCCAGGTCCGGGTAAGTACCAGTTCATCTGCACATAATCCAGTGACTGGAGCCGAATCTGTATAAGTTACCAACGGTGAGGTATCACAATTATCCAAAACGGATGTCGGACTGCCCGTCTGCGCCGGTAGCACCGTATAATTGCAGCTCGCATCCTTGTACACGATGGCTGATGCCGGTACCGTAAAGGTCGGCGCGGTGTTGTCTTTTATGGTGATCGTCTGGGTTTTTGTCGTAATGTTCCCGCAATTATCTTCTACTTTCCAGGTCCGGGTAAGTACCAGTTCATCTGCACATAATCCAGTGACTGGAGCCGAATCTGTATAAGTTACCAACGGTGAGGTATCACAATTATCCAAAACGGATGTCGGACTGCCCGTCTGCGCCGGTAGCACCGTATAATTGCAGCTCGCATCCTTGTACACGATGGCTGATGCCGGTACCGTAAAGGTCGGCGCGGTGTTGTCTTTTATGGTGATCGTCTGGGTTTTTGTCGTAATGTTCCCGCAATTATCTTCTACTTTCCAGGTCCGGGTAAGTACCAGTTCATCTGCACATAATCCAGTGACTGGAGCCGAATCTGTATAAGTTACCAACGGTGAGGTATCACAATTATCCAAAACGGATGTCGGACTGCCAGTCTGCGCCGGCAGCACCGTATAATTGCAGCTCGCATCCTTGTACACGATGGCTGATGCCGGTACCGTAAAGGTCGGCGCGGTGTTGTCTTTTATGGTGATCGTCTGGGTTTTTGTCGTAATGTTCCCGCAATTATCTTCTACTTTCCAGGTCCGGGTAAGTACCAGTTCATCTGCACATAATCCAGTGACTGGAGCCGAATCTGTATAAGTTACCAACGGTGAGGTATCACAATTATCCAAAACGGATGTCGGACTGCCCGTCTGCGCCGGTAGCACCGTATAATTGCAGCTCGCATCCTTGTACACGATGGCTGATGCCGGTACCGTAAAGGTCGGCGCGGTGTTGTCTTTTATGGTGATCGTCTGGGTTTTTGTCGTAATGTTCCCGCAATTATCTTCTACTTTCCAGGTCCGCGTAATTACCAGTTCATCTGCACATAATCCAGTGGCTGGCGCCGAATCTGTATAAGTTACCGCCGGTGAGGTATCACAATTATCCAAAACGGATGTCGGACTGCCAGTCTGCGCCGGCAGCACCGTATAATTGCAGCTCGCATCCTTGTACACGATGGCTGATGCCGGTACCGTAAAGGTCGGCGCGGTGTTGTCTTTTATGGTGATCGTCTGGGTTTTTGTCGTAATGTTCCCGCAATTATCTTCTACTTTCCAGGTTCGCGTAATTACCAGTTCATCTGCACATAATCCAGTGGCTGGCGCCGAATCTGTATAAGTTACCGCCGGTGAGGTATCACAATTATCCAAAACGGATGTCGGACTGCCAGTCTGCGCCGGCAGCACCGTATAATTGCAGCTCGCATCCTTGTACACGATGGCTGATGCCGGTACCGTAAAGGTCGGCGCGGTGTTGTCTTTTATGGTGATCGTCTGGGTTTTTGTCGTAATGTTCCCGCAATTATCTTCTACTTTCCAGGTTCGCGTAATTACCAGTTCATCTGCACATAATCCAGTGGCTGGCGCCGAATCTGTATAAGTTACCGCCGGTGAAGTATCACAATTATCCAAAACGGATGTCGGACTGCCAGTCTGCGCCGGCAGCACCGTATAATTGCAGCTCGCATCCTTGTACACGATGGCTGATGCCGGTACCGTAAAGGTCGGCGCGGTGTTGTCTTTTATGGTGATCGTCTGGGTTTTTGTCGTAATGTTCCCGCAATTATCTTCTACTTTCCAGGTCCGGGTAAGTACCAGTTCATCTGCACATAATCCAGTGACTGGAGCCGAATCTGTATAAGTTACCGCCGGTGAGGTATCACAATTATCCAAAACGGATGTCGGACTGCCCGTCTGCGCCGGTAGCACCGTATAATTGCAGCTCGCATCCTTGTACACGATGGCTGATGCCGGTACCGTAAAGGTCGGCGCGGTGTTGTCTTTTATGGTGATCGTCTGGGTTTTTGTCGTAATGTTCCCGCAATTATCTTCTACTTTCCAGGTCCGGGTAAGTACCAGTTCATCTGCACATAATCCAGTGACTGGAGCCGAATCTGTATAAGTTACCGCCGGTGAAGTATCACAATTATCCAAAACGGATGTCGGACTGCCCGTCTGCGCCGGTAGCACCGTATAATTGCAGCTCGCATCCTTGTACACGATGGCTGATGCCGGTACCGTAAAGGTCGGCGCGGCGTTGTCTTTTATGGTGATCGTCTGGGTTTTTGTCGTGGTATTACCATTATAATCTTCAACCTTCCAGGTTCTTGTGATAACTATCTCATCAATACAAGTTCCTACCCCAATAACATCCAGATAGGTTACCTGTGGAGAACTGTCACAATTATCTTTTACATCAGTTGGCTTTCCTGTTAAAGTAGAATTAATGTCATAAATACAGGTTAAAGTTTTATAAACAATAGTAGATTCTGGAACAACAAATGTTGGCACAGTATTATCTATCACCGTCACGGTAAAAGTACAGGTACTGGTATTTCCAGAACTATCTTTTACCGTATAGGTAACTGTGGTTGTTCCTACCGGGAAAGTCGCTCCCGATGAATGGGATTTGCTCCATACCAAATTCCCTGATGCTGTACAATTATCCGTAGCCGTTGGCTCTGCCCAACTGGCAACCTGATCACAAGTGGTTCTGCCAATCCCCGTATTAACAGTTATATTTGATGAACATCCACTGATAACCGGAGCCGTATTATCTACTACCATTACTGTAAAAGTACAGGTACTGGTATTTCCAGAACTATCTTTTACCGTATAGGTAACTGTGGTTGTTCCTACCAGAAAAGTCGCTCCCGATGAATGGGACTTGTTCCATACCAAATTCCCTGATGCTGTACAATTATCCGTAGCCGTTGGCTCTGCCCAACTGGCAACCTGATCACAAGTGGTTCTGCCAATCCCCGTATTAACAGTTATATTTGATGGACATCCACTGATAACCGGCTTTTCACTGTCGTTAACCGTCACTGTAAAACTACAAACCAAGCTGGTATTGCCTGCTGCATCCCTGGCGGTATAAGTAACCAGGGTGGATCCTACAGGAAACGTGGATCCTGGTGTATGTGATTTGGTCCACACCAAACTGCCTGAAGCTGTACAATTATCTGTTGCAGTTGGTTCAGTCCAACTTACAAGCGCACCGCAAGCTCCCGGATCATTGGTGGTAGTAATATTTGTCGGACAACCAGCAATTACCGGAGCCGTATTATCTATCACCGTCACGGTAAAAGTACAGGTACTGGTATTTCCAAAACTATCTTTTACCGTATAGGTAACTGTGGTTGTTCCTACCGGGAAAGTCGCTCCCGGTAAATGGGACTTGGTCCAATTCGAATTACTCAGAACTGTACAATTGTCAGTCGCGGTTGGTTCGGTCCAACTGGCAACCTGATCACAAGTGGTTCTGCCAATCCCCGTATTAACAGTTATATTTGATGAACATCCACTGATAACCGGAGCCGTATTATCTACTACCATTACTGTAAAAGTACAGGT